>NZ_JAJVCS010000002.1 GCF_021395205.1 Polynucleobacter sp. IMCC 30228 | reverse complement strand
CAAATCCATACCAATTAGAATAGTAAATTCCGGCTTGGTTCTTTTGCCAACCATAGTCAATTCTGGCTGAGGTTTGTCCATCAACCAATTCCTTACTGGTTTGATTTGAAATCGTCGGGTTTAATGTTAAATTGACCTGATGATTGCGATACCCTTGATTGCCGTAATCAACATCGATAAGCCGTGCTGTTTTTCGCAAAATATCGCGCACATCTCGCCAACCCAAATTTGGATTAGCGCTTAACATTAATGCTACAACTCCGGTAACAGTGGGTGTTGCAGATGAAGTGCCATTCATTTGATCAAAATCACAATTTGGGTTTTTTTCTTTATTGATGGGCGAGCCACCAATCAGGAATTGAGCAGTACGAAGAGCAGGCAACCCATTCTCGCTATAGCCTCGCTCACAGCCCATTAAATCCGTAGAATAAATCTGTGGCCCCTGCTTATTTGTCGCGCTACCTGCCTCGCCGTAATTACCAATTGACACATCCTCCCCACCAAGCCCCGTGATCCACATCACCGAGCCTGCCGAGGAGTAGCTTGATTTATAGCCCATGGCATTGGCCGCTGCAGTGACAATGACTGGCAGCTCAAGGGTTTCAGTATCAGAAGATGGATTTGCACAACTGACAAGGCGATAGAAAGAGTTGCCGTATTGAAATTGTGGGCAATCGTAGATTGTGGTCGAGTTTGGTTTTTCATCTTCGAAACCATTTGCGGCACCTTTAACCATGACTGCACCTTTACCACCTCGCAAATTCGGCAAGCTCTGAAGCGCTTGATTCTCTTGATAGCTAGAGGGCGTAATTGTGAAGGCAGAAGAAGAATAAGATGCATTAAATACATCGGTATCTTTTGACCAACCTGCACCGCCATAAGCTTCAAGCGTATTATTAATAGAATCAAATCCAACAAATTTCGCCCCTCCCAGCGTAGCTCTAGGGGCGATTCCCATGACGCCAATCCCATTTTGGGCGGCTGCAATCATCCCGGCAACATTAGTGCCATGGGCATCAGCTGGATTTGAAGGCGTTGAATCAGAAGTGCCGGTTTCAAAATTCCATGTCATTGCCGGATTGATATTGGCTTTCAGATCAATATGATTGATCTCCATTCCATCATCTAAGACCATGACATTGATGCCTTGCCCTTTAATGCCTAGCTTATGTACTGCCTCAACATTTAAATCTGTAAAACCATCGGCAACAAGGGGAAATCCAGCAAAGAAACTTTGCGCAGCATTTAAGGCCCATTGATAGGTATATAGGGGTTCTGTAGCGCCTGTTTGACAGGCATAGGGACCAGATTCAGAACAGGATGAAGTGCTAGTGTTATCTCCGCAAGATACGAGCTGTGTTCCCAGCGTAACAATAACGAGATAAAATAAAATGGTCTTTTTCAAGCCAACCCCCTCTAGGCTTTATCTTGCTAGTAAAGGCTAATACCCATTGAATTAGCTCTAGACTTCCTTTTTTAATAATGCCATAAATTGAATTTCCATGAGTTTTACTGGTGGAAATCCCCGGCCTACTGAAAAGTTGTAAAAACGCTGATTTGCCAGAACCTAGGTAGCGCAATTGGTGCGTTACACTAATCTATAATTTCCTTTAATTTAATAACCAAATATAGGTTGTGGACATGAAAAAATTTGTTCTGATTTCCGCTTTAGCCTTGTTATTAGCGCCACTTCTATGCAATTCAGCTTTTGCGCAGAAAAAGTATGCAGAAGAAATGAGGGCTGCATCGGTAGTGCAAGCCGAGTGGTACGAAAGAAGTCTGCCCTTGTTAAGCAAAAAAATTCCCGCCCATCCAAAACAAACAACTTTGGCGCAATTCGCAGATCCATCTAAGGCAGATAAAGCAGAAAAAAATGAACTGCATATATTAGTTGAAAAACGTAAAGAATATTTATCTTTGCAAACTGAAATTGCTATAAATCATGTCCGTACCCCAGGCTTAGGATATGCCTACGCTGAAGAATTAAAACAATACACTTCTAAATTAAATTTCTTATCTGAAGAATTATATTCAGGCAAAATTACCTTTGGTGAATATAACAAGAAACGAATTGAGCTAGCCAATGAAAGTTCAGCCAAGATGACTGAAGCATTTCGCATCTATCACGCTCAAGCCCATAATTTAAAATCTTAACTAGCCATATAAAGGCAAATCAATCTCATGCGTAAATTTATTCTAGCCATTTTCTTGGTAGTGCCCCTGCTGGGATGTGCAACTAATCTGGCAAAAGATGGTGGCATGCACGATGACTACGAGAACGATATCTCTAATTCTGGCAGTAGCTTTATCGGCCAATAATCATTTTTATGACCGGTATTCTGGCGCCATTACACTTGATTAAATTTGTTTCATGCAGTCACCTTTCGCCCACCACATTAACCTCTAATGATTAAACTCAGGAAAAATAATGAGCTTACAACCCACCAAACCTTATAAAGACATCTTATTCGAGGTTAAAGATCAAGTAGCCTGGATTACGATCAATCGGCCTCGAGTACTCAATGCATTTCGCGAGCAAACCTTAGATGAGATGATTGATGCCGTCAAGCTAACCCGTGAAGATGCATCGATTGCTTGTATTGTCTTTAGCGGCGCTGGCGATAAAGCCTTCTCAGCTGGCGGAGACTTTTATGCTATGAAGCGTCTTACCTTCACTAATGCCTCGATGTGGAATGATCGCATGCTTGGTTTAGCGATGGCTATTCGAGGCGCGCCAATTCCTGCAATTGCAATGGTCAACGGTTGGTGTGTTGGTGGTGGCCATGAGCTGGCCCTCTGGTGTGACTTAGTCATTGGCTCTGAAAAATCGATGTTTGGCCAAACTGGCGCTAAAGTGGGTGCCTGCCCTACTGTTGGAGCCACACAATATCTGCCACGTATAGTGGGCGAACGCATTGCCCGCGAAATGATTTTTCTTGCTAAGCGTTTTGATGCGAAAGAAGCTGAACGTATTGGTCTCATTAATAAATGTGTTCCAGAGTCTGAGTTATTACAAGAAACCCTCGCTTGGTGTGAAACGATTAAAAGTAATAGTGCACAAACTATTCGCATGACTAAAAAGAGTTTAAATTTTGAATCCGATCAGCTTTATGCTTCATGGCAACATGGTATGGAGCTTCTCGCCTACGTATGGGGCTCAGAGGAAAGCTTAGAAGGTATGAATGCCTTTTTAGAAGGTCGTAAACCTGATTTCCAAAAATTTCGCATGAAAAATAAAGCTGCGCTTGAAGAATATTTAGATGGCTTTCACAAAAATCTGAATGCTCCACCAGATATGCGCGATTAATTAACCTAATCATGAGTGTTCAAGGCGGTGCAGATTTGTCCACTACCAACTCAGGTGCTTTAGCTGAATTCAAAGTACTGGATCTTAGTCGGGTGCTAGCAGGCCCGTGGTGCGGCCAATTGCTGGGCGACTTAGGCGCTGAAGTTGTCAAAATAGAGTCCATTACCACTGGCGATGACACCCGAGCCTGGGGACCACCCTTTTTGGCCGGAGAGTCAGCCTATTTTTTAGGGTGTAATCGTAATAAGCGTGGCATGGCAATTGATTTTTCCCAAACTAGTGGAAAAGAATTGTTAGCTGCCTTAATTCCAAAATTTGATGTACTACTAGATAACTTTAAACTTGGCACCCTTGAAAAATGGGGCTTTGATAATGCATGGTTTGAAAAAAATGCGCCACGTGTAGTGCGTTGTTCAATTACAGGATACGGCAGTGATGGTCCCCAAGCCGATTTACCTGGCTACGACTTTATCTTGCAAGCTGAATCAGGTTTAATGAGTATTACTGGGGGAACTGAAGGCGAGCCTACTAAGTATGGGGTTGCCATTGTCGATTTAGCAACTGGCATGATGGCGGCCAATGCAATTCAAGCGGCCTTACTTGCCCGCTATCGAACAGGTTTAGGGCAAGCAGTTGAAGTTTCGCTATTCGACACAGCTATTGCATTGCTAGCCAATGTTGGTAATAGCCATCTCGCAACAGGTAATGAATCTGGGCGCTATGGCAATGGCCACCCTACTATTGTCCCCTATACAAGTTATAAGTGTTCTGATGGCATGATTGCGCTTGCCGTGGGTAACGATAGCCAATTTATGAAACTCGCGGAACTACTAAAGCACCCAGAATGGGCGCAAGATGAGCGTTTTTGTACTAATGCAGCAAGAGTTAATCACCGCGCCTACGTTAATGAGTTAATTGCTAAAGCAGTAATCCATTTTTCTAGTAAAAATTTAATTCACTTACTGCGCCAAAATGGTATTCCTGTCGGCCAAGTCAATACTGTTAAGCAGGCGCTTGAAGGCGAGCAAACAAAATCAAAAAAAATGGTGCGCACCATAAAACATTCTAAGATAGGTGAATTTCAAACGCTAGGAATTCCTTTAAAAATGGATGCCACCCCTAGCTCAATTCGCCGCGCCCCTCCATTACTAGGACAGCATACTGTTGAGTTATTAAAGGAATATCTAGATTTAAGTAATAATGCTATACAAGAATTAAAAAATAAAAAAGTTATCGTATGACATCTAGGAGAGCACAATGGTGAATGTAGGTCGTCTTGCTGGCAAACAAATTCTAGTGGGTCTTGCTTTATTTGCTTGTGTTGCTGCGCCAATTTGGGCGCAAGGTAATGACAATTACCCGAGTAGACCTATTAAATTAATTATTACTTGGCCCGTGGGGGGGTTTGCCGATACACTTGGTCGAACCATTGCCACACAATTAGGTCAAATATTAGGGCAACAAGTCGTAGTAGAAAATCGCGGCGGTGCAAATGGCATGATTGGCGCAGATCTCGTTGCCAAATCTGCCCCTGATGGGTACACCCTAATGTTTCAATCCATCACTTCACACGCAATTAATCCAACCATGTACGGTAAAACGCCCTATTCAACAGAAAAGGATATCGTACCGCTTGCCGTAGTAGCTGCTGTTCCACTGCTTTTGGTTGCTAACCCGAGCTTCCCAGCAAAAAATATCAATGAGTTAATTGCCTTGGCAAAAAAAGAACCTGATCGTCTTTCGTATGCCAGCTTTGGAAATGGCAGCGCAAGTCATTTAGCTGGCGCTCTATTTACCTCTCAAGCAGGTATCAAAATGGTTCACGTGCCTTATAAAGGTGGGGGCCCTGCCATCACCGATACCTTGGGCGGGCAAATACCGCTGAGTTTTTCAGCCTTTGGGCTAGCATTACCTCATGTTAAAGCAGGTAAGTTAATGGCACTGGGAATTACCAGTAATACCCGCTCAAAACTTTTGCCTGAAACTCCAACTATTGAAGAGGCTGGTAATTTAAAGGGCTATGAAATGTCGATCATCTATGCCGTATGGGCGCCAGCAGGCGTGCCAAACTCAATTATGAATAAACTTGATAAAGCACTTGAAAGCGTTATTGGGTCAAATGCTTTTAAAGAAAAAGTAGCTAGCGATGGGGGTGAAGTAATGAACCTTGTAAGCCCGACAGAGAGCCAAGTATTTTTTCAAAAAGAAATGTTGCGCTTAGCAAAAATTGTTAAAGAAGGTAATATCAAGGCAGACTAATATGAATAAATCAAAACTCTATAAATACTTTGTTACGGCTTTAATTCTCAGCCAATCGATCGGGCTAACGATAGCTCAACCAAACCCAGCAAGTACTTACCCAAATAAACCGATCCGTATTATTAACCCCCTCGCACCAGGTGGAGCGGTAGATGCCATTGCGCGAATGCTGGCCCCATCCCTACAAGAAATACTTGGGCAGCCTATTGTGATTGAAAATAAATCAGGTGCTGGGGGCACAATTGGCAGCAATTTTGTTGCTAAATCACCAGCGGATGGCTACACCATTCTGATGGTATACGACACTTTTGCGGTTAACCCTCACATTTATAAAAATCTTCCATTTGATTCTTTTAAAGATTTAACTCCAGTAATGGAAATAGTTTCAATTCCTTTGCTCTTGGTAGCCGGAAATAAATTACCTGCTAATAATTTAAAGGAATTAAGCGCGCTAGCAAAAAGCAGGCCAAATGGCATCAATTTTTCAAGTGGTGGCGCTGGTAGCTCGGGACACCTAGCTGCAGAGTTACTCAAAAATAATTTGGGAATTAACATGACCCATGTACCCTACAAAGGTGGAGGTCCTGCCTTAACCGCTACTATATCGGGAGAAACCGATATAACTATATTAGGGGCAGTCATCACCATCCCCCAAATTAAAGGTGGCAATCTCAAGGGCTTGGCTATTTTAGGCAATAAACGTACCCCCGCTTTGCCCCAACTTCTAACTGCTAGCGAGCAAGGTTTAACTAATTTTGATGTGAGCTCCTGGATTGGCATTTTGGTCCCCGCTGGAACGCCACCTGCCATCATCGAAAAAATTTATAGCGCATTTGCTCAAGCCTTAAAAAATCCTGCCGTGCAAGCGCGTATGGCTGAACAAGGAAACGAAATTATTGCCAGCACACCGGCACAATTCGCAAGCTTTCTTGCTCAAGAATCTGCAAAATGGGCTAAAGTAATTAAAGATAACAATATTCAAGTAGAGTAATAGAAGTCATACCGCCTGATGAAAATAAGCCATATCAAACTTTATCCTCTGGCTATTCCCTTAATAGAACCTATTAAGATGTCGGGCGAAACAATTACGCATGCCAATACCTTATTAGTTTATTTAAAAACCAACACTGGCAAAGAGGCTTGGGGAGAAACGTCGGCGGCCCCCTTAATGACTGGCGAGACTTTGGGTGGCTTGTTGCAAAATGCTAAATATCTTGGTGAACATCTAAAGGGTTTAGATATCCCCGAGCTTAATTCAATTTCAATAGCGCTTGGTAAAATCTTATATGGCAATACTTCTGTTAAGTCTTGCTTCGAAATGGCCTTAATTGATCTTATCGCCCAAGAGCAAGAAACTAGTGTTTGGCAAATACTACGCACTCTAGCTAAAAATAAAACCCAAACTCAGCCAAGTCCGCTGCCCTTATTACGGATGCTAGGAGGTTCTTTAGATAAAGAAATTGCTGAAGCTGCTAGATATCGCGCTCAAGGATATCGGCATTGGAAAATTAAAGTTGGCATTCTGCCGCTTACTGAAGACCTTGAAAGAGTATCAATTTTGTGCAACTTGCTAGATGGAGATACGATTTCGGCTGACGCAAATGGGGCATTTAAATTACAAGATGCAATCACTTTTTGTAGTGCTGAGCAAACTCGCAAACTATCTTTTGTCGAGCAAGCAATATCAACCCAATCTTCCCTTAATGACTTTTCTGTGCTTAAATCAAAATCGCTATTGCCAATTGCTTTAGATGAATCGATTCATGGAGTTAGTGAAATAGTATTTTTTGATCAAGCTAATGCTTTAGACGGTGCTAGCCTGAAACTAATAAAAACAGGAGGCCTATTATCTGGGCTAGAGGCTGCCTATGAATTAAAGCGACGAAACCTTAAGCTTAATCTTGCCTGTAAGGTTGCAGAAACTTCGCTTTCTGCAGCTGCTACTGCTTCTTTAGGATTTGCAATTGACTCGATTCCTTGGGGTTTTAGTATGTCTAATCAGTATCTTGAATTTGATATCTGTCCAAAGCCCTTGCATGCTGAAAATGGTTACTTAAATATCGAGCAATTAAATCCTATTGGTATTGGTGTAGTGCCAGAAATAAATTTAATTACACAGGCTCACTCAAAAGAGTATTCCCCCGTATTGTGTTAAACATTAAACTATCCCCCTAAATTAATATGCCCTTAAATCCTGAAACCCATAATAAATTACTCAAGGTAAGTACTGCTACTTTATGCACCGCCTTGTTTAAAAAAGGGTTGCGTAACCAGTTTATTCAAGATGTGCACCCCCTTAATCCCCACCAAGCCAATATGGTGGGTGAAGCCTATACCCTGCGCTATATTCCGGCGCGCGAAGATTTGAATACCATTGATGTTTTTAAGAGCCCGCTGCACCCCCAACGACTTGCAATTGAAGATTGCCCTGCAGGCTCGGTACTCGTCATTGATAGTCGTAAAAATGCTCGCGCTGCATCTGCTGGCTCTATCCTCATTTCTCGCCTAATGAAGCGTGGGGTTGCGGGCATTGTGAGCGATGGCGGCTTTCGCGATTCGCCTGAAATTGCGCAATTAGCAATTCCAGCTTATCACCAACGCCCTAGTGCACCAACCAATCTCACCATACATTGTGCAATCGATCTTAATGTACCTATTGGTTGTGGCGATGTTGCTGTCTATCCGGGCGACATCGTGGTTGGCGATGGCGAGGGCGTTGTCATTATTCCTGCGCATTTAGCTGATGAGATTGCTAATGAAGCAGTTGAAATGACCGCCTTTGAAGATTTTGTCAGCGAAAAAGTGCTAGCAGGACAAAGCATCGTTGGCCTTTACCCGCCAACCGATGCAGCCAATATCATTGCTTTTCAACAATGGCGTATCGCTCACCAGCGGTAAATAATTAAAAGCGGGATAAGTATTATTCGGGCTTAATGCCAGCCTGCTTTATTACTGCAGTCCAACGTTGAATTTCGCTCTTAATAAACTCCGTATAAGGCTTTGAACCCTGTGGTGGAATTACAAACCCCTGTGACTCCATGCGCTGTTTTATTTCTGGAGTGCTCATCACCTGATTCATCCCAGTCTCTAACTTATCAATAATCACTTTCGGAGTACCTTTTGGTGCACTCAAACCTGACCACGAAATAGCTTCAAAGGTCGGAAAGCCAGATTCAGCAATGGTTGGCACATTTGGATAAAGCGGATTGCGTTTCTCACTTGTTACTGCTAAAGGACGTAATTTACCAGCCTGTATATGCGGATAAGCTACATCTTGATTAATAAACATCATTGGAATCTCACCACTTAAAATCGCCGTCATCATCGGACCGCCACCACGATAGGGAATGCCAACTAATCCTAATGGTAAACATTTTTCATTTTTCTTAGGCGCACTGCAAGCGGTAACGGTTTGCTTAAATAATTCCATAGCCACATGCCCAGAGGCTGCATAGGTATAGCCATAATCGAGCTTACCGGGGTTTGCGCGTGCATAATCAACCAACTCTTTTAAGGTTTTAAAAGGTGAATTTGGGTTGACCACTAATATATTAGGGCCGATATGAATTTGCGAGATGTGAATAAAATCAGTAATTGAGTTGTACTTTACATTTGGATCAAGACCATGCGCTACCGCATTTTGGCCAACTCCCGTAAGGATTAAAGTATAGCCATCAGGCTGCACTTCAGTTGCTCGCTTAGTGCCAACAACCCCTCCACCGCCACCAATATTTTCTACGATAAAAGTTTGTTTAAAGTATTTGGTTAAGCCATCTGCGACCATCCGCCCCATCACATCGCTAGTGCCACCTGCTGGAAATGGCACAATAATTTTAACTGGACGAGTTGGATAATCGGCCTGCGCAAACGCACTGCAAGATATTAACGCAAGTAAGGCAACAAAAAGCTGGCTGAACCAGTTATTAATTTTCATATTTTTCCTGATATTAGAAACAAGATTGCTTTATGCAAAGTATTTATTTTTTAGGCGCGATTGATTCTCATAAATCGAGCCCTGATTGACAGCAGGCGGCAAAGGCATGATAACTGGCGCAGGTACAATTCTGGGAACAATAGAGGCTTTGCCAGTAAGTAACCAACTGTTGAACTCGGCAAGTGAATTATAGTTTTTTAATAAGGGCCAAGCATCACCTGCTGCAAATTCAAATAACAGTAAACGCCGCGGGCTAGGAGAGGTATTCGCGGCCGAACCATGTATTGCACGCGCATGGTGAAAGGATATCGATCCTGCCGGTCCAATACATGGCTGAGCAGCTGCAAAATTAATTCCGTCAGCAGTTGGATCCATAGCGCCACAAAAGTAGCCATCAACGTCATGATGACTATAAGTTGGGCCTTGGTGACTTTTAGGGATGATCATTAGTGGGCCATTTTCCATTTTGCAATCATCTAACATGATGCCAACCGCTAAAACGTCATCATTAGTGTGCGGATAAAAAGCCCAATCTTGATGCCATTCAACAGCCTCACCCCCGCCAGGCTCTTTTAAATTCAGTTTGGCGTTACGTATACGTACGCTCTCTCCCAGTAATTGTTGCAACATCGCTAATAAATTAGGGTCGGTCATTACCTGCTGAAAAATGGGGTCTACCTGGTGTGGTTGCTTAATACGACGTACCGAGGGCTTTACTGCAGAATGATTTGGGCCTAAATCATAGATTGAGTTGTGGTCCTGAACCGTTCGCGAAGACTCAACTATTCTCGAGACCGCATCACGCATTTGCTGCACAATAGTCGGCTTAAAAACGCTGGGAATTACCACATAGCCATCTACTTGGTATTGTTTCACCTGCTCGGCATTAAGCATAATTATCCCCAAAACTTTGAATAATTATTATTGTAAACGTATCGCCAATGCCTTTCTCACAATAATTCCCAAGAATGATTAATTAATCTGCTTTTATATTAGCCTTCTCAATTACCTTGCCCCATCGTTCAGTCTCAGTTTTCATGCGCAACTTGAATTCATCGATTGAACCCCCGACAACATCTGCGCCTAATTTACTCATGCGCTCACGAAAATCGGCAGTTTTAATAATTTTATTGGCTTCAATATTGAGCTTATCAAGAATGGGTGCAGGTGTTCCAGCTGGGGCTAATAAGGCAAACCAACCCTGAGAATCAAAGCCCTTTAAACCCGACTCATCTAAAGTAGGAATATCAGGCGCTGAAGGCGTACGTTTTAGGGTAGTGACTGCCAACGCCCGAATTTGTCCGCCGTTCATTAAAGGTAATGCTGCAGGTAGGTTATCAAACATCATGCCAATTTGGCCGCCCACTAAGTCTTGTAATGCAGGAGCGCTGCCCTTATATGGAATATGAGCAATATCAGTGCCGGTTAATATTTGGAAAAGCTCCAATGCAAGGTGGGGGGTTCCACCAATACTTGATGAACCGCTACTTAATTTTCCTGGATTTGCCTTGGCGTATGCAATTAACTCTTGTACATTTTTTACTGGCAGTTTATTCGACACAATTAATACATTGGGCACTGATGCAATAACAACAATTGGTGCCAAATCACGCTGCGGAATAAATGACACATTTTTAAAGATTTGATGATTAATGGTAAGGGTTTGAGCAGAGCCGACAACCAAGGTATAGCCATCAGGTGCTGCCCGGGCAACTTCACCGACCCCAATATTACCGCTTGCTCCAGCTTTATTTTCGACAATAAAAGTTTGCCCATAGACTGCTTGCAACTTTTCTGCAAGAACTCTACCAATAATATCGGTTGCGCCACCAGGCGGAAATGGCACAATTATTTTCACTGGCTTGGTTGGATAGTTTTGCGCAGGTGCCGCAATTGGCACAAGAAAAATTATGGCACCACTTAAAAAAATTCTTAAAAAATTTTTCATACTTCCTTCCTAAAATATTTAATTACTCACCATATTAAATTTAAGTACTCATTGCTTGACCACCATTAATGTCTAACAGTGTTCCAGTAATAAAGCCTGCTTCACGAGAGGCCAGATAAGCAACTGCTTGTGCTACATCATCAACCTCAGCATGTCTGCGGACAGGTATCTCATTTAGTATTTTCTGTCTTAATTCATCTGACTGGCGCTCTTTTAACAAACCCTGTACCCTTGGTGTCATTACAGCACCAGGACAAATAGCGTTACAGGTAATACCATTGGGGCCAAATTCTTGGGCTAACTGCAAAGTTAGCGAGTGAATTGCGCCTTTTGCAGCAGCGTAATTGGCGCCCGCAAATAAACTACCATAACGGCCAGCTTTCGATCCTAAGTTGATAATTCGACCGTAGTGGTTTGCCACCATTACGGGAATAACTAATTGAGAAAGCGTAACTGCCAACATTAAATTTAACTCAAATACTTTTTGCCAATCATCTTTTGACTGTTCTAGAAAGTGAAAAGGCGTATGTAAAGAGCCGCCGGCATTATTAATCAAAATATCTATTTTTTTCGATTGCTGTATGTTGGCTGAAAATGCAGCCTGAATCTCATCGTCAATAGAAAGATTAACTAGCCGTGTTTCAATAGCGTATCCCGCGGCGGCACTTTCATCTGATAAATTTTTTAACGCAACTGCATCGCGATCCCATACATGAACAAGGGCTCCTCGGCGAGCTAATTCGAGTGCGATTCCCTTACCTAGGCCACTGCCTGCTGCAGTTATTAAGGCTACTTGTTGGCTTAATGAGTACAAGCTAGTCATAAGAAGTATCTTTTATTTTTTAATGATTTCATTTTCTTAATCCATTAAAGAGCCACCATTGACATCTAAAATATGGCCAGTAATATATGAGGCTGCAGTTGAGCAAAGAAAAAAAGCTGCTTCAGCAATTTCAGTTGGTAACCCTAGGCGTTTTAACGGAATTTTATTAGCAAGCTCTGGCCAGAACTCTTTTGGAATCATGGTGCCCTCAATCGATCCAGGGGCAAGCCCATTGATTCGTATCTTTGCAGGTGAATACTCAATTGCAAGCGATTTCACCAAAGAGATTACACCTGCCTTTGAAGCACAATAATTCGCCTTGGTTCCTATTGGATTTGGATCGAAACCTGCATAACCTACTTTGCCAGCCCGCGATGATATTAATAAACCACAACCTTGGGTTTCTTTTAAGTAATTATATGCAGTCTTCATGACAATAAAGGCCCCATTTAAATTGACATCAATTACTTGGCGCCAAGACTCAAGAGAGGTGTCAACAATTGATGTCCTAGGTCCAGTTATTGCTGCACTATTTATCACTACGCCAATTGGGCCAATGCGTCGCGCAAAGGCAAAAGCGGCTTCTACCTCTAATGGTTTCGTAATATCACAGCTAATCTGCTCAAAACCAAGCAGATTTTTTTTATCTACAACATCTTGTGACTGAAATACGCAATCTAATCCAACAACTATAAAATCATCGCTAAAGCGTTGTGCTATTGCTAGGCCAATATTATTTGCTGCCCCAGTAATAATCGCAACTTGCTTCATATTTTGAGATTCTTCTTAAATTAATAATCAGATGCGGGGTGATGGCTAGCGTTAGGGTCGATTGCCACATCAATTAAACAGGGGCCTGCAAATTTTTCTGCCTCTTTTAAGCAATCTAGCATATCTTCTTTACGGGTTACCTCAAAAGCATGACAACCCATGCCCTTAGCAATCATCGCAAAATTGGTAGGCGGGTAGTTCACGCCATAAGGTTCGCCCTTCATATTGTCACGAACCATACCTAAACCACAATTATTAGCGACAACTACAGTTATTGGCGCATTCTCAGAAATCGCGGTAGACAACGCAGCAACCGACATGCCTGCTCCGCCATCGCCAGTTAGCGCAATAACCCGCTTTTCTGGTTTAGCAATTTTTGCACCAACCGCAGCAGGAATTGACCAGCCCATCCCCCCAATACCACCGGGAACTAGCAATTGTCCAGGGGTTCGAATCTTCAAAGTACCTGTAACCCAAATGCGATTATTACCTGCATCGAGAGTGAGTAAATGATTATCAGTTAAATGTTGGTCTAAGGCTTTAACAATATCGACGTTATGCACTGTCCCATCTGGAGATTTATATTCGGGAATGACACCATAATTAAATTTGCGGTTATTTTCTGCAATCCAACCTAAGCGTTCGCCGCGCTTCGCGTCACCCACATCTAAATCAACAAGCATTTCAAGTGCATCACCAGCATCGCCTGTAATCGACAACTTAACAGGATAGACCCACCCGCTATTTCTAGGATCAATATCGATCTGTACTAAGGTCTGATCCAGTGGATTTAAAAATCCAGCTTCACAAAAACGCATGTAGTCTGGTCCAAGACTGGCTCCAATTACCACTACTAAATCGGCGTCGCGCAAGGCATTATTAGCCGCCTTACAGCCCCATGTACCTAACATACCGACACTAATCGGCGAACCTTCATCAACCACCCCCTTGCCGTTATAGCTAGTGGCTACTGCAATACCGCCTTTTGCCGCAACTTGTGCAAGTAAAGTTCGTGCACGATCATTTTGGGCGCCCTGTCCAACAATGAGTAGTGGGCGCTCAGCTTTTTTAAGCATTTTGGCAAGCTCATTTATTGCATTTGCGTCAGGTCTTGCAGGGGTATATTGCAAATGCCCCGCTGAAGGGTAAAGCGTAACCCGCGGATTAATCTCAAATGGTCGACGAATAATGCTCGATTTTAGAACTACTGCCGCGGGGCCATTGCGGGGCAAAGTTGCGTGTTTAAATGCCATTTGCACGCCATATACTGCTTCATCTATCTCGGTGGCATATGCGCAAAACTTAGTCATAGTTTTTAATACCGTGGCTGCATCTGCAGCACCATAGTCACCAGTCATGGTTTGATATACACCGCGCATCGCAAACCCATCATAACAAGAGGTATCAGTTAAAACTACCATTGGGGAACCGGCAAAATAAGCTTCTAAAATTCCAAAGGCGCCGGTGGTGGTTAAAAAAGGGCCCATACCCATTAAAACTGCAGGCGTACCAGTAACCTTGCCATAAGCTTGAGCCATAATTGATGCATGCTGTTCGCTACGCGATAAAACTAGCTTTAACTTCGAACGTTGCTCATAAAATTCGTCCAACATCCAAGTGATGCCAAGCCCAGGCAAGGTAAAGGCATGTTTAGCACCGCATTCAATCAACGTTTTTACTATTTCTCGCTTGGTTGTACTCATCACGCCCTTTATCCGATTATTAAAGTTAAAATGCAAACGTTTGCATAAAGTTTAATTTATACTAACAGATAAACTACAAAAATAAAAATGAAACTGGCTAAAACTCAAAATAAATCAAAGATAGCCACCCTGCATGACGTGGCTAGCATTGCAGGGGTTTCTCCAGGTACTGTATCAAGAGCAATAACAAGGCCAAATCTAGTAGCTCCAAAAACCTTAGAAAAAATTCTTAGTATTGTAAAAAAACTACACTACTTCCCCGACCCTGCTGGCAGAAATCTGCGCTCTGCCAAGCCAACTGTTATTGGCGCGGTAATACCCAAAATGGGGGTTTCTGCATTTGCTCAAACTATAGCCGATCTGAATGATGCATTAGAAGCTCAAAATATCACTTTAATTGTCTCGCAGCCTGAATTTTCATTAGCTTCATCCGAATCAGCAGCCTATCGTTTGCTTGAGCGCGGCGCAGATGCATTAATACTCCTTGGCGAAGATCATAAACCCGAACTTTTTGAAATGCTCCACCATCGTGAACTGCCTTATATATTAATTTGGACTACAAAAAAACTAAAAGATCAACCATACGTTTCAGTTGATCAAAGTAAGGCGGGGCAATTAGCCGCTAATCATTTACTAGAATTAGGTCATCGTCATTTTGCCTTTGTAGGAATTCCTTTGGCGCATAATCCAAGAGCAGCAGCAAGGTTGGCGGGAGTAAAAAAGCAGCTTAACCAAGCCGGGGTTTTGCTAGCACCCAATGCAATCATTGAAGAGCCGCATCGATTTAGTACGGGTCGCAATGCAGTTGAGCAGATTTTCAAAAATCAACCAAATACTACTGCCATTATTTGCACCAGCGACTATCATGCACTAGGTGTACTCCGTGGGCTTTATGAAATAGGTAAACGAGTACCTGAAGAGATCTCTCTGGTTTCTTTTAATAATAATGATTTTGCTGCCTACACTACACCTTCTATTACCTCAGTCGACCTCAAGCAGCACGATGTAGGAATTCATGCGGCCAATCTCATTATTAAATTAATGCATGGCGAGCAAATAAAATCCATCCAGATTCAACCACAGCTATGTGTGCGTGAAAGTTCTGCGCAGGTTAAAAAGGGATCAAAAAAATAATCCAATGAGCACCTTCATAGACAAATGGATTTTTTCACAAAAGTGGTTAGCACCACTGAAATTTAAAGTATTTCGTTCAATTTATTTAGTATGGCTTACTGCCACCATTTGCATGTGGATGAATGATGTTGCTGCAGCGTGGATGATGACTTCATTAACTACTTCAGCAACCTTAATTGCTTTAGTACAAACTGCCTCTAGTCTGCCTGTTCTGCTACTTGGCATTCCGAGTGGTGCACTTGCCGATATTCTGAATCGTAAACACTTTTTTGTCTTTACCCAACTATGGTTAGCAGCCAATGCAACTGCTCTCATGTTGTTCTTGGTTTTCGGCTTACTTAATCCCTATGTACTTTTATTTTTAACGTTTACCAATGGCATTGGCTTGGCCATGCGCTGGCCCATCTTTGCCGCCTTAGTTCCAGAATTAGTACCCCGCGATTCCTTGCAACCAGCCTTAGCATTAAATGCAATTGCAATGAATGTGTCGCGTATTGTCGGCCCGCTGATTGCGGGAATTATTATTGCCACGGCTGGTAGCCAGTATGTCTTTGCCCTAAATATGGTGCTATCACTCATTACCTCATGGGTAGTATTGCGGTGGCAATATCAATATTATGTTTCTGCCCTACCCGGCGAACGTTTTTTTGGCGCCATGCGCGTCGGCTTGCAATATGTGCGCCAATCAAATCAATTACAAGCTATTTTTATTCGTACTTTCTTATTTTTTCTGCAGTCAACTGGACTCATTGCCCTATTGCCCGTTATTGCTAAAGATCATTTTCAGGGTAATGCCCATATCTTTACCTTATTGCTGTCGTGTTTAGGCTTGGGAGCTGTTATTGCAGGCTCCCAACTACCTCGTTTAAAAATACATCTGAGCACGAATCAATTAGCCAATTATGGAATTATTCTTTTATCAGTTAGCTCAGCTGCCGTCGTGTTATCGCTCAATTTATGGCTTGCTTCGGTCTTCATGCTCATTTGTGGCATTGCCTGGATTAGTGTAGCCAACTCGCTAACAACATCAGCTCAACTCTGTTTACCTAGCTGGGTTCGAGCGCGGGGTATGTCACTTTACCAAATGAGTATTATGGGGGGCAGCGCATTAGGCGCAGCCATTTGGGGCAAAATTGCCACTGAAACTGACGTTAGCATCAGCATTGGCTTAAGTTCAATCTTTGGCATTGTCGCCTTAATCGCAGTTCGTAAATTGCAAGTAGAAGGTTTGCATCAAGAAGATATGAGCCCGGTATGTCCATTAGAGCGTCCACACCCATCTCGAAACATTGATCCAAGTGAGGGCCCAGTGATGATTTCGATTGAATATCAAACCCACACTACCCAAAATGATACATTCAAGAAATTGATGGCTAGCACCAGAAAGTCGCGTCTCCGCCAAGGGGCGCTCTCATGGAGCTTGTTCGAAGACGCCGAACATACCGGTAAATTTGTAGAGTTCTACGTATTTGAAACGTGGGCCGACTATTTACGTCGTTTTGATCGCTTTACTGCGGATGATCTGAATATGCAGGAAGAGCGACATCGTCACCACATTGATATTGCGCCGCCAAAAGTAACTCGCCGTATTGCCTCAAGCCTGAAAAAATAATTTATTTACGCCAAACGCTTGCCAGCCAAGGCTGCTGATCACGCGGTAAGCCCGGTGGCCGATAAAAATGATCTACCTCGGTAAAGCCGGCTGCGCATAAATACGCTTGCCAAGCCTTTAGATCATGATAAGAGCCGTAGCGATCACCGTTCCAGCCCTCTTCATTTGTACCTCTTGGATTAGAGCTAAATAAAATACCTTGCGGTTTTAGGGTGGCGAATAAATCATCCAGAACTTTTGGCAATAATTGACTGGGTACATGAAATAGCGAGGCATTGGCAAAAATGCCATCGAAATAATCATTTGGTAGTTGTAGATTAAAAAAATCTTGCACCAAAACTTCACAGCCACTAAATTTACGGGCTATTGCAGCCGCTTGCGTACTGCCCTCTAGTCCAATTGCTTGATGGCCGAGTGCAGTAAATGCTTGCAAATCCCTGCCAGGACCACAGCCAAAATCTAAAATTTGAAAAGGACCAGCTCCTTTAATCGCTTTTAGTAGAGCTGCAATATTTTGACTGACATCGTGATCACGCGTACCTGCAAAAAAATCATCCGCATTAATATTGTAATGATCTACAGTTTTAGTAGCTATTTCAGCTAGCTCTGTAGCAGTTAAAGGTACCTTACCCATCATTTCAGCCAATTTATTTCGAGTTTCAATAATTTAATTCGAATCGAGGATTTTCTTCAAATTAACTGCTGAATCTCTTAAGAAACCCACATCACTGCCAGCCACAATCATTTGAAACCCAAGCTGTTTAAGCTCGGGAATAGCTCTGCCAGCAAAGGGAATAATCCCAACTGGAATTTTGGCCGACTTGCATTTAGCGACAACTGCATCGATTACTTGGTTTAACTCAATAAAATGATCTGGCCCTTCTAAATTTAAATTGGCCGATAAATCAGTTGGGCCTACAAAAACTAAATCAACTTCTGGCAAGCCGCCAATTTCCAAGGCTAAATTCATTGCATTCAGAGATTCCAATTGAATAATCACCAAAGTATCTCTATTTGCATTATTGCGGTAGTCGGCATTGGTTCCATAAGCCGAGGCTCTCAGCGCGGGTAGAGCTAAGCCACGATCGCCTTGAGGCGGAAATTTTGCGGCGCGTGCTACCTCTAAAGCTATTTCAACACTTTCAACCCGAGGCACCATCACGCCGTGGGCACCACGGTCTAAAACACGAGCAATGAGGCTAGGATCGGCAGAAGGCACGCGTACCAGCGCGGTAGTTTCGCGACTAAAGCCGCGCAATATGCCAGGTAAATCTGCTAGACCAATTGCGCCATGCTCCATGTCAACCACCACAAAATCGAGGCCAACTGCCGATGCAATTTCAGCAAAGGCGGGATTAACCGTCATCATCCATGCGCCTCCAATACTCTTACCTTGCTGTAACTTTGACTTCAGTGAAGTTGTAACGTGCTGCATACGTTCTCCAATTTATTGAACCAATCTCAGAATTAAACTGAATTTAAATTAACACCAACCTTTTTACCTGCCTCACAAATATCTTGCCAAGTTTTATCATCAATCTCAATGCCATCTTTAATGCGTTGAGCCATCATTTTTTGTTCGGGCTCACCAGCTAGCATAACCGGCACACCCGCTTCGCTAGCTGGGCTTTGATATACCCAGTCGATAAAAGAGTTTGTTTCTAGGTCAAATTGTTCTTTAGAGCTCATGCTAGCAGGATTAATTAAAATGGATAACATGCCATTCCAAATGGCGCGTTTTTTTACTTTCGGCGGCTTCCAAGTGCCGTTGCCCGTTAATGCTCCACCTAATAATTCACAGGCAATGGCCAAGCCCGAACCCTTGTGTTCACCAAAAGGCATCAGCGCGCCCAAATTGCCAGCCGCATCGGGCCTTACTACTACGCCAGGATCGGTAGTCGGCAAACCCTGCTGATCAATTAAATACCCAGGGCTTACTGATTTACCTACATTATGAGCCACCCGCATCTTGCCTTGGGCTGAGCGACTAGTAGCAAAGTCTAGGATGAATGGCGCACGGTTAGCAATTGGCACACCAATACAAAATGGATTAGTACCGTGGCGACCAATACCCCCACCCCATACCGCTACAACAGGTGCAGATAGAACATTGACTAAATGAATCGACACCAAACCATCTGCCGCCGCCATTTCAGCAAAATGTCCAATACGGCCTAAGTGATGAGCACGCGATAAGGATAAAATGCAACTACCTAATTTTTTGGCTCTAGCAATTCCCATCACCATAGCCTCTTCGCCCACGACCTGACCAAAACCTTGCTGGCCATCAAGCACCAACAAGCTGCCTAAATCACTCTTCACTCGAACCGATTGGTTTGGCTGCAAAGAGCCTTCTACAAATGATTCCACGTAGCGCGGAATCATCCCAGCACCATGCGAATCATGCCCTTTTAGGTTCGCGTGAATTAGATTGGTACAAACCCGCAAAGCCTCAACCTCAGAACTACCAGTAGCCGTAATAATTTGAACAATTTTAGTTTTTAAATCTTCGGCTTGAAATATTGGCATAGTGATAGAGCTTATTGCTGCTTAGAATGTGCTAGCATAATAAAAAAATAAGGAGGGGACAATGTTTAAACGATGTAGATTACCATTCTTAGTAGTAATTGCGTTGCTCATGCAGACTTTGCCTAGTTATGCGCAATCAAACTATCCTAACAAACCCATCAAGCTCATTGTTGGCTTTCCCCCAGGTGGTGGCCTAGATTTTACCTCGCGTCTCATTGCGCCCTATCTTGGCGAGGCCTTGGGACAGCAAGTTATTGTGGAGAATAAGCCCGGTGCTGCTGGTGTCATTGCCCTAACCGAGCTAGCACGAGCTGCTCCCGACGGCTATACCTTAGTGGTAGCTAATATTGGTCCAATGGTTTTAGCGCCCAATATGATGGCAAAAAAACCTTACGATCCCTTAAAAGACTTCACCCCCATTGGGCAAATTGTTTCTACTTATTTTCTAGCCGTTGTCCCACGCGAGCTACCCGTAGACTCTCTTAAAACATTTATTCAGTGGGCTAAAAAGAATCCGGGCAAAGCCAATTTTGCTTCTGGTGGCAATGGTTCCATCACCCATTTAAATGGTGAGTTACTGAATAATGTTGGCGGCATCAAACTCACACATGTTCCCTATAAAGGTTCTGCACCAGCCATCGTCGACTTAATTTCAGGTCAAACCCATATCTTGATTGATATTACTGGCATCTTAGTGCCGCAAGTTCAGTCTGGTAACCTCAAAGCGATTGCCATTACTAGCTCTACTAGAGATAAAGATTTACCTAATGTTCCAACGGTTCGCGAATCGGGCTATGCAGAATTAGAAACTTCAGGTTGGCAAGGTTTAGTTGGTCCAGCAAATATGCCTAAAGATGTAGTGCAAAAATTGCAAGCTGCTCTCAAGAAAACCTTAGCAAATCCTGAAGTACGCGAGCGCTTTGAAAAAGCGGGTACGCCTATAACCGAACGATCGGCAAGTGAATTTGCCGCATTTATTAAAGCCGAAAATGATCGGTGGGTCGCTGTTATTAAAGAGTCAGGTGCCAAAATTGAGTAAAGCAAATCGCAAAAAACCAGAAGAGCTCCGTAGTCATCGCTGGTATGGCGTTAAAGATATGCGTAGCTTTGCGCATCGTTCGCGCACAGCGCAAATGGGCTATACCCGCAGCGATTATGCTGGCAAACCGGTCATCGCTATTATTAATACGTGGAGTGATATTAACCCATGTCATAGCCATTTTCGTCAGCGCGCTGAAGAAGTAAAAAGAGGTATTTGGCAGGCCGGCGGTTTCCCAGTAGAAATGCCCGCCATGAGTTTATCCGAGCCCTTTCAAAAACCGACAACCATGTTGTATCGCAACCTGCTCGCAATGGAAACAGAAGAGTTGTTACGTTCTTACCCAGCAGATGCGTGCGTTTTGATGGGCGGCTGCGATAAAACAACGCCTGCTCTATTGATGGGTGCTATTAGTATGAACATTCCCGCCATCTTTCTGCCGGCTGGCCCGATGTTACGTGGTGATTATCGCGGTCAATTTTTGGGTAGCGGCAGCGATGTATGGAAATACTGGGATGAATTACGGGCGGGCAATATTACCGAGGCCGACTGGGGCGAAATTGAAGATGGTATTGCACGCTCAGCTGGTCATTGCATGACCATGGGTACCGCATCTACCATGACAAGTACAGTTGAAGCGCTAGGCTTATGTTTATCTGGTTATGCATCTATTCCGGCCCCCGATTCAAGACATGCGCAAATGGCTACCTTAACAGGCAGACGCATTGTCGAAATGGCTTGGGAAGATTTAAAACCATCTGACATTCTCACTGCCGGCTCTTTTGATAACGCTGTAATGACTACCTTAGCTTTATCGGGCTCTACTAATGCCGCAGTGCATTTAATTGCTCTTGCCAAACGTGCGGGCTTTGGGCTCACCTTAGAACGCTTTGACGAATTAGCACGCAAAATCCCTGTCCTTGCGAATATAAGACCTTCGGGCAAATATCTCATGGAAGATTTTTTCTATGCGGGTGGTTTACGTGCTTTACTCAAGCAACTGACCGGCTTCTTAAGTCTTGCTGAGCAAACCGTTGATGGTAAAACCATCGGCGAGCTAATCGCTGATGCCAAGGTATTCAATGATGATGTCATTCGTTCGGCAGATAAAGCACTGGTAAAAAGCGACGGCTTGGCAATTTTAAAAGGAAATCTGGCCCCAGATGGCGCAGTTATCAAGCCCCCTGCTGCTGAAGCTCACTTGCTAAAACATACTGGTAAAGCGGTCGTATTCAAAAACTATGACGATTTATCTGCACGCATTGATTCGGCCGATTTAGAAATCGATGCTAATTCAGTAATTGTTTTGCAAAATGCTGGCCCACAAGGGGCGCCTGGTATGCCAGAGTGGGGGCAGTTACCTATCCCTAAAAAGCTTTTAGAACAAGGAGTGCGCGATATGGTGCGTATCTCTGATGCACGTATGAGCGGGACTAGTTATGGCGCATGTGTTTTGCATGTCACTCCCGAAGCTTATATTGGTGGGCCCTTGGCTTTTGTACAAGATGGCGATCTCATTGAATTAGACGTACCCGCCCGCAAATTAAATGTCTTGATTTCTGATGCGGAAATGGCCAAACGCAAAGCAGCATGGGTAGCACCAGCTCCTAAGTTTGAGCGGGGCTTTGGTAAGATTTATTTACAACACATTCAACAAGCCAATAATGGCTGTGATTTTGATTTTTTAGAAACCCAAGTACATGCTAGCAATGCTGAAAATTCACAGAAGCGCAGCAAAGGCAGTGAACCAGAAATTCATTGAAACAGATTTAAGATTAATAGCACTGCTTATTTATAAAACTGTTTATTAGCCTGCTCCAGCAACATCTCTATCTTGCCACCACTAACGGCTTTTTTAATTGCCTCTGAAAAGCCAGCCTGTAGGCTGTTGTAGCATTTAGATTTCTTCGAAAAAGCGACATACATTTCTCCATAAACCACATTTTTCGGCAAAAAATCAACTTTTGTAAGGATATTTAATTTCTTTGCCTCCAGCTTACCTGGATAGCGACCAATAATAAGGTAATCGGCTTGCTTTTTTAATAACACCTCAAAAGCTTTGTCTACTCCATTAGCACGCGCCACTGTTAAATTTTGTGCAATATAGGTATCAAAATCATTGCCGTAACTTTCGCCTAAATTTGTTACTCCTTTTTTGGCCTTTAAATCACCCCACTCGGCATACTTAAAAGAATCACCATTACGAATCACAATGGCAACTGGGTCTTGCATATACGGTGGATCAATGTAATTCATATAAGCAACTCTTGATGAATCTTTATAGATACCAAAAATAATATCTGCTTTACCCTCTTTAATAGCATCTTGGGCTTTTTGCCAAGACCCAAAGTCAACTGAACTGATATTCTTCACTTGCAGCTGCTGGGCAATAGTCGTCACTAATTCAGCCGAAGCGCCCACAATTTTTCCATTAGCCCCCCAGGCTACTGGCGGGTAAGCTGGGTGCCCCGTAATAACCAAAGCCTCACAAACACTGCCTGTCTGCGCAAATGCTGCAGATGCAAAAAACTCTAATACAGCAAGCATTAAGAATAGTTTAGTTTTCATGATTACTTTCAAAGTGAGGAGCAAATGTAGTTTTATTATGACAAATTTACGTGACTAGGTTTAGCTCTATTTTTTGCTTTATTTTAAGGGGTAAGGAGGCTAAATAGCTCATTTTTTTACCTTGATTTGCTTTAGACTAGACCAACCTAACCCTTATGGCCCATATGACAACAGCGCAAACCATGACAACAATTCCGGAGTTTTTCATACGTCGTTTTAAAGAGCTGGCGGTTGATGAGGGTTTTGGAATCGTTGGAGATTATGCTCTGAAGTTATTTGCTCAACTCCACCACTGTGGCTTTCCAATACTAGTAACTACCGATGAACAAGGCGCAGCATTTGCAGCTGAGGCTTATGCGCGGATCCGAGGATTTGGGGTATGTGCCGTAACCTATTCGGTGGGCGGCTTTAAAGTAGTGAATGCTACGGCTGGGGCCTGGGCGGAAAATGTACCACTTTTAGTGCTAAGTGGTGCTCCAGGTTTATCTGAAAGACAGGGGGACCCTTTACTGCATCACAAGGTTAAAAATTTTGACACCCAACTTGAGGTATTTAAAGATATCACCATCGCCCAGGCCGTGCTGACAAACCCCTTAACCGTGACTGCGGAAATAGATCGTGTTCTAGGAGCCATGATTGCAAATCAACGTCCTGGCTACATTGAAATTCCCCGAGATATGGTTGACGTTCCCGTGCTTGATTGCCTAGAGGATCTATCGATCGAGTTGCCTAAAGTCCATCCACAGCGTTTAGAACTTGCAGTAGCAGAAACATTGCAACTATTAGAGGGTGCAGGTGATGCAGTGGCTATTGCGGGTTTAATGGCGGTGCGGCGCGGACTTGGTAAAGAGCTACTAGCTTTCATGGAAAATTTTGAGGTGCCAATGGCAACCACCTCTGTTTCTAAGGGGGTAGTACCAGAAACCCATCCCTTAGCTTTGGGTGTTTATATGGGGGCAGTTAGCGCACCAGCCATTGTTCAACAAGTAGAAAATGCAAAACCTCTGATTATGTTTGGGGTTTTATATGCCGATTTAATAATGGGTGCATTTACCGATCACCTAGATCGCGGTCAGGTAATCGAATGTACGGATTACCAAGTGAGTATTGGTTTTCGCACCTATCAAGACGTTCCGCTGTGGGCCTTCTTACCTGCTTTAATTAAGGCAGCTAGCGCTAGAGGTTACAAAGAATATGGGCATGTCACCCATAAAACAATGACTTTTATTCCAATTGCTGGCCAAGGTCTCGTGGTTGAAAGAATTATGGAATGCGTATCGATCTTTCTTGATAATAAAATGCGTTTAATTGTTGAGCCAGGAGATTGTTTATTTGGCTCGATAGAACTGCCAGCGCAATCTCTAATGCTTGCCAGCGCCTATTACGCTACCATGGGGTATGCGGTGCCAGCAGCTTTGGGCGCCGCTCGCGCCGATGCTACCCGCAGACCCTTGGTATTAGTCGGAGATGGCGCCTTTTTGATGACAGGCTTAGAGGTTCTTTCTTCGGTATTTCACGGGGTAAATCCACTAGTGATAGTTGTTGATAACCAAGGTTATGGCACTCAAAGACCCATGATGGACGGCCCCTTTAATGATATTGCCTCATTGCGCTCTGAAGAACTACCAACCGTATTGGGCACTGGCAAAGGTTTCTTATGCAAAACCGAAGATGAATTATTTTCTGCATTGACTAAGGCAACTGCTTTAGATGAACTCTGTATTATTCGGGCCTGCGTACCCTTGGGAAAATATAGCCCAGGTTTATTGCGCTTAACTTCTGCGCTTAAAAAGCGTGTCTAAATAAAGTTAAGGCACGCCCACAATAAAGCCTTCAGAAAAAATATTGATGATTTTGGTCGTCTTGCTTTAGATCCTAAAATCAGAGACCTATTTACATCACTTCCACAGAAAGCCCAAACCTACGCGAACATTGGCTGCAGTAGCAGAGTATGATCCAGTTCCACCAGAGGTATAAACATTACTATATTTAATGTAGTTTGCTTCGCCAAAGCCATAGATATAGCCTTTAATAATCCAATCAAAATCGGCAATCACTTGTTTGTAGCCTAGTCCAACTAAGGGTCCCCTAACCATATCGTAATCACCACCCCCAGAATACATTCGAGTACTCGCATAACCTAACTTGGCAAAAACCAATTTATCAAGCCCAATAGGATATCCAGGCGCAACATATACACTGTAATCTTGGTTCTTGATAGCAGATACCCAATTAGTAGCGCTACCTTGCTTAAATTGGTCACTGCCACTTCCACCTGGAACGGTAATCGTGTAAGTAGAGCTTTTGGAATCCACCAGATTATATTCAGCGCCAAAGCCCAATAAGAAATTGGGATGCAATAAAAAACTATAGCCGGTGGCAGCCGAGAAGGTTAGGCTATTCGAATTGGGAGCAGAAGCGGTATAAGGCACACCCTGAAGTGGAGGTTCAGTAATCGTTCCGCCTGTAAAGGAAAACTTTAAGACTTCATAGCCCACGCCCATTTGAGTAAAGCTATCCTCAAAACGTGACTGGGCAAAGCCATTGGAGCTTACGCCAATGACTACCAAAATCATAAAAGACTTTAAAAAATGGGGCAATTTGGCCTTTAGAAATTCAATTATTATATAAATAGTAACAGACGCATGATCAGGGCGCTTAATCAACAACAAAATCAAAATAGGTCTCGGGAAATGGCTCCTTTTCATAGGTGAAATGCCACCATTCCATCTCGTATGGCTTAAAACCATGTTTGAGCATGAGCGTTCTCAGCAACAGTCGGCTAGCCCTTTGTTCTGTCAATACACCAATATATTTTGGCCATGACTCTAGCCCAAAGAAATCAAAATTAGTGCCCATATTGAGAGGTCGAAATGGCGAAGCTGATGAAATAATCGTTAAATCGATCGTACTTCCCCTGCTGTGGCCAGAGCGATCAGCAATATAGCCCTCCGAAAATAAATTTTCTTTTGCCACTTTAGGATAGTACTTCGTTTTTGTACGCGTATCTTTTAGATCTTTTGCCCAAGCGATAAAGTCATCAACCGCCCTTTGTGGTCGATAAGTATCGAAAATAAATAATTCCAGGCCAAATGGTTTGAGATCAGATTGAACCTCAGCAAGTGCTTTAGCAGCTGGTTTAGTTAAGACGGCCCTTTGACTAACATAGCCGTTAATAGGCCGCCCGACGAAATTATTGCTGCTGGCATACCTTAACCCAACCCGAATGCCAGGAATTTCCTGATCAACATAAACAAATCCATCGGGAATTGCCCATGCGTTAGAAACAAGTAATGCGTTGATAATAATTATGGCGATGCTATGCCGCATAAGATCCTTATCATCTTACATTAGGTTAGCGCATTAAATCTCGATAAAGATTTTCATACTCCGCCTATCCTATCAGAACAAATTCAAAGTAGCCATGACCTATCAACACCCTACCCAGCCTTAATTAATCCGTACCTATACCCGTCTTTTTAACTAAAGCAGCATAGCTTGCTAATTGCTCTTGAATTTTTTTGCTTAATTCTTCTGGCGAGCTACCCACTGGATTAAGGCCATTAGCCAGAAGTTGTTGTCGTACGGTGGGATCTTTCAATGCTTTAATCAACTCAGTGTTTAGTTTTTGAATAATAGGCTGTGGTGTTCCTGCAGGCGCTACCAACGCAAACCAGGCGCTAAACTCAAACCCAGGAAGACCAGAATCTGCAATCGTTGGGACATTTGGATATTGCAAAGCACGTTTAGGGCTCGTAACACCAATTAATTTAAGGCGGTTCGACTTTACTAAGGTTTTAGAGCTAGCTAAAGTAATAAATGCCGCCTGCACTTCTCCTGAGGCAACCCCAATACCCGTTTGATTAATCCCCTTATAGGGGATGTGCGTCATCTTAATGCCTGCCTCGGAATCAAATAACTCCATGGCTATATGTTGGGGGCTGCCGTTACCAGCTGATCCATAATTCAGTTGTCCTGGATTTTTGCGGGCAGCAGCAATCAGCTCGCCTGCGTTCGCATAGGGGGATTTAGATGGCACAACGAGGCCCCACTCCACCATCACAGCCAAAGAAATCGGGGCAAAGTCTTTAATAGGGTTCCAAGGCAGTTTGCGATTGACATTTGGCACCATAGTTAAGATGCTATCGTTGAAACCCCCTAAGGTATAGCCATCCGGGCTTGCTTTTGCAACTTTATCGGCACCAATTAAGCCAGCGGCGCCAGGAAGGTTCTCAACGATAAAACCTTGTCCCATATTTTGACTCATTTTTTGCGTAACAATGCGCACGGCATTATCGGCCCCGCTGCCTGGCGCTAGCGGAATAATTACACGGATAGGATGGGCTGGGTAGGAGGCTAAATTAGGCTCGGCCGCCTGCGCTACGCCAATGAATGCTAAGCATAAGTAAACATAGGCAAACTTCACGGCGACTCCCATCTCAAATTGAACTACCTGAATATACTAAAACTTCATGACAATGGGTTGTTTCTATCTAGGTCATTCTATTTATTTGACCTATTATTAGTAAATCGGGGTTTTCTTCAGCATGATTCCCGTATTGAGCTACTCAGAATCTTCAATGCATCTTCAAATTGAGTTTCTGGGATTGTTAAGGGATACAAAAACCTAATTACGTTTGAATAAACACCGCATGACAAAAGAATTAATCCTTGTGCTAAAGCCGTTTTTTGTATCTGAGTTACGATCTCTGGAGTAGGCTGATTGGTTTTGGGATCTCTTAACTCAATGGCAGTCATGGATCCAATTCCTCGAATATCTGCAATATATGGATTAGATTCTTGTTCTTTCGTAAGCATCTGAATTAACCTATCGCCCAGATTTCTTGAGCGAGCGCATAAACCTTCCGCCTCAATAACATCTAGTACGGCATGAGCGGAGGCGATTGCCAGCGGGTTACCCGCGTAAGTCCCACCCAAACCACCAGGAGAGGGCCCGTCCATAATCTCCGCCCGTCCACACACCCCCGATAAAGGCATTCCTCCAGCCAAGCTTTTGGCAATCGTTATTAAATCAGGCTCAACACTATAGTGCTCTAATGCAAACATTTTCCCTGTTCTTGCAAACCCAGACTGAATTTCATCGGCTATTAAAACAATTCCATATTCATCACAAATTTTGCGTAATTTGATAAGCATCTCATTTGGCATTACATAAAAACCACCCTCGCCTTGAATAGGCTCAAAAATAATTGCAGCAACACTGAACGGATCTATATCCGATTTAAATAGTCGCTCTAAAGAATCAATGCTTTCATCAACGCTAACGCCAAGAATATCCGCCGGGAAAGGTAAATGATAAATACCAGAAGGAAATGGGCCAAAACCATTCTTATAGGGGACGTTTTTACCAGTTAAGCCCAAACCCATATTTGTCCGCCCATGAAAGGCGCCGGAAAATGATATTAATCCCGATCTTCCAGTGTATGAACGGGCAATTTTTACAGCATTTTCAACCGCCTCTGCTCCTGTTGAAAAAAATGCAACTTTTTTTTCACCAGAAATTGGAACTATAAGTGAAATACGCTCTGCTAATGAAATATAGCTTTCATAGGGTATTACTTGAAATGCGGTATGAGTAAAGTTATCTAGCTGAGATTGAATTGCTAAATTTATTACAGGGTGCTTATGACCTGTATTTAATACCGCAATACCTGCGCTAAAATCGGTATACCGATTACCCTCTACATCCCAAAGAGTTGCATTTTCAGCTCTACTCACATAAAAATTACACATAATTCCTACGCCTCTAGGGAGTATTTTTTGACGGCGCAAATCTATATCGCTATTTTTCATATATTCCAAGATTTTTTAATAAATGAGTCTCTCAAATTTATTTCTTCGTTTCAGTAAGTGCCCTCAAACTTGCATTCTCATTTGCGATAAATTTTGCATAATCTGCGCCTGATTGATAGACCACAGACTGTCCATATTTGGTTAATAATCTTTCTGCAACAGTCTTATCCGTTAGAATTTTTTTGAGCGCATTCTCAAGGCGCCGTTTAATTGGCTCGGGAATATCAGCGGGGCCAGCTAGTGAATAATATGAATTTTGTGAAAATTTAACTAATCCTGTTTCCGTAAGAGTTGGAACATTTGGCAACGCAGACCATCTTTTAGGTCCCGTACTTATCAGCATTCGTAATTTTCCAGCCTTTACATGCGCCATAGTGGCGGCTCCAGAAGCATTAATTACCTGAATTTGATCGCCTAGTAATGCAAGTACTGACTCATTGTCTCCCTTGTATGGAATGAAGTTCCAGCTAAACCCAAGATCGTTGCCCAGCCTCTCCATTGTTAGTTGATTTGTAGTGCCAGCCCCCAATGTCCCATAAGATAATTTATTGGGATTCTTTCTGGCGTACTCAACTAATTCACTTAAAGTTTTCCATGGAGCATCTGCATTGACAAAGATCCCGTAGTCATATGGCCCAACTACCGCCAAATGTGAAAACGACTTCAAAGGATCATAAGTGACCGTCTGAAGCAGGGGAATAGTTGTTAATGTGGGCATATTGACTGTTCCAATCGTATATCCATCCGGTTTAGCCAAAGCTAAACTTGACACACCAACAACTCCACCAGCCCCAGGCTTATTCATCACAACCACTGTTTGCGCTAGTTCTTTTGATAACTCATCAGCCAAATCCCTGGCAACAGAATCCGTTGTTGTACCCGTCGGGAACTGAACAATCATTTGTATGGACTTGTTTGGCCATTCTTGCGCTTGACATATACCTACAAGATTTAAAGTGGTCAATAAAAAAAATAATTTAAGTAATTTCATACTATCTCCTTGAAGATTCCATTTTTTAATTGGAGTTGTAAGGCACCCTTGTCCCATTTCAATTGGAACTCTTTAACTCCATCAGATTTGACCTCTACGCTAACGTACAAGTTTTTTAAAGCCCCGTAAACATCTTTAATTTGCTTCATTAAGAGGCCGGCTTTACGGGGGTTGTGTCGCCTATCAAATAACCCATGTCTTAAAAAATAGCCGCGATCAATATCAACAAATGTATCTAATCGAATGTGTATTTGTGGGTTCATTAACGAAGCAAAGCATGCTTCAGCGACCCGCAGAGAAATTGCATCATCATCGTTATTATTTAAGGATGATTTATTAGGTAATAAACAAATGTTTGCAACGATTTGCATATCGCTTGAGCTTTGTAGAGCTCCTAAATGTGCAATGGCATCTAAAACACTGTCTCCATATGGCACTCTAACCACAATACCATCTAGATCACGCCCCGAATGAATATATTTTGGAGCTTGAAAATGTTCAGATAGATCGCTTACAAAATATCCGCTAGCCATTGTGTGATCAAATGGTCCGGCAGATCCAGAATGAGGCTGTGGAATATAAATTGGTGAGAAATAAACTGGAATGTCTAGTGAAGCTACTTTTAGATTGACCAATTTTTCATCAGGCTTAACTGAGATCATCTCAAATGCGTGAATTGAGTTAGATATCTCCGAAAGTCTTTCTCTTACTAGATTACTGAAAGTAGATACAGTAAATACTGTGAATCGTATACCTAAATGGCTAAGAAATTTTACCCTTTCCCAAACCTGATCATCACTAATGTCAGATACTGGAATTCTGATGTGCTCAATTCCGCAGTCCCATAAATTTAATATTGAATAATCATTTCTAACCTTTTTTCTAGTGAAGGCATCTAAGGGTGGGTTATATGGAAGCCTTAATACTTCGCACCACTCATGACACATATCCACAGAAATATTCATTGGCTTTGAATTTTCCGGTCTAAACTCCATCTGATTAGATATCTCTGATGCATCAATCAACTCAGTCGATCCATTAGTGCGGGCAAATCTACTTATATGGCCGTCTTCATATATATCAACAATAAAGAATCCAAACTTTCCTACATCATTTCTGCCAAACTCTTGAGCCGGATTTACTCTAAAAATTTCCGCATAGTCTTGACGAAAGTTTGTTGATGAGGGTAGAGCGTAAGAAAGCGTACTAAAAATTTGATTTAAAAAAAATGTATGTACGTGGCCAGCAAAAATTGCTTCAACTTTATATTTTTCAATATAATGTAATAGCCTTGCCCTAGGTTCTTGCTCAATATTGTCGTAATTATTTTCTTCATTTCTGTCTGCAATGAATGGTGGATAGTGAGAAAATAAAAAAATTCTTTTATCTGAATTGAGGCTCAAAGTCTTCTCAAACCATTTCCATTGCAAATCCTCAGATTCTGAGTCTGAGCCAAATAAGCAAGAATTTAAAATGATGAAGCAAACCCCATCCCTCTCAAATGTCTGCCACTGTTCCCCAAAGAAGCTCTCATAAACCTTACAGCTTTCCTGCGTAATAGTTGCTGCAGGATTACCAGCTAAATATTTGTCCCCAATATCGTGATTTCCGGGTGTTATGTAAAAAGGGTGATTTAATTTTTGATATAAATTATTTGCATATTCTGCTGCGCCTTTGTATGAACTTGTGTAAGGCAATGGATGTACAACATCTCCTAAATGCACTGTAAATGCAGGCTTGAGTATATTTACAGCCCTGACAACTACTTCGTTCCTAGGATTTGCTAAGTGGTTGGTCTGCCATGGAGAGGTATTACCCTCATCTACTGGATTCAAATGCGAATCTGCTATCAATGCAAACCTAAATAAATGTCTTCCTTTTGCCCCTTTTTTCATATCGATTCAATTCAAAATAGTTGTATTCAATTCAATTTAAATATACAATACAACTATAACAAATAATTTATAGGTCAAGCGAATTGCACAATAAACAAATTGATAATTTTGAACTTCTGCCAAAGGCGACGCTGGAAGAACATCCACAGTTTGCTTCAACCCTTGGTAATGGTCTTGATGTACTACAGTGCTTTACCGTTGCGTCCTTAACACTCAGCAATAAGGAAATAGCTGAAAAATTGGGTCTAGCAAAGCCAACCATATCTCGATTAACTTTTACCCTTGTTGCCATGGGATTTTTATGCAGAGATAAAGCAACCGGTAGATACTCTTTAGGGGCTGGAGTATTAACACTTGGGTACCCTTTATTAATACAACTTAATATTAGAGAAATTGCAGCTCACGATATGATTGAGCTATCAAAAATAGTAAAGGGTCCAGTTTCTCTAGGCATCAGAGATCGCCTACAAGTTGTTTATATTGAAACTACCTATAACCGCTATCGTAGTAATGCACATCCTGATATCGGATCTGCTAGGCCTTTACTTAGTACGGCTATTGGACGTGCTCTGCTGTATACAAATACGAAATCAGAGCTTGAGCTCATTTTGGATAAGTTACATATTGATAAAGTAGATGAGTGGCAAAAATTTCATGAAAAACTGAGCAAGTCATTTGAAGAAATCCAAAAAAAAGGTTTTTGCACAAGTTATGGTGAATGGCGACCTAATTTATATGGAATAGCAGTGCCATTTAAAAATAAAATAAATGGTCAAAATTTAGCCATGAATATCACCGTTCCAGCACACCAGGCCGATAAAAAACAAATAGAAAATGACTTTGGTCCTAGGCTGGTTGACATAGTTCAAAATCTTCAGAGTAAAGTTGGCAGTTAGAAGTGCTGGGCGGAATCGAAGCGCCGATACAAGGATTTTTAAAATTTGTGGTTGCTGTAATGTCTATATTTTTTAATGGCTTACAGCGTAAAAATGGCACTGCGTAATAAACTATGTAATGCATAAGTGCTGTTTAAAAGATAAATCCTCATCTAGCTCAACACTCAATAAGCATTATTTGACAAAATTCATGCCATCATGCAATAAGGCAGCACGAATATAGGAGAATGTCATGGGCGCAGTTATAGATCACCAAGTTATTAAATCCATTGGAGCGAGTGGGCAAATCTCGCTTGGAAAGGAATATGCAGGACGTCAGGTTCTAGTTGAAATCCCAGGGCCTGGAGTTTGGGTGATTCGCACCGCTACTGTCATTCCAGATAATGAAAAGTGGATGCATACGCCAGCCCTTAAAAAGGATTTATCTGCTGCTTTAGCTTGGGCACAAAAAGCACCTGCTAAAGCAAGCAACCTTTCTAAATTAAAAATGGCTAAAGCGCATGGCACGAAACGTAAAGCCTGAGCCATTAGTCGAATTTGATCTTAATAGTCCTGTTTTTCGATCTGCCTGGGGTGATTTAGAGCTAGCTGAGCAAGAAAAGGCATTAGCTACTTTTGAAAAGCTCACACAGCCAACCTGGAACCAAGTCTATCGAGATAAGGGCTTGAAATGGGAAAAGATTCACAGCATTGCAGCCCCTAAGAATATTGAAGCACTCTACTCGTTTCGTGTCAGCAAATCTATTCGAGGGATCGGTTTTAGAGAAAATCACTTTTTAAGAGTCTTATTGATAGAGCCAGATCATGATGCCGCTTATGGGAAAAAATAATTAGGTTGAACGGCAACTGTAAACTATGTGGTCGGTACCGGATGTAAACCATGTGTCCGGTACGGACCGTGAAAATTTGGCCTGCCCAGCACGATTCGAACGTGCGACCTACGCCTTAGAAGCTTTAAAAATGAGGTAAAACAACTAGTTAAACAATGGTTTTAAGGTGTTTAGATCAGGTGTTCAGTAGGCACCGAGAGCCTTGGGGTTGGGTGAAATGTGATGGATCCGACTTGGAATTGGCAGGCGGTCGGATGGACAGATATCAAATTTGTCAGGTTGACCGACAAAATAGATTGAAGGTCATAGACAAAAGATGCCTCTCTAGCTAGTCATAGCGTTCAACTAGGATGACAGGTTGGTAAAAAATAAAACTACTCCGCAGAGTAGCTTGAGTTGTTAAAACTAAAGATTACTTCTTTTACTGCAGCTGCTGTGTGTCTGTTCGAGACAATCAGGGTTAGGAGTTGTTGAACTAGGATTTTTAACCTATCTTTATAATCTGCAAAAGCTAATCATCGTTTTTAATACACCATAAGTTGAAGGGGGTAAATATGAGTAAAGTATTTTCTGAAGTATTTGCCACTTACTCATTTTTTCGATCTTTAATAATCTGTCTTGTACTCGCTCTACTACTTCTTTCCTGTAGTGGGGGTGGTGATAGTCAATCACAAAATAATGCTCCTAATGAGGCAAAGTATATTTCAGCCTCATGGGTCATTATTGGCACTGATTCAATTGGGGGTAATCAAGCAATCGCCCGAGTTGCAACCAGCTATATTTCACCTACCGGGGAGGCGGTATGCCCCAATATCACTATCGATGGTTTTATTAGTCAAATGACTATGCGTGTTGTTGCGGGACTGATGCCGTTGAGATCAACTGATTACCAGCCTTCCGTCGCAGCAAATTTTCCAGTGTCTGTATGCGAAACAGTGCTCCCTCTAACAGCAAAAGTTGCAAGCATCGCTGGACAATCCATACCGCTCCCAAAAAAATCTCCTGATCGTGTATTGTTATTTGGCGACACGGGTTGTCGTATGGATACGACAACATTACAAAATTGCGATGATCCGTCCAGTTGGCCATTTTCTAACTTAGCAAAAATTGGCGCTCAATTAGCGCCGGACTTAGTAATACACATGGGCGACTATCAGTACCGCGAAGTTCCATGCTCTTCATCAGGCGGGTGCCCAACGGATGTTAACAGTCCATGGGGTTATGGTTGGGATACATGGCAAGCAGATTTTTTTACTCCCGCTGCACCATTATTAGAAAAAGCTCCTTTTGTGCTGGTGCGTGGTGATCATGAGATATGCACTCGGGGAGGTCAAGGATGGTTTCGATTTTTAGATCCTAACTCATACACTCAACTACGTTCGTGTAATAACGCAAGTAATGACACTATCGCAAACTATTCTTCTACTTATGCAGTGGACTTAGGACGTGGATCAAGACTTGTGGTGTACGACTCTTCTGATGTTTCTACTGGCTCCACCGTATCAGATCCAAACAATAATTATTATCAGCAATTTATGCAGGCATTCTCACTGGCGAGCAATCCGATTTATACCAATACTATCTTTATAAATCATCACCCTATCTTGGCCTATAATATTCCGAAGTCAAAGTCCGTACCGCCAGGTAACGTAACTTTACAAGGTGTTATGAATAGTGTGATGGGTTATTTATATCCATCTGCAGCAGTAAATAGCTATTATCCAAGTTCGATTAGCATGGCATTTCATGCGCACGTGCATAGCATGCAAGCAATTAATTTTTCTAACACTGGTACAACTTATCCAGCGACCATTGTTTCTGGCGGAGGTGGTAATGAGTTAGCAGATGCCTTTCCTACTACTTCTCCTCCTTTTTATACTAAAGATACTGTCGCGCCTGGGCTAAATCCAAGCAATATGATTTGGAATAATAATTTTGGCTTTGCATTATTAGAGCGAATTGGGGAGAGTGCTTTTTGGAAATACACCTTGTACGATAAAACGGGTAATGTATTTGCCGTTTGTACCCAATCAGGCCGACAGTTAAACTGCTCCAACTAAACCGCTAGGTTTAATTATCCCAAAATTGTTTTATCTGACAGATCCCCACGCCTTGTTAAGCTGAACCCTACGCTACTCAAGCGCGACCATGATTGGCTCAATAGATCACAATTAACCAAGGTAATTCCAATTATTTATTGATTTTTGGCCTGCCCAGCACGATTCGAACGTGCGACCTACGCCTTAGAAGGGCGTTGCTCTATCCAGCTGAGCTATGGGCAGATGGAAACACGAACTGCTGGACTAAAGAATCATGGTCGGGGCGAAAGGATTCGAACCTTCGACCCTCTGCTCCCAAAGCAGATGCGCTACCAGGCTGCGCTACGCCCCGACAAGCTAGCTATTTTACATGGGCTACGCAATTTCACCGTAAAGTTGAAGCTAGAAGGTCTAATTTAGGAGCATTGGGCAATTTTTCAGTGATTTTGGCTGCAATTTGGCTGTGCGTAAATTCTGCCAAGCCTTTACGGTCTAAGCCTGTTGGGGCTATTGGCAAGAACTCAAGCGTAACCAATAAGGGTCTCGCTTGCAAAATCTTAAAGATAGACTCTATTAACCCCATTTCACCAATAAAAGCAGTTGCACTTGAGGGCTGAGGCCCATTCGATGCATCCCTAAAATACCGTATCACCACCATCGAAACAGGTGCATTACCCAGCACAGCCGCCTCGAATAAACTGGTTTTGAAGGATAAAACTACAGTGCCGTCAGTAGAAGTGCCCTCAGGAAATATACAAATACTTTCCTGCTGAAGAATCGGCAGCATATCCTGCGCTACTTTTCGACCATGAAATGCGCTATCTCTGCGAACGAATAAAGTACCCAATTGAATTGCCATCCAGCCAAAAAGTGGCCACCTAGCAACTTCTGACTTAGCAACAAAACGCATGGGTTGAAATGCCAATATCGCTTGTATGTCAACCCAGGAAATATGATTAGCAACTAATAAACAAGGCTCTTTTGGAAAAAAGTCTGCGTTAACTAAATGCAAGCGTATGCCTAGTAAAGTTAGCAACTGAAGCGCCCAATTTTGAATCTGCTGCTCTTTCGCCTTGCTACTAAGAAAAGGAAATAGAAAACAGAGAGTCAGCATGCCGCGAATAATATGCCAAGTAATTCTACTTAAGGTAAAGATGATTGAAAATGAAAATGAATTAGCCATTCAGCAATCATAAATTTCAAACAAGTCATAAAAATGACACGAAACTGTCATGCTACTTACATAACTCGGTGGCCTAATGAACTTCCATGCAGCACTACAGAGCTATTTGGATTTCAGATGTGCACCTCGGAACATCAGGGTGCCAAGCAGACTACCTTCTCGATTTTCTGAAGCACAACGAAGCAGATACATTTTATTTGGTCGGCGATATTATCGATGGTTGGCGCTTAAAAAAATCATTTTATTGGCCACAATCACATAATGATGTCGTACAAAAATTACTACGCAAAGCCCGTAAAGGTACTGAAGTAATTTACATCCCTGGCAACCATGATGAAAGTGCCCGCCAATTTTTTGGTCTCTCATTTGGAGACGTCAAGGTAGTAGAAGAATGCATTCACGTGACAGCCGATGGGAAAAAACTGTGGATTACTCATGGCGATCTCTTTGACGGAGTAATGCAATACGCCAAGTGGCTGGCGTACGTTGGCGATAGCCTTTATACCCTCATTCTTCACATGAACCGTTACTTCAATCACATTCGCATGAAGATGGGTTTGCAATACTGGTCTTTATCGCAGTATTTAAAGCACCAAGTAAAAAATGCCGTTAGTTTTATTGCCGACTATGAACATATGATGGCCCGCGAAGCGCGCATGCGCAATTGCGATGGGGTCGTTTGTGGACATATTCATAAAGCCGAAATTCGGCACATAGATGGACTACTTTATTGCAATGATGGCGACTGGGTTGAAAGCCTTACTGCTCTAGTTGAGACCAACACCGGTGAATTAAAAATTATTCATTGGCCGCAAATTAAAGGCGACCCAGTACTTTCACTCGATCCACCATTAGAACCAATATCAACCCTTCCAAATGAGGTATTCGCATGAGAATCATGATCATTACAGATGCATGGGAACCACAAGTAAACGGCGTAGTGCGCACCTTAAAGCAAACTCGGTCTGAACTTATTGCCATGGGGCATCAGGTCGATATGATTACTCCCCAAGAATTTAAAACCATCCCCTGCCCTACTTACCCCGACATTTCTTTATCCTTATTTCCAGGTAAAAAATTAGCTGAACGAATTAAGGAATTTTCACCTGATGCTATGCATATTGCTACTGAAGGCCCATTAGGTCTGGCAGCCCGCGCCTACGGGGTACGTAATCATTTACCCTTTTCTACAGCCTATCACACGCGTTTTCCTGAATATGTTCAAGCGCGCACAAAAATTCCGGTGGGCATCACCTATCGTTTTTTAAGGTGGTTTCACAAACCTTCTATGGCTGTAATGGCGCCAACGATAGTGGTTAAAAATGATCTTGAAAAGTATGGTTTTGCTAATGTAGTTTTATGGTCGCGCGGTGTTGACCTCAATATTTTTAAAATGCAACCCTCTAAAGTGCTCAATTCAGCCCACCCAATTTATCTTTATGTCGGACGAGTTGCTATTGAAAAAAATATAAATGCCTTTTTAGAAATCAATCTGCCAGGCTCAAAATGGATTGTCGGCGATGGGCCTGCATTAGCAGGTATTAAGCAAAAATATCCTGAAATTCATTATTTAGGTGTACTTGATCAAGTTGAGCTTGCTCAAGTTTATGCTGCCGCCGATGTCTTTGTATTTCCCAGCAAAACAGATACTTTTGGTCTAGTTTTGCTCGAAGCAATGGCATGCGGTTTGCCAGTAGCAGCTTACCCAGTAACTGGCCCAATTGATGTGCTTGGTAAATCGAATGCTGGCGTAATGCATGAAGATTTAAAAGAAGCCTGCCTACAGGCCCTTAAAATTCCTCGGGAGCGCGCTCGTGAACATGCAGAAAAATTCTCCTGGCGTGCCGCAACTGAACAATTTGCAAGTCATCTTCAGCCCGTTCCAAATCCCGACTTACATCAAACCGCTTTAGCGTGAATATCCCCAATTGAAAATGCCATATCACATCAATCAAAACCCTCATAAGGGTAATCGGGGTATTTCCCGTGCTTGGCATGCAGCTAAAAATTCTTGGTGCGGCGTTGTTTATGCATTTCAGGAGGAAAGTGCATTTCGACAAGAACTTACCTTGCTAATTATCCTTACCCCAATTGCACTTTTAATTCCCGCTACCCATCTTGAAAAAGCACTAATGGTCGGATCTTTGCTGATGGTGCTAACGGTTGAGCTATTAAATTCTAGCGTTGAGGCTGCAATTGACCGTATTTCATTTGAGCATCATGATCTTTCTAAAAGAGCTAAGGATTTTGGCTCGGCGGCAGTCATGCTGACACTATTATTCGCCTTATTAATTTGGCTTACGATAATTATTCCGATTTTTATTAATTAATTTCGACTAAATATTGAAAGATTTTTCTTATGAAAGAAGTTCCAAATCCATTTATTCATTTAGATAGTCTAATTGTTTTCGATAAAGCAAGGTGGGGGAAAAAATTAAAGCCCCTAAAAAAGATCTTTTCTAAAAAGATTGCAAAAAAACTATTTGGTAAGAAGTTTGCTCTTAAATCGCGAGCATCTCTATTAGCTCAAGTTGAAATCCTTGAGCCCAATATAAAATCAGTAAAATCAAAAAAGCCTACGCTACAAATTTCATGGGCCATCAACTCACAAGAAATAGGTGAGGCCCAGCGCTTACGTTATTCAGTATTTGCTGAGGAGATGGGTGCGCAATTGTCTCCTAATAGCACGGGTCTAGATATCGATGAGTTCGATGCGTATTGCGAGCACCTACTGATACGCGATCAAGAAAGCCTTCAGGTGGTTGGTACTTACCGTGTTTTACCGCCCCATAAAGCACAGGAAATCGGACGCCTTTATTCCGACTCCGAATTTGATCTCACTCGGTTGAATCATTTACGCCCTAAATTAGTTGAGGTAGGACGTTCTTGTGTACATGCTGATTACCGCTCTGGCGCAGTCATTATGGCTTTGTGGAGCGGTCTAGCCCAATACATGCAATTACATCAATATGAAATTATGTTGGGCTGTGCCAGCATCCCAATGGCGGATGGCGGTCATTTTGCTGCGAGCTTATTCAATTCATTAAAAAATGAACAGATGGCGCCAATTGAAAATCATGCATTTCCTCATGTTCCGCTACCTTTAGAGCGATTAAATGGCGGCTTAGAGGTCGAACCGCCACCGCTAATTAAAGGCTACTTAAAGCTAGGCGCCAAAATTTGTAGTGCCCCGGCTTGGGACCCTCAATTCAATACCGCAGATGTGCTCACCATTTTGCGCCTTAATGAAATTAACCCACGTTATGCAAAGCACTTCTTTGGCAGCTAAGAATAGTTGACTTTTACTTGGCTAGTTTTTATTTCAATTTAATTCGATAACTACGGCCAATACGCTCCCATTCTAAAGCTTCTTTTTTTAAACTAAATTCAGTTAAAGGATGGTCATTAGCCCAAGCTTTGGGTAAGCTCACAACAAATCCATCATCTTCGAGTGAAACTTTAACAGCCGGTAAATCGGCATCGATTCGTCCCCGACTTAACACGTGAGCCAAGCGCAAACTAAAGAGCATGCGCCAATCTAAAAAACCCTCACTAGTCGCTAATTTTCCTAGCTTACCCGTATGACCCAATAGTAAGGTTGCTAGGCGCGCTTGATCTTTTTTCGAAAAGCCAGGCATGTCGGCATTACCCGCAATATATGCAGAGTGCCGATGGTAGCCGTTATGCGAAATCGATAAACCAATTTCATGTAAATTAGCAGTCCACTCTATTAGCGCCAAATTATCACTGCGATTTTCTAGGTTCGGCTTGGGTAACTGCTCTAAAAAATCGGTAGCCAATTTACCAACTCGCTGTGCCTGGTTTCGATCAACAGTATAGCGCTGCATAAATTGCTCAACGGTTACAAAGCGCATATCGTGATGCTGAGCACGACCTAGTAAATCATAGAGTACCCCGATGCGTAAGGAGCCGTCGGTTACTTCCATCGAATCAATTCCTAGCTCATTAAATACTGCCAACATAATCGACAGCCCGCCAAGTAAAACTAAACGCCGATCATCTTTAAGACCAAGTAATTCAACTTCACCAACATTATCAAATTGGAGTAAAAGCTTTTTAAGTTGTTTTAAGCCTTCTCGTGTAATTAAGCCTTCAGGGTGGTTAACTTTGTCATTTAAATTATTTTCTATAATTAAGTCGGCTAAAGCTCTAGCGGTGCCGGAAGAGCCAACTGCCTGTCGCCAGCCTGCTTTTAAAAAGGCACCTGAGATCACCTGAATTTCACGTTGAGCGGCTAATTCAGCTTCCTTAAAAGCGTGCGCATCAATTGCCCCCTTAGGGAAAAATTGCATGCTATGCGATACACAGCCAATATAAAGACTTTCTAAAAGTTGCGGGTCATAACCCGCGCCAATAATAAATTCGGTTGAACCACCCCCAATATCTACCACCAAGCGATTGCCCTGCACAGCTGAAGCTTCATGTGAGGCGCCAATATAAATTAAGCGCGCCTCCTCAACCCCAGCAATCACTTCAATTGGAAACCCTAAAGCCTGCTCCGCATCAGCAATGAAGTTTGCTGAATTACGTGCCACCCGTAAAGTGTTGGTTGCAACTGCCCTGACTTTGCTGGGATCAAAGCCGCGCAAGCGCTCACCAAATCGATGAATTGCATTGAGGCCCCGCTGGTAAGCATCGTGACCTAATAATTTATTTTCGGTTAAACCCGCGGCTAATTTTACAGATTCACGCAAGGTATCAATTGGGCGTAATTGGGTGCCAGAGGAGGTATTAATTGGCTGAGCCACCAACATACGAAAGCTATTTGAGCCTAAATCAACTGCAGCGATTAGATTAGAGCCCAGCGGGGTAGAAATATTAGGGGAAGTGGGCAAAAGAGCTAAACCAGTGAAAAATAAGAGATAAGCTTATATTATGAAATAAAAGTGACACATTAATGAAATATAACCAAAAAATATGGTGACCCCCCTTCTCAACCGTGAAATCGGTATTCTGGAATTCAATTCACGGGTCTTATCACAGGCTGAAGACCCCCAAAACCCATTACTTGAGCGCTTGCGCTTTTTAAGCATTGTTTCTAATAATTTAGATGAGTTTTTTGAAGTGCGGGTTTCGGGGCTTAAAGAACAGCTATTAAGCCAGCCCCTTAAACTTGAGCCAGATGGCCTAACGATTCAAGATTGCTACCAACGGGTGGCTGAATATTCCCATCACTTGGTCGCCCGCCAATATGAGATTTATCAAAAAATCATTATTCCCCAATTGGCAACCGCTGGTATCCGTTTCTTAAGGGGCGAAGATTGGACAGTGCAGCAACGTCGTTGGGCCAACGATTTTTTTCGTGCAGAAATACTACCTCTCCTAACTCCAATTGCTCTCGATCCCGCGCATCCTTTTCCACGTGTTGGGAATAAAAGTTTAAATTTTATTGTGTCTTTAACTGGTAAAGATGCCTTTGGTCGTGATGCCAACTTAGCCGTAGTTCAGGCGCCGCGTGCTTTACCTCGAGTTATTCAAATTCCTAAGCGAATTTCTGATTGTGATTATTCTTTTGTCTTGCTTTCTGCTTTGGTGCAATCCTTTGTAGCTGAACTTTTTCCAGGCTTAACTATTTTACAAGCTCATGCCTTTCGAGTAACACGAAATTCAGAATTATTTGTCTCAGATGATGAGGCTACTGATTTACGCGAAGCCTTGCAAGGCGAACTGCCAACCCGCCATTTGGGGGATGCAGTACGGCTGGAAGTATCAGCAGATACCCCGAGCGAATTATTAGAATTCCTGCGCCTATCCACTCAATTAGAAGTAACAGATTGTTACCGCGTTAATGGGCCCGTTAATTTAGTACGACTCTCGCAAATACCCGATTTCATCGAGCGGCCGAATTTAAAATTTCCGATTTATCAAGCTGCCGTATTAAAAGCTATTCCTGATGAGTCGCTCTTTCATAAAATTCATCAGGGTGATATTTTGTTACATCATCCTTACGAGAGTTTTGAGCCGGTTTTGCAATTACTGCGGGAAGCTGCCCAAGACCCAGATGTCTTAGCCATTAAACAAACGGTTTACCGCACAGGTGATGAATCACCCGTAATGGAGGCGCTGATGGAAGCGGCTCGCAATGGTAAAGAAGTTACTGTAGTGCTCGAGCTCTTAGCGCGCTTTGATGAGCAAACCAATATTAATTGGGCATCTAAACTGGAATCCGTGGGCGCGCACGTAGTTTACGGCGTGGTGGGTCATAAATGCCACGCTAAAATGTTGTTAATCGTGCGCCGCGAAATCATACCCAGTATCAATTCTAGTTCGAGTAAAGCGGCACCAAAATATATCTTACAACGCTACGTTCATTTGGGCACCGGTAACTACCATCCCCGCACGGCAAAACTGTACACTGACTTTGGTCTGATGACCTGCAATCCCGATATGACAAGCGATGCTCATCAACTTTTTCAGCAGTTAACGGGCACTGGCTTGCAATCCAAAACCAAGGAACTGCTTGAGGCCCCATTTACTCTCTTAAGCGAACTGATTAAACTGATACGCACTGAAGCACGTGCTGCACGGGATGGAAAAAAAGCCCTGATCATAGCAAAAATGAATGCCCTATTAGAGCCCACTATCATTGAAGAGTTGTATAAGGCCTCTCAAGCGGGTGTCAAAATTGAACTTATTGTTCGGGGTGTGTGCGCCCTTAAGCCAGGTGTAAAAGGTTTATCCGACAATATTCAAGTACGGTCGATTATTGGCAGATTTTTAGAACATCATCGCATTTATTATTTTTATCATAGCGGTAATGAATTAGTCTATTTATCTAGTGCTGATTGGATGGAGCGTAATCTTTTACGCCGCGTTGAGGTGGCATTTCCAATTAAAGATGCTTTTTTAAAACAAAAAGTCATTCAAGAAGGCTTAAAAGTTCTACTTTCTGATAATGCCTCTGCGTGGCAAATGAACTCCGACGGCAGTTACCAACAACTGCATGCCAAGGCCAAGCAAAAACCCATTATTGGCCAAAATGTCCTGATGGCTCAATTTTCCAATTCCTAGTTTGTCATGTTTGCGAGTTAGAATGCACCAATATGGATTCATTGCATCAAGACCATCAAGAATTCGAGCTAAAACTCGTCTTTCCAGCCGAAAAACTGCCGGCAATTGAAAAATTTCTTCGTAGCAAAGGTGCCCTGAAGCGGCAACACTTGCAAGCTGCTTATATAGATACTGACGACTTTCGCTTAGCCCGTGCTGGCATTGCTTTGCGGCTGCGCAAAGAAGGCCGTCAATGGGTGCAGACCCTTAAAACAGGCACCTCAAGCAACTTTGCCCGGCTTGAACATGAAATAGTGGTACCCCATCGCGGGGGTGGTATTCCAGCATGGTCCTTAGCTGCCCACGCCGAGCATCCTGCTGGAGCCGTACTAATGAAGGCGCTGGTTAATACCTCGGCAGAGGGCTTAGCAGTACGGTATTCCACCGATATATGGCGTCGCAAGGCCCACCTTAAGGCGCGCAACGGCTTGGTTGAATATGCGCTTGATCTTGGTCAAATTAAAGCATTTGATTCCCAAGGCACAGAAAAAACAGTGCCCGTAATGGAGCTCGAAATTGAACTCTTAAGTGGGCAACGCAGTGCGGTCATTGCCCACGCATTAATGATGGTGAAGCGATTTGGCGCCTCTATTGATACGCGGGGCAAAGCTCAACAAGGCTTTACCTTGGCTAATGGTATTCAATCCATCCCACCGGTGCGGGCGGAGTTAGCCCATTTTGCTAATTCCAAGCCAAGCGATACTGAAATTATTTCCACCATTGTGCAATCCTGTTTAGCGCAAATTTTGCCAAATTTAAGTGAAATAAATGCAGGTATTAATCTTTATGATGAGCATTTACACCAGCTTAGAGTGGGTTTACGGCGCTTTAAATCGGCTTTGAAAATTTTAGCGCTGAATCATACCTATATGACCGAACTGCAAATTCAAACACTCGAGCAGGTATTCCAATTACTAGGCACATATCGAGATAGCAATTTTATTGCTGAAAAGTTAAGTCCTGCCTTAAAGGCCTCGAAAGGTCCCGCCATTCAATTAGAAATTATGCCACCGCAAAAACATCCTAGTACATTTTTACGTGCGAAGCCATTTCAAGAACTACTATTGGCCATCATCGCCCTTGGAAATCATAATGTGGAGTCTAGCCTGCCTAACAGCCTATTAAAAAAACGGATTATTGCCATGCTCGATAGCACCTTCCGTGATACCAAAAAACAAGCCGCTCACTTTAAAACTATCGACGATCTCAAGCGTCATCGTTTACGCAAAAAATTAAAATTTTTACGTTACTCGCTTGAGTTTTTTGGAGATTTTTGTCAGCGTAATAAACGTAGCAAATACCTGAAGGTGATGGCTACTGCCCTAGAAAGTTTGGGTAACTATAACGACATCTGCGTGGCGATTCATGAGTTAGGGCCAAGCGTAGAAAAACATTCTCAACATTGGTTTGCCATGGGCTGGTTAAGTGCAGAACAAAATCGGGTACGCGAGCAAAGTAATGAAAACCTTAAATCGCTATATAGCTTAAAAAAAATCTGGTAACTTTGTAAACTAACCGTGATGAAATTTAAATCTCCCGTCAAAAAAGTAAAAAATAAAAAATTAGATTACGAGGCTGAACTTTATTTATTACAAATTGAACTCGTTAAGTTGCAACGTCACTTCATTAAAAATGGCGAACGTATTCTAGTTATTTTTGAGGGCCGCGATGGCGCAGGTAAAGACGGCAGCATTAAGCGCATCGCTGAACATTTGAGCCCTAGAGAAACTCGGATTGTTGCGCTAGGTAAACCGTCCGATCGAGAAACCGGCGAATGGTACTTCGAACGCTACGTAGCGCAGTTACCCAGCAAAGGTGAATTCGCCTTGTTTAATCGTAGTTGGTATAACCGCGCAGGCGTTGAGCATGTCATGGGGTTTTGCACTGAAAAAGAGTATCTTGAATTTATGAAAACGGTAAATGGCTTCGAGGCTATGTTAGTAGGCTCTGGCATCAAGTTAATTAAATACTATTTGGATATATCTAAAAAAGAACAGGCAGAGCGTTTGCTAGATCGCATCAAAGACCCGCTGAAACAATGGAAAACGAGTCCTATTGATCAGCAGGCGCAAAAAAAATGGCTAGCCTATAGCAAAGCGCGCGATGCAATGCTGAAAAAAACGAATAATAGCGCTGCGCCGTGGACTGTGATTCGGGCTAATGACAAAAAAATAGCGCGCATTAACCTAATTCAACATCTCTTATCGACACTAAGCTACCCCAATAAAAATAAGAAAATTTTGAAATTTGACCCACAAATTGTGGTGCAATGGCCAAGCAATTCCCCACAACTCCCGCGATTAGAGCCCTAAATGGGGCTAAAGTTAGCTGTCATATTAATGTCATAATTAAATATAAGAATTGACTTATCAATTGCCCCCCAAACACAGCTTAATGCCACCCATATCTTCCCCTATGAACGAATCCGACCTTTACCGCCGTGCTCAAGAAGAGTTAATGGATAGCTTTGATGAAGAGCTTGAAATGGAGCTTGATGATGACCGACATAACCCAAATCCTCTCACCCCCGATGAGCGCAAGGCCCGTCGATATTATTTTACAGAGCTCATTCGCCTGCAAAGTGAATTAATTAAATTGCAAGACTGGGTAGTGCTGAATCAATTAAAAGTAGTTGTGCTATTTGAGGGTCGTGATGCAGCCGGCAAAGGTGGTGCGATTAAACGCTTTACCCAACGCCTTAACCCTAGAGTATGTCGAGTAGTTGCGTTATCAGCCCCAAGCGAGCGGGAGCGATCGCAATGGTATTTTCAGCGCTACATCAGCAATTTACCTGCTGCTGGTGAAATAGTTCTCTTCGATCGCAGTTGGTATAACCGTGCAGGAGTTGAGCGAGTAATGGGGTTTTGTAATGATGCAGAGTATGAAGAGTTCTTTCGCTCTGTACCAGAGTTTGAAAAAATGCTAGTTCGCTCGGGAATTATTCTAATTAAATATTGGTTTTCAATTACTGATGATGAGCAACATTTGCGCTTTATGACCCGTATTCATGATCCATTAAAACAATGGAAATTAAGCCCCATGGATTTAGAGTCGCGGCGACTATGGGAAGCCTATACCAAGGCAAAAGAGACCATGATTGAACGCACGCATATTCCTGAAGCACCATGGTGGATAGTAGCCGGAAACGACAAGAAAAAAGCCCGCCTAAATTGTATCCATCATTTCCTGCAACAAATTCCCTATCAAGCAATTGAGCACGCACCAATTATCTTGCCCAAGCGAGTGCACAATGCCGACTACACTCGCGACCCGATTCCAGACTCGATGTATATCCCTAAAATCTACTAAATAGTTACTACCCTTTGGGTAGGAATTTGTAGAGAAAAGGTGCTGCCCTTACCTGGTACGCTAGTAATAAGTAGTTGTGCCTGATAGCGGTTTGCAATGTGCTTCACGATCGCCAAACCTAACCCAGTACCTCCAGTTTCCCTCGATCGACTACGGTCTACTCGATAAAAACGCTCAGTTAGGCGAGGTAAATGTTCTGCCGAAATACCTGGACCAGTATCTTCAACAGAAAAAACTCCTTGACCAACTTCGTTGACCACCAAGGAAATCTTTATTTTTCCCCCTTCAGGCGTATAGTGCACAGCATTAGCCACTAGATTACTAAATGCGGAAAGTAATTCCTTTTGATTGCCCAATAAATCATGGCCTTGATCGCAACTAAATTCAAAAATATGTTTACCTTGAGATAAGGCTTCAGCATCATTTTTTAATAAAGCCATGAGCGCTGGCATATCAATGGCTTGTAAAATAGGCGGTTGCAAATTAGCCTCAAGATTGGCTAGAGTTAGCAAATCTTCAACTAAGCTCTGCATGCGCTTTGCCTGCAATTGCATCATCTCTAGGTAGCGAGTTCTTTGCACCTCATCTAAATCTAAATTAAGTACTGTTTCTAAAAAACCTAACATAACCGTTAATGGGGTTCTCATCTCATGAGAAACATTAGCAACAAAATCGCGCCGCATAGCCTCGGTTTTGCGCAAGTCAGTTATATCTTGAGCAAATAGTAAATGGCGGTTTTCGGAAAAAGGAAAAAGCTGCAGCAGCAGCGTTAAATTGCTTGCTTGGCCCATTTGCTCAATTAATAGGGGCTCATCAAAATTACGTTGACTTAAGTAGCGGACAAATTCAGGGCGACGAATTAAATAATTGATTTGCTGTAAAGCATCACGCTTAAAATTTAAGCCAAAATAACTTTCAGCAATCGCATTACACCATTCAATTTGATCACGATCATCAAGCATGACGATGCCATTTGGTGAGGCTTGGAAGGCTTGAATAAAGCGCTCATGCTGCGCCTCAATTTGATGTAATTGTTGGCGTTGCCCACGTAAAAAACGTTGTAGGCGAAATAACACATCTTCCCATTTGCCACTCGTAGAGGGTAGATTTTCAATCTCACCTTGCATAATATATTTACGCAGACGGGCTAAATTAATATAGGAATAAGCTAATGGCAGACCTACTATTGCGAGTGCAATACCTAAGCCGACTTGCTCGCTAAAAAATGACTTACCTACCCCAAATGCAATAATTGCTAGGATTAGGAGAAAAATAAAACGGAAAAGGATTGCAACCATACCGCTATCTTAGTGGGATTTAGGAAAGCGGTCTAGAATACGACTTATAAATGAAATTTATACATGCAATTGTGCTTAATCTATTGCTGATGGGTCTTGCCCACGGGGAATCATTTCGTTTTGTGGCGCTTGGCGACATGCCCTACAACAACGCGAATGATGAGTACCGCTACCTCAACCTTATTCAAGCGATTAATCAATCTCACCCTAAATTTAGCCTATTTGTTGGCGATACTAAATCAAGTGAAACACCGTGTAGCGATGCTGCCACTGAAAAAATTGCAAGTTTTTTTAAACGCTATGAAGCCCCAGTAATTTATAGTATTGGCGATAATGAATGGACCGACTGTTATCGCCCATTATCGGGCTCGTACGATCCAATTGAACGTCTTGCTAGTATTAGAAAAAAATTCTTTAGCTCAAATCAAAGCTTAGGTAAAAACACCCTGACCTTAATACGACAAGCTGATGTCATGAGTGACTTTAAGCTTTATGTTGAAAATTCATACTGGATTCAGGATCAATTTCTTTTTGTGAGTTTAAATATCCCTGGATCGAATAATGATTTTGAGAGAAATATTTTGGCTGTCAAGGAATATTTTAAACGCAACGAAGCCAATTTAGCCTGGATTAATTACACTTTTCAATTGGCTACGGAAAAAAAATTAACTGGGATTATTTTTGCTTTTCAAGCCGATATGTTTACGGGCCAGATTCAATCTGATGATTTAGCAAATGGCTATCGCGATACTGTTCTTAGTCTATCTTCCCATGCTGAGAAGTTTAGCAATGCAGTACTCTTGATTCATGGTGATACCCATCGCTTAAGAATTGATCAGCCACTAAAGACAAGTGATCAAAAATATGTGTTAGAAAATGTTATTCGGGTTGAATTAATGGGAGAGGAAGAGATTCAAGCGCTCGAAATTACAGTAGATGCTAGGCAAAATTCCCCATTTAGCTTTCGGCCTTTAATAGTTAAAAGGAACAGTGAATTTTCTAATTCTGCGCGAAGTAAGTAAGTTACCTTAGCATCCAAGCTAATTCTGGATTGGGTTTTTAGTAACTCGATAACCGCTACCCCGCACAGTTTCAATGAAGTGATCACACTCGGTGAAAGCCAATGCCGCTCGCAAGCGTTTGATATGCACATCTACAGTGCGCTCTTCGATATAGACCTCATTACCCCATACTCGATCGAGTAGAACCGAACGAGAATGAACCCGCTCTGGATTCGACATTAAAAATTGTAATAAACGAAATTCAGTTGGCCCTAAAGCAATAGCTTGCGGCTCGGAATGAGGTGAGGTTGCCATTAAACGATGGGCTACAGGATCTAACTTCAACGGCCCTACAGTGAGGGGTACTTCATCAGTAGACGGTAGTTGTCTGCGTAAGATTGCTTTAACTCGAGCAATTAATTCCTTTGGCGAAAAGGGCTTAGTTACATAATCATCAGCTCCAGCATCAAGGCCTAAAACCTTATCCGCTTCTTCACTTTTAGCCGTTAGCATTAAGATGGGCAGCGCAATAGTCTTGGGGTTACTTCGCAACTCTTTAGCAAATTGCACGCCCGATTTGCCTGGCAACATCCAATCCAGAACGAGTAAATCTGGCATAGCCTCTTTCATCATCAGTACAGCTTGATCGGCCTGAAACGCTCGCTCTACCTCATAACCTGCGTGAACTAAATTAATTGCAATTAATTCAGCAATTGCTGGCTCGTCTTCAATAATTAAGATCTTTATACCCATAAGATACTACGCACTCGAATTAAACAATTTAGTTTTGCTTACCGATGAACTTCACGCACTAAATCTGCATGAGGAAGATGGCGTACATCAGCACCCTTAACAATATAAATCACAAATTCAGCAATATTTTTAGAGTGATCACCAATGCGTTCGATTGCTTTAGCTATCGTCAACATATCAAGGCCCGTAGTAATTAAGCTGGGATCTTCCATCATATAGACGATTAATTTGCGCACAAAGGCGCGAAATTCTTCGTCAATTTGCTTGTCTTCTTTTACCACTTCTGCCGCTGCAATAGTATCTAAGCGTGCAAATGCATCCAAGCTACGCCGCAATAATGAAATAGCCATTTGTCCTGATAATTTAATTTCCGCCACATTAATATTATGGTTAAGGCCCGACTCAATAATACGTTTAGTACGTTTTGCAACTCGCTCAGCTTCATCACCAGCACGCTCTAAATTTGTAATTGCCTTAGAAACTGCCATCACTAAGCGCAAATCTCGTGCCGTCGGCTGACGGCGGGCAATAATTTCTGTACAAGCAGAATCGACTTCAATTTCAAAATCGTTGACCGCTTTTTCACGTTCAATAACTTGATTACAAATTTCTAAATCCATTTCAGTAAATGCGCGCATGGCAGTAGAGGTTTGTGATTCAACCATACCGCCCATTTCTAATAACTTGCTACAGAGCGAATTTAGATCCGAATCGAATTGCGACGAAAGGTGTTTATCTGGCATATGCCCTCTTAATTAGCCAAATCGGCCCGTAATGTAATCTTCTGTTTCTTTCCGCTTGGGTTTAATAAAAATTTCATCAGTTTTACCAAATTCAACCAATTCCCCTAAGTACATATAAGCCGTGAAATCTGATACGCGGGCTGCTTGCTGCATATTGTGAGTCACAATTGCAATGGTGTACTCATTTTTCAATTCATTAATAAGCTCTTCAATTTTCCCTGTGGAAATTGGATCTAAGGCAGATGTGGGCTCATCGAGTAATAATACTGCTGGCTTAACTGCGACACCACGAGCGATACATAAACGCTGCTGCTGACCGCCCGAAAGCGATAAGCCGCTTTGCTTCAATTTATCTTTTGCCTCACCCCATAATGCTGCTTTCTTGAGGGCCCATTCAACCCGCTCATCCATCTCAGCCTTCGAAAGTTTTTCGTAGAGACGTACACCAAAAGCAATATTTTCATAAATCGACATTGGAAATGGGGTTGGCTTTTGAAAAACCATTCCAATCCGTGAGCGCAATAAATTGAGATCTTGCTTCGGGGCAAGAATATTTGCTCCATAAAATAGAATTTCACCTTCAGCGCGTTGACCGGGGTAAAGGTCGTACATACGATTAATTGAGCGTAATAGAGTTGACTTGCCGCAACCCGAGGGACCAATAAATGCAGTTACCTTCTGCTCTTGAATATTGAGATTAATATTTTTTAAGCCTTGATAAGAGCCATAAAAAAAATTTAGATTCTTAATTTCAAGTGCATTAGTCAAAATAAAAGAATTTGTCTCGGTTAAATTGTCGATCAGGGTATCAGTCAAAATCTGTGCCTCTTGATTTTGGTTGGCATTAAAAACGGTTCGCATACTTTTCATCCTTGTACCTTTTCCCTAAATACGACTCGAGCTAAGATATTAAGCCCTAAAACCGCAAAGGTAATTAAAAGTGAGCCGCCCCACGCTAAGCTCACCCAATTATCGTATGGGCTCATCGCGAATTGGAAAATTACCACTGGCAAATTGGCCATTGGGGCATTCATATTGGTCGAAAAGAATTGATTATTCAACGCCGTAAATAGTAAGGGTGCGGTTTCTCCGCTGATGCGGGCTAGTGCCAGTAAAATACCCGTGATGACCCCGCTTTTTGCCGCTCGTAAGGTAATCCAAAAAGCCACCTTCCATTTAGGTGTGCCTAAAGCATAGGCGGCCTCTCGTAAACTGCCGGGTACCAGCTGCAACATATTCTCAGTTGTTCTTACCACTACAGGTATTGCAATTAAAGCCAAAGCAATCGTACCGGCCCAGCCTGAAAAATGGCGCACTTGAGCCACCACTAAAGCATAGACAAAAAGACCAATAACAATGGATGGGGCAGACAGCATAATGTCGGTAACAAAACGGGTAATACCGGCAACTTTGCTTCGATCACCATATTCCGCCAGATACAGGCCAGCCAAAACACCAATTGGGGTGCTAATTAGGGTACAGCAACCAATCAGCATCATGCTTCCGACAATTGCATTAGCCAAACCACCTCCCTCCGATCCTGGAGCAGGTGTGCTGGCAGTGAACATAGCCCAATTAATTGCCGAAAATCCTTTAATAAATAAAATACTTAAGATCCATAATAAAAATAACATGCCTAGGGCCATGGCCGCCATCGATAAAAATAGGCCAATGGCATTGGTACGCTTACGCACCGCAAATACTGCCTGATTAATGTGATTAACTTGATTCATGACTTTAGCCCTTGCTTTTCTTCCATGCGCGCTAACATCCATTTGGCCAGCGCCAAGACAATAAAAGTAATCACAAATAGCGCCAAACCCAATGCAAATAGGGATGAAAAATGCAAGCCCGGGGCGGCCTCACCGAATTGATTGGCTAAGGTAGAGGCAATTGAACTACCTGGCGCAAATAAGGATGGTGATAAACGCAGGGCATTACCGATAACAAAAGTAACGGCCATAGTCTCGCCGAGTGCCCGCCCTAGCCCCAACATAATGCCGCCAATTACACCAGCCTTGGTATACGGAAAAACAATTTTACTAACAACTTCCCAGGTAGTGCAACCAATGCCATAAGCCGATTCTTTAATCACTGGGGGCACGATTTCAAATACATCGCGCATAACCGAGGCAATAAAAGGCAAAATCATCATGGCTAAAATTAAACCAGCGCATAACATGCCAATTCCATTAGCTGGCCCTGAAAAAAGAAGACCAATCAGTGGAATTTTCCCCAAAGTTGCTGCAAGTGCAGGCTCGATATAGTCGGCAAAAATCGGCGCAAAAACAAAGAGGCCAAACATCCCGTAAATAATCGACGGTACTGCGGCCAATAATTCTACTGCCGTACCTAAGGGTCGCCGCAAATACCCTGGACAGATTTCAGTTAAAAAAACAGCAATGCCGAAGCTCAGAGGAACGGCTATTAACAAAGCAATCAGCGACGTGACAACCGTGCCATAAATAGCAATTAACCCACCAAATTTATCTTTACCAATATCCCACTCTGGATCAATAAAAAAACCAAAACCAAATTCATGTAAAGCTGGCCAAGCATTAATTAGCAACGAGGCAATAATTCCTAACAATGCAAATAAAACGAGCATGGCAAAAAATTGAGTCACACGATGAAACAAAAAGTCTTGTACGCGCTGCAATTTAGCGACTCTAATTGCCCGACTAGAAGGCATTGCTGAATTTAAAGCCGCTAAATGCATTACGTCATCGCCTCAATTAATGAATTATGGATTAAATACTAGCCTGTAATCTTCCGTTACTTTGTTTGCACTTTAGTAAACACATTCTTACGAATAAAGTCGGTAGTGGCATCTGGCAAAGGTACATACTCTAAGTCTGTAGCCATTTTCTTGCCATCTTTAAAAGCATAATCAAAGAACTTCAAAACTTCAGCTGCATTGGCTTTATTCTCAGGATTTTTGTATACCAAAATAAAAGAGGCGCCAGTGATAGGCCATGATTTTGCGCCAGGTGCATTGGTAATAAAAGTGCCCATTCCTGGAATCTTCGCCCAATCGGTTCCGGCTGCAGCGGCGGCAAAAGTTTCATCGTCTGGCTCAACATACTGCCCTGCTACATTTTTCAAGGCAATATAAGTTAAGTTATTTTTCTTAGCATAAGCGTACTCCACATAACCAATCGAATTTTTTACTCTGGATACATTAGCGGCAACGCCTTCATTACCCTTGCCGCCAACGGTAGACGCTGCGGGCCACTTTACAGAAGAGCCCGAACCTACAGCATCTTTCCAAAGCTTACTAGTCTTGGCTAAATAGTCCGTAAAAATTGCGGTAGTGCCTGAACCATCGGCACGGGTAATCACAGTAATGTCACCTGCAGGAATTTTTACTCCTGGATTCATAATGGCAATGCGCTTATCGTTCCAATTGCTAATATTGCCTTGAAAAATATCCGCTAAAGTGGGGCCATCCAATTTAATTTGACCCGACTTCACACCTTCGACGTTAATTACTGGCACTACACCGCCAATAATGGCTGGAAACTGCACCATGCCATCTTTTTCTAGCTCTTCAAATGCAACAGGGTTGTCAGTTGCGCCAAAGTCAACGGTTTTAGCCTTGATTTGCTTAATACCGCCACCCGAACCAATTGACTGGTAGTTCATGCCGTTGCCGGTTTTTGCTTTATACGCTTCGGCCCATTTCGCGTAGACAGGGTAAGGAAAGGTTGCGCCGGCGCCAGTGATATCAAGCGCGAAAACAGGCACTGAAAAGGCGGTGGCAGAAACCACTGCACCTACTGTGATGGCTTTTTTGAGCAAAACATTCATTATTAATTAGTCCTTTAGAAGAGCTTAAGTGAGCAGATGAGATTGAATCTTCTCAGTGAGCATAAGACTTCTATATGACCTTTTTATGACAGCCAAAACAAAATTGCTTCAATCGATAAATAGATATATAAATCAGTTATTTATCGTTTCATCTTAAAATATTTTTTAGCTTGCCTTAGGCACTACAGCAGCAATCTGTTCAGCGCTACTTTGCGCCAGAGAAGCATCTTGCGCCTCCACCATGACCCGTAAAACCGGCTCGGTACCCGAGGGGCGGATTAAAACTCGCCCACGCTGACCCAAGGCAGCCTCAGTTGCAGCAATCTTCGCCTGTAGTTGCGTATCGTCTTGCCAGCGGTAATTGGCTGGGGTGCGAATATTGATCAGTACCTGCGGGAAAATTGATACCGCACTCAGTAATTGAGCCAAGCTTTGTTTCTTTTGCCGCATCGCTGCCAAAACCTGCAAAGCTGCAATCGTGCCATCGCCAGTAGTATGGTGATCTAAACAGAGCAAATGGCCCGAACCTTCCCCGCCTAAGAGCCATTTTTTTTGTTTTAGCTGCTCTAAAACATAACGATCGCCAACTTGCGCTCGCTCAAAATCAAGGCCCAAAGTCCGCAGGGCATTTTCTACGGCTAAGTTTGTCATAAGGGTTCCAACCACCCCACCGACCTGCATACCCCGCTCAAGCCGATCCTTGGCCAAGACATAAAGTAACTCATCGCCATTAAAGAGGCGCCCACTAGCATCGACCATTTGCAAGCGATCGGCATCACCATCAAGGGCAATGCCAATATCAGCGCCGGTCTCGCGCACCTTGGCGATTAAAGCAGCCGGTGCAGTCGCGCCACAACGATCATTAATATTGCGACCATTAGGCTCAATGCCAATAGAAATCACTTCTGCGCCTAATTCATGAAAGACATTCGGAGCTACATCGTAAGCAGCACCATTAGCACAGTCGACCACAATTTTCATACCGCGCAAATTCAAATGATTAGGAAAGGTCGACTTACAAAATTCAATATAACGACCAGCTGCATCGCGTAGTCTAAATGCCCTTCCTAAATGCTCTGAGCTAACGCACCCCATCGGCTCTTCTAATAGGGCTTCAATTGCCAATTCAAACTCATCCGATATTTTGTCGCCCTGGGCAGAGAAAAATTTAATGCCATTATCTTGATAAAGATTATGCGAAGCCGAAATAACAATGCCTGCTGAAAGGCGTAAGGCATTCGTTAAATAGGCAACAGCAGGGGTAGGCATAGGGCCGCATAAACTGACATCGACACCAGCAGCAGAAAAGCCTGCTTCAAGAGCGGCCTCGAGTAAATAACCAGAAATTCGCGTATCTTTACCAATTAAAACGGAACAACGCTCGCCTGGCGCAAGATCACGACTAAGCACCTTGCCAGTAGCATAGCCCAAGCGCATCACAAATTCAGGGACGATAGGAAATTGCCCTACTTCTCCACGAATACCATCGGTACCGAAATATTTCTTTTTCATAGATTGATTATAAAACCCGCGCCGCTTCCCATAAGCGAAGTGCATCAAAGGTTTCTGGTACATCGTGAGTGCGAACCAGCGCTGCGCCCTGCTCAACCGCCATAATCGTCGCAGCAATGCCGGGGGCTAAGCGCTCATGCACTTCCTTGCCGCTAATTTTACCCAGCATCGATTTACGGGAAATGCCCAATAAAACTGGGTACCCTAACTCGGTAAATGAGCCAAATTCGCGTAACATGCGTAAATTATGCTCAAGGCTTTTACCAAAACCAAAGCCAGGATCGAGAATAATTTGCTCAGTACTAACCCCTGCTGCCTCTACTTCTTTGGCCCGTTCGGCTAAAAATAATCTCACATCTGTAACAACATCTAAATATTCAGGATTAAATTGCATGGTTTGCGGGTCGCGTTGCATATGCATTAGCACCACGCCACAGCCTGCTTGATGAACCACTTCTAATGCCCCCGGTTGGCGCAGAGCCCAGACATCGTTTACGCAATCGACACCTAGCTTTAAGGCCTCTAGCATGGTTTGTGGCTTATAGGTATCGATTGATAGGGCGGTGCCACAATCGCGCAATGCTTCAATGATGGGCAGTACCCGCTCAAGCTCAATATCTACTGGCACCGCTTCAGCACCAGGGCGGGTTGATTCGCCACCAATATCAATAATGTCAACGCCACTGGTAATCATATGCTCAGCTTGACGCAAAGCGGCATCACGACTAGCAAAACGCCCCCCATCTGAAAATGAATCGGGTGTCGCATTCAGAATCCCCATGACTAAAGGACGCATGCGTTTCTGCCAGTCAAAAAGAAAACGCCCACAGCGCCAAGCCGTGGGCAGATTTTGCACGTACATTACAGCGTAATTATTTCTTAAGCTGGTGCTGGGGCATTATCAGCTGTAGGACCTGGCGCCCCACCAGCTGAGTTTCCAAAAGCGCTGGTAATTGGGGGTGGCTTAGGTGCCCGTGGTGGACGACCTGCCATGATGTCATTAATTTGCTCAGCATCTAAGGTTTCCCATTCCAACAAAGCAACTACCATGGCTTCTACTTTTTCGCGATTTTGCTCCAATATCGCTTTGGCTACACCGTACTGCGTATCGATGAGGGTACGTATTTCAGCATCGACTTTTTGCTGCGTCTCTTCAGAAACCGTTTTCACATTCATGCGCCCAAACATATTGTCTTGTTCGGTATCAACATAGACCATGGTGCCCAAGCTATCGCTCATGCCATAACGCGTCACCATATCACGCGCCAGTTTTGTCGCGCGCTCAAAGTCATTTGAGGCCCCAGTACTCATCGAGTGTAAGAAAACCTCTTCGGCGGCACGGCCACCAAACAAAATAGCCAGCTCTTCCAACATCCGATCTTTATACATATTAATGCGATCAAACTCAGGCAACTGCCAAGTAACGCCTAAAGCCATACCGCGCGGCATGATCGTGACTTTATGCACTGGATCGGCTTTGGGCAAGGTTTTCGCCACCACTGCGTGACCCGATTCGTGATAAGCCGTATTGCGCCGCTCTTCTTCACGCATAACTGCCGATTTACGTTCGGGACCCATATAAATTTTGTCTTTAGCGTCTTCGAAGTCTTGCATATCAACTGAGCGTTTATTACGGCGCGCAGCAAATAAAGCCGACTCATTCACCAGGTTCGCTAAATCGGCACCAGAAAATCCGGGAGTGCCACGCGCAATTACTGCTGCATCGACATCGGGGTTAATCGGTACTTTGCGCATATGTACTTGCAAAATTTGTTCACGGCCCCGAATGTCCGGCAAGCCAACGTGTACTTGGCGATCGAAACGACCTGGACGCAATAAGGCCCGATCGAGCACATCTGAGCGATTAGTCGCAGCAACGACAATTACGCCGCTATTACTCTCAAAGCCATCCATTTCAACTAACATTTGATTGAGGGTTTGTTCGCGCTCATCGTTACCACCGCCCATACCAGCACCACGATGGCGACCAACGGCATCAATTTCATCAATAAAAATAATGCATGGTGAATGTTTTTTGGCGTTATCAAACATATCGCGCACACGCGATGCGCCCACACCAACAAACATTTCCACAAAGTCGGAACCCGAAATCGAAAAGAACGGTACCTTAGCTTCACCAGCAATGGCGCGCGCTAATAAGGTTTTACCTGTACCCGGAGGGCCAACCAATAACACACCATGCGGAATTCGCCCACCCAGTTTTTGAAATTTTTGCGGGTCTTTTAAGAAATCGACTAATTCAGATACTTCTTCTTTGGCCTCATCACAACCCGCCACATCATTGAAGGTCACGGTATTGCTATTTTCATCAATCAAGCGCGCCTTCGATTTACCGAAAGAAAAGGCACCGCCCTTGCCGCCACCTTGCATTTGGCGCATCATAAAAAACCAAAAACCAATAATCAATAAAGTGGGTCCGAGGTAATACAAAGCAGATACCAATAAATTTGGCTCATCTTCCGCTTTACCGGTTACTTGCACGCCAAACTTCATCAAGTCGCCTACCATCCAAATATCGCCAGGCGAAATAATCGAATACTTAACACCATCGCTAGGCGTTACTTGAAGGGTGCGGCCTTGTACATCCACGCGTTTAATTTTGCCGCCCTTGGCGTCATCCATAAATTGCGAGTAAGTAACCTGCTCTTGTGAGCGCGGCTTATCAAATTGCTTGAAAACGGTGAATAAAACCAGACCCACAATGAGCCAAACCCCAATTTTCTGGAACATATTGCTATTCAAATGCACACCTTTGCCGAATTAATTCGGGAGTAAAAACCTATAAAACCCCAATAAACACCGTAAACCCCATGAATACCCTATGTATATGATTCTACTACTCCCTATATTCAAGGGCTGAGAACAAATAAATCCAATAAACTACTGTTGTTATTAGGGTTAATCAAGCCCTAAGTCCCTGAGGATAGAGCGGTAGGCTTTAAATTTCGACCCAAGAGAAAGGTTTCGGCCGATTTATCCCGCGAGGCCTTAGGCTTTCGAGGGGTTACGGTTTTAAAGACCTTTTTAAAAGCCTCGACAATTTGGCTGTAGCCACTGCCATGAAAGCTTTTAATCAATAGAGCACCATCGGGCTTTAAGCGTGCCACGGCAAAATCAAGGGCTAATTCAGCCAAATACGCCATGCGGGCAGCATCGGCAACCCCTACCCCTGATAAATTGGGCGCCATATCAGACAGTACCAAGTCAACCTTGCTATCCACTCCCCCCGGTAGCAAAGCAGTAACGGCAGCAATTCCCACGTCTTCACGAAAATCTCCTTCGATAAAACTAACATCAGCAATGGCTTCCATGGGCAGCAAATCAATGGCAATGATGCAGCCGTCCGGCTTGCCCGACTCAATTTTGGGATTGCTTTTACCTAGCTCAACTAAGCGGGTACGCACGTATTGAGACCAGCTGCCTGGAGCACTACCTAAATCGATGACCACCATACCTGCTTTAATTAAATGATCTTGCTCGTCAATTTCTTTAAGCTTATATACCGCCCGTGCGCGATAGCCATCTTTTTGGGCCATCTTTACATAGGGATCATTTAAATGATCTTGTAACCAGCTTTTATTAAATTTATTTTTTGCCACGATGGGCTATTTTCGCTGATTTCTTTGTAGCAGTGCAAATGCGTGTAATTTCGAATGCACTATCATCGCAAGCTATGACTAAATTAACCATTACCCCTGCCCAACGCAAATCGCTTAAAGCCAAAGCCCATGATCTTAATCCTGTTGTCATGATTGGCAATGCTGGCTTGAGTGCCAACGTCATCAAAGAAGCGCAATTGGCACTTAAAAGCCATGAGCTGATTAAAATTCGGGTGCTGGGCGATGATCGTGAATTACGTGCCGAGATGTACGCCAAGCTTTGCGACGCTTTGCACGCAGCCCCAGTACAACAGATTGGCAAACTATTCGTAGTCTGGCGCCCCAAACCTACTGCCGCAGAAGATGAAGCTTTTGCACGCTCGGCTAAAAAGACCAAGAAAAAAATTCAAGCCCCACGAACTGCGCTCAAGACAACGCGCAAGACCGCAAGCAAAAAAGTCAGCACGCCACCAAAAACAGTTGGCAAAGGCTCGAAAGCGCCGGTACGTGAATCTAAAATTGGCTGGACTTCGGCAGGCTACACCTCGCGCAAATTAAGCGCGCCAGCACCAAACCCTAAGCGGCGCAAAGTGCGCCAAAGCAGTACTAAGAAAAAATTATTGGGGTAATACAAATGGTTTAGCTGAGTTTATTGGTTTAGCTGAATCTATTCCGCTTTTCCACTCAACCGCCATACCAAGACTAAACCCAAAACACTTTGGCATAAAAATAAAATGCTCGACATGCCATGAAGCCTACTAAATAAAGTAGCTGATGGTGAAAGCATCACTGGCATACCCTGCTGTAAAGCCTGATCGCGTATCATTTCTAACCAAGGAATGAGAATAAATGTCGCGCATAAAGTACAAATCAGCATGCCTAGTAATAACCAGCGAACGAGACGAAATTGATTCAAGCCGCGATTGATCAGTAAATTGGCAAAAACCAAAAGCCCTACAGATGTCACCAAACTTACATAAGCCTCGACCCGGAAAATTGCGCCAGCCATCATGCCAGCGGCTTGCCGATCAAAGAGTTGAGAAAAAATGGTTGGAGCGACCAAGTAACCGACGGTTAATATACTGCCAACCCATAAATTGCTAAGTATCATGAATAGGCGCCGTGCACCAGCATAGCTTGAATTTACTGGTACCACTTCGACCATCGGCATAGCTGAAATAAATTAAATATACCGTACAGCTAAAATTTCAACTTCGCGATTGCCGCCAGGCGCTTGCACTTTAACCACGTCGCCCTCTTCCTTGCTGATTAAAGCCCGCGCAATAGGTGAGCTAATAGAAATTTTATTGACCGCGATATCAGCCTCATCATCACCCACAATTTGGTAGGTAAACTTCGTGCCATTTTCTAAATCTTCTAAATCGACCGTGGCTCCAAAAACAACTTGCCCATTGACGTCTAAGGTAGCAGGATCAATAATTTGGGCGGCGGCTAATTTACTTTCCAGATCTTGAATCCGACCCTCAATAAAACCTTGCTTTTCTTTTGCGGCATCGTACTCGGCATTTTCAGAAAGATCGCCTTGGGCACGGGCTTCTGAAATTGCGTTAATCACCGCTGGGCGCTCGACGTGCTTCAAGCGCTGCAGCTCTTCTTTCAAAAGTTGCGCGCCAAGCTTAGTTAATGGAATTGTGCTCATAACCCTAATTCTAAGCTATGGCAGTGAGCGGTGTAAATCCTGCAAGGAATAGACCGCTAAAGCATCTTTGCCGCTATCTGAACTCTTACTAAAACTTAATAAACCTTCCATGACCGCTCTAGCTGCGCTAATGGTAGTGTAGTAAGTCACATTATTTGCTTGGGCACTGGTGCGAATCGAGCGAGAATCGGCAATGGCGGTACGGGTTTCATCAACGGTAGTAAAGACCAAGGAGATTTCCCCGTTTTTGATCATGTCAACAATATGGGGTCGACCATCTTTAACCTTATTCACCATCCGCACAGGTAATCCAGCAGCCGTAATTGCTGCGGCAGTACCTTTGGTCGCCACCATGGGAAAGCCTAATTCATGCAAGATATGGGCCACTTCTACTGCAACTGCCTTATCGCTATCTTTCACAGTCAATACGACCGTGCCACTTTTAGGCAACTTAATACCAGCGCCTAATTGCGATTTAAACAGCGCTTCACCAAAAGTTCGTCCTACCCCCATTACCTCACCAGTAGAACGCATCTCGGGGCCCAAAATGGGGTCAATACCAGGAAATTTATTAAAGGGAAAGACCGCTTCTTTAACTGAGAAGTAAGTTGGAATAACCTCGGCCACAATACCTTGCTGAGCTAATGTTTGACCAACCATACAGCGCGCGGCAATTTTTGCTAATTGCAGCCCTGTGGCCTTCGATACATAGGGAACGGTGCGCGAAGCACGCGGATTCACCTCCAGAACGTAGATGACATCTTTACCAGCTACATTCTGAATCGCAAACTGCACATTCATTAAGCCCACTACATTGAGGCCTTTAGCCATCGCTGCAGTTTGACGTTTTATTTCAGCGACTGTTGAGGGTATTAAGGAGTAAGGCGGTAAAGAGCAGGCGGAGTCACCCGAATGCACTCCAGCTTGTTCAATATGCTCCATCACCGCGCCAATAAAGACTTGCTGCCCATCGCTAATACAATCGACATCGCATTCAATCGCATCATTTAAAAAACGATCTAGTAAAACCGGTGAATCGTGCGAGACCTTCATCGCTTCACGCATATAGCGTTGTAAATCGCGGCCATCATGAACAATTTCCATTGCTCTACCACCTAATACATACGATGGCCGCACCACCAGAGGATAGCCAATTTCTTCGGCTAATATCAAGGCTTCATCTTCAGCGCGCGCGGTTCGATTTGGTGGCTGGAGCAAACCTAGGGTTTGCAACAATTTTTGAAAACGCTCACGATCTTCAGCCGCATCAATCATATCGGGTGAGGTACCAATAATTGGCACGCCGTTCGCCTCTAGGTCTAACGCTAGCTTCAACGGCGTTTGGCCGCCATATTGCACAATGACACCTAGCGGCTTTTCTTTGGCAACAATTTCTAATACGTCTTCTAAAGTAAGCGGCTCAAAGTACAAACGATCGGAAGTATCGTAGTCGGTTGACACGGTTTCAGGATTGCAATTCACCATGATGGTTTCATAGCCATCTTCACGCAAGGCTAGCGCCGCATGCACACAGCAATAATCAAACTCAATCCCTTGGCCAATCCGGTTAGGGCCACCACCTAGCACCATGATCTTGTCACGTTGACTTGGGTTAGCTTCACATTCACCGTGCTCGGCCTCATAGGTAGAATACAAATAAGCAGTATTAGTAGAAAATTCGGCAGCGCAAGTATCGACCCGCTTATAAACTGGCAATACTTTTAAGCGCTGGCGTGCGGCGCGCACCGCAGCAGTATCGACTTGCATTAATCGGGCTAAGCGACGATCAGAAAAGCCTTTTTGCTTTAAGAAACGTAATTCGGCAGCCTGTAGGGAATCAAGCTGGCGCAGCTTGACGTCTGCCTCTAGCTGGATGAGTTCCTCAATTTGTTCTAAAAACCAAGGATCAATTTTAGTTTCGTCATAAATTTCATCAAGGCTCATGCCTAATCGAAAAGCATCGCCCACATACCAAATACGCTCTGGGCCAGGTTCACCAATTTCTTGAATGATCTCTTCTAATTCAGTCGATTTTTCATCGAGTCCGTCGACCCCAACCTCTAAGCCACGTAAGGCTTTTTGAAATGATTCTTGGAAAGTGCGACCAATTGCCATGACTTCACCAACCGATTTCATTTGCGTCGTTAAGCGTGAATCGGCTTGGGGAAATTTTTCGAAAGCAAAACGGGGAATTTTAGTTACGACGTAATCTAAGGTAGGCTCAAACGATGCTGGCGTAGCGCCACCAGTAATATCATTTTGTAATTCATCTAAGGTGTAACCCACTGCTAACTTGGCAGCAATTTTGGCAATCGGAAAGCCAGTAGCCTTTGAGGCCAAGGCCGAAGAACGCGAGACCCGGGGATTCATTTCAATAACGATCATGCGTCCATCAACCGGGTTAATAGAAAATTGCACGTTCGAACCACCTGTATCAACACCGATTTCTCGTAAGACCGCAATTGAAGCATTACGCATCAATTGATATTCTTTATCCGTTAAAGTTTGCGCTGGGGCAACGGTAATTGAATCGCCAGTATGGATGCCCATCGGATCGAGGTTTTCAATCGAGCAAACAATAATGCAGTTATCTGCTCGGTCACGCACCACTTCCATCTCAAACTCTTTCCAACCCAATAATGATTCTTCAATTAATAATTCATTAGTAGGTGATAGCTCGAGACCGCGCTTACAAATTTCTTCAAATTCCTCGCGGTTATAAGCAATACCGCCGCCAGAACCACCCATCGTAAATGAAGGACGAATGACTACTGGAAAACCGGCACTATGGGTTTCAGTTTGAAGGCGTTGTTGCACTGCTAAGGCTTCTTCCATGGTATGGGCAATGCCTGATTTAGCCGAGCCTAGGCCAATTTTCGTCATGGCATTTTTAAACTTCTGCCGATCTTCTGCTTTATCAATCGCTTCGGGAGAGGCGCCAATTAGTTCGCAACCATATTTTTCTAAAACCCCGTGACGATGCAAATCAAGTGCGCAATTTAAGGCAGTTTGGCCGCCCATTGTTGGCAAAATGGCATCGGGCTTTTCTAGCGCAATAATGCGCTCAACTACTTCCCAGGTAATGGGTTCAATGTAAGTTACATCGGCCATATCGGGATCGGTCATGATGGTCGCAGGATTACTATTAACCAAAATAACTTTGTAACCTTCATCACGCAAAGCTTTGCAAGCTTGCGCACCAGAGTAATCAAACTCACACGCTTGACCAATCACAATCGGACCAGCGCCAATAATTAAGATACTTTTTAAATCGCTACGCTTAGGCACGGGTAACCTCCTGCTGCTTAGGAGCTTGCATTAAATCTATAAAGCGATCAAACAAGTAAGCAATGTCATGGGGTCCGGGCGATGCTTCAGGGTGACCTTGGAAGCAAAAGGCCGGCTTATCTTTCCAAGCTAAGCCTTGCAATGAACCATCAAATAAAGACACGTGAGTAATGCGCACATTAGCTGGTAAGGTTTTTGCATCAACTGCAAAGCCGTGGTTTTGTGAAGTTATGGCAACCTTGCCACTCTCGAGATCTTTAACGGGATGATTTGCACCATGATGACCAAATTTCATTTTGAGGGTTTTGGCCCCAGCCGCTAAACCCATGATTTGATGCCCCAAACAAATACCAAAGGTAGGAATACCAGCGTCGATAATGGTCTTGGCAGCTGTAATGGCGTAATCGCATGGCTCGGGATCACCTGGGCCATTCGATAAAAATACGCCATCTGGTTTCATCGCCATCACTTCAGCGGCACTCGTTTTAGCTGGCACTATCGTTAATAAGCAGCCGCGCTCAGTTAGCATTCTTAAGATATTACGTTTCACACCAAAGTCGTAGGCCACGACATGTTTTAATTTGCCTATATTTTTTGGAGGTTTATCTTCATCAAGCAGCCGATAGGCTGGCTTACCAATGGGGCCATGCAATTCCCATTCACCTTCACGCCATTCATAGGCATATGGAGTGGTAACCACTTGCGCTAAGTCGAGACCAGCCATACCTGCAAACGATTTTGCTAACTGCAAAGCTTGTTTACTTAACTCCGCCACATTATCGCCAATACGACCGGCCACGATGGCGCCTGACTGTGCACCCTTATCGCGCAATAATCGCGTTAACTTACGGGTATCGATACCAGCAATACCCGGAACCTTGGCCTCTTGCAAATAATGTTCCAAACTATCTTCAGCACGGAAATTCGAAACCCGCCGCGATAAATCTTTCACTATTAAACCTGCTGCGTAAACCTGCGCCGATTCTGCATCTTGCGCATTCACCCCCACATTACCAATGTGTGGATAAGTTAAGGTAACAATTTGCCTTGCGTAACTGGGATCAGTCAAGATTTCTTGGTAACCTGTCATGGCGGTATTAAAAACAACTTCACCAGAAGTTTCACCAGGGGCGCCAATACTGTAACCAGCAAAAACGCTGCCATCTGCGAGCGCCAGTACCGCGGGAGGAAAAGAAGGAAGTAAGGGTGACAAAAATTCTCCAATCCCTACTGCCATCCGACCCTGCTCGCCCCAAAAGACCTACCCGGGACAATTTGCGGGAGGTGAGTGTCTTTAAGCGCTAGGGTAATTTATGAGTTACGAACCCCACTATCATACCAGCTTGCCTACAGACTAGCCGCGCTTTTGCTCAATCACTTCTTTAATATGCGCCAAAACCGCTTGGTCTTCCATAGTGCTGATGTCGCCAGGATCGCGCCCTTCAGCCACTGCTTGTAAAGCACGTCGCACAATTTTTCCTGACCGCGTTTTGGGTAAAGCATGAACGATGTAGACTCTTGCTGGGCGAGCAACGGCGCCTAACTGGGAATCCACTGTTTTCATCAGTTCGGCTTCTAAAGTGGCAGTTTGTGAAGCATCCTTCGGAATAGCAAAGCCAATCGCAACTTGGCCCTTCAATTGATCAGCAATACCAACTACGGCAACCTCGGCTAAATTCGGGTGACTAGACAAACTTTCTTCAATTTCACGTGTTCCTAATCGATGGCCAGCCACATTAATTACATCATCGGTACGCCCAAGAATAAAAAAGTAACCATCACTATCTTTAATACCCCAATCGAAGGTCGAATAAATTAACTTACCAGGAATTGATTCCCAATAGGTCTTCACATAACGCGCATCATCTCCCCAAATCGTTTGCATACAACCCGGTGGTAAGGGGCCCTCAATAGCAATTACGCCTTTGGCGTCGGCGCCTAACTCAGCGCCAGTAGCATCATCGAGCAATTTCATGTTGTACCCAAAGGAAGGTAAGCCAGGCGAACCAAATTTATGGGGCATGACCTCAACTCCACTTTGAATTGCCAAAATAGGCCAGCCGGTTTCGGTCTGCCAATAGTTATCTACTACGGGTTTATTAATGGCGCCATGAATCCAATTCGCAGTGGGTTCATCAAGTGGTTCACCAGCCAAAAATAAATAGCGCAAGCTCGACAAGTCATATTTGCTTAAAAAACTAGGGTCTTGTTTCTTCAGCACGCGCACTGCCGTTGGCGCAGAGAACATCACCGAGACTTTATATTTTTCAACTAAACTCCACCAAATTCCTGCATCGGGTCGTAACGGCGTGCCTTCATACATGATGGTCGCCATACCGTTTAAAAGTGGTGCATAAATAATGTAGCTATGCCCTACTACCCAGCCAATATCCGATGTAGTAAACATCGTCTCACCTGGCTTGCCACAAAAAATATGCTGCATGCTCGCTGTAAGGGCCACGGCATAACCACCCGTATCGCGCTGCACGCCTTTCGGTTTTCCAGTTGTGCCAGAGGTATATAAAATATAGGAGGGATGCGTGGCATCAACCCATTCCACGGGAACTTGTGCAGCGATGTTTTTTTCCCGCTCGGCAGCGTAATCTAAATCGCGCCCCGCTACAGCTGTGTATGGAGTCAACCCCCGATTCACAATGAGCACCTTGGCTGGCTTTGATACAGCTAAAGCAATCGCCTCATCTAATAAAGGCTTGTAAGGTACGCCTTTACCCATGCGCATGCCAGCCTCAGCTGAAATAATCATTTGGGGTTGCGCATCATCAATTCGCGCTGCCAAGCTATGTGAGGCAAAACCCCCAAAGACCACTGAGTGAATTGCCCCAATTCGCGCGCAAGCCAGCATGGCAAAACAGGCTTCCGCAATCATCGGCATATAAATTAAAACGCGATCGCCTTTATTTACCCCATTAGTTTTTAAAATTGCTGCCATGCGATTCACTTCCGCATGCAACTCTTGAAAGGTGTAAGTTTTTTCTTGGTTGGTTTCGGTGGAAACTGCCACCAAAGCAATTTGGTCGCCACGTTGCGCTAAATGCCGATCGACTGCGTTGTAACAAAGATTGGTTAAGCCGCCCGCGAACCATTTACTAAAGGGCGGATTGGAATAATCCAAGACTTGATTAAACGGCTTTTCCCAATGAATAAGCTTGGCCTGCTCTCCCCAAAATTGAATTGGATCAGTAATTGAAGCTTGATGCACAGTTTTATAAGAAGTGTGTTGCTTGCTTGCCTGCACCATAGTAGTTCCGACCCCATTACGTTAGTTTTTAACAGTTACCTTGCCACTGCTAGTTGTCGCAGTTAAGGGCTTATTGGGTATATTTTTCGCAGATTTCGCTGTCTCTGTCGATGGGGATTTACGCTTAGTTGCCCCGTTTTGCGAAGCCGCCTTAGAATGCGTACCCGCTTTTTTGGGTTTTGGGGGTGGTGGCGGCTTTTCTAGGCTCAGACTTGCATTTTCAGCTAAATTCACAGAAATATCGCTGGTTTTATTGGCCAACTTTGGAACTAAAACCGTCGACCCCCCTTTAATGCGCATGCCCTTTGGAATGCCGTTTACCTCACGTAATTGCGTCACATCCACTCCAAGGGTCTTCGCAACTTGCTCGGGTGATTCTGATTTTGAAATAGTGACAGCCGTCCAAGATGCTAATGGTTTTTGATATTGTTTTAAATTCGCTTGAAAAATTTCAGCGCGACTAAACGGTAATAAAATTTGTTGATTAGCGGCGCTTAAAATAACTGGCTTATTAAATGAGGGATTTAAATTTAAAAACTCCTCAAGCGGCATCTCGGCTAAATTTGCCGCGAGTTTGACATCAATATCGCGAGTAACATCCACGGCCACAAAATACGGATGATTCTCTAATTGCGGCAAAACAATGCCATAGGCTTCTGGCTGCATCACAATATTGCGGTAGGCCATGAGTTTAGGTACATAGTTGCGCGTTTCATTCGGCATACTTAAATCGCTGTAGCCAATGGGTAAGCCCGCTGCCTGATTTTTACGAATTGCGCGTTGCACATTACCTTCGCCCCAGTTGTACGCAGCTAAAGCCAGTTGCCAATCGCCAAATTGTTTATATAAGCGCTGCAAATAATCTAGAGCGGCGTCAGTAGACTGCAATACATCGCGCCGTTCATCCCGAAATACATTTTGGGTTAACTTAAAGTCTTTGCCTGTTTTAGGCATGAACTGCCATATACCCGAGGCCTTAGCAACGGACTTAGCCTGCGGATTAAACGCGCTTTCCACAAAAGGTAAGAGGGCTAACTCTGTAGGCATGCCCCGTAAATTAACCTCTTGCACGATATAAAACAAATACCGCGATGAACGTGCCATTGAGCGCTGTACATAATCAGGGCGTGCCGCAAGCCAAACTGTTTGCTGAATGACTAATGGGCTTTCGAGCTCGGGCATTTGAAAGCCATTACGAATATGAATCCACAAATTATTACTAGGTGCCTCTAAACTACTAACCGACTGTTCATTTAAATTAATGCGCGGGGCTTTTGCAGCGCGCGGGTCTTTAGAAATTGCGCCTGTGGGCGTGTCAGAACTCCATTGGGGCCCTGTTGCACAGCCCCCCAAGGCTAGGGCAGCAAGGATTGCTAGCCCGTATAACTGTAAGCTATAGCCCGTTGCACTGCGCACTAAAACTGATCTTTCCAAGCACGAATCGCTGCTAACACAGTTGCCGGGCTTTTTAGAGCGGGTTGCTGAGCAATCTTGCATGCTGCAGCGATAACATCCGCTTGATCACAACGCATAAAAGGATTAGTTTTCATTTCTTGCGCAATGGTTGTTGGTACGGTGGGTAAATGTGCTGCTCGTAAGCCCTCTGCCCGTTTGGCCCAAGTAATTAAATCAACGTTATGCGGTTCAACTGCCAAAGCAAAACGGATATTCGAAAGGGTGTATTCATGGGTACAGTACACCAAGGTGTTGCCTGGTAAGGCAGCAAATTTTGCTAAAGATGTCTGCATTTGTGTGGGTGTGCCTTCAAATAAACGACCACAACCAGAAGCAAATAAAGTATCGCCACAAAATAGCCGTGGCGGCTCTGCTCCCTGCTGCGCATCCTCGCTGGCCTCTTGAACTTGTATTGCGGGGGCAAAGTAGGCAATATGCCCCAAGGTATGACCAGGCACCTCGAGAACCTGAAAATGAATCGCAGGTGCAGCGATGGCAAACTCATCCCCCTGCATTAAAGCGTGGGTTCGTTCAGCAATCACTTCTGCCGCAGGCCCATAAACTGGTAAAGCGTCGCCATTGGGAGTGGCACTTAATAAATCGGCAATCCCGCCGATATGATCAGCGTGATAATGAGTGATCAAAATTCCGCTTAACTGCAACCGATTTTTTTGCAGATATTGAATAACGGGGGCCGCATCACCCGGATCAACAATCAGTGCACTATGACCATCGTGAATGCACCAGATATAGTTATCACTAAAGGCAGGAATCGGCCAAACTTGCAATGCTGTACTCTTGACCATGAGACGAAAACCTCGGATACAAACAAGACCTAATGATATCAACTCCCCCACCTTCCGCGGCGCATGACGCCCCACCGTGGTCTTCATGGGAACAATGGCTAAACTCGCCACCGGGCCAATATGTCTTAGCTTGGGAAGAAAAACGCTTCGCAGCCGCCGTGGGCGATGTCTTTGGCTTTCATGCTTTGCAAATTGGCTTACCTCAGCTTGACGGCTTAAACGCCAATCGGATGCCCTTGCATGTGCTCTCTGTTAGCCCTGGCGAGGTTGGCATCAAAGCGCAGAGCCAAGAGTGGCATATCGTCGAGGGTTTACCTACCGAACTCCCATTTGCTAGTCAAAGTATTGATTTAGTGCTGCTGCCCCATGTGTTGGAATTTGCGGCCGATCCCCACCAAATTTTGCGGGAAGTCGATCGTATTTTGCTACCCGAAGGCCGGGTGATTATTTCAGGATTTAATCCAGCCAGCATTTGGGGTGTCAGGCAATATTTAAGCCATTTATTTGGCACACCCTATTTACCACGAACCGGGCAATTTATTAGTCTGCTACGCCTGAAAGATTGGCTAAAATTACTGGATTATTCAGTTGATCGAGGTCATTTTGGCTGTTATAAATTTCCCTTACAAAGTTCCGCCGGCATGACAAGAATGGATTTTTTAGAACCGATGGGGAATCGCTGGTGGCCTATTTTTGGGGCCGTCTTTTTGATTTCAGCTATCAAGCGAACTCCTGGTATGCATCTGCTTGGGCGCATTCCCGCCAAACGACTTAAAGCCCTTACCCAACTTACCCCCGCTGTCGAGCAGCACGCAAGGCTACCAGGGAATGAATAAAAAAACCGCTTTACCGCACATTACGATTTATACCGATGGCGCCTGCAAAGGCAATCCTGGTCCAGGTGGTTGGGGCGCAGTTTTACGCTCAGGGCACCATGAAAAGCAATTGCATGGCGGGGCTTTGCTCACTACCAATAATCGCATGGAAATTAGCGCCGTTATTTATGCGCTACGGGCCCTCAAACAAGCTAGTTCGGTTGCCCTTTATACCGACTCTCAATACGTGCAAAAAGGGGTTACAGAGTGGCTAGATGGGTGGAAAGCCCGAAATTGGCGCACTGCCGCAAAAGCCCCAGTAAAAAATGCTGATTTATGGCAAGAACTCGATTCTTTATTGCCAGAACACACCATTTCATGGCATTGGGTGCGGGGCCATAACGGCGATCCCGGCAATGAGCTGGCCGATCAATTGGCCAATCGCGGGGTTGAAGAATTTTTACCCTAGTCAGCCCGGAAACCACGATCTTCAGTAAATTCCAGCTTATGCGAAAATGTGCCGAGCCCATTAACCAATAGATCAATTTAAAAACTGTGCCGCAAAAAAACTGGCTTTCCTCCACATTAGATGCTTTAGGCAAACGCACTAAAAAAACAGCCTGCGCAGTTTGGCAAAGTATTCAAGCGCTGCTGGCTCGCCCCACTGCTCAAGTACTGCTCGCGCGGTTTAAAAAAATTAATCTGGCTAGTGTCAAGGCATTTATTCGTCAATACAAATGGCGTCTTATTGCCTTGTTGATTTTGATTTACGTAGGCTCAAAAGCCTATACCTATTTCTTTCCGCCAGCAGATAAAGTAGGTGGACCACAAACCATTACCTCGGTTATTGTGCAAGCTAAAAATGTACCCTTGGTAATTGAAGCAACCGGCACCATTGTGGCAAACAGTATTGTCGATATTCGCCCCATGGTTACCAATACGGTAAGCAAAATTTTCATTAAAGATGGCCAAGAAGTGAAACAGGGTGACTTATTATTTTTGCTCGATGATCGTGTAGATAAAGCAAACTATGAAAAACTGAAGTCGCTCGCAGATGATGCGCAAAAACAATATTTACGCGCTAAAGAGCTAATGGATAAAAACTTTATCTCTAAAGCGGGGCTCGATACCTCTCTAGCCAATGCAAGATCGGCTCAAGCTGCTGCTAACGCATCACAAGTGCAGCTCTCGTTCGACTCGATTCGCGCTCCCATTAGTGGGCGCACCGGCATTATTAATGTTTTTCCAGGCTCATTGGTACAAGCCAGTAACACCGTAATCACTGCGACCAGCTCAACTGCCACTACCACCACTGGAGCCATGGTTACCATCACTCAACTTAACCCCATCAATGTGCAGTTTGTGATTTCGGAAAAAGACATTCCCATTATTCTAGAAACTCAAAGCGCGGGAACCCCTATGCAGGTTACAGTCACTGTAGGAGACTCAAGCAACAAAAGTTATGTCGGCAACGTTTTAGTGGTTGATAACCAAGTCGATCCTGTCATCGCAGCGGTACGTGTGAAGGCGCAAATCCCTAATGAAAAAGGGATCCTATTGCCAGGAGAATTTGCCCGTGTGAAGCTCAATGCTGGCGAACTGAAAGATGCATTAGTCGTACCTTCCCAAGCGATCATTATTAGCCCTAAAGGTCGCATTGTGTATATCGTTGAAGCCGGTGATAAAGTGGCTGTTAAACCCATTTCTGTGGTTTATGAATATCAAGGCCAGTCAGTTATTACTGGCGTTGCGCCCGGCAGCCGAGTGGTAGTTGAAGGCAAACAAAATTTACGTCCGGGCACCAAAATTCGTGAAGCTACACCAGCTACTGGCTCTACTCCAGTAAAAAGTGCTGCGCCTACCACAACCCCTGCCGCGCCTGTCGCCGCACCTGCTGCCGCTAAATGACACTTTCCGAGTTATGCATCCGCCGGCCAGTCATGACCGTCTTGCTATCCGTGGCTATCGTAATCGCTGGCGCCATTGCCTATTTCAAAATTCCAGTCGCAGCGTTGCCGAGTTTTAATACCCCCATTATTTCTGTCAGCGGTACCTTGCCAGGTGCTTCGCCAGAAAATATGGCTTCTTCAGTCGCGCTACCCTTAGAAAAAGAATTTTCAACGATTGACGGCATTAAAGTCATTAGCTCCAGTAATTTCTTAGGTGTTACGAACATTACCCTAGAATTTAATAACAACCGCGATATCGATAAAGCCGCTGTCGATGTGCAAGCTGCCCTACTACGCGCACAAAAACGCTTGCCAATTGAAATGACGGTGCCGCCCTCCTATCGCAAAATTAATCCTGCCGATACCCCCGTCATCGTCGTGCGTATGAGTTCACCTTCAATGAACCTTGCTGAGCTGAATGATTACGCTGAAAACTTACTTTCGCCCACAATCTCAACGATTACTGGGGTTGCACAAGTCTTAGTCTATGGAGCGAAACGCTATGCCATTCGAGTACTTGCTCGTCCTGATGCCTTAGCTAGCCGCAACCTTACCTTAGATGAAATCGCAATCGCTATAAATAAAGCAAACTCAAATAGTCCAGTGGGTGTTCTTGATGGTCCGCGTCAAGGTATTACGATTTATGCAAATGAGCAAATGCTCAAGCCCGAGCAATTTGCCAATTTAGTAGTTGCCCAACGGAATGGCCTACCGGTGTACTTAAAAGATGTAGCCAATGTCTTGCAAAGTTATGAAGATATTAAAACCTGGGCTACTGCCGATGGTGAGCGCTCGATTGCAATTGCAGTTTTACGGCAACCTAATGCCAACACAGTTGAAGTTGTTGACGCAGTAAAAAAACTGCTGCCCCAATTTCAACAACAGATGCCCGCTTCAATTAAGTTGCAATTATTAAACGATCGCTCGCTCTCAATTAAAGACTCAATTCACGATGTCAACCTCACCTTAGGCCTGACTATTTTTCTCGTGGTGTTGGTCATCTTTCTCTTCCTAAAGCACCTTTCTGCCACAATTATTCCGTCGATTAGCATGCCAATTTCACTCATTGGCGCTTTCTTTTTGCTTTATATATTAGGCTATAGCCTAGATAATATCTCGCTCCTTGGTATTACCTTAGCAGTGGGGCTCGTAGTCGACGATGCTATTGTGGTACTAGAAAATATCATGCGTTATGTTGAGAAAGGCATGGATCCTCTAAAGGCGGCACTCATTGGTAGCAAAGAAGTGGGCTTCACTATTATCTCAATCTCGATTTCTCTAGTGGCCGTATTTATTCCCCTATTCTTTATGCCAGGCCCCATTGGACTGTTATTTAATGAGTTTGCAATTGTAGTGACCTTATCCATTTTAGTTTCCGCCCTAGTGTCGTTAACTGTAGTGCCCATGCTTTGTAGTCGCTTTTTACCAAAACCAGGTGAGCACTCCATCGACAATGCCTTGTTGAGGCAATTTGACAGAATATTTGCATGGACGTTGAAGACCTACTTGCATTACCTTGATTTAGCATTACATCATCGTAAAATCGTCTTGTGGGGAGCGATCTCGACCTTTGTTATTACGGTGCTCTTATTTATGTATAGCCCTACTGGCTTTTTTCCTGAAGAAGATATTAGCCAAATTACCGCTACAACCGAAGCGGCAGAAGATATTTCTTTTACTGCCATGTTAGATTTACAAGATCGTGCTGCAGAAATTGTGCGCAAAGATCCCAATGTAGAGAGCTCAATTTCAATCATTGGTGGCGGCCTGAGTACTGGCACAAATACAGGACGCTTCTTAATTATCTTAAAACCAAAGGGTGACCGCCTCCCAATGCCTCAAGTACTTGAGGGCCTCAGAAATCAGTTTAAGCAATTACCTGGTTTAAATATTTATATGCGGCCGGTTCAAAATTTACAATTGGGTGGTCGCGTTAGTAAAAGTCGCTATCAATTCACCCTACAAAGTGTTGGGTTTGAGGGGGTTAACCAGTGGGCCGAAAAGTTACTTGAAAAAATGCGTAGTAATCCGATGTTTCGCGATGTTACTACTGACTCGCAATTAAAAGGACTCAATGTTCAAATTGACATTGATCGTGAAAAAGCAGCAGGGGCTGGAGTCAATATTGCTGATATTCGTACTGCGCTGTATAGCGCCTTTGGTCAACGACAAATCTCCACAATTTACAGCAGCGTCAACACCTACTACGTAATTCTTGAAGCTGCGCCCGAAGATCGCCAATTTGAAACTGATCTGAATAAAATATTTGTCCGTGGGCGCGCAACCGATAAACTCATTCCACTTTCAAGTCTTGCTAGTTTTAAACGTACTATAGGCCCTACTGCAGTAAACCATCAGGGACAAATTCCGGCAGTCACGATTTCATTTAACTTGGCACCAAATATATTCTTAGGTGATGCGACCGATCAAATCGAAAAATACGTGAAAGCCATTGAATTGCCACCTTCTATTATTACGAGTTATGGCGGCGACGCCGCAGTTTTTAAAAATAATCAATCGGGACAAATCATTTTAATTTTGGCGGCGCTGGGGGTTATTTACGTACTACTCGGAGTACTTTATGAAAGCTATATTCATCCCCTCACTATTTTGGCAGGCTTACCCTCTGCAGCGATTGGCGCCTTACTCGCTCTACGCTTGTTTGGCTTTGAGCTAACGGTGATAGCTTCGATTGGTATCTTGCTGCTCATTGGCATTGTGAAGAAAAATGCGATTTTGCTAATTGACTTTGCCCTTGAGGCGCAACGTAACCATGGTATGACCCCCGAGCAAGCGATTCGTGAAGCTTGTGCCTTGCGCTTTCGCCCCATTATGATGACCACCCTAGCTGCTTTAATGGGCGCCTTACCAATTGCCTTTGGTTTAGGTGCTGGTGCAGAATTAAGACAGCCATTAGGCATTTCAGTAGCAGGCGGCCTCATTTTTTCGCAATTTGTTACTTTGATTATTACGCCCGTTATTTATCTTTACCTCGATAAATATGCTGGTACTGGGCCGATGGAAATCCCGCCTGAAGATTTGGTGGCTACTTAATCTTGCGCCAAGTTATTCTCGATACTGAAACCACTGGGTTGAATGCCGCAACTGGCGATCGCATTATTGAAATTGGTTGCGTGGAGCTCATTAATCGCCGCCTTAGTAATCGCACCTTTCATCGCTATATTAATCCTGAGCGTGAAATTGATGCGGGGGCCTATGCGGTTCACGGCCTATCACGTGAATTTCTGGCAGATAAACCCCTCTTTGCCCATATTGCCGATGAATTAATGGAATTTTTGGCTGATGCTGAAGTCATTATTCATAATGCCCCTTTTGATTTAGGTTTTCTAGAAAGTGAATTTAATCGCTTAAAGCGGGCAAGCTTTAAGGCGCAATTGAGCAATGTGATTGATACCTTGGTTGATGCTAGACAAATGTTTCCAGGCAAACGCAATTCACTCGATGCACTCTGTGACCGCTTTGCAATTAGTAACGAGCACCGCACTTTACACGGCGCTCTGTTAGATGCGCAGCTTCTTTCTGAAGTTTATTTAGCGATGACCCGTGGCCAAGAAGACCTCACCATCGATTTAATTGATTACGATAGTAAAACCGATGCTACTGGACAAGCCCGCGCACTACCCACTGATTTAATTATCTTACAGGCTAGTGCTGCAGATTGCGAAGCACATCAAGTTGTCATGACAGAAATCGCTAAGAGCAATAAAAAGGAGCCCGTCTGGGGCAGCTAAATAATTACCCCCTAGCCCGCAATTAAATTGCTGCGGCTATTGCCTTGCCTAAATCTGCAGTACAAGCCTTACCACCTAAGTCGGGTGTTAATGGGGCATGGTTTGGTCCAGCCGCTAAGACTTTTTCAATTGCTGAGAAAATTGCTTTGCCCGCAGCGGGGTATCCCAAATGATCTAGCATCATCGAACCACTCCAAATTTGACCAATCGGGTTCGCAATATTTTGACCAAAAATATCGGGGGCTGAACCATGAACTGGTTCAAACAATGAGGGATAAAGTCCCCCAGGGTTAATACTTCCCGATGGTGCAACTGCAATCGTGCCAGTGCATGCTGGACCCAAATCAGACAAGATATCGCCAAATAAATTGCTTGCTACGACCACATCAAAGCGATCGGGATTCATCACAAACTGCGCCGTGAGAATATCAATATGATATTTATCCATCCTTACATCAAGGTATTTTTTAGCCATTGCTTCTACTCGCTCATCCCAATATGGCATCGTAATAGCAATACCATTCGACTTCGTTGCCGACGTCAGGTGTTTCTTAGATCGGCTTTGCGCTAGATCAAAGGCAAACTTTAAAATCCGATCGGTTCCAATACGCGTAAAAACCGATTCTTGTACGACAAATTCGCGCTCGGTATCGGGGAACATTTTGCCGCCCACGCTTGAATATTCACCTTCGGTATTTTCACGCACCACAAAGAAGTCGATATCACCAGGCTTACGGTTGGCCAAAGGACAAGGTACACCGGGCAATAATCGTACGGGGCGTAAATTCACATATTGATCAAAACCCCGTCTAAATTGAATTAAGCTACCCCACAAAGAAAGGTGGTCGGCTAAAATATTAGGCATACCCACCGCACCAAAGAAAATAGCATCGTATTTCATTAAGGTATCAAACCAATCATCGGGCAGCATCTTGCCGTGCTTCAAATAGTAGTCACAACTTGCAAAATCAAAGTGATCAAACTGAAAGTTGATACCAAACTTACTGGCTGCGATCTCTAGGGCTCTAACCCCCTCAGGCATGACTTCCTTGCCAATGCCGTCACCAGGAATAATCGCGATCTTTGGATTTTGAATGATTTTTTGTGCGCTCATAATGATGATTAATTTTAGTAAGGTAGTAAATTAGGGAAGCATTCTTAGAGTAATAACAAATGCGGTGTAGAAATTATTGTTAGGATATTTTAGCGCTTAGCTAATGGCGCGTCGAATTTCATCGGGCTCTTGTACTAGCTCGGTAAGGGTGGTATTTTCAATTGTTTGAGGCATGGCCTCGACCATTCTGAGCGAGTCTTTTGGGCAAATCGGAGCGCCATAACTAGCCCACTTCTTCAGTAAAGTGACCTCGTAACCACATTGAGGGCAGGTAGCCTTATTACGGCTGGCGTTACTCGGCCGTGGCGGTGGAAATACGATAGCTTGATGTGGATAAGGGCCAAGCTCTTGACTAATCATCATTAAACGCACTACCAGGGCCTCATTCGCTTTTGCCATTCGCGCTGGTCCTTCAAGCCCTACTGTTTGGGCGATACCTTTAAAATCTTCGCCATGCCCGCTAAAACAATCATCAACAGCATGACATAACTCATGCACCAGTGTATCTAACAAAGCTACGGGTTCATCAATTTTGGGCGAGATAAAAATTTCATTAACACTAGCGCCCGAACGTTCCCGTGGCCAACATTGCCCTAAGGTCGTACGCGGGCTACTCGATGCCGGAAATCCGCATGAGACTCGCACGGGGGGAATGGCATAACCTGCTTTAGAAAAAATGGGCTCTAAATACTTCACTGCTGCTTCTAACCACGCTTCACGCAGGGTATAAGCCTGCGGATGTTCTTGCTGGGACATTGCTACTTCTTTCTATTTAATCAAGCTTAATATTAGCGGCTTTAATCACCTTGTTCCAATAGGGCAATTCTTTTTTCAAGAGCGCATCCATTTGCTGGGGGTTGAGGTAACGCACTTCAACGCCTGCGGTATCGGCCCGTTGCTTGACTTCTGCCTGCTCTAAACTTTTTTTCACTGCCTCACTTAGCTTGAGAATGACTGGTGCCGGAGTAGCAGCAGGAGCATACAAAGCTACCCACGACTCGAGCTGAAAGCTTGGCAAGCCAGCCTCAGCCGTAGTGGGTACGTTGGGCATCGAGGGGTGACGGGTTTTGCCCGTCACTGCTAAACCTTTTAATTTGCCACTTTGCACGTGCTGCATCACCGATGGCGGTGTCGTTATAAATACCTGTACCGGCCAGCCAAGACATCTTGAATTGCGGGTCCAGAGCCTTTATAAGGCACGTGCACCATTTCAATTCCGGTGGTTTGTTTAAAAATTTCCGTACCAATATGTGAAACCGAGCCATTACCCTGCGAAGCATAATTTAACTTGCCTGGATTGGCTTTCGCATAAGCAATCAGTTCTTTTAAGTTATTTACTGGAATTGAGGGATGCACCGCAATCACATTAGTTGAGACGGTAAGTAACGCAATTGGCGCAAAATCTTTAAGCGGATCCCACGGTAATTTATCCATTAAGGCCGGATTACCAACGTGGTATCCCGAATAGGAAATCAACAAGGTATACCCATCTGGCTTAGCTTTAGCCACAAACTGGTAAGCTGTATTGCCACTTGCTCCAGGTTTATTTTCCACAATCACCGTTTCGCCAAGAACGCGGGCAAGGGGTTCACTCAATAAACGCGCCGATGTATCGACCAAGCCACCAGGCGGATTGGGCACGATTAAAGTAATGGCGTGATCAGGGAAAGATTGCGCAACAGCAGCTTGGGTCACTGCTAGCCCTACTAATCCGCTCAGACCTAGGCTGAAAATCATTGCTAGTCGCTTAAATAATGGCATATAAACCCTTTAAATAAAAATGCTGGTTATAAATTAGCGCTGGCCAATACGTACTGCGCCAAAAACAGCTTGCGCCTCACGCGGTAAACAACGCCAATATTGACTACTAGCAGTAACTTCACCTTGTAAAGCGGCGGCAGCTTCCCAAGCCCAACGCGGTTTATAGAGGAAGGCGCGAGCCAGCGCAATTAAATCGGCATCACCAGCTTGCAAAATCGCTTCGGCTTGATGGGGATCGGTAATTAAGCCCACTGCCATGGTAGGTAAGCCCGATTTTTCTTTAACTAATTTGGCAAATGAAACTTGGTAATTGGGACCAATAGCAATTTTTTGTAAATGCGAAACGCCCCCTGATGACACATGGACATAATTACATCCTAGGCTCTTCAGACGCAAAGCTAATTCAGCGGTTTCTTCAGGGGTCCAGCCGCCCTCAACCCAATCGCAAGCAGAAAGGCGAATGCCTAAAACGCCTTGATAAGCTGCTCTGACAGCCGTGAATAACTCAATTACCAAACGAATCCGATTCTCAAACGAGCCCCCATACTGATCAGTGCGATGGTTGGCAATAGGTGATAAAAACTGATGCAATAAATACCCATGAGCACCATGCAGTTCTACTCCATCGATTCCAATCCGCTCAGCACGTTGCGCGGCAATGACAAACGCTTGGATCAAGTCTTGAATTTCATCTGGGGTGAAGGCGCGGGGTGGTTTTTCATTGGGCAGTTGCGGCACGGCTGAAGGCGCTGATGCTTGCCAGCCGCCAGCCCCCTCATCAATTAATTGGCCACCGTGCCATGGCGAGGCGCTAGAACCTTTGCGGCCAGCGTGCGAGAGCTGAATAAAAACGGGTACTGCTGGTGCTAACGCCCTGGCCCGCGTAAGCTTATCTTTCAGCGCGGCTTCGGTACGCTCATCCCATAAACCTAAGCACACTGGTGTAATACGCGCTTCGGGTAAAACGCCGGTAGCCTCAATAATAAAAAGGCCTGCACCACTATTTAATAAATTACCCCAGTGCATGAGATGCCAGTCGGTGGCCGCACCATCAGCGGAGGAATACTGGCACATCGGTGCCACAACAATCCGATTACTTAGCTCTAATCCGCCCTTGGGCGAGCCTAAGGTGTATTTAGAAAATAACAAACTCATATGCACTTTCAACAAAAAATTGGCCAAACCGATAGAATAACGAGATCCCCATGAGGGTTCTTATTTTCGCAGGTTTTTGCCTGTAAACCCTTCATTTCAACTCCATACAATAACTAGGGTAAAACTTGATGAATGCACCGCAAGCCTTTGAAATTAAAGAAGATATTGGCCATTTTGTTGGCGGTAAAATCCTTCAACCTGGAACGGGTCGCTTTGCAGATGTGTATAACCCCGCTACTGGCGCAATTGCCAGGCGAGTTGCCTTGGCTAACCGTGCCGAGGTTGATGCGGCTGTTGAGCTTGCACAAGCTGCTTTTCCTGCATGGTCGGATACCTCGCCCCTACGGCGCGCGCGCATTCTTTTTAAATACCTCGAGCTGCTAAATCGCCATAGCGATGAATTGGCCGCCATTATTACTGCTGAGCACGGCAAAGTCTTTACAGATGCCCAAGGCGAAGTCACTCGCGGAATAGAGATTGTCGAATTCGCCACAGGTATTCCCGAGCTACTCAAAGGCGACTACACCGAGCAAGTCTCGACAGGCATCGACAATTGGGTCATGCGCCAGCCTTTAGGAGTAGTTGCTGGAATTACTCCATTTAACTTTCCGGTCATGGTGCCAATGTGGATGTTTCCAATGGCAATAGCCTGCGGCAACACTTTCATCCTCAAGCCGAGCCCTACCGACCCATCGGCTTCTTTATTCATGGCGCGCTTACTCAAAGAAGCGGGTTTGCCTGACGGTGTCTTTAACGTCGTACAAGGCGATAAAGAAGCAGTTGATGCCTTGCTTGAAAATCCTCACGTCAAGGCCCTAAGCTTTGTTGGCTCAACCCCAATTGCCAACTATATTTATGAGCGTGGCGCCCATTTTGGCAAACGCGTTCAAGCCCTCGGGGGAGCTAAAAATCACATGGTCATCATGCCCGATGCCGATATCGACAAAGCGGTTGACGCCTTAGTTGGAGCTGCTTATGGCTCCGCTGGCGAACGCTGTATGGCTATTTCAGTTGCGGTTCTGGTTGGCGATGCAGCCGATAAAGTCATGCCAAAGCTGATTGAACGGACACGGTCCCTGAAAATTAAAAACGGGATGGAGCTCGATGCCGAGATGGGGCCGATAGTAAGTCGCGCAGCCCTTGAGCGCATTACTGGGTATATAGAAAGTGGCGTAGCTAGTGGCGCCACATTATTGGTTGATGGACGCCCATTTAAATCTCCACAGTTTGCGCAAGGCTTCTGGATTGGTGGCACCCTCTTTGATCATGTCACTCCCGAGATGAAAATTTATCGTGAAGAAATTTTTGGCCCAGTACTTTCTTGCGTGCGGGTGGCTAACTTTGCCGACGCTTTGAATTTAGTCAATGCCCATGAATTTGGGAATGGCGTTGCCTGCTTTACCAGCGATGGTAATATTGCGCGCGAATTTGCCCGCCGTGTCCAAGTCGGCATGGTGGGGATTAATGTACCGATTCCTGTGCCCATGGCCTGGCATGGCTTTGGTGGCTGGAAGCGCTCCATCTTTGGCGATACCCACGCCTACGGCAAAGAAAGTGTCCGTTTTTATACTAAGCAAAAAAGTGTGATGCAGCGCTGGCCAGAAAGTATTAGCAAAGGCGCAGAATTCGTTATGCCAACCTCAAAGTAACTGCAAATCATTAACAACTTAATAGAAATTAAGCGGCTTACTGCAGGGTATTTTTAAGGATTGGAAGCGCGGGCAAAGCTAATACCTGAATGCCCTCTTCTCGTAATGATTCTGCTTCGTCTTGCGTTGTTTGGCCGCGAATATTGCGTTCGGGGGCTTCATGGTAATGAATGCGCCGCGCCTCTTCAGCAAATGCAGTGCCAACATCTTCTGCACCATTAATTAATTGGCGCACGCCCTTTAAAAAGGCCTCCTGCATTTGTGGTCCAAGCTGAGTCTGTGTTTGCACTGCATTGCGCTCGCCAAGCCGATCACCAATATGGGGTGCAGAAGGTAGCCGAATAACCTCATTGCTATTACATATTGGACAAGTTAATAGACCATTCGCCTGTTGTGATAGGCAATCTGCCTCCGAAGCAAACCAGCCTTCAAAAGAATGGGTCAGTGCACAAGAAAGGTTATAGACTTTCATACCAATAATAGATAAGGATTATTTGCATAAATTCAAGGGCTATAAATAAATATCTAATTATAAAGATTTTGGTAAAACTAAGCCGCGCCGATAACGCTCTAACCAGTAACTCGAAATAATCGTCTTCACATCGGTAATTTCGCCACGTTCAACCCACTGCAGTAAATCTTCTAGAGGCGCAGCAAATACGTCTAAAAACTCTTCTGCATCAAGCTGACTTTTACCCTCTATAAGCCCTTGTGCCAAGTAAATATCGATAAATTCTGTTGAATAGGAAATCACCGGATTAATGCGGCGAATAAAAGACCATGTACTTGCGGTATAGCCGGTCTCTTCTAGAAGCTCACGTTGTGCGCAAAGTAAAGGGTCTTCACCAATTTCTAACTTACCCGCTGGAATTTCTAAGCAAGCTTTAGCAATGGGGTAACGATACTGTCGCTCCATGAGCACCCGGCCATCATCCAATATAGCCAAAATGGCTACGGCGCCCGGATGAGTTAAATATTCACGCATTGCCTCTGCCCCATCAGGCAGGCGTACAACATCGCGTTTCATCTGCAAAAAAATACCATCGTAGATGGCCTCACCCGAAACGCGCTCTTCACGCAAATGGGCATCGCCAATGGCTAAATCACTGAGTGATTTTTCAGTCATTAAACGCCTAACAAAGTGCGACGCATAGCATCTAAACACAATGTTAATAAGCCAGCGGGGAAAATACCTAAGACTAAAACTAAAATGCCGTTCAGACTTAATATACTCCGTGCAAATCTAGAGCCGCTCACTGCATGTAACTCATGGATTGGCTCGTCGAAGTACATGACCTTAACTACCCGCAAATAATAAAAAGCGCCCACCAAAGACGCCAATACCGCAAGTACTGCCAAACCAGTATATTGTGCATCCACCAAGGCTTCAAGAACGGCTAGCTTTGCCGCAAAGCCAACAGTAGGCGGAACCCCAGCAAGCGAAAACATCAAAATTAAGCCGATAAAAGCATACCAAGGATGTTGTTGATTTAAGCCCTTTAGACCATCTAGCGTTTCGCAGTCATAGCCTTTGCGCGAAAGCAGCATTAATAAGCCGAAGCTGCCTAAAGTAGTTATGACATAGGTTAAGGCATAAAAAAAGGCGGAACTATAAGCATGCTCATCAAATACGGCCAGCATCCCTAATAAAACAAAACCCATTTGCGCAATCGCTGAATAAGCTAGCATCCGCTTGAGATTAGTTTGGGCAATTGCGGTGACATTACCTAAAACTAGTGACAAGATCGCTAGCAGAATTAACATCGGCTGCCAATCACCCATTAAAGGTAATAAAGCATTTACCAGTAAACGGAAGAGCAAAGCAAAAGCGGCTAATTTAGGGGCTGCCGCAATAAGCAGTGTTACAGCGGTAGGAGCACCTTGATACACATCGGGTACCCACATATGAAATGGTACTACGCCCATTTTAAAAGCTAAGCCAGCGACAATAAAAACCACTCCAAAAGCCAAGACTAAATGATTAATGCGCGGGTCAGCAACCGCCTGAAAAATTTCGAGCAAATCTAATGAGCCCGTTACGCCATACAGCATCGACATGCCATATAAAAGAAAACCAGAAGCCAAAGCTCCCAAAATAAAATATTTCATTGCTGCCTCAGCACTCTTAGCACTGCTATGGCGCATTGCAACTAATGCATAGGTTGATAAAGCCATTAATTCCAAGCCCAAATATAAGCTCAGTAAATTTGCCCCAGAAATAAGTACCAATTGCCCGAGCAAAGCAAATAAACATAAAACAATAAAGTCGGGACGAAATAAGCCCCGATCTTGTAAATACTGTTTAGAGTAAATCAAGCTAATTAGCAAAGCTAAACAGCACCCTGCTTTGAGTAAATTAGCCATTGGATCAGACTGAAACAAGCCATTCATTGCCAATAGTGATACATCATCAAAGCGGCCAATAAATGCAATGGCAAGAACAGCTAATAAAATTATGGTGAAGAAATAAACAAACCCAACCCCACGGGGCGTATGAAAAATATCCGGTTCTTCGCTAGCAGCAAAAGCATTGCTGATTATTACTGGGCGCTCACGCACAAAAACACTAGCTACCAATAAAAAGCAGGCGGTTACCAGTAACAGTAATTCGGGGAAAATGGCAATAAGGTCAAGTGCTTGCATCTGTTCTATCCTACAATTTACTTACGGCAACATGTTGCAGCAGATTAATTACGGCGGGATGGATGATATCGGTAAAAGGTTTGGGATATACCCCCATCCACAACACACAGATCGATAATGCGCCCATCATGAAAAACTCACGCCCATTAATATCTTTCAGCGCGGCTACCTGGGGGTTGGCAATCGGACCAAAAAAGACCCGCTTCACCATCCATAAAGAATAAGCGGCGCCAAGAACTAAAGCTGTGGCTGCTAAGACCCCAATTAAGAAGTCGTAATCTACTGCCGCCAGAATCACCATAAACTCACCCACAAAGCCTGAGGTTGCAGGTAAACCGCAATTAGCCATTGCCATAAAGACAGCAAACACTGCAAATTTAGGCATCGTATGTGCTACACCGCCATAATCCGCAATTTGCCGAGTATGCATCCGCTCATATAAAACACCAATCGATAAGAACATGGCACCCGAAATAAAGCCATGTGAAATCATTTGCACAATTCCACCCTCAATACCAAGCGGGCTAAATAGAAAAAATCCCAGGGTTACAAAACCCATGTGCGCTACCGACGAGTACGCTACCAACTTCTTCATATCCTGCTGCACTAAGGCAACCAGACCAACATAAATCACTGCCACCAAAGATAAGAAAATAATAAAAGGGCCCAGATATTGGCTAGCATCAGGTGCTATTGGCAAAGAGAAGCGCAAGAAACCATACGCGCCTAACTTCAACATAATGGCTGCTAGCACTACAGAACCGCCCGTGGGAGCCTCAACGTGCACATCGGGAAGCCAGGTATGTAGTGGCCACATGGGCACCTTAACTGCAAAGGCCATGAAAAACGCCGCAAACAAAAAGACTTGTTCAACAATATCTAAGCGCGTCTTTTGCCAAACCAGAATGTCAAAACTATTACTGACGTTATATAGATAGAGCAAGGCCACTAAAGTCAGTAACGAGCCCAGCAAGGTATACAAGAAGAACTTAAAGGCTGCATAAATACGGTTGTGCCCACCCCATACCCCAATAATTACATACATCGGAATTAAGGTTGCCTCAAAGAACACATAAAACAATAAAGCGTCAAGCGCTGCAAATACGCCAATCATTAAGCCCGACAAAATCATGAAGGCAGCTAGATACTGAGAAACCTTGACTTGAATTACATCCCAAGCGGCAATCACTATGAAGATATTGATGAATGCAGTAAGTACGATAAACCATACTGAAATCCCATCAACTCCTAAATAGTAATTAATATCGTAGCGCGGAATCCAACTGACCTTTTCCACAAATTGCATGCCAGCATTGGCAAGATCAAAATTTAAAATTAAAGGTAAGGTGGCAATAAAACTAATAACTGCACCAAAGAGCGCTAGATAGCGCAAACCAACAGTGGATTTATCTGAACCAAACATCAACAGCACAAGGCCGAAGAAGATTGGTGTCCAGATTGCGAATGAAAGTGTCATGAAATTAATACCTAGCGCACATAAGGTAAGTAAGCATATAAAACCCAAGCCAATAAAACGGCTAGGCCTAAAATCATCGCAAATGCATAGTGATATAAATAACCCGACTGCAAATGCCGCATTACTCCAGCCATGCGACTAACTAAATGCGCACTGCCATTAACCAGTAAACCATCAATTAGCCGTTGATCACCGCGATGCCATAAGCCGCGACCTAACATAATAGAACCCTTAGCAAAGATCAATTGATTGAGTTCGTCTAAGTAATATTTATGATCAAGTAATTTTTTCAATGGCGCAAAGGTGTGGGCAATTTTGCTTGGTAAGCTAGGCACCCATAAATAGCCTAGCGCTGCAGTTAACACCCCTAGGGCCACTAAGATTGTTACCGAAGAGGTCAGCGCATGAAGGGCCATCGCAATGGGGCCATGAAATTCATTCGCTAACTCTTCCATTACGGGATGCTGGCTCAGATCAATGAACATCGAGTCACCAAAAAAATCCCCAAACAACATCGGCTCAATGGCATAAAAACCAATGATGACGGACGGAATGGCCAATAGAATTAATGGCACCGTTACCACCCAAGGTGACTCATGCGGCACTTCACCAGCGGCTAAACCGTGATGATCAGCAATGTCTGCGTGTTCATCATGATGTTCGGCCTGGTGCGCAGCATGACTGGGTTGATGAAACCGCTCTTTGCCATGAAAAACATAAAAGTACAAACGGAATGAGTACAAAGCGGTAATAAACACACTTACCATGACGGCAAAATAGGCAAACCCTGAGCCAGGTATATCGCTGGCAGCAACGGCTTCTATGATCGAATCTTTCGAGTAAAAGCCGGAAAAGAATGGCGTTCCAATCAACGATAAACTGCCAATCAACATCATCAGGCAAGTAATGGGCATATATTTCCACAGGCCGCCCATTTTGCGCATGTCTTGCTCATGGTGCATACCCATAATCACACTACCCGCCGCTAAAAACAATAAGGCCTTAAAGAAAGCATGGGTCATTAAATGAAAAATAGCGACTGGATAAGCCGATACACCCAAGGCAATGGTCATGAAGCCCAACTGTGATAGCGTGGAATAAGCCACTACACGTTTGATATCGTTTTGCACAATGCCTAAGAAGCCCATAAACAATGCGGTAATCGAACCAATGACCAAAATAAAGCTGAGGGCTGTCGTGGATAATTCAAATAAGGGCGACATCCGTGAGACCATAAAAATACCCGCTGTCACCATAGTAGCCGCATGAATCAAGGCAGAAATTGGTGTTGGCCCTTCCATTGAGTCTGGTAACCAAACATGCAATGGAAATTGAGCCGACTTACCCATCGCACCAATGAACAAGCAAATACAAATTACTGTCATTAGATTCCAACTGGTACCAGGAAGTGTTTGAGCAGCAAGCGCGGTATTTTGAGCAAAAATTGCGTCATAGTTCATCGAGCCGGTGTAAGCCAAAATTAAACCAATGCCCAAGATGAAACCAAAGTCACCTACCCGATTCACTAAAAAGGCCTTCATATTGGCAAACACGGCAGTTTGACGTTCAAAATAAAAGCCGATTAGCAAGTAAGACACCACCCCCACTGCCTCCCAACCAAAAAAGAGTTGCAAGAGGTTATTGCTCATCACCAACATTAACATCGCAAAAGTAAACAAAGAGATATATGAAAAGAAGCGGTTATAACCCTCCTCGCCATGCATATAGCCAATCGTATAAATGTGGACCATTAATGACACAAAGGTCACTACTACCATCATGGTAGCGGTGAGTGAGTCAATTAAAAAACCAATACCCAAATTAAGCTCGCCCAATTGCATCCAGGTATAAACCTCGCCATTGAAATAATCACCTGCCTGCACGTAAAAGAAAACTTGGCAGGACAAGGCAAAAGCAATAATGACGCCCATAATAGCGAGCGACTGAGAGCCTACTTTACTTAAACGATTGCCGAATAGCGCCGTACCAAAAAAACCAGTAATGATTGCACCGATTAATGGAGCAAGCGGAATGGCACATAAGAGTGGTAGGGTTAAATTCGTTTGCATTATTAACCCTTAAGCCGATCAAGATCTTCAGCATTAATCGTATCGAGTTTACGAAAGAGCACGATCAAAATTGCCAAACCAATAGCAGCTTCAGCAGCAGCCACCGTCAAAATAAAAAAAACGAAAACTTGCCCAGCCATATCACCCAGAAAATGAGAGAAGGCAATAAAGTTAATATTGACTGAAAGTAGCATTAATTCAATTGCCATTAGCAATACGATTAAGTTGCGACGATTCAAGAAAATCCCCACCACACTGGTTGCAAACAGAATGGCACTCAACACCAAATAATGAGCCAAAGTAATAGTCATTCTTGCCTCCCGCGACGATTTTGCTCAGCATCTTGTTTGGCATCCATCTCGCTTGGCATCGTCACAATACGCAGGCGCTCGCTAGCCTTAACAGCAACTTGATCAGCAATATTTTGGGTCTTCGAATCTTTACGATGTCGTAAAGTGAGCGCTACAGCTGCAATAATGGCAACCAATAGAATAACGCCAGCTACTTCAAAGGCATAAACATAATCAACAAAAATTAATTTACCGAGCGCTTGGGTATTGTTGCTCGCTAGCTCCTCACTCATCACTTGAACTGGTGCACGAGTTCCAATAAAACTGCGAATTAATACGACTGCTAATTCTAAAACAATCACAATCCCCATTAAAAATGCCACTGGGAGGTATTTTTTAAAATCGCGGCGCAAATGGGCTAAATCTAAATCTAGCATCATCACCACGAATAGAAATAACACCATCACCGCCCCAACATAAACCAAAATTAGCGCTAGACTTAAAAATTCTGCTTGTAATAGCATCCAAATTCCTGAGGCACAGAAAAATGCCAGCACCAAAAAGAGTGCGGCATGCACTGGGTTGGCTGCCGTTACCACCCGCAAAGCAGAAATAATCAATAAGCCCGCAAAGGCATAAAAGAAAATTGCGAAGATAGTTGAGGGTTCGAGGGCCACGGGTTCTTTAATTATTCAGCATTAACGATAAGGGGCGTCGGCAGCACGATTAGCAGCAATTTCTTTTTCATACTCGTCGCCAACAGCTAATAACATTTCTTTAGTCATATACAGGTCGCCGCGTTTATCACCAAAGTATTCAAAAATATTGGTTTCCACAATAGCATCAACCGGACATGCTTCTTCACAGAAGCCACAAAAAATACATTTAGTTAAATCAATGTCGTAACGGGTCGTACGGCGGGTACCATCCTCACGCTGATCTGATTCAATTGAAATTGCTAAAGCAGGGCAAACGGCTTCACATAATTTACAAGCAATGCACCGCTCTTCCCCATTTGGATAACGCCGTAAAGCATGGAGGCCACGAAAACGGGGTGACAAAGGTGTCTTTTCTTCGGGGTACTGAATCGTAAACTTTGGTTTAAAGAGATAACGTCCCGTAATCGACATTCCCGTCAAAATATCTCTGAGCATGAGGCTATCGAAAAATTGACTAATCCGTTTGAATGATTTTTTGATCATGGCTTCAATTAATTCCAAATATTCCAAGGCGAAACAATCCAGGCGCCAACGACCACCACCCAAAAAACCGCGAGGGGGATAAAAATTTTCCAGCCTAAGCGCATAATTTGGTCATAGCGATAACGCGGTAAGGTGGCGCGCAACCAAATGAAGCAAGATAACAAGAAAAATGTTTTAGCAAATAGCCAGAAGAAGCCCGGAATATCGCGCAGCATCGGTAAATCAAGAATAGGCAGCCAACCGCCTAAGAATAAGACAGAAGCCATTGCCGCTATCAAAATCATGTTGGCATACTCGGCTAAAAAAAACATCGCAAAAGCCATGCCCGAATATTCCACCATGTGGCCAGCAACAATTTCCGACTCGCCTTCGACAACGTCAAATGGATGTCGATTCGTCTCAGCAATGCCTGAAATAAAGTAAATTAAAAACATTGGCAAGAGGGGCAACCAATTCCATGACAAGAAATTCAAGCCATAACTAGCAAAAAGACCCGTACCTTGACTAATGACGATAGTGCTTAAATTTAAAGAGCCCGACACCATCAGCACGGTGACTAAAGCAAAGCCCATCGCAATTTCATAAGAAATCATTTGTGCAGCAGCGCGCATCGCGCCTAAGAACGGATATTTCGAGTTAGAGGCCCAGCCGGCCAAAATAATGCCGTAGACGCCAACCGAAGTAATTGCCATGACATACAGCAGCCCAGCATTTACATTCGCTAACACCATTTCTGCCTGAAATGGAATGACAGCCCATGCAGCAAATGCGGGCGCAATTACCATCACTGGCGCAATCACGTATAAGGCTTTACTAGCCCGTGTGGGCGCAATAATTTCTTTTAATAAAAGTTTAAGCGCGTCGGCAATAGGCTGAAATAAGCCTAATGGCCCGACCCGATTAGGGCCTAAGCGAATGTGCATCCAACCGATCAGTTTGCGCTCCCACAAGGTGAGGTAGGCAACTGCGCCAAACATCGGCAAAACAATGATGACGATTTTGATTAAGGTCCAGACCAAAGGCCAAAATGAGCCAAAGATAGCGATGCCTTGCATTTCGATCAGGTTGAGAAAATTAGCCATCGCTTAGCCCACTTCTCCGGCAATCCGCGTTACCGTAATTGGGCCAAACATCGGCCCCAGCTGCATACTGGCTAGAGTAGTGCTCGCCAAGCGAACGACACCGGCAGCTAAATTAGGTATTTGCGTGGCAGTCATATTGACGCTCATGCCTGCTTGTGTCACTTGCACTATTTCGCCCTCTACCAAACCCAGTTCAGCAAAAGTATCTGGCCCTAAGCCTACCTTTGAAGCTAATTTTGCATCGGCAGTTAGTTGCAATGCGCTCGAACGACGGACAATAGCATCAACTCCATACAACGGCACCTCTCCTAAGCGCTCTAAACTCGCGGGCTGTGCTGGCACTGTTGTGCTCAAACTAAATAGTCCTGTAAATTGATTATTAGCGCGAGACACAGCGCTATCGTGCATCTCAGGTAAAGCTTCTGCACGCACTTCTTCAGGTAGGTTATATAAAAAGCCATCGAGCTTTACCAGCGTTCCGAGGGTGCGTATCACTTTCCATGCGGGTCGCGAATCGCCGAGCGGTTTTACAGCAGGCTGAATGGTTTGAATTGTGCCAGCGGTATTCACATAGCTAGCCATGGTTTCTGTAAAGGGCGTAATGGGCAAAAGTACATCAGCCAACTCGAGTAAGTCGGGGCTGGTGAATGCGGTTAAGGCAATCACGGTATCAGCCTTAGTTAAGGCTGCGCGAGTTTGCTGTGGGTTAGGCAAGTCTGCCAAAGGCTCAACATGCATCAATAGATAAGCATGACGCTCTCCGTCGAGCAAGGAGTTGATACTACCCTCATTGCCCTGCACTGCATTCACTAGATGCGCACCAACACTATTACCACCCTCCTGCAGGAAACCAAAGCGTGCACCAGTCTGTTCGGCAATAAATTGCGCTAATCCATGTAAATCAGCCGCTTGTGGATGTGCGATAGCACTTGCACCTAAAAATATTGCTTGGGTTGGGCGAGCGTCTGAGCCTGTTGATGGGTTAAGCGCTGGTGTCTCTAATAGTGCTTGCGCAATCTGCATTGCTTCAGGTGAAACGGTTTGGCTGCGAATTCCTGTGGGGGCTGATACCCCTTTTGCCTGCGCAACTGCTAAAGCAATTTCACTAAGCCCCGTGACCCAAGCACTCGGTCGCATCGTTAAGCTACTTGCTAATGGCATCAGCCAATCGCTACCGCCTGCATCCAAGCGATGCATTTGTAAGCCTAGCTTAGTAGCAGTGCGCAAACGCGCGGCAAGAAGTGGCTGGTCTTTACGAAAATTACTGCCAATGATGAGCGCGCGTTTTAACCCGCTTAATTCATTGATAGCCATTCCCAAATAAGGCACAGTAGCAGCGCCACGGGTATCAACTTGGCGTAAACGCGTTTCAATTTGACTGGAGCCTAAACCACGAATTAATTTTTGTAATAGATACAACTCTTCAATACTCGAAATAGGATGGGCAATGGCGGCAATTGATTCAGCGCCATGTAAATTACCAATCGTTTGTAAAGAATGGGCAACATAATCTAGCGCCGACTGCCAATCGGTTTCTAACCACTTGCCATCTTGCTTCACCATCGGCTTTGTTAGCCGATCGGTACTATTTAGCCCCTCGTAGGCAAAACGGTCACGATCACTAATCCAACATTCATTGATTGCTTCGTTTTCTAAAGCGACTACACGCATCACGCGATTAGACTTGGTTTGCACCGTCGTATTACTGCCTAAGCTATCGTGCGGGCTTAGTGAACGCTTACGCGCTAACTCCCACGTTCGCGCGGCATAACGAAATGGCTTGCTAGTTAAAGCGCCAACTGGGCAAATATCGATCATATTGCCCGACAACTCAGAGTCGATCGTACGTCCCAAGAAGGTGGTTATTTCAGAATGTTCACCACGGTTAACCATCCCCAATTCCATTACACCCGCAACCTCTTGACCAAAGCGCACGCAGCGCGTGCAATGGATACAGCGGGACATTTCTTCCATAGAAATTAAAGGGCCAACATTTTTATGAAATACCACCCGCTTCTCTTCGGTATAACGTGAACTCGATTTGCCGTAGCCCACTGCTAAATCTTGAAGCTGACATTCGCCACCCTGGTCACAAATCGGGCAATCCAGTGGATGGTTAATTAGTAAAAACTCCATCACTGAACGTTGCGCCTCAAGGGCTTTAGCTGAATGCGTAAATACTTTCATGCCTTGCGTCACTGGTGTGGCACAAGCAGGTAAAGGCTTGGGAGCTTTTTCAACCTCGACTAAACACATCCGGCAATTCGCCGCAATCGATAATTTTTTGTGGTAACAAAAATGGGGCACATAGGTACCCAAGCTATTCGCTGCATGCATCACCATCGAACCCTGTGGAACTACTACTGGCTTACCATCAACTTCAAGTTCGACCATGCTCATATACTTGAACTCCCAACCACTTCAGCAGTTTCTAGAGGATGACTCACGCCCTTGGATACAAGGCAACGCCCATGCTCGATGTGATAAGCAAACTCATCACGGAAATGCTTCAACATACCGCGTACTGGCATCGCTGCAGCATCGCCTAATGCACAAATTGTGCGGCCTTGGATGTTGTTGGCGACATCGTTCAATAAATCTAAATCTTCTATGCGTCCCTTACCATGTTCTATGCGATTAACAATTCGCCATAACCACCCAGTGCCTTCGCGACAAGGTGTGCATTGCCCGCAGGATTCTTCGTGATAAAAATACGAGAGCCGTAATAAGGCCTGCACCATGCAGCGCGTGTCATTCATCACGATTACAGCTCCCGAGCCTAACATCGAGCCCGCTTTAGCAATGCTGTCGTAATCCATCGTTAAATCCATCATCTCAGCAGCTGGAATAACGGGCGCCGAAGAACCCCCGGGAATAACTGCTTTTAAGGTAGAGCCATTGCGCATGCCGCCGGCCAATTGCAATAATTCTGCGAATGGTAAGCCCATGGGTATTTCATAATTGCCAGGCCGATTAACATCACCTGAAACCGAAAATATTTTGGTGCCACCATTGTTTGGCTTGCCCAATTTTAAGTACGCCTCGCCACCCATTGCCAAAATGAATGGCACGGCCGCAAATGTCTCGGTGTTGTTTATGGTGGTCGGCTTGCCATATAAACCAAAACTAGCTGGAAATGGCGGCTTAAAACGAGGCTGACCTTTCTTACCTTCTAAAGATTCGAGTAAGGCCGTTTCTTCACCACAAATATAAGCCCCCCAACCTGGCGAAGCATGCAATTCAAAACTAAACTGACTACCTAAAATCTGATTACCTAAATAACCTGCGGCTCGTGCTTCGTCTAACGCGGCTTCAAAGCGTTTATAAACATCCCAGATTTCACCATGAATATAGTTATAGCCCACACTTATGCCCATCGTGTACGCACCAATAATCATGCCCTCAATTAAGGCATGGGGGTTATAGCGCATGATGTCGCGGTCTTTAAAAGTGCCTGGCTCGCCTTCATCACTGTTACATACTAAATATTTTTGCCCCGGAAATTGGCGTGGCATAAAGCTCCACTTCAAGCCAGTAGGAAAGCCCGCACCCCCACGCCCGCGCAATGCCGATAACTTCAACTCAGCAATGATCGCCTCAGGTGCAACAGGTTCGCTTAAGATGCGCCGCAATTGTCCATAACCGCCGCGCTTCACGTAATCTTCTAAATGCCAATTATCGCCAGTTAAGCCAGCTAAAATTAGCGGCTTCACATGATTTTTATGCAAGCTAGTCATGCTGCCGATCCTTCTGCATAATTTGTCTTGGCAATACGTAACTCAGCTAATAAGGCATCAATTTTTTCATGACTCATAAAACTACACATGCGCTTATCGTTTACCAACATCACAGGAGAGTCGCCGCAAGCACCCATACACTCGCCTTCTTTAAGTGTAAAAGTACCGCAAGGCGTAGTTTCATTAAAACCAATACCCAGTGTTTGTTTCAAATATTCAGCAGCATCAGCGCCATGACTTAATTGGCAAGGCAAATTTGTGCACACCACAATTTTGTATGCGCCGATAGGCTTAGTGTTGTACATATTATAAAAAGTAGCTACTTCATCCACCGCAATGGTAGGCATACCTAAGATCTGTGCCACTTCTTCAATCACGGCGGGCGAAATCCAGCCTAACTCGGTTTGCGCAGCAATTAAAGCCGCCATCACTGCTGATTGCTTTTGCTCAGGTGGATACTTCGCAATATTGCGCTCAATTTCAGCACGGCAGGCGGCAGAAAATAAAGTGGCCATTAGCGGTCGATCTCCCCAAAGACAATATCTTGGGTGCCAATAATCGTCACGGCATCGGCAATCATATGGCCCCGCGCCATTTCATCGAGGGCCGCTAAATGGACAAAGCCAGGCGCGCGAATCTTCATCCGATAGGGTTTGTTAGCGCCATCCGAAATTAAATAGACGCCAAACTCCCCTTTCGGGTGCTCGACTGCGGCATAAGCCTCTCCTTGAGGCACATGAATACCTTCGGTAAATAATTTGAAATGATGAATCAGCTCTTCCATATTCGTTTTCATATCTAAACGTGATGGTGGAGCAACTTTATGGTTATCGCTCATCACCGAACCCGGATTCGCTTTTAACCAGGCAACACACTGAGTAATGATGCGGTTTGATTGCCGCATCTCTTCCATGCGCACTAAATACCGATCATAAGAATCGCCATTGACCCCTACTGGAATATCAAAGTCTAGACGGTCATATACTTCATAGGGTTGCTTTTTGCGTAAATCCCATTCAATACCAGAGCCACGCAACATAGGCCCTGTAAAACCAAGCTGTAGAGCTCGCTCAGGGGTAACCACACCAATGCCCACTAAACGCTGCTTCCAAATACGGTTATCGGTGAGAAGGTTGCAGTATTCATCAACATTAGCTGGAAAGCGTTGACTAAAAGCTTCAATGAAATCGAGCAAAGAACCAGTACGAGTTTCATTCAAACGCTGAATTGCTGACTCACTACGCATTTTTGATTTTGTAAACTGAGGCATCTCGCTGGGCAAATCACGATAAACCCCACCAGGTCGATAGTAAGCTGCATGCATTCGTGCGCCAGATACCGCTTCATACATATCGAAGATTTCTTCACGATCGCGAAAAGCATATAAAAACACAGCCATTGCCCCTACGTCTAAACCATGACAGCCAATCCAGAGTAAGTGATTTAACAAGCGTGTTAATTCATCAAACATCACGCGAATATATTGTGCCCGCAAGGGTACATCTACGCCAATTAATTTTTCAATTGACATCACGTAGGCGTGCTCATTCACCATCATCGACACATAATCGAGGCGATCCATATACGGCACGTTTTGAATCCAAGTACGCGTCTCAGCTAATTTTTCAGTAGCGCGGTGTAATAAACCGATATGCGGATCAGCGCGTTGTATCACTTCGCCATCTAACTCAAGCACTAAACGCAAAACGCCATGCGCCGCGGGATGCTGGGGGCCAAAGTTGAGGGTGTAGTTTTTAATTTCTGCCATGATGAAGACCCTTAGGCTGGCCCTCCATAGGATTCTTCACGAACAATGCGGGGAATTACTTCACGCGGTTCAATCGTCACGGGCTGATAAACCACCCGCTTCAACTCGGGGTCGTATCGCATTTCAACTGTTCCCGAAATAGGAAAGTCTTTACGAAATGGGTGGCCAATAAAACCATAGTCGGTCAGAATGCGGCGTAAATCCTCATGACCGTCGAACAAAATGCCGAATAAATCAAAGGCTTCGCGCTCGAACCAATTAGCTGAGTTCCACACGGGCACCAGCGATGCGACTACTGGATAGCTATCATCGGGTGCATATACGCGTAAACGTAAGCGTTGATTATGTTGCAGGGAAAGTAAATGCGTAACGACGCCAAAACGTAAGCCAGTCCACGTACCATCGCCATAATCTTGGTAATCTACGCCACACAAATCAATTAGTTGCGCAAAAGCCAATGTCGGATCATCACGTAACATCAAGGCAGCCGCTAAATAATCGTCGGCACCAACCACTAAGGTCACCTCGTTAAGGGCCACCTCTACCGATTTAACCCGTGAACCTAAGACCTTTTGAATGGTTTCAGCAAGATGATGTAAGCGCGCAGACATAGTGGCTCGATTTACGCCTTACGTGCAATGGTGCTGGTGCGACCAATCTTGGCCTGCAATTGAATAATGCCGTAAATTAAGGCTTCTGCTGTCGGGGGACACCCGGGAACATAAATATCAACGGGCACAATTCGATCGCATCCCCGCACAACGGAATAAGAGTAATGGTAATAACCACCGCCGTTAGCACATGAACCCATTGAAATGACCCAGCGTGGCTCAGGCATTTGGTCATATACTTTACGTAAGGCAGGGGCCATTTTGTTACAAAGCGTGCCAGCCACAATCATCAAATCAGATTGCCGCGGTGAAGGACGAAACACTACGCCGAAGCGATCTAAATCGTAACGCGCAGCGCCCGCATGCATCATCTCTACTGCGCAACAAGCTAAACCAAAAGTCATAGGCCACAGAGAACCGGTACGAGTCCAGTTAATCAGCTGATCGGCTGAGGTCGTGATGAAACCTTCCTTCAGTACACCTTCTAAGGCCATAACATTTACTCCCAGTCGAGGGCGCCCTTTTTCCAGATGTAAACAAAGCCAACCACGAATTCCAAGAGGAAGACAAGCATCGAGGCATAGCCTGCCCAACCAATATCTCGTAAAGCTACCCCCCAAGGAAATAGAAAAGCCGTTTCAAGGTCGAACAAAATAAAGAGAATGGCAATGAGGTAATAGCGCACATCAAATTTCATCCGCGCATCTTCAAATGCCTCGAAGCCGCATTCGTAAGGAGAGAGTTTTTCTGCGTTAGGGCTAGAGGGGGCGACTAACTTGCCTAGCAACATAGGCACTAAACCAACGGCAATGCCCACAAGGATAAAAAGCAAAACCGGAAAGTAGTTTGCGAGGTTCAAATTTAGCCTAAATCAGTTATCAAGCGAAGCCTAGATTGCTCTTCTGAAATACAGACAAGATTATAAGGGTTTTCCTCTAGACTAGCTGAAATTCGGGGGAAATAAGCCTATTCTTGGGGCCTGAATATGCGGCTTAAACCGCACCTAGCCAATGCCCTTCTCACTGACCCCCTATAGTGCTCGGTGGCACCCATCACAAAGGGGGGGAGAGACGGTTTGTTTGCACCCGCAGAAATACATGACCTTACTTTCAGTAGCCGTAAATTCAAAGGGCATACAGTCGGTGATTTGATGCGAGTCATCACAAAAAGGCTGAGTTTTGCTGAGCCCGCAGGAACACCACGCATACGTTTTGCCAGCCTGAACCTCTACAGGATATGGCTCATTCTTGGCGATTTTTCTTTCCATTGCATGCCCCTATTCAATTAAACCAACGGATCATTCATCTGATCATGAAATTCAGCCAAACTAAGGGCATCACTAATTTCTCTCGGCAAGGCATCGCGTGCAGAAAAAACCCCTAATATTTTTCCATCATCAGCAACAATGGGTAAATGCCTAAAACCGCGTTCAATCATGATCATTACTGCATGTGACACAATCATTTCAGGGGGCACACAATGGGGATTAGGAGTCATCACCTGAGATACAAGCGTTTTTTCTGGAATCAAGCCCTTAGCTAATACCCGCGTCATTAAATCGCGCTCGGTCACAATACCCTCTAAGACGCCATTTGGTGAAATAATTAGGACGCTGCCACAGTTTGCCTTGGTCATCGTGCGCGCTGCATCTAGAATGGTCGCGCTCGGCGGCAAACGCACTAAGTTACTATGCACAATAGATTTGGAGACAGATCGTTCAGTCATCATTCGCACCTAAAAAAATAAATGTTTTATCGTAAGGAGGCGTTTATTTTTGCCAAAGCCTCAGACCCTGGACATAGCTCAGCTACACCCAAAGAATTCAACGGTTCTACACACGTATTTAACGCTTCATGTAAATCGCTGGCAAGCGGATCTAAATACAGCAAACCCGTCACCACTTCGCCGCGTTCTTGATGTTCATTGATGTAGCTTAAGGCTGCATAGCGATTAGTGGGATCATAATTATCATCCAATTTACGCAACCTTAAATAACTACCATCATGCTGTAGTACTTCAACCACTTCGCCAGGGGCATACGCAGTGGTAATTTCCGAGTGCTGGGAGATAAAATCAATACGACTAACTGCTTCATTATGTTGCCTTACATAATCGTAACTTTTAGTACTACCGCCATGATTATTAAAAGTGACGCAGGGGCTAATTACGTCAATAAAAGCTGCGCCACCATGACCAATCGCGCCTTTAATCAAAGGCACTAATTGTTCTTTATCACCAGAAAAACTGCGCGCTACATAGGTCGCGCCCAACTGTAAAGCTAAGCCCACTAAATCAATTGGGCTATCGTTATTAACAATCCCCTTCTTGCTTTTCGAACCACGATCGGCAGTGGCAGAAAATTGCCCTTTAGTGAGGCCATAGACACCGTTATTTTCAACGATGTAAGTCATTCTTACACTCCGCCGCATGGCGTTGGCAAATTGACCTAAACCAATTGAAGCAGAATCACCATCGCCCGAAACGCCTAAATATAAAAGGTCACGATTCGCTAAATTAGCGCCAGTTAATACTGAGGGCATTCTGCCATGCACGGTATTAAACCCATGGGAAGCGCCCAGAAAATAGTCAGGAGTTTTAGAGCTGCATCCAATACCTGATAATTTAGCGACTCGATGCGGTTCAATATCCATTTCCCAGCAAGCCTGCACAATTGCTGCAGAAATTGAGTCATGCCCGCAACCTGCACATAAGGTAGAAATACGCCCCTCATAATCACGTCTGGTATAGCCCACCTTATTGGTACTTAAACTCGGGTGATGCATGCTCGGCTTAGCAATGTACGTCATGCTGATTCTTTCTTCATGATGATTCCTTCTCTAGGCGTGCATTCGATTTGGTGGAGGCCTCTGCTTTCAAATATTGATTGATCGCCGCCACTATAAAACGTGCGGTAATAGGCGTCCCGTCATAATGCAATATTTTGATGAGATGAGCTGGATCAATGGCTAATTCAGTCGTTAGCAAGGTATGCATTTGGGCATCGCGATTCTGCTCGACCACAAAAACTTTCTCATGCTGGGCAATAAAATCACTAACCACCTTAGAAAAAGGAAAAGCCCGAATTCGCATCGCATCAAGCACGATGTTATCAGCCCGCAGCACATCGAGCGTTTCTTGCATTGCTGGGCTGGTTGAGCCGAAATAAATTACTCCAAATTGGCTGGGGGTTTTGCCTTGCTCAATTATTGGCTGCGGCACTAAATCCGCTGCCACTTTAAATTTCTGTATTAAGCGCTCCATGTTGTAAATATAGTCAGGCCCTCGCTCAGAATAACGAGCATAGGGGTCACGGGTTGTGCCGCGGGTAAAAAAACTACCCTTAGTGGGATGAGTACCCGGTAAAGTACGCCAAGGAATACCATCGCCATCAACATCTTTATAGCGGCCAAAATCTTTCCCCGCTTCTAGGTCTGCGAATGACATCACCTTGCCTCGGTAATATGCTTCCCGTTCATCCCACGAAAATGGTTTGCTTAAACGCTGATTCATGCCAATATCTAAATCGGTCATTAAAAATATAGGGGTCTGTAATAACTCAGCTAAATCTAGCGCCGCGGCTGATTGCTCGAAGCATTCATAGGGATCTTCAGGAAAAAGTAAAACATGTTTAGTATCGCCATGCGAGGCATAAGCACAGGCCAGCAAATCTGATTGCTGAGTTCTAGTCGGCATTCCCGTGGAAGGCCCACCCCGCTGTACATCAATAATGACAACCGGAATTTCAGCAAAGTAAGCCAAGCCAATAAATTCTGTCATCAGCGAAATACCTGGGCCTGAGGTCGCAGTGAATGCCCGCGCCCCATTCCAAGCAGCGCCAATAATAATACCAATTGAAGCTAACTCATCTTCAGCTTGAATGATGGCAAAACGATCATGCCCAGTTTTTTTGTCGACTCGAAAACGTTCACAATATTTTTGGAAGGCTTCTGGAACCGAAGATGACGGTGTAATTGGATACCAAGCTGCCACGGTCGCGCCACCATAAACACAGCCCAACGCAATGGCGCTATTGCCATCAATAAAAATTTTCTCCCCGACTTGATCTTCACGGCGCACTTGAATACCCAAGGCATCTTTAAAATGCTTTTGAATGTAGTTATAGCCTAAATGAAAAGCTTTAATATTAGAATCAAGCAAAATTTCCTTGCCTTTATATTGCTCAGCAAACAATTTTTCAAAAACCGCAGTATCGACCTTTAACAAAGCCGATAAAGCGCCAACATAAATAATATTTTTAAATAATTGACGTTGGCGGGCATCGGGATAATTAGCATTACTAATTTCAGTTAGAGGTACGCCAATGGTATGCACGTCTTGGCGAAATTGAGTCTCAGGTATCGAGCGAGTTGAATCATAAAAAAGATAACCATTGGGCTCAATTTCGGCGACATCGGCATCCCAAGTTTGGGGATTCATCGCTACCATGATGTCAACCCCTCCTCGGCGCCCTAAATATCCTTTAGAGCAAACGCGCGCCTCATACCAAGTTGGCATACCCTGAATATTGCTCGGAAAAATATTTCGCGGGCTAACTGGCACACCCATCCGTAGAATAGCTTTAGCAAAGAGCTCATTGGCAGAAGCAGATCCAGAGCCGTTGACATTAGCAAACTTAATTACGAAATCATTAATCGCTTCAATACGCTTCATACCAACTCCACCGGGAGGTGCAATTTTTGGTCTCGGCATGCTGGGCCAGCCTGCGTCGTTTCTAACAAAAATTTCTGCATATCCCATGCGCCAGTTGGGCACCGCTCGGCACATAAGCCGCAGTGTAAGCAGACGTCCTCATCTTTCACCATCACTCGCCCCGATTTCAGATTCGCTGAGACATAAAGCGCTTGGGTGAGATTAGTAGCGGGTGCTTTTAAACGTAAACGCAAATCAGGCTCATCACCGTTTTCAGTGAAGGTAATACAGTCCATTGGGCAGATATCCACACAGGCATCGCACTCAATGCAAGTTTCACGAGTAAAGACAGTTTCGACATCGCAATTTAAACAACGATTGGCCTCTTTAAATGCAGTAGCGGCGTCAAAGCCTAATTCAACCTCAACCCGAATATTGGCTAATGCCTTTGCTGCTTCAGCCCATGGCACTGGAAAGCGTAAATCTACAGACACATCATTGTGATAGCTCCACTCATGAATCCCCATTTTTTGTGACATTAAATTGGTGCGGGGAGGCGGTCTAAGGTCTGGCGATTCATGATGTAGAAAACGATCGATTGAGACCGCTACTTCATGACCATGCGCTACTGCAGTAATAATATTTTTGGGGCCAAATGCGGCATCGCCACCAAAGAACACCAGCGGATTGGTTGATTGAAAAGAAATCGCATCTAGCTCTGGCAGGCCATGGCGATTAAACTGAATACCGCTATTTGCCTCAATCCAAGGAAAGGCATTTTCTTGTCCCACAGCTAATAACACCGTATCGCATTCAATAAAGATATCGGCCTCGCCATTAGAGATTAATTTCCGTTCGCCCTGTTCGTTATAAACCGCCTCGACTACCGCAAACGTCATGCCAATTAATTTACCGTTTTGCACCTCGAAAGTTTTTGGCACATGAAAGTTAATAATTGGAATCCCTTCATGAATCGCATCCTCTTTTTCCCAAGGCGAGGCTTTCATTTCATCAAAGCCGCTGCGCACAATGACTTTAATATCCGTGCTGCCTAACCGTCTAGCCGAACGGCAACAATCCATTGCGGTATTCCCACCGCCTAACACAATCACTTTTTTGCCAATGCTCGTAATATGCCCGAAAGAAACAGAAGCCAACCAATCAATTCCAATATAAATTTGCTCGGCTGCTGCTTGGCGTCCAGGCAGATCTAGATCTCTGCCACGGGGAGCCCCAGAGCCCACATAAACTGCATCGAAACCAGCGGCTAACAAAGCACTCATTGAAGTAATGCGCTCACCACCTTTAAAGTGAACCCCCAAATCGAGGATATATCCAGTCTCCTCATCAATTACCGATTCGGGCAAACGAAAACGCGGTATTTGTGAACGAATAAATCCCCCAGCTCGCTGCTCGCCATCGAACACTGTTACTTCATAACCTAAAGGTGCTAAATCGCGGGCTACCGTTAACGATGATGGACCAGCGCCCACACAAGCAATGCGTTTACCATTTTTTTTTGCTATCTTAGGCATCCGTGCCTTCACATCGTCTTTAAAATCAGCGGCAACGCGTTTTAAACGACAAATGGCTACTGGTTCAGGATCAGCGCCATTATTCTCTTCCACTCTACCGCGACGACAGGCGGGCTCGCACGGGCGGTCACAGGTGCGGCCGAGAATTCCAGGAAAGACGTTCGATACCCAATTAACCATATAGGCATCGGTATATTGACCCTGTGCAATGAGGCGGATATATTCAGGAACAGGGGTGTGAGCTGGGCATGCCCACTGACAATCGACTACTTTATGAAAATAAGCAGGATTATTAATATTAGTAGCTTGCAAAGCTATCCCCTATTCGTGGATTAATCAAGTTTTATAAGCGAATTTATAAATAGTATTATGCTTGCCCATTCTACCCATTTTCTGCGAGCTAAAGTAAAACCCTAACCGGCTAAAAATAGCAAAATATGTCCTTCAATTCTGATCTCTGTTTCCTTCCGGCTACGCAACTAGCAATGCTCATGCGTACCAAAAAACTATCAGCCACACAAGTAATTCAAGCACACTTAGATCAAATTGAACGCTTCAATCCTACCCTAAATGCTATCGTTACCCTCACTGCAGATTCAGCCATGCAAGAGGCTCACAGGGCCGACTTACAAATCGCAACTGGCGCACCTATTGGGGTCTTACATGGCTTACCAGTGGCCCACAAAGATTTATTTCTCACTAAAGGGGTGAGAACCACCTTTGGCTCGCTAGCCTTCAAAGACTACGTACCAGAAGTAGATTCATTGCCAGTTGAACGGCTTAAAAAAGCTGGCGCTATTAGTTTAGGCAAAACTAATACGCCTGAGTTTGGGGCTGGTAGTCAAACTTTTAATGCTGTATTTGGCGCTACCCCAAACCCTTACGATTTGAGTAAAACCTGTGGTGGCTCTTCTGGTGGGGGTGCCGTTGCTTTAGCTACTGGCATGATTGCTTTAGCCGATGGCACCGATTTAGGTGGCTCGCTGCGCAATCCAGCCAATTTTTGCAATGTGGTGGGTTTACGCCCCTCAGTTGGTCGCGTGCCCAATTGGCCCGATCAGTTAGGCTGGTACACCATGAGTGTAGCGGGACCCATGGCCCGCAATGTGCCTGATTTAGCCTTAGCGATGTCAGCCATGGCGGGGCCTGATGATCGCTCACCGATTGCACTTGAGGCCCCTGGCACTATTTTTAACCAGCCACTAAGCCGAGATTTCCGTGGCGTCAAAATCGCCTTTAGCGCAAACTTGGGTGGACTACCCGTCGAGCCTGCAGTCGCTACCGTTTTAGAAGCTTCACGCTCGGTCTTTGAGGCATTGGGCTGTGAAGTAGTCAACGCCGAACCCGATATTGCCGAAGCAGATGAGATCTTTATGTTGTGGCGCGCATGGCGTACTGAGCTGCGCATCACCCCTTTGATGGCAGAACATGGTAAAAAATTCAAAGATACGGTCATTTGGAATGCCGAACAAGGCATACCCATCACTGGGCCCCAGTTGGCTCGTGCTGAAGCTAAACGCACCGAGCTCTACCACCGCATGCGCGAATTTATGGCTCAATATGAGTTTTTAATCTTGCCCGTTAATCAAGTTCTGCCCTTTTCGCTTGATCTCGACTATCCACGCGATATCAATGGGGTGCCGATGCAGACCTATATCGACTGGCAGAAATCACTCTATTTAATTAGCGCTTTAGGCAATCCGGCTATTTCAGTGCCGGGCGGGTTTACTGCTACTGGGCTGCCAGTAGGCGTCCAAATTGTCGGGCGCCACCGCGCCGACTTTGACGTTTTGCAATTAGCGTATGCTTTTGAACAAAGCACCCAATTTGGTCTAACACGACCTCCAATTTGCTTGTAATATAGAAAAAATAATCAGGAGACCATATGACATCCCTTAGCAAAATTGTTTTAACGGGCATTTGCACCTTTATTATTTTAATCAATCCAGTTGCGGCAGCCGACTATCCCGAGCGACCAATTAAATGGGTCGTACCTTATCCCCCTGCTGGCACTACAGATGTCCTTGCTCGCATTATGGCTCAACCATTAACACAACTATTAGGGCAAAGTGTTATTGTTGAAAATAAGCCTGGTGGCGGTAATAATATTGGCACTGAATTTGTCATTAAGTCGGCGCCCGATGGTTACACGATGTTGCTCGTCAATCCAGCTAATGGTATTAATGCCTCGCTTTACAAAAATCTGAATTACAACTTTATACGTGATATCGCTCCCGTAGCTGGCATTGTGCGTACCCCGAATGTAATGGTCATTCCACCCTCATTGCCCATTAAAACAGTGGCTGAATTTATTGCTTACTGCAAAGCTAATCCCGGCAAAGTCAATATGGCATCCTCGGGTAGTGGCACTTCAGTGCATTTATCAGGCGAACTATTTAAATCGATGACGGGTTGTAATATGTTGCATGTTCCCTATAAAGGCGCAGGCCCAGCTTTAGTAGACCTGATGGCTGGTCAAGTACAAGTCTTATTTGATAACTTGCCTTCATCTGCAGGCCATATTAAGTCTGGCAGTCTGCGTGCCTTAGCGGTTACCTCTGCGGCGCGTGACCCTTCTTTGCCCAATGTACCCACGATCGCAGAAACTGTTCCTGGCTATGAAGCTACTGCTTGGTTTGGCATTGGTATGCCAAAGGGTTCACCACGCGCTGCAATTGATCGAGTAAACGCCGAAGTAAATCGCATTTTGGCAGAACCAAAAATGCGAGAAAAACTTGCAGAGCTAGGTGGAGTACCCATTCCTGGTACGCCAGAAGATTTTGGCAAAATTATTGCAGCTGAAACTCAAAAATGGGAAAAGGTGGTGAAAGCCTCTGGTGCGTCAGTCGATTAGCCTATCAAAAATTCAGGCTAGAATCACGCATCCCTTCTCATTAAAGCTGCCCATGCCCGCCAAGCTATTTAAAATTCTATCCCTCTTCACGGTTGGGATTTTGCTCACTGCCTGCGCAAGCCATGAAATTGTTATTAGCTCGGATGAAGTTGCCTCGGTAGCAAAAGCGACTCAAATTAAAACTTCGACTACTGATCAAAGTGTGACTTATATTGGGCCAGAAATTTTTACTATCGGCGCAGATAATACTAGTGAGCAGTTTGGTTTAGTAGCTACTAAAAATTCACATGGGCATGTGACCTATCGCGCAGTGGGAAAACTCATTTACTTGAATGGAATGCGTGAATATCAATCGGCTCAAATCGTGAATGGTGCAACTGTGCCATTTAAATCGCTTAATCGAATGGCCGGCCCATGCGGTTCTATGGGTTGCGAATTTGGTGAGGAAATTTCAATCGAGCTTAGCGAAGACTTTTTGGTTCAAAAAAAGAAAACCGGCTTTGAAATTAATGTCAGCTCTAAAAAAGGTATTACTAATACCCTCTTCTTTTCCATCTCTTATCTGACGGGCTATATGAGCGTGTTGGGTAAATAATGGAAGCCCTTGATACAGAGAGGTATAGTGTATTTTAAAACTGATTAAAAATATTGAGGGCATATAAAAATGTATATGCGTTCCCCTCAATATGATCCGTTGGCATGTATTTTAAAGCTGATTTATTGGTTGAGAGGGGAGAAACAACTTGAATCATTTCAGCCGGAATTTTAATAGCCGTTTTAATTTTTGCCGCATATTTTCCCAATAAAACATCATAATTATTAGGACTTACTACGGAGTCTTGGTCGAGCGTAATGATAGATACACTCCGATTCGGTATGTTACTTAAATTTACATCTGCTGCTACTAGCGCAGCATTGAGTTTAGCGCCAATTGCAGTGCTGCCATTAGCAAGATCCTCCGAACTCAGTAAAGAGAAGGCGCTATTATGCGACGATATAAAAAGCATTAATTCATTTTCTATAAAGGTATAGTTACCCATAGTTTTGCCAAAGGCACTATTAAGCACTTGAGATGCAGGAGAGGTAGCACTCAATCTAAAAGATTGGGCCAAATTATATTTTGTCGCACCAAATTTGCATTTAGCTTGATCAGCTAGTAATGAATTACCACAAGTCAGAGCATAAAAGGCAGGATTAAATAAGCTGAAATCAGCATTCAGTGAATAGGTAGCAAAAGACAACATCGCATCAGCAAATAATGCGGGTTTAACTCCATTAGTTAGCCATTGATTTTGAATATTAAATAAGTTTGGAGACTTACTCACATCTGCAAATAAAAAACTTTTTGTTACATCGGATGTGCTGTATGCACCCTCGGCGCCAACCGAATGGGTTAAGGTATAGAAGGCGTCTAACACTTTTGGGTTATCGTTTATATAAGCATTGAACCACAGAGAATATGCCCCACCTTCAGAATAACCGATTGAAAATAATTTTAACTTATCGGTGGCAACATAACCGTATTGACTTTGAATGCTTTGCTTGACTGCGCTTAGCATATCAATTGCTGTTTTAGCAGTTGCTTGTGGATAGATAACATATGGGTGTACATCCCCATAATTAGCTCCCTGACCAATATAGTCGGGTAGCACCACAATATAACCTTGCGAGGTGAACACAGATAAAGCCAGTAAAGTGTTAGGACTTGAAATATTTGATCCAACATCTTGATTATCTAGTTGAGTCCCATGAAAATAGGTGATAACCCCCTTGATTTTCGACTTTTCAATTCCCGTTGGCATAGCCAACCCACCAGAAACTGTAAATGTTTGGTTGCCATTCGGTAGAGGTACAGTAGTGGCGTAATTTATAGAAGAAAAATTAACTCCTGTTACTCCTACGCTATTATTCAGAATTGGTTTTTTGTTTAAATCAAAATTTCCAGTTTCAGGTTGACTGGCAATATATGCAATATTTGCTTGGCACTGGGCCGATGCAAGACTGCCTCCTTGATCAAGCTGGCAAAAATTTGATTCATAAACTCGCTCGAGACACTCTACAGTAGGCGAAGAACCGCAAGTTGGTGCGGCGCTAGAATAGTACCCACCTAGGTTAGGTCCCGCTGGATACCCTGAATTATTATTTCCTATAGTATCTACTGCGGCGGCCATAGGAATGGCTGAGGCTGCATTATTTGCAGGTGTAGTACTTGATATGCTGCCTTCACCACCACAAGCGGACACGATAAATACTGTACTTAAAGAAACTAGGAACAAAGAAAGTTTTGTATTCATTCGCTACTCCGCATAAATATGTTAATTTATTACACGCCTAATAATAGTAACAAATATTTTACAGTAGATGATGCAAAATATGAAGGTCAAGTCTACTTATCGGGGGAGCTCGATAACAATAATACTGAATCCTGCCAAATAGCATTTAAAAATCATTTGGTGCCGACGGCGAGACTCGAACTCGCACAGCCTAAGCCACTACCCCCTCAAGATAGCGTGTCTACCAATTTCACCACGTCGGCATATTACAAAATGACTGAACATCTAAAATTTTACAACTTCCTGTCAAAATAGGAATTACTTTGGTACTACTGGCTTACCGACATCTTTAGCTGCGGCAGGCTCTGTTGCTGAAGCTGGTGCGGCAGCATTTTTTGCTGGGCTAGCTGGAGGTGCATTTGGCGCAACAGGCGCTACTGGCACTGGCACATCACCAGTCGCAGGTAGCGTAGACCCTGAGAGTACGCCAGGCACGGTAGTTTTTTTATTGCCCACCCAAGTAAGCCCCAAAGTACTTAAGAAAAATACGGTGGCAAAAATAGCAGTGGCATGTGAAAGAAAATTAGCCGAGCCACTGGCACCAAAGACACTACCGGAAGCGCCAGAGCCAAATGCAGCACCCATATCAGCACCCTTACCTTGCTGCAATAAAACTAAGCCAATTACGCTTAAGGCAGAAACTATCTGCAATACAGTTAATAGGGTTAAAAACCATTCCATACTCAATCTCCAATAAAATATTTACGCTCTGCAAATCGCAAGAAAATCGTGTGCTATTAACGAAGCGCCGCCCACTAAAGCGCCATCAATATCAGGCATGACAAATAATTCCGCAGCATTCTCAGGTTTAACACTACCACCATATAAAATAGCTATATGTGAAGCGACTTCTTCATTAAATTCAGCCAATTGGTAGCGAATAGCGCGGTGCATATCTTGAGCTACTTGGGCTGTAGCTACTTTACCGGTGCCTATAGCCCATACAGGCTCGTAAGCAATTAAAGAGTCGACCAAGCGATCTTGCAAAACTGCAACTTGACGTGCAATTTGTGAGCGCACCACTTCTTCTGCTCGACCTGAATTACGCTGATCGGCAGTTTCACCCACACAAATTATGGGAGTTAAGCCATGGTCTAAAGCAAGTAATGCTTTCTCGGCAATATGTTCATCAGTTTCGTGGTGTAACTCACGCCGCTCGGAATGGCCAACAATGACATAAGAACAGGCAAGCTCAGCTAACATGGGAGCAGATACTTCACCGGTATAGGGGCCATCAAGATGAGCTGATACGTCTTGTGCGCCTAAGCTGAGGGTGGCAATTCCGCCGGCGCGAATTAACTCTGCACATTGAGCTAAATAAGGAAATGGTGCACATACCGCATACCGTCGACCCGAAGGCATGCCCTGCTCCATTGTGCGACATACCTCTTGAAACCAAGTTTGATTACGGCTAAAGCTGCCGTGCATTTTCCAATTAGCAATAATAATGAGTGGGCGCATATGCTGAATTAAGCCGAGAGAATAATTTTGCCCACATGCTCGCTCGATTCCATTAAGCGATGCGCAGCGGCAGCGTCATTCATGCTGAAGGTTTTATAAATTACAGGCTTTAATTGACCAGCATTTAGTAAAGGCCAAATTTGTGAATACAAAGCTTGCGCAATTTGCTTTTTAAAAGCAACTGGTCTCGGTCGTAAAGTAGAGCCGGTAATCGTTAGGCGCCGCCGTAAAATTTGACCCGTATTGACTTCTGCCTTCGAGCCACCTTGAATTGCAATAATCACAATGCGGCCATCATCGGCCAAGCAATCAATTTCGCGCTGTACGTAGGCACCTGTAACCATATCTAAAATTACATTCACGCCTTTGTCATTAGTCGCCTTTTTAACTTCTACAACAAAATCTTGGGTTTTATAATTAATGGCAACATCGGCGCCTAACTTTATACAAGCAGCGCATTTTTCATCGCTACCTGCAGTAACTAAAACACGATGACCTAGAGCCTTGGCAATTAATATCGCAGTAACCCCGATACCGCTAGACCCGCCCTGCACTAATAAAGTTTCGCCCTTAGCCAGCGCACCGCGCATGAAGACATTGCTCCATACGGTAAAAAAGGTTTCGGGTAAGGCTGCCGCTTCTAGGTCGCTAAAACCAATTGGATAAGGCAAACATTGCGCAATGGGAGCCAAACATAAATCAGCGTAACCACCGCCCTGCACCAAGGCACAGACTTTATCGCCTAACTTAAGGCCAAAAGTATTGTCGGCATGCGCTAAATCGCCACCGATAATCTCGCCAGCGACTTCAAGGCCGGGGATATCAGAGGCGCCAGCAGGAACGGGGTAATGACCCTTGCGTTGCAATACATCGGGGCGATTAATACCAGCAGCTAAAACCCGAATTAACACTTCGCCAGAACCCGCCGCTGGTACAGCAGGATCAGGACGAGTGCTTGAAACTAAGACTTCAGGCGCACCGTGTTCACGAATTTCAATCACGCGCATCGGTCATCTCCGTTCACAATCAGATCATTTGTCTAAGTAAAAACTCTTTTACTTAGACCGTTTCACCATTCGCAGGTGAACTTTCAGCAGATTCAGCAGTAGGCGAGCTACTAGCACCAGCCGCTAAGGGTGCAATTGTGCCACCCTCTTCAGCCATTGCTGCTTTTAATGACAGGCGTAAACGACCACGTTCATCGGCAGCCAATAGCTTCACTCGCACAATTTGACCTTCCTGCAAATAATCTTTGACTTCTTTCACGCGCTCATTAGCAATTTCGGAAATATGCAAAAGACCATCTTTGCCGGGCAGAATATTAATTAAGGCGCCAAATTCAAGCAACTTCACTACAGGGCCTTCATAAATCTTGCCTACCTCAGCTTCAGCGGTAATGCCCTCAATTCGGCTCTTTGCTTCAGCTAAGCCATCAGCGCTGGTAGAGGCAATGGTAACCGTACCATCATCTTCAATATTGATGCTGCAACCCGTTTCTTTAGTTAAGGCTTGAATGGTAGCGCCACCCTTACCGATTACTTCACGAATTTTATCGGGATGAATTTTGAAGGACACCATTCTGGGAGCATGCTCTGATAACTCGGTACGAACCGAGCCCATCGCTTCTTGCATTTTGCTCAGAATATGTAGACGACCTTCTTTAGCTTGCGCTAAAGCCACTTGCATAATTTCCTTGGTAATGCCTTGTACTTTGATATCCATTTGCAAAGCGGTAATGCCATTTGCTGTGCCGGCTACCTTGAAGTCCATATCGCCTAAATGATCTTCATCACCCAAAATATCAGTTAAGACAGCAAATCGGTTGCCATCTAAAATGAGGCCCATTGCTACGCCAGCAACGTGTGCTTTAACAGGGACACCTGCATCCATTAAGGCTAAACAACCACCGCAGACTGAAGCCATCGATGAAGAACCATTTGATTCAGTAATTTCAGAAACAACTCGAATGCTATAAGCAAAATCTTCTGGGTTTGGTAACACAGGAATGAGTGCGCGCTTCGCTAAACGACCATGGCCAATTTCGCGACGCTTCGGGCTACCAACCCGACCGGTTTCACCAGTAGCGAATGGAGGCATGTTGTAGTGGAACATGAAACGATCACGGTGCTCGCCTTCAAGTGCATCGATAATTTGTTCGTCGCGTGCGGTGCCCAAGGTAGCAACTACCAAAGCCTGGGTTTCACCACGGGTAAAGAGCGCTGAACCATGGGTACGAGGCAAAACACCACTACGAATTTCAATTGGGCGAACAGTGCGAGTATCGCGCCCGTCAATCCGGGGTTCACCATTCAAAATCTGACTACGCACAATTTTGCCTTCAATCTCAAACAAAATATTACCCACAGCAACTTCATCTATATCACCGTCAAGCGCTAACTTAGCCAACACTTCTTTATTAATTTCTTTGAGCTTGGTTGAGCGCGCTTGTTTCTGGCGCATTTGATAGGCCTCACGTAAAGGCGCCTCAGCAAGGGCTGTCACCTTGGCAATTAATGGCTCATCCTTCGGTGCGGCTTGCCAATCCCATTCGGGTTTACCAGCTTCGCGGACCATTTCTTGAATGGCGTTAATCGCAATTTGCATTTGATCGTGGCCATAAACGACTGCACCCAACATCACATCTTCTGGTAATTGTTGTGCTTCAGACTCAACCATTAACACTGCGGCCTGCGTACCAGCCACAATTAAATCGAGATTGCTGGTTGCTTGCTCAGCACGGGTTGGATTAAGTAAATACTGACCATCACGATAACCCACGCGGGCCGCACCAATGGGGCCATTAAACGGAATTCCTGAAATCGATAAAGCCGCTGATGCAGCAATTAAGGCAGGAATGTCTGAAGGAATGTCGGGGTTAATCGATAAAACATGAATGACCACTTGCACTTCATTATAAAAACCTTCAGGAAATAGCGGGCGAATTGGGCGATCGATTAAACGCGAAATTAAGGTTTCGCCTTCTGATGGACGTCCTTCACGGCGGAAAAAGCCACCAGGAATTTTGCCTGCGGCATAGGTTTTTTCTAAATAATCAACCGTAAGAGGGAAAAAATCTTGCCCGGGTTTTGCTGATTTTGAAGCTACAACAGTGGCTAATACCACCGTATCGCCTATATCTACCATAACCGCACCGCCAGATTGACGCGCGATTTCACCCGTTTCCATTGTTACTTGCTGTTGGCCCCATTGAAAGGTCTTTACTACTTTATTAAACATGGTCATTTTTTCATTCTCCAAATTGTGCTTGTGCATTCCAAATGGATGCTAAAACAAGCTACTTAACGCTCGCCGAGGAAATGCAGCGCCTCGACTACGCTGGAGCAATTCGAGATTACAAGGGATGCCATTCCAGTGAGGCACTCAGCGCAGGGCAATGGGGGCTGAGAGACGCATTGGAATGACACGATCCCCTAAACAGGTAATCTAGAAGCACTCAAACTGCTACTAAATGCCAGCCAATTACTTACGGAGGCCTAACTTCTCAATCAACGCGCGATAACGATCCAGATCTTTACCCTTGAGATAATCCAAGAGACGACGACGACGCGAAACCATCTTCAACAAACCACGACGGCTGTGATGATCTTTGGCGTTTGCCTTGAAATGGGGTGTAAGGTCGTTGATACGAGCGGTTAATAAGGCCACTTGAACTTCAGGGCTACCCGTATCATTTGCGCTACGCGCGTTTTCTTTGACGATTTCCGCCGTTTGACTATGAACTACTGACATCGTATTACTCCTTACTTGCGAACACCCGAGCTTTCACCCTTTTAGTGTCGTGCGATTAAAAAAAGCTTTATAAATCAAAGCCATCGAATTGTAGCAGAATTCAAAATAGAGGGCAATCTGCTTGATATAAGGCAGCTTATGGGGTCATTTGGGCGTTTAACTTCACATGCCGTGGATCGTAAAGCTTGTTTAAGGCAGATAAATAGGCTTTAGCTGAAGCTGCAATGATGTCAGGATCGGTACCCACCCCATTCACAATACGTCCTCCTTTTGCCAAGCGCACAGTCACTTCACCCTGCGATTGGGTGCCAGAAGTAATCGCATTAACCGAGTACAAAAGCTGTTCAGCACCACTTTTAGCTAAAGTCTCAATTGCGTTTAAGCTCGCATCAACCGGCCCATTGCCTTCAGCCTCTGCACTGACGTCGGTATCACCCATGCGAAAACTCACTCGAGCCATTGGTCTTTCACCGGTTTTAGAGTGCTGGCTAATGCCAATAAAATGATAAAAATCGTGTTCTTCAGCATGAGCAGCCTCCGACATAATCGAAATAATGTCTTCGTCGAAGATTTCCGCTTTTTGATCTGCCAAGGTTTTAAAGCGCACAAATGCTTCATTAAAGTCGGCCTCCGACTCTAAAGTTAAGCCCAAATCATCTAAGCGTTGTTTAAATGCATTTCGACCAGATAACTTACCCAAGACTATTTTATTTGCTGACCAACCTACATCTTCAGCCCGCATAATTTCATAGGTTTCGCGGGCTTTCAAAATACCATCTTGATGAATACCAGAGGCATGTGAAAACGCATTAGCTCCAACCACGGCTTTATTGGGCTGCACGACAAAGCCCGTAATGTGGGAAACCAATTTTGAAGCCGGCACAATTTGAGTGGCATCAATTGTTGAAACTAAATTGAAGTAGTCTTTACGGGTGCGCAAAGCCATCACAATTTCTTCCAATGAAGTATTACCAGCGCGCTCACCTAAACCATTAATCGTGCACTCAACTTGTCGAGCCCCGCCAATCTTCACCCCAGCCAAAGAATTAGCCACCGCCATACCTAAATCGTTATGACAATGTACCGACCAAACCGCTTTATCCGAATTAGGCACGCGGGTACGCAAAGTTTTAATAAACTCGCCATATAACTCAGGAATGGCATAGCCAACGGTATCGGGAACATTAATGGTTGTTGCTCCAGCATCGATAACGGCTTCAAATACGCGACACAAAAAATCCATTTCTGAGCGATACCCGTCTTCAGCTGAAAATTCCACATCATTAGCTAAGTTACGTGCGAAGCGAACTGAGCGTATCGCTTGATCTAAGACTTGGTCGGGTGTCATCCGCAATTTCACTTCCATGTGCAATGGGCTAGTGGCAATAAAAGTATGAATCCGCTTTGAATTAGCGGCCTTTAATGCATCGGCAGCCCGCGTAATATCACGATCATTGGCACGCGCTAAAGAACAAACAGTGGAATCTTTCACGACTGCAGCAACTGCCGAAATCGCGTCAAAATCACCTTCTGAGCTAGCCGCAAAGCCTGCTTCGATCACATCCACCTTAAGGCGCTCAAGTTGTCGCGCAATGCGGACTTTTTCGTCTTTAGTCATCGAGGCGCCAGGCGACTGCTCGCCATCGCGCAAGGTGGTATCAAAAATAATTAATTTGTCTGTCATGGTTACTCTCCAATAAATCGCTACTCATCGATCTGCACTGCATTACGCAAACTACAAAACAAAAACCCCAGCAATTTGCTGGGGCCGGTATGTTTGGATTAATGAATCAATCTGGTTTCATTAACTCAAGGCTTACCCGCCCCAAGCGCTAGGCTTAGTGCTAATAGAAGCAGGGCTAAATTAGGGGTTAAATTCATCAACATAGATAAACTATACATCAAATTAGTTTACTTAGCCTTTAGCGGCAAAGCGACGCCAAGCCCAAATGACATATCCTGAGACTGAATAGGCAACAAAAACAGCAAATAAGGTCACCGGGGGGTTTGATGAAATCAGCACAAAACCCAGAATTAGCAAGACCATAACCCAAAATGGCACGCGGTAGCGCACATCTAAGGCTTTGCCGCTATAAAAGTAGCCATTAGAAACCATCGTTAAACCAGCATAAACCGTTATAAAGAAAGTCACCCAAGGAATGGCGTAATCTTTAACGGGCAACTTATTGTCATCAGCCAACCAAATAAAGCCTGCTAATAAAGCGGCGGCGGCTGGGCTTGGCAGGCCTTGAAAAAATTTCTTATCAACGACGCCGGTATTAATATTGAAACGTGCTAGTCGTAAGGCTGCACCAGCACAATAAGTAAAGGCAGCTAACCAGCCCCATTTACCTAAATCTTTTAAAACCCACTCGTACGCCACCAAAGCCGGCGCAACGCCAAATGAAACCATGTCAGATAAAGAATCATATTGCTCACCAAAAGCGCTTTGGGTATTGGTCATCCTTGCTACCCGACCGTCCATGCCATCTAAAACTAAGGCTGCGAAAATTGCAATTGCCGCAGTTTCAAATTGGTGGTTCATGCCATTCACGATCGCAAAGAAACCACAAAATAAAGCAGCGGTTGTAAACGCATTAGGTAACAAATAAATTCCCTTGCTACGCAGGCGAGGCTTCAATTCAATTTCTTGCTCAACCTCAAAATCAGGATGATCGTCGGCCGCGCTATGCGTATCTCCATTCCAAGCATCGCCTTCGCGACCTAAAGTACGCTGGCGCTTTAAACGGCTACGATCGAATCGTAAACGGCGACGAAATGGCATTACGTATCTAAACCCGGTAAACGCGCTAGCGCAGTTTTAGTCGCAAAAACAATATCGCCCACACTCACTAATGGCTCAGCGGTTAGAGGTAAGTACACATCAACCCGCGAACCAAAGCGAATGAAACCATAGCGCTCACCCCTTTTTACGCGGTCGCCAACATGCACATAACATAAAATGCGCCGTGCAATGAGCCCTGCTACCTGCACTAAAGTAATGATTTGGCTGTTAGCCTCAATTACTACAGCATTGCGTTCATTCTGCGTAGAGGCTTTGTCCAAATCGGCATTCACAAACGAGCCCGGAAAATATTGAATGCTACGTATATGCCCCGTCACTGCAATTCGGTTCGAGTGCACATTAAAAACATTCATAAAGACACTCATTTTTAATGCCTCGCGATCAGCATAGGGGTCATTACACACCTCAACCGCAACAATTCGGCCGTCAGCAGGCGACACTACTAAATCGCGACCTAATGGAGCAATACGCTGTGGGTCACGAAAAAACTGCAAGACAAAAAAGAAAATGAGCCACAGCGGCCACGACCACAATAAACCGCCAAAATGCTGCACGATCAAAATAACGATCGCCAAACCAATTAAATAAGGCCAGCCTTCTTTAGCAATAAGGGGATGGGGATACATCATCGAAACTGGCCTATATCCACTTAGTTTTTCGCTTTATCGACTAATTTATTTTTCGCAATCCACGGCATCATCGCGCGTAACTTAGCACCAACCTCTTCAATCTGATGTTCTTCAGTTAAACGACGACGGGAAATTAAAGTGGGCGCACCCGCTCTATTCTCCAAAATAAAGCTCTTTGCATACTCACCAGTTTGAATATCTTTCAAACACTGACGCATGACATTTTTAGTTTCTTCAGTCACAATGCGTGGCCCAGAAACATATTCACCATACTCGGCATTATTCGAAATCGAGTAATTCATGTTGGCAATACCGCCTTCATAAATTAAATCAACAATGAGCTTTAATTCATGTAAACATTCAAAGTAAGCCATTTCAGGCGCATAGCCAGCTTCAACCAAAGTTTCAAAACCCGCTTTAATTAACTCAACCGTGCCGCCGCACAACACTGCTTGCTCACCAAATAAATCGGTCTCAGTTTCTTCGCGGAAATTCGTTTCAATAATGCCGGCGCGTCCACCGCCATTGGCAGTGGCATAAGAGAGTGCGACATCACGAGCATGACCTGATTTATCTTGATATACCGCAATGAGATGAGGCACGCCACCACCTTGGGTATACGTATTTCGCACGGTATGACCAGGCGCTTTAGGGGCAATCATGATCACATCTAAGTCGGCGCGTGGCACTACTTGACCATAATGCACATTAAAACCATGGGCAAATGCTAAGGCTGCGCCCTGCTTAATATTGTTATGTACTTCCGCTTTATAAACCGCACCAATATCTTCATCGGGCAATAACATCATCACCACATCGGCGTCCTTAACGGCATCGGCCACTTCTTTCACTGCTAAACCGGCTTGTTCAGCTTTTTTCCATGAAGCGCCATGTTTACGCAAGCCCACCGTAACATTGACACCAGAATCTTTCAGATTTAAGGCATGTGCATGACCCTGTGAACCATAACCAATGATGGTCACATTTTTTCCTTTAATTAAGGATAGATCTGCATCTTTATCGTAAAACACTCTCATACTATTTCCTTCTTGTTGATATAAGTTATCGCTATTACAAAATAAACTACCAATTACACTTTAAGAATACGCTCACCCCGACCAATGCCTGTTGCGCCAGAACGGACGGTTTCTAAAATAGAAACTCGATCAATCGAATCGATAAACGCATCTAACTTCGTGCTATCGCCAGTTAATTCGATGGTGTAGCATTTATCAGTCACATCGATAATGCGCCCACGAAAAATATCGGCGGTACGCTTTAATTCTTCGCGTTCCTTGCCAACTGCCCGTACTTTAATCATCATTAATTCACGCTCAATATGTGGGCCTTCAGTCAAATCAAATACCTTGACAACTTCAACCAAGCGATTCAAGTGCTTAGTAATTTGCTCAATAACATCATCCGAGCCAATCGTGACGATAGTCATACGTGATAGTGAGGGATCTTCAGTTGGCGCAACGCTTAGCGTTTCAATGTTGTAACCACGCGCCGAAAATAAACCCACCACGCGGGACAAGGCGCCAGGTTCATTTTCAAGTAAAACTGAAATAATGTGACGCATTACAACTCCTCGCTACCTAACAGCATTTCAGTAATGCCTTTGCCCGACTGCACCATCGGCCAGACGTTTTCTTCTGGATCGGTTTGAAAATCCATAAAAACTGTGCGATCTTTAAGGCGAATAGCTTCTTTTAAAGCAGGCTCAACATCGGCTTTCTTTTCAATTAACATGCCGACGTGACCAAAGGCTTCCGCTAACTTCACAAAGTCTGGCAAGGAATCCATGTAAGAACTGGAATAGCGGCGGTTATAGGTGAGTTCTTGCCACTGCCGTACCATACCCAAGTAGCGATTGTTTAATGAAACAATTTTGACTGGTGTGTTGTATTGCTTGCAAGTCGACAATTCTTGAATACACATTTGAATCGAGCCCTCACCCGTAATAGTGAAGACATCTTTATCAGGAAAGGCTTTTTTAATCCCCATGGCATAAGGCAAACCAACCCCCATCGTGCCTAGGCCTCCTGAATTGATCCAGCGTCGGGGTTGATCAAATTTATAAAACTGTGCTGCCCACATTTGATGCTGGCCAACGTCGGAGCAAATAAAGGCATCGCCTCCAGTCAATTCAAATAACTTCTCAACGACATACTGTGGCTTAACAATTTGTGAGTCGCGATCATATTTAAGACAATCTTTCTTACGCCACTCATTAATTTGTTGCCACCATGCGGCGAGCTTAGTATCATTTTTTAATGGGCCAGCGGCCTGCAATTGCGCGGTCATCTCGACCAATACCTCTTTGAGATCGCCAACAATGGGTACATCTACCTTAACCCGCTTCGAAATGACGGATGGATCAATATCAATATGAATAATTTTGCGCGGATGACTGGCAAAATGTTCGGGATTACCAATAACGCGGTCGTCAAAGCGTGCACCAATCGCAATTAAGACATCGCTATGTTGCATGGCCATATTCGCTTCATACGTTCCATGCATACCGAGCATGCCCAAAAATTGGGGGCTCGTACCAGGAAAGCCGCCCAAACCCATCAATGTATTAGTGACGGGGTAACCTAATAAATCAGCAAAGGCTTTTAATTCCGGCGCTGCATTGCCTAAAATGATGCCGCCGCCAGTATAAATATAAGGACGTTCAGCTTGCTGCAGCAAGGCTACAGCCTTACGAATTTGCCCGCTATGACCCTTTACCACTGGGTTATAAGACCGCATTGTTAACTCAGCAGGATAGTAAAACGGGGCCTTCGCTGCCGAAACGTCTTTGGGTATATCAACCAAAACAGGACCAGGACGCCCAGTTTGAGCGATATGAAAGGCTTTTTTCAAGGTTAAAGCTAAATCCTTAACGTCCTTAACTAAAAAATTATGCTTAACGATTGGCCGCGTAATACCAACGGTATCCGCCTCTTGAAACGCATCTTCACCAATCGCATAAGTAGGTACGTTGCCAGAAATAATCACCATGGGAATTGAATCGGTATACGCTGTAGCAATACCGGTAACAGCATTAGTTACGCCAGGGCCCGAAGTAACTAAGGCAACACCAACCTTACCAGTCGCACGCGCATAGCCATCGGCAGCATGCACTGCTGCTTGCTCATGGCGCACCAAAATGTGTTCAAACTTATCTTGTTTAAAGATTTCATCATAAATAAAGAGGACCGCACCACCGGGATAACCCCAAACATACTCAACGCCCTCAGCATGCAAAGCATGAACGAGCATTTCGGCGCCAATCATTTCGGGGCCAGTATTTTGAGAAACGGTGGGGGTATTAGCCTTTGAGGCCAAGAATTCTGCGCTGCTGGTATTCATTTCATTTCCTTTGCAATTTTCGGCAAAAAATTGTTTAGTCAGCCCTTTCCTAGACTTTTGGACCTGGTTCGGGCGGCGCTGCTGCTTAAAATTAAAGCAAAAATAAAAGCCACTTCTTGAATGGTTTTTAAATACTGAGCCTTAGATTGTAAAGCAATACCCTAGAATGGGGGTGAAAACCCTTATTTAACCGTGAATTCGTCCTTTTATATCTAGCCATTATGGCAAGCCCCCAACAGTTAGCCGACTTTCTCAGTGGTATCGATAAACGCGCCTTTAAGCAGGCGGTATATGCCGTGCGAGACGATGATGCAGCCCTAGATATTGTCCAAGATGCCATGATTAAGCTGGCTGAAAAATATGGCGACCGCCCCGCTAATGAGCTACCCCTCATCTTTACGCGGATTCTACAGAACCGCATTCATGATTGGTTTCGACGCCAAAAGGTTCGCAATACCTGGGTTACCTTGTTTTCGGCTTTAGGTAAAAAACAGCTTGAAAACGAGGATTACGACCCGCTAGAGCACTTAATTGCGCCCGATGAAAGCAGTATTCATCAAGATGGTGCACAGCAACTCGAGAAAATTCAGTTAATTGCTATTCTTGAAGCAGAAATATCAAAATTACCAAGTCGTCAACAAGAAGCCTTCCTAATGCGTTATTGGGAGGAGTTCAGTATTACCGATACCGCCTTAGCAATGGGATGCAGTGAGGGTAGTGTAAAAACTCACTGCTCCCGCGCTACCCAAGCATTAGCTAAGGCATTAAAAGCCAAAGGAATCTCGCTGTGAACCGCCCTACCGCACCAACCCAATCTTCTCGACCCACTCAATCAGGCGGGCAAAGCCAAACCGCGGGCCTTACACCGACCGAAGAGGCACAATTTGCCCAGAGCGCAATGGCTCTTTTGCAGCAAGGTGCGCAACAACTTGTGCCAAAAATTCGTCATCGTCTAGACGAGGCAAGACTGCACGCGCTACGCGCGCAAAAAACCCCTACGCCGTTTTTCTGGCAGCGTAGCTTTGCACCTGCTTTTGGCGGTCAAACGGGAAGCCAACTCAGTGGCGATGCTAAGCACGGCCCCATATTTAACATGCTGATGTGGCTTGCCGCTAGCGCAGCGGTTATTTTTGGTTTGATGGCGATTACCGATTGGCAACAAGAATCGCGCTTGCAAGACCTTGCTGTTCTAGATGCAGCAATTCTCACCGATGATGTGCCCCCCAACGCTTATGCCGATAGCGGTTTTTTAGCGTTTTTAAAAGCGCATCGTGACCTGAGTCACGAACTGAGTCCCGATAGTCTTGAGCCCGCCGCAGCAAACGCTGCCTCTCCCTCCTGAATCGATACTTCAATCCACCCATAGCGATGTTGAATCCGCAGCGCCTCAGCTTGATCTTTAGTATTGGCTTACTCATGAACGCCAATCTAGTTCTTGGTCTACTCGCCCCGCAAGTATGGGCACAATCTGCCGTGAGCAATGAGGTGCCGACTGAAACCACTAACCAACCAGTAACGAATGCCTTAACACCTCCGCTAGTTACGCCAATTGCACCCCATGGCAAAACCAGCGCGAATACTGGTGATAAAAAACCCATTAGTAATTGGGCGAGCTTAAATCCTGCGCAACAACAAATTCTTGCGCCCTTAGAGGGTGACTGGCCCTCAATGACCAACGAAAGTCGGCAAAAATGGGCTAAGTTAGCCAACCTATATCCTAAAATAGGTGCTGCAGAACAAGAGCGATTACAAGCCCGAATGCTCGAGTGGGCCAAGTTATCTCAAAAAGATCGTCGCTTAGCCCGTGAAAATTATTTAAGTAGTCTCAAGTTTCCTAACGATAAAAAAAATGAGGCCTGGCAAGCGTATCAACAATTACCTGATGAAGAAAAACAAAAACTCGCAGCACGCGAAAATAGCCAAAAAAAACCTAGCACGGCTACCTCCCCCAGCTTGCAAACTTATCCAGCTAATAAATAAGTTCTGCGATGAGTCAAGCAGCAATTAACCGCTTACCCGCGCCCGGTTTTTGGCGCCGTGTAGCCTGCAATCTCTACGAGCAATTAGTCTTGCTCGGGGTCGTTGCACTAACATTTTTACTGCCCAATTTAGCTTTAGGCATGCTCTTTCAAATTACACTACCCAGTTGGCTTACTTTTTTTTATTTATATGGTGTATTAGGTCTGTATTTTGTTTGGTACTGGACCCGAACTGGTCAAACGCTAGCCATGCAAACTTGGCAAATTCAATTGCTTTCTAATTCAGACCAAATCCTTTCTCGGCGGCGGGCAATCTCGCGCTATATTTATGGCTCTCTGTGGTTGCTTCCCTGCATAGTCTTACAGGGCATCTTTCACTTTCAACAATGGCAAATTATTGAATTATTATTTGTGGTGGCGCTACTATTTTCACCGCTGAGTATTTTTCTCGATCGCCGTTCAGACACAAGTCGCCAAAGCTGGCCAGATCGCTTTGCTCAAACTAAGCTGGTGCAATTGCCACGCCAAAAGCGCTAAACATTATCGAGTTTCACTACCTTTATCTTACATTGCCTCTCTCAGGCAATTGACTGCAGTGGTTACTTGAATTTTGCGATAAAAACGATAGCCCGCCAAAGCACAAGCTACTAAACCCATCAGCAAACCAAAGATGAGGGGTTGAAAAAAAGCATAAAACTCAAGCTCCATCACATAGCGCCCTAAGGCCCAAGCTGCAGCAGAAGCCGCCAAACCACCTAATAATCCTGCCAAGCCGCCAATCACGACTAACTCTAGCGCAGCAATTTGCGCTAGCAAGCCCCGCGAAGTACCTAATGCTTTTAACAGAGCGGCATCGCGAAAACGCTCTTCTTGTGTCGCTGCAATGGCAGCAAACAAGACCAAAATAGCCGCAACGATAGCAAACAAAAAGAGAATGCTTAGGGCTGAAGTTAAACGCTCGATGACATCTTGAATTTGTTTAAGTGACAAGCCTACATCAACGACAGTCAGGTTTGGATATTTTTGACTTAACTGCAAATCGAGGTTTGCTTGTGTCGGAGGCTGATAAAATGAGGTAATCCACGACTGGGGTAAATTTTGTAAAGTCCGAGGCGGCATAAGGACAAAGAAATTCACCCGCATTGAGCTCCAGTCTAGTTTACGTAATGAAGTAATTTTGGCCGAAACAATTTGACCGGCAATTTCAAAGCTAAGTACGTCACCTAACTTTAGGCCTAGGGTTTTAGCAATGCCACTCTCGAGGGAGATTTGGGCTGCATCCGAACTAAACCATTCGCCTGCGATTAAGCGATTGCCAAGGGGCAAGGTATCAGTATAAGAAAGATTAAATTCACGATCAACTAAACGCTTTGCATTTTCATCTTTGTAATCACTTGGGATTACCGACTTCCCATTGATATCAATTAAGCGACCACGCACCATTGGATATAGCGGCGCAGCACGAATACCAGCCAACGATAAATCTTCAGCAACCGCAAGGCGTTGATCATTTTGAATGTTAATCACAAAGCGGTTGGGCGAATTGGCTGGCACCGATCCCTGCCATGCAGGCAACAAATCTTGCCGTAAAACAATAATTAAGAGCATTGCCATTAACGCAATCGCTAAGGCGCAAATTTGCATAATCGTAAAACTACTCCGCCGAGTTAAGGCAGCTAAAGCAAAGCGTAATGCAAAGGCCGAGCTACCACGCAGCGAAAATTGCTTGGAATCACTCCATTTTTTTAAACCGCGCAATATTAGCCAAATAAGCACTACAAAAATGAGAATGGCACCAGCAAAACTGAGGCTCACCCACCCTGCCAGCTTCCAATCACGCGCTGCCCAAAAAATCATTGCTAAACAAGTTGCGATACTGATGATGGTCGACCAACGTGCGGCAATCGGTAGCGCACCTAATTCACGGCGAATTAACCGAATTGGCGAGACCGCTGTCAGCGTAAGTAATGGATAAGCGGCAAAACCAAAGAGCAGTAATACAGCCCACAAAATACTCCACACCACTGGCCAAATTGATGGTGCAGGCAGGCTGGCTAATAGTAGACCACCTAAAAACCACACCAAACCTTCTTGCACTAACCACGCTAAGCCCGCACCAATAAAACAAGCGCCACCAACTAAATACAGTAGAAGATGTAATTGACGCCAGATTAAATCACGCTGAGTCGCACCAAAACATTTCAAAATGGCATAAGCATCAGCCTGCTTTAATACATAACGGCGAGCTGCTAAGGCTATTGCTACTGCTGCAATCAATGCAGTTAATAAAGCCATGAGAGTGAGAAATTGCTCGGCCCGCTCTAAAGTTTTACGCATCGTCGGTTGCGCTGTTTCCAAATTTTCGACTTGAATACCCCGCAGGCCGTTGGACGCTATTTGTTGTCGCACCCAAGCTTCATAGGCTTGAATTGCTGCATCGCTACCAGCAAATAGGGCTCGATACGTAACCCTGCTGCCTAAGCCAATTAAGCCCGTTGAATTTAAATCGATTAAAGGCATCATGACCCGTGGCGCAAAATTCATAAAACCTGCACCCCGATCTAATTCTCGAACCAACACCCCGCTAATTAAAAATTGCCGCTCACCTAGCTTAAGCTGCTCACCTACTTGGGTATTGAGGGCAATAGCAGCGGCTGCATCGATCCACACTGTACCTACTTTTGGGCCGCCGATTAGCTCAGTAGTACTTTCAGCTAGTTGTAAATTACCACGTAAAGGATAGGTATCACTCACCGCCTTTAAAGATACTAACTTGGCTTGCTTGGCTGAATTAGCCATACTAGGAAATACAACTGTAGTGGCAACACGAATATCTCGTCGCTTGGCTTCAGCAAGAAAAGTCTCGGTAATGGGTCGATCAGAAACAATTAATAAATCGCCAGCGATTAATTGCCGTGCATCAAATTGAAATGCCCGTTGTAAGCGATCGGCTAAAAACCCCACGCTGGATAATGCCGTAACCGAAATAATGAGCGCTACTAATAAATAGAGCAGCTCAGTAGAACGTAGATCACGCCGAAGGTGGCTGAGCACAACTGAATTAAACAAAAAGACCAGACCTTTAGCGTAATAAATCAAATGCCCTGAACTTGTCCACCATCAACCCGAATAACTGAGCCAGTAATGTATGCAGCGCTCATACTAGCTAAAAATGCAGCTGTATCACCGTATTCTTTAGGGTCGCCATAACGTCCGGCGGGAATCAGCTTAAGGCTTGCCTCAACAACAGCTTCATAAGTCATATTTTCGCGCTTCGAGCGCGCCTCATCAAGCTGCCTTAATCGATCTGTCGCAACCCGCCCTGGCATGATAATGTTAGCAGTAATACCTTCGCCTGCAACTTCATTCGCTAAGGTTTTGGACCAAGCCGATAAGCCTGCCCGCAGCGTATTTGAAATCGCTAAATTACGAATCGGTGCAATTGCTCCCGACGTCGTGCTAGTAATAATGCGACCCCAACGGCGTTCGCGCATACCAGGCAAAACACGATCAGTAATACTAATTAAGGATAGGACCATATCATGAAAACTTTTTTCCCATAATTTTGGGTCTTGGCCAGCTGCAGGCGTCGGCGGTGGGCCACCAGTGTTATTAATCAAAATATCTATCGACCCCAATTGCTGCTCGACCAGACTCACATTAGGATCAATTGCGCCTAACTCAGATAAATCCCAAGGGATTGGCAACGCTGTGCCACCGAATGCTTTAATCATCTCAACGGTAGTATTTAAACCCTCGGGATTACGCCCCGTAACGGCGACTTTGACACCTTCACGCGCTAAAGATACTGCCATCGCCTGACCCAAGCCCCGACTAGAGGCCAAGACTAAGGCTACCTTACCTTGAATTCCGTAATCCATATCTTTCCTTTGCTGTTATTCATTGATCTGCATTAGTCAATTTGCAGTTTTTGTTTTGCTACTACTTCTTTATATACGGTGTACTCGGCTTTAATTTCTTTGGCAAACTCCTCGGGTCCATTCACATTAATGATTGATCCAGTATCTTCAATACGCTTGCGAACTGCAGGCTCAGTGACTGCTTTTTGTGTCGCTACGTAAATTTTCTCAACAATATCACGGGGAAGTCCAACTGGACCATAAAGCCCATAGTAGGCCATCCGATTCACGGGAGCTAAACCCACTTCAGCAAAAGTTGGTACATTAGGTAGCTGCGCTAAACGCTTCGGGGCGGCAACCACAATCGGTACTAACTTACCATCCCGAATAAACGGCAAGGCCGAAGGTAAGTTATCAAAAATGATCGGCACTTGCCCTGCAACGGTGTCCGTTAATGCTGGACCTGCGCCACGGTAAGGAATATGCACAATATAAACACCAGTCAAACTTTTGAATAATTCCGTTTGTAAATGACCAATACCACCAGTACCCGAACTAGCATAAGAATATTTACCTGGATTTTTCTTCAACACTTCTAAAAAAGTTTTGAAATCTTTTGCTGGAAAATTGGGGTTTACCGCAATGATGTTTGGGGTAGCCGCAATATTCGTAATAGGTGAAAAATCTTTAGTAGGATCATAGCCAATTTTGGGGTTAATGGCCGGGTTAGCCGCAGTAGTAGACACCGTTGCCACTCCAATGATGTAGCCTTCTTTTGGCGCCCGAGCAACCTCAAGCGCACCAATACTACCGCCGCCGCCTGCCCGATTTTCCACAATCACAGGTTGACCCAATTGTCGTCCAAGGGGATCAGCAATACTGCGCGCAATAATGTCGGTTGTACCTCCAGGCGCAAATGGCACAATTAAACGAATCGGGCGACTAGGATAAGTATCAGCAAAACTTGGTGCACTCAAAATTACGGCTAAGGCAAACGCCAAAAAAAAGCGGTAACTAAAATTCATATTTACTTTCCTAAAGGGGTGGGTAGCTGCAGATTTTTTTGATAAAAATCGGCTTCTAGTTGCTGCAAAATTGCCGTCAGCGCTTGTTGGTAACCCTGTATTAACGCCGCCCGACTATTATCAGCCAAGGCAATGCGTTGGCTGTAGCGTGGCGTAAAAATAACTGGATTAGCTGCTTTTGAAGTACTTGCAGCGCTTAAAAAATATTGAATGGTCACAACTGCTTCAGGCTTTGTTCGGTAATCACCATAAAATTCTTCAACGTGAGCTTGTAATGTGTAATACGGGAAAAAACTATTACTTTGATCAACGGTTAAACGAAATACACCCGCATCGTTTAACCAAGTACGTGTAGCGTTAGCAAACATTTCATTGGGCAAGGCAATATAGGCATTATAAAAATCTTTATCGTAGCGCCCCTCACTCAGTCGGTAAACTAGTGACTTACCGTCAAAGGGTGCTGTCACACTAATCGTTCCCACCTTCAACCAAACTGGTGAGATGGGTTTACGAGGCTCGCCACTTCGCTTAACTGATACGAGCCAATCGGAGGTTTGCTCAGCCGGCTTAGTTGGAGCGCACGCATTAAACAAAACTACACAGGCACTGGCAATGAGTACTAAGCCAGCACTTCGCAGTGATCGTCGACCTTGCCAAGGAAATTGTTGCAGTGGTGTAAAAATCATTTCTGACCTCCTGCCGTGATTGCGCCTGGCGTACCACCTTGCGTGCCATTTGTCGGCAAAATAATTTTTGCGGGCGGCTCAGACCAAATTAAAGAACTGGGGCTTTGACTAATAATTCGAGTGAGGTCGTTCAATTGCGTGCTAGCTTGTTTAATATTTTCGACTGACAATGCTGTATCGCCTTGAACCGAGCCGAGCATTTGCCGTAGGGTAATTGCTGAAGCAATAATTTCCCGCATTAAGACTTGCAGCTCTTCGCTGTTAGTCACTTGATTAACTTTAGTAAGCAAGATATTTAAATCTTGAACCGATTGCACAATACCGGCATTCGCTTTACCATCGCCCGTCAAAATGGAGTTTAAGTTCGTTAGTAAAGCATCAAACTTACGCTGGGTTGAAGCAAAGTCAGTCTGATCGAGCTTCAGCATTAACCCTTGCAAGCCTGCTAATAATTGCTCCGTTTGACTTGGTAAGGATGGAATAACAGCATATTCTGGTGTCCAGGTATAGGGCAGTGTTGGATAATTTTTATAGTCTGGATAATAATCAAACTCAACATAATTTACGCCAGTAATGCCCATGCTTTTTATCCGCGCGCGCAAATCAATGGCTACCAAGCTATTGACGTTATTCAGTAATTCGTTAGGGTCTCCCAAAATGCGCATCCGCACGATCACATATTCTTTGCGATCATCTAATTTAATTTCATTTTCATAAACTCTGCCAGATAATAAAATTGCCGTTACTTGCCCTAGTTTCACGCCGCGAAAACGCACATCGGCGCCCACATCTAAACCCGTTACCGATTTCTCGACATAGGTTTCTACAATAAAAGATTTTTTAAAGAACTGACCCGAGCCAAAAATTAGAATAACTGCCACAAGAGCCGCTAAACCGCCAAAAACAAATAGGCCTAAACGAAAATAATTGGGGTTGGAATTACTCATACCGCTTCCTTGCTCATGATTCGATTAAAGAATTGATGCACACGGGGATCGGAACTTTGATCCCGTAATAGCTTGGGGTCGCCTTCCGCAATGATACTTTTAGTGGCTCCATCTAACATAATGACCCGATCAGCAATCGCATAAATACTAGCTAGCTCATGCGACACAATCACAAAGGTGATGCCGAGATTTTTCGATAAATCTAAAATCGTCCGATCTAAGTCAGCAGAGGTAATAGGATCCAAACCAGCCGAAGGTTCATCTAAAAAGAGTATTTTAGGGTCTAATGCCATCGCGCGAGCAATCGCCGCTCTTTTTTGCATGCCGCCACTAATTTCACTGGGCATATAGTTTGCAAACGGTAGTAAACCCACTAAATCGAGTTTGCAGCGGGCCAATAAATCCATTTGTCTATCATCTAGGCTGGTGTACTCCTCCATAAAGAGTTTGACGTTATCCAATAAATTCATGGAGCCAAATAAGGCGCCTTGCTGATACATCACCCCAAAACTCGTCATGATGCGCTGCAACTCTGCACCATAAGCATGCGTAATGTCCTGCCCCTCAATTAAGACATCACCCCCCATCGGGCGATATAAACCAAATAGATTTTTAAGTAAGCTTGACTTACCGCACCCCGAACCACCCAAAATAATAAAAATTTCACCGAAATTAACGCTGAAGTTGAGATTTTGCAAAAGCACTCTTGTGCCATAGCCAATGGTGAGATTTTTTGCTTCGAGGGCTAACATTAGAATCCCGTCCGATAGGAGATGTAGGCAAAAACCCCATCAACTAACACAATTAAAACAATACTGCTAACTACAGCTGATGTGGCAGAAATTCCTACCGCTGCGGCACCGTTGCCAGTTTGCATACCACGTAAGCAGCCCACACTCGAAACTACAGTCCCAAATAACAGGGACTTCAGTAGGCCCGATAAGATATCTTCAGTGCCGACCATAGTCAGTGTACCGTTGTAAAAATTAATAAAGGGCACGCCATAGGCAGTCATGGTTATGGCCGATGCCAAGATCGCCACAATATCAGCATAGAGGGTCAGAATCGGCGCCACTAAAATACCCGCTAGCACCCGCGGTATAACCAAAAATCGCACTGGACTAAGACCGCCGCTGACCAATGCATCTACCTCGCTATTGACCGTCATCGTACCAATTTCAGCGGCAAATGCTGCCGATGACCGTCCCGCTAATAAGATGGCAGTAATGAGGGGGCCTAATTCACGAAAAACGCCTAAAGCCACTAGGGGGCCGACAAAAGTCACTGCACCGAACTTTTGCATGCCAATAGCCGATTGAAAAGACAAAATCACCCCAATTAAAAAAGCTACCAATCCTACAATCGGCAATGCCGCTAAGCCCGCTTGCACAGCGGCATTAATAAAATCGCCCCAACGTACTTGACGTGGGTAGCGTAATGACCAAACTAAATCGGCTACAACGTGTCCAGCAAAAGTAATTAAAGCCACCGTATCTTGCCAAAGCGAATAAGCAGCCTTACCGGTTGCTTCAATTGGGCTTTGTGCTGGAACAACTTGTGGCGCTGGAAATAGTTTGCCAATAGGATCAAACTGTTTTAATAAAGGTAGATAGCGTGCTGCTAAGTTCGGCATCGTAAAGACCGCCTTGGCATTCATTTGCGCCTCTTGCACGTCTATTAAAAAAGCAATTCCTGCCCCGTCGAGTGACTCAATTTGACTAGCATCCACTTCCAGTGTTTTTTGCTGGCTAGCGCCGGTGGTCAACCAGGCGTTTTGAGCAGCGCGAATAGGCGACCAAACTGCCCCTAAGGCGTAAATATTCAAGGTGCCACTCAAAACCAAGCTGGCGCGTGAGTCATTCACAATGGTTAAAACCGCTGGGGAGGCTAGCGGTGGCTGGCCTGCATCGATGGCAATCTTGCTCATAGTGCAACTATAAGGGATCACGCCCCCTACCCCATGGTGCTACGAATCAGAATGGTGCGGCTGGCAGGAATTGAACCCACGACCCCTTGGTTCGTAGCCAAGTACTCTATCCAACTGAGCTACAGCCGCAACAGGCACAATTATGCCATGGAAGAAAAGAACTACATTACGCCAGACGGTCATGAGCGCCTCAAAACTGAGCTCTTACACCTATTAAATCAGGCGCGGCCAGAAATTGTGCAAATTGTGCATTGGGCAGCTTCGAATGGCGATCGCTCCGAAAATGGAGACTATATTTATGGCAAAAAACGCTTACGGGAAATTGATCGACGTATTCGCTTTCTTAATCAGCGCCTTGAATGTGCCTTAGTCATTGATAATGCCGCACGAAAATTGGGTGAAACTAATGATGCTCAGGTATTTTTCGGTGCTACCGTTACTTATCTAGAAAGTGACCCAAAACAAGGAATCGACGAAACCACCATTAAAATTGTCGGGGTGGATGAAGTAAATTTAGAACAAGGTCATGTGAGTTGGGTTTCCCCTATTGCCAAGGCCTTAATTAAAGCGAGGGTGGGCGATGAAGTAGTCATCCAAACGCCAACGGGGCCAAGAACCATTGAAATTATTGAAGTGAACTATTAGTCCACCATCGAATCTTGATCTACTTAGGTTTGCCGACTGCGTATAACGCGCATGACATCTGCATTATTGTGTAAGCTGCGCATCACCCGCGATAAGTGCAAGCGATCAGATACTTGAATGGTGAAGCGCATCGATACAGCATCTTCTTTGTACGGATCTTCCATCGATACATTCATAATGTTAGCGTCAGCTGCGGTAATACTACTAGCAACCCGAGCTAGAACACCCTTTCCTTGGCGTGTATCTAGCACTAAATCCACTTCAAACTCACGATGCACATCTTTACTCCACTCCACTTCAACCCACTTATCAGGATCTTTAGACAGCATACGTAAAGCATGTTGACAATCGCTAATATGAATTTGCAAACCCTCACCCTTACCAAGATAGCCAATAATGTTATCGCCAGGGATGGGGTGACAACACGATTGAAAACTAGTCGACATCCCCTCGCGCCCATCCACCAAAATTGCATGATGACGAATTTCTGGTTGCGGCAAAACAAAATTACTAACCCCTAAAACCATTTGCTCAGCGCCCGAGTCTTCAGCCAATAAAATTTTCAAACGCATCGCTAATTCTTGTGGCGAGCGTCGACCCAAAGCAATATTGACACACACCTCATTACGATTTCTATCGCCAGTCCAGTGCAATAAGCGGGTCCATATCGCTTCAGTAAGAAGACCCACATCCACCTCTTGTTGTCTAAGTGCATTGGCTAATAGGCGCTCACCCAATTGCAAAGACTCAGCGTAATGCTTGGTTTTAAGGGCATGACGTAAGGCTGCGCGCGCTTTACCGGTGCGCACAAAACTTAACCAACCTGGATTAGGTTGTGACTGCGGTGAGGTAATAACCTCAACAATATCGCCATTACGTAACTCACTACGCAAGGGTAATTGCATACTATTAATTTTTACTGCAACACAGGTGTTACCTAATTCACTGTGAATTGAATAAGCAAAATCGAGTGCGGTGGCGCCCCGTGGCAGCGCACGAATTTGACCTTTTGGCGTAAAAACATAAACTGCATCAGGAAATAAATCAATCTTAACGTGTTCTAAAAATTCTTGCGAATCACCAGTACTGTCTTGAATATCGATTAGTGATTGCAACCATTGGTGTGCTCGATTTTGTACCTCACTCAGTTCAGGCGAGCCATCTTTATAAGCCCAATGTGCCGCTACTCCTGCCTCAGCAATGGCATGCATATCTATCGTGCGAATTTGAAACTCCACCGGAACGCCCGACGGCCCTACTAAAGTAGTATGAATCGATTGATAGCCATTGAGCTTTGGAATAGCAATGTAGTCTTTAAATTTACCAGGCATGGGCTTATATAAAGCATGCAAAACCCCTAAAGCCCGATAACAGTCATCAATCGATTGCACAGTCACCCGAAATGCATAAACATCAAGCACTTGGGAAAAATTCAAGTGCTTTGATTTCATTTTGCTGTAAATACTAAAGAGGGTTTTTTCGCGCCCATGTAAGTCAACTTCAATTTTTGCTTTAGCAAATGTTCTGCGCGTAGTATCCAAAATCTTCTCAACCATTTCCTTGCGATTACCGCGCGCCTTCTTCACTGCCTTTTCAATTACTCGAAAACGTAGCGGCATCGAATATTGAAAACCTAAGTCTTGTAAATCGCGATAAATTAAATTGAGGCCTAGACGATGGGCAATGGGGGCATAAATTTCCATCGTTTCTAAAGCAGCGCGATGGCGTTTTTCTAAAGGCATCGCGTCTAAGGTACGCATGTTGTGCGTACGATCGGCCAGCTTCACCAAGATTACACGTACGTCGCGCGCCATTGCCATAAACATTTTGCGGAAACTTTCAGCCTGCGCTTCAGCATGACTTTGAAATTCTAATTTATCTAATTTGGTCAGACCTTCAACTAGTTCAGCTACCTTAGATCCAAAGGTTGTAATTAAATCAGCTTGAGTGCTACCGGTATCTTCAATCACGTCATGCAATAAAGCTGCCATGATCGATAAAGCATCCAAGCGCCAAATAGCACATAACTCAGCTACAGCAAGTGGATGGGTAATGTAAGGTTCGCCACTTTGACGATATTGTCCTAAATGGGCTGCATCAGCAAAATGAAAGGCTTTTTTAATGAGCTCACGTTCATTCGGTTTTAAATAACTCAGTTTGTCGGTGAGAGCCGCAATGGATACCACTTGTTGCTTGGGTGGCAACTGGGGTTGTGAAGTGGGGCCAAACAGATAGCGACTCGACTGCGTTAGCAGCGAAGCAATAATCGATTTTTTAGAACTGGTTTCAGCAACTACCTCAGGCGAGGCACTCGTGCTACTAAGTAAGACGTCGCCGATCTCGCTAGACGAGCGCTTACCCTGATCTCCCGTTGTGGTTAGCGCAGGCGCCACAGCGGGGCTTTCAAATTACAGCGGTACTTTGGTCAACATATCCCGGTCGGTCACGCCTGCAGCTACTTCACGCAAAGCTACAACGGTGGCTTTATCTTTAGACTCAACTCGGGGAGAGTGACCTTGAACTAATTGGCGCGCACGATAGGTTGCTGCCAACACGAGTTCAAAACGATTGGGAATGGTTTTCATGCAATCTTCTACGGTAATTCGGGCCATGCTGAACTCACTTATTTAGGGTTAATGCCTATAGGATACCTGATTACACCCCGAGGCGCCTCAAAAGGGTTGGGTTGCGCGCCATCACCGCAGTGGTGCGCAGGCGAGTAGCCGCCAAAATACTCCTTAAATCAGCTAGAGCCTGCTCAAAAGAGTCGTTAATCACAATGAAATCAGCCTCGGCTGCATGTTGCAGTTCGAGATGCGCCGCAGCTAAACGTCGTTCAATAGTCTGCTCATCATCTTTGCCGCGTTTTCGCAGACGCGCTTCAAGGGCCTCAAATGAGGGTGGGAAAATAAAAATCCACTGCGCCGCGGGAATCAATTGCCGAATCTGTTGAGCGCCCTGCCAGTCAATTTCTAAAATCACATCACTACCCGCCTGCATTTGCGCCGCAAGCCAGGAACGGGAAGTGCCGTAAAAATGATCATGCACTTCAGCCCATTCTAAAAAATCTTCATTTGCCCGCTGCTGCATAAATTCTGTTTCAGTAACAAAGTGATAATCCTGGCCATTTATTTCGCCTACCCGCGGCGCTCGGGTTGTAGTCGACAAAGATAATTTGACGCTGGCATCGCTTTGTAATAAGGCCTGTACCAACGACGATTTTCCTGCGCCCGATGGAGCCACAATCATTAGCATGCTGCCTTGGTAAGTATTCGCATTCATGATTATTCTAAATTTTGTACTTGTTCACGCATTTGCTCAATGAGGAGCTTTAATTCTAAAGCAGCTGAAGTGCAGGCGACTGCCGCAGATTTAGAACTAAGGGTATTGGCTTCGCGATTCAATTCTTGCATTAAAAAATCCAGGCGTTTGCCAACCGGCCCTTTGGCCTTTAAGGCGGTCTCTACTGCTTGAAAATGGGTTTTTAAGCGCGCAAATTCCTCGGCTACATCGATGCGCACGGCGTAGAGCACTACTTCTTGGCGAATACGCTCCAATACTTCGGCCGCAATAGCTGGCGCATGTTGACCTGAACTTGCTTGGCTAGCTAGAGCTTCGGTTAAGCGCGCGGTTAGCTTCAGTTGATATTGCTGCACAAACTCAGGAATTTGCGGTTCGATTTGTTCAACAATCAAACGCATTTGGGTCGTAATCTGCTGTAACACTGCCGCTAGTGCCTGGCCTTCGGCAGCTCGCGTTTCCACTAAAGCTTGCAACGCTGCGGTGCCTGCAGCTAACGTAGCTGCTACCCATACTTCTTCATCGCCTCGCGGCTCGCTAACCATACCAGGCCAACGTAATACATCGGCAACGCTCAAAGGGGCTGCATTCGTAAACTGGGTCTGTACTTGAGCGGCAAGGACTTGCAAGGCATTGCAGCGTTCTTGACTAAGGCTTTGGCTGACTTCCGCAGTTGCAGTAGTTGACTTACCGCTGGAATTAATACGCCAAACTGCCCTAAACTCTACTTTGCCGCGAGTCAATTGCTGAACTGCCAGCTCGCGCAAAGCAGGCTCGGCGGCGCGACACTCATCGGGCAAACGAAAGCTGAGGTCTAAAAAGCGGCTATTCACCGCCCGCACCTCTAGCTGCAAATCGGCTACTATCCCTGCGCCAAGGGATACTTGCCGTGAAGCGCTACCATAACCTGTCATGCTCGATATCATGTAGGCATTGTAATTACTAAATTATCTTCTCCAACTAAGGAATTAAAGCTATGAGCTCTAGCACTAGCCAACCAAGCCAAATTAGCCAGCGTCCAAGCCACCGGCAACCGAATCAACTGCGCCAAGTGACAATTACCCGTGGCTTTACTAAACACGCTGAAGGGTCGGTGTTAGTTGCATTTGGTGACACCAAGGTACTCTGTACTGCCAGTATTTTGGAACGCGTTCCCCCGCATAAAAAAGGTTCTGGCGAAGGCTGGGTTACAGCAGAATATGGCATGCTGCCACGGGCTACCCATACCCGCGGCGATCGTGAGGCAGCGCGCGGCAAACAAAGTGGTCGTACCCAAGAAATTCAGCGCCTAATTGGACGTGCATTGCGTAGTGTATTTAACTTAAAGCTACTGGGCGAACGCACGATTCATTTAGATTGTGATGTCTTACAAGCCGATGGGGGCACCCGCACTGCTGCTATTACGGGTGCCTATGTTGCCGCCCGCGATGCCGTCAACCAATTAATTCAAAGTGGGAAAATTAGCCCTGAGCCTCAGCTAGATCCAATTCAGGATAGTATCGCCGCTATTTCGGTGGGTATTTATCAAGGTGTAGCAGTATTAGATTTGGATTATGCCGAAGACTCATCTTGCGATACCGATATGAATGTAGTGATGAATGGGCAAGGGGGCATGATCGAAGTCCAGGGCACCGCAGAAGGCCCAGCATTTTCGCGAGAAGAGTTAAATGCTTTGCTCGATTTAGCCCAACACGGTATTCAACTATTAATTGAGCAGCAAAAAATTGCCCTGAGCCACCCGCTTAATCCGCATTAATTATGGATTAAAACTGAGTAACAAGATCAATAAACCATTTTATTCATTCCACTAAACAAATTGTTGATGCAGCTTACGCAACTATTAATCGCGTCTCACAATACTGGTAAAGTTCGCGAGTTTCGCCAATTATTAGCGCCACTGAACATTACCGTGCAATCCCAAGCCGACTTAGGAATACCCGCTGCTGCAGAACCTTTTTTTACTTTTACTGAAAATGCCCTTGCTAAAGCACGGCATGCAAGCCAGCTCAGTGGCTTGCCAACGCTCGCAGACGACTCGGGAATTTGTGTCAGCGCCCTTAATAACCGCCCTGGAGTTCACTCAGCGCGTTACGCTTCTAATAAATATGAGCCCGCCAATGACGAGCGCAACAATGCCAAGCTCTTGGCTGAATTAAAAAATCAAGTTAATCGCGCTGCTCATTATGTCTGTGCACTAGTTTTAGTTCGCACAGCCACCGACCCTAAGCCGCTCATTGTCGAGTGCCGCTGGGATGGCGAAATCATTGATCAACCACGTGGTACCAATGGCTTTGGTTACGATCCCTATTTTTATTTACCAAACTTAGGGAAAACAGCTGCGGAACTATTGCCAGCCGAAAAAAATCGCCTTAGTCATCGCGGACAAGCCTTACAGCAATTACTCGCCAACTTGGCATGACCATAAAACTCGCCGCCCTTCCACCCTTATCGCTCTATATTCATTTTCCCTGGTGTGAAAAAAAATGTCCTTATTGTGATTTCAATTCACATCAGATTAAAGATACAGGTTTTGATGAAGCGCGCTACCTCCGCGCGCTCATTCAAGACCTACAAACCGAATTACCCCGAATTTGGGGTCGTAAAGTTCAAACCATTTTTATTGGCGGTGGCACCCCTAGTTTAATTTCTCCCGCTGGCATAGACTGGTTGCTCTCGAGCATTCGGGCCTTAGTGCCGCTCGATCCTGCGGCTGAAATTACCCTCGAAGCTAACCCTGGCTCAGTTGAAGCAGCTAAGTTTGCGGCCTTTGCTGGTACTGGCATCAATCGCATCTCACTGGGCATTCAGAGCTTTCATGACGCTCAGCTTCAGGCTTTGGGCCGTATTCACAATGGCAACCAAGCTAGGCGCGCGATTGAAATTGCCCAGACTCATTTTCAAGCCGTTAATCTTGACTTAATGTATGCCTTGCCGCAACAAACCTGCGCCGATGCTACTGTAGATTTACGCACGGCACTGGCCTTTAACCCCACTCATCTTTCGCTCTACCACCTTACCTTAGAGCCGAATACTTTATTCGCCAGCCAACCTCCCGTGCTACCCAATGAAGATGACAGTGACGCTATTTTTGAAAATAATCTTGCTCTGCTTACCGATGCAGGTTATGCACGGTATGAGGTCTCAGCCTACAGTAAACCTCAGCAGGCCTGTAAACATAATCTCAATTATTGGCAATTTGGCGACTATATTGGCATTGGTGCTGGTGCCCATGGCAAAATTTCGCTGCCCCATTCAATTACGCGTCAAGTACGCGAACGACATCCAGAAACGTATATGCACGCTATGGAAACCCAAGGCCATGCACTGATTGAAACCCGCGAACTTACTCCAAGTGAAATCCCATTTGAATTTATGTTGAATGCACTCCGTTTAACCGCTGGTGTCGCCACCACTAGTTTTGCTGAACGCACCGGCTTATCGCTCCAAACGATTGGCAAGGAAATAGAGCGAGCCACTGCTAAGGGTTTGCTTGATAGCCACCCCACCACCATCAAACCTACTGCCCTGGGTTTGCAGTACTTGAATGATTTGCAAGAACTGTTCTTAAAATCACCTTAAACTTAAGGCTGAAAAGCACCATCGGCAGTTAAGCTTGCAAGTTCAACTTCGTTCACGCCTAACTCGGCCAAAATGCTCGCGGTGTGCTCGCCCAATAATGGCGGAGGCATTCTCACTTGTTGTGGGGTAGCCGATAACTTCACTGCAAAGCCAATATTCGGTACCTTGCCTTCTATGGGATGGTCGATTTCAATGCGCATTTGCCGGTGTTTACCATGAGCGCTATCAAACGCTTCGGGGTAGGTATTAATGGGTCCCGCAGGAATCCCTTCGGCAAGTAATAGCTCAACCCACTCAGTACTCGCACGGGTAATAAATGTTTTTTCTAATTCAGCTACGAGCTCTAGGCGATTAGCTAAACGCAAAGGGTTCGTCATAAAACGGGCATCGTCACATAATTCAGGACGGCCAATTTTGGCGCATAACAAACTCCATAATTTTTGGTTCGTTGCACCCATCACAAAATAACCATCAGCCGATTTCAGCGCTTGATAAGGTGCGCTCATATGATTTGCCGTGCCTAGTTTATAAGGCTCAACTCCTGTGCCCCAGTATTGCGCAGTATCCCAAATCGAAAAAGCCAGTGCTGCATCAAACAACGAGGCATCAATAAATTGACCTTCGCCACTTTTTGTGCGGCCAATATAAGCAGCCAAAATTGCATACGTCGCAAACAAAGCGCAACCAATATCAGCCACCGGCACCCCTGCTTTAACTGGTGGTCCATCGGGATACCCCGTGACACTCATCACGCCCGACATGGCTTGAGCCATTAAATCAAATCCAGGGCGATCGGCCCAAGGACCTGTTTGACCAAACCCAGAAATACTGGCGTAAATTAATGCGGGATTCACTTCATGCAAAACCGCGTAATCAATACCTAATCTTTTCATGACACCAGGCCGATAATTTTCAACCAAGATATCTGCTGTTTTTACCAAACGTAAAAATACTGCCCGCCCTGCTGAACTTTTTAAATTCAGCGCAACGCTGCGCTTATTCCGATTCATGTTTAAAAAACCCATGCTATCGGCGCCTTTCATTTTGAAGCCCATCGCGCCCCGCGTTTGATCGCCAGTACCGGGTGGTTCAATTTTGATCACATCGGCGCCTAAGTCAGCCAATAACATGCAGCTGTATGGCCCAGCCATCACTTGGCTTACATCTAATACACGGACCCCGGCTAAAGGAAGAGGATTGGTGGCACCTGAATTAATCATGCAGTGCTTTACTTTGAGGGAATAGAATAAGCTGATTAATATAAATCATTTACAAGGAAGAAGATGAATAGCTTGCGCATGACTGCTCTTTTAGCCATTGCTCTGCTTGGTTTGGGTACTTTGCCTGCAAACGCACAAGGCTATCCCACTAAGCCCATTCGCTTAATTGTGGGCTTTGCGCCAGGTGGCGGTACGGATATCGTTGCTCGAGCCTTAGCACCAAAAATGAGTGAGTCGCAGGGCTTACAAACCGAGGGGCCTAAAACTCCAGCAGCTTTCAATGCTTTCTTAATTGCCGAAATTGCAAAATATCGCCAATTGGTTAAAACGCTTGGTATTAAAGCGCAGTAATGAGTCGCGTAATGAACGCAGAGCAGAAAAATATCGCCCGCGTATTCTTAGCGGTTGAGGGGTCAATTGCGCATATTCATTTTGAACACCCTGCTGCTCGCAATGCCATGACCCAAGAAATGTATGAAAGTTTGCGAACAATTTGCCAAGAAATTCAAAATACCCCCGCGATTCGGGTCGCCATTTTACGTGGTGTTGGCGAAAAATCATTTGTCTCTGGAAGTGATATTGCGCAATTCGCCACTTACCAAGATGGTGAGGATGGGATGCGTTATGAAGCTTCAATTGCAGCCTATTTGCAACCCCTGCAAGAGCTCAGCATTCCAACCATTGCAGTGATTGAGGGCTTTGCGATTGGCGGTGGCCTAGCCATTGCCAGCAGCTGCGACTTTCGTATTGCCACGCCCGAAGCTAAGTTTGGCGTGCCCATTGCGAAAACACTCGGTAATTGCCTGTCGATTGGCAATCTAGCCTGGCTTACTGCGCAACTTGGCACCAGCATTGTTAGGCGTATGTTGCTTTTAGCAGAATTAATTAGTGCTCCAGAGTTGCTTAGCCATGGATTTATTTTGCACACCTACCCACAAGCCGAGTTAAGTGCTGCCGCATTTGCCTTAGCTCAGCGTCTTGAATCGCTAGCGCCGATTACGCAAAAGGTAACAAAACTCAGTTTATTACGGCTCTCACAAAGTAATTTACCGAATTGCGATGATTTAATTCGGGAATGCTATGGCAGTGCTGACTTTAAAGTGGGGGTAACGGCTTTTTTAACGGGTGAAAACCCTAAGTGGCAAGGGCAATAAGTTGCAGTAAATTATTGTTATAAACCGTCTTATAAAATATAAAATTTATCGGTGGGGGAGCCAATGCCTTTAATCCATTTTCAGCCGCTTATCAAAAGTGGGGTTTTTAGCTTAGGCCTTCTCGGGTTGGCGCTACTCAGCCTGCCGAGCATTGCACAAACATCGGCTAGTAATCTTAACAATCGTTCACTCGCGGCCACCTGCGCTAACTGCCATGGCACTAATGCCGTCATCGTTCCCAATAGTGGTATGCCAAATATTGGTCAGCTTACTAAAGACGAGATGCTAACTAAACTCATGGCTTATAAAAGTGGTGCGCAGCAAGGCACTATCATGCCGCAATTAGCCAAAGGCTATACCGCTGAACAACTCACTACCATTGCCAGCGTTCTAGGCAAAAAATAATTCAGGAGCCAAGATGAATCGACGTCACTTTATAGGTCAAAGTCTTGCCTCTGCTGGCTTTCTGGCGGGATGCGCTTCTTCTGCCCCCATTAATATTAGTAAAGCACAAGTTGTTGTTATTGGAGGGGGTTATGGCGGAGCAACAGCAGCAAAATATATTCGCATGTTCTCCAACAATACGGCTCAAGTTACTTTAATTGAACCCAATGCCGATTTTATTTCTTGTCCGATGTCAAATCTGGTTATTGGTGGCTCGCGCACTATGGCAGAAATTACGTCACCTTACGATAACTTATCAAAACGTCATGGGGTGAAATTAATTAAAGATATGGTTGAGTCAATCGATCAAAAACAAAAAACCGTCAAACTCGCATCAGGTTCGACTATCAAGTATGACAAGTTGGTTGTATCGCCAGGTATACACCTGATGATGGATCAAATCAAAGGTCTGGCCGAAGCGAATCAAGCCGGCGTTACCATTCAAGCTTGGAAGGCTGGCCCAGAAACAATAGCGCTTCATCGGCAACTTGCGGCCATGCGCGATGGTGGTGTATATGCCATTAGCATTCCTGAAGCCCCCTTCCGTTGCCCCCCTGGGCCATACGAACGTGCCTGTCAAGTGGCAAGCTACTTTAAAAAGAATAAACCTAAATCCAAAGTCTTAATTTTTGATGCTAATGCTGATATTGTTTCTAAGGCAGGTCTATTTAGAAAGGCTTGGGCTACTTTATATCCAGGCATGATTGAATATCATCCAAAATATAATGTTGTGGGCGTCGATGCAAAAACTAAAACGATCAAGTTTGAAGTGCAGGATGATGTTAAGGCAGATGTCTTAAATATTCTGCCCCTCATGCGCGCAGGCGATATTGCTGTCAAAAGTGGTATTGCGAATGCCAACGGTCGCTGGGTGCAAGTGAACTATCTGAATTTTGAAGCTACCGCAGCCAAAGATATTCATGTCTTGGGTGATTCAATTCAAGTGGCGCCGCTCATGCCTAAATCAGGTCACATGGCCAACTCCCATGCCAAAGTAGCTGCGGCAGCTATCGTTGCCGAACTGGGTAACTTAGAAGTAAATTCTGCACCAGTATTGACTAATACTTGTTATAGCTTTGTCGATGCTACTCAAGTCGTTCACGTAGCCAGTGTGCATCAATATAATGCAGCAGAAAAAACCTTTAAAACGGTGCCTGGATCTGGCGGTCTATCGCCCGAACCAACGACGCTTGAAGGAATTTATGCTTGGGGTTGGGCAAAAAATATCTGGGCTGATAGCTTAGCTTAACTGCTCTTACAGTAAAGGGAGATCTTTGCTGCAGAATCTGCCCCCAATTGATTTAGTTAAAGCGCATGCAATCGTTTACCGTGCGCCCATTGCCGAGCCCGTGCAAACTTCCTTTGGCCTCATGCATAATCGCCCCGCATTGGTGCTTATGCTCGAGGATCGCGATGGTAATTTAGGCTGGGGTGAAATTTGGTGTAATTTCCCCACCGTTGGGGCTGAGCATCGCGCACGGCTTTTTGAAGCCGCAGCTGCCCCGCTCTTACTCAGTAAAACGTGGGCGTCGCCAGAGCAAGTTTTTTCTTCGCTGACTACAGATTTGCATATCTTAAGCTTGCAAAGCGGTGAGCCTGGCCCTATTGCCCAAGTCATTGCTGGCATCGATATGGCCCTGTGGGATTTAATCGGCAAAAAATTACAGCAACCCCTATGGCAAATTTTTAATGGCTCTCCTACCGTACAGGTCTATGCCTCAGGAATTAATCCACGTAACCCTGAAAAAATTACGGCCCAAAAATGGGCGGAGGGGTATCGGGCTTTTAAATTAAAAATTGGTTTTGACCCGCAAAGTGACCTTGCTAACTTAGCTAATTTAAGGGCCTTACTAGGCGCCGATACACCGCTGATGCTCGACGCCAATCAAGCTTGGACACCAGCAGAGGCGAGTGAATGCATTCAGCAATTGGCCGCTTACAAACCTTTTTGGATAGAAGAGCCCATTGCAGCAGATAGTGCTTTAAGCGTCTGGCAAGAATTGGCTAAACATTCGCCCATCCCATTAGCTGCTGGGGAAAATATGCGGGGCATGCTCGAATTTACCAATGCAATAGAGAGCAAGGCCTTTGCGATCCTGCAGCCCGATATGGGTAAATGGGGCGGCTTTAGCGCTGGCGTAGCACTTGGCCAAGCGATTGTGAAAAGTAAAAATATGTTTTGCCCCCATTGGTTAGGCGGCGGCATTGGCTTAATAGCCTCGATGCATCTCAAAGCAAGTGCAAATACCTTTGGCTTTGTTGAGGTCGACGCTAATCCTAACCCGCTACGCGAACTTTTAGCGCCCCAACTACCTAAACTTGATCAGGGTTGCATCACCTTAAATGCGCTTCCAGGACTGGGTATTACTCCAGACCTGGCCACATTAAAAGAATTTCAAGTGCCGCACCACTATTAATTAAATTAGGCAGAATTAACAGTGGCTTGCTGTTGATTACTTACGTAAATTTAGCGCGGTACCTAACTTTTCATATAACTCAACTTGCTCGCGAGCAAATTTTTCGGTATCGGCTGGCGAGCGAATAGCCGGAATTGCAGCCACAGTGTTATTGCCTTTACTCCAATCAGGATCTTGCGCCACTTTTTTCAGCACTTCAACCCATTTATTGACCACCTCTGGAGGTAAGCCGGGGGGACCATATAAGCCGCTCCAACCCATTACTTGCTCTAATGGGGCCACACCCATTTCACGCGCGGAAGGAATTTCAGGGAATTCTTTTAGCCGTTCGGCAGAAGAAGATACTAAGGCGCGCATTGCACCCCCTTTAATTTGCCCTACTAAGGTAGTTAGGTTATTACATAAAAATTGCACTTGGTCGCCCAGCAAGGCTGCAGTTGCCTCGCCACCCCCCTTATAACCAATCATAACTGCAGAGCTTGAAGGAATATTGACTGAGCGCAGCATGACCTCAACCGCTAAATGCTGGGTCGTACCGGGCCCAGCAGTAGCGTAATTTAATTTGCCCGGCTGCGTGCGAATAGCCTCTAATAATTCTTTCAGATTTTTATAGGGTGAATCGGGCCTGACAACACACACAACCGGATTAAAATCCAATAAAGAAATCATCGTAAATTCATTCCACTTATAAGGCGTTTTACTATCTAAGGCAGGCGTAATGGCCTGTGAACCGCCACGCGAAATAAGTAAGGTGTAGCCATCAGGCGCAGCGTTTCGAACGCGCATTGAGCCAATGGTGCCAGAAGCCCCCACCACGTTTTGTACGATTAAAGGTTGACCCATTAATTTGGTCGCAACGGCAGCTAAATTGCGTCCAGAAAAATCACTATCGCCACCAGCAGCATAAGGCGCAATTAAAGTAACTTGCCGATTAGGATATGGCTGAGCAAATGCGGAATTCATCGCTACCATACCGCTTATGCCGCAAGCTAAAACCAACAATATAGTTGTACGGCACCAAGAGCAGCTATTTAATAATCTACTTGTCATACAGTCTCCTATGTCTATTTTGTTTAACCATATCATAGGTAATTCCCAGAAAAAAGCGGGTAAGTACTAGGTTTTTAGGAATTCGGCAGAATATACCTAAACCATTGAGAATAATAGGGAAAGATTTTTTTCAGCGCATCCCATAGAAAATAGTTCACTAAATGTTGATCCCTTGACAGGCTAATTTAAACACCCTAGCATAACCATGATTCGATTGCTATAGTCTGCTTAGCAGTCGTCATATTCTATTTAAATACAATTGAAAAGAGCAATGTCAAATAGTAATTTTGAAACAGATTTCTGGAAGGATGAAAAAATTCGCAAGAGCTGGGATGACATTATTCCGGGCGAAGCTAGAAAAACAATTCCTTACACCCTTACGCTTGAAGCAATCCAAAAATATTGCAAAGTCATTGGCGATACTCACCCACTCTACTTTGATGAAGCCTATGCAAAAACCACTCCTTACAAAGGCATCATCGCCCCGCCTGCAATTCATATTCTTTTAATGTTTTCTTGTACCCCAGCCGACGATTGGATGAGAAGCCCGGGAACCATTAACGCCGGTCAATCGTGGAGTTATAACATTCCAGCGCGGCCAAATGATGTTATCCGCCTTGAAGCAAGAGCACTGGATAAATTTATAAAAAAGGAGCGTTTGTTCGTCATTCATGACAATGTCTTTTTTAATCAAAATAATGAAGTAATCTGCTCGGGGCGTGGTTGGACCATTCGTCCACAATAAAAAATAATGAGATCAAGTTAATGAGTCATGCATTAGAAAAATGTCATATTGGAGACAAAATTCAGGGCACGCCGTTCTACCCTACAAGAGAATCGATACGTGAATTTTGTGAAGCTTCGCTCGATTTTAATCCCTTACATCTTGATGATAATTACATGCAAACACAGTTTGGTAAAACCAAATTTGACGGCATCATCATGCATGGCATGAATAATTTTGGAGTCATCTCCAAAATGATCACCGACTGGGTATATCCCCAAGGCGGAGTGCACCGGCGCTTAGAAACCCGTTGGAAGTCACCAGTGAAACCAGGCGACACAATTACCCCTAGTGCCGTCATCACTGCAGTCAAAACCACACAAAAAGGTCAGTGGGTATCATTAGACATCGCGGTGAACAATCAACGAAATGAAATAATTGCCGTTGGCGAAGCCTTAGTTGAATTTCCCCTCGCGTCGTAATGAAGTGGCGAAATGACGCATATTAGGTTAACAATAAGGAGTTAGGCAATTGAGCAAACTAAATACATTTGTACGCAATCTTTTATTAGGTTTCAGTTTCGCAATTGTCGGAGCTAGCGCTTTAGCGCAAAATTTTCCCAATGGCCCAGTTAAAATTGTTGTCCCATTTCCACCCGGCGGCACAACGGATATCCTCGCTCGTATTCTAGCCAATGAATTAACCAAAAAATGGTCGCAATCTGTCGTAGTTGAAAATAGAGCGGGTGCAAGCGGTACAGTATTTTCCGAGCAACTGGTGAAGATGCCGCCGGATGGCTACACCCTCATGGTGACAGCTACACATCATGTCATTAATCCGAATTTATATAAAAACCTGAAGTACAACACCCGCACCGACTTTACGCCAGTTGCCTTGGTGGCAAACGTACCTAATGTGTTGGTTGTCAATCCCGCATTTCCAGCAAAAACAGTCAAAGAATTAATTACCTATGCTAAAGCGAACCCTGGCAAGGTTATGTTTGGCTCTGCAGGAACAGGCGGGGCGAATCATCTCTCTGGTGAGTTATTTAACGCGATGGCGGGCATCAATATGGTTCATGTGCCATATAAGGGCGCTGCACCTGCCCTAAACGATCTTTTAGGCAATCAAATTTCAGTGATGTTTGATTCTGTACCTGGCGTATTGCAACACATCAAATCGGGCAAGTTACGGGCACTTGGTGTTACCTCCCTCACCCGCGCTGCTGCGTTACCAGATGTACCTACCATCAGTGAAGCGGGTTTGAAAGGCTTTGAAGCAACGGCTTGGTTTGGCATGTATGCGCCGCCTAAAATGGCTCCCGATCTTTTAAGTAAAATCTCCAGCGATGTCTTAGCTGCTCTGCAAAGCGCCCAAGTAAAAAATCAATTTGCTGAACAAGGCGCAGATGCAGGCAGCATGAACCAAGCTCAGTATGCAAAGTATGTTGACGATGAAATGAATAAATGGGCCAAGGTAATCACCGATAGCAATATTAAAATTGAGTAATCCATGTTAAAAAAAGCCCGTGCTAAGCCAACTATTGGTGCCTTAGCGCATATCCGCGTACTTGATTTATCGCGCATCCTCGCTGGTCCTTGGTGTACCCAAAATTTAGCCGACCTTGGAGCAGAAGTCATTAAAGTTGAGCGGCCAGGATGCGGTGATGACACCCGTAGCTGGGGGCCGCCTTGGATCAATCCGACAGAAACCATTCATGAGCAGCGCATTTCTAGTTATTTCGCTGCTGCTAATCGCGGTAAAAAATCCCTTACCCTCGATATATCATCCGCAAAGGGTCAGGAAATAATAAAAGAATTAGTTAAAGTTAGTGATGTCTTGATAGAAAACTATAAGCTTGGCGACCTGAAACGTTACGGCCTGGACTATCAGAGCCTGAAGAAAATAAATCCCCGTTTAGTCTATTGCTCTATTACCGGCTATGGTCAAGATGGACCCAATGCGCATAAACCAGGTTATGACTTTGTCTTTCAAGCCATTGGTGGAATGATGAGTATTACTGGGGAGGCTGACGCTTTACCAGGTGGTGGCCCACAAAAATTAGGCATTGCTATTGCTGATGTGATTACTGGCATGTACAGTTCAATTGCCATTCTGGCAGCCCTCAATAGCCGCAATGAAACCGGCCAAGGTCAATATATCGATATGGCGCTACTCGATGGCATTATTGCCCTTGGCGGCAATCAAGTAACCGGATTTTTTGCCGATGGGACAATTCCTTTTCGTTATGGCAATGCCCATGCAAGCCTTGTTCCCTATCAAGTTTTTGCTGTCAAAGACGGTGAAATTGTGGTCGCCGTAGGTAATGATACCCAGTGGCAGCGCTATTGCGAAGCCATTAAGCGGCCCGACCTAGCCCAAGATAAACGCTGGAGTAAAGTAACCGGCAGAATTACTGGACGCTCTGAACTTGTGCCAGAACTAGCGAAAACCATGCTCAAGAAAAAAGCAGCAGCATGGATTTCAGTGTTAGAACAATTTGATGTGCCCTGTGGGCAGATCAATAATTATCAACAAGTATTTCAAGACCCGCAGGTAATTTATCGAAAAATGAAGATTGATACCGCCTATCCCGATGGGGCAACAGTTGCAACTATTGCCAGCCCACTTAGGCTACAAGGTACTCCTCCACAATATCTTCGCCCGCCCCCAAAATTAGGCGATTCAAATCACGCGGTGCTAGTTAATATTTTGGGGTACTCCGAAAAAGCAGTACAAGATCTTAAAAAGAAAAAAATAATATAAGCTAATGAACTCAAAAAATACGCTGCCCGTTTATATCTGCGATGCAATCAGAACGCCGATTGGTCGTTATGGCGGTTCTTTATCAGGCGTGCGGCCAGATGATCTGGGGGCAATTCCTATCAAGGCCTTAATGGAGCGCAATCCGTCAGTATTATGGAATGAGGTAGAAGATGTGATTTATGGTTGCGCCAATCAAGCAGGTGAAGATAATCGCAACGTGGCCAGAATGAGCTCTTTACTTGCTGGCTTATCAACCAGCATACCTGGCGCGACGATTAATCGCCTTTGTGGCTCTGGGATGGATGCGGTCGGTACTGCGGCAAGAGCCATTGCGGCTGGCGAAGCTGAGCTCATGATTGCTGGCGGTGTAGAAAGTATGAGCAGAGCACCTTTTGTGATGCCCAAAGCAGAGTCAGCTTTTTCAAGAACGAACTCCATTCAAGATACGACGATTGGCTGGAGATTCATTAATCCCCTCATGAAACAAGCTTATGGTGTTGATTCAATGCCCGAGACCGCAGAAAATGTAGCGGTAGACTTTAATATTAATCGGGCTGATCAAGATCAGATGGCACTGCGCAGTCAAAATAAAGCAGCGGCGTCACAAGCAAGTGGACGCCTTGCAAAAGAAATTACTCCGGTTGTCATTCCACAGAAAAAAGGTGACCCCATTGTTGTTTCTGCCGATGAACATCCCCGCGCTACAACATTAGAAGCGCTTGGCAAACTGAAGCCCATCGTTCGCCCTGATGGCACAGTTACCGCAGGAAATGCATCGGGTGTTAATGATGGGGCCTGCGCCCTTCTGCTTGCAGGAGAAGAGGCGCTTAAAAAACATGGCCTCAAAGCTAGAGCCAAAATTCTTGGCATGGCTACTGCTGGAGTCGAGCCACGCATTATGGGTAATGGCCCCGCCCCCGCTACAAAAAAATTACTTAAGCGCTTAGGGCTAACGATTGATCAAATCGACGTGATCGAACTAAACGAGGCTTTTGCTGCACAAGGTCTTGCAGTACTTCGGGAACTGGGCGTTGCCGATGATGATGCACGCGTTAATCCGAATGGGGGCGCTATTGCCCTAGGTCATCCTTTGGGAATGAGTGGCGCGCGCTTAATTACCACTGCTCTAGTTGAACTAGAAGAAAAAAAGCTGCGTTATGCCCTTTGTACTATGTGTATTGGTGTTGGACAAGGAATAGCATTGGTAATTGAACGGGTTTGACATGATCCTTGATTATCTATTCTACAATTTCCCCACTTGGTTATTCGCCTTACTAGGTATTAGCTTAATAGTCCTGCTCTCGTCTAAGGGGCTAATTTAGCTGGCTAGGGCCCAGAGTGATGTGAGGGCAACGCCAATTGGTATTTGAAATGAAACCTTCAAATAAAGCGGAAATGAATTGCCCCCAATGGGCCATAGTCTGCAGCAATTTCATCGCCAGCTACAGCAGTAATCGGGCGGGTAAATGAGCCAGCCAAAACAATATCGCCGCTATTTAATTGTTCCTTGTAAGGAGCAATCTTATTGGCCAACCAAGCTACGCCAGTAGCAGGATGATTCAGCACACCAGCAGCAAGGCCGGTTTCCTCTACCACACCATTTTTCGACAAAATAGCGCCTACCCAACGAAGGTCAAGCGCGTCAGGCTTCACCCGCTGATCTCCGAGAATAATGCCAGCATTAGCAGCAAAGTCAGAAATCGTATCAAATACTTTGCGCATCACTTTGGTGTCTCGATCAAATTGCTCAATGCGTGCATCAATAATTTCAAGTGCAGGGATGACATATTTCGTGGCCTCCAAAACATCCTCAGTCGTAACATTGGGGCCACGTAAAGGCTTGCCTAACTCAAAAGCCAATTCGACCTCAATACGGGGGGCAATAAATTGATCGATAGCAATATCAATGCCTGCCTTAAAAAACATATCGTCCATTAAAGGGGCAAAATCAGGCTCAGTAATTTGACTAGCCTGCTGCATAGCCCGTGAAGTTAAACCAATTTTGCGGCCTTTAATTACCCGCCCATCAGCTTGCTCGAGCTTGACCCACGCTCTTTGTATCGCATAGCCGTCTTCAATCGTCATTACCGGAAAACGGCCAGAAAACTGGCGAACTTGTTGCCGCTTTTTTCTTGCAGTATATAACTCGTGCGCAAGCTCAGTAATGATTTCTGGTGATAACATTTTTGCCCTAAGTTGTAACTTGCCAATCGGCAACGATGGTATTGACTAATTTACCAATACCCTCAACTTCGCAGATTATCTGGTCTCCCGGAAATACATCGACAGAGCCTTTTGGAGTGCCGGTCATAATCACATCACCAGGATTTAAGGACATGAAATCACTAATATATTCAATCAAAGCGCTAATATCATGAATCATATCTTTGGTATTGCCTTCTTGAGTCAATACCCCGTTGACATGAGTAGTTAAAACTAAATTCATGGGGTCGGCTATGTCATCCCTGTCTACCAGCCAGGGGCCAATTGGAGTACACGTATCACGACTTTTAACCCGTAAATTGGGGCGATAGTAACCTTCTAAAAAATTACGAATTGCATAGTCATTCACAACAGTATATCCAGCTACATAATCCATCGCGTTTGCCCGGGCAATTCGTTTGCCTACTTTACCAATTACTACACCCAACTCACACTCATAGTGCATAAATTCTGCGCCTTCAGGCCGCTTAGTAAAGCCTTGATGGCCAATAAGCGTATTTGGGCCCTTCAAAAATATCACTGGCTCAATAACTGGGGCCTTGAGAAAGCTACCAGTTTCTTTTGAAGATTTTTCAGCTAACTCTTTGGCATGATCAGCATAATTTAATGCCAAGGCAAAAATAGTTTGCGGTTGCAGTGGCGGCAACCATACCACCTGGTCTTCAGCTAGCACCCTACCATCTTCCAGTTTTAGCATTCCATCGGCTAGCATCATTGCCTGATGAAGTGCACCACCATAAGCTACGCGCGCATGTTTCATGAGACAAGCTCCTGCTTAACAAAATTAACCAGATGCCCAATGCTCTTACCTTCACAACTAATGTCAATGGAAACTTTATCGCCAGCTCGTGCAAGAGGTAAATTTTCCGGGGTACCTACCAAAACAACATCCCCCTCATTTAAAGTCATAAATTTTGTAATATCAGCAAGCAGTTTAGCAATTGGGCGGACTAAATTTTTAGTAGAATTTTGTAACTTAAGTTCGTCATTTATGTAAACGCTAATATTAAAATTATTTGGATTTTTAATATCAGAAGCAATAATCATCTCACTCATTGGGCAAAAGCTGTCGCGACATTTCTGTTTAATAGGTGGTCGCAAGATTTTCTCGTGGGCAATAGTTACGTCGTTAGCTATTAAGTAACCCTGAATATATGAGAATGCAGCAGCCTCCTCAATTTGCACTGCTGTTTTCCCAATCACAATGCCCAGCGTTGCTCCAATTTCGATTTCCTGAATCCCTGCCGGCAGCATAATTGGCTCACCCGATTTTCTCCAGGTATTAACAGGCTTGATATATAAGACTGGGTATAGAGGCGGCTTGTTATGTGGCTCTTGATTCATTATTGGAGCGTACTGATCCCAAACTCCTTGAAAATTTAATAGTGCGCCAATGACAGTCTTCAACTGATACCCATTTCTAAAAATAGCTGTTTATTTAAAACCAAATAATGTAGCCGGGTTATCCACCAGAATTTGCTGAATAAGTGCATCATCATTCTGTGCGTATTTATAAAGTTGATTTATTAAGAGCGCTTCATCTGGTGGCGGACTTACTGATAATGGATGAGGCCAATCGCTCCCCCAAATCATGCGATTAGGGGCGGATTCAATCAATTGATGAGCCAATGGCAAGACATCATCCCAGGGCAATCCAGATTTAGAAAGTTTTTCTGTTAATGACAACATTACCCAAAAATTACCTTGCTTTAATAAATCTAATAATTTTTTTAACGATGGGTCGACGCTGCCCAAGCTAACATCACTTCGACCCATATGATCAATAACAACTGGCATATCTAAATTAGTGAATAAGCCAACTTGCTCTAAGATGCCGGCAGTTTCAGGTTGAAATTTGACATACCAACCTAACTCTCGCACCCTACCTATAGCCCGATCAAAATCTGCATTGCTCATCGTTATGCCTAAGCCCTGTCTTGTAAATCGGGCTCCCCTCACACCAGCAGAATGAAGTTGTTCTATATAAGCATCACTACCTTCGAGTAAAACAATTGCGTTAGCGCAGCCACGATAGTTAGCGCCCGCATAAGCTAAGCCATCCAGTACAACCTGATGATCTACACCATAAGTCGTAGCCTGTACGATGACCCCTCTCTCAATACCCAAAATTCGATGTAACTCGAGAGCCTTTTCGATAGTTGCTGTTGGCATCTCATAAGCTGCACCAACACGAATTGGATACCTATCTTGGGGACCAAACACATGAAACTGACTATCGCAACTGAAGGGAGGCGGCGGTTTGGATGGCGCAGTCGGCTGCGGGTTAAAGGGGTGATAATTCTTCATCTAGTTACAGGTCTAGCACTGCAATAAAATCGCACTCAATTAATTTTTCTCCATCTAATGGAGCCTGCATTGTGTGTCTAGCTGGCCGTGAGGCTGGATCAGGAAAGATTTCGAGCCAAACTTGATTTAGGGGTGCTCGCTGCGCACGATCTTTCATCCAAACCGTCATTTTAATAATATTTTCCATTGATGCACCACTAGCTTTAATAATCCGCTCGACATGGGCGAACATCAAACGGCATTGATCATCAATAGTTTTACCATAGGCGCCTGTCAACGCATCGGTTCCTTGAATGCTTCCTGAATACAACATATTGCCAACTTGGCACGCTGCAGGTATTGGATTTTTATGACTAAAACCTTCCGCATAAATACTTTTACGTTTCATACTCATTTTTTCTTAAATTGGCTGCCGAGTGAAAAGCAATTAATCAGCTTTAATGCGCGCACTCTTAATAATAGGCGTCCACCTAGTGTCCTCTTCAGTTAAATAGGCAGTAAATGCCTTAGGTGAACTGCCACGCGCCTCTGCGCCTAATTTTTCAAACTTTTCTTTAATAACTGCTTGTTGCAATATTTTTTGCAAAGCCTCACTTAAGCGCTCTAAAACTTCATTTGGCGTTCCCTTAGGCGCAAGCAAGCCAGTAAAAGTTACCGCTACCATGCTCGGTACTCCCGCTTCGGCAAAAGTAGGCACATCAGGAATTGACGTAATTCGCTTAGGCGATGTCACCGCTAAACCCCTAACTTTGCCTTCCTTGATGAATGGCAATGCAACTGAAATTTGATCAAAATTAAAATCAACTTGTCCGCCTAACAGATCGGCCGTAGCCGGAGCATTGCCCTTGTAGTGCACGGTATTCCATTGCGCGCCAGTAAGAGACTGTAGTAGCTCGCTAGCCAAATGATTAGTGGTGCCTGCACCCGGTGAGGCCATATTTAATTTATTGGGCTCTTTCTTGGCGAGGGCTATAAATTCGCCTAGCGTTTTAACCGGCAATGATGGCTTAACTTGCAGAATTAAGGGCGTATAGGAAACTGAACTGATAGGCGCAAAGTCTTTATTCCATTTATATACATCTTTACCAAAAATAATTGGACTAAAGAGTAAGGGGCCATTAGCCGCCATAAATAGCGTGTAGCCATCAGGTGCTGAACGAGCAACGAATTCCCCAGCAATCATGCCTCCTGCCCCAGCTTTATTCTCCACGACAAAAGGTTGCCCAAAAACGGTCGTTAATTCTGGAGCTATGATGCGGGCGGCAACATCAACATTGCCTCCGGGTGGATAAGGAACAATAATTTTTACCGGCTTATCTGGCCACACGGCAAAAGCAAGGGAATGAAATAAGGCCGTCGCAATTAGTAAGCTAAATTGCAAAATATATTTTTTTAGAGGTGTCATCATGTAATTTTAATAGTGAATGTAAAAGTATATGCTTTTTATCAATTCTTATATCTGCATCATCAGTTTAGAATAGAATTTCCCTAAGTAAGCCTTATTTCGCGGCTTATTTATTCCAAATTTATCTCAAATAATAGCTTATAGGCCAGCAAGATTATGATTTCTCCGATGCAACATATTCACTCATGCGATATAAACCCCGAACAGGCCTATAAATTGCTGGCTGGCATTGTTGTACCGCGCCCAATTGCTTGGGTTACCACTTTAGGCCCTCTTTCCGGTGAAAAGCGAATTATTAATCTTGCTCCCTATAGTTGCTTTACTTTTGTTTCAAACAAGCCGCCGATGATTGGCATTAACGTTGGCCGTAAAGATGGAAAAATGAAGGATACAGCGCGAAATATATACGAGCACGGTGAGTTTGTGGTCAATATCGCTGATGAAACCATGATAAGCATGATTCATGAAAGTGCTGTAGAGCATCCGCCGGAATGCAGTGAAGCTGAATTACTAGGGCTAACAACCATATCCTCAGAAAAAGTGAAGGTTCCTCGTCTGACAAACGTGCCCGCAAGCATGGAGTGCCGTTTTCACTCTGCGACATCCTATGGTGATACCGGCTCTGAATTTATTGTCGGGGAAATCGTGGTTTTTCATATTCGCCCAGATTTAATTCAGAATTATAAAATTGATAGCGCTCAACTACGTCCAGTCGCACGCCTAGGTGGGCCAAACTACGCTGGACTAGGATCAGTAATTTCGCAAAAGTCGATTTTTCAAACACCCAAAACAGTAATTAAATAATCTGCTCCATTTCCCCTAATGCTGAGATTAAATAAGCTTCAACGACTTTGTCTGGCCGAATTCGCGTGAGCTCTTGCGCATAATTATTCAACTGTGCGCGATACTGATCTGCTCTGGCCTGTGTTTTAGCATCACCGGCTAAAGGAATCGTCAGCTTAAAATCCAGTATGACTAAGCGATCGGAAAATTCTACTAAGCGGTCCAGGCGAAAATTTTTACCGCTAGTACTCACAAGATCCAGTTCATTCCATGCGGCAATCCACTCACCAGACGTGAGGTAAGTCTTAAGTGCCGGTACATTTAATACGGTTCGGGCGCGCTCGAGCGCGCGAGCTGCAAGCTCAATATCAATATTGAACCAAACAGCAAGCTCTTGCACATCGGGCAAATTAGCGGGTGTAACACCGGTTTGCATGGAAAAGGACTCCATTAGCCGGTGAAAATGCTTACCTTGCTCCAAAATATCCGGATTGAATTCAGCCTCTTCTGCTGCAGAAGCAAAAGCATCTAAAACTATGCCGTCTTCAATCTTGCCAATTAACTGCTGATGGTGAGCATTTGCCGCCTCCCACTTGATTTGAAAATCATCGATTGAAAATGCTGCCTCGGCCTGATTTTTATCTTGCGGGATCTTTTTTTCGTTTCTACCTCTAGCTACCCTTACTGGCGCTAATAAAGTCTCTTCAAGCAAGGGTAAATTACCTTGAAGCGCCCTGCTGTACCACGATTTTTCATCAACGCCTATGTCATTGCCTTTGGAATGAGCCACCCCACTAATCCATAAACCCTGTTTAGCGCGAGTCATTGCCACATAGAGTAAGTTCCAATTTTCATTTTTAGCAATCACCAATTCTTTATCACGAATTTCCCTGCGGGGACTAGTTAAAGTATCTAAGGTGTACATCGATAAATGACTTGGACTAGTTTGATTTGAAGGCCAATCAAGCAATACCCCGCGGTGCTCGTGGGTGCCTGCAGTATGGTTTGCATCGAGCACCATTACGAACGGGGCCTCTAGACCTTTGGCGCCGTGAATCGTCATTAAGCGCACGCGTTGCTGGTGCTCCTCTTCCAACATATCATTTAGCGCATCGGTATCTCCAAGGTTAAAGTCAACCTCCCCCTCATCGGGAGTTTCATCGTCATCTCCGCGTCGTTGCAAATTTATTTCGGCAATAAAGTGACTTAAGCTTGGATAACGACCGCCGTCTAGATTTAGTGCAACATGCATAAATGCATCTAAATTAGCAAGTACTTGCGGGCGGTCAATTGTTTTTGATGCCTGCGCGTATCGCATCCGCAAATCGCGCTCATGAAAAATACAATCCAATAAATCATGCACTGGCAAGCGCTCACCCAATATTCGCCAATGCTCTAAATAACGCGCAGCCTGCTGAATCTCATGATCTGCTGAATGTTGTAAGGCATCCCACCAGGAGCGATAAGTTTGCGTGGCCATCGCACTAGCTAAAATTTGCATTTGCTCTTCACTAAAGCTAAAAAGTGGGCTTCGTAATACTTGGGCTAGGGGTAAATCATGCCGAGGCGTGACCAAAATGGTCAGTAAGGCGATTAAATCATCTACCTCAAGGGTATTCAGCAAACCCCCAAGGCGAGAGCTTTCAAAAGCAAGGCCCGCTTCACGCAGCGCAAGTTCAAATTGCGGGATATATTTACGCCGTTTTACGAGGATTAAAAAATCGCTAGGTTGCGGTTTTCGCCAAATGGGCTCAACACTATCTGTGTCCAAAACCATTCGGGTTTGCAGCACATGATGAATAAGTTCAGCAATTCTCTTCCCTTCGGTATAGCGCTGCAGAACATCAGCAGTTTGCCGAACATCGACAATTGCCGCTTCAAAAGCGCTACCCTTCCGCGGGGAAGCCTCATTAACATCCAGCGGAATTAAGGGCAACAATACTGCCTCACCATGTAGTGAATATGGCATCTTTAAAATAGCTTCATTTGGCTTACTGGCATCATCTAATTGAATAGGTGGCGTATTCCAAGTCGTAGTTTGACTAACAAATGGATAGCCCTCGGGCAACTGATCACGCATAAAAATAGCATTAACAGCCTTATTTACTTTCATGGCATTGCGGCGAGTAGTATTTTGCTTTAAGGTCACCGCCTTTAATTCTTGCTGCAGAAAATTTTCAGCCTCCTGAAATAATCTAGGATCAGCGCGGCGAAACCGATAGATCGATTGCTTCGGATCGCCAACAATAAAAACGCTAGGCTTCGATTCATCATTGCCATATCCATCAAGCCACGAGCGCAAGATTTGCCATTGCAAGGGATTCGTATCCTGGAACTCGTCGACTAAAATATGTTTGTATTTAGCGTCTAAACGGGCTTGTAAATAAGCCGCATTAACTGCGTGGTTCATGAGCCGACTAACGTCAATTTCCAAATCATCAAAGTCACGCACGCGCAATGCTTCTTTACTTTGTTTTAGGTGTTCCATCATTGCTGCACTCATTGCAAACCAGGCTTGATTTAACGCATACGCAACTTGATCTTTTTGCCATGAGATATAAGCAAGGCAGGCTTCACCCCAAGATTGCTTAATACTAAGTATTTTTTCTGCTGCAATGCCAAGTTGTTTTAAGTAAGCTTTTAAAGGAGTTGAAACTATATTATTGTCACTGCGAATATAATATTTTTGCGTCAAAAAAATAAATTGAAATTGATGAATTACAGTCATTAAATCATCGCCTTGCACTTTGCATGCTATGGCGAGTTCGAGCGCAGGTATTGATTTAGCATCGGTAGCTGTGCTATTACTAAAACACTGTAGCAGTAAATCTAAATCTGCTTTGATATTAGGTGCATTCCACAGGGCTAAAAGTGGATTAGGTTTTTTTACCAGCGGTAAATCTGGTTCTAACTGCTGCAATGGTGTAATACCTTTTTGCGCACATGCTTCGGCATAGAAAGCCCATGCACCTCTTTGTTTAAAGAGGCTGTAGTGCCCAAGTAAAAATTGCTGAGTCTCGTGTGCACCTAAATGTGCCAAGAGTACGTCATAATGATTTTTTAAAGTGACGGGTAAATCCCCCCACCAATCGTCGAGACACTCTGCCTGCAAACGCTTGCTATCTTCACGCAAACTAAAGCCCGGCTGAATTCCTGTAGAAATTGGTGCGGCACCTAATAACCTCCCAAACCAGCCATGAAAAGTATCAATCACAATCCCTTGCGGACTAGCTAAAACCTTGGCGTATAAAGCCCTTGCTTCTGGCAATGCAGCAGTAGCCTGTGCTGCACTTAACCCCCGCTTAGTTAGCTCATCAAGTAATTGCGTATCGCTAGCTTGGGCAAATTGTGCGAGCAAACCATACAGTCGAGCGCGCATTTCTTGTGCGGCTTTACGTGTAAAAGTTAAGGCTAAAATTTCTTGTGGTTTAGTACCTGCCAGCAGTAAACGTACCATGCGGGCTACTAATAACCACGTCTTCCCGCTACCAGCGCAGGCCGAAACCACTACACTGCGTTGCGGATCGCATGCAAGCGCAACATCAAATTGGATTGGCGAAGCGGCGTTTAAATCACTCACCATACCCCCTTGCGACAGATGCCGCGTGCCTCGCAATACAAGCACACCCCGTCAGGGGCAAAAGCTGTCAGCGTTGCGCCCGACCATAACTGAGTCAGATCTTCAGTGAGTTGCTCATTAAACTCGCTCATGAGTTCAGGCATTTGCTCAAGTGTTAACGCGCGTTCTACCTCTTCTTGTCCAGCTTTAATAGTCGGTCTTAAGGCAACCCATGCAGCCAGGTTTACTTGATGCGCTGGAAAAAGCCGACTTTCATTGGCGCCGCGCGCATAAATTAATAACTGGGGATCTTCTAAAATGCTTTCAGCACGCGAAATAATTTTATCCAGACGCTGATGCTTATAGTCAATCACCTCGGCACTTTGGTTATGGATATTGGTATCAAACCGGTCAGCGCGTCCTTCAATGCGCATGGCCCGCTCAATCCCATTGCTATCTTGAAACATTAAATCAAACCCTACGGGAGTCTCGGCATTCATGAATTGCCAACCATTTGCCTCACGTGCTAATTGCCAATCAACAAAACTGGGGATTTGTTTTTGCCAATCGCGTAAGACCCCTAAGACTCTGGCATCACCATCAATTAAACGTTTAAAAACCTGCTCAGAAATTTGCGATAAATTTTGTAGCATCCATTGGCGTCGTACTACCAGATTCTTCTCAAGATCCAGATGTGTTTGCATTTCAGCACTTTTAAGTGCGTCATAAAATTGCCGCAATACCTTATGCACAGTTTGTCCTGCTAAAGAAGCATCAAAACCCTCTTCGAAGTCGCGTAGCTTTCTGAGGTTTAATAAACTGCGCACATAATATCGGTAAGGGCAATCGCGTAAAGCCCGATAAGCGCTGGGACTCATTGATAAGGGCATCGGCAAGTCGGGGCTTAAACGCGCGCTGGCCATTTGTAAAGGCTGGGCTTTACCAGCACGAAGATTAACCCTTGCTGGCTGTACTTGCCAAAGCGGAAAGTCCAGCTGTAAACGCTGAATCCAGGGTGAAGGTCCCAATGGTTCTGCTTGATTCGTTTTGCTTTGCCACAGTAAATCTACCTGCGGGCAACTCATTAATAATTGCGACAAATCTTTAGCCTGTTGAATGTATTGCGCAGTAATTGTTGAGCTCTTCAGAAAATAATTTAGTGCCTCTGAAAAAAATAAAGGGGGGTCTGCATAAGCAGGTAGCTGCTGCTCATCGCAGCCTATTACCACTACGGCATCGAATTGGCGTAGACGCGTCGAGCTTAATGGCAAAATGCTCAAGCTCGCAGCTGCTTCCCTTCCAGACTCTTCATAAGCAGCTTCTTCAATTACCGTTTTTAATAAACTCAACCATTCGCCCAAGCGCATTTTTTGATTTTTATAATCACTTGAGCCCAAATCAAAGCCATGTATAACATTTAATAATTGTTGACCAGCAGAATCTTGCTCTAAACCTTGAGCCATTCCAAATATTTCTAAATCTGCAATCAGCGCTTCGTACGCAGTTGCACAACTTAACTTTAATTTCTGCCAAGTATTTAAGCGCCCACGAATACATTGCACTAATTGCAGCAGCAGTGGGTTTGGTGCCGTGGTTGACGAATATGCCGAGACCCCTTCAATTGCCAAATAAAATGTTTCCCATCCCGCTTGCGCTTGTCGCGCAATGAAAAGGTCTTCTAGCTCGGCTACTAAGCCAGCACAATTCTCTGGAGATTGCCCTAAGCAATGCGGCAAATTTAAAAATGGATTTTTTAAAAACTCTAAAAGATCTAACGCACTTGGCCCTTGCTCGGGCGCCCGCAATAAAACCAACCAACTATTTAAAGCTGCAGCAGCGCGGGTAGTAGATAGTTTCCAGCCCGTTTCATCGAGAATATTCAGCGCGGGCCCAAGGCGCGCCAATAAAGCGCGCGCGCGACGAGCTGCTAAACGATCTTGGGCGACCAAAGCAATCTTGGTTTTGCCAGCCATCACTTGCTCTTCAATACTGCGGGCTGCAGCCCATGCCAGCTCTTCAAAACTGCGCGCAGATATTAATCGCCAATTTTTCATTGGCGCATGAGCTAAATTGTGTGCAATGTGTTCGGCAGTTTGGGCTTCATGGTTTTGCTCAAGCCGCTCTGCGGATATCGCAGCAAGCGCCTCGGGCCACAGGGCTACGGTTTGCCAAGCCATTTCAATTTGCACAACTACTGCATGCTGCGCATAATCATTTAAAAACGCTTGTACTATATCTTGTTCAATGGGTTTAGCATCGGCGGTTTGCACCCAAATCAGCGGCCGTGCATAGACTCCTTGCCCTGCGCTTCTCAACTCTTTTGCTGCTTGTAAATGCGCTGCCATGGCAAAATGCCGCCGAAATATGGGATCGCCTACGCCACTTAAATAACGCCAAAAATTCAGTAAGACCTGCGCCTCTTTATCAACCACTTGCCGGGCTAAAACTGGGTATGCTGCAGCTAAAGCTTTTTCTAAAATAGGTTCTAGGGTGGCCAACCAAGTGGCAGAATTTTGCGTTGATAAATCGAGGGCTTTTTGTAACTCGGGCAAGGCAGCTGCTGATAAGGTGTCGCAAGCCTCAATAATGGCTTGGGCTAAACCCCAAGTACCCGCTTCGCTGTCAGCGGTAAACCAAGCTTGTAATTGTGGGTGTTTCTTAAGGGTTGCATACACCGCCAACCAACGGGTCAAAGCATTTTGCGCTGGCGGTAAAGACCAAATTTTGGGTGCAGCCTCTAACCAATCGTTACTACTCATTACTTGAGGCAAGAAGGCAATTCCAGGTTGAACACTTGCACTTAAGTCTTGAGGGCGATACCGCTCAAGACCAGCTCGCAAGCCAATTACAGGCCCTGCCGTACTGAGTACAACCAAAGGGCGTTGACCCGTTTGTACTGCGCACTGCCAAATCCCTTTTGCCAAAGTCTCTAAAGCAGTACCGTTCGGAGCTACCTGCCACGCATGAATGGTCGCAGCGTTGCTAAACGTGGGCATTATTAAGTGGGGAAAGGGTGGGTTCATTAAATGCTAATATAAGCTTTTAACGCTACCCATCTATCTATTGAAGGAATTTTCATGAGTGCCGGCATTAAACATGTTAGTGACGCATCTTTCGAACAAGATGTGCTGAAATCGGATAAACCTGTACTGCTCGATTTTTGGGCAGAATGGTGCGGGCCCTGCAAAATGATTGGCCCCATTTTAGAAGAACTTTCCCAAGAATATGGCGATAAATTGCAAATTGCCAAGATGAATGTTGATGAAAATCAAGGGGTTCCAGCACAATTTAATATTCGTGGCATTCCCACCTTAATTCTGTTTAAAAACGGGGCTGTAGCCGCTCAAAAAGTCGGCGCATTGGCAAAATCGCAAATGACCGCGTTTATCGATAGTCATATATAAAGTCTAGACTTTCATTAGCTCACCCATTGATCCAATCAGGGCTGAGCTGATGAAATACCGTTTTTTTTCTATTATTTGCCTTTTTTAGTGTAGTATTCATCCTCAATAGCGCTGTTTTCAATACAGCCACCCCCCCTTAGTTCCCCACTCCCCCCATAGTTTCTTTTTAAGCTCTCCCCCCTCCCTAAATCTCGTTTTCCTGATTTCCTCTTAATTACTCTGATTTACCCACCGAAAATCTATGCAACTTACTGAACTTAAAGTCCTCCACGTTTCCGCTCTGCTTGAAATGGCAGCTAGCCTTGAAATTGAAAATACCCAACGGATGCGCAAACAAGAGCTAATGTTTGCGATTCTTAAAAAACGCGCCAAAACGGGCGAATCTGTTTTTGGTGATGGCGTTCTTGAAGTTTTACCTGATGGTTTTGGTTTCTTACGCTCACCCGAATCGTCATACATGGCCTCGCCAGATGATATTTATATATCGCCAGCGCAAATTCGCCGCTTTAATTTACACACTGGCGATGGCATTGAGGGCGAAGTACGGACGCCGAAAGATGGCGAGCGTTACTTTGCTTTAGTGAAGGTCGACAAAATTAATGGTCTTCCCCCAGAGGCGCTTAAAAACCGCATCATGTTTGAAAACCTAACCCCCCTACACCCGAATCGCACTATTCATTTAGAGCGTGATATTAAAGCGGAAGAAAATTTAACCGGCCGCATCATCGACATGATTTCGCCAATTGGCTTTGGTCAGCGCGGTCTTATCGTGTCGTCACCGAAGTCTGGTAAGACGGTGATGATGCAACATATTGCGCATGCCATTTCAACCAATTTCCCAGATGCTATTTTAATTGTGCTGTTGGTAGATGAGCGCCCTGAAGAGGTTACTGAAATGCAGCGCTCAGTACGTGGCGAAGTAGTTGCCTCCACCTTTGATGAGCCAGCAGTACGGCACGTACAAGTTGCTGAAATGGTAATTGAAAAAGCTAAACGTTTAGTCGAAATGGGCAAAGATGTCATCATCTTGCTGGATTCGATTACCCGTTTAGCGCGCGCCTATAACACCGTAGTGCCTTCCTCTGGTAAGGTGCTCTCAGGTGGTGTTGATGCGAATGCCTTGCAACGCCCCAAGCGCTTTTTCGGTGCCGCCCGCAATATTGAAGAAGGTGGCTCTTTAACCATCATCGCTACCGCCCTAATAGAAACAGGTAGTCGTATGGATGACTTAATTTATGAGGAATTTAAGGGTACTGGCAATATGGAAGTGCACCTCGAGCGGCGTTTAGCCGAGCGCCGGGTCTACCCCGCAATTAATCTCAATAAATCGGGCACCCGCCGCGAAGAGTTGCTAGTCAAAGCTGAAAACCTGCAAAAAATCTGGGTATTACGTAAGCTGTTGGCCGATATGGACGAAATTGAAGCAATGAACTTTATTGTGGATAAGCTTAAATCGACCAAAAATAATGCGGAATTCTTTGATTTAATGCGTCGCGGGGGCTAAATTCCCTGGCCTCAAAAGGGCTAAAGTTCGCCTTTCCCATTGATTTCATGGCATAATTTTGCTTTCCCAATAAAACCTGGATAAGTATTTCCCCCTCTTTAGTCTTTTTAGGCTGAAATTAAGGGCTGAAACGGCTACCCGCTAAAGGACTTAATATGAAACCTGGCATTCACCCCGATTACCGCGAAGTCGTCTTTGTCGACGTCTCGAATAACTTTAGCTTTAAAACCCGCTCTACCATTGCCACAAAAGAAAAGATTAAATGGGAAGACGGTCAAGAGTATCCCTTGGCTAAAGTAGAAACCTCATCTGAATCACACCCCTTCTATACTGGCACCCAAAAAATTATGGATACCGCTGGACGGGTTGAGAAATTCCGCCAGAAATTTGGTAGCAAAGCGGTTGCTAAAGCAACTGGTGATGGCGTTGCTAAAACCGCAGAAAAGAAAGCTGCCGCTAAAGAAGCAAAAGCAACTGAAAAACCAGTGGCTAAAAAAGTGGCCGCTAAAAAACCCGCTTAATTTTGCTGGGGGTAAGCAACACGTCCCCCGCGGTAGAAAAAAGGCAGCCTGTGCTGCCTTTTTTATTGGAAAACCTAGAGTAGTCGCTATAAAAGTGCTCGTTATTAAAACTGAAAACTTGAAATTTTTAAAATTGTGTAACTGATGGTTAAACTTACCGCCGCTTCTACCGCTTCGATTCCGCGAGTCATTATTTTTTCGCTGACTTTGGTATATGGCTTAGCTGGTCTTTTTGAGCGCGATCCCTGGAAGAACGAAGACGCAATTGGTTTTGGAGTGATGTGGACTTTACATCACGGCGGTCTCCAAGATTGGTTGGTGCCTCATTTGGCAGGACGCGATGCCTCGATGGGTGCACCTCTTCCCTACTGGTTAGGCGCCCTTCTAATGGATTGGTTTGGTCCCTTCGTTGGCTTGGCCAACGCTACCCGTATCTATTCAGCGCTCTGTTTTTTTGCTGCTGCTTTAGCAATTTGGTATGCCAGTTATTTGCTAGGCCGACGCCCTGAGGTGCAACCCATGAGTTTTGCGCTTGGTGGACAACCGCATGCCAAGGAATATGGCATGACCTTAGCCGATGGCGCGCTGCTTATTTTCTTAGCCTGTGTCGGCATTGCCCAGCAAGCTCACGAAACCACGCCAATGATGGCACAACTCATGGGTGTAAGCCTGATGCTCTACGGCACTATTCGTGGCTTAGATAAGCCATGGCAAGGGGGCATCTGGACAGGTCTTGGGCTTGCTATTGTGATCCTCTCGGGTAATTTAATCATGGCGGCTTTATTGGCCATTGGCACTGCTAGCGCAGTTGCCGCAAGTAATGCTCGTCTGCGCTTTCGTTGGTCGATTACATCGATTGTCTTAGGAATCATTGGGCTTATCTTCTGGCCATTACTGTGGCTCTATTTTGATCTCAGCGCGGCGCAACAAGCCAATGCACTCGAGGGCTGGCTTAATTGGCCCCTCATGCAAGCTTATCCCTCTTACAAATCACTCAGTTTTTTAAGTATCAACTTTTGGCTTTATGCATGGCCAGTTTGGCCGCTTGCACTCATTGCCTTAGTGCACTGGGTTGGGCAAAAAAAAGCCGGCTCATGGCGCGCACCCCATATTTGCATTCCATTGGGTATTGCCTTGGGTGGTCTCCTATATAACTTATTTCGTACTGAAGCCAATGATCATGATTTAATTATTTTGATTCCACCTCTTTCAGTATTAGCGGTTTTTAGTTTGCCCATTTTGAAACGCAATCTCATTAGCTTTATCGATTGGTTTGCCATGCTCAGTTTTACTGTGATTGGCTTCATGATTTGGCTCATTTGGTTTGCCAAAATAACCGGCTTTCCAGCAAGTACGGCAAGTAATGTTGGGCGCTATATTCCGGGCTTTCAAGCAGAATTTAATCTCACCACCTTTATCGCTGCCATCATTATTACTTCTTTATGGGGCTTAGTAATCCGCTGGCGCACCTCGCGCGCGCCTAAGGTCATTTGGCGTTGTTTAATTATTTCGGCTTCAGGCACTACCCTCATGTGGGTTTTATTAATGACCCTGTGGTTACCCACTATTAACTACGCTAAGACCTATCAATACGTGGCTCAACGCTTAACTCAAGCCGTACCCAAAGAGGCCTATTGCATCGATACCACGCATTTGGGGTACTCGCAATTAGCTTCATTTGATTATTTCACCCGCCTGCCATTGCGCGATGATCTCAATTGCCCGTGGCTTCTTACCCATAACCCCAATGAAGTTCAAGGTTTGGGTCACTTAAATCGAGAAAAGTTAACTTTACTTTGGGAAGACCGTCGTGCGGCTGACCGCGATGAGCGGTTGCGCCTCTATCAAGAACAATTGCAGTAGAACGCGCGGGTACTGCAGATGATTCATTTTAAATTAGCGCGTTTACGCGAAGATGTCCCGGCTATTTTAAAGTTGGCTACCCCTATTTTGGTGGGTCAACTAGCTGTTATCGCTTTTGGCGTACTCGATACCGCCATGACTGCGCGCTATTCGGCTGAAGATTTAGCGGCCCTAGCGATGGCTTCAGCAATCTTTATTAGTATTTATGTTGGCTTAACGGGCATTGTCTCTGCTTTAGCACCTATAGCAGGCCAACTCTTTGGCGCAAAGCGGTCTCATGAAATTGGCGAAGAAGTAAGACAAGCAACCTGGCTGGCTATTGGTTTAGCAATTTTGGGATGCGCGGTTTTACTTAATGCCGACTATCTCCTAGACCTTGCCCATGCAAACGCTGAGATTCATGCCAAAGCAAATCTGTATTTATCGATCTTAGCTATTGGCCTGCCGGCCAGTTTAGGCATGCGGGTTTTAATGGCACTCCATAATGCCGTCTCACGACCGGCAGTCATTACTGCCGTCCAACTTGCTGGGCTAGCCTTAAAACTACCTCTAAATGCTCTATTTATTTACGGTGGACTGGGGATCGAGGCGATGGGTGGGCCCGGCTGCGCAGTTGCTACTGTTATTGTTACTTGGTTATGGCTGTTGGTCACTTTAATGATTGTATGGAACGGTAAATTCTATCGACCCTTTGCAATCTTTAAGCAATTGAGTTGGCCTAACTTACAACGCATTTGGACCATCTTGAAGTTAGGCGCGCCCATTGGTTTTAGTTATCTAATTGAAGTAACTTCATTTACGTTTATGTCTTTGTTTATAGCCCGTTTTGGAATTACTGCTCTAGCAGGACACCAAATTGTGGCTAACCTTGGCACTGTCATCTATATGGTGCCGCTCTCACTTTCGATTGCCACTATGACTTTGGTTTCACAATCGATTGGGGCCAATCGCCAAGATCGTGCCGAAGAAATTGGCTGGTCTGCCGTCACCTTTACTACCTTATTATGTATTGCAATCGGTATCGCAGTGTGGTTTCTGCGTATGCTTTTGCTAGACCTATACAACCCACCCGCAGCAGTAAAACAATTTGCCATTCCTTTATTTTTATTTATAGCTTTATATCAAATATTCGATTCTTTACAAGTTACCGCAGCATTTATCTTGCGGGCTTATCGCATCGCCTTTCTACCAATGATTATTTACGCTGTGTCTCTGTGGGGTGTGGGTTTAGGTGGCGGTTATATTTTGGCATTTAACATGACTGGCACTGTTCCCTTATCGATGCAAGGCGCAAGTGGCTTTTGGTTGGCCAATAGCATTAGCCTTGGCTTAGCAGCTATGCTCTTACTATATTTATTTAGAAGAACCGCTGAACGGTTTGAATTAACGCATCCGGCTGTTGTAACTTAAGATTATTTAAAAATCTTGAGGGTTCCTGGGGCATCCTTAAACATGGGCTGCACAGCATTGGTGGGTAACTGAAGATTAGGTGGTTTATCAATAAATCCCTGCTCGGCCAGCTTGATTACAACTTCATCTCCAAGCGCTTTAGACGCCTCAGACATGATCTTAGTGGCGCTGGGGGTATAGGGTCCAGACCTCCCATTATCCAATCGGTTATCGTTGCCTGAGGCGGTAACTGTAAAGGCCGCCCTAGCCTGTAAGGTCTTAGTATCAATTAAACTATAGTCAACGGTCATATTCATATCAAATTGGTTCATGAAAGTATCTGTACCATCGATTTTTTCACGGTTAGCCCTAGTTTCCATGGCGGCAATAACGCCATATAAAACATAATTTGCATCCCCAAATTCACCCTGCTTTATGCGACCAACGATATCGAAAAAAGAATCGGTTTGACCTGGTTTGGCAACATTGGGCCTAGTTTTAGTAAGAATAAATCCAGCTTTAATGAGGTCGGCCCGCACTTCCCCAGACATACCTAATAATTCTGTATATTGAATTTTTAATTTATCCCCATACGTTTTAACGTAATTACTCTCTTTGCTGCTTGCTGATGCCGCACTACCCTTAGCTGCAATTGCCACATCATTTTTTTGATTAGATGCAGCACTACCCTGGAAAGAACCTGAACTATTGGCAGCTAGGGCGCCTCCACCTGCCGCTAAGCTATCTTGTCGCCGCGAGTCAATTGCAACTGCAGAGCTTTTAGAGCTGCGGTCATAGCCAGCAACTTCATAAGAACTTACAGAGCTCGAAGCTGACTTAGAATTTGCAGCTTCAAAGTAAAAAAATTCCCTCACTTCTTTTTTATAGGAAAGATCTGTAACTGCAATCTTTGTTTCTGCAATAGAAGCAATAGAAAATAGAGAGAAAAAGAAAACCAGTAAAGTTCTAAAAAGTATCACTAGCAGCCCTTAAGGAGTAAAAAAATAATTACTTAAAATTAAATCAACAATATTCTCCGGCTTTATCTGCCAGAAGTTTTTCTAATATCTTTGTCGTCGGTCCAGACTATTACCCCGCGCTGTACATCTATCAAATTGAGTGAGAAGGTATACCAAACATCCTTAACCTCTCCCCGCTTCACGATAGAAGAAATGCTACCCTCAACCCGATACTTAGCAGCCTCCATTTTGCCAACTTTAGCAGTTGTCTTACTATCATAGAGGCCTGTTTGATTTTGCGTTCTTAAATCATTGGTCTGACTCTGCATACCGTCATCCCCAACCGCAAACTCTACCTTGCCACTGTTAATTAATACTTTACGAATTTTGTCGGTAATTATTTTTGTATTAATATATTCTGACGTTGCATTTTTAACTGGATCCAATTTCATTCTGACTACAGTTTTGCTATTTGCAATAATAGGAAATTGAAGCATTTTGCTCGACATTGCTTCAGCAATCATACCAATGTCAGTAGAGCCAAATTCGTTAGTTACTTGCTCTACGCCTTTCTCATCACCATATTGAACGTTTCCACCATACCTAGGGCCAGTTGCACAAGCGCTTAAAGTTAAAATGCTTAATATAGAAATTATTTTTAATTTAGACATACCTTATTCCTAAAAAAATTAACCAAAACCATTTAATTCAATAACAAAATCTGTTGCCATTGGCGTTGGGGCAACCCCCGTCAATTCAAAAGTTTGCCCTCCAAAGGCAGACTGTGGTTTCCATACTTCATCATCGCTTACTTTAATGCCTGAATCATCAAGCCATTTAAACCGATAGTTATATTGAATACGACTAGAGCTCTCATTAATAAACGAAGCTTGAACAGTTAATAAATTATTTCTCTTGACAGCTATTAAATCTGTAATTTTTAAAGCATTCGTGGAGCCAGAACGCCTTATTTTACTTTCCTTTGTTTGCTGAGCCCCTACTAAATGGCTATTTAAACTAAAGGAAAAAAAGGTAATAGCTGGGATAAACCTTCTTATAAAAAATTTTCTTTGCATATTTATCTAGGTAGTCTTAGTGTAATTTATTTTAAAACGGTTGCTGGCCCAAAAACACCATATTCATTTTCAGTAAGTGGCTTGGGATAGTTAGACACTACTACACCACTATTAAACACCCTAAGTTTAACAACTTCATAAGGCATAGATAAGTTTACTTTTACCTGCTTTGGGCCAGCGGGAGTTTGAATAGTTAAGGTATTATCTCCTTGCTGCAACATACCTCTTGCCATATAGACGCTTGACGGTAGTGCTTTCCACATTCTTGTATCGACGTCACCAGCTGCTAATGTGTTGACCGCAATACTAGAGCCTAATTTTAGTAATGACCCCAAAAGAGACTGATTGCCATTTTTATCCTTTGTACCTCTATCGATTGCTTGGGCAGCGACCTCTTGCGCAATAATTTGAATTATTGAAGAAGTAATCGCTGCTGCAATATACCCGGGCATTCTATCCTTAAGCTCACGTCTTGACATTGCCTCAACATTGGCCACATTAGTCAGCGTAAGAGATGTGTTACTCACATCAATTCTTTGAGGGTCAAAATAAACTTGATTATTTCTTATGGCTGGTACAACCCAAGTAACTGCTTTAACGCCGCTTCTTGTGGCAAATGGAATGGTTACTTTAAAGGAATAGATATCTGACAAAAACCCAGTATCAACAATAACTAAAGTGTCTGATTGTTTAGCGCTTGGTTTAACTTTTTTTGCGACATTCGCGAGGGCCTGTTTAAAAAAGTTATTAGGATTAATATTAAAGGCCATTTGATAACTTGTTGCAGCAAAGGATGGGTCAGTTGAACTCATTGCTTCGCCTATAAACCCCGCTAAATAATAAGTCCCTGCATTTTGATAAGAATTTTTTAATGCCAATACCTCTTTAGTATTAAAGGTATCTACTGGATATCCTGCGATCTGGTCTACTCTAGTTGTATCTACTCTTACTTCATTTTTATTTGTAGCCATTTCATCTCTGGCTTTAGCATTTGCCACCTCAAACTCAATTTTTCTAGCGCGATTCAAAAATGCATCAAGCTCTGTAGTATTTTTAGCCTCTGGAAGAGCTAATTCGTATCGTTTTGCTAATGCATGATTTGTTATTAATTCAAAGCCAACCATACTTTTTTCATAGTCTCTTGGCACATAAATTTGACTCATTTCGCCTTGCTCAGAAACAGCCGCCTTTAATTGGCTTAAGTCCATGCCAAAGCTAAGTGCTGTGCGGTTTTCCCAATCTTTAATAACATTGCGTGCTACTAAAAAATTCTGCGTACTTTCATTAAGTTTGGTTGGCCCTGAATTGCTAAGAAAGGTGCCTTTTTCTAAAAAGTAAATCGTATCTTTGCGTACCTTATCTTTTGCAACTAAATAACTATCTTTATCAAAGGTAGTATCTAAAGTTTGAAGTGCGCCCTGAATATTGCCGGCCTTATATTGACTATTAATATCCGCAGCTTCTTTTTCAGAATTTTTATTAACAGTTGCGCAACCCGATAAGAAAATTAGAATTAAAGTTATTGCTAGGGAAAATAATTTGAAAGTCTTCATAGTGCGCCTTATGATTTATTTATTTTGGCATGACTACAACTGCATCACCAGCCCTTACAACAGTTCCATTAGGTCCGTTCGTTACCGAAGCACCATTAACAGAAACACCTGAGTTATTAGGAGGTGGGGCTGGGGAAGAATACTCTTTGCTCTTTTCGGTATATTGAGTATTTTGTGCTGGTACACTAGATTGGGGATCGTTAGCTTTAGCGCCCTCGCCTCCCGATTTTTTTTCTGCTTCAGCGCTTAACTGCTCGGCTTCCTTATAGGCCCTGGTTAATACTTTTTGAACTTCACCAGATGGGTCTTTATTCTTTTTTAAATAACTAATGCCCTGCTCAATTGCTTCTTGGGGCTTACTCTGATCTACTAGCTGATTTAATCTCACGGCCATTTCAGCTGGAGGAGGTGGAGAAATGCTATCAGCGATTTTTTGCTTGACTTGATCACACCCTCCTAAAGCAAGAGCGGCACTAATCAGAAAAGGGGCATAAATTAAACGATTTTTCATATTTTTAAACAAAAAAGAATAAAGTTGAAAACCAGTATTAAAAGCCTGATCCTAGAATCTTTAACACTTAATTAAATAAATGTAATTTTTATAACTATACTCCCTTATTTTGACTATTCATTCAGTTAAAATTGAGGGATAAACATATAACATTCACATTTGGAATCTCACTCTTATTTATACTCCTAAAGCATTAAATTATGCTTTTTTAAAGACTTTAGGGTCTTAGCGGCATATTTTTTATATTTAACCCGAGGGTTCTAATTATTTATATGACTTCATTAATCAAACTATTTTCTTTACTCATTTCTCTAAGCTTATTGAGTTGCTCTACTGCTTTAACAATGAATCAAGTAATAAACCAATGTGACTCAAATAAAAATGATAGTAATTTTTATAAAAATTTCACCTATTTTACAACATGCATTCAAGAAACTTACAATAAAAATGGTTCTAACCCAGCAGGTTTACAAACTAAAAACTTTTATTCTGAATTAAACAAAATTAATGAGGAATATAAAAATGGGCAGCTAACTAATGTAGATGCAAAAATGGCGGCCCATAAAGCCTACATAGCCAACTACACTAAAACTGAAAATCCAATAACAACTAATTGCAAAGAATTTAATGGGCAAATTATATGCAATTAAAATACATAATGAATTAAAATTTGGCACAGATCTTGCTGAGCAGATCATTAATAGGCAAAAAAATGAAGTTTAGCAACTATCCCTGGGTATTAAAGCTTTTTGCGTTTGCTATTTTCTTAGCCACCCTGATCATTACCCTACCGCATCATGCTTTTTTACACAGTCGCGATAAAATTTTAGAGTCGTTGCCAGCGATTACAACATACCAAATCCGTTTAAGTGCCGAAGAATTTTGCCGCCTTAACTTAAAAGAGCAATTTTCTATAGTACCGTGCACCACGATTGACTCCCGCTTCTTCAGCTCTACTGATACGCAAAGCATCAATGATGCGATTAATGAGTTAAGCCGCGCCATCACAAGCTATGAGTCTTTACTGGCGGCCTTAAATAATGACACGCAAACGAGCGGGCAACTGTTGGAACTACAGGCGATTGTGCAAAGAAAGCTTGCGCAATTAAGTGCGATATTAAATGTCAGCGGTCCTAAAAGCTATCCCGCCCTTTTTAAGGGTCTATTAATTGCCCAGGGAACAAGCTACAACACCGCCAATAATAAATTTAAGCTATTGCCTCAAAATATTGCACAATATATTCTGGGCCAAAATAACATACAACGGCAATTTATTGCACTAGAAAAGGCATCCCAGTATCTAGCTGTTTTTTACCTTGCCTTACTATTAGTTTGCCTACTGATCATTCGAAAAAAATTATCGAGTCTTGGCCTGTTTTTTCTCTCGATTTATTTTTTTACAATCTTTTTTGGCTTAAACCTGATTCGTGATGCTTCATTACATTTTGGCTTTGAAGCAGCCTCCTTTGACTTAAGTCCATTTAGGCAACTGTATCAACGTCAACTGCTAGTAACTTTGCTATCGGCTTTGATTCTTGTCCTCTGTATTCGATTTTCTCATCGTATTGCGAATGCTTTTACCTTCATATTGAACCGCTTGTCGATCACCTTGGGGACTCTTTTGTGCACCCTAGCTATAGCTGGTTCGTATTTACTATTAGGTCCTGCCATTGGCTCAGAACTATTTAAGGTATCTAGTTGCTTTATCGCGGCCTTTCTTTTGTTTCGCTATGGCCGCACCCTTGAACTCGCCCAAGAGCAATTTGGATTAAGTAATTTAGTTGGCAAAAGCCTAAGCTATCTAGGCTCTTTTTCCTATATTTCCATGGCCAAAAAGAAAGAAATCTTGTTGCAAAAATATTATGTTTATTTTTTATTTTGGAAAATTTTAATTCAGATTCTTTTGGTGATATTTTTGTTATTGCTTGTCTCAGCCATCTTTCATGATTTAGGGGGCTCCCTTATTGCGGGCTTAGTTTTTTCCTTTTGTCTGTTTGTGTTACTAGGGAAAAAATTTGCCTCTTTATTAATCGGCTTGGTAAGTATTTTGGGAGTCAGTATTTTTATTGTCTCGGAAAAGGTACAAAACCGCTTTGAATTAATGCTCAACCCTAAAAATGCCAACATCAGTGATTTTGAGCGCTTAATTCAGTTTGAAAATGCGGGACAGCCCTTTGGGTTTGGTATAGGCAATATTAAGTGGTGCTCAACGGATGGGGTTTGCTTACCACTACAAACACTTAGCGATTACATGCCCACCCTCATCAATGGCGCCTTTGGCAAGATCTGGGGGCTTTTATTACTTGGTGGTCTAGCTTACGTATGGATCGTCCTTGCCTACCAAGGTTTTATTGCATCATGGCTCTATAAAGAACCATTTAAGTTCGCTAAATTGTTTGGGTCCTTGCTTTGCTTGGCAGCGCTTTTTCAATTATTTGTGACTACCCTGGGTAACTTACGGATTATTCCTCTGACCGGGCTTGGCACCCCGCTTATTAGCATTGGGATTTCGTCTTCCATATCAGCCTCCATTGGCTTTGGGTTAATACTTGGTCTTTGCTATGCCCGTAAATAAATTAAAAACATCTAGTAACCGCATTCGATCCCGATTTTTTATTGGCCTATTTGCTGTAGGCATCATTATTTTTATTTCGATACTGATTCATTTATCGTTTACCTTGTCTCAAAAAGAATTAGATAAGCCATTTATTCCCACTAATCTTGTCAATCAAACCCAAATTGTTTATGCATTAATTACTACCCCCCAAAACTCGGCAACGCTTAACTTTACCTGCGGCGAAAGAAACCGAGTAACACTCAGAGAAAAAATTGCCAGTATTGAGAAAATCGATTTTGATCAAGCCGATGCTCGCCTAATACAAATTTGGAGCGACTATAACGCCAAATCAAGTAATGTATCGTGCAAAAATTTTCCCGAAATCTTAGATGCGGCCTATATTCTTACGCAGCTATCGGTTGCTAACCCGAAATTATCTAAAGAGACCTTAGCTAATCAACTTTTTTCTCAGAGTTTAAATTGGAATACGCAAGTCTTATGCGTTTTTGGTAAAGACGCCAATGGAAAATTTATTGTCTCTGGAAGACCTGGCAATTGTGGAAGTGCTGATATCAAATCTAATGCGCTCACCCCAGCACGAGCCAATCTAAAAGATGGTTTTGCGCCGCTTTTGCAGTTAGCCCAATTTAGAAAACAAAGTGGCGGCAGTGATGGTATAAAAAGTCTGACTCTATCGCTAAATCCTGAGTTACAACTTTTAGCAAGCAATATTGGTAAATGCAATGACAAAAACCCTAGCTGTAATGCCGATCTTTTTAACCAGCTAAAGCTAACATCCGATCTGGCCTTTACCATCTTAAATGCAAATACCGGTGCCCTACTCGCTGTTGGCTGCTATGGAAAGTCATGTGGCCTTACAGCAAATTATCAGTTGGGCTTATTGGCTGGGGCAAATATTGAGGGCCCGCCAGCCTCGACTGAAAAACTTCTTTTTTCTTATGCATTTTTAAAAAATCGCTCGGTCTCGCCAACCGAGCTACAGTTTCAAATTAAAACATCGGGTGAGGTCGATGGCAAAGTCACTAAGCGAAATGAATGGTGGGAAAAAAATGCTATTTGCAATAACGGCACCGCCTTGGCCAATTGCTCAGTGCCGACTTATGTAACTGAGTTTGCCAAAGAGATTGGCTTAAATAATGGCTGCTCAGAAACCCCAGATCGACGCTGCGGTACTAGCAGGCTCTTAGAGCCTATGGGACTAGAAACATTTAGCCCAACCAATGGCCGGATATTAGTAAGCGCCAATAAGGATGGTCCGTATTTAGATGGTCGATTAATTAAGGGCCCTTTCATACCTTGGACTCAGTATGACGAGATCAGGGAAGGGAAAAAGCGCGCGACCAACTTTAAAGTACTCGAAAACACTAGCCTAGCTATTCAGTCAGTCATTGGCGCCGCCAATAATCGCATCACGTCTTATGGCCTAGCTACTCTTGTCTCATCCTTATATCAAATTGCTAGTTTCTCAACCTTAACTCAACCAAGTCTATTTGAATCTCAAAACCCCATCATTAAAAAAATGAATGGGCAGGCCAATGCCCAAATTATCCTCAGGGGTATGCAAAAAGTACCCAGACCAACCGAAAAAAATTGGGCGGGAGACGGTACAGCCAGCAAAGTCTTTACGCTAGCCTTTGGTAAGCCCTGCTTAGAGGATTGTCCGATCTATGCTAAAACTGGTACAGTCAGTAAGCAGGATAAAACCTACGGGGGCAACACCTTATTTGGGGCAATTGTTCAGGTTAACCAACTTCAAGGTTATATCGGGGCGCCCGTTACAGCGAGTGCCAATAGCGCCTTAGCAATTGGTGTTCTTGCCAATCCAAATGTTCCAGGTTCTGGGCATATTGCTAGTAAATTTGGGATGCTCTTAATTAGAGAGGTAATTAAAACAAATGGTCTCTAATAAGATTTTTACGCTAATTCCAGATGATCACTTATCTGGCTCAAACAATCTGTTTTTGTGCGCCCTTTTTATCCGTGAGGAGCTAAGAAAATTTCGGCAAATTAAAGTGCAAATTCCCGCTAATATCTATAGAAGTGTCTCAAAAAATGACTTTAATACATTTTTTAGTGATCCCCTAATTGATTTAGGCTTAACCGACTCTGATATAAAAATTGAAATTAAAGATATTCCCAATATTGAATTAGAAGCTACTTGAAAGGTTATTGCTAAATATGAAATTTATATTTTCAAAAAAGAAAGAAACGGAAATCCCCAAGGAAAAAAGTACGGATTTATTTGCCGATAGCTTAGCGCTCGATTTTAAAAGGGTTGCGATCGAAGAAATTTTAAATCAGTTACATGCGACTGAAGGAAAATATTTAAGCTCCATTCTTAATTCCTCGTATTTCCCAATTGATTTAATTACTTTTCACCCCTTAGATAAAGCCACCGCACTAGAAACTGAAGAGTTCTTCCGTATTCACACTGAAATCAATACCGGTTTTGAAGATTCTTTTTTTAGTGGCATCCTTTTAAAAGATTATCAAACTAACCATGGTGCCAAAGCAAAATTAACAAAAGATTGCTCTATATCAATTCAGCCTGGAATGAATTCACTTGATGATCCTACTAGTGAAGAGGCTTACCAAATATCCTTACGAGGCAATAGAAAAAAGTTTAGTGCTACCGTCAAATTAGGCACCCTAAAGCCAAATGAAGCCCCTGGTGCAGGCACCAGTAGCCCAATTAAAAATGAACCGGCTATACAGGCTGCATCAACTTCTTCATTTCAGCCCACTTCAGGCAACCAGACTCAATTAGCGATTCAAATTTCAGATGCTAACGGAGAAAGACAAGTTATCTGCTCTACCCCTTTGATCGTTGGCAGAGACGCCCCCAGTGCAGAAATACAGAATATGGAGAAGGTTAATGTTTCTGCGATGTATATCTCCCGTAATCAACTGAATATTTTCGAGCTTAATAACATCATCTACGCGTTTATTCCGAAAGACGCCAAGCTTAGCGGGGTATCGGGGCGCAGAGGAATTCTAAAAAACATGCGCCTGTATGAAATTAATGACGAAGGGCTACAAATTACATTTGGACAGCCTTTTGATATTGCCCATACTGTTGCCGACCCAAGCTCGCCGAACCTTTATCCCACTATTCATATAAAACTTGCAAAAAATCAAAATAAATCGGCCAGCGATCAAACGCCTATCCCCGGCGTTAGAAAATGATTTCATTTTCATTTGGCTATATTGAGAATTTGGGCGCAACAGAAAAACCCAAATTTGACTGTATTCGATTTAATCAAGAACTTACTAATTTTGCCCTTTGTGACGGCGCGAATAGCACACCATGGGGTGGCCATGCTGCGGAACTAACCGCTTCAGCCCTTACTTCTAAATTAGTTATCCCGCAAACTAATCCTGAAGAGACTCTTTTAGAATCGTTTTCTCGGGCTAATGATCTCGTTTTAGAAAAAATAAATAACGGGGCTACTACGGCATTAAATGTACTATTAAGTTACGGCGGAATTTACTGTGCTAGTTGCGGAGATAGCCTTATTGAGGCTTACAAACTTCAGCCTTTAAAGGGTTGGGTCAATTCACAAGCAAGCCAACTGGATTTACTGGAGGATGGTCACTCACCTAGTCAGCTAATAGGTAGTCCAGCCTTTCATTCCGCCAATATTTTTCAGCTTCCTGCAAAAGGATCTTGTATTGTTCTTATGATGTCAGATGGCCTACACGCCTATACCACTTCAAAAGAACGATTAAGTATCATTTCAAAAATAAAAAAAGGGCAGCCCAGTAATGAGGATATGCAATTTATTTGCTCAGAGCTAGGAGAATTAGCTATTAAAAACCAATCCAAGGATGATGTATCTGCAATCGGTATGTGGATAAATTTTAATTAAATAATGTCAGAAGACTTTATCAAACACTTTACAGTTGAGGGATCTACCTCGATATTGCCTGACGCCGCTTACTGGCTATCAAGAGAAGAGTTGATCTTGACTTATTTGCACCAAAGAAATGCGAACGTACCTAAAGTCAGCATTAAAAACTTAACACAAAAATCGATTGCCATGGAAAATGTTGGGCAATCGCTTTCGGTTCAGTTCAAGGAAAATAAAAATCAATTTAATACTACACAAGTTGCGATATTAATTACTAATTCGATTGAAGCTTTAATAGAGATTTTTAACTTAGGCATCCTACATCTAGATATTGCCCTTAGAAATATTGCTACCCCTCAAGGCGCCAGTAATCGTATCTATATATTAGATTTTGTTCATTGCCTATCTACCACCAATCGATTACAAAAGCCCCTGCCACTTCTGCCAACCGATGGCCTACATCATCCCATGCTGTATCAGGCTTTAAAGAAGGATTGGAGTAATTATTTTTTCTCATTAAATCAAAGCCAGCCCGTCTTAGACCATACCTTAACCCTCTCTAATGAGGAATTTATTGAATATTGGTCTGACTCGATTTCAGTACAGAATTTAAGCAGTCAGTTAGCAATTCTATGCCATGGGATCGGCAATTTACTTGAGGAAGTTTCCTGGCTTTCAAATTCGACTGATGAACATAACCAAATTTATCGTGAATTGTCGAAAAAATTAAGAAACCTAAACGAGGATGAAGCTAAGAATGCCTTAAATCAAGCACTTTCTCAATTAAATAGATTAATCTTGAACGCAGCTCCAGATAAGTCTTTTTTAGATTTAAGCACGCCCATACCTACAGTTCGTAATTATGAAAGAAATGTTAATGCAACGCCCCAGAAAAAAACGGAAACGATAATCGCTCGTATTAGTAAAGGTTCTTTAATATTAATCCCGTGGCGCAGCCTAAATACCAAATATATTCAGCTCATTTGGTGGACAGTATTAATTCTTAATGGCTCTTGGATAAACCTCGTAGTAGAAGCTGGCACTATAAAATTACCTAATTGGCTTTTATCGCTAGTTCTTATTAATTTTATTATTACCCCGATAGCAATTGGGCTACTTTTAATATTAAAAAATAAATTTTCTAGCGCCGTGGCAACTACAGCTTTTAATTTTCTGGTTTTGACAGAATTTTTATTGATCAACTCATATCCCCCCAGGGTTATGAGCACAATAGTGCTATGGATGCCAAGTATTTTTATACTTATTTTTATTTTAATAAGCTACAATAATTTTAGTTTTAAGTTTTTGCAAAAAAAATAATTCAAGCTGACAAAGCACTTCATTTAATCCCTCAAAAATAGGCCTAATCGGCCTTAGCCCCCGACTTTTTCACAATTCCAGTCCATTTTTCTCGTTCTTGGTCAATAAAGCGTGCTAATTCTGTGGGACTATTCGGTGCAGGCTCGAGCCCACTTGCCCTTAATTTGCTCTGTACAACAGGCTGCATCAAGACTTCTTTAGTCAGTCGGCTTAAGCGAGTTTGTATTGCAATAGGCAGACCCGCAGGCCCTACCAAGGAAAACCAAGAAACCGCTTCAAAACCTGGTAAGCCTTGCTCTGCAATAGTCGGAATATCGGGTGCAGCCGCCGAACGCCTTAGCGAAGTAATACCAATTGCGCGTATTTCACCCGCCTGAATTAATGGTAATGCTGAAACCAGATTATCAAAAGCCATACTGATGCGCCCGCTAACGAGGTCAGGTAAAAATTGTGCCCGCCCCTTGTAAGGAATATGCCGAATTTGTATTCCGGTCATTTCCTTTATCAGTTCGCCCGACATGTGCAAAGAAGTACCCGAGCCCGATGAACCAAAAGTCAGCTGATTAGGCTCGGTTTTGGCTAGGGTAATGAGTTCACTTAAATTACTGACCCCTAATTTTTTATTCACTACCAATACATTCGGGGTGCTAGCTAAAAAACTAATGGGTGCAAAATCACGGACAGGGTCATAGCTCAATTTCTCGTAAAGCACGCCATTAATTGCATGGATGCCAACGGTGCCAATTAACAAGGTATAGCCGTCAGCATCGCTTTTAGCTACATAGTCGGCGCCAATATTGCCACCAAAACCTGGGCGATTTTCAACTAAGACGTTTACTCCCAGAGTCTTCTGCCAACTTTCAGCCAAAATACGCGCCAATGTATCGGGAGCACCCCCAGGCGTAAAGCTCACGACCAGATGAATTGGCTTTTTGGGCCACAGCATCACGTCGCTTTTCTGGCTACTAGCACTAGCACTAGCATTTTTATGCGCATTCGCTTGCGAAAAAGCTACCGTGCTCAGCAGGCAAAAAACTAAGCTCAACAATAAACTTGCAACTATTTGAAAATGTTTTTTCACGGGTAAATTAACTTATACCAAGCTGATGTGCTAGATCGAGAAAATCTTTAGCATGAAAATCAGTCCAAGTCTCCACCTGCATATCTTGACGCAAATGATTTGGCCCATGCTCAAAGGGGCGCTCAACAAACGCAGTTTTAAGACCTAGTTTGTGGGCCGCTAATAAGTCGTCTTTATGGGTAGCCACCAGCATGACCTGCTCGGGAGCAATATCAAAGGTTGCCGCTACCCCTAAATAGGTTTCTGGATCAGGCTTGTAATGACGAAACACTTCGGCTGACAAAATTAAATCCCACGGCAGCCCCGCATTTTTCGCCATCTCGGCCAATAAGCCTAAATTCCCGTTCGATAAAGTCACAATAGTGTATTTGCTTTTGAGCCGCTGTAAACCCAGTACGGTATCGGGCCACGCGGCTAGCCGATGCCACACCAAATTTAAATCTTTTTTCTGCGCCTCATTCAGTGCATCAACCTTGAACTCAATTAGCACTTGATCCAGAATCATCCGATGTAAATCGTCGATACGCGTCCAGGGCAACTCACCCGAGCGCACACGGGCCATAGCGGGCTTATAGCCATTACGCCAAGCAGTGGCAAATGCTAATGGATCAACATTGAGATCAAATTGAGATACTTCTTTTGCAATAGACCCATGCCAGTCAACGACGGTACCAAAAACATCAAAGGCCAAAACACGAATTGCGCCTACATTACTCAAGGCTTGCATAGGAGTTACCATATTTAAAGCAAGGATTGCCGAAGGTTCATTATCTCATCCCCATCCAAAAATAAGTGCAGTTTGATAAGTAATAAAAGAGGCTAAATAAGCTAAGCCAAATAAATAGCCAAGCATAATCAGGGGAATTTTCCAACCACCTGTTTCGCGCTTCACTGCTGCAATGGTCGAGAGGCACTGCGGCGCAAAGACAAACCAGGCCAATAAAGAAAGTGCGGTGGCTAAACTCCATGCGTGGGAAATTAACGGAATCAGAGATTGACTAGCTTCAGTATTAACTACAGATAAAGCATAAACAGTTGCCAATGAACTCACCACGACTTCACGTGCAGCCATGCCTGGCACTAAAGCTATGCTAATTTGCCAATTAAAACCAATCGGTTGAAGAATAACTGCCAATGTTTTACCTAACATGCCCGCAAGGCTATATTCAATCGGCGCACCACTAGCATTTGGTGGTGGGGCAGGAAAACTAGAGAGCGCCCATAGGCATACTGTAAGCACAAAAATAACTCCGCCTACCCGTCGCAAAAATATTTCACATCGCTGCCATAAACTAATCAGTAAATTACCTAAACGGGGCAAATGATAACTCGGCAGCTCCATCATTAAAGCATGTACTTGAAATTGCTTACTGGTAAAGTACTGCAAAACCCAAGCCACCGCCATTGCGCCAACAATGCCCACAAGATACAGAAAAAATAATACGAGACCCTGTAAATCAAGGCCCGCCCATAACTTTTGATTGGGAATAAAAGCAGAAATTAATAAAGCATATACAGGTAAGCGCGCTGAACAAGTCATCATCGGAGCAATTAAAATGGTTACAAGACGATCTCGTGGATTAGAAATACTCCGCGTAGCCATGATGCCCGGAATAGCACAAGCGAAACTTGACAACAAGGGAATAAAAGAGCGGCCCGATAAGCCAACTGTCGCCATTAAGCGATCTAATATAAAGGCAGCTCGTGGTAAATAACCCGACTCTTCGAGCAGCAAAATAAAAAAGAACAGGATTAAAATTTGCGGTAGAAATACTAATACCCCTCCTAAACCTGCCAAGATGCCATTGATGAGCAGGCTACGTATCCAAGAATCTGACATATGGGAACTGACTACTCCCGCCAAAGCATCAATTACCCACTTAATTGCTTCCATCGGCAGGGCAGCCCAACTAAAAACGGCTTGAAAAATTAAAAAAAGTATTGCTACAAGAATCATGGGGCCGAATATTGGCTGCAGCAAAATACGATCGAGACGATCGGCTAATACATCAGGCACCACTTCGTTGAGTGCGAGCTTTTCTAGTATTTGATGAACCCGCAGATTATCGGTTTCAGTGTGATTGAGCAGGCTATTAACTTGTGCAGTTCCTGCAGTTAGCCGAGATAAATTCGACCAGTCCAGCTCATCTAAAAAGTGCTTCAAGTCATCAGCCCCGTGTGGCTTGATGCCAATGGTCGAAATCACCGGCAAACCTAACTCCGCCGATAAATCAGCAAGCTTAATTTTTAAACCCTTGCGCTGGGCAATATCTGCCATATTGAGCAAAACAATACAGGGTAAACCCAAGCGTTTTGCTGCTAACACTAACCGTAAGTTTCTGCGTAGATTTGTGGCATTTAATACACATAAGACTAAATCGGGGCGCTTTTCGCCTTCGGCACGACCGAGCAGCACATTGCAAGTGACTCGCTCATCAAGCGAACGGGGATACAAGCTATATGCGCCCGGTAAATCTAGAATGCGGATGGCTTTACCCGAAGGCAGTGTGAGGCGCCCTTCTTTACGTTCAACGGTGACGCCAGCATAATTCGCCACTTTTTGCCGACTACCGGTGAGCAAATTAAAGAGTGCTGTTTTGCCGCAATTAGGATTACCCAATAACGCTAACAGCGGATCGCTATCAAAAAAATGAATCTTGCTCGATTTCATTGAGAAATAATTGCCACCTCAATCAATTGAGCCTCGGCGCGCCGTAAAGCAAAAGTTGAAGTGCCAATTCGCACCATTAAAGGGTCGCCCAGCAAGCTGCGCCGCAATACAGTTACCTGCTCGCCAGGTAAAAACCCAATATCTTCTAATTGTTGGGCTAATTCAGGCTTATTACTCGGCGCATTTACGCGCTCGACTTGTCTTACTAAGCCAATGGGAAGCTGGTTCACAGTGATGGATTTCATGGTTGTTTCACACTAACAAGCTAGAATCACGCAAGCATTTCATATGCCGATAATTGTTATCAAGAATCATTATCATTATAAGCTATTCTATTGAGAATGATTCCTATTATCGGTTTAGAGCGTTTTTTTGATTTTGGCGTTAAAACATGTCGGATTTTCAGTTCCAGTATCGCCATCTACTTGGCAAACTTCGAACCCAAATTAATTGCTGGGAGGGACACTATCAACTCAATTTTCCTGCCCTATTCCTTTTCCTTGCCCTATCCTTGATCGCCATACCTCCTGCCATTGCAGCGGAAGCCGTCTCCGATACGCCGATTGTTGATAGCTTAACGCCATTAGCCAATGATACCGAGCAATGGAGCATTCACGCGCAATCAACTTATATATCGCAATGGAAAAATAACTTTAATTCACCCTACTATGGTGAAAAAAGTATGCTGAATAAAACTGAGGGCGATATTGGTCGCAGCTACACCTTCTCTGCCACGGTATTTTTGGGGGCGCGCTTATGGGAAGGTGCGGAGGTGTATTACAACCCAGAAATGTTTGAGGGGCTGCCCTTTTCGAATTTTAGTGGACTGGGTGGTTTTACCAATGGAGAATTACAAAAAGGGACTTCAGTACCCCCTTCGTATTACACTGCGCGCGCATTTATACGCCAAACCTTTGGCCTAGGTGGCGGTAAGGAACATATTGAAGGGGTAGCCAATCAATTAGCTGGTAATGTTGATAAAAATCGATTGGTCTTCAGTTACGGTAAGTTTGCTGCTTTAGACTTTTTTGATGCCAATACTTATAGCCGTGATCCGCGTACCCAATTTTTAAACTATGCCATTATGTCCAGCGGTGCTTATAGCTTTGCAGCAGACACCAAAGGCTATACCTATGGCGTAGTTGCAGAGTGGTATCAGGGTGATTGGGTGACACGTGCAGCACGTTTTGCCATGCCAACCGAGCCTAATACCTTGCAGCTTGATTACAGCATGACGCAAGATTACGGCAATCAAATTGAAATTACCCGTGACCATACCATAGGGGACCAAGCAGGAAAAATTCGCGCTTTATGGTTTCAAACCCATGCTTATATGGCCAACTATCAAAATGCCATTAGCTTAGCCGCTAAAACCAATTCGGTCCCCTCAATCTATAACGCTCGGCAAGCCAATCAAACGGCATGGGGGTATGGCTTAAATGCAGAGCAAGCTTTGACCAAGGACATCGGCATTTTTGCGCGCTGGAGTTGGAATAATGGCCAAACTGAAACCCAAACATACGACATTAGCAAGTCATTATCTGGCGGTGTTTCTGTGAATGGTGCAATCTGGAACCGCAAAGAAGATACCTTTGGGTTAGCTTTTGCAGCCAATGGTATTTCTGCTTCTGAAATTAACTACTTACAACTAAAAGCCAGCACGATGTTTATCGGTGACGGTGCCTTGAAATATAAGCCCGAACAAATTATTGAAACTTACTATAGTTTGAATGTTTATAAAGGTGTCTACTTAACTGCCGACTATCAGCGCATTGCTAATCCAGCCTATAACGCTGCACGGGGCCCGGTCAATTTCTTTGGCCTACGCGCCCACCTTGAACTCTAAAGAAACTATTCATAACGCAAAGCTTGAATCGGTTGCATAGTGGCAGCTTTCTTGGCAGGATAGTAGCCAAAAAATATACCAATCGCGGCAGAAAACCCAACTGCAAGCGCAATCGATGCAAACGATAGCTCGACTGGCCAACCGGCAAGCGAACCCACCAATAACGAAGCAATAGATCCTACTAACACCCCAATCACGCCACCAATAGTAGCTAAAGTCATCGCCTCAACTAAAAATTGCGCCAAGATATCTTTACTGCGCGCGCCAATTGCCATGCGTAAACCAATTTCTCGAGTCCGCTCGGTTACTGAGACCAGCATAATATTCATAATGCCAATGCCACCTACCATTAAGCTTACCGATGCCACTGCAGCTAATAAAAGCGACATCACTTTACTCGATGCCTCTTGCGCTTGTAATATCTCGGTCAAATTACGCACTGTAAAATCATTATCAGCAGTAGGCTGAAGACGGTGGCGTTGCCGCAATAATTCAGTAATATGTTCTTCGGCTAGTTTCATATTCTCACCAGCCCCAACCTTCACAATAATTGAGCCCACCCGTGAAATTCGCCCTAAGGCCTCACCAAAAATCCGCCTGCGCCCAGTAGATAGTGGTACAAATACGCCATCATCTTGATCTTGACCTTGGCTACTTTGCCCTTTGCGCTCTGTAACACCAATCACTAAAAATGGAATGCCTTTAATGCGCACCATTTGATCAAGCGGATCAACCTCTTCGAATAATTCACGCGCAACCGTTTGCCCTAAAATCACCACTTTACTTGCACCTTGTAATTCGCCAGCATCAAAAAATCGACCTTTAGCTAAAGTCCACTCACGCGCATCAAAGTAATCATTTTTGACGCCATAGATAGTGGTACCCCAATTATTATTACCAGTCACGATTTGTCCAGCGCCCCGTGAAGTTGGAGCGGCAATGGCAACCTCGGGTACCTCGCGCACAATCGCAATAGCGTCTTCTTCGGTTAAGCTTTGTGCATTACCTGCGCCTAGACGCACCCCCGATTGCAATAAGGTACCAGGAATTAATATCATTAAATTAGAGCCAAGACTGGATATTTGTTCTTTCACGCGAGCCTGAGCGCCGCTGCCTACGGCCACCATCGTAATCACCGCCGCCACACCAATGATGATGCCCAGCATCGTTAATATCGAGCGCAATTTATTAATTCGTAACGCTAATAAGGCAATCGATAAATTGGTTTTAAGATCTAGTTGCATTACGCTAGTTCACTTGAATATCAACGATTTGACCATCACGAAAAGTTATTTGTCTTTTGGCATAAGCAGCAACCTCTAAGGAATGGGTTACCACTATCACCGTCATACCTTGCTGATTTAGACGGGTCAATAATTCTAATACCTCAACTGAAGTTTTAGAATCTAAAGCGCCAGTAGGCTCATCGGCCAAGATTAAAAGGGGATCATTTACTAAGGCTCGCGCGATCGCAACACGTTGTTGTTGGCCACCCGATAACTCAGCGGGTGTATGGGTCAAACGCTTGCCCAGCCCCACTTGCTCTAAACGTACGCGAGCATGAGCGATGCGCGCTTGCTGATCTAAATGGGCTAGTGGGCCATTACGCGCATACAGTAAGGGCAGTGCCACATTATCGAGGGCCGAGGTTCGCGGTAACAAATTAAATTGTTGAAATACAAAACCAATTCTGCGGCTACGAATATCTGCTAAAGCATCCGTATCCATTACTTCGACATTCTCTCCAGCCAAATGATAAGAACCACTTGTTGCTTGATCAAGGCAGCCAATCAAATTCATAAAAGTAGATTTGCCAGACCCCGATGCGCCCACTATCGCCACAAAATCTTGCTCATCAATATCCAGTGATACATGATCTAAGGCGTGGACGATTTGATCGCCCATGCCATATGTTTTGCTTAAATTTTTAGTATGAATCAACACGTCATTTAATTGTGTTTTTAAAACATGCGTGGGCCAGCCGGCCGACTTGGGCTGCTACTGGCAGCGCCAGAAGATTTACTATCCGGCGACTGTATGCCAATAATCACTTCCTCACCTACTTTAAGGGGCGGTAATTTTGTGTCATCATCGGGCAAAATTTCGGTGAAATTACCATCGCTTAAGCCGGTCTTAATCATGCGCTGCACTGCCTTAGAACGAAGACCTTCAGATTCTAAGAGCCAAATACGGCGGATCGTCGGTACGCCGCGATTACCCGCACCGCCAGCGCCACCGCCGCCTTTACGAGAAGCGCTAACAGGTGGCCCCGCACTGGATGGTGATGTACTCAACTGTACTTCGCCAGCAGCCGGCATACGAAAACGCAAAGCCGCGTTAGGTACCTTTAAAACCTTTTCGCGTTTATCGATCACAATTTTTACGTTCGCTGTCATCCCCGGCAAGAGCTTGAAATCGGGATTATCGGCTGACAATATCACCGTATAAGTCACCACATTTTGAATGGTTGTTGGTGCTTTACGAATTTGTGTAATCTTAGACTTGAAGATACGGCCAGGAAATGCATCGACGGTAAAACTGGCATTCAGTCCCTCGCTTAAACGACCTACGTCGGCTTCATCTATTGCAGTATCGACTTGCATCTCAGCTAAATTTTTAGCAATAATAAAAATCTCAGGAGTTTGTAAACTAGCCGCCACGGTTTGCCCAACTTCCACGCTCCGCTTCACAACTACGCCATCGACAGGTGCTCGAATAACTGTATCGTCAAGTGATTTTTTTGCTGATCGTAAAGCCGCCTCAGTTGTTTTATAAGCCGCTTCGGTTTGCACTAGGGCTTGTGGGGAAATAAAACCCTGTTTAATTAACTTAAGGTTAAATTGATGATTTTTCTGTGCTAAGGTGTAATTAGCTAAGGCTTGATCATATTTAGCTTGAAAATCGCGTGGATCAATTAAAGCAATCACTTGCCCCTGCTTTACTGGCGAATTAAAATCGACTAATAATTCTTTTACCATACCAGTTACTTGTGATCCTACCGTAACTTGTTTTACTGGATTTAAAATACCACTGGCATTAATTGAAGCAACCAGAGGGCCCTCCTCAATTAAAGCAGTACGGAAATCGGGCGTATTTAAACCGAAAACCGTACGTACTAGAAACCACAAGAGCGTAATCACCATGCAGGTGATCAAGCCGATACTAAGCCAGCGCCAGCGACCCACGAAGCAGCGCTGCATGAAACGAGTTAGCATACCGCCAAACCAGCTTCTGCTCACTAGCTGCGTTACGCGCAAGAAAAAAGGCTTTATTCTTTTTAACATCTTTATTAATCAATTAAAAAAACCCACCAGATCACTCTGATGGGTTTATCAGGCTAAAGCGGCATAACCGCAAGCTAGTTTACTTCTTTGCAGGTGCTGCTGCTGGAGCTGCTGGAGGTGTAACAAAAGTAATGACTGTTTCATCAGCATACTCAACCATCACATCATCACCAACTTTAAATTTCTCAAGACCAAGTACAGCTTTGTCCACTTTTACTTTTTGCTTCTCACCGCTTGGCAGGGTGAAGGTGACAACGCGTGAAGCGGCATCAATTGCAGTAATTTTGACAGTTGCAAAAACGGTGTCGGTAATATCGGTAAATGGCTTAGCACCACCTTTACCGGCAATTTGTACAGAGCGAACGCCTGAAACGCCAGGTTTTGCATCTTTACCTGCTGCTGTTAAGCCTACGGCAACAGCTTCAGCATGCTCAACTACAAAAATATCGCCCTTTTTAACTTTGCCTAAGTTATTAACGTCTTTAGAAACGCGCATTCCTACCATATTGCCTTTATCGTCTTTAAACATGACGGTGCGTGCTTTCATATCCACTGAATCAACCGTGGCAGTAATAACAACTACACCAGCTTCGATTGGCATCATGGCTGGTTTAGCTGGTTTAGCTGGTTGAGCAATTGCAGTTGCAGTAACGGTTGCAAGCATTGCTGCAAATAGTAATGATTTTTTCAAGATAACCCCTAAAAGAAATAAAAGAAAGTTAATGCCGCAAAACGTAAAGCGGGCAACTAGCCAGCTGGGAATACGCCATTAATCTGTCAGCATTCTAACCTGTTTCTATGGCTATTTAAGCTTAATTTATTGCAATGCAATAAATTCTCTAATAATCTAGCGCATGCGCCCTAAAGGGAATAAGCACAAACATAGGCGCTGGACCAGGCCCATTGGAAATTATGGCCCCCTAAATGCCCTGTCACATCAACGCATTCACCAATAAAGTAGAGGCCAGGATGATTCCGCGCCATCATGGTCTGGCCATTTAAAGCGTCGGTATTTACCCCGCCACGCATCACTTCAGCCTTATTCCAGCCTAAGGTACCAGCCGGCTTAACCCGCCATTGGGTGAGACTGGCTTTTAATGCCTGCTGCTCAATCTTGCCAACTTCAGCCCATTTCTTGCTCAATAAACCCGCTTGCTCAGCAAACATTTTTGCTAATCGCAGGGGCATCACACTCGCCAAAATATGTTCAGTAGTTTTAAGACGGTTTACGTTGGCAGAAAAAATTTCATCAAATAATGTTGCGCCAGGCATACCCGCTTTATTACTCAGCCAATCAATTTCAATTGGCTCGCCCTCTTCCCAATAACTACTTGCCTGCAATACACCAGGGCCCGAAAGACCCTTATGGGTTAATAATAAATCCTCGTGAAATACGCTGGCTCCATACTGCTGTCCTTTTATCCCTGAGCGAATAGCTACTGGCAAGCTGATGCCTGCTAAAGAATCGAGTTGAGCAAATGCCTTTGCTGTAAACGACAGTGGCACTAATGCCGCACGTGGTGTAATCACGTCAATATTAAATTGCCTAGCAAGATCTAAAGCAAAACTGCTGGCACCTATTGCGGGAACGGGTAAGCCACCGGTAGCAAGAACTACTGCATGGGTGTTGTGGATGCCCTGTGCAGTCATTACTGCCCAGTGTGATGATGTCGACTCAATCGCACTAACGCTTACTGGATGCCGAATTTGTACTTGGCCTTTAGCGCATTCCTGAAAAAGTAAGTCTATTATTTCTTTGGCCGAGTTATTACAAAATAATTGTCCTGCATGTTTTTCGTGAAAACTAATCCCATAAGCTCTTACTAAATCAATAAATGCCCTAGCGGGATAACGCGCTAGGGCACTTTTCATAAAATGCGGATTAAGAGATAAAAATTGTTGTGGACTGGAATCGGTATTCGTAAAATTACAGCGTCCACCACCACTAATACGGATTTTTTCACCCAATACTTCAGCATGATCCAACACCAGAATTTTTTTACCACGTTGACCTGCTAGGCCAGCACAAAATAGTCCTGCAGCGCCACCGCCAATAATAATTGCGTCCCAGATTGCTGGTGTGCTCACTTATAAAATCTCAGCAACCTCGGCAAAGTCAAAACGCGGACCGCGCGGACATAAGAAATGAGATTACTCATTCGGAACCTAACATCAAATTATTAGCTTGACGTTTTTCAATAGAATTTTTCAACAAGGCAGCTACCCGATAAACTCCATGGGCAAATTTGCTATAGGGCATGGTGAGAAAAAATGCCATGACAAAGCCGAGATGTACTGCTAATAAAATTGCCATGGCCGCAGTCTCGCGATACGCTAACAATAGTAATCCAGAAATACTAATGAGCAACAATAGCAAAATAAAGCCGCGATCCATTGGCTTTTGTGATGCATCGCCATGTTGCTCTGCGCGGGTGAAATTTAAATACAACAAACCTAGCGGGCCGATGACTAAACCTACTCCGCCTACCGTTCCTAAGATAACTGGCAGACTCAAAATTGCATAGGGTGCCTGCCAGCCAAATACATAGTGGTATAGCGTGGCCACACTAGTGGCAGCAAAGCATAAACCAAAACCATAAAAGGTGTAATGATGAAAACGTTTACGCCATAAGGAAAAACCATCGTCCGCATTATTGCAGCCTTCGCCATGGCCACCGCCAAGGTACTTTAAGGTAAGGGCATCATGCGCCGCTTCTGCGCTTGCCACTAAGCTGGTCGAACCCATGCCACCAGGAGAAATATTCTGCCAGAAATTCCTTACCCCAATACCTAAAGCAAGCACGGCGAATAAGAAGGTAGCGCTAAATAGATAAGCTAGCGTGTTGTGCGAAAAGACAGCGTAAAAGTTTCCATTTACACTGGGGCTCATTAAACTACCATTTAATGCTAGCGTTAATATCAAGAAAAAAATGAGCGCAAGCGAGCTTGCCAGGACTAAAGTAATACCGTTTTTACGATATAGGGCTCCAAGTGCTCGTGGCCAAGCATATTCAATATAAGTTTCCTTTCTCACTACGGCCATAGACTGCGGCACATTGACGCCAAACTCATGGGGTGGTGCATATTGGCAAGCATGTAAACAGGCGCCACAGTTATGGCATAAGTTGGCTAAATAATGAATATCACTCGGGCTAAATGTGAGGCGCCGCGTCATCGCTGGGAAGACCGCACAAAACCCCTCACAATAACGGCAAGCATTACAAATTTGTAGAATACGTGCAACCTCGCCCACTGCTGGATCGATTGCTATTTCGGCAGCATTTGCGCCTAAAGCTTGAGCTTCTGCCACTAATAAATTCAGTTGCCGCATCCGTCTACTAGTTCCTCAGGTGAAATACCAATTATCAAGTCCATATGATATCCACTATCATGAATTTTGACCGATGCAGACACGATTGGATAAAATGAAATTTCTTAGGCCTCTGGCTTGGCACTCAGCATTGCTGCAGCAAGTGCTGCGATTGTGCTGTTTTTGCGTAATCGGCTTTTTTTATACTGCCGCCATTAGTCAAACTAACCCTCCTACCAATATGCCACTTTCTCCTACCCTCATTCAAACCTTTGCACCCACGGGTAAATTACGGGTTGGCATCAATTTAGGCAACCCTGTTTTAGCCTCCCAAGAGCTTGGCACAGGGGCGCCAAAAGGCGTATCGGTTGATATTGCGAATGCTATTGGCAAACAAGCGGGCGTAGCAATTGATTTTCAGCTATTTAAAAGTGCTGGCGCTACCGTTGAAGCGATGAAAAATGGTAGCCTTGATCTCATTTTTGTCGCGATTGATCCAGTGCGCGGTGCTGATATTAGCTATACCCCTCCCTATATTCAAATCGAAGGGGCTTATTTAGTGAAGAGCAATTCCCCATTCCAAAAAAACGATGAGGTCGACCGTCCTGGAAATGAAATTGTGGTTGGCAAAGGCAGCGCCTACGATCTCTTTCTTACGCGTGAAATAAAACAAGCGAGCCTCATACGAGTAGCAAGCTCACCTGCAGTGGTCGCAGAATTTATGAGTGGTAAAGGGAATGTTGCTGCCGGCGTGAAGCAACAACTCGAGGTTGACGCGAAGCGCTATACCAATGTCCGTTTATTGCCAGGTCGCTTCATGGTCATCAATCAGGCCATTGGCACCCCAAAAGAACGCGCCAATAGCGCAGAAATTACGAGCTATTTAAGCGCCATCATTACTAATCTGAAATCATCGGGCTTTGTTGCTGAGGCTATGAAGCGCCATCAGATTGAAGGCGCTCGCGTAGCCGAGTAATCCTTGCACGATGAAGTCAGTTGCTAATTACTAAAAGCCTTGTGAACAACTATCGCGTAGATTACGTAGCAGAATTCGACTGGCTAGCCTTTGGGGTTTTTTTCTTAGCTTTCTTGTCAGCCTTTTTCTTGGCTTTTTTATCTTTCTTCGCTTGCTTGGCACTTTTTTCTGGCGCAGCAGCAGAAGGCGTGTTCGGGCTAGCCATTGGCGCGGCGCTTGGCGCGGGCGCTGCAGCAGGAGCAACCGGCGCTGCTGGTGCAGCGGCCTGAGCAAAGACAGTTGCTGAAGGCATAGCTACTGCAGCAGCGATAAAGCCTGAAAGCACTACTTGGGATATACGTTGAACCATTTAAATCTCCTCATCAAATACAATTCGTAGAATCATCATACTCTTTGAAAGAATCGTCATGGCACAGTTTCCCTCCGATATTTATACCGAGCCTAGCGACGTTAGTGTAGATACGCTGAAAAACCTCGGCCCGCTTACCCGCCTTGCTGGAATATGGGAGGGCACTAAGGGGCTGGATGTAAAACCCAAAGCAGCAGGCCCTAAGCAACAAGCCTATGTAGAGCATATCGAACTACAGCCTATCGACCCTCAAACCAATGGCCCCCAACTGCTATATGGTTTGCGTTATCACACCTTTATTACCAAGCCCGACAATATCAAGATGTATCACGATCAAGTTGGGTACTGGTTGTGGGATCCCAAAACCCAGTTAGTGATGCAAACCTTGACAATCCCGCGCGGTCAAATTGCCATGGCCTCGAATACCGTAGACCCTCAGGTAGATCAATTTAAATTAAGCGCCTATCAAAATGATCCTACTTCAGGTATTTCGTCTAATCCGTTTCTTGAATATGCCTTTAGAACCACTGAGTACCATATTGAAGTTAGTTTTAATGCTGATGGCACCTGGTCATATCAACTCGATACCATTCTCATAATTAAAGGTCAAACTGAACCATTTCACCATACCGATGTTAATACCTTGCATAAAATTGGTGAGCCCACCCCCAATGGTTTAGCAGCGCATTTATATTCTCCTCAAGCGGCTTAAAGCTGCTGCGTTTAACCATTAAATCTTGAAAGGTTTTACTATGAAAATGTGGCAATGTATCGTTTGTGGCTTTATTTATGATGAAGCCTTAGGCTTGCCCGAAGATGGGCTTCCCCCTGGTACTGTTTGGGCTGATGTGCCCGATAGCTGGGCATGCCCCGATTGTGGCGTGGCAAAATCCGATTTTGAAATGGTCCAAATTGGTTAAGCTTGAGGCACCGATAGTCATCATTGGAAGTGGTTTAGCGGGTTACACCGTCATTCGGGAAATTCGCAAATTAAATCAAGAAATACCCGTCACCCTAATTACCCGTGAGCCGGCTTACTTTTATTCGAAGCCGATGCTCTCGACTGCTATTGCCGGGAGAAAAGAGCCCATGCAATTAATTACTGGCTCACGCGAGGACATGGCAGCGCAATTAGGCATCACTATTTTGGCGCAAACTGAAGTCACCGCAATCGACATCAAAAACCAAATTATTACCAGTGCTCAGGGCAATATTAGCTACACAAAATTAGTTTTAGCTTTAGGTGCCGATCAAATTCGTTTGCCCTTGCAGGGTGATGCTGCAGATCAAGTTATCTCAGTGAATGACTTAGAAGAATACCGCTCTTTCCGTGAGCGCATTACCAATAAAAAACGCATTGCAATTTTAGGCGCGGGTTTAATTGGTACTGAATTTGCTAATGATTTAATTGCTGGAGGATACACCGTAGATATAATTGATTTAGCTAACCAACCACTGGGGCGCCTGCTACCGCCCAGTGCTGCTGCTGAGCTAAAAAGAGAGCTAGCCAATGCTGGCGTAAGCTGGCATTTTGAAACAACGATTGAAACCATTACCCATCATCAAGATGCCCTGCTGATTCAACTAAAAAATGGGGTTCAACTAGTGAGTGATGTAGTGCTATCGGCGGTTGGTTTGCGGCCCCGTACGACTTTGGCAAAGTTAGCTGGCCTCAACACTAACCAGGGCATTCAGGTTAATCGTCGGCTCGAAACCTCTGCACCTCAAGTTTATGCGCTGGGTGATTGCGCCGAAGTTGATGGTTTAGTACTGCCGTATGTCATGCCTCTCATGCAAGCTGCACGGGCCTTAGCCCCAAACTTACTCGGCGAAGAGGTAACCGTGCTATACCCCGCAATGCCAGTGATGGTAAAAACACCGGCTATGCCAATCGTGGTCTCTCCACCTGCTAAAGATGCGGTGGGTATGTGGGAATCAACTGCTCAAGAAGGTGGTATGAAGGCGTGCTTTAAAAGTGGCACTGGTAAGCTACTGGGCTTTGCCTTAGTTGGTACAGCAACTACCGAGCGTGCCGCCTTAGCTAAATTACTCCCACCTGTTTTAATTTAGTGAGCCAAGCAATAAAAAACCCACCGACAGATTGCTGCGGTGGGTTTTTTAGCAATTAAATCTTTAAAGACTTAAAACTTAGGAAATGATGGCGATAAACCAACCTTGGTTATGTGACTGCGCACTCATCAAAAATAACATTGGAATTGATAGTACGGTATTAATACGTGAAGTTAACATCGCAACGCGTGCCGATTTTGCCTTGACATCAGGTTCAACGGTCACAATGCCCAGTGCCCGTTTTTGATTGGGCCAAATGATGAACCAAACATTAAAGGCCATAATTAAGGCAATCCACATACCTAAACCAATTGCACGGAAAGCAGGTTGCAAGGTAAATGCTTGATGAGCGTAACCACTAATCAACGCGACTAATAAGCCTGTTACCACCGTTGCTAAAGCAGCCCAGCGAAACCAAAATAAAGCGACTGGGGCAATGACTTTGCTAATTGCGGGCTTTTGCTCATCCGGAATTTTAGGCATTGACGGAATTTGGACAAAATTAAAGTACCACAGCAAGCCAATCCACATGACCCCTGAAGTGACATGCAACCATCGAAAAGTAAACAAGGTCCAGCTATTACCAGCAAAGCCGCCTAATGCAAAAATGATAATCAGCAAAAGGATGAAGCCGGCTAATACCGTACGCCCTAATGAAGTCAGAATTGAAGCCATCTAAAATTCTCCTGTTTATAAACAATCGGTTTGATTCGCAGTAACTATAAACGATTCAGAGAATATCTTCCGCGGCACGAAAACTACAGAAATCCGCTATTCTTAATTAAAATAGATACTTAGACCTTTCTAACCTTCATTGTTCCTCTTGAAAATGACTCCTAAACGCCTGTTTATCCAGGAAGTTGTGACGCGTGATGGCTTTCAAGCTGAGTCTCAGTTTGTGCCAACGGCTGAAAAAATCCAGCTTATTAATCGCCTCAGTAATGCCGGTTACGCGAAAATTGAAGTGACCTCATTTACTAGCCCCAAAGCGATTCCGATGTTGGCAGATGCCGAACAAGTGATGCAAGGCATCAAACGTAATCCAGGAATTGAGTACACCGCCCTCATTCCAAATTTAAAAGGCGCCCAAAGAGCTGGGGCCGTTCATGTTGATGAGTTTAATTTAGTAATGTCCGCAAGCGAAGCGCATAACCAAGCCAATTTGCGCATGAGCCGTAGCGATTCGGCTGCAGCCCTACATGCGGTCATTGCATTTGCTAATCAAGCAGGTATTGCGAGTAACGTTTCTTTATCCACTAGCTTTGGTTGCCCTATTGCTGGCGCAATTAGCCTTAAAGACCTGATGCATTGGGTAGATTACTTCGCTAACTTAGGGGTACGCGGCCTAACGATATGCGATACCACTGGGATGGCGAATCCGGCGCAAGTCAAAGCCGTTTGCTACGCGGTCCAAGATAAATATCCGCATATCCAGTGGACCTTACACTTTCACAATACCCGCGGCATGGGGCTGGCTAATGCCTTGGCAGCAGTAGAGGCCGGCATTGTGCGCTTTGATTCCTCCCTCGGTGGCTTGGGCGGTTGTCCTTACGCACCAGGTGCAACTGGCAATATTTGCACCGAAGAATTAGTGCATATGTTTGATTTAATGGGCTACGATACCAATATGAATTTAGATCTTCTGTTGGAATGCTCGAATGATTTGCAAACCTTGATTGGACGAAAACTGCCTAGCCAGTTACTGATGGCAGGGAAAGTAGATCGACTTCATTCGGCGCCTCAGCAACCATAGTTTTATTGCGCTACCCATCCGCCATCCATATTCCAAGCGGCACCCCTCACTTCAGAAGCATCTGGCCCACAGAGAAAGACAGCTAGCGCACCCAGCTGCTCTGGCTTGACAAACTCTCCTGAAGGCTGCTTCTCCGAAACCAAGGCAATTTTGGCGGCTTCATTTGAAATATGTTCACGTTCAGCGCGCGCATCAACCTGCTTTTGTACCAAGGGTGTGAGCACCCAGCCCGGGCAAATTGCATTACAAGTAATGCCAGTGCGCGCATTTTCTAAGGCAGTTACTTTTGTTAGGCCAATGATTCCATGCTTAGCAGCAACATAAGCTGACTTTTCTGCTGAGCCTACTAAGCCGTGGACTGAAGCAATATTAATAATCCGACCCCAGTTGCGTTTTTTCATTGCCGGTAAAGCATAGTGGCTCGCATAAAACGCTGAACTAAGGTTGATCGCAATCACCGCTTCCCACTTTTCCACCGGAAAATCTTCAATTTTATCGACATGCTGGATGCCAGCATTATTGACTAAGATATCAAGCGCACCAAAACGTTTCTCAACTGTCAGAATCAAGTCTTCGATTTCTTTAGGCTTACTCATATCAGCACCGTGATAATCTACATCTACCCCATGAGCCTTAACCTCGGCAAGCGCAGCTTCTTTTTCACCAAAACCATTCATCATGACGTGAACGCCTTGCTGTGCCAAGGCTTTCGCAATAGCTAATCCAATGCCACTAGTTGAGCCAGTTACTAAAGCAATTTTTCCGCTTAAAAAAGACATCATTATTCTCGCAATTAAATATAAAGATAAGCAATGGTACAGGACTTAAAAAACTTATATTTTTCCTAATGCATGCAGAATTTTTTCCGAGGTAATGGGCTGCTCAAATACCTTAACTTTAAATGGCATTAAGGCATCATTAATGGCATTCATCACTGCCGCGGGCGCGCCAGCAGTGCCCGCTTCACCCGCACCTTTAGCGCCTAATTGAGAAGAGGCAGTCGGGGTTTGGACATGTGCCACTTCAATATCGGGCATTTCATTGGCCATCGGGACTAAATAATCAGCCATATTGCCATTACGCAACAAGCCGCTGTCATCATAAAGACACTCCTCATAGAGTGCGCCGCCAATTCCTTGCACAATAGCCCCGCGCACTTGCTCATCAACTAACATTGGATTTAATACTCGACCACAATCTTCAACTGCCCAATGCTTTAGTAAAGTAACAAATCCAGTATCGAGATCTACTTCAACGTAAGAAGCTTGTACACCATTCGTAAAAATAAAGGGATAATCACGTTGCGCATAATGACGAGTCACCATGAGGTCCACTTTAAAATCATTTGGTAAGGTATCGGTTCGGAAGTAACCAATACGCCCTATTTCTGAAAACGGCAGCACTGCTTGGCCAGTGGCTTTATCAATTATTTGACTACGCCGCACCAGCAATTCGGCGGTATCGCGCTGCAAAATAGCACCGGCTAATCGTAAAATATTTTCTTGCAAAGCCTGAGCTGCTAACAATACTGCTTCACCACCAATACCCGCACCGCGAGATGCCCAAGTGCCACCCCCATAGGGTGTGACGGCGGTGTCACCAGTAATAATCCGCACATCAGCAATCGGCACTCCCACGGCATCAGCGGCAATTTGGGCATAAATACCTTCGGTGCCCTGCCCCTGTTCACCAACACCTACCATGATGCTCACCACACCCGATGGGTCGAGTCTAGCTGTGGCACCATCTTGCGACGCAATGCGGGCACCACCAACCCCATAAAATGCGGCGCTCGGGTTCGTTAATTCAATTAAGGCGGCAAAACCAATGCCGCGATAAATTCCTTTTTTTCGGAGTGTGGCCTGCTCTTGGCGTAATTCTGTGTAATTCATCATTTTTTCAATGGTGCGCAAACACTGTTCATGCGAGAGAATTTCGAATTTAATTCCCGAGGCCCCCGAGCATGGATAGGCATCATCGGGAATCACATTACGCTGGCGAAAAACCAACGGATCCATCTGTAATTTTTCAGCCGCTAAATCAACCAAAGCTTCAGTGACAGCGCAAGCGATGGGATGACCAACGCCACGGTATTGACACGTGGGGGTTTTGTTTTGAAATACGACATTCAGTTGCGCCCGATAGTGTTGATGCTTATAGGGGCCGCCCACTAAATTCACTACTTGATTGCCCTCAATTGCACTGGTTCTAGGAAACATTGAATAGGGGCCAATGGCCGTTAAGTCGTCAATTTCGAAAGCCAAAATATCGCCCTGCTTAGTAGCAGCAATGCGACCTTTAACTTGATGTTCACGGGCATGAATATCACTGGTAAACGATTCTAAGCGATCAGCCACAAACTTAATCGGGCGCCCTAATAAAATAGCTAAGCCAACTGTTGCGAAATCATCGGGATAAGCGTGGACTTTAATCCCAAATGAACCACCAACATCTTTACAAATGACATGTACATCGGATTCAGCCAAACCAAATTGACGACAATATAAATCTTGCATCATATGCGGCGCTTGTTGCGAGTGATAAACCGTTAAGCGGTGATCGCCTGGGTTGTAATCGGCAATTTGACAACGAGGCTCAAGGGTTACACCAGTGTGGCGACCAAAACCAAAGGTAGCTTCAGCAATGACATCTGCAGCGGCAAATTGTGCGTCGACCTCACCCACATTTAAACTGCGGGTAAAACACAAGTTATCGCCTAGCTCAGGATGAATCAAGGGTGTTTCAGGATCTAAAGCTGTCAACATCGAGACCACAGCGGGTAACTCCTCCCACTCCACCTCAATCAGTTGTAAAGCATCTTCGGCTTGCGCACGAGACTCTGCGACCACTGCTACTACGGGCTCGCCTTGCCAGCATGCGCGCTCAATCGCTAAAGCATGTTGTGGGGCCGACTTCATCCCTGCTAAATGACTTAAAGTGGCTACCCAAGGTTTGCAAATGGTCGCCATTTGCACGCCATCAACGACGGCTAAAACGCCAGGCAGATTGCGTGCTGCGGCAGAATGGATTTGAATAATGCGCATATGTGCTACTGGTGAACGCCAATACACCACATGACCCATGCGCGGAAACTGTAGATCATCAACATAGGTGCCTTGGCCTTCTAATAAGCGTTTGGCACTATGGCGTGGTTCACTCTCGCCAATGTAGCGTTGGTCGGCAGTAACAGGATCGAGTACTAATCCCGCCAGATCATTCGGTTTGTTCACGCTGCGCCTCCAGTACATCCATAATGGCATCCACAATCGAATGGTAGCCAGTACAACGACAGTAATTACCAGAAATCCATTCGCGCACTTCGGCGCGGGTTGCTTGTGGTTGCTGTTCAATCAATTCCGCTGCCGCCAGCAACATGCCAGACGAGCAAAACCCGCATTGCATGGCATTGCGCCGCATAAAAGCGTCTTGTAACTCAGTTAATGCGCCTTGTGCAGTTAAGCCCTCTACGGTATCCACCACTTTGCCATTGGCTTGCACTGCTAAATACAAGCAACCACGCACAATTTGGCCGTTGACCCGAACCGTACATGCGCCACAGGCACCTTGCTCGCAACCCAAATGGGGGCCCTTTAAGCCTAAATCTTCCCTTAAGAAATCAACCAAATGACGGCGTGGTTCAATTTCAGCCTGGACCCTATTTCCATTCACTATCATTTCAATCGGAATTTTTGGATTCATTCTTCTTTTCCTTAATTAGCTCAAGTGCAAGCTGCGCATCTTTACTCAGCTAACATTTTTTTTAAAGCCCGCTCAAGTAGCACACCGACTAAATGACTTTTGGCTGCGGCGCTATTGGTAATATCTTCCATGGTTTCAATCTCCGCACGCGCTGCTGCAACTGCTGCTGCAATTAATTCGGCGTTCACCGCTTGGCCATTAACTAGGCTTTGCGCTTGCACCGCAGCTACCGGCGTTGTCGCTACGGAGAAAAAAACAAAATGGCAGTCGCTAAAAACTTGGCCTGTTTTTTTTGCTACCGCAGCTAAGCCTGCCACAGCATAATCGCCATGCCGTCGCGCTAATTCTTGAAAAGAGAAAACCTGTTTCGCATTTGCCAGCGGAATTTCAGTGCCCATTAAGATTTCATCAGGCGCCAAGGCGGTGGTATATAAATCGACAAAAAAATCGCTTGCTAGAATGCGGCGCTCGCCCTGCAGGCCTCGCACTACCATGGTTGCATTCACGGCAATACTGCAAGCAGGCCACTCGGCTGCTGGATCACCATACACTAATGAGCCGCCCCAAGTACCTAAATTACGAATAGCCCGATGGGCAATATGCGGAGCTGCTGCGCATAAAATCGGCGCATATTTTTTTACTAGGGCGGCGTTTTCAATTTCAGTATGCGTAACTAAAGCGCCAACCCACAAATGCTCGCCAATTATTTCAATGCCTTTTAGTTCAGTCAGTTCTGTAATGTCAATCAATAACTGGGGCTCTGATAAGCGCATATTCAAGGTAGCCAATAATGTTTGGCCACCAGCCATTAAACGGGCATCATCACCATGCTCGCTCATTAAGGCCAATACCTCGGGAACAGATTGCGCCTTAATATAATCAAACGCTGCTGCTTTCACGCTACGCCCCCATCGGTAATTTCATTAGCAAGGGGATTTAATTCTTTAGCAAAAGCTTGAAAAAAATCATCTGCAATTTTTTTTGCTGAAGCACTAATTAAGCGCCCGCCAATTTGCCCTAACTTACCGCCAATTGAGGCCTCGGTAGTAAAGCTCACTAAGGTACCTCCTTCAGCATTACTTAATTCAACGCGCGAGCGTCCTTTGGCAAAGCCAGCGGCTCCACCCGAGCCTTCAAAAGCCAGTGCACACGATTTTTCTTCAACTACTTCAGAAAGCAACAGCTTGCCAGCGAACCGAGCACGCACGGGGCCAATCTTAAACATCACCTTAGCGTGAACTTCTTCAGGCGAAATTCGCTCAATGGATTCACAACCCGGAATTGCCTTTCCCAGCACTGCAATGTCATTTAAGCCCCGCCAAACAACGGGCACAGAAGCAGCAATAAACTGCTCGCCATTGAGTTCCATTCAATCTCCTCGGGTTTATACGAATAGAGTCTTATCAACCAAGTGGTCAACAATGAACCATTATTGAACCTTTGGTCAATAAGACTAAATGAGGATAAACCCTTAAAGGCATGGAATTCATCACTAGCGGAGTTTTAGATAAGCCACCTGCCCTGCGGCGACGGATGAGCACGGTTGATCGTCATAAACAAATTATTGATGGGGCAATCCAATTTTTTGCTCGCTATGGGATGGATGGGCAATTACGTAACCTTACAGATGAACTGGGTATTACCCACACCCTTCTATATCATTACTTTCCCACCAAAGATGCACTGATTAAAAAAGTCTATCAAGAGGTTTTTGAGCGGCGTTGGAAAACCGAGTGGGAAGATCTACTAGATGATAAAACACAACTACCCGAGGCCAAGTTAAATGCCTTCTATCTCGATTACACCGCTAGTGTGCTCACTTACGACTTTGTGCGCATTCTCATTTATTCGGGCTTAAGCGACCACGCCATTAGTGATCGCTTTTTTGAATCCTTACGCTCGCGCTTAATTCCTCGCCTTATTCGTGAAACACGAAAATATTGCCACCGTAATACCCGCGCTAAACCAAGTAACCGTGAACTCGAGTTGCTAATGGGCTTGCACGGCGGTATTTTTTACATTGGTATTCGGCGGTGGATCTATGGCCAGGCGATTTACAGCCCCACGTCGCCACAGACCGATGAGGCAATTATTAAAGATCGAATTTATTCCTATCTTTTGTCTGCCCAAAATCTATTTACATCTTCAGCGAGGTCATGATGGCGCAATTAATTTTGAATCATTTCTCTATTCGTAGTTTAGAAATTGAAAAAACGGTGGCTTTTTATTCCCAAGTTTTAGATTTAAAAAAAGGCCCGCGCCCTGATTTTCCTTTTCCCGGTGTGTGGCTATATAGCGGTGCAGATAATGATTACAACAATGCAGTTCTGCACCTTATCGCGATCGATAAAAATGATCCAGAGGGCTTAAAAAAATATTTAGGTGAGCGTGACTTTACCTCTTTACAAGGCTCAGGGGCCATTGATCATATTGCTTTTTTAGCTGCTGGCTTAGGCGCTATGCTGAAAAAATTAAAAACCCTGGCAGTACCCTATCGCGAACGAACTGTGCCTGTCTTAAAGTTGCACCAAATTTTTCTTGATGACCCTAATGGTATTGTCATTGAACTGAATTATCCAGCTGCTGAAAAAGCCGCTTTAGATGCGCAAGGCTAACCCGTCAATGGCAAAAATAATCGTCGCAGGCGGCTCTCTAGGCGGTCTGTTTGTCGCCAATATGCTACTTCGCCAAGGTCATGATGTAGTTATTTTAGAAAAGGCCTTAGGCTCGCTAGATGGACGTGGCGCGGGGATTGTTACCCATGATGCGCTGGCAGAAGCACTCATCATTGCAGGCGTGCCAGTGAATGAATCACTCGGCGTTCAGGTTAATAAAAGGGTGACTTTAGCCGAAGATGGGCACTGTCTCGACGAGATGCTATTACCGCAAGTCTTAACTTCGTGGAGTAGGCTTTACCACCTACTGAAAAATCAATTTCCACCTGAGCGATATTTACAAGGCAAAACAATAATTTGCCTGAGTCAAACCGCTAGTGCTGTAAAAATTACTTGTGAAGATAAAAGTGAATACCAGGCTGAACTCTTAATTGCTTCTGATGGAATTCGCTCGGGAGTGCGGGCCCAACTTGCGCCCATGGTGCAGCCCGAATATGCTGGTTACATTGCTTGGCGCGGGGTTTGCGATGAAAGCGTGTTATCAAATTACACCCGTACAAGTCTTTTCAATTACTTCGGATTTTGCTTACCGAGTGGCGAGCAAATGCTCGGCTATCCAGTAGCAGGATCAGGTAACGACACGCGTGCTGGTAAGCGCCGTTATAACTTTGTCTGGTATCGACCCGCTGACTCGACTAGTGAGCTTACTGAATTACTCACCGATACTGATGGCATAACCTATCCCTTGGGCATTCCTCCGGCTAAAGTTGCCTGGCGCCACATAGCGCATATGCGGGAAACCGCGCGGGCGATTTTGGCACCACAATTTGCCGAAGTAACCGAAAAAACCCCGCAACCTTTTTTGCAAGCTATTTATGACGTCTATTCGCAGCAAATTGCTTTTAATCGCGTTGCCTTGATGGGTGATGCGGCCTTTGTTGGTCGCCCACATGTCGGTATGGGGGTTACCAAAGCCGGGGATGAAGCGCGTGTCATCACCAGTTGTATTGCCAGCTTTGGGGCTACCCCGCAAGCCTTGCTGGCCTATGAAAATTCCCGCCTTACACTGGGCCAACAAGTAGTAAAGCGGGCGCAGTACCTTGGGCGGTATATGCAGTCTCAAGGCAAGCAAGGAAATTCAGCAGAACTATCGGCTACTGCCGTAAAACGCAATGCTATTACAGTGATGTCTGAAACCGCAGTTGATATTAGTCAATTATTAGCAGCAGGTAAGGCTGTACCACAAGAATTCCAGCATTCAGTTAAGATTTAAAAAATAGTTATTCATTTCAATATAAAACGTTTTTATGAAGGAGACACCATGAGCCGCAAACCAAGCACAAATCCCCAGCGTCGCAAACTGCTAATCGGTGGCGCAGCTGTTGCCTCGACACCATTTTGGTTCAATATTGCCAAAGCACAGGCAGCACCAATTAAGATTGGTTTTCCAACCCCCTTAACCGGACCCTTTTCTGCAGAAGCGCAAGATCAAGCTCGAGCTGCCGAGTTAGCGATTAAAGAATTTAATGAGGCTGGCGGCTTTAATGGTCGCAAAGCGGAATTATTGGTTCGCGATGACAAATTAAATCCTGGTGAAGCTGCTACTCGCACTCTTGAGTTAATTGAAAAAGATAAAGTCGATTATGTGGTGGGCTCCTTATCTGCCGCTACTCAGCTCTCAATTAATGCAGTTTGTAAAGAGCGTAAAGTCATTTTTAACTCGATTAGTCAGTCTGATGCAATTAATGAAGTAAAAGATTGGAGCATCTATACCTTTCATGAAGCATTAAATCCCACCATGACTGCAGGCGCTGTAGCCCGCTATGCGATTCCTCGCTTTGGTAAAAAAATTGTTTTTCTCACTGCTGACTATGCCTATGGTCACGAAATGGTGCGTGCTTTTGAACGGGCGGGTAAAAAGATGGGGGCAACTACCTTGGCTGATATTCGGCACCCCCTTGGCGCAGCAGATTACTCCGCTTTCTTACCACGGATTAAAGCCTTAAATCCTGATATTTTGGTGTTATGTAACTTTGGTCGTGATCTAGTTAACTCCGCTAAGCAATGCACCGACTTTGGTCTAAAGAACAGCATGAAAATTGTTACCCCAGTGCTGCTCTACACGGCGCGGCAAGCAGGAGGCCCAGAGGCCTTTGAAGGCATCATGGGCGGCACTTCTTATTACTGGGGTCTGGAAGATCGTATTCCCAGCGCCAAGATATTTAACGATCGTTTTCGTAAAGCCTATGGTGGAGCAGTTCCTTCCGACTATGGCGCTCTAGGATATTCAGGAATTCGTAGTATCTTACAAGCCATTAAAAATGCGAAGTCTACCGATACCGCAAAAGTGATTACAGCGCTTGAACAATTAAAATATGATTGGTACAAAGGACCAGAGTATTACCGCAAGTGCGATCATCAGGCAGTACAGTCGGTTATTCTAATCGACTCAAAATCAAAAAATATGAAAGATAAGTACGACGTCTTTAATATTTTGCAGATTGATCCAGTCTCGGAAGAAAATATGCGTAGCTGTGCTGAGTTAGGATTTAAAGCCTAAGTACAAAACTGCAGCCAATGAAAGGCCGATACCCTCAAAGCTTGAATTGGGTATCGGTTTTTTAATGTCAAACGTCATGACTGGATTAACCCTCGACCTACTCTGCATGCAATTGTTGACGGGGATTGCCTTGGGTAGTATTTATGCTTTGCTTGCGCTTGGTCTGTGCTTAATTTTTGGCATGCTAACCGTCGTGAATTTTGCTCACGGTGCTTTTTTTATGGTCGGTGCATTTTTAGGGGTTTATTTTTTGGGCCTTACAGGCAGCTTTTGGTTTAGTTTGCTGGTAGTCCCACTTATTACTGGTGTAATGGGCTTAATCACCGAGCGCTTTTTGGTGCGCCCCATGTATGGTCGTGGCATTGATTACCCTCTGCTACTCACCTTTGGTCTCTCGTATGTCTTAATTGAATTGACTCGGATTATTTTTGGTATTGAGGGTATGCCGTCAATTACCCCCGAGGGTCTTAGCGGCTCAGTAAATGTGGGCTTTGGTTACTTTCCCAAATACCGACTTTTTTTAATCTTGGCTACCGCAGTCATTATTTTATGCATCTGGTTATTTATTCAAAAAACCCGCTATGGCTTAATTATTAAAGCAGGTTCACGTGATCAAGAAATCCTTAAGGTATTGGGTGTTGATATTGCCACGGTTTGGTTGTTAGTATTTGCAGTTGGTACAGCTATTGCAGGCCTCTCGGGGATCTTAGCCTCGCCTACTCGTTCGGTTAATCCTGAAATGGGTATTCCTATTTTGGCCGAGTCTTTTGTGGTGACAGTTGTAGGTGGTATGGGTTCACCCGTTGGCGCCGTGGTTGCCGGCTTACTAGTGGGCATTGTGTACAGTATGACTTCACTATTTGCGCCCGATTTGGCCGAACTTTCCATTTTTGTCTTGATGGCAGTAGTGCTAATTATTCGCCCACAAGGTCTGTTCGGTAAAGCCGGATTAATGGGTTAAATCAAATTCACCATGCCATCAACCCAAACTAATCTCGCGAAAATAACTCAAGCTATTGCTCGTCATCGCGTAATTTCAGTCGCTATTGCCTTATTGATTCTACCCTTCGTTATGCCCTATGAAGCACTGGCAATCAATATTTTGGTATTTGGTTTATTTGCTATGGGCTTTAATTTATTGTTTGGCTATATGGGCCTACTGTCTTTTGGCCATGGTGCATTTTTAGGTATGGGCGGTTACCTTACGGGTATTAGCATGGTTCATTTCTCATTACCATGGGGTTTGGCAATTGTTATTGGAGTGCTTGGGGCTGCGCTTGGTGGCTTGGTGATGGGCTTTTTAGCGATCCGCACGCGCGGCATTTATTTTTCAATGGTCACGCTTGCCTTGGGTCAAATTATTTATTATATTTTTTATAAGGCTGAAAGCCTGACGGGCGGCGAAAATGGTTTACGGGGTGTAAAAGTAGATTCATTTTCTTTCTTCGGTTTCACTGTAGATCTGCTTAATCCAATCACTAAATACTATTTTATTTTTATTTTTGCACTGGCGGCTATTTGGTTTGTATCGCGTATTTTAAATTCACCACTAGGCGCAGTCATGGAGGCGATTCGCGAAAATGAAAAACGGGCTGCTGCTTGCGGCTTTAATGTTGCGCGTACCAAGCTACTAGTCTTTATTTTATCTGCGGGAATTTGTGGTTTAGCCGGGTCATTGCGAGCCTTGCATCTGTCGATTGTACCAATCGACTCCTTACATTATTTGCAATCGGGCCAAGCGGTGATGATGAGTATTTTAGGGGGGATGGGTACCTTCTTTGGGCCCTTTATTGGCGCAGCAGTCATGCTCTACCTTGAGGACGTTATCACTAATTTCACCACGCATTGGATGTTAGTTGTTGGTCTTATCTTTATGTTTTTTGTACTCTTTTTTCCGCAAGGAATTTGGGGCAGCATTTTGCATAAATTACCGCTTTCAAAAAATTCAAAATGAGTCTCTCGCCAACTCCCCCTATTCTTGAGGCGCGCAACCTCACCATGTACTTTGGTAAGTTTCGGGCACTTAATGATGTTTCAGCGAGTTTTGCAGCGGGCTCATTAACGGCGATTATTGGCCCTAATGGCGCTGGTAAAAGTACTTTTTTTAATCTTCTCAGCGGCGCATTTCCTCCGTCTAGCGGCGAGATCATCTTTAATGGCGTTAATCTCACTGGGCAACCGCAATATGAGTTTCCGCGCCAAGGAATTTCGAAAAGCTTTCAAATTACTAATGTTTTTAAAAAACTTAGCGTGCACGAAAATGTGCGGGTTGCCGCCCAAATGGAGGTGTCTCGTTTTAATTTCTTGAAAAATGCACAGAGCTATCCCGACCCCATCATCATCGCGAATGAATTACTGCAACGCGTGAATTTAGAAAAATTACGCGATCGGAAAGCTGGTGATTTAGCCCATGGCCAACAACGTGCCCTGGAAATAGCCATGGCCCTAGCCTGTAACCCCAGCTTATTATTATTAGATGAGCCTACTGCAGGCATGTCACCTGAAGAAACACTAGTAATGATGGATTTAATTCGTACCCTCGCTACTGAGCGTACCGTCATTTTAGTTGAGCACAAAATGAAGTTAATTATGGGTCTTTGCCAACGTATTATTGTTTTACACCATGGTGAATTTTTGGCTGAAGGCAGTCCTGATGAAATTCAGAGTAATGCTGAAGTTCGACGTGTTTATTTAGGTCAGGGTTGATGATGTTAAAAGTTGAAAAGCTCAACGCCTGGTATGACCAAAGCCACGTCATTCAGGGCCTGAATTTAGAAATTCATCGCGGCGAAATTGTGACCCTTATGGGACGCAATGGCGCTGGAAAAACGACTACTCTGCGTACCTTAATGGGTTTAGTTGAAAAGCGCAGTGGCACTGCCCTATTTGATGGAAAATCGTTTCTCGAGCAACCCGCCCACCTGCGTTACCACCTTGGCTTAGCTTACGTTCCTGAAGATCGACGTATTGTGCCGGGCTTAACAGTAAAAGAAAATCTTGAGTTAGGTGTTATTGCCAAAAAATCGCGCGGCGATTTGCATGCCTTAGTTGATGAAATAGCAGAAACCTTCCCACGTTTAAAGGAGCGCCTGCATCAAGATGGTAGCTCACTCTCTGGGGGTGAACAACAAATGCTCGCTATCGCCCGAGCCATGATTGGTAAGCCAAAAATGATTTTGCTTGATGAGCCGTCTGAAGGCATCATGCCAGTTTTAGTCGATGAAATGTTTGAATTATTTGCTCGCATGCGCAGTCAAGGTATCACTATTTTATTGGTTGAGCAAAATGTACAACAAGCCCTGTCTATTTCTGATCGAGCCTATATTATTGATCAAGGCGAAATTGTATTTGAAGATACTGCGCAACGTTTACTTGATAATGATGACATTCAGCAAAAATATTGCGCTGTTTAGGTGGCTCTAAGCTTAATGCAAAACTGGTAAATGCAACCATTCGGCCAATTGATGCCAATACTGCATTGGGATTTCAGTTAATAACCAAGTCATCATTATAAAACGTAATAGTTTTCCAATTGCCATATAAATTAGGCAAGGTAGCCAAGCTAAGCGCATCCAGCCTGCAACCACACAGAGGGGGTCGCCAATGATGGGTACCCACGCCAATAATAATAATTTTGGCCCACTGCGTTCAAACCACTTGCCAATGCGGTAATGGGTTGGGCCCTTTAATGATTCATAAGCATTGCGGGCAATTAAACCCATCCACCAGTCGAACATACCACCTAAGGTATTGCCCAATGTCGCGACCCCAATCGCAGCCCAATACATATCGGGTCGCAAACTAATGTATCCAAATAAAATGGGCTCAGAGCCCAGCGGAATCAGAGTTGCCGAAGCAAAGGCGGTAATAAATAAAGTGCTTAAGCCCACGCTAGGTAACTGCGCCCATTGCAATAATTGCTGCAGTATTTCTGCCATTAAGCAATGACCCCAGCTGCACGTAAGGAGATAATTTGTGCCGCAGTTAAACCTGCTGCTAATAACACCGCATCGGTGTGCTCGCCAAGGGTTGGTGCACGTTGACGAATTGCACCAGGGTTATGAGATAGCTTCGGGAAGATGGCTGGCATCGCTACCGACAAACCGTCGGCAGACTTTACTGTAGCAATTGCCCCACGGGCAGCATAATGCGGGTCGGTAGCAATATCCTGCGCGGTATAAATCCGCCCTGCGGGCACTGCGGCATGTAATAAGCGCTCTAACAAGTCCTCTAACTGAAATTGGCAGGTCCACTCGCCAATCGCGGTATCAATCTCAACTGCTCTTTTAGCGCGCCCATCGTTGCGAGCCAAGGCTGGGTCTTCAGCCAAATCAGCGCGGCCAATTAAATTCATTAAACGCTTAAAAATCGAATCACCATTGCCTGCTATCAAAATATATTGGCCATCGGCGCAAGGATAGGCGTTCGAGGGCGCAATGCCAGGTAGGGCACCCCCTGCCGGTTGCCGAATAGTGCCAAATACCGAATATTCAGGTAACAAACTTTCAGTTAAGTTGAAAACCGCTTCGTACAGGGCAACATCAATCATTTGCCCTTCACCACCACGCGCATCGCGCTCATACAGGGCCAATAAAACACCTAATGCTCCATGCAGGCCTGCAATCGTATCGCCCAAAGAAATGCCAGCGCGTACAGGTACACCCTCAGGCTCACCAGTGATATAACGCAGTCCAGCCATGGCCTCGCCAATTGCTGCAAAGCCAGGTTCATCGCGCCGAGGTCCATCTTGACCAAAGCCAGAAATGCGCAACATAATTAAGCGCGGATTAAGGCGATGTAAATCGTCCCAACCTAAGCCCCATTTTTCCAGGGTACCGGGGCGAAAATTTTCAACTAAGATATCAGCCTCTACAGCTAAACTGCGGGCAATTGCTTGCCCCTCAGGAACGCGTAAATCAAGACAGACCGATTCTTTATTGCGCGACTGCGCTTGCCACCAAACAGAAGTTCCTTCATGCAACATGCGCCATTTACGCAAAGGATCGCCCTCGCCGGGAGCCTCAACTTTGATGATCTCAGCGCCAAAATCAGCTAAAGTTTTGGCAGCAAAAGGGCCAGCAATTAATTGCCCTAACTCCAACACCTTAATCCCTGCAAGAATTTGCCGCATTGCCTACCCCCTGATTGATGACTACTCCATAAGCAATTCGATTATGCTAGAGGCATCAAAAGATTAATCCGTCTATTTTAATTGCGTCTCAAACTAAACGTCTTAAACCATGAACCCCACTATTCCCCAGCCCGACCAATATCAAGCTATACGTGAAGCCCTCAGGGCAATTTGTGGGCAATTTGATTCGGCTTATTGGCAGGCGATTGATCATCAGCGCGCCTATCCAGAGGCCTTCGTCAAAACCCTGACTGAAGCAGGCTGGCTATCCGCCCTCATTCCTGAGGAATATGGTGGCTCTGGTCTAGGCTTGGCAGAAGCATCGGTCATTATGGAAGAGATTAATTTTTCTGGGGGCAATGCTGGATCCTGCCATGGACAAATGTACAACATGGGAACCTTACTGAGGCATGGCTCAGAAGCACAAAAACAGCTTTACTTACCCAAAATTGCCGCCGGCGAATGGCGCTTGCAAAGTATGGCAGTTACTGAACCGAGTACTGGCACCGATACGACAAAACTAAAAACCATGGCAGTGAAAAAAGGGGATCAGTATTTTATTCATGGTCAAAAGGTCTGGATTTCGCGCATTCAACATTCCGACTTAATGATTTTATTAGCGCGTACCACCCCCTTAGCAGAAGTAAAAAAGAAATCGGAGGGCATGTCCATTTTTATTGTGAACTTGGCCAATGCAATCGGTCAGGGCATGGAAGTGCGCCCAATTAATAACATGGTCAATCATGAAACTAATGAAGTATTTTTTGACAACCTCGCAATTCCTGCGGAAAATTTAATTGGCACTGAAGGGCAAGGCTTTAAATATATTCTCGATGGGCTAAATGCAGAGCGCGCCTTAATTGCCGCTGAGTGCATCGGCGATGCGTACTGGTTTATTGACCGCGCACGTCGCTATGCCAATGAACGTATCGTCTTTGATCGCCCCATTGGTAAAAATCAGGGCATTCAATTTCCTCTCGCTGAAAGTTATATTGAAACTGAAGCCGCCAATTTAATGCGCTTCAAAGCCTGTAACCTATTTGACGCTAGCGCTGCATGTGGTGCCGAAGCGAATATGGCGAAATATTTAGCTGCAAAAGCCTCATGGGAAGCAGCCAATATGTGTATACAAACCTTTGGTGGCTTTGGCTTCGCCAGTGAATACGATATTGAACGTAAATTTCGTGAAACCCGTCTGTATCAAGTAGCCCCCATTTCAACCAACTTAATTTACGCTTACATTGCTGAGCATGTTCTCGGTTTACCCCGCTCCTTCTAATGTCTTCCACTCAAGCCAAGCCCCAGCAAACCCAGGTGGCCCAACGACCCCTTGATGGCATCACGGTGATAGCCTTAGAGCATGTGATTGCAGCGCCCTTTTGTACTCGCCAGTTGGCCGACTTAGGGGCCCGCGTCATTAAGATTGAGCGCCCTGGTTTAGGCGACTTTGCACGTGCATACGACACCCGCGCTAAAGGCATGTCATCCCATTTTGTTTGGGTTAATCGTTCCAAAGAAAGCTTAACGCTTGATTTAAAACAAGCGGCTGCCTTAGAAATTTTGCATAAGCTACTACAAACGGCTGACATCTTCGTACAAAACTTAGCGCCTGGGGCCGCTAGCCGTATGGGCCTGAGTGCCGATCATTTGCAAAAAGTCAATCCACGCTTAATTTATTGCGATGTTTCTGGTTATGGCAATGACGGCCCCTATCGCGATAAGAAAGCCTACGACCTATTAATTCAAAGCGAAGCTGGGTTTTTATCGGTTACCGGTACACCAGATGAACCCAGTAAGGCGGGAAACTCGATAGGTGATATTGCTGCAGGTATGTATGCCTACTCAAATATATTGGCTGCGCTGCTACTTCGTGAGAAAACGGGTCTTGGCTCTTGTATTGATATTTCGATGCTGGAATGTTTAAGTGAATGGATGAGTTTCCCGCTGTATTACGCGATGGATAATACGGATCCTCCTTCACGCAATGGTGCCTCGCATGCCACTATATATCCGTATGGACCTTTTCTGGCGGGGGATGGTAAGACGGTGATGCTAGGCCTACAAAATGAGCGGGAATGGTTGCAATTTTGCCGTCAGGTTCTTCTGAATGAAGCACTAGCTATTGATCCTCGCTTTAATAGTAATGCCCTGCGTAATGAGAATCGTGCCGCCCTTAAGCAAATTATTTTAGATACCTTTCGCCCGCTTAATAGCCAACAAGTCATTGCTAGGCTTGATCAGGCTCAAATAGCCAATGCGCAATTGAATGATATGGCTGGCTTGTGGCAACACCAACAACTAGCCGCTCGGCAACGCTGGGCCGAAGTAGAAAGTGCGAGCGGTACGATGCCAGCGCTCATTCCCCCCGGTATTAATGATGCCTATGAATACCGCATGGGTCCCATACCCAGTGTAGGAGAACATACCACCGCTATCTTAGAAGAATTAGGCTTGTCGGAGAATGAAATTAGTACACTACGCCAAGCAGGCACAATTTAATTTTTAAACCTCACTCTGCTTAGAGTAGCGGTGAAATTAAATATGCTGCATTTTCTTTCAGCCTTTGTAGGCGACTGCGTTTAGCCCAAGCCACTGGATCAACAAAACTCGATTTTTGAATATACGTTTGCAAGAGGGCATTAAGGCGCTGACAAAATTCAGTGTTATATACCAGTAAACTAATTTCAAAATTAAGATGCAGACTACGCATATCAAAATTAACCGAGCCAAACATGGCTATGCGCCGATCGATGAGTAAACTCTTGGTATGTAACAAGCCGCCATTAAATTCAGCAATGCGCACTCCCGCCGCCATTAACTCTTCATAATAACTACGACTACTAAGTGCCACTAATTTGGAATCATTCTTCCTAGGCACAATTAAAGTGACATCAACGCCACGATGGGCTGAAGCCATTAAAGCCTGCATTAAGCCATCATCCGCACCAAAATAAGGAGTGGTAATGATTAAACTTTCGCGCGCATCAATTAAGGCCGAGAGGATGAATTGATACAAAATATCATCGCGCGCAATCGGTCCCGTCGATAATTTTTGCGCCAAAATAGTGCCTGGCAAAATCTGCTGTTGAAATGACCGGGGATAAAATTGCGTCACTCGAGGGTTACAAACACTCCAATCTATTTGGAAAGTAGTTTCAAATTCAGAAACAACGGGGCCCTGTACCCGTAACATCGCATCAACCCATTCCCCTACGTTCGCATCTTGTTTAAAAGTGCGTGGATCAACTAGATTCATACTTCCCGTCCAAACAATGACTTCATCGATCACAAAAATTTTACGATGCAAACGTAAGTCAACTCGTCGAAATTGAAAGTTGCCAAAATGAATTGGTAAAGCGGCAATTAATTCGACTCCCGCATCCCTTAAGCGCTCAGGCCAAGCTGAATTAAGCCAATCTTTGCTCCCTAATGAATCCAGTAGCACCTTACAATCGATCCCCCGTTTTGCAGCCCTAATCAGTGCTTCAGCTACCTTATCGGCATCACCGCCAATGGCCCATATATAAAACTCTAAGTGCAAAGATTTTTTTGCCGCTTCAATATCAGCAATAAAGTGAGACAAAATAGTTAGCGAATCAGTCAATAAATCAATTCGGTTACCTGCAACGACAGGGGAGCCAAAGTGGGATGCGGCCAAACGACTGATAGCTTTTTCCTCAAAAGGTAATTGATCTTGGTCAGCCTGATAAAAACTAAATGCGGCATTTAATTGCTGCTGGAGTGCATCTTTAAGGTTCTCGGCCTTGTCCATTAAGGCGCGCCCAATCGATTTACCACCGATCAGGAAATAGGCAATTAAACCCAAGAAAGGAAAAATAAGCACCACGCCAAGCCAAGCTAAAGCGACGCTAACAGTGCGTCGCACCCAAATTAAATGCAGCCCAATACAGGCAACTGCAATAAAATGTAAGGTGGTAAAAAAAAGAAAGTAATCGCCTAAAAGAAAGGTATCACCATATATATTCTGTAGCAGTTTATAAAAATAAATCATGTCAATTCCAATTCAGTCGTAATCCCTAAATGGTCCGATAATTTTTCCCAATCGTGCAACAAGGCCGCCGAATGAATTTTCAGCCCACGAACATAAATTCGATCCATCGGTAAAATGGGTTTTATGCTTGGAAAGGTTTTTGCTGGAACTCCAGTTAACTCCTCAAATACTTCGCTAAAGCCCGCGGCGCGCATTGGCTCACTTAGACGGTTACGCCAATCGTTGAAATCACCAGCCACGATAGTTGGCCCGCCGGCAGTTAATTGCTTAATATGCGCAATAATTTCAACTAATTGACGCTCGCGTCCACTTTGAAATAAAGCTAAGTGAACGCAAAAACAATGAATTACTGGGCCATTTTCAGTAAGTTGAATTTGGCTATGTAGTAAGCCCCGCCGCTCGAAACGATATGCAGAGATATCGTAATTAAGGCCTTTTTGTAAAGCATGTTGCGAGAAAATAGCATTGCCATGGTGCCCGTGCTGATATTCAACATTTTTCCCATAATGCCAATGGCGCCAAAACCCAGCTGATAAATAATGGGTTAATTCATTATGTGGCCACCATCCATACCGTTTTGCTCTACCACGATGCTCTTGTTGTAATTCTTGGAGAAAAATGAGGTCAGCATGTTGGTGACGCATTTTTTGGCGCAAGCCATAAATCGTTGGGTGCAGATGCAAGGCCGAGAGCCCCTTATGCATATTCATGGTAATCACCCGCAGGCGCTGACCCTTCAAGTCGGCCCCACTGCATTTTGGCGACGGATGCGTGCCGCATAAATTTCACTGGCAACTAAATCTTCGCATTGCAAGCATTTATTACAAATCGAGGCCTGCTCGCGCAGCTCCTCAATCGAGGCAATCGGATGCGCATCGAGGTATTCGCGTAAATCTTCATCCCATACCCCATTGCAAAGACAGATGACTTCAGCCATGTTGAAATTAATATTCCCAATATTTGAATGCCCCATTTTGCCACTGCTTCTATTAATTGCGATGGCCAAGGGAGGCGTCTATAAATAAGATGAAAGCTAACTTGCTAGAATCAATACCTGAGCGTTTCTTGCGTAACTTACCATTTGGATCCTTTAGCCCTTATTCCACTTCATGCTTTCAGCCATTAACGATGCCCTACTTCTTCTCGGCCAGCCCAATAGCGGCATTCTGGGTATTGTGCTGGTCTCTTTGCAGGTGAGCCTCAGTGCACTCTTCCTTGGTTGCATAGTGGGCCTACCTATAGGCGCCCTGCTTGCAACGGAATCATTTACAGGGCGGCGTTTTTTGATCGTCGTCTTAAATAGCTTGATGGGCGTGCCCACTGTTGTTGTTGGAGTGGTAGTTTATTTGCTCTTATCGCGCACTGGGCCGATTGGTAATTGGGGTTGGTTGTTTACTGTCAAAGGCATGATTCTTGCACAATTTTGCTTAACGACACCTTTAATTGCCGCCTTAAGTCGTCAGCTTATTGAAGATGCCTGGAACTACCATCGAGAGTCGTTTTTATCCTTGCAACTAGCTTGGTTACCGCGCCTTAAATGGCTTATCTGGGATTGCCGTTTTTCCTTATCAATTGTTTTATTAGCCGGTTTAGCACGCGCCATTTCTGAAATTGGCGCAGTCATGATCGTTGGCGGTAACATCGATCACCATACCCGTACCATGACAACTGCGATTGCCCTCGAGACGAGTAAAGGTGATTTACCGCTAGCCCTAGCCTTGGGATTAATACTCATGTCTTTAGTAATTGGCGCCAATCTGATTACCTATCTGATTCGCCATAATGCGGAACAACGCTATGGATAAGCAGATGATTGCAATCCGTAAGCTGCAACTGGTTTTAGATAATAGAATTATTTTAGATATTCTCAGTGCTGATGTTCCCGCAACAGGAGTAGTCGCTTGTATTGGCGCAAATGGCGCTGGTAAAACCTCTTTATTAAAAGCTTTGCATGGCATTGTGCAGCCCCAACAAGGAAATATCACCATGCCATTACAACATCCCAGTGGCGCATTACGAAGCGCGCTGGTATTGCACCATACGCCAATGATTAAGGCGTCCGTACGGGCTAATTTAAATTTAGTGAGCGATTCGCCTTACCCTCCTGCTCCAGGTGCTGTAGATGTTATGTTGCGGGAAATTGGCTTGGCTCATTTAGCACTAGCCCCAGCCAAGAAGTTATCGGCTGGTGAGCGGCAAAAACTGTGTATTGGGCGAGCGCGCTTACTCAAACCACAATTAGTTTTACTTGATGAGCCCACAGCAAATTTAGATCCTAACGCCACCGAACAAGTTGAAGCATTAATTCGGACTCTCGCACAAGAAAACACCGGGGTGATTTTTTCTTCTCATCAGCTAGCCCAAGTGAAACGTTTAGCTAATTACATTATTTTTATGGATGCTGGCAGTATTGTTGAGTGTGGCACTCCGAAGGAATTCTTCAATAACCCCCAAACTACCGCCGCTAAACGTTTTTTACAATTTAGTGGCGGCTGATTGATTTAGCTTGAGCGCTTCAAGTATTTTGCACCACAATATTGGGGAACTTACTGCTCATATCTTTCGCCAATGTTCCCACCCGAATGGCAATTTGACGAGCCATATTTTTATAAATTGCGCTAATTGGCCCATCTGGATTAGCGATCACGGTTGGCATGCCAGCATCGGCGTCTTCACGAATAGATAGATTCAAAGGTAAGGCGCCGAGAAAATCGACCTTATAGTCACTGCACATTTTCTGCCCGCCGCCAGTACCAAAAACGTGTTCCTCATTGCCACACTTAGGGCAAATATAGGTACTCATATTTTCAATCACCCCAACAATGGGAATGCTGACTTTTTCAAACATCTTGAGACCCTTGCGCGCATCTAATAAGGCGATGTCTTGTGGGGTGGTAATAATGACAGCACCAGTAACCGGAACTTTCTGCGCTAGTGTGAGCTGAATGTCGCCAGTACCGGGTGGCATATCGACGATTAAATAATCGAGATCACGCCAACGCGTTTGATTTAACAATTGCTCAAGCGCAGAAGTGACCATCGGGCCACGCCAGACCATGGGATTATCTGCATCAATTAAAAAACCGATTGAACTAGCCTGAATTCCGTGCCCCATCATGGGCTCAATAGTGTTAGCCTCAAGTGATTCAGGGCGTCCTTGAATACCTAACAACATGGGCTGACTTGGGCCATATATATCAGCATCTAAAATCCCCACTTGAGCACCCTCGGCTGCTAATGCTAAAGCAAGATTGACTGCGGTAGTCGATTTTCCAACACCACCTTTACCACTGGCAATTGCAATAATATTTTTGACACCAGGCAATAATTTGACCCCTCGCTGTACAGCATGGGCGACAATATTACTGGCAATGGTGATGTTGACTTTAGTCACACCAGGTATTGCACTTACAGCACTCATCGCCAAGCCACGAATCAAATCAAACTGGCTTTTAGCTGGATAAGCCAAGACAATGTCAAAACTCACATCGCCTGCAGCAACCTGCAAATTACGAATGCATTTTCCGGCAAGCAAATCAATTTTTGTATTAGGGTCAATAACTTGCTTTAATGCCTCTTGAACTACTTCTACGGTAACAGCCAAAGGATTCTCCAGATAATCAATTAAAACAATAACAAGCTAAGGTAATACACGAGGGCTGCCATGATAGCAGTAGCAGGAATTGTAAATATCCAAGCCCATATAATATTGCTAGCGATCCCCCAGCGTACTGCACTAGCCCTTTGGGTAGACCCTACCCCTACAATAGCCCCAGCAATAGTATGGGTAGTAGAGACTGGTATGCCAAAGCTGCTAGCTAAAAATAAGGTGATTGCACCCCCTGTTTCAGCGCAAAACCCTCCTACTGGCTTTAATTTAGTTAGCTTTTGACCCATCGTGCGCACTATTCGCCATCCACCAAACATGGTGCCGAAAGCAATTGCAAAATAACACGTCAAGATAACCCAATATGGGGGCGCAGTGGCAGCAGCGTCGATATACCCTGTAATAATCAACATGAGCCAAATAATTCCAATGGTTTTTTGCGAGTCATTGCCGCCGTGCCCCAAACTATAAGCGCCAGCAGAAATAAGTTGTAAGCGTCTAAACCAACGATCAGTTCGCGAAGGCGTTTGGCCCCGGCAAAGCCAAAATACCACTAACATCATTAGGGAGCCAAATAAGAATCCAAGCAATGGTGAGATAACGATAAAAGCGACCGTTTTCAAAATACCACTCCAGACAAGTCCAGCAAACCCTGCTTTTGGTATAGTGGCGCCCACCAAACCACCAATCAAGGCATGCGAAGAACTCGAAGGTATTCCGTAATACCAAGTAATTACATTCCAAGTAATAGCCCCTACCAAAGCGCCAAAGATGACATGCAAATCAATCGTATTCGGGTCGACAATGCCCTTGCCAACGGTAGCGGCAACACTGAGATGAAAAATGGCAATCGCAAGAAAATTAAAAAAAGCGGCAAAGATAACTGCTTGATGTGGTTTTAAAACTCCAGTAGAAACAACCGTTGCAATTGAATTGGCTGCATCATGAAAACCATTCATGAAATCAAATAGGAGCGCTAATAACACCAGTAGCACTACAACCCAAAATGCAACTTCAAGCGCTAGCAAATTAATCTACCTTAAAAATACAACAATTAAGAGTTCTCAAGTACGATACCTTCAACCAAATTAGCTACGTCCTCGCATTTATCAGTAGCCTCTTCCAGCAACTCATAAATACGCTGTAGTTTAATTAGCTCGCGCACTTCTATTTCTTCACGAAATAATTTAGCAATCGAAGTAGAAAGTAGGCGATCAGCATCCGATTCAAGGCGATCGATTTCCTCGCAAGTTTTAAGCGTATCTTTCGCTACTTCAGGATCGGAAATGGATTTTAGACAAGCGATCACATTCTTCACTCGCCCACAACATTGCGTACAAATTTCAGCCATCTTTAACATTTCAGGGGTCATTTGCTTGACGTCATACAAATGCATTGCTTCGGTCGCATTCTGAATTAAATCAGCAACATCATCCATGGTATTAGTTAAAGAAAAAATCTGATCTCGATCAATCGGTGTAATAAAAGTTTTATGTAGCCGCCGATTCACTTCTTTGACCACAATATCGGCAGCATTCTCGGCGCTATCTACCTCCTGCGAATATTTCAAACGCAGCGTTTCATCGCTGTAATTCTTAATAAATTTTAGGAAGGCTTCAGAAGCTGCAAGAATATGGTTGGCATGCTCATTAAACAACTCAAAGAAATTGCCATCGTGGGGCATCAACTTACTAAAAAACATGAGTTTGGTTCCTTTGCATAAATGAGGCCATGAAGACAATCTGGGTGAGTCATTCTAAAGGAAGTTACTTTACCTTTAATAAAGCCAACGACAAGGTCCTAAGGCTTAGTACTCTTCCGTACTATCTCAATATCACCATAGAACGCTTTGACTTCGGAATGGGTATTGTCAGTATCCGTCAAGATGCCCACCCCAATCAAATTACCTGGGGCTTCGCCATAGGCAGCAAAATAATCCGCCGAAAGGTCGCGTTGATGTTTGCGCCATTCCCCAACCCCTTCCCAGCCCGAATCGACTACCACCATTTTGATGCGTGCTGAATTGGCATTAGGAATAATGCTATCGACTACTCCTTTACCTGCCCAGATATACATTAAGGTTGCATAAGGCATTTCTTGGCCACTAATTAAGTTAGCCATCTCAAATGCCAAGCGATCTTTTAAGGGGAGTTTTGACTTGTTACCATCAAACGCAATTAAGATACGTAGCGGAGCGTCATCAGTTGTACGCTCGGCATTATCTGCAGTCGGAATCGAACCCCCGGCTTTCCACTCCCATTGCAACCAGGCATTTTTAGGCGACTGGGGCTTGAGCTTCACAGCTAAGCCAGATGCAGCTGACTGCGCATTAGCGCTTAAGACAGTGCGGCCTTGATAATTCTCTAAGCGATAAACAGTATTTTTCTTATAAGGTGCCAAACGATAAAACTGCCAACCTTTAGGCAGCCCAGTTTGCCCGCTTTGGACTGAAAATTTCATTACTGAATCTTGGGGATCTACCCGATCAGCGTTCGAAACTCCGCCGGCCTGACCATCTGCAGAGACCAAAATGGGCCCGCTGCAGGCAGCCAGCTGAAGCGCTACTGCAACGATGACTAGGCGGCTAAAAAGAGGACTTAACTTCATCAATTGGAATTGTCCCAGAGATTCTGCGCAGACCAGTCTAAAATCACCTTTTCATCATTTTTATTCACCCCTTTAAAGACTCGATCATGACAAACACCTCAGTAAAAAGCGCCAACCCTGCGCAATGCAAAATTGGTTTTATTGGTACCGGCATTATGGGCAACAGTATGGCCGGTCATTTGCTCGCTGGTGGATATCCAGTACAGGTCTTTAACCGCACGAAGGAAAAAGCTGCTGGCCTCATTGCGCGCGGCGCCACTTGGGCCAACTCGCTGGCGGAACTAGCTGCGCAAGCAGATGTGATTATTACTATTATTGGCTATCCCCGCGATGTCGAAGAGACCTATTTGGGCCCGCAGGGCATTTTGGCTAATGCAAAGAATGGCGCCATAGCCATCGACATGACCACTTCCAGCCCTGCTTTAGCGGTACAAATTGCTGCCGCAGGATCTAAAAAAGGGGTTGCCTGCCTCGATGCGCCAGTGTCAGGTGGCGATGTGGGTGCCCGTGATGCCAAACTCTCCATCATGGTTGGCGGAGATGCTACAGCCTTTGACCAAGTACTCCCCCTCTTTCAACTGATGGGCAACAATATTGCGCTCTTAGGGCCTGCTGGTTCTGGACAAAATACTAAACTTTGCAACCAAATTGTGATTGCCTCAACCATTATGGGAGTGTGTGAAGGCCTTTCGTTCGCCAAAAAAGCCGGTCTCGATCCTTTGGCTGTACTCAAAGTGATTGGCAGCGGAGCTGCTAGTAGCACCCAATTAAATATGTTGGGGCCAAAAATGGTACAAGGAGACTTTGCCCCCGGCTTCATGATTGAACATTTAGTGAAAGACCTAGGGATATCGATTACCGAGTCAGAGCAAATGGGTCTCAATTTACCGGGCTTAAAACAAGCCAAAAAACTCTACGATCTTTTAATGACCAAAGAACTGGGTCGTTCCGGCACACAAGCCCTTTTTAAGGTGTACTTGGAAAACTTAGCCTAAACAGGCTGCTTCAACAGCTCGCATGACAACTTTCTTGCGCCCGTCAGTACTACTGCGCTGGGTTTTAGGCTGCGTGCTTGGTGCGGCATTAATTCATTTGGCGCTGGGCTTTGCCGTTGAATTTTCAGTCGACGAAGCGCACTATGCCTTATATGCCAAACACCTGGCTTGGAGTTATTTTGATCACCCTCCTTTAGTTGGCTGGATTCAATGGCCTTTAGTTGCCAATGACTTCAGTGAGGGTGTGATCCGCTTCATACCTGAACTGCTGTGGCTCATTTCATGTGTATTGGTGTATTACATCACTAACGATTTAATACTGTATCTACAAACCAAAACTCGCAACTCGCTAGCCCAGCAATTACCCTCAAAACAAATGGCTAGTGTTGCTGCTGTGCTTGCCATTGTCTTAGCGCCATTGCCACACGTTTTAGCAATTGGCCTCTTACCCGATTCGCTTTTAACCCCGTTAGTATTAACTTTATTATGGCTGGCCATTTGCTGGCTGCAACAAGCGCAGCAGTTTTACGTTTGGCAATGGGTGGTCTTGGGTGTAGTCCTAGGCTTAGCCGGTTTAAGTAAATACACTGCCATTTTTAGTGCACTTGCGCTTGCGCTGGTTTTTTTAGTATCTCCACGTAAGAACTGGCTCAATCAGTCTGGTTTTTGGCTAGCGTGTTTCATTGCACTCGTTGCGATCAGTCCGATTATTTTCTGGAATTGGGCCCATGCGTGGATTTCCTTTCAATACCAAATCAATCATGGCGGCGGCGGTACTTGGTCTTGGTTGGGTATAGCGCGATTTTTTGGACTGCAATTGTTAGCCTATGGAGTCTTACTGCCAATCGGCGGCGGTATTTTTATCCGTTACTTTCTGAAGCTTGATAAACCGCAACTACTCGCTTTGTTAAGCTTCTTTTTCTTGCCATTTATTCTTTTTGCAATTCTCTCTGCTGGCGGTGGTCTACCTCATTGGACAAGCCCCGCTTGGTTTTGTTTAGCGCCTTTTGCTGGTATTGGCCTAGCTGGGCTGTGGCAAAAATCATATCGTTGGTTGCTCAGCATTTGCGCAGGAACGCAATTATTGCTTTGCTTATTAGGCTTCACCTTAGTATTTATCGGTGGCATCAGTTTTAGGGGGCAACCAAATAATCCCATCGCTGATCTGTATGGCTGGAATTTAGCAGGAGCCCGAGCTGCGCAACTAGTACAAGAGAAACAAGCTGCTGGAACTGCAGTACAAAATTGGACTCTGGCTAGTCGCTTAGCTTGGTATAGCGAGCCTTTACCGGTTTTTGTCATCGACCAGCGTCAAGATCAATTTGATCTCTGGTTTGGCCCTTTACCAGAAAATGCCAACGTTATCTTGGTGAACTGGTCAGGCCTACCGTTTGCCGCGCCAGTGAATACAAGCGATCCGCGGGGTTATTTTAGTACTTGCGAAACCATCGAGAGCCTTACTATTAACCGCTTTAACCAAGCTTTATCCCGCTTTGACTTCAGCTTTTGTCAGGGCTGGCACCCCAAAGCATTATCCTTACGCCTATGAGCAAAAATAGGCCCTTATACGCCGCCCCTCAACCCGCCTGGAAAACCATTCTCAAGCGCAGTTGGCCCACTATTCGTATTTTGTTGTCGATTGCCCTGTTATGGAAAGCCACCAGTGGCATCGACTGGCATGCACTTTTTACGACTGAATTAAAAATGCAACCCCTTTGGTTTATTGGGGCGGTATTAGCTATTTTCTCAGCGTTTACTTGTGGCGGTATTCGTTGGGCCCTCTTGATGCGTAAAGTAGGCTTTCAAGGGAGTGTCTTTGCTTACATTAAGTTGTATTTTGCTGGCACCTTAATTAATCAGGGCTTGCCTAGCACCTTGGGTGGCGATAGTTACCGGGCTGTTACCGGCAGCCACCTGACCGCTGATGACAAGGTTGGCGGCAAAAAAGAGCTTGATGAGGAATTGCATCATGAAGTCGATTTAGGGCACGCCACACCAAAGTTACGCCTAGGTTTTGCGATGACTTTAATTGATCGTATGCTGGGCTTAGCAGGTAACAACTTATTAGGTGGGATTGGCTTGGTATTAGGTGGCGCTACGCTAGCTAGCTGGGGGGTTGAATTAGGTTACGGCGTAATTGCAATCATGCTCTTTGCTGGCATAGTTGGTGCGCTCATTTTAATTTGGGGGCCCAGCCTCAGGCTCTTAGAAAAAATCTTGGCGCGCTTTCGCATGATGGCTACCTTACCAGGCATTCGTTTTGCTTTTGGTTTTCCTATAACCATTGCCCAAGTGACTTTCTCAATTGGCATTCACTGCTTTAATATCGTTGCGCTAGGCTGCTGCTTAAAGGCCTATGGGGCTGCCGTTCCAGTAGAAGCGCTGATGATTGGTTTGCCTGCTCTCAGTTTGCTGCTCATGCTGCCGATTAGTATTTCTGGTTGGGGGCTACGCGAAGCCACACTCTCCTCGGTACTCGTTTTATGGGGAGTGGAACCCTCTTTAACCGTGTTAGCCTCAGTTAGCTTTGGTGCATTCTCTGCGCTCTGTGCTCTACCTGGCGTTTATCCCATTTTAAAATTTAAATAAGCGTACCGAATGAGTATTCGTGTCAATACCATGCGAAGCATCGACCATTGGGTGGGGGTGCCACTCTGCGCAATCATCAGCCCGCTAATTTCAGTACTCGATCGCCTGCAAAGCGCATTTAAACCAGCATTACAAACGCCACGTAAATTACTGTTTATTGAATTATCCGAAATGGGTAGCGCAATATTAGTTGATCCAGCCATGCGCGAAGCCCAAGCTCGCGGAGCAGAAATTTACTTTCTTATTTTTAAAAGTAATCGTGCGAGCTTAAGCTTGTTAAACACTGTAAAGCCAGAAAATGTTTTTACCATTGATTCATCGGGCTTATTTAGCCTGATGCGCGACTCGGTGGTTTTTTTATGGCAAGCACGACAGCAGCGAATTGATACCGTAATTGACCTCGAATTATTTTCTCGCTTTACCGCCCTCTTAACAGGGCTCTGTGGTGCACAACGGCGGGTTGGTTATCATATTTTTCACGGTGAGGGATTATGGCGCGGCACCATGCTAACGCGTAAGGTGCATTACAACCCCCATATTCATATCGCTAAAAACTTTATTTCTTTGGTGCATGCGGCATTTGCAACTGCCATTGAAATTCCTTTTAGTAAAATTACCATTCCCGATTCTGCGATTCGTATTCAGCAAGCCAAGATCGATCTACAGGTTCTACAAACTGTACAAGAGCGCATTATTGGCTTAGCTCGGCAACTCGCTATTCCGTTTGCTGCTCAAGCCCAACGCCTCATCCTCGTCAATCCCAATGCCAGCGATTTGTTGCCCCAACGCCGCTGGGCACCGCAACGGTTTGCTGAGCTCATTGCGGCAATCCATACCCGCTGGCCAAACGATCTCATCCTCATTACCGGCTCGGCCAATGAAGTTGCTTATGTTGAAGCCATTCGCTTAGAAGCAAAGGTGGAGCGTGCGATTAACTTTGCTGGCAAAGTAAGTTTTGGCGAATTACCTGCTTTATATACGCTGGCTAAAGTCATGGTTACCAATGATTCGGGTCCCGGTCATTTTTCTTCGGTTACCCAATTACGTACGGTGGTGCTTTTTGGCCCAGAAACTCCAGCCTTATATGGCTCGCTCGGCCGCTCGATTCCCATTACTGCGCAGCTTGCCTGCTCCCCTTGTGTAAGCGCAGCTAATCATCGCAAAACGCCTTGTCAAGATAATGTCTGTATGCAGGCTATTACCGTTGCAGAAGTGATGGTCAAGGTCGCAGTGCAACTGGATGCCACCGATTAATCGCGCACCGCGGCTGCTATTCTGGCTTTTGCCCCTACTTCCCATTGCGTTGGGGCTTGGTTTATTTGTCTCCCACCAACAGGTTAGTTCGTTTTTAGCACTCAATGAAGCTAGCCAAATTCTTCCGAACTGGGCCTGGGCAGCATTTACGTATTTAGGTAACGGTTGGGGCCTTTTTGCGATTGCCTTCCCGCTGCTTATTTTTGCGCCACGGGCTTTAAGTGCTGGTATTTTTGCTGGGGCCTTAACAGCGGTCATTAGCTCTATTCTGAAGCCGCTGCTAAGCCTACCCCGGCCTTCTGGTGTGCTGGCTGAAGGCAGTTTTTTTCGCTTTGGCGATATGTTGTTAAGCAACTCCATGCCATCAGGTCATACGCTCACTGCTTTTGCTGTGGCCACAGCAATATTTTTCTGTGCTAAGCAAACCTTACGCACCCCCCTTCTGCTTTTATTTCTCCTCGCTATTTTGGTGGGAATTTCACGCAGTGCCCTCGGCGTGCATTGGCTGAGCGATGTGTTAGTGGCAGCGGGTTTAGGCTTTTGGTGCGGCCTCATTGGTGCCTATCTAGCCGATAAAATACCTCGCAAACAACTCCTAGCCAATGGCTGGTGGCCACGCTTTATTGCCTTGGGTGGCCTTATTACCATCTATATTTTGCTAAATACCTCTCTCGATTTTGCTGAAAACCAGTATTTACAAAATCTTGGGGTAATGCTTATTTTCCTCACCCTCATCGTTTTTGGTCTCCGCCAAAAAACGTCTGCCTAGTCATTCACTTCTTCATCATGCATTGTTATGTTTAGTTACCGCCATGCTTTTCATGCTGGTGGACATGCTGACATGTTGAAGCATCTTGTGCTTATTGAGTTAATTCACTACCTCCAAGAAAAACCAGGGGCAGTCACTTTTATTGATACGCATGCTGGTGCTGGCATTTATCACTTGCAAGACGGCTTTGCGCAAATCAGTAAAGAAGCGCAATGGGGTATTGAACGCTTAACCACCAAATTAGTACCCTCTTTTCAAAACTTATTTCAGCAAGTTCAGCTTGAAAACCAAACTGAGTCCTTATCTATTTATCCAGGTTCTCCCTTTATTTTGGCGAGGCTCTTAAGACCGCAAGACCGCCTCAAATTATTTGAATTACATCCCCAAGAAATTTTGATTCTGCAAAGAAATGTAGCGCAACTACCCAATGCCAAACAAATTGATGTCTATGCCAGCAATGGCTTTAGTGGACTTAAAGCATTATTACCTCCACCCGGGCGCAGGGGCTTAGTTTTAATTGACCCTGCTTATGAAGATAAAAATGATTATCGCCAGATTGAAACCACGCTTGCTGAAGGTTTGCAACGTTTCGCTACAGGTTGTTTTGCCATTTGGTATCCCATTCTGCCGCGGCGAGAATCGATCGCTTTAGCTGCGCGCTTAAAAAAAATCATTATGAGTTACTCAAGACCTTGGCTGCAAGCAGAGTTGCGGGTAGCGAATAATCCAAGTGAGCGGCGCTTACAAGCGAGTGGGATGTTAGTTGTGAACCCGCCCTGGACTCTAAATGAAAAATTGAAGCTTGCTTTACCAGCTCTGCAGGAGGCTCTGGCACAAGACTCTAAAGCCAGCTTTCATTTAAGTGGTGCCGAAGTTTAGCCTGCTTAGGCGTAATTCCTACCAATGTGCCTGCAGGTCAAATCCGCTTAAATTGGCTGTCAAATTAGCCTGCGCGCCCACCGGTAAAGTCAATTTTTCAGGGCAATGGCCAAATGGCAAGCCCATTAAAATCGGAATCGAGCTTGGCAGGCGCTCGCGCAACCAAGCCACAGCGGCTGAGAAATCGTAACCACGATCATTGTCAAGTAGTCGATAGCCCGAAAAATCGCCTAATAAAATGGCCTGCTGCTGTGCAAAGACCCCAGCCTCTAATAACTGAATGAGCATGCGCTCAAGCCGATAAGGATGTTCGTTAATGTCTTCTAAAAATAAAATTCCGCCCCGAGTTTGCTCAGCGCTCGGCATAAACTCACTACCGATTAAGGTGCATAAAATAGTAAGATTGCCACCCCACAAGATGCCCTTTAGTGCTACTGCATTTTGCTTCGCTCCCAGATAGGGTTGTGCTTTTAGAACTTGGCAATCTAATTGACGTGCGTTGATTGCCTGTTGAAAATGCTGCCACATGAAAGCATTGGGGGGAATGGGCTCACCTGCTGCATTCACTCGCCCAAAATCGTAATTCAGCATTGGGCCCGCCAAGCTAATCGCACCTGTTTTAGCCAATAGGCCTAATTGCAGCGCAGTGAAATCGCTATGTCCGCATAGTTGCACGCCCCGCTTTACTGTATTCGCTAATGCAACCCAGTCAATACTCGGCAAAATACGCTGCAAACCATAACCACCGCGCATGGCCATTACAGTCGTGTCAGGATCAAGCTTGGCAAGCGCATTGAGCTCAGCTAAGCGCTCAACGTCAGTTCCAGCAAAGCGCTGATGAACTCGTTTCACACAAGCAAGGTTCTCTACGGCAATACCCTGCTCAATCAAGTAGCGCACCGCATTATCAGGGCTACGTTGCTCAAGCGCTGCACCAGAGGGGGCAATGAGATGAATTTTCATCTGCGGCGGGCCTCAAAAAAGGTGCGTAATACATGACCACAGTCATCACCTAAAACACCACCGGTGACGGCAGTTTGATGATTAATTTGCGATTCACCAAAGATGTTAAGGACGCTGCCAGCCGCTCCTGTTTTAGGGTCAGGCGCTCCATAAACAACACGTTCGATACGCGCATGCAGCATCGCCCCGCAACACATCGCACAGGGCTCGAGGGTGACATAGAGCGTGGTATCTGGTAAACGATAGTTTGCAAGCTGCGCTGCAGCTAAACGCAAAACATTCATTTCAGCATGTGCGCTCGGGTCGTGTTTAGCAATAGGCTGATTAAAACTACGAGCGAGGACCGCGCCATTTTTAACCAATACTGCCCCCACCGGAACTTCTCCTTGGGCGGCCGCTAATTGTGCTTGTTCCAATGCTAGCCTCATAAAATCAATATCAGCATTCATCAAATTAAACTGCTACCGTCACTGAACTAAAAACATCAGCCCAACAATTAGGCGTTTCGTACAAACGAATTGAAGCTAAAGTCAGGCGCCCCTGAAATGAGTCCTTAAAAACAGGCTCAAGTATCTGAAAAGCGGTTCGCGCTAAATTTTCTACGGTAGGCACATCAGCCAAAACGACAGTTTTATGATTTGGCATACTTGCTAAAAAAGTAACGACGCGCTGGTCTTCCTGCGCTACTAAAAAAGCGTGATCCCATAAACTCACTAAATGCACTTGTGTTAAGTGCTTAACTTCACCAAAATCAAGCACCATACCATCATCGGCAGCGCCAGGATGCTGCAAAATCTCGCCAGCAAGTGTGATCTCTAAAGCATAACGATGACCATGCAAATGGGCGCATTGACCCTCGTGGTGGGGAATACGGTGACCTGCATCAAACTCGAACCGCCTAGTAATCGTAATCATAGGGCTAATATTAAGGCATCCCAATGTATTTATGGGTTTGAAGACTTAAACGCCACAAGGGTCTTTTTTGGCAAAGCTGTACTGCTAAAGCGGTATTCGCTGTGCGCTCTACACCATCAATGGGTTGTAAAAAACGATGTCGGTAGTCCATGCTCTCAAATCGTTTCAACAACATCTCCAATTGAGTATGGCCATTTTGTGGCACCGCCAATTTAATTTCATCGGCTTGTTTGACCACCAACTCAGTGCCTGCCTTCGGGCTCACACACACCCAGTCGATTCCGGCGGGCAATGGTAAGGTGCCATTGGTTTCAACGGCAATTTCGAACTGAAGCGCGTGTAAGGCTTGCAGAAGAGCTTCGTCTAACTGCAAGAGCGGCTCTCCTCCAGTAAAAACCACATAGCGGTAATGACGGCCGGCAGCGGTAGTTAGCCAGGCAGCTTCAATTGCACTCGCTAACTCGCCAGCAATCGAAAATTTTCCACCACCAATACCATCAACACCAATAAAATCGGTATCGCAAAATTGGCAAATAGCAGTAGCACGATCTTCCTCACGTCCGCTCCAAAGATTGCAGCCTGAAAACCGACAAAATACAGCAGCACGTCCAGCATGCGCGCCTTCACCCTGTAAGGTAGGAAAAATTTCTTTAACGCTATACATTAATTAAATTGCTGGGTGAATAAATTAGCTAGGAAAGAATTTATTTCCATGACTGCAGCTCCCACTCTAAATAATCCTCCCAAAATGAGCCAGACCAACTCATGCCGCCTAATAAATAGCGCCCCATGCTACGGCGAATCGCCCAGCGTCCAATTTCGGGTACTAGCCAAGTTTCTTCATTGCGTAAGCTAGCGAAACGTGAAACATCATTACTTTCAAAATAGGGTGAGTCGCTACTGTATTTCAAGGCGACAAATGATCCAGCTGGCGTACGAATTTTTTCCCAAGCAATTGCTGAAATAGTGACTAGCCAAGCAAAGTCAGCATCTGGGTAACCGAGCACTTGATAACGATCGCGATAAGAACCAGACCAGCCCAGCTCTAATTTTTCAGGCCATATTGGTAGTGGACGAATAAACTTTTGCGCAGGTTGCCAATGCGGATCTTGAATGATCTTGCCCCAAGGTCCTTGAACTTCATCGGGTAAGGGGCCTATTTTATTAGAGTTACGTTGGATGCGAATTTGCTCGCCTACTTGCACCACCGTTTCTGTAACGACATCGAGTGTCTCTTGGTTAAAAATATTCCGCACGGCGTAAACCCATTGCTGCCCCACTTGAGGTGCTCGCATTTGGGGAGGTACACTCGGCGTTGGGCTTACAGTTGCAGCAGGATAAGGAATCGGGGTGAGACAAGCACTGGGTAAGGCGCCTATAGCGATTAAACAAACACGGCGCGATAAATTTATTTCCAAGAGCTTAGCTGCCAAACATATTCATTTTCTAAAAATGGCGATTGCATAACACCAATTAACATATACGATCCCGATGATTCCCGTGCTACCCAGCGCCCAATTTGCGGGGCAAACCAGCAGGTTTCTCGCCAAATGCAATTAATTTTATTCGCATCGGGACTAGTGTAGTTAACTAAACTACTAAATTTTAATGCGGTAAATGTGCCAGCTGGAACCGTGATGGTTTCCCAAGCGCTAGCACTCATATATTCTTCCCATGAAAAGGTATAGCCCGCATTGCCAGCTACCTGATATTTGGTATTGGTTTGCTTACTCCAGGATGCATTTAATTGTTGGGGCCAGGCTGGTACTCCTGGGTTAAATAACAATAAGGTTTTCCAGTTGGGATTCGCTAAAAAAGTGCCCCATGGGCCTTGCACTTCATTGCCCATTGAACCAATTGGTTCATTGATTTGATTGATATCTTTCATAATGGCACCAAAGGCACCAGAACTCGTATTGGCTGATGCTGTGCTCGTATCCATCGAGCGGGTAATGACAATTTGCGAGCCCACCGACTGCACCCGTTCGGTTAAGGTGCCCAGCGTATTGCCATTAAACATATCCCGCTGTAAATAAGACCACTCTTGACCCACCTGCGGTGGACGCACTGCCGGCATCGGACTTGGCGCAGGCACAGCAGTCCCGCGTAAATAACCGATTGAACCACAGCCAAAGGGAGCCAGAGCGGCAGACAGCATAAAAAGGCGACGTGAAAATGGCATTGATTGCTCCAGTTCGTAAATTAGCGGATGCTTCAGACCCTTATGATAAACAATTTACCTTGTTGCTGGCCGCGCTCAAGTGCATTGAATTCATTGAGTGCGGTAAGGTAAACTGACAAGCCATTAAACGCCAACTCTTCTTGTTTTTGGTACTGAGGAATCCTATGCCTAGATTGCGTCAGTTGCTCCATCTTCTCTTGGGGGCCCTGCTGTTCTGCGGCTTACCTACTTTTGCCCAGAGTAATTACCCCGATCAACCAGTGAAGCTAATCGTTCCTTTTGGCCCTGGTGGATCAACCGATCTGGCTGCACGCCTCATCGCTGAATATGCCGGCCGTGAATTAGGTCAGCAAATCATTGTAGAAAACCGGGCTGGCGCTGGCGGATCGGTTGGCATGGAGGTTGTCGCGAAAGCAAAGCCCGATGGCTATACCCTAGGAATGGCCACCATGAGTACGCATGGGGCTAATTCAGCGGTGTATGCCGGAAAACTCAAGTATGACCCGATTAAAGACTTCGCGCCCATTACTAATGTGGCGGCAACGCCGAGCGTATTTGCGGTCAATCCAAAAGTGCCGGCTAACACCATGCAGCAATTCATTGCCTTAGCTCAAGCTAATCCCAATAAATATACCTTTGCTACCCCTGGCACCGGTTCATTAGGGCATGCCAACGTTGAGTACTTTGCCATGCTCGCCAAAATTCGTTTACTGCATGTCCCTTATAAAGGTGCAGGCGCAGCAATGAATGATGCGTTAGCAGGGCAAGTCGATGCCATTACTGATAACCTACCCTCAGCATTACCGCAAATTAAAGCAGGGCGTTTACGAGCCTTAGCGGTACTGGCAGAAAAACGCTCACCCGCCCTACCCGACGTGCCCACCTATGGCGAATTAGGGTTTCCGCAAATGGGTGGTGGTGGCTGGTTTGGGATTGTGGCCCCCGCCGGTACCCCACCGAGCATTATTGCTAAGCTCAATAAAGCGATCCATCAGGGCATGAAAAATCCTGAATTTATTAAGAAGCTTGAGGAATCTGGTGCGATTGCTATACCTGGAACACCCGCTGAATTTGCCAAGCAGATTCAGCAAGCAATTGACCGATATCAGCGCATCGCTAAAGTGGCCAACATTCAAGTTGACTAAGGCCATGATCGGCTCTCAAAACTCGCCTTATCGCTTGCTTGAACCAGCCGATTCAGCCATCCCTTTGGTTTGTGACTCACCACATAGTGGTACCGAATATCCTGCAGATTTTTGTCATGTTGTACCGCGAGCCCAACTCAGGGGGGGCGAAGATACCCATGTTGATCAACTCTGGCGCGCCGCTCCTAGTGTTGGAGCCACCTTACTGTTAGCTAACTTTCCTCGCACTTACATCGACCTAAACCGCACAGCGAACGATATTGATCCTCTGTTATTAGATGGCGATTGGCCAGAACCATTGTCTCCAAGCGAGAAAAGTCGCTTGGGTTACGGCTTAATTTGGCGAAAACTAAACGCTGCCACTGTAATTTATGATCGCCAATTGAGCGTAAACGAAGTACAGCAACGCATTCAAAACTATTATCGCCCGTATCATGCAGCGCTAGCACAAGCCATCGAAAATAGCATGCAACGGTTCGGCGGGGTATGGCATTTAAATTTACACTCAATGCCAAATAATGCCTACGAACGCTTACAGATAAAAAATAATCCTCATCCTTTGGCCGACTTTGTGCTTGGCGATCGCGATGGCACCACCTGTGAGCCAGAATTTATGAATCTGATCGAACAATATTTGCGCACGCTGGGTTACACAGTTGCTCGCAACGATCCATATAAAGGTATGCAACTCATAGCGCAGATTGGTCAACCTAATAAAAATCGACATAGCCTTCAAGTCGAAATTCGTCGACCCATCTATATGAATGAAGCAAGCCGAGAGCCGAATGCAAATTTTCAAACGGTGCAAAACGATATCACCCAGTTGCTAAAAAAGATTGCCGAGTATTTAAGTGAGCGTTCTTCACCAACCCTTCAGCAAACACATCAAGTAAAAAATGAATAGGATCGCGATGCCTTCTCAAAGAGACACTTTTAATCAAAGACTTGCTAGCCCTGGCTTAATTGTTGCCCCCGGAGTATTTGAAATGGTCTCGCTCAGATTGGCAGACCGCATGAATTTTGATGCTCTGTATATGACCGGCTATGGCACCGTAGCCTCTCTTTTAGGCCTTCCCGATGCGGGCTTAGCCACTTATACTGACATGGTTGGCAGAGTTACCGCAATGGCTGGCATGGCTAAGACACCGCTTATTGCGGATGGCGATACCGGTTATGGGGGCTTATTAAATGTGCGGCATACCGTTCGCGGATATGAAACAGCTGGCGCAGTAGCGATTCAATTAGAGGATCAAGAGTTTCCCAAAAAATGTGGCCATACCCCTGGAAGACGCGTCATACCGCTGGCAGAGATGGTTAAAAAAATTGAGGTTGCAGTTGCTTCAAGGGTCGACCCGCAATTTAAAATTATCGCCAGAACTGATGCCAGAACTACGTTAGGCTTGGATGAAGCGTTAAAAAGAGGTGAAGCCTATGCTCGTGCTGGAGCGGATATATTATTTATTGAATCCCCTGAAAATCTAAACGAGATCAGACGCATTGGCGAAACTTTTCCCAACCATCCATTGGTTGCCAATATGGTGGAAAAAGGTCGTACCCCTATTTTGTCAAAATTAGAATTAGAGCAATGTGGATTTAAGCTTGCAATCTTTCCGGTTACGGCTTTATTGGCCTCAGTTCAAGCGATGACTAAGGTCTACGAGCACTTTAAACATTCAGGGTCTTCCATTGATAACCCAGTCGACTTATATGACTTTGGCGAGCTTTCCGAGTTAATGGGCTTTCAAGATGTTTGGGAATTTGAAAAACGGTTTGTAGAAACAAAGCGAGGGAACTGAGATGAAATTACACAAATACCTATTGCATGGACTTTTAGTCGGAACATTTATTTTCTCGCTCACCTCACATGCGCAAACGAACTATCCTAATCGACCCATACGCCTCATTATTCCATTCACTCCTGGTGGGGTGACAGATACTTCAGGCCGCTTTATTGCAGAACAGCTTTCTTTAAAATTAGGGCAACAAGTCATTGCTGATAATCGCCCTGGAGCATCTGGCAATATCGGCACGCAAATGGTGGCTGCTGCCGAGCCCGATGGATATACCCTGCTCCTAGGTTATGCCGGAACTTTATCGATCAACCCATCACTTTTTGACAAAATCTCGTTTGATAGCGTAAAAGATTTTGCGCCCGTTGGCAAAATTGGCGATGCAATTTTGATTGTGGTGGCAAACAATGATTTCCAAGGCAAAACTTTAGCTGATGTGATTGCCATCTCCAAAAAAGATCCGAATGGCTTATCTTATGGCACCTCTGGTGCTGGCGGAACGCCGCATATTGCTGGTGAATTACTCAAGCAAAAAACTGGTGCTAATTTAGTTCACGTGCCTTACAAAGGCGGTGGGCAGGCCTTAATTGATTTATTAGGCGGGAACATCCCCTTGGTTTACACCGCTGTGGCGGGTGCTAACCAATATGTAAAATCAGGGCGCATTAAAGCCATTGCAGTCTCAAGCGCAAAAAGAAGTCCAAGCATGCCAGATGTACCTACTTTTACCGAGTCAGGCATCAAAGAGTTTGAAATAGATGATTGGGTAGGTTTGTTGGCTCCGGCAAAAACACCCAAACCTATTTTGATTAAATTAAACCAAGCCTTAAATGAAATTTTGAACTCACCAGAGGGAAAGACTAGACTCTTAGCAATGGGTATTACTCCATCACCCGGCACCCCTGAAAAATTTGGTGAGCAAATTAAGGGGGATTTAATTAGGTTTGCCCCAATTGTTAAGAGCATGCAAATAAAGTCTGAATAAAGGCTTGATGAGGTAAATAAATTCTACTCCCACTCAATCGTAGCGGGTGGCTTACCACTAATATCATAGACCACACGATTGATTCCGCGCACCTCATTAATAATTCGGTTAGATACACGCCCTAATAGTTCATGAGGCAAATGCGCCCAATGTGCGGTCATAAAATCTTGAGTCTGCACTGCACGCAAAGCTACAACATATTCGTAAGTGCGACCATCGCCCATTACCCCTACTGATTTGACTGGTAGAAATACCGCAAAAGCTTGACTCGTTAAGTCGTACCATGATTTTCCGCTAACTCCATCAATCGTGTTGCGCAATTCTTCAATAAAAATGGCATCGGCATGACGCAGCAAATCAGCGTATTCAGCCTTCACTTCACCTAAGATGCGCACACCCAAACCAGGGCCTGGAAAGGGATGGCGATAGACCATTTCACGGGGTAGACCTAGCGCCACACCCAACTCGCGTACCTCATCCTTGAATAATTCACGTAAGGGTTCGAGTAATTTCAAGTGCATATCATCTGGTAAACCGCCTACATTGTGGTGACTCTTAATGGTATGAGCACCCTTTTTACCTTTGCCAGCAGACTCAATGACATCCGGATAAATAGTGCCTTGCGCTAACCACTTGGCATTTTTAATTTTGATGGATTCAGCTTGAAATACGTCAATAAATTCTTTGCCAATAATTTTACGTTTCATCTCGGGATCGCTTACGCCTGCTAGCTGCGCCATAAATTGTTCAGCTGCATCCACCCGAATAACCTTCACCCCTAAATTACGGGCAAACATTTCCATCACCATTTCACCTTCATTCAAGCGCAATAAACCATGATCGACAAATACACAAGTAAGTTGATTACCAATCGCTTGATGAATTAATGCTGCGGCAACGCTCGAGTCAACGCCTCCCGATAAACCTAAAATTACTTCATCGCTGCCAACTTGTGCGCGAATATGCGCGATGGCCTCGCTAATGTAATCGCCCATCACCCAATCGCCTGGGCAATGACAAATATCATGTACAAAACGCTGCAAGATGGCTTCGCCCTGCAGGGTATGGGTTACTTCTGGATGAAACTGAAAACCATAAAATTGTTTGGCTTCATCGGCCATGCCAGCAATGGGGCAAGCGGCGGTTGAGGCCATTAATTGAAAGCCAGGAGGCATAGTCGTGACCGAATCACCATGACTCATCCAGACCTTCAGCATGCCATGACCATCAGTAGTCACAAAATCTTCAATGCCTTTTAAAAGGGCAGTATGGCCATGTGCTCGAACTTCTGCGTAACCAAATTCGCGGGCTTTACCCAGCGTCTCGGCTGACGCAACCGCACCGCCCAATTGCTCAGCCATGGTTTGCATGCCATAACAAATGCCAAGTACTGGCACACCTAATTCAAAAACAATTTGTGGGGCTCTAGGACTAGCGCTGCTAGTAACTGAATTTGGACCGCCAGAAAGAATAATGCCTTTGCAGTCGTCTTGCTCTACTAAACGTCGAATCAGTTCAGGAGCGCAATCGTAAGGATGAATTTCGCAATAGACTTTTGCTTCACGGATACGGCGGGCAATGAGTTGGGTTACTTGGGAACCAAAATCAAGAATAAGAATCTTAGCGTGCACAGCGATATCGTTTAATCAATATGGTAATTAGGTGCTTCCTTTGTAATCTTGACATCATGCACATGCGATTCACGCACACCTGCTGAAGTAATTTCTACAAAATTGGCTTTGTCATGTAACTCGGCAATTGTTTTACAACCGCAATACCCCATTGAGGAACGAATACCGCCAGTCAGTTGATGCAAGATGGTGAGAACGCTACCCTTATAAGGTACTTGCCCTTCGATACCTTCGGGAACTAACTTATCGGCATTAGCAGTGGCAATATCTTCTTGGAAATACCGATCAGCAGCACCATCCGTCATCGCACCTAAAGAACCCATGCCACGATAACTTTTATATGAACGGCCCTGATATAAAAAGACTTCACCTGGCGCCTCTTCAGTACCTGCAAACATGCCGCCCATCATTACCGCATCTGCTCCAGCTGCCAGCGCTTTCGCCACATCACCTGAATAGCGCACTCCACCATCGGCGATTAATGGCACACCGGTGCCTTTGAGGGCCAGCGCAACATTGACGATGGCAGTAATTTGTGGAACACCGACGCCCGCCACAATGCGAGTAGTGCAAATGGAGCCGGGGCCTATACCCACCTTGACGCCATCGGCCCCCGCTTCCAATAATGCTTTTGCGGCATCAGCAGTGGCGATATTGCCGCCAATCACTTGCACTTGCGGATAATTTTTCTTCACCCACTTCACTCGATCAAGAACCCCTTGACTATGACCATGGGCCGTATCAACCACAATCACATCGACCCCTGCCCTCACCAGTAACTCGACGCGCTCGTCGTTATCTGAGCCCACTCCAACCGCCGCCCCAACGCGCAACTTACCTTCGCTATCTTTACACGCATTCGGATGCTCGGTAGCTTTTAAAATATCTTTAACCGTAATTAGGCCCCGTAATTCAAAAGCATCGTTGACCACCAACACGCGTTCAAGGCGATGTTTATTCATTAAGCGCTTGGCGTCTTCTAATGAAGCGCTTTCGCCCACAGTAACGAGTCGATCGCGCGGCGTCATTTTGGTTTTTACCGGCGCATCAAGCTCCTCTTCAAAGCGTAAATCGCGATTAGTGATGATGCCCACGACCGTCTTGCCCTGCAGCACAGGAAAGCCAGAAAAGCCATGTTCACGCGATAACTGAATCACCTCGCGCACGGTAACCTCAGGTCCAATGGTGATGGGGTCACGCAAGACGCCTGACTCATAACGCTTTACTTTAGCTACTTCGCGGGCTTGCTCAGCTGGTTTGAGATTTTTATGCACAATACCAATACCACCCTCGCTGGCCATTGCAATGGCTAAACGACCTTCGGTTACGGTGTCCATGGCCGCCGAAACTAAGGGGATGTTTAAGGCAATATCGCGGGTTAAACGACTAATTAAACTCGCATCACGTGGTAAGACTGCCGAATAAGCAGGCACAAGGAGCACGTCGTCGAAAGTGAGTGCTTTTTGGATGAGTCGCATACAAAACCCCTAGTCGCAAAATCAGATTATAGACTTATCGCTGCTTCGCCTTGCGACGGGCCTGACGAGCCAGGGCACTGGCCTTTAATTCACTATCCCGGTTTTGATTGGCTTTTTTACGCCGCACTGCCTTCGGATCAATCAATAAGGGGCCATATAACTCAATTCGATCACCTTCATAAATAGGGCTAAGCCAGTCTTTGCGCTTGCCAAAGACCCCAATACAACCCTTTCGACTAAAGGCTGGATCAGTGGGCCCACTAGCAATCCCGGCACGCATTAAGGCCATTCCAATGGTGGCCACCGCGCCACTTGGCAGGGGTAAATACAAAGGAGTAATGATCGGTGAGGCATCGCCCCTTTGCAAACTAGCGCTTGCGCGGGCGTCGCAAAGCCACAAATTCAAGCCTTTAGCCATATAAGCTTTCAGCTCGGGTGACAAAGCGATCGACAAACGTACCAGCAATATGGGCAAAGACGGGGCCAATAATTTTATCGAGCAAGGCATTTTTAAATTCCCAATGCAACTTAAACTCTACTTTGCACGCATCTTCGCGCAAGGCAATAAAGTTCCACTGACCTGAAAAATGCCGAAACGGTCCATCGACAAAAACCATATCAATGGTTTCGGGGCGATGATTCACATTGCGCGTATGGAAGTATTGATTAATGCCTTTAAAATGAATGTGTATTTTGGCGTCTAAAATTGTTTCAGACTGTTCAAAAATCTCTACGCCGCCACACCATGGCAGAAATTCAGGGTAACGCGCCACATCGGTCACTAAATCGAACATCCGTTCAACGGATTGGTTAATTAAAACGGTCTTGTAGACGTCTGCCATAATTAAGTCAGAAAATTACTATATAAACCATGAGTATCGTTGATAACAAAAAAGCCTTCTTTGATTATTTTATCGAGGAACGCTGCGAAGCTGGACTCGCCTTAGAGGGCTGGGAGGTGAAAGCCATTCGCGCAGGCCGGGCACAAATTAAAGAGGCGTATGTGGTAATCCGCAAGGCTGAACTATTCCTCATTGGCGCACATATTAGCCCGCTTAGCTCCACTTCGACTCATGTACTAGCTGACCCCACGCGTACCCGTAAATTACTCCTTAATGCCCTTGAAATTCGCAAACTCATTGGCAAGGTCGATCAAAAGGGGTATACCCTTGTACCCATTAACCTGCATTTCTCGAAAGGCAATGTGAAATGCGAGATTGGCTTAGCTAAAGGGAAAAAACAACATGACAAACGCGCTACCGAAAAAGAACGTGATTGGGAGCGAGAAAAAGCCCGCATTGCCCGCGGCGACCTGTCTTAAGCTAACGGCACTTTTCGCTGGAGCTGCCTTTAAAAATAAGCCGTTTTTAGCTAAAAAGTTTCTTTTAGCACCAAATTTGTGCATTAATGCACCATCGAACCTCCCCGTTCGCCCCTGAAGTACCCTAAGGTGATTTAACTTATAGCGATGAACTTGCCATACGACGAAATGCTCAACGAGGCAGGTAAAGCGCGGCCCCATTACCGCACCTTTCATCGCTGGCTAAAGCAGCAAAGCGATACCCTTATGGGTCTGAAGCGCGCTGAGGCGGAACTGATTTTTCGACGAGTGGGAATTACCTTTGCTGTTTATGGTGATGACTTGGGCGCAGAACGCACGATTCCATTCGATCAAATTCCGCGGATATTTAGCGCTCAAGAATGGGCTCAGCTTGAAGCTGGGCTGCGTCAACGGGTTCAAGCCTTAAACTGTTTTATCTCTGATATTTATCATGCAGAAGCCATTATTAAAGCGGGCATTGTGCCCGCCGAGCAAATTTTTAATAATGCCCAATACCGTCCCGAGATGCGCAATGTAGATGTGCCGCGCGACATCTACGCGCAAATTGCGGGAATTGATATTGTGCGTGCAGGTGCAGGGGAGTTTTATGTATTAGAAGATAACTTACGCGTGCCATCTGGTGTCTCATATATGGTGGAAGATCGCAAAATGATGATGCGCTTATTTCCCGACTTGTTTCAAGAGCAACGCATTGCACCCGTAGAGCATTACCCCGACCTTTTATTGGAGTGTCTGAAGTCAGTAAAACCCAGCGAGGTTAAAAAACCCAATGTGGTTGTGTTAACTCCAGGGATGTACAACTCAGCTTACTTTGAACATACCTATTTAGCCTTACAAATGGGGGTTGAATTGGTTGAAGGCAAAGACTTGTATGTGAAAAATGAGCAGGTCTTCATGCGCACTACCCAAGGCCCCGAACGAGTTGATGTCATTTATCGACGCATTGATGATGACTTTTTAGACCCTCTGGCTTTTCGCTCTGATTCCACACTCGGTGTTGCTGGTCTCCTCTCGGCCTACCGAGCGGGTAATGTGACCTTGGCTAATGCTATAGGCACAGGCGTAGCTGATGATAAATCGATTTACCCCTATGTACCGGAAATGATTCAGTTCTATTTAGGTGAAAAACCCATCCTCAATAACGTCCCTACTTTTCAATGCCGTAAACCAGAAGATCTGGCTTACACCTTGGCACACTTAAGCGAGTTGGTGGTCAAAGAAACGCATGGTGCAGGCGGCTATGGCATGTTGGTAGGACCAGCCGCCAGCAAAGCTGAGATAGAAAGTTTCCGCGTCCACTTAAAAGCCAACCCAGAAAAATATATTGCACAACCTACCTTAGCCTTATCAACCTGCCCAACTTTTGTGGAATCGGGTATTGCGCCCCGCCATATTGATTTACGCCCTTTTGTGCTTTCAGGTAAAACGGTGAAGATGGTACCGGGCGGGCTTACCCGAGTGGCCCTGAAAGAAGGCTCATTAGTGGTTAATTCGTCTCAAGGTGGCGGCACAAAAGATACCTGGGTCCTAGAAAAATGAGGCAATCATGTTAAGTCGTACCGCCGATTGCCTCTATTGGATGGCACGTTATACCGAGCGCGCTGAAAATACGGCACGCATGCTCGACGTTAGTCATCAAACGTCTTTACTTCCCCAGCCAGAACAATTTCTCGAGCAAAGCTGGAAAAAACTCTTGACGATTTCGAAATTAGAAGATGATTTTGGCAGTAAATATGACGCCATCAATCGTCATAACGTGCTTGACTTCATGATTTATGAAAATACTAACCCATCTAGTATTGTTTCTTGCCTATATTCTGCCCGTGAAAATGCTCGCGTGATTCGCGGCCGCATCACCTCCGAGGTATGGGAAACACAAAATACTACTTGGCTTGAACTACAAACCATCTTAGTGAATCGCGAGCGCTCAGACCATAGTCGCTTTTTAGATTGGGTTAAGCACCGCTGTCATTTAGTGCGTGGCGTGATTCAAGGCACAATGTTAAAAAATGAAGCTTTATATTTTTTAGGTATTGGCACTTTAATCGAGCGCGCTGATAATACTGCGCGCATCTTGGAAACAAAATATGAGATTCAAGAAAATTTAAAGCAAATACCAACGAAAAAAGAATTAGAAGAAGAATCAGGCGATAGCTTCTTTGATTTTTATCATTGGGCCTCACTACTGCGCTCGGTATCTGCATTTGAAATTTATCGGCAAATTTATTCAGATCAAATCACCCCTAAAAAAGTTGCAGAACTATTAATTTTTAACCCACAAATGCCGCGTTCGCTAGTTTCTTGTGTCAATGAGTTAATCCCCTTAATGGCTGCTGTACGCAATCAAGACTCAAGGGAAATCGAACGTCTGCTTGGCAAACTAAAAGCCAGCCTTGAATTTTCCGATATCGATGAGGTCTTTAGTCAGGGTCTCGAAGAATTTATGGAAGTTTTCTTAGCGCGCATTAATCATATTGCCGATGATTTTAGTAATACCTTCTTAATACCCCTAGCTGTTGCTTAACCACCCTTTACCGCCCAATTCATGCAATTAAAAATTATTCACCGTACCGAGTACCATTATGAATTGCCAGTCCGTTACTCAATTCAAGAGTTACGCTTAACCCCCACTACAACTGCTGGGCAAGACGTTGAAAAATGGTGCATTCAGACGCCCATTAAAGCCAATCTGTCAATTGATGCCTTTCAAAATACCTGCAGTACCTTTGTGCAAGATAATCCTTATACTGCAATGATGATTGAAGCTGAAGGAATTGTTAAAACGAGTGCAGCCTATGAATTTATCGATTCAAGCAAAACGGTTTCGCCTTATTATTTATTACAACAGACCCGCCTTACCGAACCCACTGCAGACATGCTCGATTTTTTTGCCGCCGACTTACCAAAAAATAATCAGCCTGATGCTATTCTAAACTTAGCCACGGCCGTACAGCAAGCCATTGCATATATTCCTGGCTCAACCAATTTTGCTAGTTTAGCAGCGCAATCATTCGCCTTAAAATCTGGGGTCTGTCAAGATCACAGCCATATACTCTTGGGCCTCTGTCGTGCCAGCCACATTCCAGCTCGCTATGTAAGTGGTTATTTCTTTACTGAAGACTCACCCGATTTAGCCAGCCATGCTTGGATTGATGCTTGTATTGACATTGAGCGCGGTCATTGGATTAGTGTAGATACTACCCATGCCTGTTTTACTGATGCGCGCCATATTCGCCTGGCCGTGGGGCGAGATTACTATTCAGCCGCGCCCGTAAAAGGGGTTCGCTCTGGGGGTGGCGAAGAAGAACTGACCGCGACTATTTCTATCCATCAATTATCCTAGTAACTATTTTTATGAAGAATGGATTCTTGCCATGACCTATTGCGTTGGCCTTTGCCTAAAAAATGGCTTGGTTTTTTTAGCTGATACCCGTACGAACGCGGGTGTTGATCAAATTGGCATCTTCCGCAAAATGACCTTATTTCAAAAAGATAAAGATCGTTTCTTTGCCCTGATGAGCTCTGGAAATTTAGCTATTACTCAAGCTGTAAAAGAAATTCTACTGCAAGGAAAATTACTCAGTGGGAAAAATTTATGGAACGCTGCCAATGCACATGAAGCAGCTGAAGTTGTTGGTGACGCCATTAAAAAAGTGTATGAACGTGATTTTGAAGCACTTAAAAAAGCAGGTATTGACTTTAATTGCAATCTCATTTTTGGTGGTCAAGTACGCGGTGAAAATCCACGGCTATTTAATGTTTATTCAGCGGGTAATTTTATTGAGGCTACACCCGAGAATTGTTATTTCCAAATTGGCGAATCAAAATATGGCAAACCCATATTAGATCGGGTTGTCAATTTTCAAACTCCTTTAAATCTGGCGACAAAATGCGCTTTAATTTCGATGGATTCCACTCTCAAAAGCAATATCTCGGTTGGTTTACCCCTCGATTTACTAGTTTATGAAACCAACTCGTTTCATCCCAGCAAACTGGTGACGATTGACGAAAGTAACCCTTACTACCAAATGATTCATCAGGTCTGGGGACAAAAATTACGTGCCGCTTTTATGGAAATACCGGAACCCAGTTGGAATAGTTCACGCCGAGGTACAGCCATTATGTCGAGCTCAAAAGAGCTTGGCGCGGTACCCATTGAGCATGAAAATAAAAAGAAGTCCGCTACGAAACCAAAGCGCCAGAGCCATAAAAAATAAACTTTTTAGCAAACTACTTCGCCCGCGCGCTTTAATCTCGCTTATTTCGCCAACATTTCCCAAGTTTGCACTACGCTATCGGGGTTCAAGGAAATTGAGGTAATACCCTTTTCCACTAACCACTTAGCAAAATCAGGATGGTCAGAGGGTCCTTGACCACAAATACCAACATATTTATTTTGCTTGCAACAGGCGTCTATAGCGCGCTCAATCATGAAGGTCACTGCTGGGTCGCGCTCATCAAAATCAATCGCCAAGAGCTCCATTCCTGAGTCGCGGTCTAAGCCAAGCGTGAGTTGTGTCAGATCATTCGAGCCAATCGAAAAACCATCAAAATAGGTCAGAAATTCATCTGCCAAAATTGCATTCGACGGCACCTCACACATCATTATTAAGCGCAGGCCGTTTTCCCCTCGCCGTAGGCCCAGCTTAGCCATCATGTCAATAACGCGCTCAGCCTGTTTGGTGGTGCGCACAAAGGGCACCATAATTTCAACATTATCTAAGCCCATGTTTTCACGAACGCGTTTCAGGGCTACACATTCCAAAGCAAAGGCCTCACCAAAATCGGCAGACACATAGCGCGAAGCACCACGAAAACCGAGCATCGGATTTTCTTCGTCAGGTTCATAACGCGATCCACCAATCAGTTTCTTATACTCATTCGATTTAAAGTCGGATAAGCGCACAATGACCGATTTAGGATAAAAAGCAGCAGCAATTGTTGCGACCCCTTCGACCAATTTATCCTCATAAAATGCCCGTGGACTGGCATAACCGCGCGCGACACTTTCTACTGCGCGCTTTAAGTCGGGGTCGATATTCGGATACTCTAAAACCGCTCGGGGATGCACGCCAATGTAATTATTAATAATAAATTCGAGCCGCGCTAAACCAACACCACTATTCGGAATTTGGCAAAAATCAAAAGCCAATTGCGGATTACCAATATTCATCGTTATTTTTACGGGTATCTCTGGCAATTCTCCGCGTGATATTTCAGTTATCTCGGTTTCAATCAGACCGTCATAAATATGCCCTTCATCACCTTCCGCGCAAGAAACCGTTACCACCGCGCCTTCTTGTAATACGTCGGTCGCATCACCGCAACCCACAACGGCTGGCACACCTAACTCGCGGGCAATGATAGCGGCATGGCAAGTACGGCCACCGCGATTGGTAATAATGGCAGCCGCTCGTTTCATCACGGGCTCCCAGTTGGGGTCGGTCATATCCGCTACTAAAACATCGCCGGGTTGCACTCGATCCATTTCGTTTGCATCGCGAATAATACGTACTGGTCCAGCGCCAATTTTTTGGCCAATTGCTCGACCCTTCGCCAATACCTTTGAACTGCCTTTTAACTTATAGCGCATCTCTAATTGACCAATGGCCTGACTCTTCACGGTCTCTGGACGCGCCTGCAAAATATATAACAGGCCATCTTTACCGTCTTTACCCCACTCGATATCCATCGGCCTACCATAATGTTTTTCAATAATCACGGCAAACTTGGCAAGCTCTGTAATATCGGCGTCTTCCAAAGAAAAGCGATTGCGTTTTTCGGGAGCAACATCGGTGGTAATGACCCGCTCTGCAGAGCCAGCAGGGGCAAATTCCATTTGAATTAATTTAGACCCGAGCGAGCGGCGAATAATGGCGCTTTTATTCTGGGCTAAAGTAGTTTTGAAAACATAAAACTCATCCGGATTGACTGCGCCCTGCACTACTGTTTCACCCAAGCCATAACTTGAGGTAATAAACACGACATCCGGAAATCCCGATTCAGTATCTAGTGTAAACATCACTCCAGCTGCGCCTAAATCAGAGCGCACCATACGCTGGATGCCGGCCGATAAAGCAACTTCAGCATGAGCAAAGCCCTTATGTACCCGATACGAAATAGCGCGATCGTTGTACAAAGAAGCAAAAACAATGCGGATCTTCTGTAAAACATCCTCAATACCCGCCACATTCAGAAAAGTTTCTTGCTGACCCGCAAACGAGGCGTCAGGCAAATCCTCGGCTGTTGCTGATGAGCGCACCGCAAACGATCCTTGGCCTGAGGCGTCTAGCTGAGCAAACGCTCGGCGAATTTCCTGTTCAAGACGAGGCTGAAACGGCGCTTCTTCAATCCAACGGCGAATTTCCGCCCCCGCTTGCGCTAAAGCACGTACATCGTCAATGTTTAGATTGACTAAACGCTGTTGAATACGCTCAGTTAACTGATTGTGCTGTAAGAAATCACGAAAAGCTAAAGCCGTGGTGGCAAAGCCAGTTGGAACTCGCACGCCAGCACTCGCTAGTTGCGAAATCATTTCCCCTAAAGAGGCATTTTTACCGCCAACCGATTCAACATCGGTCATTCTTAGTTGTTCAAAAGGCAATACATACGCATCGCCCGCCTGGGCTACAGTTGGTTGGTTGGACATAAATACACTCGCAAAAAATAAAGAAAGCGGTTCAGCAGCCAGCAAAAATGCGGCATACTTCATTAATCGCTATTGTAGTACCCCGCTTGCCTCGGTCAGTCTAAACTGACCTAATTGACCCTTAAACTATGACCAACTCCACTAGGCTCGTTTTTATCGTCTCAGACGGCACGGGAATTACGGCCGAAAACTTTAGCCAGTCGATTTTGGCGCAGTTTGAGCTGAGCTTTAAGCAAATCCGCATTCCTTTCGTAGATAGCCCAGAAAAGGCCTATAAAGCTCTAGAAACGATTAATCAGGCATGCCAAGACAAGGGGTTTAAGCCAATTATCTTCACTACCCTCGTCAATCCTGAAATGAACAGCATTGTGGCCAAAGCGGAAGGCTTGGTGCTCGATATGTTTCAAACCTTTGTTGCGCCGCTCGAACAATTGTTGGGCCAAAAATCGACCCATGCCATTAATCGCTTACACCACAACGCCGATACCGATGCATATAAAAATCGTATAGAAGCCATCAATTATTCACTCGCCCATGACGATGGGCAATCAAATCAAAATTTAGCCTCTGCTGATGTCATTTTGGTGGGGGTTTCCAGGGTTGGCAAGACCCCCACGAGCCTGTATCTAGCCATGCAATATGGCTTAAAAGCGGCTAACTACCCGCTCATTCCTGAAGATTTTGAGCGCGGTAAATTACCCCAAGATTTACGCACATTTCAATCAAAAATCTTTGGCTTGATGATTGATCCCGAAAGACTCGCTGAAATTCGTAATGAAAGGCGTCCAGGAAGTAATTATGCTAAGTTAGAAAACTGTCGCTATGAAATTAACGAGGCTACGGCGATGATGCGCCGCGAATCAATTCCTTGGATTGCTACTACTAGCAAGTCAATTGAAGAAATTGCCACGACGATCTTACAAGCGATTAAATCGGATAAAACTTTATGAACCAGATCGCGTTATTAGTTGCTGCGTACCCGCACAGTTTCGAATAAACACACTGCTGCGGCAGTTGCAACATTTAAGGATTCAACCCCTGCTGCTAGCGGAATTCGCACGAGTTGGCCTTGGGACCGCAGCTCTACAGAAACGCCGTGACCTTCGCTACCAAATACCCAAGCTACAGGATTTTTTAATTGCGCTTGCAGGGCATATAAGTCTGTCTTCGCTTCGGCAGCAGTGATCAGCAACGGCGCATCAAGATACTGCATGAGATTAGTTATTGTCCAATCTTCATATAAGGTGAGTTGATGGTGAGCGCCCATCCCTGCCCGCAATACTTTACTAGACCATAAATGGGCACACCCCCTTAAGGCCACAACCGTTTTTACCCCGGTTGCTGCCACAGTACGCAAAATGGCGCCGACATTTCCAGCATCTTGAATACCTTCTAGAATCACCACATCTCCGTTTAGCAGAAATTGCTTGGCGATAGGCTGAATGACAGAATCGGGAAGCTGCACTAATCCCAAAAAATGGGGGGCATTCTCTAACTCACTAATTGAGTCCCAGAGTGCAGTATCTAGCTCAACTAAGCGGGTTTGCGGACATAAAGCCAAATGGCGTTCTAGCGACTCCAGTATTTCTGGGTTTGCCAAACCAGCTGCACTCGTTAGTACGATGCTTAAACTGGGGTCACCAGCCCAGGTTTGTAATAAATGCACTCCCTCTAGCACTGCTTGGGAGTTTGCCAAACGTTGCTTCTGGCCTTTGCTGCCTAGCGCTTGTAACAAGCGAATTTGCTTGAGCAGTGCATTGTCTTTTGAGCTAATGAATTCAACTTCGGTATTACCAAATAGATTCATGGGGCTTCACCATTTAATACCCGCCGCACGGGCCCAAAACTAATACGATGCTCTGGACAAATTCCAAACTTAGTTAATGCGGCGTAATGGGTTGGGGTTGGATAACCCATATGCTGATTAAAGCCATATTGCGGAAAGCGCGCATGGAGTTCATCCATTTGTCGATCGCGACTTACCTTAGCCAAAATTGAAGCGGCTGAAATCGCCTGCTCTTTAGCGTCGCCTTTAATAATCGCCTCCGCTGCAATCGGCAAGACAGGGCAACGATTCCCATCGATCAGCGCTTTATCAGGCCAAGCGCCTAAAGCGACAACTAAATTTTCAATCGCCCGTTGCATCGCCAGCATCGTCGCCTGCAAAATATTGAATTGATCAATCTCTTGTGGGCTCGCTTCACCCACTCCCCAGGCTTTAGCTTTGAGTATAATTTCAGCGTATAAAAATTCGCGCTTAGCTGGCGTTAATTTTTTTGAATCTTTTAAGCCCAAAATAGGCTGCAGCGGATTTAAGAGCACAGCCCCAGCTAAGACTGCACCAACCAATGGCCCTCTGCCGGCTTCATCTACGCCACAAATCCATACCCCCTCTTCAATCGCCGAGTAGAGAGAAATCGCCCGTGCATTCATTTTGCGGCACTCAACGCTGTGATAACTTTTCAGCCAACACTTGCGCAACTAAGAGCGCAGTCGGTTGACGCAATTCATGATGCAGCACACTAAAACGTTGGCGTAAGGCAGCAACTTGGTCGGGGTTGAGCAGCCAATTGAGCAGGGCTTTAGCCAATTTCTGTGGTTGGGCCTGAGATTGCAACAACTCGGGCACCACGAATTCCCCACACAAAATATTAGGTAAACCAACATAGGGTAAGTAAGCCTGACGCTTCATTACTTGCGCAGTAAGCCAAGGCACCCGATACGAAATAACCATTGGTTTTTTCCACAGGGCTGCTTGCAAAGTGGCAGTTCCACTTGCAATGAGTACGACATCAGCGGCCTCTAAAATAAGATCAGCTTGACCATCGAACAAATGAATTTGTAATTGTGGATGGCGAGTCAAAACCTCAAGACGAAGCTGTTCTAAGGCTGGTCTTAAGTGGGGTGCAGCCACGGGTATAACAAAAATGGGTACCGCTTCCTCAAGCTGTTCAGCTAAAACAGGCATCGTTGCAAAAAAAATTGGCGCAATTAATTGAATTTCTGAATGACGACTACCAGGCAAAACAGCCACCACTTTAGCCGTCGTTAAATTTTGCAGACTGGGATCAAGTTCTAATAAGCGGGCTCGAGCTTCTGACACATTAGGCTCTAGAGGAATGGAACTCGCCAAAGGATGGCCGACATAAGTGGCTTGAATACCCGCAGCTTCATAAATCGCTTTTTCAAAGGGGAAAATGCACAGCATATGATCTACTGCTCGTTGAATTTTTTTAATCCGACTACCGCGCCAAGCCCAAATGGATGGCGAAATGAAATGCACAGTAGGAATACCCGCCGAGCGTAATTTTTCTTCAACTCCCAAATTAAAGTCTGGCGCGTCAATCCCCAAAAAAACATCGGGGCGTTTTGCGCCAAGTAAATCAGTAATCAGCGCTTTTCGTACACGCAGAATGGTGGGCAGTTGCCGTAAAGCCTCAACATAGCCCCGCACACTCAAAACTTCCATTGGCCATAAAGATTGTAGGCCTTGAGCCTGCATGAAGGGGCCGCCAATGCCATACATCTCTAGCCCCGCCTGCGCCGGAATTTGCTTTAATGCCTGCAAGCTCGAGGCTGCCAATAAATCGCCCGAGGGTTCACCTGCGACACATGCCAAAGTTGGCAAAGTAAGCCTAACGAATAATGCCGCGCGCTGAGGCGGCAATAAAATCATGAAATTCTGTCAACTTGCCGCTGGTGGCAGCATCTAAACCGGGGCTTACCGACAGTGCATGAATAGCTAATTTAGCGTCTTCAAAACTAAGACTATCTTTATATAACAATTTATAGGCTTGACGTAAGGCAGTAATCGTTTCAGTCGAAAAATCACGCCGTTTCAAGCCTTCAGTGTTAATCCCATGCGGCGCAGCTTTATCTCCAGCAGCAATGACAAAGGGCGGAATATCTTGCACTAAAGCCGATGCTCCACCTAACATGGCATGTTGTCCGATACGAACAAACTGATGCACGCCTGTCATACCACCCAAAATCGCCCAATCGCCTACCTCCACATGACCAGCAATTTGTGCATTGCTAGCAAAAATAGTGTGATTGCCAATTTGGCAATCGTGGGCAATGTGTACGTAAGCCATAATCCAATTGTCATTGCCAATACGTGTGACTCCAGTATCTTGTGCAGTGCCAATATGGATGGTCGTGAATTCGCGAATCGTATTGCGATCGCCAATGGTCAATTGTGTAGCCTCACCTCGATATTTCATATCTTGGGGTGCGCCGCCCAGAGCGACAAAATGCCCGATCACGTTATCAATACCTAAAGTGGTCCGCCCCTCAATGACCGTATGCGAACCAATTTTGCTGCCTGCGCCAATCACTACTGCAGGCCCAATTACCGCATAAGGACCAATTTCAACGGTATCGCCAATTTTTGCTTGCGGGTCAATAATCGCCGTTGCATGAATGCGCGCCATTAAACACCTTTTTTGCGCACTGCGCAGGTAATATTAGCCTCGGCAACCAATTTATCATCAACAGTTGCGCTAACTTGAAATTTATAGATGCCAGCACGTTCACGTTCATACAGAGCGGTCATGATCAGTTGATCGCCAGGAACTACCGGTTTTTTAAAGCGGGCGCCATCAATGCCAGCAAAGTAATACAGTGAGTCTTCTTGCTGAGATTCAGAAAATGTCAGCAACGCTGCAGTTTGTGCAAGCGCTTCAATAATGAGCACCCCAGGCATGACCGGCAACCCAGGAAAATGTCCTTGAAAAAAAGGCTCATTCATGGTGACGTTTTTTAATGCCCGAATACTGACACGAGGCACTAAATCTAAAACCCGATCGACCAATAAAAAAGGATAGCGATGCGGGAGTAATTGCAAAATCTGATTGATATCGATCAAGATGGGCTGGGTCATAAAGCTGCTTTGTTCATATAAAAATGCCAGTGAGGAAAGAATTAAGTATCAGTCGAAGATTTGCCACGCTCTAAAAAACGCAATCGTTGGCGTATTTTATCGAGTCCACGCAAGATCGCCGCGTTTTTCTCCCAAGCCGCATGTAACATCGATGGAAACACGCCAGTAAAGTGCTGTCCTGGCTCAATAATAGAGCGAATAATCGACGTACCACCTGAAACCGTCGTGCGATCGGCAATTGTCAAATGCCCGGCAAAATTAGCATAGCCTCCGATCATGCAATAACTACCAATCGTTGTACTGCCGGAAATACCTACACAGCCAGCCACAACAGTATGAGCGCCAATATGGACGTTATGACCAATTTGCACTTGATTATCAATTTTGCAACCTGCCCCAATGCGAGTTTCATTCATTGCGCCACGGTCGATAGTAGTCGAGGCGCCAATTTCTACATCATCTTCTAGCACTACCTTACCAGTTTGCGGAATTTTGACCCACTCGCCACCCGTCGCCGAAAAATCGGGTGCAAAGCCAAAGCCATCAGCGCCAATTACAGTGCTGCTATGAATAATGCAACGTGTCCCAATTTCGCAGCCGTGATAAATCGTTGTCAGCGGGTGTAGCACGCTATCACTGCCAATTCGTACATTTCTACCAATTGAGCTATTCCCCAATATGGTTACCCTCTCACCCAAGACTACACCAGCAGCAATTTGCACAAAAGGACCAATATGGCATGAGGGTGGGACTATGGCCGATGCATCCACAGCAGCCTGCGCATGAATACCGGGCGCATACTTCGTATTCACGTTTCCCTCAAATAGTTGCGCAATGCGCGCAAAAGTTGCATACGGATTTTTTGCCACAATAAAACTACGCAGTTTCGTACTCGCAGCTTGAATAAATTCGCAATCAGCCGCACTAACAATTAGGACGCCAGCAGCGCTATCGAGCGCTTGTTGACGATAAAGGGGGTTGGATAGAAACGCAATTTGATCGGCTTGGGCCAATTCTAGTGGGGCTAAACCCCTTAACGGCGCAGAGCCCTCGCCCACCAACTCCGCTTGAAACTGTTTAGCCAGCTCGATGGCGGTGGGCATGAAACTTACTTTAGATTATTTAAAGCCTTGATGACATCATCAGTGATATCAATCTTCGGGCTTACGTAAGCAGCATCTTGAATAATGACATCAATTTTCCGTTGCTCTGCAATTTGGCGCAAAATTACATTGGCCTTCTCGGCAATCTTGGCGCGCTCTTCAAAATTACGTTGATTTAAATCTTCGGTATATTCTCGTTGCTTGCGCTGCAGTTCACGGTCTTGATCAGCCAACTCACGCTGTTTACGAATTCGATCTGCCTCTGGCATCACGGCGGCGTCGCGATCTAATTTTTCAGCTGCAGTTTTAATTTTTTGCATTGAATCGCGTAATTCATTTTGCCGCTTAGCAAATTCAAGTTCCAATTTTTTTTGCGTTGCCTTGGCCATGTTCGATTCGCCAAACACTTTTTCCACGCTCACGACTGCCAATCGCGTTGGCGGCATCTCCTGGGCAAAAACTGAAGAACCAAACGCAAGCCCAAACAATGTTGAGATTGTGTATAAGCCAACAGAAAAACCTCTCGGTAGATAAGGTTGCTTCATAAGTCTTCCTTAAAACAATTAAAGATGGTTAAAACGCGGTACCAATTTGGAACTGTAAACGTTGAATATTATCATTTGGCTGCGATTTTATCGGAATGCCATAGCTAAACTTTAACGGTCCCAGCGGTGATATCCATTCTAAACCTAAGCCATAAGAATACCTTAGAACGAGGTTGATATTGGTGCCAAAGGCATTTCCGCCATCAGTAAAGACGAAAGCCCGTAAGGTTTTGTCGTTGCCAGACCCAGGGAATGGCACGGTATATTCAAGGTTAGCCACAATTTTAGACTGCCCGCCGGTAGGCTGATAGGTGCCAGTAGAGGTATTAAAGTACTGTGGGCCGATAGATCCAGGGGAGTAGCCCCGAACCGACCCAATACCACCCACATAGTAGTTTTTGGTAATTGGAAAGGGGTACTTGCCATAAGCCTCGCTGTAGCCCGTCTCAAAATTAAAGGACAAAATATGGGCCTTTGAGAAAGAGTGATATTGCTGATATTTGCCATAAATACGGTAGTACTGCATATTGGCTACCGGGGTTCCAACTTCACTTAAAAGGCTGATTAAAGAGCCGGTTGAGGGGACTAAAGCGCTATCGCGTCCGTCACGGGTCCATGAAGCGGTAAGGGGTACGTTAAAGGTGGTTAAGGTACCCGGAATGGTTACCCCATAATCCTGCACATAAGTTTGATAAGGTACCGGCGTATTCGACGTGGCATTAATTTGGTAGGCCTCAACCGCAGTACCATAAAACACCCGATCCACTTCAGAGTAAGGCACCCCAAAACGCAAAGTTCCGCCAGCACTCTTAATTTGGTAGGCGGGATCACCGGTGTAATACAGCGGTTTTGAAGAGCGATAGAATAAATCGGTATAGCGGCTGATACCATCATCAGTAAAGAAAGGGTCGTATTGGGATAGGACCAGGTTTTGATTAATTTTTCCCAATGAGGCATTTAAGCCAATTGCCGTACCCGAACCAAAGGCATTTTCTTGATTAATACCCGCAGTTAAGATAATTTTTTCAGTTGATGAGTAACCAGCACCAAGGCTAATAGAGCCAGTCGGTTTTTCGGCTACCTTCACGTCAACGTCAACCTGATCGGGCGCGCCTGGCACATCTTTAGTCATGATGTCAGCTTCAGTAAAGTAGCCTAAGCGATTAATCCGCTCTTTTGACAATTGAATTTTGTCGCCATCAAACCAAGAGCTTTCAAACTGGCGCAGTTCACGACGAATGACCGTATCACGCGTTCGGGAATTACCGGTAATATTTACTTGACGCACGTAAACTCGGCGCCCAGGATCAATGACTAGGGTTAAATCGACTTCACTTAAATCTTGCCGTACGTCGGGCTGGGGGTTTACTGTCGCAAAAGCGTAGCCATAAGAGCCTAATAAGCCGGCAATCAATTTTGTACTCTCGGCTAACTTTGCCGAAGAGTACACATCCCCCGCTTTAAGCTGTAGTAGTTTGCTGAGTTCCGCTTCTTTGCCAAGTAATTCGCCAGCGAGCTTAATGTCTTTAACTTTAAAGCGCTGGCCTTCTTTCAAGCCAATAGTCAGGTAAATACCTTTTTTATCCGGAGTAATTGACACCTGCGTTGACTCAATTAAAAATTCTAAGTAACCCCGATTTAAATAATAGGAACGAATCGTTTCCAAATCGGCTGTGAGTTTTTGCTTTGAATATAAATCATCGTTAGTGTAAAAAGACAGCCAGCCTTTTGCTTTGAGTTGCATTTCATCGCGCAAAGTGCCTTCACTAAATACTTTATTACCAATAAAATTAATTTCTTGAATCTTTGCAACGGGGCCCTCATCGACATTGAAATACACTGAAACTTGATTGCGCTCCATTGGAGTAACGGTTGCGACAACCTCGGCGGCAAATAAGCCCTTGCTCACATATTGGCGCTTTAATTCTTGTTCAGCTTTATCAATCAATGCTTTGTCATAAAAACGCGCTTCCGCAAGGCCTACTACCTTTAGCGATTTCCGGACAATGTCTTGATCAAATTCTTTCATGCCCGTAAATTCAATGCGATTAATCGTAGGACGCTCCTCCACACTCACAATTAAGACATCGCCCTGTTCTTGAATTTGTACGTCACGAAAAAAGCCAGTGCCATAAAGTGCGCGAATTGCTTCCGCGCCTTTTTCTGGCGTAAATTTATCGCCAACCTGCAAAGGCAGGTAACTAAATACCGTGCCTGGTTCAACCCGCTGCAAGCCCTCTAAGCGAATATCTTTTATGACAAACCCGCCTGAATCTGTTGCGCTTGCTGGAAGATCGCCTGGCGCACTAGTTTTGCTTGCGGAATTTTTTGGCGGAGTACTTGGCGCTGGGGCAGCCGCAGGTCCGGGTGCATTGTCGGGTAAAGCCTCAGTAACCAAATTACTATTGGTCTCGGCAGCTGAAACGGCAAAACCAAAAAAAGCTAAAGCAATAGAGGTGCCATAAAGGCATGAGCTTAGACGAATTTTAAGACTCATATTCTGGTGGACTCAAGGCGAAAGATAGCGTTGAAAATCATTAAACAAAGCCAACAGCATTAGAAACGTTAACAAGATAAAACTACTTTTTTGTAAAACCGCTTGCAAGGCTTCTGGTAGGCGTCGACCCGACAGCAGTTCCCATGCATCATACAGTAGCTGACCGCCATCAAGCATAGGTATTGGAATCAAATTAAGCAAGCCGATACTGATACTTAGAAGCGCCAAAAATGCTAAATAGGGTTGCCAACCCACTTGAGCAGACTTGCCCGCCATATCGGCAATACTCAGTGGGCCGCCAATTTGCGCTAAAGAAGTACTGCCTGTCACTAAACCCAGCATCATGCGGCTTGATACTTTTGTAATTAACCATACTCGCTCTGCGGCATAAGCCATGGCAGGTAACGGCGCTAATTGCAATTCAAACCATTGCGGAGAATTGGCAACCAGTGGAAAAAGTCCGAGCTCACGAAATACATCCGTCTTTGGTTTGACTTCAGGTAATTGCTCACTTAAAAATCGTACGGTTGATTTTCCGCCGCGGGCATTTTCAATTTGCAACGCAAAACCAGTGTGTGCCGTAATGCTATCCAATAAATACCACCGCAAAGCATTCCAGCTCACTACTGAAGTAAAGGCATTCGCTGGGTCATCGACATTTTCTTCATTTCCCAAGCTGCGCCAGCCAATAACCCGATCGCCAGCACTTAAACCGGCTTTAGCCGCTAAAGATACGGCGGGTGGGGTTTGCAGTTGGGCAGGCAATTGCGGTACCCCGCTAACATAAATCACACTCAATAATAGTAAAGCTAAGACAAAATTCGCGAGGGGGCCCGCCGCTACAATCAGTGAGCGTTGCCATAATGGCTTCCGCTCAAAGTCACTGGCTTGATCAGCTATCGAGATAGTTTGTTCCGCATCGCGTCCGTTTAATAACTTGACATAGCCACCTAAAGGGAGCAGCGCAATAACCCATTCCGTTTGATGGCGATCATGAAAAATGAAGAGTGGCTTACCAAAACCGAGCGCAAAGCGCAGTACTTTTACCCCGCAACACCGAGCGGCAAAATAATGGCCAAACTCGTGAAAACTCACCAGTATTCCTAGCGCCACTAAAAAAGCCAATAAAGTGCTCAGTGCTTGCATCGGTGCCGGCCTCGCTTAATGACTGCGCAAACGCGCCAAACATTGCATAGCAACGCGCCGAGCTGTTTGATCAGCGTCTAATACTTCGGCAAGAGTTTGAGCTTGAGCGGCCGCTACTTGCTCAAGCACTTGCTCAACTAAAGTAGGAATCTGTAAATACGGTAATTCACTAGCCAAAAAAGCACCTACAGCCACTTCATTAGCCGCGTTCAAAATTGCTGGAGCAGTACCGCCGCTGTGTGCAGCGGCAAAAGCTAAAGCTAAACAGGGGAATTGCTTTAAGTCAGGCTGAATAAAATGTAAAGCACTCATCTGGGTTAAATCAAGCGGCTCAACCCCCGCCGCAATTCGCTGCGGCCAAGCTAAGCCGTAGGCAATGGGAGTGCGCATATCAGGCTGACCCAGTTGGGCAATGACCGAGCCGTCGCGATAACGCACCATTGAATGCACTACGCTTTGAGGATGAATGAGGACCCGAATTTGCGCTAGTGGTACGCCAAACAACCACCGTGCCTCAATCACCTCTAACCCTTTATTCATCATGGTGGCTGAATCAACTGAAATCTTGCGCCCCATCACCCAATTAGGGTGAGCGCAAGCTTGATCAGGAGTGATATCTGCCAACTCAACTAAAGGCGTGGTACGAAAAGGGCCCCCAGAGGCAGTGAGCCATAATTCTTCAACCCCACACTCTGCCCTTGCAACGTCGCTATGCAGAGCATTAAAACCCGCTGGTAAACACTGAAATATCGCATTATGTTCACTATCGATAGGAATTAATTCAGCGCCACTATCACGTACCGCTTGCATCAATAAATCCCCAGACATGACGAGCGCTTCTTTATTCGCTAACAAAATACGTTTACCTGCGCGAGCCGCAGCCAAGGTTGGCAACAAGCCAGCAGCGCCTACAATAGCCGCCATCACAGTATCGCAATCCGATTCGCTTACTGCGCTAACCAATGCTTCAGCCCCATATAAAACAGTGGTCGGAATTTTTTCCTGAAGCACGGCTGCAGCCAATTTTTTTGCACTCTGCGCATCACCTACAACTGCAATACGAGGTTTAAACTCACGACACTGCGCGAGTAAGCGGTCTACTTGTTGATGCGCAGTTAAGGCGGCTACCTGATAGCGCTCAGGATGCGAGCGGATCACATCTAAGGTATTCACTCCAATCGAGCCAGTTGAGCCCAAAATCGTGATGCGCCGTAATAAACTCATAACATCAAGCCAACTAAAAGCGCTGCTAGCGGCATAGTAGGCAATAAGGCATCAATCCGATCTAATACTCCGCCATGGCCTGGCAATAAGCCGCTACTATCTTTTGCGCCCGCCAAACGTTTTACCTGTGATTCAAATAAGTCACCTATGATGCTAAACAACGTTAAGCCGATAACCAAGACCAGCATCGAGGGAAAACCCAATCGCATCACGGCAAAGCCAAATAAAGTAAGATTAAAAGGTAAATACCAAGCGCAGATACTGGCATAAATACAAGTCAAGATTAGGCCCCCAACTGCTCCCTCAAGCGTTTTACCAGGGCTAATTTGCGGGGCTAAGCGACGGCGACCAAGCGCTTTACCAACGAAATAGGCACCAATGTCGGCAACCCAAACTAAGGCCATAGTAGAAAGTAAAAATACCACGCCAAACTGACGCAATAAAATGAGCGCAAACCAGGCTGCAATGAAAATAAGTAGGCCTAACAATGCGAATGACAGTGGCCACTTTGTTATCGGTAAACGCAGTCCTCGCCACAACAAAATAGGGGCGCCAACGAGCCAAAAACAACTCGCCGCTAATAAGATACTAAATTCAATAACGGGAATTTGTGTATACAACAAGGCGGCAATAACGCAAATCAAAAGCAACGCATAGAACCAAGCTAAGCGCCCTTTTTGTGGCGCAATTAAACGGCTCCACTCCCATGCTGCTAATGCCAAGATTAATAAAAAGATGCCACTCAAATAAAGCGGATTAAGCAAAAATAAACTAGGCAATAGCACTGCAAGCAAAAGTAACGCGGTAATGATACGGGTCTTTAGCATCGCAGAGTGTTTAGACGCAACTGCGCTTAAACAGTGCCCTGAGCAGAAACTTTAGAGACTTTGGTGGCGAGTTGTGCACTAGTTCGGCCAAAGCGTCGCTCACGCTGACTAAACCAATCAAATGCTTGCTGTAATTGCGCAGCATCAAAATCGGGCCATAATATATCGGTGAAATACAGCTCTGTATATGCTAGTTGCCATAATAAAAAATTACTCACGCGTTGTTCACCGCCCGTACGGATAAATAAATCGGGCTCTGGTGCATACGCCATCGATAAATTTTCTTGCAGTAATTCCTCCGTTATTTGATCGGCCTGCAAGGTAGGATTAAGCAACAAACATTTGCGCATCGCCTGCAAAATGTCCCATCGTCCGCCATAGTTAGCGGCTACAGTTAAGGTTAAACCTTTGCAATGGGCGGTTTTCTCTTCCGAAAAACGCACCATATCTTGAATTGCGGTATCAAAGCGGCTTAAATCGCCAATTAACTTAAAGCGGATATCGTTATCACTTAAGCGACTGACCTCACGGCGCAACGATTTTAAAAATAACTTCATTAAAAACCCTACCTCTTCAGGTGGGCGGCGCCAATTTTCCGAACTAAAAGCAAAAATAGTCAGGTATTCAACACCAGAACGGCGACATTCTTCCACCACTTTGCGCACCGACTCTAGACCCTCTGAATGCCCTGTCACTCGCGGCATTAAACGCTTTCCAGCCCAACGTCCATTACCATCCATGATGATTGCAACATGACGAGGTACTTCACTTACCTCGGGAATGACTAAGGTAGAGCTACTATGTTTAGACATAAAAAGTGAATAAGTAGAAATACATATTTTTTAGATCAAACGGGTCTAGACCGTCATAATCTCTTTTTCTTTTTCAGCAACAATTTTATCGATATCCGTTACGGCCCGATCGGTCATTTTCTGAACTTCATCTTGGGCACGGCGCTCTTCATCTTCTGAGATTACTTTGTCTTTACTCAGTCGCTTTAAATGTTCGTTAGCATCGCGCCGTAAATTACGAATAGCAATTTTGCTTTCTTCGCCTTCACTCTTCACTAATTTAGTCAGCTCGCGCCGACGTTCCTCGGTAAGTGGCGGCATTGGTACGCGAATGACAGTACCTTGCGAAACGGGGTTTAGACCTAAATCAGAATCACGAATGGCCTTTTCAATTACCGCAACCATGGTTTTTTCGAAAGGCTGCACATTAATCGTCCGCGCATCGGCAAGACCTAAATTAGCCACTTGACTTAAGGGCGTTGGGTTACCGTAATAGTCAACCGTAATATGCTCAAGAATGCCAGCATTCGCGCGGCCTGAACGAATTTTTGCTAAATTACTTTTTAATGATTCCAGCGACCGATGCATTTTTTGCTCGGCACTCGTTTTGATTTCAGCAGCAGACATCACAGCACTCCTTTTAAACGTGTACTAAAGTACCTTCCGACTCACCTAACACCACACGCATTAAAGCGCCTGGCTTCAAAATAGAAAATACCCGAATTGGTAGCTTGCGATCACGACATAAAGCAAACGCCGTTGCATCCATCACTTGTAAATTTTTAATTAATGCTTCATCAAAGGTAATCGACTGATACAAGGTCGCGGTAGGATCGAGTTTGGGATCACTACTATAAATACCATCCACTTTAGTGGCCTTGAGCATCACCTCAACACCCATTTCAGCACCACGCAAAGCAGCTGCAGTATCGGTGGTAAAAAATGGGTTGCCAGTACCAGCGGCAAAAATGACTACTTTACCCTCGCTCATAGCACGAATAGCACGCGGCCGTATATAAGGCTCAACTACTTGATCCATACGTAAAGCTGATTGCACGCGAGCTTCGACGCCTTTTTGCCGCAAGGCGTCTTGTAATGCGAGGGAGTTCATCATTGTGGCTAGCATACCCATGTAATCGGCAGTTGCACGATCCATGCCGGCAGCACCTCCCGCGACGCCGCGGAAAATATTACCGCCGCCAATGACAATGGCTAACTCGATGCCAATTCCAACTACTTCAGCAATTTCTGCCACCATCGCATCAATCGTGATGGGGTTGATCCCAAAAGCATCATCCCCCATCAAGGCTTCTCCCGATAGTTTGAGGAGGACACGCTTATAAGCAGGCATAGTGAAAGACCTTATTAAAGTGATTAATCTTAAGCGCTTACCTTTGCAGCAGCTACTTGCGCAGCAACTTCCGCGGCAAAATCGTCTTGGCGCTTCTCGATGCCCTCACCCACGACATACAAAGTAAATGACTTAATCGTAGTATTCATGGCCTTGAGCATTTGCTCAACCGTTTGCTTATCGTTTTTAACAAAGGTTTGATCAAGCAAAGAAACTTCCTTAAGATACTTTTGCACCGTACCCTCAACCATTTTTGCCACGATGTCAGGAGGTTTGCCCGACTCGGCCGCTTTCTGCTGCGCAATATTCCGTTCGGCAGCAATGTTGGCTGCAGGAACATCAGCTGCAGATAAGGCGACCGGCTTCATTGCTGCAATGTGCATCGCAACATCTTTAGCGGCTGTTTCATCGCCTTCAAATTCCACCATAACGCCAATGCGAGTGCCATGTAGATAAGATACTAATTTACCGGTACTCGCAAAACGTTGAAAACGACGCGGCGTCATATTTTCACCAATGCGTCCAATTAATTCACTACGCACAGCATCGACCGTTTTGCCATCCATTGCTAAGGCTAATAAAGCAGTGGTATCAGCCGGATTCTGCTTAGCAACCAACTGTGCACAAGCATTACTAAAGGCTAGAAAATCATCGTTTTTTGAAACGAAATCGGTTTCGCAGTTCACTTCAATTAAAGCGCCAGAGCCACCATCGATGTAACTCGCAACGACGCCTTCAGCAGTCACACGTGAAGCAGCTTTGCTGGCTTTGCTACCTAATTTCACCCGCAGAATTTCTTCTGCTTTCGCCATATCGCCAAGTGCTTCAGTTAATGCTTTTTTGCACTCCATCATTGGAGCATCGGTTTTGGCACGTAATTCGCCAACCATTGCAGCAGTAATAGCCGTCATTACTCTACCTTCCCTTCTTCAACAAACTCTTCTTCGCCTTCTTTAACAGCGTCTAAGACTTCCTGCACTGAATTCGCTTTGCCTTCTAGAATCGCATCGGCAATGCCGCGTACGTAAAGAAGTACTGCCTTGCTAGAATCATCATTACCAGGAATGATGTAATCAATACCTTCAGGGGAATGGTTGGTGTCAACTACGGCGATAACGGGAATGCCAAGTTTTTTCGCTTCGGTAATAGCTATCTTGTGATACCCAACGTCAACCACAAAAATTGCATCGGGTACGCCATTCAGATCTTGAATTCCGCCTAGGGCTTTTTGTAATTTGTCGAGATCACGATCGTTGGTTAATGCTTCTTTCTTTGAGAGCTTATCCCAATCACCCGCTTCTTTAGCAACAGCCATGTCTTTTAAGCGCTTCAAAGAGCCTTTGACAGTCTTAAAATTAGTTAAGGTGCCGCCTAACCAGCGGCTATCGATATAAGGCATGCCAGCACGTGCAGCTTCTTCTGCAATCACTTCGCGTGATTGACGCTTCGTACCAACAAATAAAATCGTGCCACGATTTGCAGCAATTTGCTTTGCAAATTTCAGGGCATCCTGAAACATGGGCAAAGTCTTTTCCAAATTAATAATGTGGATTTTATTGCGATGGCCAAAAATATAAGGGGCCATCTTGGGGGACCAAAAGCGCGTTTGGTGGCCAAAGTGGCAACCGGCTTCTAGCATTTCACGCATGGTTACTGACATAACATTCTCCTAAGGGTTTGGTCTAAGGCTAAGTCCTGACTGCGCTAAAAAACGCTACCCTGGAAGGCTTAGCCTGCTATTTCGAATTGCTTCGATGGGCAAATTATAGCTTATATATCAATCATCTAGGCGCAAAAGAGCCAAAAAACCTCAAGTCGTTGATAATCAAGGCATGAATAGTGTTTTTACCCTTGAAAAAGACCTCCAAGGCATGCGTGAGGCGGGTCGACTCGCCAGCGAAGTACTCGACCACGTGGCCCCAGCGATTCGTCCGGGCGTTAGTACTGGCGAACTCGATCAAATTTGCCACACCTTTATGCGTGATGTTCAAAATACTATTCCAGCCCCATTAAATTATCAGCCCCCCGGCTACCCCCCTTTTCCAGCAGCGATCTGTACCTCGGTCAATGATGTCATCTGCCACGGTATTCCAGGAGATAAGGTATTAAAGGGCGGTGACGTGGTCAATCTCGATATCACCGTGATTACCCCAGATGGCTACTATGGCGATACCAGCCGCATGTTTATGGTGGGTGAAGTTTCAGTGTTAGCCGAGCGCTTAACGCAAATTACCTTTGAATGTATGTGGCTGGGAATTGCCCAAGTAAAGCCCGGGGCTTATTTAGGCGATATTGGTCATGTAATTCAAACGCATGCTGAACAAGCGGGTTATTCGGTCGTTCGGGAATACTGTGGTCATGGTATTGGCAAAGTCTTTCATCAAGACCCGCAAATTTTGCATTATGGTCGGCCCAATACGGGAGAACAATTGCAAGCAGGAATGACCTTTACGATAGAGCCCATGATTAATGCTGGGCGCCGCGAAATTCGTACCATGCCCGATCAATGGACAGTAAAAACCAAAGACCGCAGCCTATCAGCACAATGGGAACACACCTTGCTTGTTACATCACAAGGTGTGGAAGTTTTAACTTGGTCGGCAGGCAGTAACCCGCCGCCAAATTGCGTTAAGGGCTTAGTATTTCGACCTCAACTAATTACGGCCTAAGTACCCCCCCCAAATTAGTCCTTCTGCGACCATGAATTCAGTGACTGCACTCGCACCGCATCAGGCCATTGCTCATCTACGTAGCTCATGCGCTGCTGAATACGAACTATTTCTAGCAGATCAAAATGTCGCGCGACTAACAAAAAAACTCACCGAATTAAATGATCTGGCCTTAAAACAGTTATGGCAAGACTGCGCTATGGGAGCTCATTTGGCGCTGATTGCAGTCGGTGGTTTTGGGCGCGCAGAGCTTTTTCCCTATTCTGATATTGATATTTTAGTATTACTACCCAACGAATCGAAGCTGGATACAAAAGCTGAGAGTGAAAAGGTGGCACGTTTTATTACGCAATGCTGGGACTCGGGACTAGAAATTGGCTCGGCAGTGCGCACATTAGCAGAATGCTTAAGTGAAGCGGAACAAGATATAACCGTGCGTACTTCACTGTTAGAGGCTCGGCTCATCTGCGGTTCGCGGTATCTATTTCAATCATTTGCAACCGCATTTACTGCGACACTTGATCCCAAGGCCTTCTTCCAAGCTAAATTGCTCGAGCAAACCCAACGTCACCAAAAGTATCAGGGTACGCCCTATGCGCTTGAGCCCAATTGCAAAGAAAGTCCCGGCGGGCTCCGCGACTTACAAGTAATCCTCTGGGTAAGTAAGGCCGCTCAACTGGGCAATAGCTTTAATGATTTGTTCCAAAAAAATCTCATTACCGAGCGCGAGCTTACTGAATTAAAACGCAATAAGCGCTTTCTAGCAACGCTTCGCGCTAATTTACATTTACTTGCTAAACGCCATCAAGATGTTTTAGCGTTTGACTTGCAAGCGGGTTTAGCGAAGTCCATGGGTATTGAAGAAAGCTCAGCCCGTCAAGCCAGTGAAGCCATCATGCGGCGCTACTACTGGGTAGCCAAGGCGGTTACCCAACTCAATACTATTTTGTTACAAAATATTGAAGCTTTATTATTTCCCCAAGAATCACGCACCATTCATCCTATTGCGGGTGCAGAGAACAGTGATTTTATTGAGCGCCAAGGCCTCTTAGATATTCAAGATCCCAATTTATATCAAAAACACCCTGAGCAAATTTTGCGGACCTTCTTAGTATTAACCCAAACCCCAGCAGTCAATGGCTTATCAGCTACGATTTTGCGTGCACTGTATAACGCGCGTAAAAAAATGAATAGTCAATGGCGTAAGGCCCCAATAAATCGCCAACTCTTTATGGAAATTTTAAAGCAAGCCGATGGTGTCAGTAATGCCTTTAGGCTCATGAATCAAACCAGTGTACTGGGTCGCTACCTACCTCCCTTTCGGCGCATCGTCGGGCAAATGCAACATGATTTATTCCACGTCTACACGGTCGATCAACATATTTTGATGGTCCTTAGAAATGTGCGCCGCTTTATGTTGGTCGAACATGCTCACGAGTTCCCTTTATGTAGTCGTTTAATTGCGCACTTTGAAAAGCCTTGGCTACTAGTTATTGCGGCTTTATTTCACGATATCGCTAAAGGGCGTGGGGGCGATCATTCAATACTAGGTAAACGCGATGTCCGTGAATTCGCCAAAGACCATGGGCTTGATAAAAAAGATACCGAATTATTAGTTTGGCTAGTAGCTGAGCACTTAAATATGAGTCAGGTTGCGCAAAAACAAGACATTAGCAACCCAAATGTGATTATGGCTTTTGCAAAAAAAATTGGCGATGAACGTCATCTCACAGCGCTTTACTTACTAACTGTTGCCGATGTACGTGGCACTAGCCCTAAAGTTTGGAATGGCTGGAAAGCCAAGTTACTGGAAGATTTATATCGCGCTACCCTAAGGGTTTTAGGTGGTGCAAAGCCTGATGCCTCATCGGAATTAGCTCAGCATCAAGAAGAGGCGCGACGTAACTTGCGTTTACATGGCTTTCAAGACTCAGCGTATGAAGACTTCTGGCAAAAACTCGATGTGGCTTTTTTCTTGCGCCAAGAGGCAGGTGATATTGCTTGGCTATCGCGCCATTTAATGGATCAAGTTGAAACTACCAAACCGATTGTGCTTGCACGGCTATCACCGGCAGGAGAAGGTTTACAAGTTGCTGTTTATATGCCTGACCAAGCAGACCTTTTCTCGCGCATTTGTGGCTACTTTGAACGTAACGGTTTTTCAATTTTAGATGCGCGCATTCATACTACGCGTCATGGTTATGCTTTAGATACCTTTGAAGTTGCTAGTAGTGAACTCGATGATGAGCCTCATAGTTACCGCAATCAAATTCAATTAGTCGAATACGCTCTTACCGAAGCCTTACAAAAAGCCACTCCTCTACCTACGCCAGCGATGGGTCGTTTATCGCGTCAGTCACGCAGCTTCCCCATTCAACCCAGGGTCCATATGCAGCCCGATGAACGAGGTCAATACTATGCTCTCTCATTCACCGCCAGCGACCGCGCAGGCTTGCTCTATGCTATATCAAGAGTATTGGCTAAACACCACGTTTCACTGCATACTGCGCGTATCAATACGCTAGGCGAGCGAGTTGAAGACGTCTTACTTTTAAATGCTAGTGAACTCAGTAAAAATCCGCGCTTACAAATTCAATTAGAAACTGAATTACTGGAAGTACTGGGAAGTTAATAGTGCTTTTAAGTAGTTAATTTAATTGCTCGCAAAATTCGAGCATTAGTTATCAGATTAAAATCAAACCATTCAAAATCCAACGGATCTGGTGGAGTCAATTTTTTTTCAGGTATTAATAAAAAACATAAATCTATATGCCAATGTTGACATTCATTTTTCTTAAGATTTTCTGGAATTTGATGAATATCAATATCTACTAAATCTATATTACTTGTAGCCAGCGAACAAAGTAGTCCAGTTTCCTCATATACTTCCCTAATTGCTGCGTCAACTGGACTTTCTCCTTTATCAATATGACCGCCGGGCTGAAGCCATTGAGATAGATAAGGATGAAATACTAGCAATGCCTTATTGTTATGAATTACTAATCCACTTGAAGTGACATGACCTAATAATGTAGATCTTGAAAAAGGATCAGGATTTTTTAATATTGCTAGCGCCCTTGCATCGAGGGCAAGCTTTAATAATAAATTATTAACCCATTGCTCATTTAACACAGCCATACTCCTTGCTAGAAAAAATTATCATAGAAAAAGTAGTGATGAAAAAAGAGATAAATATTAGAAATATTTCACTTTTTCTTATGCGTTCATTTAAAAATAAATAAGCAAATATTGGAGAAATCAAGCAAGTAGAATTTAAAATCGGCCAAGCAATTAAAAAATTAGGGCTAGCCATTACAAAAAGTAAGGAAAATTGAGTGGCAATAGTCAAAACAGCCCGCAATAGCGTTAGTAGGTCGATATTTTGCGATTTATTTAAAACTATTTTGAATAAATTTTCAGATACATAGAAATTGACTATCAATGAAAATAATAGCCTCCAAAGAAGTGTTGCTATTGAAAAAATTGCAATTTCGTTAATACTTGGGTTCTTATCATTTTCAACATACATGAAGTATCCAGAAATTGCCTGAATAGTTAAGGATATAACCAAGCAAAAGGAAATTAGACTAAAAATATTTAAATTAATATTTTTAAAAAGGCATCCGATAGAAATCCAAAAAAATAAAAAATATAACGCTAATAAAAAGCATTCAAACCGGAGATAAGATCCTATAAAATACAAGCAAATAGGTACAGTTATATCAGCATATTTAGAAATAATAGCGACTTCAGATACGCGATAATTCTTTAAAGCATAAGAAAAAAAGTAGGCAACAATTTGAATCGTACATGAAAAAAAAAGTACCTCATACGAAAAAGTAATTTCAGATAATTTTTTAAAATTATCTGACATAAAAAGAAATGGAAAAATTAGTAACATTGGAACTATGTTGTTCCATAATGATTTTTTCCAAATATCTTCTTTATTTAAAAAAAACTGCTTTCTATCAATGATATTCAAAGCTGATCTACATATAGTAGAAAATGTCGCCATCAATAAAAGTGAAGAAAGCTCATACATATCAATTGAATGCAGAAATCCCGTGACTTTTAAGCCATTGGGCAGCAATAAATTTTTTTGATGCATCTGGTATTTCATAAATATGACTAGGCGGAGTGTGCTCAAGTCTGCTGATTGCATATAGCATCTCCCCCTGCACTAAATTTATAAAACTACCAACAACACCACCATGCACAAAGTTAACTGAATCGCCCTCATTACATATATAAATTTTCTTTTTGTTATAAGTTAGGCAATCAATTAACTTATTGCTTTTCTTTCCATTTTCTTTAAACTCTTTTTTTAAGCATGCCTGCCATTCGTCATCTGAAGATGTTGCAGAAAAAATAAAAAGTCCATTTTTAAAATTTCTAAAATCTTTAATTCCAATGGAGCCGTTACCAGTTGCACAAAATAAAATATCTGCGCATTTTATGAGATCTTCTCTACTTGCACTATGAAAACCAAGCGAAAGAGATGACGCTAAGCGAATAGGATTGGTATCATAAATATCTACTCTGATTCCCCTGCTCAGTAATGCGCTAGAGATTGAACGGCCTATTTTTCCAAAGCCAATTACAAGAATCTTTTTTCCAGTTAAAATTATCCCGACAGATCGAAGAATTGCTTCTGCTGAAAATACAATAGCGTTGCCAACTAATGCATCTTCAGGATCTTTTAATGTGCTCCTAGCAACTGAAATTATTGGGAATTTTCTTTGATATATTGAGTTTTTTGCAATAGCATTCTCATACTTTTGATGCCCGTTTTCGGTGTCCTCCACTAGTCCAATTAATTTATTATTAAATCGTTCTAGCAATTCGCTGTATACATGCGAAAAGTATCCACCCATATCAATAATTGCAAATCTACTTGTTCCAACTAATTCACTTATCTGCTTTAAAAAATTCTCTTTATCTGCAATTATCTCTGCTCTAGAATAGTGCAGAATTTTATAAGTACTTTCAAATTCATCTAAATTTAGATGTTTTTTAGAGCTTGTTTTTGGTAATATGGCAGCTATTTTTGCGAATGAAGATAGCGCCTTAATAAAGGCGGAAGTCTCCTGATTAAGATGTGCTACAAGTATTAAACAATCGATATGAGAACATATTTGTGAAGCAATAATTGATTTAAAAAAACTTTCTGATGATTGCATTCACCCTCCCTAAAGTTAAAAGCATAGGGGATCAATTAGTTCTTAGCCACCGGATTTCTTTGTAGGAAATAGACTACATATATACCCATTGATGAAAAGGGGCATAACATTATTAGTCTTATGGTTTAAAAAAACCTTTAGCGCAATAAAGCCAGCATTTCTGCTTCGTCAATTACGGCAAGACCAAGCTCTTCTGCTTTGGCTAGTTTGCTACCAGCATCTGCGCCGGCGACAACATAATTGGTCTTCGCTGATACCGAGCCAGCAACCTTTGCGCCGGCTTTTTCCAACATCGCTTTAGCATCCTCACGTGAAAGGGATGGCAAGGTACCGGTCAAAACAAAGGTTTTACCTGCTACCGCTGCATTCAAGGTCTTTTCAGTCACACTCAACTGCATACCAGAGGCTAGCAATTGTTCAATGACTTCGCGATTATGTGCCTCAGCCATAAAACTTTCAATCGAATCGGCTACAACTGGGCCAACGTCATGAATAGTTAATAGTTCCTCGGCAGAGGCCGCCATCAAGGCGCTCATATTGCCGTAGTGCGCAGCTAAGTCCTTAGCCGTAGTTTCACCGACATGACGAATGCCTAAGGCAAAAATAAAGCGCGCCAAACTCGTTTTTCGGGATTGCTCAATTGCTTGAATTAAATTGTCCGCCGACTTTTCACCCATCCGCTCTAAATTAGCTAGAGCATTAAACCCGAGGCGATAAAGATCTGCTGGGGTGCGTACGATATTCAAATCGACCAATTGATCAACAATTTTTTCTCCCAATCCCTCAATATCCATTGCCCGACGTTGGGCAAAATGCAATAAAGCTTGCTTACGTTGCGCACCACAAAATAAGCCACCGCTACAGCGCGCAATTGCTTCATCAGCCAAACGTTCAATATGGGAGTCGCACACCGGACAACGCTTGGGCATTACAAATTGTGCGGTCTTCTTGGGACGTCGCTCGGGTAGCACCGCTACTACCTCGGGTATTACGTCGCCTGCTCGACGCACGACTACGGTATCGCCAATGCGCACATCTTTACGGCGTACTTCATCTTCGTTATGTAAAGTCGCATTGGTAACGGTAACCCCCCCAACCTCAACTGGCGCTAAGCGTGCCACCGGAGTTATCGCGCCAGTGCGGCCCACTTGCACATCAATTCCTAAGACCGTAGTCAACGCCTCTTGTGCAGGATATTTATGTGCTAAAGCAAAACGGGGTGCCCTAGAAACAAAACCCAATTGATTTTGCTCGGCAAAGGAATTGACTTTATAAACTACGCCATCAATGTCATAGGGCAAATTAGCGCGTTTCGTACCCACCTCATCGTAAAAAGCCAGCATCTCTTTTACTGAGTTTAATAAACGACGCTCAGGACAAACCGGTAAACCCAATTCAATATAACGATCCAATAATTCTCGATGGGTTGCAGGTAACCAAGAATTTGGAATTAATTCGCCTAATCCATAAGCAAAAAAAGAAAGTGGGCGACGTGCGGTAATTTTCGAATCTAACTGCCGCAAACTACCGGCAGCTGCGTTACGGGGGTTGGCAAATTCCTTTTCACCCAGTTCAGCCGCTAATTGATTCATCCGCTCAAAGTCGCGCAAATACATGAACACCTCACCACGTACCTCGAGCACAGTAGGTATTGATTTTCCCAATAAATGCAAAGGAATAGCGCGAATGGTACGAATATTAGCAGTAACATCTTCACCGTTAGCGCCATCACCACGCGTCGCAGCCCGAACGAGTACGCCATTTTCATAGCGTAAGGAAATGGCCAAACCATCAAACTTTAATTCGCCGGCAAATTCAACTTGCTGCAGATGTAGACCTTCACGACAGCGCCGCTCAAAAGCTTCTAATTCCTTTAATTCAAATGCATTATTTAAGGAAAGCATGGGTACCGCATGTTGCACTGATTGAAAATCACTTAAAGCAACACCGCCAACCCGCTGGGAGAGTGAGTCGGGCCTAACCCATTGAGGGTGCATGAGCTCAATATCGAGCATCTCGCGATACAGTCGATCGTATTCACTATCAGGCACTAAAGGCGCATCAAGTACATAATAAGCATGCTCTAGACGAGCTAGCTCTAACTGAAGCCACCGATATCGCTCGGCTAATTTTGCCGGATCCTTCTGCGACAAAATCACAACCTAACTAAATAACCGTTGAGCAGTGGCAGAACCAGCAACAATGCCGCCCCGCTCTAATTCGGCATAAAGACCATCGATATGATGATGAATGCTACTAACTGCCATCGCCGTTAAATTAATGCCATTATCATCAACCAAGCGACCCTGCTTTGTCTCAGCAATTGCCGCACCTTCCGCTAACATTTTCTCAAAGGGCCGCTCTTCAACTGCTACCAGTGGCAGCTCAAGTAAAAAAGTAAGTTGGCTAACTGGCTCAGCAGGGTTTAATTCGCTACTGAAGAACAGTAATTGCTGCTGATTAAAAAATTCAAAGGAGCGACCATTCGCGCTAAGACGAAAGCCCCTTGCTTGCAGCAAAGCCCCTAAATCATTCCAGCTTAAGGGGGTGCTATCAAAAAGTATATTAATACTCAGCTGTATATCGGTTTGGGCTGCCAAGGCATCTAATTCTTTAGCGCTATCTAGCATCGCGTTAACCCCAGGCATGTCAATTTGTGCGCCTAAAGCTTCTGCTAAATTTTGGCAATGAGTGAAAAAATCGGATAAGTCAAAAACCTCAATTGGCCCTTGTCGATTGGCGAGTTGCATTGCCAACTGTAATTCACTATAAGCAGAGCCCGCTTGAATTTTTTCCCAAGTATCGCCATCAATCCAATTTGCCTTTAAGCCTTCAGCCCCCCAATTAAATTGAAAACGAGGCCAGGTGGCAATTTCTGCCAAGATCTCCGTTGCCTGAATCGGCTCAGTAAAACGCAAGGTCACGACACAATCAATGCGAGGATCAATAGTCATCTTGCTGCTATTTGTTGCTGAATCAGCGAGCAATGAAGAACTCACTGCAGGATCGCTTTCACCAAGAGAAGGTTCATGTCGTTGCTGCGATCCCAGCTCAGGATCAAATTTTCCGGTGCTCCTCATTTCATTCAATTTGCGGCGAGCGCGCCCATGCCTAAAATTGACAATCACCACTAACAGTAATAAAAAAATCCCAATGACAACTAAAGCCAATTGCAGGTCTGACAGTCCTAATTTGCCAATCATTTCATTTATTGGCATTTAAGCCGGCTCCACCATCGATACCGCCGAAGAAATATCGACTGCCACTATGCGCGATACACCTTGCTCCTGCATGGTCACGCCAATGAGTTGATGAGCAATTTCCATGGTAATTTTGTTATGCGAAATAAAAACAAATTGAGTCTTAGCTGACATTCTGGCAACCATTTCGGCATAGCGTAAGGTATTTGCATCATCTAAGGGCGCATCCACCTCATCTAATAAACAGAACGGCGCAGGATTTAATAAGAAAAGTGAAAAGACCAAGGCAATCGCAGTTAAGGCCTTTTCTCCACCCGATAAAAGGTGAATTGAACTATTTTTCTTGCCAGGCGGTTGCGCCATGACCAGCACACCGGAATCTAAAATCTCCTCGCCTGTCATCACTAATTCGGCATGACCACCACCAAAGAGCTCGGGGAACAAACGACCAAAGTGTGCATTAACTTGATCAAAAGTGCCTTGTAATAAATCACGAGTTTCAGCATCAATCTTGGCAATTGCATCGGTTAAGGTTTGCATGGCCTCGTGCAAATCAGCCGATTGAGCATCAAGGAATGATTTACGCTCACGCGAGCTCACCAACTCATCTAGCGCAGTCATGTTGACAGGGCCCAATGATTGAATTTCATTATTCAAGCGGGTAACCTCGCTTTGTAAACTACTGACTTTTAAATCAGTGCTAAAGCGAACCTCAAGACTATCAAGATCAGCTTCAGCATCTGATAATAAAGTGGCAAATTGCTCATAATTGAGACGTGCAGCCTGTTCCCGTAATTGCAAGTCAGTCGCTTTATCACGCAATGGTTGTAGGGTACGCTCTACCAACATCCGTGCTTCATCTGCTTCACGCAACTCATGTAGTAATGCATCCTGTTCTGTACGCGCATTCGCTAAGGCAGTTTCACGATCAGTACGAGTCACCAGTAAAGTTTGTAACTTATCCTGAGCATCTTCATCACTTAAACCTGCTAACTCAGTTTCAGCGGCGGCAAATTTATCTTGAATTTCCATAATTTGGGTACGCGCCGTAGTTTGGTCGCGCTGCAAATCGGTAATTCGTTGCTGTAAAGAGCGGGCTGCAAAAGCTGCTTCCTGCGCCGCCATTTCAGCAGTTCGTAAGGCCTCACGTAGTTGGTCACGAGCCTGCGTAGCTAACTCATATTGCTGGTGAGCAGCTGTCAATTCTGTCTGCGTACTCGCTTGGGTTTGCTCGGATTGATTAAAGTCAGCTCTGGCTTGTTCTACCTGTAAATTACTTTGCTCAATTTGCTGACTTAATTCAGTTAGTTCCGTGTTAATTTGGGTAGCCCGCAAGGTATATTGCTCTTCGGCCTGACTTAACTGCATTTGCTCAACTTCAAAACCATGGGCTGTTTGCACAGCCCCCTCGGCATTGAGTCGAGCACGCTCAGCGGCTTGTAAGGCAGCTTGATAGTTTGCAGTACATTGATCTAAGGCACCTTGTAACTCGCTTTGCATGAGGCGTTGCGCGCGTAATTGTTTTTCCAGCCCCTCCATCTCTTGCGCACGAGCTAACATCCCAGCCTGCTCCGAATCAGCCGCATACAGTTGCACACCTACGCGAGTTACTAGATGACCTTGTGCGGTGACAAAGGCTGCACCAAGGGGTAATTTTTCGCGCCGCTGCAAAGCATCATCTAAGCTATCGGCGATAAAAATAGCATTTAGCCACTCTTGCAGTACTAGCTGAATACTCGATCCTGCCACACATTGCACCCGCGTCATTAAAGGGGTAAAACCCGTCGGCACATTCAGCGTCACCGTTTTTAAACCATCGGTTAATAAAATCGCCAAACGACTTGGAGGGGCGTCTTTAGCTAATGTCAGCGCAGCTTTAACATCCTTGCCAGTTAAGGCGGCAAGCCGTTCGCGTAACACCGATTCCAATGCTGGCTCCCAACCCTTTTCAACCTTAATGTCTTGCCATAGGCGCTTGCTCTCTTTTAAGCCTTTACTATCTAGCCATGGGCCAATTTTTCCTTGGGCTTGCACACTCGCTTGCAGCGCTGTTAAGGCAGTTAATTTGGCTTCGGTTTGCGCTAGATCTTGATTTGCCGTTTGAATTTCTTCCATAGCCGCTTGACGAGCAGCATCTGTAGCGGGTACGCGCGCCTGGGTTTCTGCTGCCTGGACTTTGCTCTCTTCAACCTTGCGCGCCGCAACTGCATAGCGATCGAGGGCCATTTTTAAGGCTTCTGCATCAGGTTGTCGCAAGCCTTGCAATTCTGCTGTTAAACGCGCCTCGCGCCCTTTTGCATCTTCCATTTGCTCAGCTACCGCCTTGATGCGCTCTCCTAAACTCGCTAAGCGCTGATCGACATTAGCTAAAGCAATTCGTAAGTCATCAACACTTTTTGTGGCATCTTGAAACGCAGTTTCTTTAATGGGTGCATCGGCCTGCAAATCAGCAAGCTCAGTTGACATCACTTGCTCATGGTCAGAAGCGGCACTTAATTCATGCTCGGTACTACGTTGGGCTTGCGCGGCATCGGTTTCTTGCGTGGTCCAACGCTGTAGTTGGGCTTGTAGGTCTTGGGTTTGTTGCTGTAAACGCAAGCGAGATTCCTGCACATATTTAATTTGTGACTCAACTTGACTTACATCTGAGTTGGTTTGATATAAATCCCCTTGGGCTAAAGAGACTTTATCTTGTAAGGCGTACTGCCGAGTACGCATCGTTTCTAGTTCGGTTTCGGCGTGCCGTAACTTCGCTGTTTGCTCTTCCAATTGCACTTGTGAGTCACGAATTGCATTGGCATAACGTTCTTGCTCTTTGCCTGCCTCGGTTTGGCGTACAAACCATAATAATTGCTGCTGCGCTTTCATTTCGGTTTGCAACTGGTTATGGCGCTCAGCAACTGTCGCTTGACTTTCTAAGCGCGCTAATTGCAATTCCAGCTCGCGCAAAATATCTTGTACGCGCACTAAATTTTCTTGGGTATCTTCTAGCCTTGCGGCAGTTTCTTTGCGCCGCTCTTTGTATTTTGAAACGCCCGCAGCCTCTTCAAGAAAAACCCGCAACTCTTCTGGTTTAGATTCTAAAATTCGAGAAATCGTGCCCTGACCAATAATGGCATAACCACGTGGCCCCATGCCAGTGCCTAAAAAGATATCTTGTACATCTTTACGGCGTACTACTTGATTATTAATATAGTAACTAGAATTGCCATCACGAGTTAACACCCGCTTTACCGAGAGTTCGCCAAAACTACTCCACTGCCCTTGCGCGCGTCCATCAGCATTATCAAAAATTAATTCCACACTGGCGCGGCCCGATGGTTTACGCAAACCAGAGCCATTAAAAATCACGTCTTGCATTGATTCGCCACGCAACTCACTGGCACGTGACTCACCCAAAACCCAGCGAACCGCATCAATAATGTTTGACTTACCGCAACCATTGGGCCCCACTACACCAATCAATTGACCAGGTAATTCAAAATGAGTGGGATCAACAAAAGATTTAAAGCCTGAGAGTTTGATTGATTTAAGTTGCACGGCGTACTTTGTAAAGAAAGGGATTAAAAAGGCAATTTAATGACAAATGGCACTGTGGAAGATGATAGCAAGTTAGGGGCATCAACACCCATTTTTGACCCACCGATATAATGATAATTCGTCCTCCTAGAACAAAACCCCTTAACAATCTGATAGTTAACTAAAAAGTATGAGCCAATCACCACAAAGCATCATTGAACAAGCATGGGAAAACCGTGCCAACCTTTCTATTCAAGACGTTTCCGCCGATATCCGCAAGGCTGTAATTGCAGTTCTTGAGGGTCTTAATTCGGGCCATATTCGGGTTGCTGAAAAAAAGGGCAGAGGCCAGTGGGAGGTCAATCAGTGGGTTAAAAAGGCTGTTTTACTCTCGTTTCGCCTGGAAGATAACAAGCCCATGGGGGCTGGAGGGTATACCCAGTTTTACGACAAAGTTCCCAGCAAGTTCGAAAACTTTACGGCCGCCGATTTTGCTGCTGGCGGCTATCGCGTTGTCCCGCCTGCAATGGCTAGACGAGGCTGCTTTATTGGCAAAAATGTGGTTCTGATGCCCTCTTATGTCAACATTGGTGCCTATGTAGATGAAGGCACGATGGTCGATACCTGGGCCACCGTTGGCTCATGCGCCCAAATTGGTAAAAATGTCCATCTTTCCGGTGGTGTCGGCATTGGTGGGGTACTCGAACCCATTCAAGCTGGACCCGTCATTATTGAAGATAACTGCTTTATTGGCGCTCGCTCAGAAATCGTTGAGGGTGTCATTATCGAAGAAAATAGCGTTCTTTCCATGGGCGTATACCTTGGCCAAAGTACCAAAATTTATGATCGCGACACTGGCGAAGTCCATTATGGTCGCGTACCAGCAGGCTCAGTTGTGGTGCCTGGCTCACTACCCTCAAGCGATGGCAAATATAGCCTTTACGCGGCTATTATTGTTAAAAAAGTCGATGCACAAACGCGGGCCAAAACCGCTATTAATGAGTTATTACGCGACTAAGCATGCCTTTAGCCACCCATTCGGCTACCGCCGATTTAACTGCAGAGCTCATCGCTTGCCACTCGATTACGCCAGCCGATGGTGGTTGCCAGCAGGTCATCGCTGGACGTTTAAAAGCGCTCGGTTTTGAGATTGAAACGGTGATCAGTGGTCCGGCAGATTTTTCTGTAACGAATTTATGGGCCATTAAATTAGGCAAGCTAGGCAAAGCTGGAAAAGTCTTTGTCTTTGCGGGCCATACCGACGTCGTGCCCACGGGTCCATTAGACAAATGGGATAGCAACCCCTTTACCCCAAGTGAGCGTGATGGCTACCTCTTTGGACGTGGTGCAGCAGATATGAAAACCTCATTAGCGGCTTTTGTCGTGGCCACTGAAGAATACGTACGAAGTAACCCCAATCATGCGGACACCATTGCTTTTCTCCTCACTAGTGACGAAGAAGGCCCTGCACACGATGGCACGGTAGTGATGTGTGAACGCCTCAAAAAACGCGGTCAAGCCTTAGATTACTGTGTCATTGGCGAGCCCACCTCAGTCAATCGCTTAGGGGACATGATTAAGAATGGTCGGCGCGGGTCTTTATCTGGGAAGCTCAATGTCAAAGGCATTCAAGCCCATATTGCTTACCCTCACCTCGGTGCCAACCCCATTCATTTAGCGGCTGGGGCGATTGCCACCTTAGCCAGCACCGAATGGGATCAGGGTAACGGCTATTTCCAGCCAACCACATTTCAAATCTCTAATATTCATGCTGGCACTGGTGCAAATAACATTATTCCCGGGGAAATGACCGTCGAATTTAATTTTCGCTTTTCATCTGCCAGTACCCCAGAAGCGTTACGCGCAAAGGTTAGTGCAATTTTGGATGAAGCTAAACTTGACTATGCAATCGATTGGAAGCTAGGTGCTAGCCCTTTTCTGACGCCAAAAGGGGCGTTAGCGCTTGCACTCCAAGAGGCGATTCAAACTGAAACTCAGGTAGTTACTGAGCTTTCTACCACCGGTGGCACTAGCGATGGTCGCTTCATCTCGCAAATCTGTAAAGAGGTAGTCGAATTTGGTCCAATAAATTCTACTAGCCATAAGCTCAATGAGTGTGTTTCAATAAACGATATTGAACCTCTCAAAAATATCTATCGACGCGTTTTAGAAAATCTGCTGGCTTAATCGTTATCCCTCTAAGCTGGCACTAGAATCCCTTCCGCAAAATATTCCCTTCATGGACCCTGAGCCTCTAGCGCCACAGCAGCCTTCTGCTGCTAACCCGATTTCAATTGAAGCATGCTGCCAACAGCTAGCTACGCAGCTGGCTATGGCTAACTTGCATTTTGGTCATGGTGCTATCGATGCCCAAAGCGAAGCACTCTGGATTGTCAGTAAAGAGTTGGGTTTAAGTCCCAGTGCAGCACTTGAGCAAATGCATACTGAATTAACTAGCGCACAACAAGCGCATGCCTTAGCCATTGCTACTGAACGCATTCGTAGCCGTAAGCCACTTGCATACTTACTGGAAGAGGCGTGGTTAATGGGGGTGCCATTTGATTGCAATGAGCAAAGCATTGTGCCCCGCTCGTTTATTGCCGAACTGATTACATCAGGCGATCTCGAGCCTTGGCTGCCAGCTGATGGTAAGGTACTCGACCTTTGTACTGGCAATGGCTCGCTAGCTATTTTGGCTGCCCTAGCTTGCCCCGATATTCGCGTTACAGCCTGTGATATTAGTATGCCCGCCCTAGCTTTAGCCGCGCGGAATTTAAAGCGCCATGGGTTTAGCGAACAAATAGAGCTTTTGCATGGTGATTTATTTGACGCTTTACCCGATCCGAATGAAGAAGAACGTTTTAATTTAATTATCTGTAACCCACCGTATGTCAACGACGCATCAATGCAAGCCTTACCAGCAGAGTATCAAGCTGAGCCAGCAATTGCTTTAGCGGGTGGCAGCGATGGGATGAATTTGATCCGGCGCATTATTGATGCTGCGCCAGACTATCTAAATGAGCGCGGCGCACTCTTAATTGAAATTGGCAATGAGGCCGAGCACTTTCATTTGGCTTTTCCCCAGATACCCGTTATTTGGATGGAGGTATCAGCTGGCAATCAGCAAGTGATCCTCATTCAGGCTGAAGACTTACGCTAACTCTAAATCATTAGCCGCAGCAATCGCCTCATCAATGCGCTCAACGCTAATAATGCGTAGACCAGCAATTTTAGTTTTGGGCATATTCGCTTTAGGAATAATGGCAACAGTAAAGCCCAATTTAGCAGCCTCCTTCAAACGCTCTTGACCCCGTGGACACGGCCGGATTTCGCCAGCCAAACCGACTTCACCAAAAACAATTAATTCACGCGGTAAAGCGCGGTTACGAATCGAGGATTGAATCGCTAGCAACACCGCTAAGTCAGCCGCGGGCTCAGAAATCTTGACTCCACCAACTGCGTTCAAAAAAACATCTTGGTCAAAGCAAGCAATCCCAGCGTGGCGATGCAAGACCGCCAAGAGCATGGCTAAACGGTGCTGCTCTAAACCTACTGCCAAGCGACGCGGGTTGGGAATATGCGCGGTATCAACTAAGGCTTGAATCTCCACTAATAAGGGGCGACTACCTTCTTGCGTTACTAATACACAAGCACCTGGCACCATTTCAGCATGCTGCGAAAGAAATATGGCTGAAGGGTTTGATACCCCCCGTAAACCCTTTTCCGTCATAGCAAAAACACCAAGTTCATTCACTGCACCAAAACGGTTTTTAATCGCGCGTACTAAACGAAAACTCGAGTGGGTATCACCCTCAAAATACAAAACGGTATCGACAATGTGCTCAAGCACCCGTGGGCCAGCTAAATGACCGTCCTTAGTCACATGACCGACCAATAAAACACAAATGCCCGTGGACTTTGCAAAACGGGTTAACTGGGCTGCGCACTCGCGCACCTGCGCAACTGATCCTGGTGCAAAGCTAAAGGCTTCGGAATAAATCGTTTGAATCGAATCAACCACGACTACTTGCGGGCGCACCGTATCCATGATCATTAACAATTTTTCTAACTGAATTTCGGCCAATACTTCAAGCTGAGGGGCTTTTAAATCAATCCGTTTAGCACGCAGTGCAATTTGAGCAGCCGATTCTTCGCCACTGCTATATAACGCTGAAACTCCAGCCGCGCTCATTTGCGCTAAGGCCTGCAGTAGTAAAGTTGATTTACCAATACCAGGGTCTCCGCCAAGTAACACCACTCCGCCAGGCACTAAACCGCCACCCAGAACCCGATCAAACTCTTCAATGCCAGTAGGAAGGCGCGGCAAATCTTCCGCTTGAATGGTGGCTAATTTTTGCCGTGGAATCGCTTGTGCTAAACCCTGAAAGCGAGGTGCACTGGGTGTTTCAGCAATGCTTTCCTCCAGCGTATTCCATGCTTGACAAGTTGGGCATTGGCCCTGCCATTTAGCAGAAGTGCCGCCACAAGCTTGGCACACGTATATTGTTTTTACTTTTGCCATAGGAAATTAATCGAGTTGAGTACCCGCTTTATTTTCTTGCGCACGCCGTGGCGCATCTTTACGGCGTTTTTCTAAATCAGCGGCACGTTCAGCTTCGTCTTTTTGTTTTTGTTCAAACGCTTTTTTATTATCAGCACGTTGCACTGCTTTTGCGGGATCCGCGCGCTCAGCAGCCCGCTTGGCATCATTGGCATCTTTAATTTTGTCGCGCACAATCCGCTGGCTTTCATGTAAAGCCACTTCTTGCGCACGAATGGGATCAATTTCTTCGCGATAATCAGCGCGCGTGCCTTTTAAGCAATAGGTTACGAAGAAATCTTTGTAACATGCTGCAGAGGCTTTTTTCCAACGGTAATCAATCCACTGACGCTGTAATAGTAATTGCGCTTCAATTTTATTCAGCTCTGCTAACTCATCTTCCTCAGGAGTATTAGCCCATACTGAATTAGCGCAACACAAAATGGCAAATACCATAGTAAGCGCAGCAAATACGGCTTTCAAATCTCAACCTTTGCGCCTAATTCAACTAAGCGATTTGCCGGAATTTTGAAAAAGTCAGATTGACGGCTCGCGTTTTGATACATCCAGGCAAATATGGCTTCACGCCAAAGAGCCATGCCTTTCATATCAGTAGGCACAATGGTGTCACGCGATAAGAAAAATGAGGTACTCATCAAGTCGAATTTCAAGTTCGCTTTAGTCTCAATCAAATGCATGATTTGACTCATATCAGGGGTTTCATTAAAGCCATACACCGCCCGCACAATAAAAATATTCGGCTCAATTTCACTTAGAGTAATACGGTCTTCATTTCGCACTCGGGGTATATCCCAAATACTCACTTTCAAGAAGAAAACCCGTTCATGCAAGACATGATTGTGCTTTAAGTTATGCAAGAAAGACACCGGCAAGTAATCAACATGCGCAGTAAGAAAAACCGCGGTGCCCTCTACGCGATGGGGAGGATGCTTTAATAAGGAGCTCATGAAAGAATCGAGCTTAATGCCATTATTTACTGCCCTCTCACGCATCATTTGTCGGCCCTGATACCAGGTTAAGAGCAGCATGAAACAAATGGCACCAAGCAGTAAGGGGAACCAGCCCCCCTCTAATACTTTTAACAAGTTAGCGGTAAAGAAGGCGGCGTCGACAAATAAAAAAGCGGAAATCACAAGGGTAACTAAATAGGCATTCCAGCGCCATAAAACCCGCATCACAATTGCAGCTAAAACCGTATCAATAATCATGGTTGTTGTAACTGCAATGCCATAAGCAGCGGCTAAATTTTCAGACTTTTTAAATGCCAACACAATCACAATCACAAAGATAAATAAAATCCAATTGACTAAAGGAATATAAATTTGTCCGATCGACTTATCCGACGTATGTTGAATCTTCATGCGTGGCAAGAAACCCAACAAAATAGCTTGGCTAGTAATGGAAAATGCCCCAGAAATAACAGCTTGCGAAGCAATGACTGTCGCTAGCGTTGCCAAAATAATTAAGGGAAATACAAATACATCGGGTACCATGGAATAGAAGGGATTTTTTGCTGTCTCAGGGTTGAGTAGCAGCATGGCTCCCTGACCAAAGTAATTTAATAATAAACAGGGCATCACTAAAAAGAACCAACCCACCCGAATCGACTTAATACCAAAGTGCCCCATATCGGCATACAAAGCCTCAGCACCTGTTAGCACCAGAAATACTGCACCGAGCACAATAAAGCCCTGCAACGCATGGTTGAGCATGAAATCAATTGCGTATAGGGGATTAAAGGCGAGCAAGATAATGGGATTACTAATAATTTGGTAAATACCCATCACACCCAAAACCACAAACCAAGTAACCATGATGGGGCCAAATAATTTACCCACTAATGCCGAGCCTTTTTTCTGAATTAAAAATAATCCAGTCAAAATTGCTAAAGTCACAGGAATAACGTAAGTAGTTAAGTTTGGCGAAAGAACTTCAAGCCCCTCAACAGCAGATAAAACCGAAATTGCTGGCGTAATAATGGCGTCACCATAAAACATGCAAGTGCCAAACACGCCCATCATCATTAAGGTCATCGCACGGCGAGAGCCAACTGGTGCCGAGCGTAATGCCAAAGCCATTAAAGCTAAAGTGCCGCCCTCGCCCTGATTATTAGCACGCATAATGAAGAGCACATACTTTAATGAAACGACGATGGTAAATGCCCAAAACACCATCGAGATCACGCCATAGACTGCTTCTGCTGAAAATGGAATGCCGTGGGCAACACTAAAACATTCTTTTAAAGCATACAGTGGGCTAGTACCAATATCGCCAAAGACCACACCAATAGCTGCAACGACTAGACCAGGTAAGGCACCGCGATGTTCGTGATGGGCACCATGAGAAATTTCGATAGGACGTAGTAACGTCGATTCTGAATATTCGGGATTGCTAACCGACATTACTTAACCTCAAATTGATATTGCAAGGCAATATATTACTCCTTTGAGCCCTTATTTTTCCCGATTAATTGACACAATATACCCTTAAAAGCCTGTAAGGCTCGACAAAATAGGCTTAAAAATGCTAGAATCAAAGGCTCAGACGCGGGGTGGAGCAGTCTGGCAGCTCGTCGGGCTCATAACCCGAAGGTCGTAGGTTCAAATCCTGCCCCCGCAACCAGTTTTTATAAGGCTTTAAAGGCGATTATGTCTTTAAGGCCTTTTTGGTTTTTAGGGTGATGCCCTGGCTTGGTATTGGCTGCTAGGCTACTTAATTTATTAATCAAGCTATTTTAATAGCGCAACGGTACTAACCTGTTGGTATTGCTCTAATGTCACCATCTCCAGTCCAAGCTTGCTGTAGATCACTGAATAGTAACCACTCGGGTTAGTAATCACAGCATCTTGCCACTTGGGATTTTCTAATAGGTCTTGGGCCATTACACCGACATAGACTTGATCAGACCATAGGTATTTAAATGAATAGAGCTTAATACCCTGCTCTGTTTGACCAAGTAAAACGATGTCGCGCTTAAGGCGGATATCGGAGGAGTAGCAGGTGTAGGGGTAGTAGAAGTTACACCCCCCACCAGTAGTAGGGTTGCTAGGACTATCCCACATTACACAATCAGAATTTTGCGTGCAAGAATTGCCCAGGGCGTCGCCATTTAAGCCCCCTGATATGCTTGATTGGCCATTACTACCTCCAAAACAAGCTGCATTATCTAGACTAATTGTTCCGTCCAAACCACAAGAATTGCAAGTGCCAGTAGAAGGATTCCAGCATCCCCCCATCGTGTTATCGTTCATTCCGCAATTGGTGTAATTGGCAATTCCAAAAGTGTAGCCATTGGGACACATACAAGAATAATTCGACCCTGTTGTTGGTGTGCAATTGTTGCTACCTCCAGACCAAGTCTGCGCCCCCAAACTTCCAGCAGTTACGCAAGCTGCGATGGTAAATAAAGTAGAGATGAGGAGTTTTGTAATCTTATTCATAGTAGATTTGATCTTTAGATTGAGGCAAGATACATGAGCCGGGCTGAGGATAAGAATTAGTTATTTTCCGCTAGTAGTAGTTAGTACATAGGCACACTTTAATTTGCTTTGCAGTGTTTTATCGTTGCTCCTAACACTAGACCAATGTCCACTTGGATGATTTGCTCCCAGATCAGTACAAGCATCTTTGGAAGTAGACGCAGCAATAGCGCCATTACAGTTTGTTGAAGAAGAGGGCTTGCCAGTGGCAACATTTTTTTGGGTGGCACAGCCTGATAAGGCTTTAGAGTAAACAAAAGTGCCATCAGATTTAGTGCCGCTACATCCGCCAAGGATATTGCAGGCATCTTCAGTGGTAGTAGCTTGTACTGCAATTAAACAGGCATCCGTTGGACCACCAACCGCCTTCATACAACCAGCAAGGCTAGTTGGTGTAGCAGTACTAGGAGTGCTGGAACTAGGTGTGCTACTTGTTGTAGTAGTAGAGGAATCATTTCCGCCACCACAGGCGGCTAAGGAACATATAAATAATGTCAACAGAATAAGACGCAAAGATTTGATGCGGCTATTGGTAAATGATTTCATAGTAGTCTAGGTCTAAATTCCAAATTTAGGGGTTTGTAAATACGCAATATTTGCTTGGCATTATGCCTAACTCCAATCACTATTTCAAGCTAATACCCTGCTGTTTTGCACCACGTTGGGGAAAATTTTTTAGCCTCCATTCATACAGTCGATTGCACAACGCGCGCGTTCATTTTTTACTATTAAAAAGGTTCCACACCCTGCGTGGATTTGCTATTCAAATATCCACATATGGCGTGGGAGCGTTCATTTTTAGATGGGCCGCTACCTGCTTAGCTTAAATTTGTGGTGTACCTATATTAAGGTTGCGTTTTCTTTTTGCGAGGCCATCATGTTTTCTTTCGTCAAAATCGGGTTCTTTAGCGCCTGTTTTGCTTTACTTACTTCGACCTCTTTTGCACAGGCCCCTGCAAGTACAAGCCCTGCTAATACATCCCCTACTAATGCTGCTACCGATAAACTCATTAACCAATTAGAAAGTACTGGCGCACTAGACCCGGCAGTACAAAGAAGCCTTGATCGTCTCAAGAAAAAAGAAGAATTAGCCAAGCAAGCTGAAGCACAAAAGCAGCGCCAAGCGCAAATTGAAAAAGCCAAAAATGCCCGCAAAGTCGATCCTAAGACTGAACCTATCTATGGACAAGCTAGCGCGCCAATTACGATTATTGAATATTCAGACTTTGAGTGCCCTTATTGCCAACGCTTTCACGAGACCTCTAAAAAAAGTGGTCGATGCCATGCCTGGTCAAGTTAATCTAGTATGGCGTCATTACCCATTACCTTTTCATGAGCCTCTCGCCTCTAAAGAAGCCGGTGCGTCTATCTGTGCATACCAACAAGGCGGCAGTGCTGGATTTTGGAAATACGCCGAGGCCATTTTTAAATTAACTAAAGGCAATAACCAAGGTATCCCAGCAGAAAAAGGGGTTCATCCACTCCTAAAGTTAGCAACTGAGCAAGGCTTAAATGTCGATCAATTTAAATCATGCATAGCTAATGATGCTGAGCTGAAAAAACAAATCGCCGCCGATATTAAAGATGGTCAGGCTGCTGGTATTTCCGGTACACCTGGTGTGATCATCATTAATAAGGACAATGGCAAAGTCAATATCGTTGCTGGCGCACTACCCGTCGAAGCTGTAATCGATGCTGTAAAACAGGTGATGGATAAGTAAGGATTAATAAATACCAACCCTCGGGTTGGTATTTATTTACTCCCGCTTTAATTACTGTCTAGTAATTTCGTGACAATCAGCTACTGGCCCAGCTGACTTATCAGCGGGATCCGTCGTGGTTGAAGCGAAAAAGATGGATATTTGATTTTGACCGAGCATCTTAAAGGTGTAGGTCCCGTCCTTATCAGCCATCGTGCCACTGACTAGATCACCACTAAATGAGCCAACGATTGGCACGGTATGGTTGGCAATCGTAAAGACTCCAGCAAAGGCGCGGTTTGATTGCTTATCAAATTGATAGGTCACTGTTGAACTCAGAAAACGAACTTCGCCTGACTTACCGCCGGGGTAGTGACTACCTCCCCCAATCACAGCGTCATTCGTTTGACCAACCCAAATACCAATGACATTAGGAGCCTGTTTACCTGTTTCTGACATCTGACAATACCTTTTCCATTTCAAAATGATGAAGTGAGTCTTTAGCGCGCCTATGACGTGGCTTTATTTTGCCTTGATAGCGATCTTAATAAACTGATCGATAAAGCCGCCCATAAACTGGTTACCAGCATGGAACATATTACCAATTAAGCGGGGATCAATGGCTTCAATATCCTCAAGATCAACTGCTGAGTAATAACGCAAGAATTTATCTTCATTGGCTAATTGAAACTGACCAACAAAACAGTTCAAGTTGCTTTGCAAAATTAAATCTTTTGCTTTACTTAAATTCTTTGCAGGAATCTCATGATCAAGATAATAAATCGACATCGTAATTAAGCCGCTTTCTTCAAAGGTATTAAAGAAGCACTGATACTCAATTTTAGAATTACTCGATTCAACGGTTAATTCCCACTGCGCGCCATTACCATCGGGATCGATTTCAATCGAATCTTGAAAGCCTAAGCTTTTAGCCCAACGCATTAAAGCGTAAGTAATGGGTTGCAACTGCGATAGAGTTTCTAGTGGCTGATCAAAAGTTTCAATTTGTACTTTTTTCACTGCTGTAGCCTTGCTCGATTTGGCATTCGATTTAGCAGCTGGCTTTTTTGCTGCTGCTTTTTTTGCTACTGGCTTAGCTGCGGCCTTAGCAGTTGGCTTTTTTACTGCTGGCTTTTTAGTGGCAACGCGCTTAACACCTTTTTTAACTGCTTTTTTAGAGGCCATTTTTTTACTTGGGGATTTCTTGGTGGCCATGGTCTTACTTTCTACTGTTGGTGGATAAAATGAATCACGCTATTTTGCACTATTTTTGGTCTTTACTTAGTCTAATTTAAGGCCGATATTTTTAACAACTTTGCTATACCGCTCTACTTCAGCACGTATCATGCTGCCAAATTGATCGGGCGAATTACTGATGGGTTCTGCACCATTCTTCTCCATCAGCACTTTAAAATCAGGCGTAGCCACAATACTGACCAACTCTTTGTTTAATCGCTCAATAATTGGCTTAGGGGTGCCAGCCGGAGCTAAAACTCCCAACCAAAGTGCCGCCTCAAAGCCGGGGTACCCGCTTTCAGCAACCGTAGGTACATTTGGTAAGGCAACTGAGCGCTTAGCACTACCTACTGCCAAAGGCCTGACTTTATCTGCTTTAGCATTTTGTAATAAAGCAGGCATTGAACCAAACAATACCTGAACTTCATTCGACAGAATTGCTAAATCGGCTTGGGCATTTCCTTTATAAGGAACATGCACCACTTTAATGCCCGCCACATCATTTAACATTTCCATCGCTAAATGGGTGGTTGAGCCATTGCCGGCTGAAGCATAATTGAGTTTGCCAGGTTGGCTTTTGGCTAAAGCTACTAACTCTGCCAAATTATTTGCGGGCACTTTGGGATTCACTACTAATAAATAGGGTGTTACCGCTACCAAAGAAATGGGCATAAAACCCTTAACAGGGTCATACGGTAACTTCGAATAAGCCCCTGCAGCTACTGCATGAGTGCTGGTAGTGCCGATCGTTAGTGTATACCCGTCAGGCGCTGCTTTGGCAGCCAACTCTGCACCAATCGTGCCGCCTGCTCCAGCCCGATTTTCAACAACTATCGTCTGGCCAAGGCGCTCTCCTAGCTTCTGCGCTACGATTCGCCCAACAATATCAGTAGAGCCCCCAGGTGGAAAACCAATAATGAGCCGAATTGGCTTATTGGGATAATCAGCTTGCGCCTGTGCCGATAACGGCACAAAAATGGTGCCAACAATAAAAATCCAGCTAACTAAAAAGCGTGAAAAAGGATTCGCCAAGACTCTCTCCAATTAATTTATTTTTTATAATATTTGAATTTGATTCTAGCATTGAATTTTGGCCCTTTATCTGATGCTATAGTAGCTAGCAATTTACCTCTTTACCCCCCGAAAGGATTGTCATGAGTACCGAATTTGTCATTGCCGCCCCAAAAATCAATTCCATTGCAGTTGAAGGTGATACCCGCCGCTTTCCTGTGAACCGGATCTATTGTGTAGGGCGTAACTACGCCGATCACGCACGTGAAATGGGCCATGATCCTGATCGTGAACCGCCCTTCTTTTTTATGAAGCCAGCCACCTCAATTGTGACTGACGGCAAAGACATGAAATACCCTTCTTTAACGCAAGATCTGCATCACGAAATTGAAATGGTCGTAGCTATTGGTATTGGTGGCTCTAATATTGCACCTGCTGATGCACTTAAGCATGTGTGGGGTTATGGCGTGGGTCTTGATATGACGCGCCGCGATTTACAAGGTGAGGCAAAAAAAATGGGCCGCCCTTGGGATACCGGTAAAGCCTTTGATGAATCAGCGCCCTGCTCAAATCTCGTTCCAGTAAGTCAATGCGGTCATCCTGCTAAAGGATTGATTAATCTCAAAGTCAATGGCGTGATTAAACAAGAAGGTGACTTAGCCATGATGATTTGGAATGTGCCTGACACAATTGCCTATCTATCAACCTTATTTGCACTTGAACCAGGTGATTTAATTTTTTCTGGCACGCCTGCCGGTGTAGCTGCAGTAAAAAAAGGGGATGTGCTTGAAGGATATGTCGCTGGCTTACCCCTATTAAAGACTCTGATTGCTTAGGTTGGCGCTTGATCATGCCAAAGCCGGCGTACTTTATTACGCATAAAATATGTCTCTAATTGATTGCGGCGTGCGACCCAAGTTTGCATCCCAGTTAAAGGTGTATTTGTTAGAGGAATATCTAATGCTTGGTATCTAGCGCTAACTAAAGGATGTGGATGGCCGTAGCGATTGCGATAACCGTTTTGAGCAAATGCAGCATCGGGACTTAATAGTCTTAGTAAGTCAAGTGAGGAAGAAGTTTTACTGCCATGATGAGGCGCCATAAAAATAAGCTCATGATTAGCAAGCGCAGCTATATTGAAGCCAGCAAATTCGGGTTGTTTTAAACGCGTAACAATTGCCGCTTCGCCCTGCTTCTCAACATCACCAGTGAGCCAAAGCGAGGCCTGCGCATTGCGCACTTCTAAAACACAGCTCATTTCGTTTGGTTTGCCCGTATATTGGCTAGCAGCGAAACTACTTAGCTCACTAGGGTGCCAAATGCGAAACTCGACCTCATCCCACTGCCAATATTGTCCATATCGACAAGGTAAGCTAACAACCTGAGCTGCTTGAATTTGTTTAAATACCGAGTTATGCGCCGGCAGTGAGCCCATAAATGAATTGAACTGGATGCTCTTCAGTAAAGTACCTACCCCGCCCACGTGATCGCTATCGCTGTGACTAATTACCAAACGATCAATCTCAGTGATACCTGCACCACGAAAGTAGGGTAATAAGATTTGTGCCCCTGCATCATTGCGTTTTCCTTGAATGGGTCCCGCATCGTAGAGTAAACGCCGCGTGGCAGTCTCAATTAAAACAGCGGTACCTTGGCCAATATCAAAAACGCTTGCCCTAAACTCGCCCGGCATTAAACCTACGGAATTTCGCCAAAATAAAGTGGTGCACAGTATTAGCCCGAGACAACGCGAACGCCAACGCACCTGAAGTGTTCCAGGGCGAATTGCTAGCGCAATGCCAAGCACCGACAAAACACCTGCCCAAATTGTGGGTTGATGCGACCAAGCAACCGCCCATGATAATGATGCTAGCCAAGTTAATACGTAGCCTATCCACTCCATACAGCTATGCGCCAAAATTAAACAAGGTTTACCGAGCCACTCGGGTAAAAAAGCGCCACTTAAAGCAAGTGGCGTCACTACGTAACTAATTAAAGGAATTGCTAAAGCATTTGCCAGTGGCGAAACTACGGATGTTTGATAAAACCAATACAAGGTAAATGGCAGTAAGGCAATGGTCACAACTGCTTGTACCCGACAAGCCTCACGCAAAGCAATGAGTGCCCGGGTACGCCAAGCCGACTCTAATTCTTTGCCAGTTGGAATACCCAGTAAGCCTGCTGAGTCACCCATTGAATACAAAATAGCAGCAACCGCGCCAAATGAGAGCCAAAAACCTGGGGTGTATGGCGCCATTGGATCTATCAAGAAAACCAATGCCAAGGCCCACCACCAAATATCAAATGCACGTGGAATTCTGCCAGACCATACTGCGGCTGCCACTACTCCAACCATATACATCGTCCTTTGGGCAGGAATTTGAAAACCGGCTAACCAAGCATAAGCAAAAGCACTAAGCAAACCTGCTAGGGCAGTAACCTGAGGTATTGGGCACCATAAAGGCAAAGCACCTCTTCGCCATAACTGCCCTGCAAGAGCTGCCCCTAAACCAGCAATCATGGTGACGTGTAAGCCTGAAATGCTGATTAAGTGACCAATACCAGTGGCATTAAATACTTTCCAGTCAGCTTGAGGAATGGCATTTTGATCACCTAACACTAGGGCAATCAATACCCCACGATAAGGGGCATTGGCGTTTATTAAGCGTTGAATTTTATCCCGCAAGTGCCACCGCTGCCGCTCAATCATCGTAAAAAAAGACCAAGGTAGTGTGGCAGTCTTTTCGATTAACAACTCACCCGATCGTACTGAACCACTGGCACGATATCCGTACTGAAATAACCACCGTTCAAAATCAAAGCCGTGCAAATTCAAACTGCCATGCGGACGTTTTAATTTAATCTGTAATTGCCATACTTGGCCTGGCTTTATTACTGGAATAGCTTGTTGACTTCGCCAAGGTGATTGCCAACTTAAATACACTTTACGGGGCAGTGATAATGCGTTCAATTCAGCCTTGAGATAACGCTCAATCACAAAAGAAAAGCGTGCACCCTTTTCATCCCCTTGCGGTAGGGCATCTACATAGCCCTCCACCCACAAGTCAATCCCTTCATATTGCGTCGGTAGTTCAGTACTTAAACGCTGCTGTACAAACCAAGTCGAGCAAGCACATCCTAATAAAAATAATAAGACAATACCCACCACCCGCCGATTAGTAGTGAATTTCCAGGCAATAGCTAGTATGAAGATAAGTACAGCCAAACCGAGCTCGAAGAAGCGTGGTAAGTTTGAAAAAAATAATACGGCAGATCCCCCGGCGATCCACGCCGCTATACCATAACGCAACATCTAAACTACTTTAGGAAAATGGGGTGAGCTCAGTAAAGGCGCCCAGCGCGGCAATGCTTCAGCAGCGTTTTGCCAAACGGCTTGAGCAAACACGGCTGGCTCTAAGTTACGCAGTTCCGCTAGTTCCTTGGCAATACGCGGTAAAAAAGCCGGTTCGTTATCATGAATCCCCTCATCCCTTAACCATGCTGGTGGTATATCGGGGGCATCGGTTTCAATCACTATCGCACTAATGGGTAAATCACTCACCAAGCGCCGAATTTGTAAGGCCCGTGGATAAGTCGCTGCACCACCAAAGCCTAACTTAAAGCCTAGATCTAAAAACTGTTCAGCTTGCTGAAAGCTGCCATTAAAGGCATGGGCTATGCCGCCCGTAATTTTTCTTTGCCGCAAGGCTTTCAAAATCGCGTCTTGCGAGCGGCGTACATGCATGATTACGGGCAGATTCAATTGCTGCGCTAAATCAAGTTGCGCCTCAAAGAAAAAAGCTTGGCGCTTGGGGTCAAGTCCTTCCACAAAATAATCAAGACCAATTTCACCAATGCCTACAAAACGGGGGTCATCCAGTGCTTTTTCTACAGCAGTTGCTAGCACTGTAAGATCGGTATCTTGCGCACGCCCTATATATAAAGGGTGGATTCCTAAGGTATAGACGAGTCCAGGAATAACTTCTGCGTATTGATGCGCTAACTCGCGCGCTATCGCAAAATCAGCTACCTCCACTGCAGGAACAAGAATGGCGCTTACTGAATTTTTTGCTGCCGCCTCAACTACTAAAGGTAGGCGTGCCGAAAATTCAGGTGCGTCTAAATGACAATGACTATCGAGCCACATAGGGCTGCAAAATTCCGTGATCTAAACGCAAAATACGATCGCACCGTTTCGCGCGCAATGGATCATGGGTAACAATCACAAAAGCGGTATTTTTTTCACGCGCGACATCAAGCATCAGATCAAACACAGCGTCAGCAGTTTCAGTATCTAAATTACCAGTTGGTTCGTCAGCTAAAACGCAAGCGGGGTTACCAACTAAAGCACGCGCAACTGCAACGCGTTGGCGCTCACCGCCTGATAATTCACCTGGGGTATGACGCTCGCGGGCTTTTAAACCGACTGCGTGTAAAAGTTCACGGGCTCGTTCTAGCGACTCCTCTTGAGAGAGACCACGTATACGTAGTGGTAAGGCAACATTTTCAAGGGCAGTAAATTCATCTAATAGATGATGAAATTGATAAATAAATCCTAAACTTTGATTACGCAAGCGATCGATTTTTTCAACTGAAAGCTGTTTTATATTCTCGCCCACTAACATCACTTCGCCAGCACTTGGGTTGTCTAAGCCACCCAATAAATGCAACAAGGTACTTTTACCCGAACCAGAAGAACCCACAATTGCCACTTTCTCAGCGGCATTCACCGCTAAATCAACATTCTTCAACACCTCAACTGCAGTTGGTCCCTTGCCATAGGTTTTAGCTAGGCCATGTGCAGTAATGATCTTATTCATAGCGCAAAGCCTCGGCGGGTTGCACTTTAGCAGCGCGTCTACTGGGGTAAAGGGTCGCCAAAATCGATAAGCCAAATGACATTAAGCCGACGGTTAAGACATCACTTAAGCGCACATCAGAAGGAAGTTCGCTAATAAAATACACATCACGCGGTAAGAAACGCACCCGAAAGATGGCTTCAATGGTTGGGACGATGACATCAATATTGAGAGCAATTAATAAGCCTAAGCCCACTCCTGCCAAAGAACCCATTAAACCAATCGCTAAACCTTGAATTAGAAAAATGCGCTGAATTAAACCAGGACTAGCGCCCATGGTGCGCAAAATTGCAATATCAGCTTGCTTTTGATTCACTGTCATCACTAATGTAGAAACTAAATTAAAGGTTGCTACGGCAATTATCAAAGTGAGAATAATGAACATCATTTTCTTTTCGGTTTGTACTGCGGCAAACCAATTGCGATTCGAGCGAGACCAGTCGGTGACCCATAAAGCCTGAGGTAATAGTGCCGAGAGTTGCTGTGCAATTTCCGGCGCCCGTTGCATGTCATCGACCTTCACGCGCAGGCCCGATGGGTTATTTAAACGCAGTAAAGCTGCGGCATCTTGCCAATGCAAGATCGCTAAGGAACTATCGTATTCATAATGGCCACTATCAACAATACCAACCACTTGCAAGGAACGCATGCGCGGCATGACTCCAGCAGGGGTTAAATCGCCCTCGGGCACAATTAAATTCACTCGGTCACCCATACGAGCACCGAGCATATTAGCCAGCTCAGCACCAAGCACCACACCAAAAGATCCTGCTTGTAAGTTATCAATACTGCCGGCAACAAATTGCTTCGGTATATCGCTTACTTGACCTTCTTCAGAGGGTAATACGCCGCGTAAGGCTACGCCGCGCATCGTGCCGCCCCGACTGAGTAAACCTTGGGACGTCACCATCGGCGCTACTCCAACCACATGGGCTTGGGTCGCGACTTTCTTTGCCAAGGACTGCCAGTCGCCCATGCTATCCGCAGTGGTAATTTCAATATGGGATAAGACCGAAAGCATGCGATCACGCACATCTTTTTGAAAACCATTCATCACTGATAAAACCACGATAAGTGAAGCAACCCCTAAAGCAATGCCCGCGGTTGAAATGGCGGAAATAAACGATAAAAATCCATCTTGCTTACCCACGGCCTTGCGGCGCTTCGACCGGGTATAGCGTAAGCCAATTTCTAACTCAATTGGAAGTGTCTTCATACCATCAGTTTAGTGAATTCAGCACAACACTATGCAGGAATTACTAAATGCCCCATAAAATCAAGGGAATGACTCGTTCCTTGGAAACCCCCTTGCGCCGCTTTACCCTGATGCTAGCAGGCGAAGATGCCCTTGCTGACACAGCCATAGAGCCGCCTGTGGGCTTACCACACGAACGTTTTTTGCTGGCTTACGCTCATCCTAAGCAAGCTTTGCCACTAGCCCCCATTCTGATGCTGGGTCTTGGTCTACCCCAAGAGCAAGTAAAAAATCGGGTCTTTGCTTGCCTACAAGCCATTCATTTGCATGCGACCCGCGATCATTTGATCCTTACGAACCCAGCCCTCTTAGCGCTTAGCCCAGCTGATGGATCAGCTTTATTTACTGCCGCCAAACCCTTGTTAGCTGAAGATTTTGGCACTACGCCAATTAACCCTCACCATGCGTATTGGTTCGTAGAACTTGGCTTAGCAGTGACCGAGTTTGCTACCCTCAATACCCATAGTACGGATCAGGCCCATGGCCGCAATATCGACTGGTGGTCACCACGCGATACTTCCTTAGAAGGGGTAGCTAAGCGCTGGCGCAAACTCCAAAATGAAATCCAAATGCTCTGGCATATTGATTCCACAAACGACGCGCGTGAAGAACAAGGCTTGCCTCGGGTCAATTCTATTTGGCTTAGTGGCATTGGCGCCTTAGCTGATGTTCACGTACCACCGGCAATTCAAGAGGCAACTGCCCTTATTGGCGATCATCTTTTATTAACGGGTCTTGCACGCTATTTAAATAAACCTAGTATGGCCGATAAGCCCTCGTCGACAATCGATTTTGCTCAACCTAATAACCCGTTTATCGGTGCATTTGCGTGGCTAAATAAACCCGCTGAAATTTGGCCCCAACTTAGTACGGCATTACTTGCCGGACAATTAGATGAATTGATCGTAATTGATTTCCCGAGCGCCGAACCACGGCAACGCACCATTACGCGCGCTGATTTACTTCCTACCAAAGGTTTCGGCAGCCTATTACGCTCACTCTTATTTTGGCAGACGTATACTCCGCCGTCTTGGCAAGACCTGCTTGAATCAAACTCTTAATGCGCTTTATCCCTCGAGCCTTTTCCGAACGAACTGCCACTTGGTTAGCGCAAAGTGGTTTACATCCGCTACTCGCAAAACTCTATGCAGCGCGCGGTATTGAAAATCCCAATCTACTGTCGCTCGATTTAAAAGAACTGATTGCGCCTAAAGAGCTAAAAAATTGTCTCAGTACTGCTTCAATATTGGCCGATATCCTGTTACAAAAACGCCCTATTCTAGTTGTTGCCGATTACGATTGCGATGGCGCTACGGCTTGTGCTGTTGCTCTACGCGGTTTGAAAATGTTAAGTCCTGCATCACCAGTAAGTTTTTTAGTGCCTAATCGCTTTACGATGGGTTATGGGCTAACGCCAGAAGTGGTTGAGCTCGCTGCCCAACAAATTCCGCGTCCCGAGTTTTTAATTACAGTCGATAACGGTATCGCTAGTGAAGCTGGGGTCAACCGTGCGCGTGAGCTAGGAATGGAAGTCATCATTACCGATCACCATTTGCCAGCTGCACAAGTGCCTAAAGCATTGGCAATTGTGAATCCAAATCAAACTGGCTGCCCTTTCCCCAGTAAGGCTCTTGCCGGGGTAGGTGTGATGTTTTATCTTTTAATTGCCCTGCGTGCAGAGCTACGTGCACGTGATCACTTTACCCAAGCTAACCAACCTAAAATTGAGAACCTCCTCGATTTGGTTGCCCTAGGCACAGTAGCGGATGTCGCTCAACTCGATCGCAATAACCGCATCTTAGTAGCCAATGGTTTACGCCGGATGCAAAATGGCAATTGCCAACTGGGTATTACTGCTCTTTTTAATGCCGCGGCGCGCGATCCCATGAAAGCCAGTGCTTTTGATTTAGGCTTTGCACTTGGTCCCAGACTGAATGCTGCTGGCCGCTTAGCCGATATGACGCTAGGAATTCGCCTCCTACTCACTGATGATTCCGTAGAAGCGCAAACGATTGCCAATGAACTAGACCGCATTAACCGCGAGCGCCGCGTGATCGAAAGCGGCATGCAAGAAACCGCTCTCGCCCATTTGGCTGAGCAAGAATTACAACACGACTTTGCTGCACGTTCGAGTATTTGTTTATGGAATTCTGCTTGGCATCAGGGTGTCGTGGGTATTGTTGCTTCACGCCTTAAAGAACGTTTTAATCGGCCGGCAATTGTATTTGCGCCTGCTGAAAACGACGAATTACGCGGCTCAGGAAGATCGCTAAGCGGTTTTCATTTGCGCGATGCCCTCGATTTAGTTTCCAAGCGAGAGCCTGGCTTAATTCTAAAATTTGGTGGCCATGCCATGGCTGCTGGCCTTACGATTAAAAGTACGGATTTTGCGCTCTTTGACCAAACGTTTCAAACAGTCGCCGGTGAATTGCTCTCTGCTGATTTATTAGAAAAGCGCTGTATGCATGATGGCGCGCTTTTAAGTGCTGAATTAACTCCCGAAATCGGTGATTTATTAGCCAGTGAAATTTGGGGACAAGGCTTTCCTCAACCCATTTTCTACGGCGAGTTTGAGGTATTACAACAAAGCCTCATGAAAGAAAAGCATCTGCGCTTACAGTTACGTACTATTGAGAGTGGATCAGGTATGCAAACAAGCAAACCCGTTACAGGAGTTTGGTTTAATCAAACCCAAACCCTACCCGCAAAGGTTAGGCTAGCTTATCGACTAGTAACGGATCGGTATCAGGGACAAGCCCGAGTACAGCTCATGATCGAGGCCTGCGACCTTAATGCCTAACAACCCCCCTAAGAATGCCTAAGCTACTTTTGCCGCAGCCCTTATAATCATCCCATGGAAGCCGAACAACTTAATCTAATTAGCAATACCCTTAACGATTTGCTAGCTCGCGAGCAAGCGCTTCGGGGGTATCTTTGACTTCGACGTCAAATCACGTCGCCTAACTGAAGTTAATCAAATTCTTGAAGATCCCAAAATTTGGGACGATCAAAAGCAAGCTCAAGCACTGGGCAAAGAAAAGAAAATGCTCGAAGGGGTAGTTCTTACCTTAACCCAACTGAATCACAATATTATTGGCGCGCAAGAATTATTTGAATTAGCCCGCGATGAAAATGAAGATGAAACCTTAATTGCGCTGGAGCAGGATATTAAAGCGTACGGCACCATCATTGCTGACCTTGAATTTCGCCGGATGTTTCATAATGAAATGGATCCGTGTAGCTGCTTTATTGATATTCAAGCTGGTGCAGGTGGCACTGAAGCCTGCGACTGGGCTAGCATGCTCTACCGCCAATACTTAAAATATTGCGAACGTAAAGGCTATAAAACCGAAATTTTAGAAGAATCCGATGGCGATGTGGCTGGCATTAAAAGCGCCACTATTAAAGTCGATGGCGAATATGCGTATGGGCACTTACGTTCTGAAACAGGGGTGCATCGTTTAGTGCGCAAATCGCCTTTTGATTCCTCAAATGGTCGCCATACCTCTTTCGCTAGTATTTATGTTTATCCAGAAATTGATGACTCGATTGAAATTGATATTAACCCCGCAGATATTCGTACCGACACCTATCGGGCTTCGGGAGCGGGTGGGCAACATATTAATAAAACCGATTCGGCGGTCCGCCTAACGCACATGCCAACAGGAATCGTGGTGCAATGCCAAAATGACCGCAGCCAACACCGCAACCGGGCTGAGGCCATGAGCATGCTCAAATCCAGGCTGTACGAACATGAAATGCAAAAACGTCGGGTCGAGCAAGATAAACTAGAGGCTACCAAAACCGATGTGGGCTGGGGTCATCAAATACGCTCTTATGTACTAGACCAAAGCCGCATTAAAGACCTACGTACTAATGTTGAAATTTCCAATACACAAAAGGTATTAGATGGCGATCTCGATGCCTTTATTGAAGCCAGCCTCAAGCAAGGTGTTTAACTAAATTACTGTGCTCTTATGAACGATAAAGACCTCAAAATTAACTCGGCCCCAGCCTCCCCTGAAGCGCTAGATGAAAATCACATCATTGCCGAGCGTCGAGAAAAACTCAGTAAGCTACGCGAATCTGGCGTTGCCTTTCCCAATGATTTTGTACCAAGCCACTTATCTGCTGACTTGCATCAACATTATGATGCCATCAGCAAAGAAGATTTAGCTTCCCAAGCAATTTCTGTCAAAGTCGCTGGCCGTATGGTGTTAAAGCGCGTCATGGGTAAAGCCAGTTTTGCCACCATTCAAGATCGTAGCGGGCAGATTCAGTTTTATATTACCGATGATCACCTTGGGGCGGATAAACACAACGCCTTTAAACACTGGGATTTAGGCGACTTTATCGCTGCTGAAGGCATTCTCTTTAAAACCAATAAAGGCGAGCTTTCAGTCGAGTGTAAAAATTTGCGGCTCCTCACTAAATCTCTGCGCCCCCTACCCGATAAATTTCATGGGCTCGCAGATCAAGAACTGAAATACCGTCAACGTTATGTCGACTTAATTGTGACCCCTGAAAGTCGAAATACTTTTTTAGCGCGCAGCAAAGTTATTGCTTCAATTCGCCAGCAGATGATTGATGCGAGTTTTATGGAAGTAGAAACTCCCATGTTGCACTCCATTCCTGGTGGCGCCACGGCAAAACCATTTATAACGCATCACAATGCGCTTGATATGCAAATGTTTTTACGTATTGCGCCTGAACTCTACTTAAAGCGCTTAGTGGTGGGTGGCTTTGAACGGGTTTTCGAAATTAATCGTAATTTTCGTAATGAAGGAGTAAGCCCGCGTCATAACCCTGAATTTACGATGATGGAATTCTACGCTGCGTATACCGACTATCTGTGGCTCATGGATTTCACTGAAAACCTGATTCGAGTTGCTGCGATCCACGCACAGGGTACTGCAGTGCTTAGCCACCAAGGCCGTGAACTCGATTTAAGTAAGCCATTTCAACGCCTCAGTATTACTGCGGCAATCTTAAAATACGCCCCCTTAGCGAATAAAAATTATGTTGCTAATCAGCTAGAAGACGCTGATTTTATTCGTGCTGAATTGAAAAAAGGCGGTATCGATCCAAACGGTCCTGCCTTAAAAAATGCTGGTCTAGGTGGCTTGCAATTAGCCTTATTTGAGCTCGTAGCAGAAGAGCATCTCTGGGAGCCCACCTACATCATCGACTACCCAATTGAGGTGAGCCCACTCGCCAGAGAATCGGATTCACGCCCAGGCATTACCGAACGCTTTGAGTTATTTATTACGGGCCGTGAAATTGCTAATGGCTTCTCAGAGCTAAATGATGCTGAAGATCAAGCTGAGCGTTTTCGTAAACAAGTTGCAGAAAAAGAAGCTGGCAATGAAGAGGCCATGTACTTTGACCACGACTTCATTCGCGCCCTTGAATATGGCATGCCCCCCACCGGTGGATGCGGTATTGGGATCGATCGTCTAGTGATGCTACTGACTGATTCTCCGAATATTCGTGACGTGATCCTCTTTCCCCACTTACGAAGAGAAGAAGAAAATTAACCGCTCCTAAAGCTTAAGCAGCAGCCAAGCCTTTTTCATCGAATACGCCCTCAAATAAAGCTGAGCTTAAATAACGCTCGGCTGTATCGGGCAATACCACCACAATCGTTTTGCCCGCATACTCTGGCAGCTTTGCTAAACGCACAGCTGCAGCCGCCGCCGCTCCACAAGAAATGCCAACTAGAATTCCTTCTTCTTTAGCTATGCGGCGCGCCATGGCAATAGCTTCTTCATTAGTTACTTGCTCTACACGATCGACCAGCGATAAATCTAAATTTTCAGGAATAAAGCCCGCGCCAATTCCTTGAATTTTATGGGGGCCTGGCTTTATTTCCTCGCCATTCAGTTTCTGGGTAATGACTGGGCTAGCAGTTGGCTCTACCGCTACGGTCTCGATTGCTTTGCCTTGGGTTTTTTTAATGTAGCGGCTGACCCCAGTTAAGGTACCGCCTGTGCCAACACCAGAGACAAAAACATCAATCTTACCATTGGTATCAGCCCAAATTTCTGGGCCAGTTGTAGCCTCATGAATAGCAGGATTGGATGGATTACTAAATTGCTGCAATAAAACATATTTATTGGGGTCAGACGCCACAATTTCGCTGGCCTTTGCTATAGCGCCATTCATCCCTTTAGCGCCTTCAGTTAATACCAATTTGGCGCCTAGGGCAGTTAATAGTTTTCTCCGCTCAAGACTCATCGTCTCGGGCATCGTTAAGGTGAGTGGAATGCCTCGTGCAGCCGCAACAAACGCTAATGCAATACCAGTATTACCGCTAGTAGGCTCAACTAATTCTTTGCCAGGTCCTAAGATGCCACGCTTCTCAGCGTCATTAATCATCGCTACCCCAATGCGGCACTTCACTGAATAGGCAGGATTACGCCCCTCAATCTTTGCAAGTACAGTCGCTTTGGCGCCATCAGTAACCCGATTTAAGCGTACCAAGGGGGTGCCACCAATGGTTTCTGAGTTATCCGCAAAATAGGTCATTGAAATTCCTTAACATTCTTAAAATAAGAGGAATCATGATTGTATTCACATTCAGGCCTTAAAACTACCTTAGGCTAAGATGAAGTTGCTATTAGCTAAGTACTAAAAGTTAGAAGTAAGTTGTAGTTTATTTCTTTTTGAACAGGGTGATTAAGAGCACGCTGGTTAAAATGACAAACCAAATTAAAGACCAAACCGGTACTGCTAACCCAAAGATCAAGGGCAATTGCGCTGTGCAAAATCCATCGGCCTTAAAAAGCCAAGGCAAGCCATTGACGATCTGAAATTGATTAATCCAGGTTTCTAGCGGATCAATCCCGCAGGACACCTCAGGGTGATACAAAATCCATACGTGCCGACTTGCAACACCTAGACCAAAAATACTTGAGAGCAAAGCGAGGGCCTGAAACCAACGCGCAAAATAGGCAAAGCTAGCGGCCATAAAGCACATAATTGCAATCCCCAAAAAGCCAACTCGCTGCAAAATACATAAGGGGCACGGTGCATAGAAAACGCCTTGATAGCCCACTTGCTGCAAAAAGATTGCCACAATGATCAGCAAAAAAGAGACGATGGAAATATAAAGGTACTGATTAGGCTTCATAAACTAATTTTAAAGCAAACTACATTACGAGGGATTGCCCCATTCCTCAAAATGGTGCTAATCAGTTGAAATACCCCATTATTTCGATGTAGTTGGAGTGTTGCATATATCCTCTAACAGCAGCAGCATCGCCGTACAGTCTTGCTGTGCTCTACCCCACGGTTTTGCTAAGGAAAATAGCTCGCGAGAAACACCGCCCAAAAAGAGCGGCACCCCTGCAGACTTGGCAAGCTCAATTGCCAAACTAATGTCTTTCAAACCAAGTGCTAATGGGAAGTCTGGCGTAATATCACCTGCTAAAACTTTTTTCGGAAAATTCACATTAATTTGGCCCCTACCAGCAACCGTATTTTGCAAAACCTTAACTGTCGTGTCGCGATCGAGGCCAAGCTTGCTAGCAAACATGAGTGTTTCAGCAGTTAGCACCATGCTCACCATACTCATATAGTTATTAATCAGCTTTAATTTAATCGCGTTACCAACTGGGCCGATATGCATAATATCTTTGCCAAAATTTTCTAATAAAGGTCTAACCTCATTCAAGATTGCTTCATCTGCTCCAACCAAAACCAATAAGTCACCTTGAGCAGCGTCTGTCGGAGTACGCCCCATTGGCGCGTCAATGGCTCTTAATCCCAGCGCCTCAAGCCGTTCGACTGTTTTCATAAAACGGGTCGCATTACCAGTGCTCATTTCGATTAAGAGCGCATTTTTAGGCATACTTGCCGCAGCTCCATTCGCACCGAATAGCGCCTCATCAATAAAATCAGAGTCGGGTAGCATCGTAAATACATAACTCACATTCTGCGCAGCATCCGCCGGAGAATTGGCCATTCGGCAATTTTTATAGGCCTTAAATTCAGCCATTGCCTGAGGATTAATGTCGTAAACTGCTAATTCATGGCCAGCCTTAGCAAGTCGCAAAGCCATTGGGCGCCCCATCACTCCCAGACCAATAAAGGCAATTTTTTTAATTTCCATTACAGCCTCAAAGAAAATTACACATCATAAAGTTCATAACCACTCATGGTGTCTCATGAATGTGTTGCTTTATTAGTCTGGCTTAGCCCCAGAATCCTTAATTAATTTGCTGTATTTTTGCGCCTCAGCATTCACAAATACTGCAAACTCTTTGGGCAATAGTGGTGCAGGAACTGCGCCTTGCGCTGATAAGAGATCATAAAAATTTTTCTCTGCGGCAATTACATAAATATCTGCAGCAATCTTATCGACAATCTGACTATTTGTTCCCTTAGGAGCAAAAATGCCCTGCCAATTTTCAATATTAAAACCTGGAAAGCCTGATTCTGAAACAGTAGGCACTTGTGGTAACAATGGTGATCGCTTAAGGGTCGTGACCGCTAATGGTCGCAATTTTCCAGCAATGATATGCGGTAATGCTGGTGGAATACCGGCAAAAAATAAGTCGACCTGACCACCTAACAAATCGGTAATTGCTGGAGCTCCACCTTTATAGGGAATATGCGTCATCGATATGCCGGCCATTAATTGAAAAAGTTCACCCGCTAGATGTTGTGGTCCGCCACTTCCAGAAGAGGCGTAATTGACTTTACTGCCTTGGGTTTTAATCATTTGAAGTAATTCAGGCATATTTTTTACTGCTGACTTGCTATTCACCACTAAAACTAAAGGTGATGAGGCAACGCGAGCTACCGGAATAAAATCTCGACTGGGATCAAACGGCATCTGGGCATATAAATACGGGTTGATGGTGATTTCAGCAGGCGAAGCTAGGAGCAAGGTATAGCCATCAGCTGGAGCTTTAGCGACTAAGTCTGCGCCAATATTCCCGCCTGCTCCAGGCTTGTTTTCTACAATCACTTGTTGCTTCCATAGTTGACTAAGCCTTACCGCTAGGGCTCTACCAACAACATCGGTTGCGCCGCCAGGCGGAAACGGGACAATAATCTTAACGGGTTTATCTGGATAAGAGGTCTGAGCAAGAGCAGCAGTTCCATAGCTAGCAACTAAAATCAAAAGTGGCAATAAAAATTTGAATTTAATCCGCATATTATTTTCGCACTTCTTTAGATGTTAAAAAATGTCAGGCTATTAAGAATAACTTCACTTAATTATCTGCCCCATTAAGCACTTCAAGCATTTTTTTGCTGGGGTCAACCCGTAAAATTTGTCCGCTCTGTAAGGCCTGAGTAATGTCTTCAGTAAAACCGCTCAGCATGCTGATATCGCCCTGCGCTGCGCCCTGCACTAAGATTGGATTTACAGAATTAAAAATAATGGCCAATGGGGCAATATTGCGTGACTTCATTTCATACAACATCCAAGCACTTGCAACACCGCCTTTAGCAGTATCGAGCACTAAAATTTTATCCTTATACGATTTACCAAATAGCTTATGACTGGGTCTAGAGAAGGTGCCATTAATTCGGTCTAGATCGTAGCGCGCCGAGAAACCATCGCTGGCACATAAACACTCGCCCTCAACAATATTGCCTAAGGCATGCTTGGCATAATAAATTGCACTCATGATAATTTTCCTGTCTCAGCTGCTCTTACACACTCTTCCATTGAAGCCAACATCGGAATGTATCCATACCCACCTAATATATTGACCATTTTTGCGCTATTGGTAGCAAGCCGCTTCCAGCCATTGGCGGTGGCAATTTCTCTGGCATACGATTGATAAAAGCACATCCCAGAAAATACGGTGCCACCAGCATCTTCAATGGTTTTAGTAAGCCCCATGCGGTCTGAATCTGCTTTGACCTGCGGGCTAGTCACTGCAAGTAAAGGAATTTTAAATTGCTTACCTGCACATAAATCAGCTACCGAACGCATTTCAATTAAGCTTAACTGTGGCGCTGAAAAAACGACTACGTCCACGTCATCAGTTACTCGATACGAGCTTTGCAAAGCCATCACATCTGAGTAAGCAATCTTGTTTGGCGATAGTTGATCAATTCCTAAATCTTGTGGTCTCAGTGCTTCAGGGGTAATCTCAGCAATATGAAATAGTGCTGTAGAACCAAAACTGGCCATCGCCGCCCCAAAGTGCTTGAGGCTATCTGAAGTGGGTACTGCACTCACCCCTTCCAAAATGGGTACAGCCCAGTAATTGCCTGTTTGCTTACCAATATAAGCGCCTAAAGCACCCCATTCATTTAATGAGCTTGGCATCCAGTCAACCGAAAATCGTTGCGATGGCCGACGATAGGAATCGAGGTGATAGCCATAACGCGGTGTTCTCCCCGTTAAGCCCGCTGATAATGCCGATGGACCACCCTCAAAATTGGAGCGTGCACCACAAATTGAATTTGAATAAATGACAACACCCGTATCACCAAAAGCCACATGCTCACCATAAATCGGCGCCATGATGGTTTGGTAATTTATGCAGGTATCAGTCATCGATACGCCCATCTTCACAAAGGCGGCGATAGCACGCCGCTCGAGATCAAGCATTTTCTCGGTTTGACCTAATTGCTTGGCTTTAGTAAAGTCTGTGCCCCGTGGGTCGGTAATCGTCGGAATGCTAACCACCCGATCTTTAGAAGAGTTCTTCGCTAAGCCCTCAAGCCAAACTACCCCAGCCTCGCCAAGACTTTCTGTGTCGGCCATAATGTGCGCCTGCGCTACCTCAACAAAATCTTCAGCCTCAAAAAAATCACCGACTTTAATTTGATGCTGTATTGCCATTTGCTTTACTGGCCCAAATTCACCAGCTAGCATGGCTTGTTCTTTTTGGTTTAATTTCATTATTGTTATAGCCTTAAAAGAATAATTACAAACACTAGAAGCGCTTTTAACCCCGCAAGGTATATACCCTTAATTTATAACAGTATAAATTAATCTTTAAGGGGATCGAAGTAATTTGCCAAAGCCAGGGCTAAACAAAAAACTGAATGAAATCAAAGAGATTAACGCTTTAAGAATAGCGCTAGTAGAACTACTGCGACAATTTGAGCAGCAATAAAGCCTAAGGTATCGGCTGGAGCGATCCCGACAAAGGTGTTGGTTAGGCTTCTTGCTATTGTTACGGCCGGGTTTGCAAAAAAAGTAGATGAAGTAAACCAATAGCCTGCAGTCACTGTTAGGGCAACTAACATGGGTATACGGTCCTTCGCACTTCGATCGCCAAGATAAATGACGCTAAGTAAAACTAGGGTTGAAAAAAATTCACTAGCCCACATGCCTAGGCCGGTTCTGACTTTGCTGGATTCTTGCAAAATAGGTAAGCTAAAGATGAAATGGGTAAACCAAATTCCGGCAATCGCACCAGTAAATTGGCAAACCCAATAGGCAAGCATTTTGCTTCTGTTGATATGACCTAATTTCCAGAACATTAAACTCACAACCGGATTAAAGTGCGCTCCTGATATTGGTCCAAGCAAGGTAATTAAGACATATAAGCCTGCTCCTGTGGCAATGCTATTACCTAGTAAAGCCACGGCATCATTACCACCACCCAAAGCTTCACCCATAATTCCAGAGCCGGCAATGATGGCTAATAGTAAAGCTGTGCCAATAAATTCGCTTGCGTAAGTTTTCATGCTTGAGTGTGAATTGCCTTCAAACTGATCGAATCAAGTTTCTCTAAAGGCATAGCAGCCATTATGTCTAAGCGCCTTTTAAGGCCATTCTTCACGTCATTAAATGCTTTACGCTTTTCTAGATCTGTACCCTGCACTTGAGATGGATCAGGAAAGCCCCAGTGCGCAGTAGCTGGCTGCCCTGGCCAAAATGGGCAAACCTCACCAGCAGCGTTATCGCAAACGGTAATCACAAAATCCATCTTGGGGGCATCAGGCCCACCGTAGACATCCCAACTTTTCGATTTCAATAAAGTCCGATCCATTCCCAATTCTTCAGCAATGTCTGCAGCGATTGGGTTTACGCTGGTACCCGGTGTAGAGCCTGCAGAAAACCCTCTAAATTTCCCACTGGGATGCGTAGAGGCTAATGCCTCTCCAATTATCGAGCGGGCTGAATTATGGGTACATAAAAAAAGGATGTTGTATGGCTTCATTTACAGGCTACTTTTTTATTTACTCTTTTAATAGCGCACGTCTTGCCACTGCAGCAATTTTCCAAAAGAAATTCGCTTAGATCCGTTACTAAGGCGACATTAGGTCGATAAATTAAATTGCGACTTTGACGCTCAACCACTAATAGACTTGCCTGCACCAATTCCTTTAAGTGAAAACTTAAAGTTGCATTAGGAATGCCCAATTTTTCAATCATTTGCGTGGGCGTTAAGCCAATATCACCCCTTTGCACAATTAGGCGAAAGATATTGAGACGACTTTCTTGCCCTAGGGCGACAAATGCCTGGATAGCTTCACTATTTTTCATATTTCCATAATAATGGAAATATGTTACAGGTTTATGACGAACTAATCAATCTAACGTCGCACCCGAATCACGCACTGCCCGCGCCCACTTGCTTAGTTCCTTCGCCTGAAAATCAGCAAATGGTTCACTAAAATCGGTATTTGGCACCACGCCTAAATTACCTAGCTTTTCTTTATAGGTTGCTGAAGCGGCAATCTTCTCAGTATCGGCCTTGAGCAGGGTATAAACATTCTTGGGTAATTTGGCTGGTGCAAATACACCCCACCATGCGATCGATTCAAACTGGGGATAGCCCTGCTCTGCTACTGTTGGAATGGCCGGTAGCACTGGCGAGCGTACTTTACTGGTTACCGCTAGGGCGCGCAATTTACCCGAAACAATATGGGGCAAAACTGATTGAATTGGGTCAAAAACCAAATCAATTTGACCTCCTAACAAATCGGTAACGGCTGGAGCACTACCTTTATAGGGGATATGTTTTAGGTTTGCCTTCGTAGTAGATTCAAATAAAGCTGCAGTTAAATGCCCAGGGGTACCATTGCCCGCCGTGCCAAACTGCAGCGATTCTGGTTTTTGCTTGGCTTGTTTAATTAAATCATCTAAAGTTTTAATCGAACTATTGGCATTAACGGCAATCACAATCGGCGCACTAGCAACTAATGCAATCGGGGTGAAATCTTTAATAGCATCATAGGATAATTTTTTATACAAACTAGGATTAATCGCGTGGGTGCCAACTGTACCCATAAAAAGCGTGTAACCATCTGGCGCAGCACGGGCCACAAAATCTGCGCCAATCGTGCCGCCAGCACCACCTTTATTGTCGATAATCACCTGCTGCTTGAGCTCATCTCCTAGTAACTGCGCGAGCGGCCTAGCGACAATATCAGTTGGTCCGCCAGGAGGAAATGGCACAATTAAGCGCAGTGGTTTATCAGGAAAATTTTGCGCAAATACCGCGCTACTGATACTGCTAGTGAGGCCAATAATGATAAGAAATAGGCCTAATTGAATGCTCTTAGAAGAAAGATAATTTCTCAACATTTAAAACACCTCTCTAAATAGTAAACCACAGCCTGATAATAATAAGATCAAACCATATATTAACTTTAATGTACTTAATTGAATACCGATATGTGCCCGAGTGCCTGCCCAAACGCCGATAGCCATAAAGGGAATTAAAAATAAGGCTAATAATGCAACATCTGCCTTTAAAAGGAGGCCCGTAATTATCATCAACAGCAAACGTAATAGAACTAGAGAAAAAATAATTGCCGTCATGGTCGCTCTTAGCTGAGCTGCTTCATGAATACGCATAGCCAAATACGAAGCATAAATGGGTCCGCCAGTGGCAAATAAGGCGGTAAAAATACCCCCACTTACCCCAAAGGGAATAGACCAAAACTGCGAAATCGTCTTATCTATGGCGGAATTTCGGCCCACCAAAATACGAATTCCATTCAAGCCAGCAAAAATTCCTAAGGTAATTAGCAAGGGGCTCTTAGGGGCATCTAACAATAAAGTAACACCAATTGCCATTCCTACTAAGGTAAAAGGAGCTAACCAATATAGCTCCTTAAAACTTGCTTGCTTAAATGACTTTTTACCCTGATAAAAAGAGGCACATAAATCTAAAACTACAATTAGCGGCACTACGGTTTGCAAAGGATATAGCTGGACTAATAATGGCACCGAGACAATTGATGAACCAAAACCAGTAATGCCAAAAATGAAATAGGCCAATGAAACGATCGCCGCAGCTGCTACTAAGGTAAGGATGATTTCCAATTTATATTAATGCACTGATAGCTAAATTAAAAATTGCATTCGCAACTAAAAGATAAAGACAGATTTTTTTAATCTTCGCTTGGCTAATGAGGTGCTCCTGATCAATACGGTGGGCTATATAAAAACCTAGCAAGAATGCAGGCAGACCCACTAAAAGTAAAGGGAGCCAAGTTAAATCGCTACCAATTAAGCTGGCAGTAATAATGGCAAATAGCGCCATACCTGAAGTCACTTGCGATAGTAGTGCGCGGGCGCGAGTGAACTCTAGCGTACTCGCATTTAAATATAGTGCAACTACCGGCCCACCAATACCGCATGACCCCAACAAGAGGCCAGCGCCCGAACCTACTAAGTTATCCTTGATCTTCGATAAGTTAACCTGCACATGGGGTTGTAATAATAAATAAAGCGCAAAGAATAGTACTGCGGAGCTAGCCCCAATCTTTAGCAGTTGCACTGAAAATTGCGTGCTCACTAAAATGCCAATCGGCAGGAAAATAGCCGCGCCTAAAAGTAAGCGATACATACGGGGGCGATCCTCCTTAGCAACTCGCCAATTTCGAGCTAACCAGACGCCGCCAAGAAGCTCGATGAACATCACCACAGGAATGAGTACTGCCAAGGGCAAAAAGCCCATTAGTAAAGGTGACATCACCATCGCGCCCCCAAAACCACTTAAGCGCCGAAATAATCCCCCTAAGGTAGCGGAAATTGCTAACAGGGCGATTGCAAACCAATCAAATGAATTCAACTAACATCACTTAAATCATGCTCATCAGAAATTAAGTCACGAATTTGCTTGCGCACTTCGAGATAGCTAGGGGTATCTTCTACCATGCGTCTGGGTTCTGGCACGCGAATAACTTTTTTAACGCGGCCAGGCCTACGTGTCATGACGATAATCACGTCTGATAAATTAATTGACTCTTCAATACTATGTGTTACTAGTACAACGGTTTTACTTTCTTCAGCCAAAATGCGAATCATCTCTTGTTGCATCATCGCCCTATTCTGGGCATCTAATGCTGCAAAAGGCTCATCCATCAACAATACCGTAGGATCAACTGCTAAGGCACGAGCAATCGATACCCGTTGTCGCATACCACCTGATAACTGATGGGGGTAGCTTTCAATAAAGGCACTAAGACCCACTAGAGCGGCAAAATGCTCGACATCTTTTTTGATTGTTGCCGCATCAATGCCCTTAATGCTAAGGCCAAACGCAATATTGTCACGCACAGTAAGCCAAGGAAATAAAGCATAGTCTTGAAAAACCATCGAACGATCTGCGCCGGGCTCTTTTACTTCTTTACCTGCGCATTCGATTCGACCGGCAGTAGGCACCTCAAAACCAGCAATTAAATTCAGGAGGGTTGTTTTGCCACAGCCGCTATGACCCAAGATCGAGACGAACTCGTTTTTATTCACCTCTAATGAGACATCTTCCAAGGCCTGAACCGCTTGGCCTTGACCATTTAGTGCGGGGTAAATTTTACTAAGGTGTTCTACTTTTAAAGCTGACATTAATTTAATTACTATCCATTAAGAAAACATTACGCATTTAAAGCACGTGACCATGGCATAAACTTTTTAGCGGCATAACGAATGAGCCGATCTAGTGTCAAGCCAATGAGACCAATCGCCAGCATGCCATCTAAAATATAGTCGGTACGCAACACTGTTCGCGCATCATTAATTAAAAAACCAAGGCCAGAATTAGCGCCAACTAGTTCAGCGGCAACCAAAGCCATCCAACCCACTCCCAGGCCAATACGGATACCAGTGACAATTTGCGGCAAGGCGGCACGTAATACCACCCGCGTGATTACATTCCATCCACGTGCACCCAAACACCGAGCTGCGCGGATTAAATTAGGTTCGATATTCTTCACAGCATCAATGGTATTTAATAGAATCGGGAAGAAAATACCTAAGAAAATAATGAATTGGTTTTGGGTATTGCCCACACCAAACCATAAAATACTCAACGGAATCCACGCAATGGGCGGAATGGGTCGCAAAATTTCAATAATGGGATCAACCTGTTCATTCACCCACTTAAAGCACCCCATCACAATACCTAGCGGAATGGCTACGCTGGCATAACAAAAAGCAATAAATTCACGCGCTAAGCTATCACGGATGTGTTTCCATAATTCACCAGAAAAACCCAATTCAATTGCGCCATTTAATACTCCAGTAGGCGGTGGTAAAAGTGTAGCCTGGGTTTTATCCAAGATATACCGGCTGGCAAACTCCCAGCCAGCCAGTAATATCAAGAGCAGAATTAAACGCCGTAACTGCTTAACTGAATGAAAAAAAGGCATTATTTTTTGTATACCTTGCCATCAAACGACCAGTCTTTAGTTAAATCACCCTTTTCAGGGAAAGGCTGAGGTTTTGTCGTATTGAGTGACGTCATATACGTTGGATAAGGCGTTTTATCCATTGGCGTACTCCAATTAGCTGGCAAGAAAGACGGCTGCTTGGGAATACTCCAACCTAACTTAGAAAACGTTTTATCCATAAAGCGGGTATCTACAGCGCGCGCAAAATCGACTCCCGTGAGCTTATTTTGAATTCGCTTGCTTTCATATAGCCAGTTATAAATTGGCTCATTGGCGCGACCCCAAAATAAAGGAATAGGATATATATAGTTTGGCTTATATAAGAGGTTATAAGCAGAAACCTGTTGCCGCAAAATTTCTGTGGAGTAATTCTTCAGATTAGGATCTTCTTGCATTGCCGTTACTGCAGCATCCGGATTTTTGCGAATCCATAAAGTAGCCTCAGCAATCGCATCGGTAAAAGCCTGTACCACGTCTGGTGCGTTATCAATCATTTCTTGACGCGCATAGAAGGTGCCCTCATAAATATTGTAAGGGAAGCTATCACTGACGATGCGGGCATTTTTACGCTCCTTCACCATAATCGTTGGCGTTGGATCCCAAGGAACGACTGCATCAATTCCCTTAGGCATTGCCATTTGTTCGCCGGGAGGCATATTTTTCAAAATAATATCTTTACCAACTTCCAGGCCATTGGCCTTTGCCGCTGCTTGAATATAAAACTCGGCAGAAGAACCCGTCACAATGCCAACAGTAGCAGGTGGGTTTGAACCTTTAAAATCTTTAATAGATTTAATTTTTGAATCAGTTGGCACCAACATGGCATGCAACAAATTCACATTGATCACGGCAATGGTTTTAACGGGAATATTTTTATCCACTAAAGTAGTGAAGGGAAAATTACCGCCATTACCAAATTGAAAACGCCCTGAAATAATCACTTCATTAATCGCTGGGCCCGAAGGGAAGGCTTGCCACTTCGCCTCGACCCCACGCTTAGCCAACAAGCCTTTTTTATCCATGACTAAATTAATCGTATTTTGACCAGACCAAGGTGGCTGAAACGCCACCTGAATTGGCCACCAGCCTTTTTCTTTAAGCCAGGCAATAGATTTAGGGGAGATTTTTTCATCCGCCCCCTCTGGCCAGCCATAATCAGTAAATTGGGTAGTTTGGGCAGCAGCTGGTAAAGCTAAGCCGGCCACCATGGCAATGGCTAAAGCGCTAAATACTCTGCGAGAAATCGTTAATGCTTTCATAGCTATCTCCTATCTTAATTTTTATAAAATACTGCTTTTGATAAACAAGTCTACTGCAAAATGATTTTGATTCCCTTAAGTCGAAAAGCTTAACTCTACACTACCAAACCGCGTTTTAACGCTTGAAAAATCCTTACCTTGAACCAAATACTTCATGAGCTCAGAAAAAGGCTGCAACTGCTTACCCTGCTTGAGAGCTGCTAGAGTACCATCTTGTAGGCCTAAGGCTAAATTGGGAGGATAAAAGGCATGCAGGCAAAGCTGCTCGCGCGACACCGACTTACCCCACTGCTTTCTTAAATTACTTAAAGCAGGTTTGATGAAATCACCCGGTCGCTGACTTGGGTCATACTCCACCCCAGCGCGCGCCATTACTTCCGTGCTCGCCTGACCTGCCAATTTTCCGTAATGCCCGCGCAAATAGAGCTTCACTTCATCTGGAATCGTTTTATAGCGTTCACCCTGCATCACATTGAGTACAGCTTGGGTCACAATATACTGGGCAAAAGGACTGACCAAAATGGGATAGCCTAAGTCTTTTCTCACTTGCGCAGTTTCTTCTAAGATTTCTTGTTCTCGATGGGCGATGCCCAGAGTTGCTAACTGCGCCCGCAGATTAGAGATCATGCCTCCGGGAATTTGGTGCTCATATAGTGCTGGGTCATAGGTTAGCTTTTCACCCCGAGGCAAACTATCGCGCGTACAGATCCAATCGAAATACTCATCAACCTCTTGCAAGGCAGACAAATTCATCTTAGGCGCCCTACCGAGACGCACTGCACTAGCTAAAACTTCATTCACCGAGGGTAATGATGCGCCATTAGCCAAGCAGTTTGTGGCAACGTAACCATAGCTAAAGCCGGCTTTAATTGCTTCTTCATACACTAGGGGGGCTAAACCCGACTGACAATGGGAATGTAACTTCAAAGGAATGCCCCTGGCTATAGCAACAAGTGCGGGAAATAAAGTCGCGCCACGTTCTGGAGTCAATAAGCCCGTAGGATCTTTAACAGAAATAAAATCGACTTTTAAGTCCACTAGCTCTTTGGCGCGCGCCACAAAATACGCATCGTCATGTACTGGGCTTAATGCATAAGTAAGCATTGCATTAATCAGCATCCCCTGTTTTTTACCTGAGGCAATCGAAGAAGTAATGTTGCGGTTATCGTTGAGCGCGTCGTAAACCGTTAGCACCTTAACGCCTGATTCTGCCAATAAGGCGATATTTAAATCAACTACATCATCAGGAAATAATTCAAAGGTATAAATACTTTGTCCACGAGTTAAGGCATCGGTAGGCGTTTCTAGTTCTTGACTAAGAAATGCCATGCGTTTCCATGGATCTTCACGCAAGAAACGCACCATCACATCAAACACCGCGCCACCCAAAATATTGATATAGCCGTACCCTGCTCGATCGATATTATCTAGAGCTGGATACATTTGCGCGGTGGTCATGCGGGTTGACCACAAGCATTGATGCGCATCGCGCAGCGTGACATCAATCATTTGGAATGGGGCTGAGTGGCCCTGCGTGACGGGTTTTTTCAACATCACAACTCGATCACCATTAAGACTTGACCTGCTGTAATAGTTTCGCCATCAGCTACACAGATATCGATAATTTTTCCAGCGTGTTCAGCTGCAATCGTATTGAGTAGCTTCATCACCTCGACAATGCACACTGGAGTATCGGGTTTTACCTCCGCGCCAATCTCGACAAAAGGCGGTGCAGTAGGATTGGGCCGGCGGTAAAAAGTTCCCACCATTGGGCTTAAGACCTCGTAAAGACCCGCATGGCTCCTTGGCTTATTAGCTACTGCAGCTTGAGGAGTTGTGGCTAGAGTCACTCCTGATGGGCTAGCAGCGGAGCTAACTTCAGACGAGCGCTTCTTTCCAACTTCGATTTCTATTTCAAATTCTGGTGTTTTATAAGAAAAGGTATTGAAATGACCGGCATCTTTAATGAGGCCAATCACTTCTTTCACTTGTTGCATTGAAATAGTGCCAACTGGCGTAATCGATTTCTTGGTCTTAGGCTGAGTCTTGGTCTTAAGCTTAGTCTTGGTCTTAGGCTTCAATTTGGGGCTAGCCTTAGTAAGTGGTGATTTTTTAATTGCCATGACAGTAGTTTTTGATTGATCTTTTCTCTAATGGAATATAAAGTATCACTAGATGAAATGATTTAAGGGTAAATACCTAAAAACCCCTCTTAAGCCAAGTAAACAATAAAAATGCATAAATTTAGTACGGTCTCAACCAAAACTTCAAGCAGGCTAGCTTCTGTAACGGTTCTAGAAGGCAGCAAATCCAGCATGGCGGAAAAAGTGTTGCTCATTTTGGAAGTCATTGCTAACTCAGAATTTCCACTTACCCTAGAACATATCTCTTCCAGTATTGGCTTGGCTAAACCTACCGCCTTCCGACTGTTAAATACTTTAGTAGCACAAGGTTTTGTCGAGCGCGACCCAAATGGTCGTCGCTTTCAGCCCAGCGCAAAATTTCGCCTCATGGGCCTAAGCCTCCTCTCAGCCGACTCAATTCGTTCGCAACGGGTTGCGGTTATGAAGCGCTTAGTAGAAGCGGTAGGAGAAACATGTAACTTTAATATTCTGGATGGCAATGAAGTGCTTTATCTTGATCGCATCGAAACGAGTGCGCCGATTCGCTTGCATATCGACCCAGGTATGCATGTGCCATTGCATTGCACTGCTAGCGGTAAATTATTTTTATCCTTCATGAGCGACCAACAAATTAAACGAATAGTTGGGGCAGAACCGCTGCAAAGTCACACCTCTAAAACCATGACCCACTACAACACATTAATGGCGGAAATTGATAAAATTCGTACCCGCGCATACGCCTTAGATAACTGTGAATATTTAGAGGGGTCTATTTGTGTTGCCGTGCCAGTGCGTGACGCTAAAAATAAGGTGTTTGCTGCATTAGCGGCCCATGGCCCAACACCGCGTTTTACCTTAAAACTCGCCGAGCAATCGGTCGCAATTTTACGTGCCGCAGCGTTGGAATTAGAAAATAGCCTCACCCAATAAATTACCTTATTCTAATTTTTTTGGAGTATTCATGAATCAACCCGTCATCATTACCGTTGCTATTACTGGCGCAGTTCCGCGCAAAAAAGATTGCGCGGGTTTGCCCGTTACTCCGCCAGAACAAATCGAAGAAACTCAGAAAGCCTATGAAGCTGGAGCCTCATTGGTACATATTCATGTGCGCAACCCCGATGAAAGCCCCAGCTCTAACCCAGACCTATATGCCGCAGTACAAGAGGGTGTAAAAAAATACTGTCCCGAGATGATCGTACAATTTTCTACTGGTGGTCGTGGTCGCGATCAAGCTGCGCGCGGGGCGATGCTCTTCCATCGACCCGATATGGCTTCCTTAGCAACCGGCTCAACGAACTTTCCAGTAGGTATTTACGAAAATCCGACTGATTTTGTTGAGGGGTTGGCGAGCGAGATGTTGAAATATGAAATTAAACCGGAAATTGAAATATTTGATTTAGCGATGCTCTACAACGCCGCGAATTTAGTTAAAAAAGGTCTGCTTAACTCACCGCCTCATGTGCAATTTGTCATGGGAGTTCCGAATGCAATGCCGGTACGGCGCTCTATTTTAGAATTTTTAATAAAAGAACTAAAAGATGTGATGCCCACTGCCACTTGGACAGCAGCGGGTATTGGTAAACATCAATTAACGGTTAATGAATGGGCGCTAGAGCTGGGAGGCCATGTACGCACGGGCTTAGAAGATAATCTACGCTACGATGAAACCCGGGTTGCTAAAGATAATGCGGAACTAGTTGCGCGGGTCGCAAAAATGGCGCGTGATCGCGGTCGCCCTGTAGCAAGCGGCAAGCAAGCGCGTGAAATGCTAGGTTTAAGGCCTATCGCCATATGACTAAAGCGACTTCCTTAAGGAACCAACAGTTTGATTACATCATTATTGGCGGTGGATCTGCAGGTTGTGTTCTAGCTAATCGACTATCTGCCAATCCGCAGAATCGCGTCTGCTTACTTGAAGCCGGTCCAGAAGATAGCTTGCCTTGGATTCATTTGCCAATTGGCTACGGCAAGACCATGTGGGACGCCAGGGTTAATTGGAAATTTAATACTGCGCCTGAACCGGGCATGAATAACCGGGAAATTTATTGGCCAAGAGGCAAATGTCTTGGAGGCTCGAGTTCAATTAATGGTTTAATTTTTATTCGCGGGCAAAAGGAAGATTACGACCAATGGCGTGACTTAGGTAATGTCGGTTGGGGCTGGGATGACGTACTGCCCTACTTTAAAAAAGCTGAGGGAAATGATCGCCTAGGTGAACCACTGCACTCACAACAAGGGCCATTAAAGGCTTCGTCGATTCCCAAAAAACATCCCTTGGTGGAAGCCTTTAAGCTGGCTGCTAATGCCCTCGGCGTTCCTACTACCGAGGACTTTAACAATCTCACGCAAGAAGGTGTTGGCTACTACCAGCTATCAACCCATAAGGGTTTGCGCTGTAGCACTGCAGTCGCTTATTTGCGCCCTGCGCGTAAGCGCTCGAATCTAACGGTGCTTACCAACAGCCAGGCCACACGGATTTTATTTACAGGTCGCAAAGCCAGTGGGGTTGAACTTTTCCGCCAAGGTAAAAAAATCACGCTACAAGCGAATAAAGAAGTGCTCTTATGCGCTGGTGCGATTCAAAGCCCACAACTATTGCAGCTCTCTGGTATTGGTCCAGCGAAGTTGCTGCAAGAATTGAGTATCCCGCTGGTTCAAGATTTACCAGGCGTGGGAGAAAATTTACAAGACCATTTGCAATACCGTTTAATTTATGAATTAAATCAACCCATCTCGACCAATGATCAGCTACGTTCGATCTTCGGTAAAGTAAAAATGGGTTTAGATTGGTTACTGTTTCGTGGTGGCCCGCTGTCGATAGGCATTAACCAAGGTGGTTTATTTACTAAAGTTATGCCCACCTCAAGTAGGCCGGATATTCAATTTCATTTAGGCACGCTCTCGGCAGATATGGCTGGAGGACAAGTTCACCCTTTTTCCGGTTTTACGATGTCGGTTTGTCAGTTACGCCCAGAGTCACGAGGATATGTACACATTCAATCGGCTGACCCACTCATACCGCCACGCATCTTTGCTAACTATTTAGACACCCAATTTGATCGTGATATTAGTATTGCCGCCGTCAAATTTGCTCGTAGCATTACGCAGACCCAACCGCTGAGTAATTTAATTTCCCGCGAAGTGAAGCCCAATAATCCCCAAAGCAATGAAGAAATTTTGGCGTTTTGTCGCGAAACTGGCGCAACTATTTTTCATCCCTCTGGAACCTGCAAAATGGGTACTGCTGATGATTCGATGGCGGTAGTCGATGCCGATTTACGGGTTCGCGGCGTTACTGGTTTACGGGTCATCGACTGTTCTATCATGCCACGACTAGTTTCGGGCAATACCAACTGGCCCGTAGTGATGATTGCTGAAAAAGCGGCTGATATAATTAATTATCAATCGCTAATTTAAATTCATCCATGCCTCAACTGCCCTTTTCACGCTGGCTACCAGAATATAAAACCCCTGGCACTATACGCGCTGATTTACTAGCAGGTCTAACTGGTGCAGTAGTCGTTTTGCCGCAAGGTATTGCTTTTGCCATGTTGGCTGGTATGCCACCCCAATATGGTCTTTATGCCGCGATGGTACCTTGTTTAATTGCTGCCCTATTTGGCTCAAGTCGCCTCATGGTTACGGGACCAGCAAATGCCATCTCCCTAACAACCATGGCCTTAATGGCCCCCCTCGCTACCCCAGAGTCGGCAGAATACGTTGGCTTAGTACTCACCCTGAGTTTTTTAATTGGCCTGATTCAAATTACATTAGGATTTGGCGGTGTGGGTAAGTGGGTAGAAAAAGTGCCTCACTCTGTAATTGTGGGCTTTACTGTAGGCGCTGCCATCCTGATTATGAATAGTCAAATTGGCACTGTTACAGGTTTTGCTATTCCGCGGGGCATTAGCCCGCATGAAACCCTGCATGAGCTCTATTTAGCCCTCATGCAAAACCCTTGGCATCCCGCAGTGCTTAGTTTAGTGATTGCAACAATTTTAATTATTATTGTCTGGCGTCCACTCAATCGCTGGTTCCCTGGCATGCTAGTGGCGGTAATTATTGGCAGCCTTATTGCCCTCTATATCGAAAGCCTCTACCCCGAGCTCGACCCTTTTAAGCGCGTGAGTAGCATTCCAGGAGCTTTTCCAGCTATATCCTTTCCGCAGTTAGAGATGAATACCCTGAATCAATTATTTGGTCCAACCTTAATCATGGCTTTATTAGCCTCTACTGAGGCCATGGCCATCGCCCGGGCGATTGCGCTAAAAACAAAAGACACCTTTAATGCCAATCAAGAATTTATTGGTCAAGGCTTAGCCAATATCGCCGGATCGTTTTTTTCGGCTTACCCCGCAAGTGGCTCATTTAATCGCACTGGCGTGAATTTATCTGCTGGTGCAAAAACACCCTTATCAGCTATTAGTGCGGCACTTTTTTTAATGGTTATTTTGGCCTTTGTTGGTCCGCTCGCTAAATATCTCCCTTATCCCGTTATTGGCGCCTTATTACTAGTCGTCGCTTGGAATTTAATTGATCCTAAAGAGATTCGTAAAGAATTTCGTCATGGGGCAAAAGAGTGGCTACCTATGGTCATTACATTTATTGGAACCATTACAATTTCACTAGAATGGGCAATTCTGGCGGGTATTTTTACTTCGCTACTCTCTCACCATTTATTTAAAGCCAAAACTCACCCTAAGTAGAACTGGCTACACCGGGCAAATCGAGTAACTTTAAGCGCTGAATTTTTCCTGAGGCGCCACGCGGTAACTCATTAACAAAAAGAATCACCTTAGGTGTGCGCAGTTTGCCTAAGTGCTCCAAACAAAAATTGCGCATTTCAATCTCTGTGCAATGAGCATCAGGACGCAAAACAAGGCAAGCCAAAATTTCTTGGCCATAGTTCGCATCAGGTATTCCGACTGCAGCCGCATCGAGAACGGCAGGATGTTTTAACAGGGCCTCATCGATTTCGCGTGGCGCAATATTTTCGCCGCCCTTTATAATTAACTCCTTCAAACGGCCAGTAATAAAATAAAAACCATCATCATCTCGCAGGCCTAAGTCGCCCGTTTTTAACCAGCCATCAGTAGCAAAAGCTTTTGCTGTTTCAGCTTCGCCATGGAAATAAGCTTGCATTACATTTGCGCCGCGTAAACAGACCTCACCAATTTGCTTATTAGCTAATTCAATTCCAGCGGGATCAACAACTTTAGCTTCAACCCCGCAAGGTAAGCCAGGGCTGCCGTAACGGCGAGGACCATCTTGCGGATTGCAAAATACCATCGAGGCTGATTCAGTCATGCCCATCCCCTCAATCACAGGAATGCCAAATAGACTTTCGAATTCGCGGTGATGCTCGGGTGGCAGCGGTGCTGAAGCCGAACGCCCAAAACGGATTCGTTTTAATTGCGCCGCTAAATGAGTATCCACTCCATTTGCTTTAGCTGCATTAATTAAATAAGCAATAATGGTTGGCACCATGTTTATCCAAGTACACCGATACTTGATAGCTACCTGCCACCAGTTACTCACCGAAAATTGATGTGGCGCAACAATGGCACCCCCTGAAAAGAAGGGGGAAATTGTCGCAATCACTTGCCCATTAATGTGATAAATCGGTAAAGAACTTAAAACAGTATCTGCTGGAGTAAGCCCATGCCACTCGCTTACGGTCTTGGCAGCATAGAGAACATTAGCGTGGCTTAGAAGCACACCCTTAGGCGTGCCAGTTGTGCCAGAGGTATACATTAATAAAGCGGGATCACGAGCCCTGAGCTGTGGCAAAACTCCCGCTGCTGAACTCATAAATGGGCCCTGAGCCGCATCAGGGTCTAATTCAACTAGCTTAAATTTAGCTTGAATTTTTTTTAATGCATTCCATAAATGGGCTTTATTCTCAGGCGCATAAAACAATATTTCAATTTCACTGTGCTCAAACACCCAAGCAAGTTGATCTATTGGTGCCAATAAATTCATTGGCACGACAACGCGACCAGTCGCCATCGTCGCCAGAAAAACACTCGCTGTTTGGCGACCGTTATGCATAAATAAACCCACATGCCCGTGCGCACTAATACCTTGCTCATCAAACCAGGTGAAAAGATGTTGCGCCTCTTGAGCTAACTCACCATAGGTCAGCACAGCATCAGTTTCGGGAGCATATAAAAAGGGGTGCTCTGCTTGCTGTTGATGCCAGTACGTCATTACGTCGCCAATGGTCAAACACGAGCTTGGCGGTAAGGTTGAATTCATGTGATCTAACATAATGATTAAGTCAAATCTAAATAATTAAATAGATTTAATTGGAAAGAAACACAATTAAGAACGTGAAAATTTGCTGAAATAATTCTCCAGCAAAGCTTCAACTGTCGGCACAATTTCAGGTATGGGCCTAACTACGCGAGAAATATTCAAATAATGACGATAATTCAGATTATCCGAAAAATTATTGCCGCCCCAAGTGCCGCAGCCCATAGATAAGGAAAAGGGTAAGCCATTATCAAAACTGCCGCCCGTGGCGATCGCATGGGCTTGATTCACAATAACTCGAGCAACAGGCAATTCATTGGCTAACTCGGCAGCGCGTTGATCCATTATTGGGCCCTGCAATTGAGTATGCAAACCCACCGAATGCCCAGAGCCCTGATACGCATAAACTTTGGCAACCATTGCTTTAGCAGCCGCAAAATCAGCAACCTGCCAAACTGTTAGTACCGGACTTAATTTTTCCCCAGAAAATGGGGCATTCGCACCAGCGCTGTCTTCTTCTACCATTAAAAAACGGGCCGTCTTAGCAAGTGGATTTTTTAATCCTGCTCGCTCAGCAATAAACTCTGCCGTTTGTGCAGTGAGCGTGGCGGTTAATTTACCGTTCTGAAACATCACTTCTTGTAAACGTTGTTTGTCGTCTGCATCAAGCATCACGCCACCTGCAAGCTCGAGAGCTTGGATAGCTTTAGCATAAACGGGCGCACAAATTACCACGCCATTTTCACTCGAGCAACTGGTGGCGTTATCAAATGTTTTTGATTGAACAATTCGTTTAGCTGACGCGGTTAAATCGGCTAATTCGTCAATGATGACTACGACATTACCAGCGCCAACGCCAAAGGCGGGTGTTCCCGAGGTATAAGCCGCTCGAATATTCGCTTGTGAACCTGTCGCCACCACTAAGTCAGCCAAGCGCATTAATTCATAGGTGGCATCTTTGGTGATGGGGCTTGGCAATACTTGTACTAAATCACGTGGCGCCTTCACTAAATCGAGCTGTTGATGCACAAATTCTAATAGACGTGCGCAAGTCGTTTGGCCCTTAGGGGATGGTGCAACAATAATCGCGTTGCGACACTTTAAGGCATTCAGAATTTTATTAATCGGGGTAGCTCCAGGATTAGTCGAAGGGGTGATTGCCGCAACCACTCCGACTGGTCTGGCGTACTCCGATAATCCTGTAGCCGCATCCTCGGCAATTAAACCAACGGTCTTCGCATGCTGTAAATCACGCATCAAACCCAAAGTTTTTCGATAATTTTTCTTAAATTTATCTGCTACATTGCCAAGTCCTGTATCGAACACAGCTAACTCTGCCAACTCTTGGTTGCGTTTCGGCTCCAAAATAGCCCACGCCACAGCCTCGACGACTAAATCTACTTCACTTTGAGTTAGTTGCTCAAAGGACTTTTGTGCCACACGGGCACGCGCAACTAAATTTTCTACTGGTGACATTATTCCGCCTTAATGCTCGACTCTTTAGTGACCTTACTCCATTTAGCTAGTTCAGCTTTCACAATCGCTCCTAGTTGCGCGGGTGTGCTGCCCACAGCTTCAGCGCCCTGCGCGATTAATTTTTCTTTCGTACTCGATTGCGCTAAGACCTTGACTACCGCGTTATATAGCGCATCGACACTAGCTTGAGGTGTGCCCACGGGCACAAACATAGCGTACCAAGAGTCAACCTCAAAATCTTTAAAACCCGACTCGGCCATGGTTGGCACATCGGGAAAAATCACTGAGCGTTTAGTGGTTGATACCGCTAAAGCACGCAATTTTCCGGCCTTAATATATTGGGTTGCAGCAGGTATTGAAACCCATAACAAGGGTACTTGTCCTGCCATCACATCAGTAACCGCTGGGCCGCCGCCACGATATGGAATATGGGTCATCTTCACATTCGCTGCTGTTGCCATCATCGCGCCTGCTAAATGCCCTGGTGAGCCGTTGCCGACAGATGCAAACGCAATCGTATCGGGCTTAAGGCGAGCTAACTCGATGGCTTCTTTAACAGTCTTTGCCGGAAAATCAGGATTAGCAACTAAGATTTGCGGCAAGGAAGCCACCAAAGATACAGGCAAGAAATCTTTCTCGGTATTAAAGGCAAGCTTGGGGTAAATAGCCGGGTTAATCGTGTGCGAGGATAAAGTAAATAATACGGTGTAGCCATCCGCTGGTGACTTAGCAACCGCGTCAGTACCAATCGAGCCCCCTGCGCCGCCGCGATTATCAATAATAATTTGCTGACCCAAAGCCTGACTCAAGGGCTCTTGCACAATACGCGCAATGACATCAGTTCCACCTCCAGGCGGGTAAGGCACAACAAATTTAATTGACTTCGTGGGCCATGCTTGGGCCCAAGCTCCCGCAGAAAAAATCAACCCAAAACTAGATATAAATAGGGTAATTAGTAACTTGGTAATAAATGATTTTGACATCTTGATTCCTTTATCTTCTTGTACCCGTTTTTTTATCATAAATAAGGTCGTTTAAGGTCGCACAGACCAAAGCCTATAGAATAACTAATCTTACTCAACGGAACAAGTTGTTTCGTATAAGTGCAAATACTGGTATTTTATGGGTTAATTAGTGAAACGTTCAATTAAAATCAACAAATTCACCCATTTCCTGAGATTGATTAGTCATGTTTGAAACGACCCTGACAGACCTAGTGGAGGGCATTAAAAAAGACCCCGCCAATGAAAATTCGTCCATGCTGAAGGGCGTGGTTATTTTGGAGGCACTAGCCACCCTTTCTCAACCGGCTACTTTGGCGCAACTGATGCAAATTACCGCCATGCCAAAGGCATCTTTGCACCGCACCTTAGCCATCTTTGAAGAAGCTGGCTTAGTCTCACGAGAACCTGGGGGGAAAACCTATGCCCCTGGCGAACGCCTCGCTAAATTAGCCATTGCTACGATTACGCACGATAGTGTGGCCGCAATTCGCCACAGCGTATTGAGAAAATTAGTCGCTGAAGTTGGCGAAACCTGCAACCTTGCGGTATTGCGTAGAGGTGAGTTATTTTATTTAGACCGCGTTGAGGCTGATTGGCCACTGCGCTTACATTTACCTCCCGGTACAGTGCTCCCTCCACATTGCAGTGCAAGCGGTAAATTACTGCTTGCCTTTAAAGTCGCCGAGGAGCGCCGCCAACTATTACAAAATATTCCACTACAACCTTTTACCCATCGCACGATTACCGATCGCACGCTTTTAGAGTCTGAATTAGAGCGCATTGTGACGACGGGTTATGCGGTCGATAATGAAGAATATGTGATTGGCGTATCTTGTGTTGCTGTACCCGTATACGACAGTAACCAAGACGTGGTTGCTGCAATTGCCATTCACGCAGCCACAGCTAGGCTGCCACTAAATCAAGCGATGGAATATATTCCGCAACTACAAGAGGCGGCTCAACGCGTCTCACAAACCCTGAGCTAATGAGTCGCTTTACCTATCCGCGCTTGCAGCAGCTCATTGCTTCTGCCAAAAGTCATTTGCCGCTGGGCGTGGTTTATCCCTTAAGCTTGCCAGCCCTTGAAACTGTGCGTGAGCTTCTCGCGCATCAACTATGCCTTCCCACTTTACTTGGCCCCGCACAGCGCATCACTTCATTGGCTAAAGAGGTGGGTTTAGATTTAACCCATATTCGTCTCATTGACACCCCCGACAATCCTATTGCCGCAGCACAATTAGCAGTACAAATGGTCAAGCAAGGAGAATTTGCTGCGCTGATGAAAGGCTCACAACATACCGAAGATTTAATGGGTCCCATCGTTGATCGTGACGGCTTACGTACCAAACGGCGTACCAGCCATCTTTTTCTTTTTGAGATGGCTAGCTACCCTAAATTACTGGGTATCAGCGATTGCGTCGTCAATATCGCGCCGAATGTAGCGCAAAAGCAGCAAATTTTATTGAGTAGCCTAGAGGCGCTCGACCGCCTGGGAATTCATCAGGCTAAAGTTGCAATCATTGCGGCCACTGAAGTTGTCAACCCTGCCATGCCAGCAACCCTGGATGCAAAATCCATTGTCGATGCCCATCAAATTACACCCATTTATCCTGGTGCAGTCATTGAAGGTCCACTTGGCTTTGATAATGCGCTCTCTGCCCTTTCCGCCAAAACCAAAGGAATTGAATCCATTGTGGCGGGAGAACCCGATCTCTTATTGGTGCCGGATTTACAGGTCGGCAATATTTTGTATAAGGCCTTAATTTATATGGCGGGCGCCGAATGTGCTGGCGTTATTCTGGGTGCACAAGTACCGATTATTTTGACCTCGCGCGCTGACTCTGTATTTTCTCGAGTGGCGTCTACCGCTCTGGCGCTGCGCTTAACCGCACAGCCATAAAAAAATCGCCCGCAGGCGATTTTTCATTTCCCGCATCAAGACTTCATGGCTTGCAGTTGGTCATGCAACGCACTGCATTGGTATCAGGCCGATCATCAACCATAAAGCCATCGCGATTAGGCATCTTTACTGCTGCCAAAGTCTTGCTATTCATTTCATCCGTTTTACCCACTAAGCCATTTAAATTCAGGATATAGGCTGACAGTGCATATACTTCATCATTTGTTAAAGACTGTGGCTTATCCATCGGCATTGCTCGCCGCACGTAATCAAATAAGATCGGTGCATAGGGATACATACTGCCTGGAGTTAGAACGCGTGCATTGGTCTTAAACGAACCAATACCACCAACCATCGGGCCAAATACTGGGCCGCCCTTAGCATCAGGTCCGTGGCACGAAGCGCACTTGGCGTTATACACTTTTTCCCCCACTACAGCATTCCCTTGTCCGGCTGGCAACCCCTGACCATCTTGGGTGCGAATATCAATATTCCAAGCCTGCAGATCTTTCTCTGCAATAGGCTTACCAAAAGCAGCCCCAGAGGTATTTTTAGGCGCCGTATTTTGCGCTGTTGAACAAGCCGCCAATAAAGTTAAGCCTGCTGTAATTATTATTATTTTTTTAACCAATGCCATTTGTCACCTCCCCATTTGCGCTGACATTCCATGGGAAAATGCCATTGTGATGTTGTACAAAGCCTGTAATTGCACGTACCTTTTTTATATCATCAACAGTCGGCTGCACATATCCAGTGCTATCAACCGCGCGGCTAGCAATAACCGCAGGGCCACCCTGCCAATTCCAGTTGAAGTTAAATCGCGTTAGGCACTTATCAATTACGGGCTCTTCCAAGCGAGCTTGTTGCCAATTTTTACCACCATCAACTGAAACGTCAACCGCAGCAATCTTGCCCTTACCAGACCAAGCAAAGCCGGTAATTTCGTTATATCCCGGCTTAATCTTCATACTTCCCGATGGGTTAGTGATGACTGATTTAGCTTCCATCTCAAAACTAAACTTACGCCATTTGCCATCTGGCATTGGATCGGTATAGCGAGCAGTTTCGCCGCGCACATGCCAAGGCTCTGTGCCCGCTTTAATACGGCGCAGCCATTTAATGCTGACGTTACCTTCCCAACCCGGAATCATTAAGCGCAAAGGAAATCCATTTTCACTGCGCAGCATTTCGCCATTCATGGCATAAGCCAACATGGCCTCATCAATAATGCGATCTAGGGGCAAACTACGCAAGTGGCCTGAAGCATCGGCTCCCTCTGCCACAATCCAAGTAGCCTTGGGATCAATGCCAGCCTCATCGAGCACCCACGAAAGCGGCACGCCAGTCCATTGCGCGCAAGAGAGTAAACCATGAGTTTGTTGAACTGTTTTCGAAGCGGGCTTAAGCCAATCGGTTAAGCCATTACCGGAACACTCCATAAAATAAAATTTGGTAACAGTTGGATAACGCATTAAATCAGACATGGTTAATACCAGTGGCTTGCTCACCATGCCATGTACCACTAATTTATGGGTATCTGGATTAATATCAGGCACCCCATTGTGGTGACGCTCGTAAAATAATCCGTTAGGAGTGACAATGCCTGGCGTAGATTGCAGTGGCGTCATACTCCAGTCCGACAAGGTTTGCTTATTAACCAAAACATCGGAGCGACGCCGAATCACATTCGCTTCATATTTCGATGGCATACCGTAAGCAGCTACTAAGGGTGCGCCCATAGTTTGATTGGAGGCAGGTATGGGTAATGGGTCTGCCAAGACTGCAGTGCTGGCCATTCCTAGGGTTCCTGCTCCCCCAGCCAGCGCAACCGTTTGGCGTAAAAATGATCGTCGTGTAACTTCCTGCGACATTGAGGTAGAGGCTTGGAGTTCTTTTTGCGAAGCCGCCACTATGGCCTGCATCTTTTCCGATTCTTTCAATCTACGCTCCTCTTTAATTTTATTTAAATACACTTATTTGTGTAGATTAGGATAGCCCGATTAGGCTTATTTATACATAGATAAATCCCTTAAGTATTTACCCTTATCTATCAAACGATAAAGAAATAGATAAATTAGCTGAAGGGCTTATTTTAGGTCTTTGCACACAGGCCAGAAAAGGGTAATTTTTCTATATAAACAGGGCCTAAATTGCTGCCCCCAGGGAGCACTGCAACATGGCGTGCTTGAGGGTTCAGGGGCCCATCTACTAAGACTGCTTGAGAGCTAAAACCGAGCCCAATTTCATATCCCAATTGAGGGGAAAAAGCGTGACTAGTCAGCTCGATTTTTTGACCTAAATCACGGTCGAAATTTACCTCACTATTTATCGCCTTAGCGCTCTGCGGAAAATGCAAACCCACGAGTTTGGTTTGCAAGCCTGCTGCCCCACTCTCGCTTGCGGCGCCAAATAATTTTCCGAGGGCTGCAAGTGTGCGTGGCTTAGTTAATTCATTGCTAAATAAAATAAAGCCCGCTTCAATACGCAAGATATTAGCGGCTAGAAAACCACATTCTAAGGCAGGTAAAGTAGCTATAGCCTGTAATTGCTGCCACAGAGTAATAGCCTCTGCGCGAGGCACTAATAACTCATAACCTAGTTCACCGGTATACCCTAGACGCGCAATCAATAATGAGGGGTAGCGAAGTGGCCGATTAAAAGCAAAATATTGTGGTAAATCACTAGCCTTAAGCCCCAAAACAGTCTCCAATAAGGCGCTACTATGCCGTCCTTGCACGGCAATGACTTGATATTGATCTGAAATTTCTAGCAAGCGCAAATTGCTATAAGGTCTTGCGGCAGCCAACAAAAAAGACAAAATGGCACTGCCGGTAATTAAATAAAAATGTTCAGGGCCCAGTCGCCAAACAGTGGCATCTAACCAAACTTCACCATTTTCATTTAACAACATGCTGTAGGCAATTTTACCAATCGCCAATTTCTCGCAATCACGGTTTTGAATTAGCTTAAGCAAGGCAAGAGCATCACTACCCACTAACTCAACTGTACTCATAAAAGAAAAATCAAAAATACCAACTGATCTTCTTACTGCCCAGTATTCTTGCTCAACCGATGAAAATTCAGCTGGCAAAAGAAGACTAGGGCCGAGTGCCAATAAAGGAATTTTTCGCTGCGCAAAATAATCACTTAGCGACGATGACTGCATCACACTAAACCAAGGAGTTGACTGTCATATAAATGCCTACCAAAATACATAACCAAGCTGCCACCTTCTTTAAGCGATCAACGCGAACACGATGAGCAATGATGACGCCAATCCAGATTCCAATTAATTCAAACGGCAAGATAAAGGCGACAATTTTAAAATCAACCGCACTATTAAGAATGTTCGCCACCGATCCTGAGCTTGAACCAATAATCTGAATCACTTGGGCAATACCAATAATCAGCAGCGGACTAAATTTTAAGACTAGCATCAAGGGTACAAAAAATAGTGGGCCGCCAGCTCCAGAAAGACCTGAACCAAATCCGGCAATTAAACCAACTAGTATTAGTACAACTGTTTTTTTAATTGTCAATACCTGAGAAGCCGAGTTGCCTGCAAGGTCTGATGAAATGGGCGCCGTTAATGCCCAGACACCGGCCGCAATAACCAACAAACCAATAATGCCAATTAGTAAATGATCGCCTGTAATAGCATTCACTTCGGCACCCAAATAACTAGCTATTAATGTACCGAGGCACACTGGTACCGACATCCGCCAATTAATTGAACCCCGTCTTTGAAATAAATAAGTACCTAAAGCGCCGGTAAAGATAAAGGTGATAAGCGCTGAAGCGCTAGCCTGATGAATATCTAAGCCAGCAAATGCAATTAGGGCTGGAATCAAAAGTACCCCACCCACACCCACCGCACCAATAAATGTTCCCGCCAATAATGCAGTTGTGGCTAATAAAAATAATCCCAGTTCGATCTCCTTAAATAAATAGAGGGCCTTACAGCCCTCTATTTATAGCATCTCAAAATTCTGAGTAAAACGCTTACCAATTAACCAGTTTTTTAAATTTATCCAACTCTTCTGGACTCATAAAAACGGTATGCTCTTTACCGGGATATTGACGAGTTTTAACGTCATGCATATATTCGGTATAGCCTTTTTCTAAAATAGGCACTAAATCACAATAAATTTTAGAATGGCGTGGTACATGCTTTTCATATAGATGGAATAAATCAGAACCAATAATATGCACGCCGTCCGAGGTGCTTCCGGAACCCAGACTAATGACTGGCACATCTAACGTTTCAGCCAAATACTGACTTACTTCTGAAGTACAAACTTCCGTCATGATTGAGAAGCAACCGGCGTCGACGAATGCCTGTGCATCTTCAACCAATTCCTTAGCGCGTTGTGCTGTTTTACCTTGGGCAACGAAACCGCCTAATTGAGGCATTCTCATTGGGCAAATACCGATATGGCCTTGCACAGGGATACCAGCTTTAATAATTGCTTCAATATTGCGGGCGTGATGAATATTGCCTTCGCACTTCATCACTTCGGCACCAGCTTTTGCAACATATTGAGCAGCATTATCAACAGCCTGTTGCTCGGAAAGATGAAAACTCATGTAGGGCATATCAACCATGCGTAAACCATATTGCGAGCCACGCTTTACTGCTTGAGCCATAAACATGACTTCTTCAAATGACACTGAAGTGGTTGATTCATGGCCAAATAGCACCATGCCACCAGTATCACTAACACAAAGAATATCAATACCTAAACGATCGGCAATGATGGCATTCTCATAGTCATAAACTGCAAGCTGAACGATCGGCTCTTTATTCTTTTTCTTCGCATTCAACATCGGAATGGTCATTTTTTTTCTTTTTACTGGTGTATCAGACATTTCTAAATCTCCTCATTAACATAAATTACAAACCACACTATAAAATTAAGACGCAAGCGGCTCAACCCGTTTTGAATAGGCGTCAATAAAATCTGCAGCCGCCTTACTTCCACTCTTAAATGATTTCATTGCCTCAGTATGCAAAATCTTTAAGGCTTCCATTTTTATTTCATTTGCACGGTCTAGCTCGAATAAGCTTTTTAGCCTTCTAGGCCTAGGAATATCAACCTCGATAACGTGCGCTACTTGAGTAGGAATATTTGTCATAATGATTAAGCGATCAGCCAAAAAAATAGCTTCGTCAATATCGGTAGTGACAAAAAAATTTGTATGTCGATTTTCTTCATACAAATTTGCATAGTATTCCCACATTAACTCTTTACTCATTTCATCTAAACCACGAAATGGTTCGTCGAGCACCATCACCTCGGGTAAATTAACCAAAGCCCGCGCTAATTCACAACGCCTTTGCATGCCACCCGATAATTGATTTGGAAATTTTGCTTTAAATTGACTTAAGCCTACTTTATTTAACAAAAAGCCGGCCAAATCGCGCGATTCTTTGGTATTTTCACCCCGCGCAATCGGACCAAACATAATATTATCTGCGGTAGTTTGCCAAGGAAATAAAGCCGATTCTTGAAATACCACTAAGCGATCTTTGCCTGGCCCAGTAATCGACTTGCCATCTATAGTTAAAGCGCCGCTAGTTGGTTTTTCAAAGCCCGCTAACAAACGAATTAGGGTACTTTTACCGCATCCTGAAGGGCCAATCATGACCGTTAACTTTCCAGACTCAATAGTGAGCGAGCAATCTTTAATCACTTCTTTAAGGCTGTCACCGTAGCCATAAGATTTACTCACTGACTTGAGCACAATTTCGCCTGTAGCTTTATTTTTCATATTGATATTTGTCATAGCGTTAGCACCCAATTACCTGCGAGTCCATTTTGAGAAATGATCACCTAAGACGCGAATTAGTGAGCTTGATAAATATCCCGCAATACCAATCGAAATCATTCCCACTACAATTTGTTGGTACGAGCCCCCTAAATAAGAGTCCCAAATAAAGAAGCCAAGCCCACCGCCCTTACCACCGCCGTCTGAACCGCCGCCAGAAATCATTTCAGCTGCAACTACTACTTCCCAGGTAATACCCATTCCCACTGAAGCACCAACCGCAATGGAGGGTACCGTAGCTGGCAAGACAATTCGTTTAAAAATATCCCATTGTGATGAACCCATTGAGCGGGCAGCCTGGAAAAAACGCTGGTCAATCGATTGCGCTCCACCAAGCACATTAATCACAATCGTATAAAAGGCGCCTAAAAAGGTGACGAATGCAATGGACATTTCGGCAGTAGGCCAGAAAATAATCGCTGCAGGCACCCATGCCAAAGGTGGTATGGGACGTAATACCTCAAAAGTTGGAAACATGATTCCATAGGCCGTCCGATTAATCGCTAACAATAATCCGAAAGGAATACCGAGAATCATGGCCATTAAGAAACCGGTGAAGACGCGTTTAGAACTTAAGTACCAACTCGTCCAATAGCCGCTATCGGTAAGCAATGGAATCCAGGCTGTAATAACAGCAGAGGGAGCGGGAATTTTGCCAATCCACGGCACTTGAAAACCGAACCAGCCCATTGAACGTGAACAGGTTTCCCAAAACAACAGAAAGACAATGATTGCAATCGTGGCTCGACGGGAAGAGCGATTAAAAAAGAATTTTTGCACTGAGCGAATCATCAACTAGCCCTCCCTTTCGCCAGCAGCGAATGATTTTTTCGCCTCTTCATGCACTAAATCACTAGTCTCTTCCATTAAATCTCTAAAGCGTTGATCGGTTACTACGCTATAACTTCTTGGATACGGAATATCAACGGTTAATACCTTTTTTGGCTTACAAGGGCGACTTGTCATAATCGCTACTTTATTGCCCAAAAATAAAGCCTCTTGTAAATCATGAGTAATAAAAAATATAGTAACTTTATTTTTATAATAAATATCCAACAGAGCTTCATGCATTACCGATTTTGTTAATGAATCTAGCGCGCGATAGGGTTCATCTAACAACAACACACTCGGGTCGTTCATTAACGCGCGCACTATTTCAACGCGGCGCCGAACGCCTGAGGAAAGCTCACCAGGAAAATTATTTTCAGTACCCGAGAGCCCTGCATCAGCCATCATCGAAAAGGCTTTTTCTTTAATTTCTTTGATACCCATTTTGCCGGCCATTACAGGCCCAAACATCATGTTATCCAGCACATTTTTCCAGGGAAATAAAGCGCCGTTTTGAAAGACTACGATGCGATCAGAGCCGGGTGTTGCTTGGGGCTTACCGGGGCCACAGAGAAGTTTTCCATCCAGCGTAATGCTGCCACTATTAATACTATGAAAGCCTGCTATCGCATTCAATAGAGTAGTTTTACCGCAACCTGATGGGCCAACAATCATGCAAATTTCACCAGCTGCGATTTCCAGCGAGCAATGATCGACTGCCATCACTGCAGCACCTTCAGGATCATAAATTTTGACGACGTTATCAATTGAAATTTGACCACGACCCATATGTTGGCTTGTTTTTACAGATTCATTCATTGCTTAATTTCCAGATAGCGCTAACTCACGCATACGCCATTGCATCAATCGCTTACCAACCGCACGCACCATTGCGCTCGTTAAGTAACCGATAAACCCTAAAGTCACCATCCCAATAATGATGGTTGGATAACGTACATTGGTATATGAAGTATTAATAATGTAGCCAAGTCCAAACTGCCCCGAGACCATTTCAGCTGCCACTAGAGAAAACCAACAAACGCCAATCGAAATTTGTAAGCCCGTAAAAATAAACGGCGTAGCCCCTGGAATCACCACATTTAAAAAGACTTGGTAGTCCTTAGCACCTAAACACTTTGCAGCTCTGAAATAAGACTCATCAATCGATTCGACACCGAGCATGGTATTTAGGGCGGTCACAAAAAATGAAGCTAGAAAAGCCAAGAAAATGACTGGCGCCTCTAGGCTAGTAAACATAATGATGGCCAGTGGCACCCAAGCTAAGATCGGTATGGGTCGCAACATTTCAAACACCGGAAAGACATATTCCCTAAATTTCGTCGACCAACCTAAGAAAAGCCCAAGCGGCACACCTAAAATTGTCGCCAACGCAAAAGCAATGAAAACACGCAGGCAACTGGCAAGAATATGTTGATAGTATTCGCCGACAAAAATAGAAATGCCATAAGTGGGATTGGGGCTGAGTATCTCGGTAACAACGGTGCGCAAAGCTGGCATTTGTGCAAAACGTGGTAACCGCCAAACCTCAACGGATAAGTGCCAAAAACCTAAAAAAATAATGAAACCTACCAGCATCAAAAAAAGGCGTGGGCTTAAAATTTTCGCCAACAACGAGCCTTCGCGAATTTCGAAACTCAGCCGCTGCTGCTTTACTGTTGGATTTGAATCATTTGAATTCGTCATGAAATAGCAATAATCGGTAAACTAAAAATCATTTGATAAATTAATACTCGAAAAAAACCCCCTTTAATTACAAAGGGGGTCGCATAAAAATTAAATTGGTGCCGGATTAATTACTGCTACATCACCAATTGGCGCTTTTAAATTTCTCGCCTTCAAAGCTTCGTCAGCAAACTTGGAAACGATCGCGTCACTGCGTAATTCAGAAACATTAATTGCCTTCATATCTTTTAAAAACGTTGTGGCCCCCGTAAGTAGTGAGCGAACATCAGGAGTAAAGGTAAATGGCAAATTAAAACGTACTTTACTACCCAGTTGATCTGGGCTTTGACCATACACCGATTTAGAAATAGATGAACGGGTAAAGCCAGTAAGTTGGGCCATAGCAATATCAATTACCTCTTTAGCATTTTTCTCATCAGCCAAAAAGAGTTGCGCATCTAGCTCAGCGTTCAACCAAGCTTGGGCAACGTCAGGCCTAGCTTTAATTAAATCGTCACGCATGGTTAAAAAACCGCCGTCGCTTAAGCCAACCGTAAAACCCGAGGCAACCCGCTTCGCCAAACCTTCTTCAACTAATTTAGAGGCGGTTGGCTCCCAAATTGCAGCGCCATCAATTTTTTTCGCTCTAAAGTTACTGGTAATTACTTCAATATTTTGGTTCAGGTAATTTTCAGGTTTAACATTTTCTTTTTTGAAAGCATCTTGCACAAACCTGTCGGTACAAGAGCCCTTCGGTGAGGCCATAATTTTACCGTTTAACCATTGAAAGGCATCTTTGGGCGTTTTAAAATCTGGCGCATCAGGCCTTACTAAAACAATATTGCACATATCCTTGCCCATACCCAACACACCAACAAGACGAATATCGGCAACCTCTGGCTTGGTAGTGGAAACAATCGCAGGCATATCGCCAACGTAACCAATTTGTTGTTTACCCGCCAACATATTATTTACAATAATAGCGCCCTGCAAGCCGACTTGAAACTCAACTGTGGAGCCTTTGGGTAAATATTTTTCGTAAAACTTTTTACCGCGCATAATCACGCCCGACCAAGCCTCTGTGTAATAGGGTTGATAGCCCACCACTAAATTAACTGGCGAGCCCACTTTTCCATAATCAATTGTTTGGGCTAAACCAGGCGAAATACAGCCAGCACTTACAAGCCCAGCCAACAAATATTTCAAGCTATATTTTTTAATTGATGCAAATTTCATTCGTGTCTCCCAATTTATTACCCAGTTTGATTAACTGGTCGTTATTTAAATTCCTATAAATAAGCCTACCATTGGAAAATATAGGAATTTATAAAATTCTGAATCGGTGTTATCCCTTAGTTCTGCAAGAGTTCTTTTAAATACGTAAAAATAGGTGATTATGCGGCGTCTAGCAAGTGAATTTCATCATTAATTTGCTCAATTGGCTTTGTAACTAAAGGCCCTTCAGCCAAGCCCTGCGGCTCGCCAGAAACAATGTCCCACTGCCACAAGTGCTCATGACAAGTTAAAACCTTACCGTCATAAAGGGCTTCCGCAAGGCAAACTTCTTGGTGTGGGCAATAGCCGTTGTAGCCATAGTAGCCATCATCTGAATTGGCAATCAGTAATTTGCCATCAGCAACATCAAAAACCTTAAATCCATCTTGCGGAATATCCGATTTTTTACAGATAAAAGTTGAAGCCATGCTATTTCCAATAAATGTAGAGAATTATTTTCATAAAATTTGACAGATATTAACCAAATTTGTCGTATAAAATTTCTGTTGCTGGTATGCGCGCTTTTAATAACAGCATTCTTAGGGCACCATCTACTAAGGGAGGCGGTCCTGCCAAATAGGCTCTTGTTTTGGGGGTAAATTGTCCTTCCATCACGCGCATGGCCACTTCATGTACAAAACCCTGATCGAAGGTTAGCAGTGGGTTTGCTGCGATTAATGCAGCGCTCGCAGGGCCATCTGAAAAGGCTACCAAGACCTTTAGAGCGCCTTTTGACTGCTCGACAAATTGTCTTAGCTCGCTGACAAAAAATAAATCGGCGGGAGTGCGGACACCAAAAAATACATCAGCACGATTACGCAGGTATGCCCCAGAGGCGATGAAGGCTGCCAAAATCGACATCATTCCAGCCATGCCAGTCCCGCCTGCTATACAGACTAAATCTCGATCTAACTCACCCTCGTAAACTGCTTTGCCAATGGGGCCAAATAAATTAGCCTTCAGCCCAATTACATTTTCTTGCTCAAATAAGTAATCAGATAAGAGTCCTTGGGGTTTCTTTTTAATGACAAAATCTAGCGTATCCGTGAATTTGGCCTGATTGGTCATTGACCATGCTCGTCCACCTTGTATCCCTGCAAACTCTAAGACCATAAATTGCCCTGGCATAAAAGAGATTGGCTGTGAAAGTTTTACCGAAAAAGTCATTACGCCTGGGGCAACCGTAGCCGCAGCATAAATTTCACCGGTTAACCATTGTGGCCTTTGGTCGACTGCCTTAAGCGGCTTTAATTTTGAACGAACCTCGATTTTTAAATCAGTTGAGGCCGCACACTGGCATAATAAAAAATCATCCGTCGATTTCAGCAGAGCACGTGCCGGAGCTTCAGCCCATAACCAACTAAATTCTCCAGAAATGCGCTTGACCTTACAAGTACCACAGGTTCCTGTCGCACACTCATAGGGCACATCCGCACCCTCTTTTAACCCAGAATATAAAAGGCGGCTGCTCGCTTTAGACTCATAAACTTGGGTAGTTTCGCCCGCGCCGATTAATTCAACTTTCATCGTGGTACTTATCAAGCCTTAAAAAGGAATATGGTGACCAAAGCCAAACATGCGGGTCTCCATCTTAATTTCACGACTCAGTAATTTAAATTCTTTGTTGGCTTCAGTAATCTTGTCATACACCTTAGCCACCGCAAATAATTCGGTTGCACCCCCATCTAGGGTAGTTCTAAAAACTTCTAGAAAAGTGACTGCATCCCACTCATGGGCGCCTGCTTTACTGACTAAGTACACATTCCCTAAGCGAGAGAGGCGTGAGTGATCGCTATTATGTTTTGGTAAGTTATCAAATAACAACTTGAGAGAATCACGCGACTCCTCTAGCCAAATCATCTCTTTACGTATTTCAGGGCTATAAGCCGTAATTTTGTAGTGGTACTGAGGATCACATAAGGCTATAAAACCGGCAAAATTCAAATCGTCTAAAGTCAAAAAACTTTTATAAATAAGCTCTGAAATTTGTATACGATCATCCATTATTACTCTCTCAAAAATAAAGCAGTCTGTAAGTTAAGCAACTTCTTTCACAGCATTTAACTTGTTATCGCCAAGCGGATTAAAAGCGGGCCGTTGCATTTTTTTGCTCCACTCTGCATAAAAATGACGCATACCAACTTCATCATGAATCGTCGAATTTTCCTCGCGACCATGAATCACCCACTTGCTATCAGTCCCATCGCGCATCGCTCTGCCTTGACCATGAACGCCAAGCAAATCTTCATGCAGATTACGGCCAAATGGACCCCAAATGACATTGTGATCATGAATACGTTCAGCACGCTGTTCTGGAGTATCGCTTTTCGGTGCAAGACCCCTAAATTCAATAATCAATTTATTAGGGCCGAGTGGAATAGCGGTATCCATGCGTAAAACCGACGTGCGTAAATTAAATGTCATCCCAGGAAAGATATCAATCAAGATCCAGCCCCCTGGCGCAAGCCCAGGCCAACCTACAGCACGTTCTTTGCTACCTTTGGTATAGGCGTCATACTTTACTTCCATTGAACCTACCGTTGCGTGACCATTGGGATAACCGGTATATTTGCGATCAAAATAACCAGGCTGCATCATGCCTGTAGCTTTATTGAAGTAGTGCATGTAATCGTGATAAAACTCACTGTTAGTGTCGTGCCACAATTTATAGTTCGTATCGACGATAGCCTTGTGGTAGTGGAATACTTCTAATGGCATCGATAAATTATCATCCAGCATATTCATCGAATCGCCGATATATTCTTTTAGTGTTGGCGCTTGATCATCAACGTTAACCCAAACGAAGCCACCGTAACCAATTTCAGTTCTAACTTCTCTCAAGCCAGCATTTTCACAGGTATAACGATCTTGGTAGCCCTGTGTGCCACGTGAAATTTCTATACACTTACCTTTGGTATCAAACATCCAAGCATGGAAAATACAAGTGATGCGCTTCGCATTGCCCACCGGATCGTACAACAACGTGTTGCCACGGTGTGGGCAAATATTGTAAAAAGAGCGGACCTGCATATCTTCACCGCGCACAATAATTAAGGGCGCTCCGCCTGGATGGCTAAAGGTACGATAATCGAAAGCATTAACTAACTCGCTCTCATGGCAAGCAATAATCCAGCTTTTGTTAAAGATTTTTTCTTGCTCTTCTTTAAATAAACCTTCATCGGTGTAAATGCGGCTGTCGACAAAATGTGAGTTCGGAAAACTTGGGGTTTGCAGCCATTCGGCAGAATTACGAGACATATTTCGCTCCCTAATTAAGATAAATTGATTGAAGTTACGCTGATAAAAGATTGCTGATTAAAAAAGGCCTGTTACTTTGCCGTCAATATAGTCAATTTTTTCTGCCGAAGGTACCTTAGGTAAACCAGGCATGGTCATGATGTCACCACAAACCATGACGATAAATTCAGCGCCAGCAGCCAAGCGAACTTCACGCACAGTAATGGTGTGTCCCTCTGGAGCGCCACGTAATTTTGCATCGGTTGAAAAAGAACTTTGAGTTTTGGCTACACATACTGGGTAATGCCCATAACCCTGCTCCTGCAGACTGGCAATTTGCGCACGGACTTTTGAATCCGCATTTACTTCCCCAGCACGGTAAACCCGTTTTGCGATTTTATTAATTTTTTCCCAAAGCGTATCTTCTTCTTCGTAAACAAACTGCATTTTTTTATCAGATTCGCAAAGGTCAACAACAATCTTGGCTAGATCTGCCGCACCTTTACCGCCATGGGCCCAATGCGAAGCCACTACTACTTTTGCTCCAAAACGATCCATCCGCTTACGAATCAAATCGATTTCTGCATCGGTATCACTCAAGAATTGATTGATCGAAACAACGCAGGGTAAGTTATAGACCTGAGTAATGTTTTCAACGTGACGCTCCAAATTGACCAAACCCTTATCTAAGGCAATTAAGTCTTCTTTAGTTAAATTGGCAACATCAACTCCACCGTGATACTTCATCGCGCGCACTGTTACTACGATCACGACAGCCGCAGGACGCAAACCTGACTTACGGCATTTAATATCAATAAACTTTTCAGCGCCCAAGTCCGCACCAAACCCTGCCTCTGTCACTACATAATCCGCTAACTTCAATGCGGCTTGAGTGGCAATAACTGAATTACAACCATGGGCAATATTGGCAAAGGGGCCACCATGAACAAAGGCTGGATTATTTTCTAAGGTTTGCACCAAATTAGGTGCCAGCGCATCTTTAAGCAATACCGTCATGGCACCATGCGCATTCAGATCTTTTGCTAAAACGGGCTTTAAATCGCGGGTATAGCCAACCACAATTTTTGACAAACGCTCTTTTAAATCCTCGATTGACGTGGCCAAACAGAAAATTGCCATGATCTCTGAGGCAACCACAATATCAAAGCCATCTTCACGGGGGTAGCCATTACCAGGGCCTCCCAAGCCAGCAGTAATGGAGCGTAAAGCGCGGTCATTCATATCCACTACCCGCTTCCATTGAATACGACGCACATCAATACCCAAGGTATTGCCATGATAAATATGGTTATCAATTAAAGCCGCTAGCAAGTTATTAGCCAAGGCAATCGCCGAAAAATCGCCCGTGAAATGCAAATTAATATCTTCCATGGGCACGATTTGGGCGTAGCCTCCCCCGGCTGCCCCGCCCTTTACGCCAAACACTGGGCCAAGAGAGGGTTCACGCAAACAAATCATGGCTTTTTTGCCGATATGGTTCAGCGCATCGCCCAAGCCAACCGTAGTGGTGGTTTTACCTTCGCCTGCGGGGGTTGGACTAATTGCTGTTACTAAGATAAGTTTGCCGTCTTTTTTGTTTTTTAAGGTATCTAAATAAGCTAATGAGACCTTGGCCTTGTAATGCCCAAATGGCTCTAGCGAGTCTTCAGGAATGCCTAAGCGCTCCTTGGCAATTCCGGCGATCTTTTTCATGGTCGCTTTTTGAGCTATTTCGATATCACTTGGCATTTGAACCTCTGTAAAATTAACGGTTATCTGAAGACGGCCTAAAGCTTAATTAATCTATTGATAATTAGAACTATACAACATTAATGCAAAAATTTCACAGTATTTATCAACGATTAATTAGGGAAACTACTTAGACGACCTGCAACGCTAAGGGGCATCCAAGTAAATACAATAGCTTATCAAGCTTTTTACGATTTTTGGGTATTTCAATATTGCAGCATTTACTAGGTTTTATAACACCATATGCCCCTTAAAGTTGCTAAACGCAAACCAGCCAAAAAGGCGCCACAAAAATCGCGCATCAGAATGGCGCCGAGTCAGCGGCGCGAGCTCATTTTGGCGGGGGCTATCGATTACTTTGCTGAACTAGGCTTTACTGGCAAAACTAGGGAACTGTCTGAGCGCCTAGGCATTACCCAGCCCCTACTCTACCGCTACTTCCCTTCAAAACAGGTCTTGATGGAAGAAGTGTTCGAAATCATCTTCTTAGACTCTTGGCAAAAAGAGTGGGATGCGTTACTAGAAAACCAAACTATTCCCCTAAAAAAGCGCCTCGTAACCTTTTATCAACAATATTTTGAGGATAGCTTCTCGCGCCGGTGGATTCGGGTGTATTTATATTCAGGTTTAGCGGGCACTGGCATGAATCAGAAATACCTCAAGATGATTCGTCAACGGCTGATTGATCCAGTTTGCATGGCCTTAAGAGCCCTCTGCGGTGATGATAAAAGCTGGGGGCCAATCTCCGATGATGAGCGAGAATTTGTTTGGGTCTTACATGGTAGTTTCTTTGCTTATGCTACCCGTAAATATATTTTTAACCACGAGACTAAAATTAATTTTGAAGGCTACTTAACCCGATCAATTGAAAATTTCCTTGATGGCGCTAAAGCGAATTATCCTAAGTTACGCTTAGTTAAAGCCTCTAGCTAGCTTTTTTAACGCATTTATTGCCCGACTTTTTTTAAAGCCACATTCTTCGCCAATTTTGTGTATCCTACCTCTTAGATTTTAATTTATCAAAAGCTAAACAATATGTTCAAACTCTTTTCCAGTGCCCCCGTTCACGATCCCATTGGTCAGCAACAGCCAATCGATGAAATTAAGAAAACCACTTGCTATATGTGCGCCTGCCGTTGCGGCATTCGCGCCCACCTGCGCGAGGGCGAACTCGTCTACATCGATGGTAATCCTGATCACCCCTTAAACAAGGGCGTGATCTGCGCCAAGGGCTCAGCAGGAATCATGAAGCAAAAATCACCTGCTCGCATTACTCAGCCCCTCTTACGTAAAGCCGGTAGTGCTAGGGGTGAAGGTGCTTTTGAACCGATTAGTTGGGAGCAAGTATTTGAAATCTTAAGCGAGCGCTTAGCAAAAATTCGTGCTTCCGATCCAAAGAAATTTGCTCTGTTTACTGGCCGCGATCAGATGCAAGCCTTAACCGGTTTGTTTGCGCGTCAATTTGGTACGCCAAATTATGCCGCCCATGGTGGCTTTTGTTCTGTCAATATGGCTGCAGGCATGATCTACACCATCGGTGGTAGCTTTTGGGAATTTGGTGGTCCTGATTTAGATCGAGCTAAATTATTTATTATGATTGGTACCGCTGAAGATCATCACAGCAACCCGATGAAAATTGCTTTATCCAAATTTAAGCGTGCCGGCGGCCGCTTTATTTCTATTAATCCAGTGCGCACAGGTTACTCAGCAATTGCCGATGAATGGATACCCATTAAACCTGGTACGGATGGCGCCTTATTTATGGCGTTGATGCATGAGCTCATTCGTGAGGAGAAGTTCGATGCCCCATTTTTGCAGCGCTATAGTAATTCAGGGCAATTGGTTTGTTTAGATTCTGGCCCAGAAGAGGGGCTATTTTTGTATGATCCCGATAGCGAGCAAATTAACCTGGATCTACCGCACAATAAATATGTGTGGGATGAAAAAACCAATAGTGCTCGTCCTTGCTTTGAGGCTGGAGTATCGCCTGCCCTCAGCGGTGAATACATCATGGGCGCAGGCCCTCATGCCGGTAAAAAAGTTGCGCCTGCATTTGAGTTACTGCGTCGTCAAGTTGCTGATACCACGCCAGAGTGGGCTGCCTCGATTACGGGTATTGCGGCTGAGCGGATTCGGCAGCTCGCTAAAGAAATGGCGCATGCCGCTTTCGAACAAGCCTTCGAGTTACCGATTCAGTGGACTGACGTATGGGGTGTTGAGCACGATAAAGTGATTGGCCGCCCTGTTGCATTTCATGCAATGCGCGGTCTTTCGGCTCATTCAAATGGTTTTCAAACGACCCGGGGGCTAGCCGTCTTAATGTCATTGCTAGGCACCATCGATCGCCCAGGTGGCTTTCGCCATAAGGCGCCCTATCCAAGACAGGTACCGCCCAATGTCAAACCACCCTCTTCTGAGGCTGATGTCAAACCTAATACCCCGCTTGGTAAAGCGCCGCTTGGTTGGCCCACTCAACCTGAAGACCTCGCGCTGGATAATAATGAGCAACCCCTACGCATAGATAAGGCCTATTCTTGGGAGCACCCCTTAGCAGCACATGGCTTAATGCACAACGTGATTACCAATGCAGTTAAAGGTGATCCCTACACCATCGATACGCTGATGATTTTCATGGCTAATATGTCGTGGAATTCCACCATGAATACCATGCAAGTGCGTGAGTTATTAAATTCGAAAAATGCTGATGGTGAATTTAAAATTCCTTTCTTAGTGGTGTGTGATGCCTTCCAGTCGGAGATGGTTGATTTTGCAGATCTAGTTTTGCCCGATACAACTTATTTAGAGCGTCACGACGTGATGAGCATGCTCGATCGTCCGATCTCGGAATTTGATGGGCCTGTAGATTCAGTCCGTATTCCGGTATTGGCGCCGATGGGAGAATGCAAGCCCTTTCAAGAGGTGCTTGTTGAATTGGCTTCCCGCCTGAAATTACCTGCGTTTACAACCGCAGATGGCCAACGTAAATTTACTGGCTATACCGATTTCATTACCCGCTTTGAAACCGCGCCTGATTCTGGCATTGGATTTTTAGCGGGCTGGCGCGGCAAAGAAGGAGAGAAAAGTTTGCGCGGCGAGCCGAATGCAAATCAATGGCAACAATACGCCGATAACAATTGTGTATTTCAATATCACATGCCCGAAGAACATCATTACATGCGCAATTGGAATCGTAGCTACCTCGATTTTGCTAAAGCCAATGCGATCCGGCAAAAAAATGATCCGATTATGATTGCGGTGTATTCCGATATCTTGCAAAAATTTCGTTTAGCAGCGCAAGGTAAGCGCCCAGGTCGCAAACCCCCCGAGCATCTAAAAAAACGGATTGAAAAATATTTTGATCCCTTACCATTTTGGTATCCCCCACTCGAAGAAGAAGTGACGGACTTAGCGACTTTTAATTTAAACGCAATTACCCAACGGCCCATGGCGATGTATCACTCTTGGGATTCCCAAAATGCATGGCTGAGGCAAATTCATAGCCATAATTATTTATTTGTGAATACCAAGACGGCCACCGATCAAGGCATTGCTGATGGCGCCTGGATTTGGATTGAATCGCAATGGGGCAAAGTGAAATGCATGGCACGCCATTCCGAAGCAGTTGACCCAGGCACAGTTTGGACTTGGAATGCGATTGGCAAAGCAGAGTCGGCTTGGAGCTTAGCTGCTAATGCCGACGAGTCAAAAAAAGGGTTCCTACTGAACCATCTTATTACCGAAGAATTGGCCTTAGGCGGCTTTACTGTCAGCAATTCCGATCCCATTACAGGTCAAGCAGGTTGGTATGACGTGCGGGTCAAATTAGCTTTAGCCGATGCTAGTGAACCTGCAGAAACTTGGCCACAAGTGAAAGCCTTCACAGTACCTGGTATGCCCTTAGGTAAGAATGCAAAAAATGCTGGGGAGTTTCAATGAAAACCAATAAACAACTTGCCCTCGTCATCGATTTAAATGTTTGCGTTGGTTGTCATGCTTGCGTTACCTCTTGCAAGGAGTGGAATACCCAAGGCTCAGCTGGTCCGTTAACCGATTTGCATGCATACGGTGAAAATCCGACTGGCACTTTTTTTAACCGCGTACAAACCTATGAAGCGGGTTCATTTCCAAAAATGGAAACCGTGCATTTTCCTAAGTCGTGTTTGCATTGTGAAGATCCCCCTTGTGTGCCTGTATGCCCTACTGGGGCAAGTTATAAACGGGCTGAAGATGGCATTGTTTTAGTTGATTACGATAAATGCATTGGCTGTAAATATTGTGCTTGGGCCTGCCCATATGGCGCACGCGAGCTCGACGAAGAACGTCAGGTAATGACTAAATGTACTTTATGCGTTGATCGCATCTATAGCAAAACTTTGCCCGAAAGTGAACGTAAACCTGCCTGCGTATTAGCCTGCCCCACCGGTGCGCGTATTTTTGGTGACGTGCATGATCCCCTATCAGAAGCCAGTATCGCCATTAAAGAACGCGGTGGATATTCGCTAATGCCCGAATGGGAAACACAACCAGCCAATCAATATTTACCCCGCTCAATTATGGACACCATTCAAGCTGTAATGGATGAAAACTAATGCAACCTAATTTTTCTCTCATTTTTTTTACTACCTTAGCGGGAATGGCTCAAGGTTTAATTATTTCTATTGCCCTTATCAATTTGCGCACTGTAATATTGCCGAGTGAATTTCTTGCTTGGCTTGCTTTGCCAGTAGCCTTAGCACTACTATTGATTAGCTTACTAGCCTCATTTTTTCACTTGGGTCACCCCGAGCGCGCTTGGCGGGCTATGCTAATGTGGCGTACTTCATGGCTTTCTCGTGAGGTGCTAGTTTTACCCCTATTCATTGCCGTTACCGGCTTAGCTTGGCTCTTTACAATTAACCAGCAACAACCAACTTGGTTATGGCTTGCTCTAATTATTCTGGCTATTGCTTTGTGGGTTTGTACTGCGCAAATTTATCAATGCATTCGCTTTATTCAAGAGTGGGCCAGCCCCCTAACCTTGGTTAATTTCATGGCGCTAGGCCTCACATCGGGCTGGCTCTTATTCGCCAGCTTAATTGCTATTTGGCCCTCTGTCATTCCAGCAATCGAGCCATCACTTCTAGCGGGCTTTGGTTTCATTTTACTTTTCGCCTGTCTCAACATTAAGTTATGGATTTGGCGCCGGAATCAACGCCTAAAGCCTATTTCGAATTTAAATTCTGCTACAGGAATTAAAAATCCTCAACTTCGGCAAACTTCCATGGGCTTAATGGGTGGCAGCTTTAATACCCGCGAATTTTTTCATCAGCAAAGTAATTTAGTAATCAGTAATTTACGAAAAATTATTTTCTTTAATGCCTACTTTGTCCCGATGATCGCCTTAGCATATGCTATTTCCGCACAAAGCTATAGCTGGATCATGGTCGCTTTTATCATTCACTGTAGCGGTTTAATTGCGGAGCGTTGGATGTTTTTTGCTGAAGCAAACCATCCGCAAAATTTATATTATCAACGGGTTTCATAAAAATAATTAACGCTGTCATTAAAACAAAGCTTAAAAAAAACCGCCAGCAGATGGCGGTTTTTTTATTAAGAATTTAAATTTACTTACGCTTATTAACCGCATCTTTAAAAGCTTTACCTGCTGAAAATTTGGCGGTCTTCGCAGCGGGAATCTTAATTTCTGCACCAGTAGCAGGGTTACGCCCTAGTCGAGCCGCTCTTTTACCCGATTTAAAGGTGCCAAAACCAATCAGTTGCACTACGCCACCTTTAGTAACCGCTTTAATAATATTGTCGATAACCGAACTTAGAACACGGTCGGCAGATGCTTTAGATAATTCGGCATCTGCGGCAATTTTTTCCACTAATTCTGATTTATTCAATTGAAACTCCTTTATTTAATTTTTGGCGCGCTGAAACAGTAAATATCGTATCACTAGCTAGGGTTATTAACCCTAGGGAATATCCCTAAGCGATAACTCCCTAGAAAGCTTAGCTTTTAGGGGCTAAGCCTGCATCGATACCGCTAAACTTACACGTAATCTTGGTATTTTTCCAATAAACGGACCGGTTTTGATAAAGCATCGCGACGGAATGGATCACCTAATTCACGGGTGCACATAATTTCTATTACGCAGGTTTTCCCTTCCTTCATTTGCATCTCAATTGCTTGCTTTAGGGCTGGCCCTACTTGATCTAAGCGATCGACCACAATACCTTCGGCGCCCATCGACTTAGCAATTTCAGCAAAACTGGGGCTCTCCAATTCACCCGCAACAAAACGCCGATTATAGAAATCGACTTGATTTTTCTTTTCAGCTCCCCACTGGCGATTATGAAAGACGATTGCTGTTACAGGTATGTTGTGCCTAACCGCTGTTAAGATTTCGACCATACTCATCGCCCAGGCACCATCGCCAGCATAGGCAATTGCGGGGCGATTGGGCGCAGCAGTTTTGGCGCCCATAATAGTTGGCAGAGCGTAGCCGCAGTTACCAAAACTCATTGGCGCGAAAAAACTGCGTGGCTTTTCAAAGCGTAAATAGCTGTTGGCAACCGAATTAATATTACCAATATCGGTTGAAACCATCACATCTGAGGGCATTGCTTTCTCTAATTCACGCAGTACCTCACGTGGATGTAAATATTCCCCGCCCAGCGGTGTCTTTTCTTTTTTCTGCTCTTCAATCATGTCAAGGCTAAAGGCATCTTTTTCATGAGTCCATGCGTCTAATTCTTTTTCCCACGCAGCCTTTTCGGCCGCAATGATTTTCGCCCGCTCTGCTTTATTGGCATCAGCTACTAAGGTTTTCTTTTCTAAACGCTTACTTAAGGCAATCGCTGCCGCTTTGGCATCGCCACAAATACCTACGGAAATTTTCTTCACTAAACCCAGCATCTTATTGTCTGCATCGATCTGAATAATCTTGGCATGCTTGGGCCAGTAATCCATGCCATGCTGGGGCAAAGTGCCAAAGGGGCCCAAGCGTGAACCTAAAGCCACCACCACATCAGCCTGAGAAATTAATTTCATCGCCGCCTTAGAACCTTGATATCCCAAAGGACCACACCACAGCGGATGACTAGCAGGAAAGGAGTCATTGTGTAAATAGCTATTCACCACCGGCGCACCAAGGCGCTCAGCTAAGGCTTTACATTCTTCAACGCCATCGGCCATAACCACACCACCACCCGAAATAATCACGGGAAACTTGGCATTTGCTAAAAGCTCGGCGGCAGCATCTAAGCTAGTCTCTCCACCGGGCCCACGATCTAAGCGATTGGGCTGAGGAATCTCGACTTCAATTTCACCATAAAAATAATCACGGGGAATGTTGAGTTGAGTTGGCCCCATTTCCGACATGGCCCGATCAAAACAGCGCCCAGTAAATTCAGCCATCCGCTTGGGATTATTCACATGCCCTTGATATTTGGTGAACTCTTCAAACATCGGTAATTGGTTCGCTTCCTGAAAGCCACCTAAGCCCATTCCCATCGTGCCGGTCTCAGGGGTAATAATCACCACGGGGCTGTGTGCCCAATAAGCTGCTGCAATTGCAGTAACGCAATTACTAATGCCTGGGCCATTTTGACCAATGACTACCCCATGCCTGCCGCTGACTCGCGCATAGCCATCTGCCATATGCGCAGCACCCTGCTCATGCACTACCGGAATTAAACGAATACCTGCAGGCGCAAAGATATCCATCGCATCCATAAATGCCGAGCCCATAATGCCAAAAATATCCTTGACATCATTGGCAGCCAGCGTCTCGACAAAGGCCTCTGAGGGCGTCATTTTGTGGGGGCCACTACTTAAATTGGGCATATTTTTAGACATGGGGATGATTTCCTATTCGATTAAATGGAACAATTTGTTCTATAATTTGCATAATAATCAGGGATTTTAGCTTAAGTCAAGCGATTAAACCATTATATGGAATATATTGGAGTAGAAATTTGGATCGATTCGATGATGGTCTTTTGGAGAAGGAAGCATGTCCAGCCCCAGTGTTTTAGCAGATTTAAGTCTACTGCAACCCGATCGGCAAGTGGAAGCAAAAGAGGCCTTTCCTGAATGCGCATTGAGGGCTAATTTTGTCGTCCCCGCTTTCAGTCAGCCGAATGAATTCGTGCCCCCAATTGATCCAGCCTACTGCCTGAATGCAGACGTCACACTGGCGGTGCTGGCGGGATTTGCTTTTAATCGGCGGGTTTTATTGCAGGGGATGCATGGCACAGGGAAATCAACCCATATTGAACAAATTGCTGCGCGACTCAATTGGCCTTGTTTACGAATTAATCTCGATGGCCAAATTAGCCGCATGGATTTAATTGGCAAAGATGTGATTGCTCTCCGTGAGGGTAAACAAGTAACCGAGTTTCAGGAGGGCTTAATCCCTTGGTCCTTACAGCGCCCTATGGCGTTGGTGCTAGATGAATACGATGCGGGGCAGCCCGAGGTTATGTTTGTAATTCAGCGCATGTTAGAGCGCGAAGGGCGGCTGACTTTATTAGATCAAAATCGGGTCATTGCACCCCACCCCGCGTTTCGTATTTTTGCGACGAGCAATACTGTTGGCTTAGGTAATTGGAATGGCTTATATCATGGCACGCAATTGCTCAACCATGGCCAAATGGACCGCTGGGATATTGTTGCTGCACTCAATTATCTTTCGCCTGATCAAGAGGCTAAAATTGTCTTAGCTCGCGTACCAGAAATGGCTTCTCACCCCATGCAAAATGTAGTCGACTCAATGGTGCACCTAGCAAGTCTCACGCGTAACGGTTTTGCGGCAGGCGATTTATCAACCCTCATTTCTACCCGTACATTAATTACGTGGGCTGAAAATTGGCGCATTTTTAACGATTTATCGATGGCTTTTCGTTTAGCATTTTTGAATAAATGCGCTGCTGAAGAACAATCTCTAGTAGCCGAGTACTATCAACGTTGTTTTGATGCTGAGTTACACAGTTAAATAAATTTAAATTGTGCAAAATCAATCGCATCATGATTTTCAGCGCCAAGACCAATTCGCGGCAGTTATCCGCTCCTTATCTGGCGATTTAAGTACAGAAATACGTAATTGGCAGCTGTATCAAGCCGCCAAACCTTTTGGCCAGTTAGCGCCCCATCTGCTCTTAGAGCATCAGCAGCCATCGTGGTTTCAGGCGCGCGGCATACTCGATGGAATTGCCTTGCGTTTACGGTATTCCGATCATGCTTTACATCGGTCCCTGAGCCCAGAAGATCAATTTGGATCTTTTATTTTCGAAGTTTTAGAACAAATACGGGTAGAAAGTATTTGTCCTAATTACTTAGTTGGCAGTAAAAAAAATTTACGTCAACAATTTATTGCTTGGCTTACCCAATGGATGACATCGGGCCAAGCTGAAGGCAGCATTGGCTTACTCTTACTAGCTATTTTTAGTATGGTCTGGATGCGGCTGAATAATCAAGAGTTACCGCAACTGATGCAAGATACGGTAGAGGCAACCCGTGCCGGCTTATCTACAGATACTGGCCCCATTCTTAAACAACTTAAAGCCTGTCAAACCCAACAGGAAGCTTATGCAGAGCAGGCCCTCTTATTAGTAGCTATGGTCTGCACGCTCGTACGTAACGAATATCAAAGTCAACCTAGCTTGCGGTCAAAACGCAAACAGGCCAATACGACTGCTTTATTAATTGATTGGCTACCACCGCAGGAAACTAACACTAGCATCACCGAAAAACCGCATACTAGCAGTAGTAAACAAGCCCAATTCAGAGAAACTCAGGCAATACTCAATCAGTATCCCATTTATAACTCTGCTTATGATCTTGAAATAAAGGCAGAAACTGCGGTGCGGATGGCGCAATTACACAGTTATCGCACTGAAATAGATCAGTGTATTCAGGCTTGGCAAATTCCTTGGGGGAAATTTATGCGGATCTACACTGCCCTCCTAGCTCAGCCCCAATTGAGTCAGTGGCAAAATACAGCCAATGAAGGACTGCTCGATCGTCGCCATCTCATTCGCGTCATTTCTTCACCTTTGCAAGCGCCCGTCCAAAAGCAACAGATTACAAAACCGCTGGCGCGCACTCAAATTACCTTTCTATTGGATTGCTCAGGCTCAATGAAAGCACAGCGTCTCGCACTGGCTAGTTTTATCGATGTCATGGTGCGAATACTAGAGTCTGCCGGTGTAGCTACAGAAGTCTTAGGCTACAGCACACTGGCCTGGCAAGGTGGCAGGCCTTTTAAAGAATGGCAAAAAGCAGGCTCTGGCGCAAACCCAGGGCGCCTCAATGAACGTGCGCATTGGATTTTTAAAGATCATCAAACCAGTTGGCGTAAGGCCCGTTTAGGCATGGCCGCCCTATTAAAGCCCGACCTCTATCGCGAGAGCTTAGATGGCGAAGCTTTGCTCTGGGCTACAAATCGCATAGCTAAGAGCGGCTCAGCTATTCACGATAAAAAAATAATTCTGCTATCAGATGGTTGTCCAATGGATCGCGCAACCCAGCAGGCTAACGGTGAAGCATTTTTGCTCGACCACTTACTTCATGTCTTGGCGTGGACCCAGCAAACAAAAATTCAAGTCTGGGGCTGTGGTATCGGTGAAGAAATGCGTAGCGCATTTAAACAACGCTTAAGTTGGGAACTTCATACAAGCAAAGACAGTCAGCTCCCTGCAGCTGCGCTAGTCGTTACTGCAATTAGTAATTGGGCTCAAGAGTTAGCAGATCAAACTAAACGGTAGACCCTAAACTACTAGCTCATTAAAGTATTCATGCTGCGTGGTATTTACGGTTGAAATACGCCACTCAATCGGCTCATCTTGTAAATTAAAAGCGACTCGACGAATCGTAATTACAGGCGATTGGGGTTTTAACTCTAGCCAACTTGCAAATTGCTTGCCTGCTAACCCAGCCCTTAAGCGTTCACGCGTGCGCGCTACCGACTGGCCATACTTCACTTGGTATAACTGATAAATACTGCCTTGGCGATTTTCAAAGATCGTTCGGGTTAAATTTTTAAAGCGTTTTTTATCAAGCGTAATTTGATCAATCATCACGCACTGCTCTTCTAGGTAAAGTCGATTGACAATACGCCAAACGGGCGATCCCTCTTTAATGTCCAGCTTCATTGCCTCCTCACGACTTGCTAAGGCGCTATTTAATGAGGCCAGCTCAACGCGCGGAGTAATTTTTTTATCGGCATCATGCCGCACAACATGAAAGAAGTAATACAGCTGACGCTTCGAGTCATGCTCGGCCTGAAAAGTACCCTTCCCTTGCCGCCGAATAACAATTCCTTCGGCTACTAACTCATCGACTGCCTTGCGTAATGTTCCAATCGAAACATCAAACTCTTGAGACAAATCTTTTTCTGCCGGCAAGGCCTGCCCAATGGGAAAACGGCCCCTGACCAAATCAGCGGTGATTTTTTGCTTCACCTCTTGATAGGCGGTCAGGGACTTCATACCGTTATAGCTTAAGCAGATTCATATAAACGCGTCATCACAAATTCACGGTGACCTAAAATTTCTGCTGCCGTTAATTCGCCATTAGCTGTACGCATTAAAGCATCTAATAATTTATCACCCGCAGAATCTAAGGTTTCTTCACGCCGCAATATTCCCGACACATCAACATCAATATGCTCTGACATGGTACGTACTGTCATTGGATTAGCGCAAAGTTTAATCACCGGTAGAATTGGATTACCAATTACATTACCTTGGCCAGTAGGAAACAAGTGGGCTGCAAAACCAGAAGCGGCACATAAAGTGACCATTTCGGCAGCGGCTGAAGAAGAGTCCATAAAATGCAAGCCCTTCATTGCTGGAACTTCAGCTTTATCCAATACGCCATCTACAATACATTTCTTACCGATTTTCTGAATATTGCCTAAGGCTTTTTCTTCAATCGTGGTTAAGCCGCCAGCAATATTGCCTTTGGTTGGTTGTGAATCCGATAAATCGCTGGTTTTATTCCGCTCAATCACATCTTGATAGCGATCGAACATAGCGCGAAATTGTTTTTTAACTTCTGGTGTGCGGCAACGTGCCTCAACCAAGTGCTCACCACCAGTTAATTCAGTAGTTTCACCAAACACAAGCGTTGAGCCAATTTCATATAATTTATCGAAAGCATTGCCTACTGCTGGGTTTGAAGCGCAACCTGAAGTGGTATCCGATTCGCCGCATTTGGTTGAAACCCATAACTCCGATAATGGCGCTGAGACACGCTGTTGCTTAGAAGCATGCTTCATCATCGCATAGGCGGCTTTACTCGCACTAGCAATGGTAGCCGTATCGCCATTACGCTCGATCCAAAACCCTTCAACTGGTTTGCCCGATTTTTTAATACCCTCAACTACTTTGCCAGTCCATTGGGGCTCGATACCAATTACCACCACGCCTGCTACATTCGGATTACAGCCTGCGCCAATTAGGGTACGGAAATGCAATTCCAAATCGGCACCAAACTGCAAGCGACCATAAGGATGGGGAATGGCAATCGTCCCTTTAATATTGTTAGCCACCGCTTCGCAGGCAGCATTCGACAAATCATCCAAAGGCAGGATGATGACATGATTACGAATACCCATGCGGCCATTTTCACGACGATAACCCATGAAACTTGCGTCTTTTAAATTCATCATTTTTTATCTCTTTCTTTTACTCTGATCAGGCGTTTATCAATTACCAGCGCTTGGTCTTTACATTTTGAACATGGGTATGCTCGCCTTTTTTAATCGGCGCAACCACCTTGCCAATATCAACCCCATATTTAATAATGGTGTCACCGGTCTTTAAATCTTGGAGGGCAATTTTGTGCCCAATAGGAATATCGCTCTCAGATTTAATTGTGACAGTGCTGTCCCCATCCATCACCCAACCAGTTAAGTCGGTACCTGCTTTAACACCCTCAACCACCACTACGCCAACGACGTCTCCTGGCTCATGCACGACGAAATGTATCATCAACTTCTCCTTTAAAAATCATTTAATTATTAAGTCTTCCACGACTGCTGAATGCCAGCCTGAATTTCCTCCAGTAAAGCATCGGGTACTTCGGTTCCAACTAAAAATGCTGCTGCACGTAAATTAAAACGGCGCTGCCCTGGCAAGCGCACGGCACGATCTTGTGCTACTTGCGCAAGAAAATTGTTCATGCGGCTTTGAAAAATACCTTTGCCAGAAAGGCCGGGATCAATCGTAATCAGTAACTGACCAAGGCGCGGACGATTGCCTTTAGCGTTAAAAAAGGAATCAGCCTCGTATGAAAATTGACTGCCAGATAAGCCAACTACCAGTAACTCAATGACAAGTGCTAATAAAGCGCCTTTGTCTCCACCTAAAGGCACCATTACACCTTGTAAACCGGCCTGCGGATCCGTCGTTGGCTTGCCATCAGCAGTGAGCGCCCAACCTGCGGGTATCGCTTCGCCTTTTTTGGCTGCAAGCAACAATTTACCCCGCGCCACTGCTGAGAGCGACATATCGATGACCAATGGATTGCTGTTGAGTACAGGAAAAGCAGCGGCCAAGGGATTAGTACCAAAAATGGCCTTACTTCCACCAGCCATCGGCATCGCTGCAGGGGTGTTGCCAAATAATAATGAAATATAACCAGCTCGTGCCGCAGCCTCGGTGTAATGCCCTGCCACGCCAAAATGATGGCTATTTGTTACAGCAACTATACCAATACCAAAGTTTGCAGCTAAGTTAACCGATAGGTCAGTGGCAAAGCGTAAGGCAGGAAAAGCTAAGCCATCGCGTGCATCAACTAAAGCTGCCGCCGATTTGAACATTTGTACTCGGGGACTTGCCTTGAGTGCAATCCGCCCACTCTTCGCATGCCCCGCATATTGCGCTACGCGCGCTAGGCCATGGGACGCTAGACCATCGGCTTCAGCTAGAGCTAAAAATTGCGCAGTTTCATATGCTGATTTAGCATCAATCCCCGCCGCTTGCAAACCTGAAGAGGCTAAATCAACGATTTGCTGAAAAGTAAGTTTCATATCGCCGAAGACCGAAAAAATTGGTTAACTTCTGTAGCAATCAATTGGCTCACCCGCTCATTACTTTCCACTGTCACTCCAGCAATATGCGGGCTTAAAATGAGATTTTCTAGGCCGGAAAAATGGCTTAAATTTTTGGCAGGCTCGCCCTCAAAGACATCGAGCGCAGCGCCGCCTAATTTTCCTGAGCGCAAATGTTCGGCCAAAGCGAGTTCATCGACAATACCGCCGCGCGCAGTATTAATGAGTAAAGCGCCTTGCTTCATCAAGCCCAAGGTTGCATGAGAAAACAAATTTTTGGTAGCGGGCAAAAGTGGTAAATGCAAACTAATGACATCACTACTAGCAAGCAAATCATTCAGGGGCAACAAAGGGATAGCCTGCTGCCCAATTTCAACCGCAGCCCCCGTTAACATCGGATCGTACGCCACACATTGCAAGCCAAAGGCATGCGCCTTATGAAATACCACCCTACCAATACTGCCAAATCCCACAATACCTAGCGTTTTGCCTGCCAATTCGTGGCAAATAGAAAAACGTGGCCGCGGCCACTTCCCTGCAAGGGTTTGCTCGGTAGCTGGTAAAAAACCACGACCCAAAGCAATAGCTGCCCCCAGCACGTATTCAGCAACCGATTCAGCATTTGCTCCAGTTGCAGGTATGACCTTGATATTGCGCGCAGCGCAAGCAGGTAAATCAATGTTTTCTAGACCCACCCCTAAGCGCCCTACCACCTTTAAGTTTGGTGCAGCAGCTAATAATTCAGCATTCACTTGAGTCAGATTACGCACAATTAATCCCTCAACATGCTGCAGTGAAGCAATTAAAGTAGCGGGCTGTTGATAGCTCTCCGGCTCGTAATGGACTTGATGGTGGGTTTTCAGGGCTGCCAAGGCTTGGCTAGAAATAAACTCGGAGATAAAAATAATTGACATATCTAAATCATATAGATGATTTAGATCACTTGCAATACCTAAGGATATAGTTCATAGTTACTGCAAGTGCTAAAAAGTAAGAAAATTAAAAAGTATCAATATAATTTATCCTCTTGGAGACATCAAAATGCTGTTAAATCAACTACTTAGCAAACTACGTACACAGCTTGCTTTTATCTTTACGCTGTTTGGCGGAATTTTTTTACTTAGCTATGGGCCTTTAGGCCAAGCGCAAAGTTGGCCCGATAAGCCGATCAAGTTAATTATTCCATTCGCCCCAGGGGGAACGACAGATATTTTGGGTAGGGCTTTGGCACAACAACTCTCCATCGTCCTGAAACAAAATGTCATTATTGAGAATCGGGCTGGCGCGGGCGGTAATATTGGCGCTGAAGCAGCAGCAAAAGCTCCAGCCGATGGCTATACCCTGATTTTGGCTTCAGGCAGCATGATGACTGTTAATCCATTTTTATATAAAAAAATGCCAGTTGACTATGCGAAAGACTTAACTTACATCACGACGGTTGCTGGCGGCCCCATGGTCTTGGCCGTCAATCCCAAATTACCAGTCAATAATGTCAAAGAATTAATTGCGCTAGCTAAAACGAAGAACTTAAATTTTGGTTCAGCAGGAATTGGCAGCCAAGTACATATGGCAGGTGAAAATTTTATTTATGCTGCCGGCATTCCTGCTACGCATATTCCTTACAAGGGTGAAGCGTTAGCAATGAACGACCTCATTGCTGGGCAAATTGATTTTATGCTGGGAAATTTTCCAGCAACCAATGGTTTTGTTAAATCCGGACAAGTTAAAGCATTTGGTGTCACTAGCAAAGCGCGCATGAAACAATTGCCTAATGTGCCTACCGTTGCAGAGGCTGGTGTACCTGGATTTGAAAATAATGGTTGGTTTGCCTTAGCTGCACCCATGGGCACACCGAATGTAATTCTTGAAAAGATTTACAATGCCACCGGCAAGGCCCTAGAGTCTGAAACAATGCAGGCTAGCCTAGAGCAAAATGGTTATGTTGGTTTTCTAACTAAGCCAAAAGAACTTGAGGCGCTAATTAAGGCCGAGTCGGCTACTTGGGATAAGGTAATTAAAGCCCGCAATATTCAGGCGCAATAATTTTGATTAACCCTTTCAGCTAAGCTGATTCATTTATTTGTATAAAGCTTAGCTGAATTACGCCTCTAATTTAAGCTTCTAATAAGATAGTTTCGCCAGGTTGAACACGCGTAAACATCACCTGGCGATTTTCAATATTGAGTTGGCCCTGGCGTAGATTAACTACAGTGTAATAAGAGCCTGCTAAATCACCCGCTTCTGGGAAGTCTTCACGATAATGCGAGCCTCGGGAATTTTCACGAGCGATCGCAGCTTCATTAATAGTGCGACTCACTAAAATTAAATTGCGTAAATTTAGCCAATCTTGCCAAGTCAAATTGAACTCGCGAGAATCGTTACCTACCCCAATGTCATTTAATTCTGCAGCTAATTGATCTAATCGCGTACGCGCCTGCAATAGACTTTCTTTGCTGCGCGAAATACCCACATCGTTCCACATACAATCTGCCAAGGCATCGCGCACCGATTCAATATTGCCCTGCACTGGCCTTAAAGGGGCTTCGTGTTCTTTCATACTGGTGATTACCGCATTCATATCGCAAGGTAATAATGATTTACCCAGTACATATTGCGCCATCGTCTCGCCAGCAATACCGCCAAAGACAGTGGAATTAGCCACCCCATTGCCGCCCAAGCGATTGGCACCGTGAACACCGCCAGTATCTTCACCTGCCGCAAATAAGCCTGGCAACGCAGTGCTGCAATCGGCGTTAAAGACTAAACCGCCCATCATGTAATGTGCAGTTGGTACGACCTCAACTAAGTCACCCGCCAAATCAAAACCACTATCAGCGCAACGCTCTACCATGCCTTTAAATAGTTTGCGTACATTCTCCGGCCCTAAGTGGCTCATTTGTATATAGACCCCGCCGTGCGGAGTGGCGCGCCCTGAACGAATTTCAGTATTAATGGCCCGTGACACAATATCCCGCGTGGCCCGTTCATTGCGAGAATCGTAATTACTCATAAAGCGCTCTTGCTTGCCATTTAACAAATATCCGCCTGCGCCTCTTAAACCTTCTTCTAAGACCGTCCCCGTCATTCGTGTTCCTGGGCCAGCTAACAAGCCGGTAGGATGAAATTGCACCATTTCCATATCGCGCAATTCAAGGCCAGCACGTAATGCCATAGCTAAACCATCGCAACTCTTGTCACCAGAAGGTGTGTGGTATTTATACATAGTAGGACCGCCACCAGTGGCTAACAAAACTGCCTTCGCGCGCACCAAGATAAATTCACCAGTACGCATATCGAGCATCAATACACCCGCTAACGATGTCCCATCGGCACTACGAATTAACTCGATAGCCCGATATTCTTCGAGGCGGTGAATGCCGCGCTGCCACACCTGCTCAGCTAAACGATTAATAATTTCAATACCCGTTAAGTCACCTTTATGTACCGTACGATCAAAAGTTTGGCCAGCAAAGGCTTTTTGATGAATCGTCCCGTCGGGGTTGCGATCAAAGAAACATCCCAGCTCATTTTCTAACTCATGAATACGTTCAACCGCAGTACTGACTAAAGTCCACGCTAAATCTTGGTCTGAGAGCCATTTACCACCCTCGATCGTATCCATAAAATGCCGCTCTACCGAATCACCTTCGGCTAGCGCAACGTTATAGCCGCCTTGAACCATGCGGGTACAGCCGGATTTTCCCAATAAGCCCTTCACGGCAATCGTAATATGTAAATTCGGATTTGCTTGATGGGCATGCAAAGCGGCAAATAAACCAGCACCACCTGACCCTAAGATGAGAATATCGGTTTCAATTATTTTCAATGGAAGAGTGGCATTCATCAAGAATCAATTCCCAAACTTTTCAATACTGCTAGCTTATTAATATTTACTTCGCTTTGAACATTTTGATAGATGCTGCCACCATAACTATCCATCGCTACTAATAAAGGGCCAAAATCACGAATCTTAAAGCGCCATAAGGACTCAGGATTTAAGTCATCAAGATCGACATCTTCAATTTGCTCAATCCAGGTCGTTTCTAGCGCAGCGGTGCCCCCAATAATGGCAAGATAAACGCCGCCAAATTCAATAAAGGCTTTTGCTGAGCTTTCACGCAAACCGCCTTTCCCAATGATGATGCGCACGCCATTTTCTGCCATTAATGGTTGGGTGAAGCGCTCCATCCGATCTGAAGTTGTGGTGCCAATGCAAACAGGTTCATAGCCTACGGGAAACTCTGTGCTAACTGCTACCTTACGAACATTGGGTGCAGTATGAATAACTGCATGACCATGTAAATCAAAACGGGTTTTTCGGCCCCGATCAAATAAATGAATTTGCGTAGCATCGCGAATACCGAAGAGCGTATTTTGCAGCGTCACCGTATCATTAATTCGTAGCTGACGAATCGCGGTTTCACTAACGGGAGTAGCTAGTTCGTAATGGGCCATTATTAACTAACCTGCGAGTGTTTAATACCCATATACAAGACCAGCTGGCGTAAAAGTAGCCCGCGCACGACGGGCTGAATGACATTGCATATTTACAGCTACAGGATTCATCGTAATATGGGTTGCAGCTACTTCAACCTGCACTGCAAATGCCGTCGCATCCCCCCCTAAGCCTTGCGGTCCAACTCCCAAATGATTCACCGCAGCGCTTAATTCAGTTTCCAATAAAGCGCCGTCAGTATCACTACAGGCTGTTCCCAATGGCCGAGTCGCAGCTTTTTTTGCCAATGCTACACATTGGTCTGAAGTTCCACCAACCCCTACACCCACAATGGTTGGTGGGCAAGTTTTACCACCAGCGGCTACCACACACTCGATCACAAACGCTTTAACACCTTTCATGCCCTCAGCTGGAATCGCCATTTTCAAGAAGGAATTATTTTCTGACCCGCTTCCCTTGGGAATCATTTCAATCACCAATGTTTCCGCATCCGCCATAAAATCAAGATGAATTGCTGGCATTTCAATACCGCAAGAGGTATGGTTGTTTTTACGAGTGATTGGATGAACCACTGAAGAGCGCAGTGGATATTCACGGGTGGCACGTTCACAACCTTGTCGAATTGCCGCTTTTAAAGCCATGCCATCAACCTGTACGTTACTGCCAATCTTCACATTATAGATTGGTAAACCGGTATCTTGACAGAGCAAATTATCGTCGCGCTCGGCAATTTGAATATTGGTAACCATCGTTTGTAAAACGACTTGTGCGCGGGCATCGGTCTCGATCGCTTTTAGTTGTGCTATGCCCTGCTTAATATCATCGGGCAGCATCTTGAGCGCGCGAATATATAACTGCTTACAGGCTTCTTCAACTTCCTTAAGATCAACTTGCATAAAAGACTATTCGCTTCCAAGATATAAAAATAATAAGCCACAGGCGATCGCCAAAATAATGCCCAACTGAATAGAGCCTTTACGTAAGCCCCGCCAAGGACCAAACTCAATCATTAATAAACGAATACCGCCAGTTAAATGTAAAGTTAAAAACATCACTAAAATCCATTCGCCAATTTTAAAGATAGGCATCTCTGTCAAACGTAAATATTGCTCAAGACCAGCCTGGCCTCGCAAGGACTGAGATAAAACAAAAAAATGGAGAGGAATAAACAAAGCTAAAGCTAAGCCAGATAAGCGATGTAATAAATACGCCCAATATGAAAGATGCGTTTTAGAGCGGAAGGAAACAACTGGCCGACTTTGCATTAGCTTGCGCCTCCTACTGCCAAACCCCATACTGCTGCGCTACCTAAAACAAGAATTAATCCGGCTAATAACCAAGCAAAAAAAATACTCCATTTCGACTGCGGAAAATGTTCTTGCAGAATATTAGCTAGACCAATGGGCGCATGAATAAAGCATGCTAAAACGAAAATTTCATAAAAGATGGCGAACAACCAGTTCCCTTGAGTGCGCCCTAAAATTTCACCTGCCGTAAGACCGCCTCGAATAGCATAAAAAATAATCGCTAGGTGAATTGCAACGCAGATACCTAAAACCATCGCGCTAATACGTTGCAGGTACCAGAGCTTAGCTTGCCTTACCCCGCCAGCTATCGATAACTCCTTACTTAAGTTTAGAGCTTGCCCCACTGGCTTCCCTTCATCGCCGCACGGCCAACTAATTTCTTTAAGCCAGCAATGCCAGCAGTAGGCTCTAGGGCCTTCGGGCAGCGCTCTGAACATTCTCCTTGGGTATGGCAGACATGACAACCCGCATCCCCAGCTACCGCTCTTAAGCGCTCGAGCTGCGAAGTATCACGCACATCATTGACTAATGTCCAAGCCCGATTCAATGCTGCAGGCCCTAAATAGGCTGGACGCAAGGCAACCACATCGCAAGAGGCGTAACATACTCCACAGCCAATACATTCAATACCGGCATTCGCTAACTGGCGCTCAGGGGAATCAGGTACCACAGTCGCAAAATCATCAAAACGGGTTTTATTACCTTTAAAAAATCCGCGCGCATCAGTCCATTTAGTAAAAAACTCGCGCATATCGGTAGCAAGGTCTTTAATCACTGGCAAGTTATTGAGGGGGGCAATTTCTAGGCTATCGCCATCGACGATATGCGAGACATGGGTACGGCAGGTCCAACGCGCTTTACCGTTAACTGTCATAGCACACGAACCACACATTCCTACTCGACAAGCAAAGCGATAGCTCAATGTAGGATCGAGTTTACGCTGAATATAGGTAACCACATCCAAAACGGTTTGATTGGGGTTACGCGGCACTAAATACTCGACAAATTCGCCAGTTTCAGCACCACGCCAAACTTTAACTTTCAAGGCTTGCTCAGACATAAAACAGATTATCGCAAATTAATTACAAAAATGGTTTAAGCAATACCTTTGCAGCGGCAGTTTTACCGGCATGAAGGTCAGCAAAGGCTTGGGGGCCCTCTTGTAAACCCCGTTTTTCTAGCCAACTAAGGTCGCCAAACACCCCATCATGGAGGAATTGCACCGTGGCCTGTAAATCAACGGTGGAATAGGTATAGGTTCCCAGTAAAGTAATTTCTGCGAGCGTCAGTTTACGCATATCGATTTCACTAGCCCAATCTTGTAGACCGACATGCATGACCACTCCACCTGGCTTCACACTGGCAAGAGCCAACTTGCGTGTTGCTGCACTACCAACACAGTCCATCACAAAATGATAATAATTTTCTTGCGCTGGTACTTCAAGTGGATTAAAAGTATTGCATGCCACTTGTTTAGTAATTGAGGCTCTGCGCAAAGCATTCACTTCAGCTAAATCTAAATGCAACACACCATCATGTTTTAGAAGCAGTGCTGCTAACATCCCAATAGCACCACCACCGATAATCAGTACGCGCCCCTCTTGAATCGGTCGCTGTAAGGCCTTCACCGATAAATTGATAGCATGTACTGCCGTTGCAGCTGGTTCAGTTAACGCTGCCGCATCAATATTCATATCCACCGGCAAAGAAATTAAAGAGCTTGCGGGAATACTCATAAATTCAGCAAACGCGCCCGGTCTGGTCATACCCACCATCGTACGATTGGCGCATAAATTATTTCTGCCCTGCAAGCAATATTCACAAGTGCCACAGGTAATCAGGGGATTTCCTGTTACGCGTTTTCCCACAGGAAAAGCGGGAGCTAGACTCTCGACTACCGTTCCAGCAAATTCATGGCCCATCACTAATCCAGGATTTCGCCGCGGGTCGTGGCCATGAAAGGCGTGCATATCACTGCCACAAATCCCAACAGATTCAATTTTTAATACCACTTCATGCGGAACTAATTCTGGATAAGGGCGCTCTAGAAATTGAATTTCATTTGGCTGGGTATAAACCAAGGCTTTCATGGGAAATCCTAACTTGAGGTATAGCCACCATCGAGCATGATGGTTTGACCAGTTAAATAGGCAGAAGCATCGCTAGCAAGAAAAATGGCTAGGCCATATAAATCTTCTAATTTGCCATTTCTACCGACTGCAGTGCGGCTAGCGTGTAATTGGACTAATTCAGGATTAGCAAATACAGGTGCGGTTAAGGCTGTCGGAAAGAATCCTGGGCCTATGGCATTGCAAGTAATGCCATGCTTAGACCATTCTTGCGCAATGGCACGCGTTAATTGCAAAATACCACCCTTAGCAGCGCCATAGGGAGCGCTATTTGGAAATGCCCGATAGCTTTGCAAGGAAGCAATATTAATAATACGGCCCCAATGTTGCGCTTTCATACTTGGAGCAAAAGCTTGAGTGAGAAAAAATGGTGCCGATAGCTGGAGATGAATTTGCCTTTCCCAGGTAGATGCTGAAACCTGCTCAAAAGATTCCCGTAAATTAATGCCAGCTGCATTCACCACAATATCAACTGTTGGATGTTGAGCCAAAACTGTACGACCTAATTTTTCAGCAGCAGCAATGGTTTCTAAATCGGCCACATAATATGAGGCCTTAATACCCGCTTGAGTTAATTTAGCGACCGCCTCAACTAATAAAGACTCGCGCCGCGCTACCAAGATCACTTCTGCGCCCGCTAGGCCAAATGCTTGCGCCATTGCCTCACCAATTCCACTGCTACCACCAGTAATCAGCGCAGTACGATTTTTTAAAGAAAAGAGATCGAGGGGATTCATAATTCGACAGGCACCCCTAAATCATATTGTTCGCCCGGAAAATATTTCGCCAAGCGGTCATCGGCTGTTCTGGCATGGGCTTCCATGCCTTCTAAGCGACTAATACGTGCAGTTACTAAGGCCATCTCTTTACTTGCGGCACGTGTCATTGTTTGCCAAGTCAAGGTTTTCATAAACTTATGTACCGACAAGCCACCCGAATATCGTGCCGCTCCTTTCGTCGGTAAAACATGATTGGGGCCGCTCGTTTTATCGCCGAAGGCAACCGTCGTTTCTTCACCAAGAAAAAGTGATCCATAGCAAGTTAAATGCTCTAGCCACCAATCAAGCTCTTGAGCGTGCACCTCAAGGTGTTCACTCGCATAGCGATCAGAGATGGAAACCATCTCATCTTTAGAGTCACACAAAATGACTTCACCGTAATCGCGCCATGCGCAAGATGCCGCATCTTTAGCAATGGGAGGCAAGGTATTAATCATTTGTGGTACCAACTCCATGACCTGCTTGGCTAAGACCGCTGAAGTGGTAAAAAGCCAAGCGGGTGACTCATGTCCATGTTCTGCTTGACCAACCAGATCACTCGCAACAATGTTTGGATCCGCAGTTTCGTCGGCAATGATGGCGATCTCCGATGGCCCTGCAAACACGTCAATTCCGACTTTGCCAAACAAAGCGCGTTTGGCTTCCGCCACAAATTTATTGCCAGGTCCCACCACTACATCTGCCGGCTTTCCAGTAAAAAGTCCAAAGGCTAATGAGGCAATGGCCTGCACACCGCCCAAAGTCATGATGACATCAGCACCAGCGGCTTTAAATGCATACAAGACATAGGGATGAATTCCGCCGCCACGAAATGGACTCGAACACGCAATAATATTTTTAACTCCCGCCGCCTTTGCAGTCGCTACAGTCATATAAGCTGAGGCAATATGAGCGTAACGTCCAGCAGGCGCATAGCAACCAACTACATTTACTGGCATTACCTTTTGGCCGGCAGTAACACCTGGATGTAATTGGGTTGAAAAATCTTGAATACTTTTTCTTTGGGCCACGGCAAAATCATGCACCTGCTTCACCGCAAAGTCGATGTCGCGCTTAACCTCAGCAGGCACAGTCTGAATAATGGCCGCAATGGCCGCTTCACTCATTACAATCTCACCAGTCCAATGATCTAGCTTCTCTGCATACTCTCTTACCGCCGCTTCGCCCTCCCGCTCAATGCGCGTCAGCATGGCATGAGCCACTTCTTGAGCTGTGGATGTTTCAGTCTCTGGAGTTTTGCTCGCTTTTTTTAAAAACTGGATTGCCATTTCTAAACCCTTAAAAATCAATATAAGACTAATCTCAAAACTAGGGCAAACAACACCCTAGCTTCAAAATTAGCAAATTCAGCGTTTCACCATATTGATCTGGTGAAGATAAAAGATAAATTATTTCGCGTTATTGGCAAACTCACGTAATTTTTTATCTGCATTAACCATCTTCATATACTCATCGGTTATGTATTCACTAGCAGGCGGAACTGCTTGAATTGCACCAGTGGCAAGCATGAAAGCGCCAATTGCTGTGAACCAATCATCCATTAATGAAGGCCCTTTAGCACGATCCATCACCTTAAGCTCACCAGCCAGATCAAAAGTCGGACGTGTATCAAATTCTTTACGCATCGAGGCTTCCGAAATTGTTACACCGCCCTGCTCATAAAATTTCTTCATCAAAGCAATGGCTTGAGGTTTATTGGCATTCATCCATTTCCAGGTGTGCAAATATACTGCTAAAAATTTTGCAACCATTTGGGGATTTTCTTTAGCGTAATCGCCGCGTGCAATTAAAGCCCCGGGAACCACTACGCCCCCCTCTTTACCGCTACAAAGAACTTTACCGCCAGCCTTTTCTTCTAGGGTATAAATATTTGGTGCCCATAAGCCGCCAAATTCAGCATTTCCAGAAGACATGGCAGAAATAATTTCCGCCTGACCCATATTCTTAATAGTGACATCAGTTTTACTTAAGCCGTATTTCTTTAAGCAAGATTGCACCGCATAGTCACCGGTGGAGTTACCAGTTAAGACAATTGCTTGGCCCTTAAGTGCTTGCTGGGGATTTTTTGCAAAAGCCTCAGCCCCTTTAGCGGTTGCTACTAATGCATTACCCGCAGATTCATCATTCGAGATACCAATGGTTTTAATGCCGAAGCGAACAAAGCCAAGGACAGCTGGAACGGATCCTGTAGCGCCAACATCCCACGATTTCGATGCCGAAGCAGCAATTTGCGGAACACCAGCTGGAAAGGTACTAAATTCGGGCTTAAGGCCCATTTCTGCCCACCAATTTTTTTCGCTGGCAATATAAAAAGGTAAGGCCCAATAAACCGCAGGCTGATAACTCACTTTAATTTCAGTTAGTTTTGGTGTCTGCGCTTGCGATAAGGTACTCACCGTCAGCAAGGTGCTACCAATAATGCTCACTGTAAAGCCTAATGCAATTTTCTTCAACTTCATTTTGTCTTCCTCCGTTTACTTTTTAAATTAATGATCACTGCCTAAATTATGTTCCCGCAACAACCTCCAAATCGAACTACGTAATTTCACAAAAGAGGGTAAATCCATCACATCTTCAATCCGTGAATGACTATCCCAATTTTCAGCATCACGTATCGATTTAATGTCGATAATCTCTCGAATTAATCCTGGATGCCTTGACATAACAACGACCCGGTCAGCCAAATATACTGCTTCCTCAACCGCATGAGTAATAAATAAAACCGTTTTGGGATTTTTACGGGCCAGCCGAATTAATTCTTCTTGCATCACTACCCGGGTCTGTGCATCTAACGCCCCGAAAGGCTCATCCATCAACAATACCTCAGGATTTAAAACATAGGCTCGGGCAATGGCGACTCGCTGTTGCATGCCACCAGATAATTGATGTGGATAAGCGAGCTCATAGCCATCTAGGCCCATTAATTTAATTGCATCAGCAGTTCTGATGGCTCTTTCGGCTGAATCAACGCCATTTGCTCTAAGGCCAAATTGAATATTTTCTGCTACCGTTTTCCAAGGAAACAATGCAAATTGCTGAAACACCACAGCGCGATCTGGTCCAGGGCCTTTTACTTCCTTGCCTCCTACCAAGACTTTGCCTTTAGTAGGCATATCCAGTCCCGCTACCATGCGCAAACAGGTGGTCTTACCGCAACCAGACGGTCCCACTATGGCAACAAACTCTTTATCGGCTACGGTTAAATTAATTCCACCAACGGCTAATACTTCTTTACCGCTTTGCTTGAAACTGCGTTGGGTGTCTTCAAAAACAATATTTGCCATAACTCAAATCTCTTGGTAGCGGGTCGAAAATTTTTCAGCCTGACGTAACAAAATATCAATCACCAGACCTACTAAACCAATCGCAATCATGCCACTCATCACAATATCGGTACGAATATTCGATTGGCCATTGACCATCATGTAGCCTACGCCACTAGAGGCGACAATTAACTCAGCGCCTACCATTGCCTGCCAGCCCGTTCCCGTCGAAATACGTAAACCAGCCACAATCGCTGGAATGGCTGCAGGAAAAAGGACCTGCGTCATCAGTCTAATTTTGCCCGAGCCCAACATTCGGGCTGCTTCAATATATTTTGGCTCAACATAGAGGGCGCCGCGATATGTATTAATTAAGACCGGTGGGAATGCGCCCATAAAAATAATTAGGATCGGTCCACCTATACCAGTTCCAAACCATAAAGCAGCAAATGGGATCCAGGCAATCGGTGCAACGAAGCGGATGCTTTCAAAAAATGGCGTAATGATGCGATCAGCCCATTTAGACAGCGCCATTAATAAACCCAGTGGAATGCCAATCGCCACCGCTAATAAAAAACCATACAAAAACCGCTTAAAACTAGAAACAATATGGGTTAAAAGTGTGTAGCCAGAAAAGGGCTCATGAAGTAGCTTAATAAAAGTCAGTAAAACCTCATGAGGGGCAGGCAAAAATTGCCGAGGAGTTACATTGGCTGCCACTACTCCATACCAAAAACCAAAAAAACAGAGCAGGCCGACAATGGTATAAAACCACCACTCGCCTCGCCCTAGGTACTGAGTCATTTTCATACGGGCTTCCAAGGCATCGCCCACCGCTCTGCTTTAGCTAAGATCAGGGTCATTAACCAGCCGCATAGTGCCACAGTAAACATGCCTACTAAGATCATGCCTGGATAAATATCTTGCGCAGCTTGGTGCAAAATCGAACCCAGACCAAAAGTGGCGCCAATTAATTCAGCAGCTACTAAGGTTGTCCAGGAGGCTTGCAACGATAAGCGCAGTCCTGTAAAAATCATGGGGAGCGCCCCTGGTAATATCACTTCGCGGTAATAGGTTAATTGCTTGATGCCTAACATTGCGGCTGCTTCACGCTGCGGCACCTCAATTGAGCGAACCCCAGTATAGGTATTAATCACTGCAGGAATAAAAGCGGCAATAAAAATCACCATTATTTTGGCCGCATCGCCTAAGCCTAACCAAACAATTGCCAAAGGAATCCAAGCCAATGGCGGGACGGGTCGTAGAGTTAAAAAAATCGGATTGACGAAAGCTTCAATACGCTTATTAGCTCCCATCAAAATCCCCAACAAAACACCTAAAGATGATGACACTAAAAAACCTAAGGTTACCAAGAGGACACTCTGCAATATATGCTGATAAAGCAAGCCATCGCCATACCCCTTAAAGGTAATAATATTTAAAGAGTTCCAAGTTTCAGTGGGCGATGGAAAACGAAACGGCGCGATCAAGCCAGACCATTCAGTCAAAGCGAACCAAGCCACTAAGACACCCGCTATAAATAAAATAGGCCTAAGCAACTTTTTATAAATTTTGCCAACCCCCAAAAACAGAAAAATAGAAAATAAATGTAAGCGCTTTCATTTTAAGCATAAAAATGCTATAAATTAGCTCTATTCCTTAATAAATTACTTAGTATTTTCCCTAATACTCGTCTTCACTTGTACTTTCTAATAGCGTACGTCTGGCATGAAAAAACTGGCTAAGTCGATCACCATAAACCATGTGGCTAAAGCTGCGGGGGTCTCTACCGCAACTATTTCGCGTGCCTTAAATCAGCCCGAAGCTGTACGTCCAGCGCTGAAAGAACATATAGAAAAAACAATTAAAAAACTAGGCTATATACCCAATGCAAGCGCCCGCTCTTTAATGTTGCGCCGCTCAGGCACGATTGGCATGATCGTTCCAACTTTAGATAATGCAATTTTTGCCCAAGGTCTAGCTGCCTTCCAAGAACAACTGCTAGAGTCGCACTACCAGTTACTAGTGGCGAGCAGCAACTACGACCCTTATATTGAAGCCAATCAAATTAATAATTTATTGCTACGTGGTGTTGAAGGCATGGCTTTTTTTGGCATTAGTCAGCAACTCGAAACACTGCGGCTATTACAAAATCGGGGGGTGCCCTATATTCATATTGGCGCTTTAAAGGCGCCAATTTCAGGATTTTGTTCGGGCTTTGATAATCAGCAAGCGATTCAACTCGGTATCCAGCATTTATTGGACTTAGGACATATCAAATTTGGCATGATAGCGGGAATTACCGCAAATAATGATCGCGCCCGCGATCGCGTAAAAGGGAGCGTCAGTCTTTTAAAGAAAAATAAAATTGATTTATTGCCTAGCTTAATTATTGAATGCCCGTACACCATTGAAGCAGCACGCGATGCATTAAAGCAATTGCTACGGATTGAGCCAAAATTGACTGCCATTATTTGTGGTAACGACGTTTTAGCCCTCGGCGCCTTACTAGAGGCAAGTAAACAAGGGATCGCTGTCCCTAAAAAATTATCTATCATGGGCTTTGATGATCTCGAGCTTTCGCGTCACCTCATGCCCAGCCTAACCACTATGCATGTAAATGCAAATTCAATGTGGCGAGAAGCAGCAAAGCATTTAGTTGCACAAATTAATGGCGTTCATGGCCTACCAAAAGAAATTAAAACGCCAGTTAACTTAGTCATTCGTGAATCGACTGGCAAAAGCCCAAAAAGCTATAAAAATTAGTGGTTTTCTTTAGCGTGATTAATAGAGTATTTAGGTATCTCAATCACTAAATCTTTTTGCCCCACAATGGCCTGACACGATAAACGGGACTGACTACTTAAACCCCACGCCCGATCTAACATATCGTCTTCATTATCATCAGGTGGATTCAAGCTATCAAGACCTTCACGTACGATCACATGGCATGTAGTACAAGCACAAACCATGTCACAAGCATGCTCAATTTCTACGCCGTTTTCCAATAGCGCTTCACAAATACTCGTACCAGGAACAGTTTCGATCACTGTACCAGCTGGGCAATATTCACTATGCGGTAAAACCACAATTTGCGTCATCGCGACCTTTTAAATTTCAGTAACATTTTTGCCTTTAAGGGCTTTTTGAATGCTCGCATTCATTCGCTTTTCTGCGAAGCCATCACTAGCCTTTGCTGCTCGATCAATGGCTTTACGCAAAATATCGCTATTCAGCTCTTGGCTTGCTGTTATTTTTAAGAGTTGCAATTCCACTTCCAGAGCAGCTCGCTCAGTCGAAGATAATAAATCGCCATCGCTTATCAGCGCAGCTTCAATTGCCTCAAACAGGCGTTGCGCACTAACCTGCTCTTCACGTAAAGCGCGGGCTTGAACGTCAATTTTGGCTGAAGAAAAGCCATCTTGTAGCATCCGCGTAATTTCACTGTCTGTTAGGCCATATGAGGGTTTGATATCAATCGCCGCATGAGCGCCTGAGCCCTGCTCAACCGCCCTCACAGCTAAAAGACCGTCGGCATCAACCTGAAAGGTTACCCGAATACGTGCTGCCCCCGCGACCATCGGCGGAATGCCACGCAATTCAAAGCGACCTAAGGAGCGGCAATCTTGCACCAAATCACGCTCACCCTGGACGATATGTAAAGATAGGGCAGTTTGACCATCTTTAAAAGTTGTAAAGTCTTGGGCGCGCGCAACGGGTATTGGCGTATTACGGGGAATAATTTTCTCTACTAAGCCCCCCATGGTTTCAATCCCTAAAGATAAGGGAATGACATCCAACAATAACCATTCGTTATTTTTCGTTTGATTGCCTGCTAATAAATCCGCTTGCATCGCAGCACCTAGCGCTACGACTTGATCTGGATTTAAATTATTTAATGGCGCGGTACCAAATAGCTCGCCCACGGCGCGTTGCACATTGGGCATCCTAGTGGCTCCACCTACCATGACCACGCCTTTAACTTCATCTGCTTTTAAGCCAGCGTCACGCAATGCTTTGCGTACAGCAACTAAGGTTTTACTCACTAAATTTTGGGTCATTTCAAAAAATTGGGCTTGGCTCACACCCACATTTACCACCGCGCCATCACTTAAGCTCAGATGTACTCTGGTTAGAGCCGCATGACTCAAATGCTCTTTTGCTGCTTTACAAGCCAATAAGAGTGCCCGTTGATCATGCAAAGATAATGGTGGCAATTTAGCCTGTTCAATAACCCAACAAAATAAGCGCTGATCAAAATCATCTCCACCCAAGGCGGTATCACCACCAGTCGAAAGCACCTCAAAGACTCCTTTACTCATGCGCAAAATCGAGATGTCAAAAGTACCACCACCTAAATCGTAGACCGCATAAACACCTTCCGCACCATTATCTAAACCATAAGCAATCGCTGCTGCAGTAGGCTCATTCAGTAAGCGCAACACCTCAAGCCCAGCCAATTTAGCGGCATCCTTGGTAGCTTGGCGTTGTGCCTCGTCAAAATAGGCGGGTACCGTAATGACAGCACCCACAATGGGCTCAGCAACAGAATCTTCTGCTAATTGCCGTAACCTTGCCAAAATTTCTGCCGATACTTCAATCGGGCTTTTATCACCTGCAATGGTTCTCAACTTGAGCATGCCAGGTTGATCGACAAAGTCGTAAGGAGCATTTTCTAAATGAGCTATATCAGTCAAACCTCGCCCCATATAGCGCTTAACCGACACGATGGTATTTTTAGGATCTGTAATCAAGTGCTCTAGGGCCTCGAAACCCGCTTGAGTTTGCCCATTCGGCAAATAACGCACGACTGATGGCAATAATTCACGCCCTTGTGCATCGACTAAAATTTGTGGCAAAGCATTTCGCACCAAAGCCACTAAGGAATTAGTAGTACCCAAATCGATGCCAATGGCAATGCGCCGCTGATGCGGTGCAAGCGACATCCCAGGTTCAGCGATTTGTAAAAGTGCCATAATTGATTGTCAATAGACTGAATTAAAAATATGCTCGCTTATGCTAAATCAGCAGTTGCATCATCGAGCTCGGTGGCAAATTTATCGATAAATAATAATCCACGCAATAGCTCAGCTGCGCGTACAAAATTACCTGCCCGATCAATTGCCTCAGTAAGCTCAGCCATCGTGTCTTGATACGATAAACGCACTTCTTGACTCAAAATAGCTAATGCAGCTAAATTGTCTTCGTGCTCTTCTAAATTTTCTCGCCAAGCAATTTGTTGTAATAAAAAAGCTGCTGGCATTGCGGTATTGGTTTCAAGCTGAGCATTTACTCCATGTAATTCGCATAAGTAAAGTCCCCGCTGAATTGGATTTTTTAAAGTTTGATATGCCGTATTAGCTAAGGTGGCTAACTGCATGGCAAGCCGTTGCTCACTTTCGGTACCGCGGGCATGCCGATCAGGGTGAACCTCTTTTTGCACAGCTAAATAGGCGCGATCAAGCTCAGCCACATTCACTTGGAATTGCGGATTTAGCCCAAAAAACTGGAAGTAATCTTCAGACGCGGAAAGATTCGCCACAACCACACTCGTCTTTTACGTTTGGATTTTGGAACTTAAACCCCTCGTTCAAACCCTCACGCACAAAATCAAGCTGGGTACCATCGATATAAGCCAAACTCTTCGGATCTACAAATACCTTCACGCCATTCGATTCAAACATCTGATCTTCTGGCGCTGCTTCGTCTACGTACTCCAACTCATAAGCCAAACCCGAACAACCCGTAGTACGCACACCTAAACGCAAGCCGCAGCCTTTACCGCGCTTTTCAATATTATGAGCGACGTGAGCTGCTGCTTTTTCAGTGAGAGTGATTGCCATTTACTTTTACCTTGCTTATGCGGGATGTTTATCTTTGTAATCTTTAACAGCCGCTTTAATCGCATCTTCAGCTAAGATCGAGCAATGAATTTTAACGGGAGGTAAAGCCAATTCTTCAGCAATCAAGGAATTTTTAATTTCAAGCGCTTGGTCTAAAGTCTTTCCCTTAACCCATTCGGTTACCAAAGATGAAGAGGCGATAGCCGAGCCACAGCCATAAGTCTTAAACTTCGCATCTTCGATGATGCCCTGCTTATTTACACGAATTTGTAGCTTCATCACATCGCCGCATGCTGGCGCGCCAACCATCCCTGTGCCCACTTGATCATCGCCCTTGGTAAACGAGCCCACATTGCGTGGATTTTCATAATGATCAATTACTTTATCGCTATATGCCATGATATTTCCTTTATTAGTGAGCAGCCCATTGAATGGTGCTGATATCAATACCGTCTTTAAACATTTCCCATAAGGGCGAAAGCTCGCGTAAACGGGCAATTTTTTCTTTCACTAATTGAATCGTGAAATCAACTTCTTCTGCAGTGGTAAAACGACCAATCGTAAAACGTATTGAGCTATGGGCTAATTCATCATTACGACCAAGAGCTCGTAAGACATAGGAAGGCTCAAGCGAAGCTGAAGTACAAGCTGAACCCGAAGAAATGGCAATATCTTTTAAGGCCATCAACATCGATTCCCCTTCAACATAATTAAAACTAATATTTAAATTATGGGCAACTCGTTGATCCATATCGCCATTCACATACACTTCCTCAATATCTTTCAGCCCTGCTAATAAACGATCGCGTAAAGCCCGAATACGTTTATTTTCTGCCACCATTTCAATACGCGCAATTCGAAAGGCCTCGCCCATGCCTACAATTTGATGCACGGGTAAAGTGCCAGAGCGCATGCCACGCTCGTGTCCACCGCCATGAATTTGTGCCTCGATTCGCACGCGGGGCTTACGCCGCACAAATAAGGCTCCCATTCCTTTAGGTCCATAGGTTTTATGGGCTGAGAAACTCATTAAATCAACCTTTAATTTCTCTAGATCAATTTCAACCTTACCAGTTGCCTGTGCCGCATCGACATGCAAAATAATGCCGCGTGAACGCGTTAAGTCGCCAATGCGGGGAATGTCTTGCACCACCCCAATTTCATTATTAACAAACATCACCGAAACCAAAATCGTATCAGGACGCATGGCTGCTTCTAATTGGGCAAAATCAATTAACCCGCTGGGCAGAACATCTAAATAGGTAACATCAAAGCCTTCGCGCTCAAGCTCACGGCAGGTATCTAAAGTGGCCTTATGCTCCGTTTTCACCGTAATGATGTGCTTGCCTTTTTCTTGATAGAAATGGGCTGCACCTTTTAGGGCTAAGTTAATACTTTCGGTTGCGCCACTAGTCCAGACAATTTCACGCGGATCGGCATGAACCAACTTAGCTACCTCAGCACGCGCCTCTTCAACCGCCTCTTCAGCAGCCCATCCAAATGCATGGCTACGCGACGCGGCATTCCCAAATTGCTCCCGCAAATAGGGCAGCATCTTGTCAACCACACGGGGATCAATCGGCGTAGTTGCTGAGTAATCCATATAGACTGGGAAGTGCTTTGGACTAAACAAAGAAACGGGTTGTAAAACTCGACTTTCTGGGGCATTCATGGCGTTTATATGTTCTAAAAATAGTATGCGTTAGATAAATTGAATGTGAGTTATGGGTTTATTAATTTTGTCCTGCTAAATTAAAAACGGAATTCACAATATGTCGCTTGGGGGCAACCTCGGTTTTAAGTGCTTGCGCAGGAGCTAGCTTGGTGGGCTTAGTCACGTTAAGCTTGATTTTCTTATCACGCAAATCGTGCAAGACAACTCCGCGACCTTCTTGTTGCTGCATCAGATCACGCAAGCTAACCGAATTCAGGTACTCAACCATTTTGGCATTCAGGTTAGTCCATAGATCGTGCGTCATGCAACGGCCCAGATGGTCCTCTTCATTATGGCAATTGCCCTTGCCACCGCATTGCGTTGCATCTAGAGGCTCATCAACTGCAACAATAATATCGGCGACACTAATTTGTTCGGCCTTCAGCGCCAAGGTATAGCCGCCACCGGGTCCACGCGTACTTTCAACAATGTTGAAGCGACGCAACTTACCAAATAGTTGCTCTAAATAAGAAAGCGAAATTTTCTGTCGTTGACTGATGCCAGCCAAAGTCACAGGGCCGTGCGCTTCACGCAAAGCCAAATCAATCATCGCGGTTACTGCAAAACGACCTTTAGTTGTAAGTCTCATAAATCACCTATGTTGTGGGTTGCTATGGACAGCTCATAGCCGGACGGATAATATCCGACTAATCCACTCAAGTTTAGCAGATACCCGACTAATTTGCTCAAGCTTTGCCTTCTCACTGAAAGGGTTATTTTACTAGGGCGTTCTTACTAAGACAGGGCTAGAGAGTTAAAGCCTATCATGAGAAAAGGCGCCAAAGGCCATTTCTTTCACTTTAGTTAAGCGATCGCGGGTGGCGGCGGCCTTTTCAAACTCTAGATTTTTGGCTTCTGCATTCATTTGCTTCTCTAAGCTCTTGATTTCTAAGGATAATTGCTTTTCACTCAAGCTTTCATAGCGGGCTCGCTCTTCCGCGACCAAATATTCACTACGCTTTTCACTCACGTCATAAACCCCATCAATAATATCTTTAATGCGCTTGCTCACGCCCTTGGGTTCAATCCCATGAAGGGCATTAAAGGCCACCTGCTTTTCACGGCGACGATTGGTTTCGCCAATAGCTCGACGCATCGAATCGGTCATTTTGTCGGCGTACAAAATGGCCTTTCCCCGAATATTGCGGGCTGCTCGGCCAATTGTTTGTATCAAGCTACGCTCAGAACGCAAAAAACCTTCTTTATCGGCATCCAAAATGGCTACCAATGACACCTCAGGAATGTCTAAGCCTTCGCGTAATAAATTAATCCCCACCAACACATCAAAAGCGCCTAAGCGCAAATCACGAATAATTTCTACCCGCTCTACCGTATCAATATCCGAATGCACATACCGCACCTTGACCCCGTTATCCCCCAAATAATCGGTTAACTGCTCAGCCATGCGCTTCGTTAATACCGTAACTAAAACTCGCTCGCCGACTTTAACGCGCGCCGAAATTTGCATTAATAAATCATCTACTTGTGTGCTAGCTGGTAAAACTTCTATCTCGGGATCAACCAATCCTGTTGGTCTAGCAACCTGCTCAACCACTTGTCCAGTTTTGCCTTTTTCGTAATCAGCTGGGGTTGCCGAAACAAAAATGGCTTGCCGCATCTTGGTTTCAAACTCAGGAAATTTCAACGGTCGGTTATCTAGCGCTGAAGGCAAACGAAAGCCAAACTCCACTAAAGTTTGTTTGCGTGAGCGATCACCGTTGTACATACCATTAAATTGGCCAATAAGTACATGGCTCTCATCTAAAAACATGAGTGCATCAGGCGGCAAATAATCTACCAAGGTAGGTGGGGCTTCGCCCGGGGCAGCGCCAGATAGATGGCGCGAATAGTTTTCAATACCTTTGCAAAATCCCAACTCGCTTAGCATTTCTAAGTCAAAACGCGTGCGCTGCTCAAGTCTTTGGGTCTCAACCAACTTACCTGCCTGCACAAATTCTTCAAGACGCTCACGTAGCTCGACTTTAATTGTCTCAATGGCTTTCAAAATAGTCGCTCGCGGCGTCACATAATGAGAACTTGGATAAACCGTAAAGCGCGGAATTTTTTGCTTTATGCGCCCGGTTAAAGGGTCAAAAAACTGCAAGCTTTCAACCACATCATCAAAGAGCTCAATGCGCACGGCTAGTTCATTATGTTCGGCCGGGAAGATATCAATCGTGTCGCCACGGACCCGAAATACGCCCCGCTGAAAATCCACCTCATTACGCTCATACTGCATCGCAATTAAGCGGGTGACGATATCGCGTTGACTCATTTTGTCGCCAGGCCGCAAAGTCATGACCATGCTGTGATAATCGCCTGGGTTACCAATGCCATAAATTGCCGAGACTGTTGCCACAATGATGACATCACGTCGCTCTAATAAACTCTTAGTTGCCGACAAACGCATCTGCTCAATATGTTCATTTATTGAAGAATCTTTTTCAATAAATAAATCACGCTGGGGAACATAGGCTTCAGGCTGGTAGTAATCGTAATAACTAACAAAGTATTCCACCGCGTTGCGGGGGAAAAATTCGCGGAATTCACTATACAGTTGCGCCGCTAAGGTTTTATTGGGTGCAAACACAATGGCTGGGCGCCCCATTCTGGCAATGACATTGGCCATCGTAAAAGTTTTACCCGAACCAGTAACGCCCAATAAGGTTTGAAATGACAAGCCATCCTCGATACCACTCACGAGCGCCTCAATTGCTTGAGGCTGATCGCCGGCAGGAGGAAAAGGTTGATACAACTGATAGGGAGAATTGGGGAAAGTCACAAACTTGGCGGGATCTAGCTCATGGCTGGCATCGACGAATGCCATACTTTTGCCTTTTTCCAGCAACAAGGCGCTCTCAGGCTCTGGCTTGGCTAATTTAGGCGGTTTAGGTAACTTGGGGGGCATCTCAGCTATCATTTCATTTGTGAAGCGTTTCAACACAAATTTTGCACAAACGGTGATTTTGCCGTTTTTATTTCAATTTGGGCGAAATGCTTTGAAAACTTGTTTTTGTTGCCCCCTTACCCAGAGCCCTTAACCCGAACTATAGCGATCCAATGACCCTGTTTTCCTCTGTTGAGTTAGCCCCAAAAGACCCTGTTTTTGGCACAACCGAAGCCTATACGGCCGATAAAAATCCCACTAAAGTCAATTTAGGCGTCGGTGTTTACTACACTGATGAGGGGAAAGTACCTGTCCTTAAAGCAGTCGTTGAGGCAGAAGCCACTCACGTAGCCAAACGCACCCCCCGGAGTTATGTTCCTATCGAGGGTCCGCTAGCTTACAACTCCGAAGTGCAAAAATTACTCTTTGGCGCAGATTCCCCTCTCCTTAAAGAAGGTCGAGTGGTCACCGCAGCATGTTTAGGCGGTACGGGCGCCCTCCGAGTGGGAGCTGAATTTATTAAGCGTTTAGAACCCAACGTACCAGCGGCAATTAGTGCCCCGACTTGGGAAAATCATCGCGGTATTTTTGAGTCGGCTAACTTTAAAGTGCTGGAGTACACCTACTTCGATAGCAAAACCCGTGGTGTTGATTTTGCCGGCATGGTGCAATCCCTTGAATCTTTCCCACCACGCACTGCAGTCGTCTTGCATGCCTGCTGTCATAACCCTACTGGTGCCGATCTGACGCTTGAGCAGTGGCAACAACTGGTCACCATTTTTAAAACACGAGACTTAATTCCATTTTTAGATATTGCCTATCAGGGTTTTGCAGCCGGCATCGAAGAAGATGGGCTGGCGGTACGATTATTTGCTGATTCAGGCATGTCATTTTTTGTATCGAGTTCCTTTTCAAAATCATTTTCCTTGTATGGCGAACGAGTTGGAGCAATCTCAATCGTCACCCAAAGTCGCGATGAAGCGGCACGCGTACTCTCCCAACTAAAACGGGTCATTCGGACGAATTATTCAAACCCGCCAACCCATGGTGGCGCAGTCGTTGCGACCATTTTAAGCTCACCAGAGTTAAGAAAAATGTGGGAAGATGAGCTGGCGGAAATGCGTCTGCGCATCAAGGCCATGCGTACTCAACTTGTTACCAAACTCAAGGCAGCCGGAGTAAAACAAAACTTTGATTTCATTCAAACGCAACGGGGTATGTTCTCGTACTCAGGGCTTACCCCTGAACAAGTTCATCGCCTGCAAGTAGAAGATAGTATTTATGCTTTATCCACTGGCCGTATTTGCGTCGCCGCCCTCAATACAAAAAATATTGACAAAGTAGCGCAAGCCATTGCTAAAGTTTTAGCAGCCTAAGCCTTAATATTAGTCGCCAGGAGGCCCTATGCTCTATCAAATGTACGAATTTCAAAAAGCGCTTTTACTACCGATGAGCTCTTGGGCCAAAGCGGCCGCCGATACTTTCATGAATGTATCGAACCCCTTATCAAAAATCCCTGGATCTGAACGTTTAGCAGCCAGCTATGAATTGCTTTATCGACTTGGTAAAGAATATAAAAAGCCCGAATTTGGTATCCGCTCCGTGCATGCTTATGGTAGCGAAGTGGTCATTCATGAAGTCACTAAAGTTGCTAAACCATTTTGCAAATTAATTCAATTCAAACGCTATTCAGATGATGCGCAAGTAATTAATCAGATGAAGCATGATCCGACGATTTTATTGGTTGCACCGCTATCGGGCCATCACTCCACCCTTTTACGTGACACCGTGCGTACTTTATTGCAAGATCACCAGGTCTTTATCACCGACTGGGTCGATGCTCGCCAAGTTCCCTTGACTGAAGGGGAGTTTGGTTTAGATGACTATGTTCATTACATCCAAGACTTTATGCGTGATATTGGCGTTGCAAACCTACACGTCATTTCAGTTTGCCAACCAACCGTACCCACCTTAGCAGCAGTTGCTTTAATGGCTTCTCAAGGTGAGCCATTGCCGCTGTCAATGATTATGATGGGCGGACCAATTGATGCACGTAAATCGCCTACCGCGGTGAACTCATTGGCTGATAAAAAATCGTATGAATGGTTTAAGAGTCATGTCATATATAAAGTACCCCCACCCAATCCGGGGGTTGGACGTAGTGTCTATCCTGGTTTCCTACAGCACTCTGGCTTTATTGCGATGAATCCACAGAATCATCTGCAATCCCATTGGGATTACTTCCAAAATTTGGTGCGTGGTGACGAATTAGATGCTAAGCAACACATTCATTTCTATGATGAATATAACGCGGTCTTAGATATGGATGCCAAGTATTACCTCGACACAATTAAGACAGTTTTTCAAGACTTTGCTTTACCTAATGGGACGTGGGAAGTGGCCGGAAAACGCGTTAAGCCAGAAGACATTAAAACTACAGCCCTTCTCACGATTGAGGGCGAGTTAGATGACATATCTGGAAGCGGCCAAACTCGAGCAGCACATAAATTATGTAAAGGCATTCCACTGGAGCAAAAAGATCACTATGAAGTATCGGGGGCGGGTCATTATGGTATTTTTTCTGGCCGCCGTTGGCGCGAAAAAGTCTATCCACGCATCCAAGCCTTTATTCGAGCACATGAAGATACCCGTCGTACGACACCTCCACGTGCTAGCAAAGCGCCTGCTAAATTGGCTTAACTTGCCCTCCCTTGTCTCACTATGAATGCAGTGGAGTTGGCAGCGCTTTTAGAAAACGCCTTGCCACAAACCCAATGCACTAAATGCAGTTATCCAAATTGTCGTGGCTATGCAGAAGCGATGTCTACAGGGGCTGCTCCCCCCAATCAATGCCCGCCAGGGGGTGCTGAAGGTATTACTCGCTTAACTCGTATTTTAGAAATCAATCTTCCTCAAGCCCACTTTCCGCAGCTCGAACTAAATCCAGTCAATGGCAAAGAACGTCCGCGTGCCGTGGCATACATTCATCCCGAACAATGTATTGGCTGCACCTTATGCATTCAAGCCTGTCCTGTCGATGCGATTGTTGGCGCATCAAAACAAATGCACGTGGTACTTACTGAATGGTGTACTGGCTGTGACTTATGCATTCCACCGTGCCCAGTCGATTGCATCAGCATGGTAGACGTGACTGGCGAAAGGACAGGTTGGGACGCCTGGTCACAACCCCTCGCTGATTTAGCCCACAGCCGCTATTACCAAAGGGAAACACGCTTAGACCGCGAGCAAAAAGATAATCAAGTGCGCCTCAGCTTAAAGGCGCAAGCAAAGTTGGCTGAATTAGATTTAACTAAGGCACAGTCTAGCGCTGAGCTCACTGAAATTGAACGTAAACGCGCCATCATTGCTGCTGCTATTGCACGTGCCCAAGAACAAACGAAGGCCGCTGGCAACCCATGATGAATCGAACGCAACGCGAAACATTTTTTCAGCAATTAAAAAACAACAATCCACATCCAGAAACTGAGCTTGAATATAGCTCGCCTTTTGAACTGCTTGTAGCCGTATTGTTGTCAGCACAGGCTACTGATATTTCCGTTAATAAAGGTACACGCCAACTCTTTAAGGTCGCTAATACACCCCAAGCCATACTAGCCTTGGGTGAGGCCGGCGTTCAGCCCTACATACAACATATCGGCTTATTTCGCACTAAAGGAAAACACTTGCAAGCGACCTGCCAACTACTGCTTGATCGGCATGCTGGGGAAGTGCCACGTGTTCGCGCAGATCTTGAAGCTTTACCTGGGGTGGGTAGAAAAACGGCTAATGTCATTCTCAATACGGCGTTTGGCGAACCCACTATTGCAGTTGATACCCATATTTTTCGAGTCTCGAATCGTACTGGCTTAGCTCCTGGCAAAGATGTGCAAGCCGTTGAACAACAATTACTCAAGCGTGTACCAAAAGAATTTTTACTCGATGCGCATCACTGGCTCATTCTGCATGGTCGTTATATTTGTAAAGCCCGTAATCCCGATTGCGCGCATTGTCTGGTAGAGCCACTCTGCCAATATCCCCATAAAACGAGTCAAGGAAAAATCCGTGGCGCTCTTTAATCCAAGCCGAGAAGAAGTACGGCGCTTCTTTTGCGAAACGTGGCAAAAACAAACTCAAAGCCAAATCTTGACGCCCTTGGAGACGCTGGCTACTCAATGGATTGCACAACATCCTGAGTACCACCCCCTCTTGAGTAATACAGAAGCAGCACTCCAGAAAGACTACACACCTGAAGGTGGGGTTACTAATCCTTTTTTGCATCTTTCCATGCATTTATCGATTAGCGAGCAAATTTCCATCGATCAGCCGCCAGGGATTCGCGACATTCAACAACGCTTAGTGCAAAAATTGGGCTCAGAACATGAAGCCCAACACCAAATCATGGAATGCCTTGGTCAAGTGATGTGGGAGGCCCAGCGCCTTGGTGGAAACCCTGATGCGCAAGCATATTCATTAGCCTTGCAGCGCTTACTTTAAACAATTTCTCGCAAACCCTAATTTGGTGCACTCCATTTAGCCAAATGGCTGAGTGAAAATGTTACTATTTTGAATCGCGGCTTAATATAGGCGCCCTAGAGGAGACTTTAATCATGAAATCGTTGCAATGGTTTTTTAAAATTAGCTTAGCAGCATTACTTATTGCGCCGTTGGGCTTAATCCAAGCGCAAACTAAATGGGATTTAGCTAGCGCCTATCCTGTGAGTAATTTTCATACCCAAAATTTACAAACTTTAGCAGCTGATATTGAAAAAGCGACTAATGGCAAACTAAAAATTGTGGTTCATCCTAACGGCTCCCTCTTTCCTGCTAATGGCATCAAACGTGCAGTACAGACTGGTCAAGCCCAAATGGGCGAATTACTAGTTTCCTCTTTGGCCAATGAAAATCCAATTTTTGGCGTTGACTCAATTCCATTTTTAGCAACTAGCTATAAAGAAGCTGCCAAACTTTGGGCCCTATCAAAAGAACCCATTGAAAAGGCTCTACAAAAACAAGGCATCAAGGTTTTATATGCTGTACCTTGGCCACCTCAAGGTCTTTACTCTAAAAACCCCATCACTTCTGGGGCTGATCTTAAAGGCCTAAAATGGCGCGCTTATAATCCAGCTACATCTAAGATTGCTGAATTAGTAGGCGCACAACCCATTACTGTGCAAGTTGCAGACTTAGCCCAAGCATTAGCAACGGGTACCGTCAATGCCATGATGACTTCTGGCGCAACGGGCGTGGATATTAAGGTTTGGGAAAGCTTAAAGTATTACTATGAAGTAGATGCATGGCTGCCAAACAATATCCTTATGGTTAATCAAAAAGATTTTGATTCTTTAGATAAACCCACTCAAGCGATTCTGGTTAAATTAAGTGCGGAGGCACAAAAACGGGGCTGGGAAGTTTCAGAAAAGAAGAACAAGAGCGACAAAGAAATCTTGGCTAAAAATGGCATGACGGTTGGACCACCATCTCCTGCACTTAAAAATGATTTAGATCGTGTCGGACGCATTATGGTGGCCGAATGGATTAGGTCAGCAGGTGAAGAAGGGCAAAAAATTATTACCACCTTTAAAAAATAATTTACTTAGCGAGCCCGATTTAGTATGACGGAGTCTAGACGAACTCAATTGGGTCGCTTACTTGATGTCATTATTAACGGAGCCGCCATCTTGGCGGCTTTGTGTATTTTGACTGTTGGCGCATTAATGATGGCGATGTCACTGTCACGCGAATTCGGCCTTAATTTGCGTGGCGCCGACGATCTCATTGCTTGGCTCTGCGCCGCCTCTGCCTTTCTCATTCTAGCGCAAACCTTTCAGCATGGCGGCATTGTGCGCGTCGAAATTGTCCTTAATCGCCTTAACCCTCTTTGGCGTTGGCGCATGGAGTGGATCTCTCTACTCTTCTTATTAGGATTTTGTCTCTTTGCACTTAGTGCATTTACTTTATTTACTTATCAAAGCTGGGACTTTGGTGATGTATCACCAGGTCAAATTGTGGTGCCTTTGTGGATCCCGCAAATTTTTGTCGCAATCGGTAGTCTTATTTTTACACTTGCCGTAATAGATGAGCTAATCCGCGTTCTCCGACATCAGAAACCACGTTATCAAGCGCTCCAAGAAGAGCGTTTAGCAGCTGGTGATTTTGGAGAAACCTTGTGAGCATTGTCACTATCGCGCTTTTGCTGTTGGTGCTGATGACCGTGTTATTGATGATGGGTATTTGGATTCCGGCTGGCGTAGCCATTACCGCCTGGATTGGTTTGGGGCTTTTTTCCAACAAAGACACCATGATTAATTTAGCCAATGCTTGGTGGAATTCGAGCTCCTCCTATACTCTGGCCGCTTTACCCTTATTTGTATGGATGGGCGAAATTTTATTTCGCACCAAGCTCTCAGAGCAAATGTTCACTGGTTTGGCGCCTTGGCTTAATTGGCTACCTGGCAGACTTATGCATGTGAATATTTTAGGCTGCGGTATTTTTGGCTCAGTCTCAGGCTCATCTGCAGCAACATGCGCCACGATTGCTAAATCGGCCTTACCTGAATTAACCAAGCGCGGATATGACCCAAAAATTACTTTGGGCTCATTATCCTGTGCGGGCACACTCGGTATTTTGATTCCACCCTCAATCATCATGGTGGTCTATGCTGTCGCAGCCGATCAATCCATCATCCGAATTTTTTTAGCGGGCTTTATTCCTGCGGCGATTTTGATGCTTTTGTTCTCTGGCTACATTGTCGTTTGGGCACTGCTCAACCCGACTAAAACACCAAAGGCTGAAAAATATTCTCTGCGCCAACGCATCCATTCAATTGGTCAGCTGTTGCCGTGTACAGCACTAATTGTTTTCATTACTTGGGTCATGTTAAAGGGCTACGCAACAGCCACAGAAGCTGCAGCCTACGGAGTCGTTGGCTCGCTAATTTTAGCTGCGCTGGGTAAAAGCCTCACCTGGAAAAACTTTTGGGAGAGCCTTTTGTCGGCAACCCGCTTAACCGCAATGATTATGTTTGTGTTGGGTGCAACCTCATTTTTATCGATCGTCATGAGTTATACCGGCATCCCACGCGGCCTAGCTGAATGGGTGGCGAGCTTACATTTAAGTCCTTGGGCGCTGATTGCAGTATTAACTGTGATTTATATTTTATTGGGCACTGCGCTAGATGGCATTTCAATGATTGCACTGACTACAGTAACGGTATTACCAATGGTGCAACTTGCTGGCTTTGATTTAGTCTGGTTTGGGATTTTTATTGTGCTCTTAGTGGAAATTGCCGAAGTAACCCCACCAGTCGGTTTTAATCTTTTTGTGCTGCAAAGTATGACAGGCAAAGATAGTAACTATATTGCTAAGGTATCCTTTCCTTTTTTCATGATGATGGTCATTGCAGTGGGCTTAATTACGATTTGGCCTGAATTGGTTACTTGGTTGCCAGATCAAGTGATGCAAAAAGAAATAAAGTAGCGCAATTAGCCACTAATTTTTTTCCTGAGTTTAGATAATGGTCTCGGTAAATAAAAACCAAGTCAATCATACTGCTGCATCGATTCCCTATTTTAATCTGGGAGATAGCTGTCTTTTGCTGGATTGTTCACAGACCAGCTCACCCATTAAAGCGGTGCATGCACTCACCCAGACGCTCTTTAAAAATCATCCTGAGTGGGCACTTGATATTATTCCAGGTATCGAAACTCTACTCATTCGCTATCACTTTAAGCAGCGCGCTCCCGAGGAGGTGCGAGCCCTTGCCAAACTCGAAATGGATCTTTTATTGCAAAATTTTTTGCCCACACTGGAAAATAAACCACCAACAAACAATCAAGTACATACCATTCGAATTTGTTATGACGAGCGCGTAGCGCCTGATTTAGTAACCAGTGCAGCGCAATGCAAATTAACTACGCGTGAGTTCATTGAATTACATCAGCAGTCTAATTTTACGGTCGATATTGTTGGTTTTATGCCTGGCTTTGCATATTGCAGTGGCTTAAATCCGCAACTTAAATTACCACGGCTGAAGTCGCCTCGTGCTGCAGTTCCTGCTGGTTCAATCGCTATTGCCGGCTTGCAAACAGCAATTTATCCCCAAGCTACACCAGGTGGTTGGAATTTAATTGGTAAGTGCCCCGAGACCTTATTTGATGTCAATCGTAATCCTCCCGGGCTCTTTATGCCTGGCGATCAGATCCAGATTGAAGAAATTACCTTTGCTGAACTGCTAGAAATTGAGGCGGTAGAGGCGACTGCTAACAAACACAACATTGCCCTTGTGCAAAGTCATGAACCCAAGCCAATTGATCTTGAAATCATGAATTCCGGCACGCTCACCACGATTCAAGATGCTCCTCGATATGGTTTGATGCATTGGGCTGTAAGTCCTGGTGGTTCTGTAGATCAAGCCGCCCTGCAGTTGGCGAATGCTTTGGTTGGCAATGCTCCCGATACTGCTGCACTGGAAATTACTTCCATTGGACCCCGCCTTATTTTTCACAACGCAGCCATCATCGCTTGGATTGGTGGTATCTGTGAGGTAAAAATTAATGGACAACTCACTCCCGGTAACCGTCCCATTTCGATCAAGGCGGGCTCAAGAGTCGAATTTGCTGAAATTGCATCGGGCTACCGGCTGATCTTGGCTATTCGTGGCGGCATCGATACGCCAACAATTCTCGGTCGTAAGGGCTCCTACTTAAGTGCCAATATTGGCCCTAAAAGACTGCAGAAAGGCGACGTTCTGAGCTTAATACAGTCTTCTCAAGTTGATATGGAGCCTGCGCTGCAGGCCTTAGTTGATCAATCCAAGCCGCAGCACTATCCCAAATGGTCGATCCAATCACCCTATATCGCTAATCAAAAAATTGCTGTAATTGATGCTTTACCAGGGCTACATTTGCAACAACTGAGTAAAAAGGAGCAAGCGCTATTCTGGCAGACAGTCTGGACTATTTCCCCCCAAAGTAACCGAATGGGGATGCGCCTACAAGGTGACTTTGCTTTGAAAATACCTTTTCCTGAAATTGCTTCGCAAGGCATGATGCTAGGCACCGTGCAACTACCTGCATCTGGTGAGCCCATTATCATGATGGCTGAGCACCAAACGACTGGGGGTTATCCCCGTCTTGCTGAAGTTATTCGTAGTGCCCAAACTAAATTAGCTCAGTTAAAGCCTGGGCAGCAGATTCGCTTGAACCCAGTTACCTTAAATGAAGCAGATGCAATAAACTTACATGCTGATGAAGAGCTACAAACGACGCTTGCAGCAATTAAAATAGCTCTTGGAGGCAAACCATGAATAAAAAAATTGATCTGAATAGTGACATGGGCGAAGGCTATGGCGTATGGAATATGGGCCATGACCTAGAATTGCTGAACTATATTAGCTCGACCAACATTGCCTGTGGCTGGCATGCTGGTGATGCGCGGCGAATGCGTAATTTAGTGACGGCAGCAGTCGAAAAAAATGTGCGCATTGGCGCTCATCCTGGTCTACCAGATTTAAATGGTTTTGGGCGACGCGAAATGGCCATTACAGCTGAAGATGCCTACGATTTTGTGATGTACCAAACCGGGGCGTTGCAGGCATTTGTGCTCGCTGCTGGGGCTAAGTTGCATCATGTTAAGCCGCATGGTGCTTTGTATACTCAAGCAGCTAAAGATCTCGAACTAGCGCGTGGTATTGCTAGAGCTGTCCATGATCTTGGTGACGACATCATCTTGTATGGCCTAGCATCAAGTTGTTTTGTACAAGCAGCCGCAGAATTTAAAGTGCCCTTGTGGCAAGAAGTCTTTGCCGATCGACGTTACTTAGCTAGCGGCTTATTAGTTCCTCGTAGTAATCCTCGCGCGGTACTATCGGATGAAGCTGAAGCGCTAGCACAGGCTATCGCGATGGCCCACCAAGGAACCGTGCAAACGATCGATGGTACTACTATTCAATTGCAGGCAGATACGCTGTGTATTCATGGCGATAACCCGCATGCATTGGTATTTGCCAAGGCCATCGCTAAACAATTACTCGCATAGAGAGGGGTAGTATCGGGATTGCTTAACTAGTGCAAAGTAGCGATCGTTTCGCGAATCATTTTAGGTAGTTGTAAAGCCAATTGCTGTCTAACTAAAAGCGGATTAATTTTTTCACCCCGCTTACGTTGCGACCAAACAGAGTCAGGGAAAAATGGATCATCCTCATAACGCGGAATAATATGCCAGTGCAAATGAGGCACTTGATTGCCTAATGATGCTAAATTAACTTTGTTTGGTTGCATCACCTGACGCATTGCTTCTTCAACGGCAAATACAATGGTCATCAAAATTTCCCGTTCGGAATAACTTAAGTCGGTCATTTCAGCGACGTGGCGATTCCAAATCACACGGCATAAACCGGGCAAATCAGGGTCTGCCACCTGCACTACGCGGCAATCATCACCACTCCAGATGACGATACCGCCGTCTTGTTCACATAAGTTGCAATTAGCCATAACTAAGAATGTAATAGAAAAAGGCGCTCAAGTCACCCTTGTAAGGTTTCTTGAGCGCCATCACAACAACTTTAGGCGCTTTTACGGTATTTGCGCTTACTTTAGGAAGCTAAATTTAGTGAAATTGCTCTTCTTCGGTTGAGCCTGTTAAAGCGGTTACCGAAGACTTTCCACCCTGAATGACCGTTGTTACATCATCGAAATAGCCTGTACCCACTTCTTGCTGATGTGAGACGAAGGTATAACCCCGCTCACGCGCAGCAAATTCTGGTTCTTGTACTTTTTCTACATACGCTGTCATGCCGCGGGTTGCGTAGTCTTGTGCTAAATCAAACATGTTGTACCACATCGAATGAATGCCAGCTAAGGTTATAAATTGGTACTTATAACCCATTGCACCCAACTCGCGTTGGAACTTGGCAATTGTCGCGTCATCTAAATTCTTTTTCCAGTTAAATGAAGGTGAACAGTTGTAGGCCAACATTTTTCCGGGGAATTTAGCCCGCACCGCTTCAGCAAACTTACGGGCAAAATCCAAATCGGGCGTACCTGTTTCACACCACACCATATCGGCATAGGCAGCGTAAGCTAAACCTCGGGATATTGCTTGATCTAAGCCTTTGCGGGTTTTATAAAAGCCTTCAGGCGTACGTTCACCAGTTAGGAAGGGTTGATCATTTTCATCGTAGTCAGAAGTAATTAAATCGGCTGCTTCAGCATCAGTACGCGCCAAAATAATTGTTGGCGTACCCATCACATCGGCTGCCAAGCGCGCTGAAATCAGTTTTTGAACTGATTCTTGAGTGGGCAATAAAACTTTGCCACCTAAGTGTCCGCACTTCTTCACTGACGATAATTGATCTTCAAAATGGACAGCGGCTGCACCACTTTTAATTAAGGCCTTACTTAATTCATAAGCATTTAACACGCCACCAAAACCAGCTTCAGCGTCGGCAACAATCGGCGCATAGTAATCGATATAACCCGGATCGCCAGGATTAATTCCCTTTGACCACTGAATCTGATCAGCCCGCTCAAAGGTGTTATTAATGCGTTCTACGACTTTGGGTACCGAATCAACTGGGTATAAAGACTGGTCTGGATACATCGCTGCATACGAATTATTATCGGCAGCTACTTGCCAACCTGATAGGTAAATGGCTTTAATGCCTGCCTTCACTTGTTGCATGGCCTGGCCGCCAGTTAATGCCCCCAAAGTACTGACATAGGCTTCGTTATTAACTAGATTCCATAATTTCTCAGCACCAGTCTTCGCGAGGGTGTGTTCAATTTTGAGTGAGCCACGTAAACGCACGACATCATCAGCGGTATAGCCACGCTTAATACCCTGCCAACGAGGGTTGGTATCCCAATCCTTTTGAATTGCTGCTGCCTCTGCTTTGCGTGTACTCATCATGCTCTCCTTGGATAAATAAAATCAGTCTTATGTCTTATATAAGAGTGTAGAGATTACAAGCCAAGTTGCAAGCCTTATAACAACAGAATATAAAAATATTTAAGCCAACATTATCAATAACTTACAGTTATTAATTCACTATATGAAATGATAATTCAGTGCTTGAAATAAATTCGAGCAAGTTTGTTGCGCTGCATTTTAGCCAGGGAAATGCCATTCCATATGATGAAATGGCACCATCAAGCTTAATGCACTTGCCGCTTAAAGCTAAATTCACCTTTTTTATCGACATCCACTGGCACTACGTCCTTCGGTCCAAAGGTGCCTTCCAAAATCATTTTTGAAACTGGGTTCTCAATGTATTGTTGAATGGCCCGCTTTAATGGTCGCGCACCATAGACTGGGTCAAAACCTACTTCAGCAATCTTATCTAAGGCGGCGTCACTCACCTCTAGTTGCATATCAACCTTTGCCAAGCGATCAGCTAAGTTTTTCAAGAGAATCTTGGCAATGGAAGCAATGTTCTTTTTATCAAGTCCATGGAACACCACAATTTCATCGATGCGATTCAGAAACTCAGGGCGGAAATGATTTTTCAATTCGCCAAAGACAGCTTCTTTAATGGCTGCTTGTTTTTTACCTTCGCTGGACATCGATTGAATTAAATGCGAGCCAATATTACTTGTCATCACAATCACGGTATTTTTAAAGTCAACCGTTCTGCCTTGCCCATCAGTTAAGCGACCATCATCCAATACCTGTAACAGTACATTGAATACATCAGGGTGGGCTTTCTCAATTTCATCAAACAAAATCACGCTATAGGGCTTGCGTCTTACTTGCTCGGTAAGGTAGCCGCCCTCTTCGTAACCCACATAGCCAGGGGGCGCACCAATTAAGCGGGCCACACTGTGTTTTTCCATGAACTCACTCATATCAATCCGAATTAAATGATCTTCACTATCAAACAAGAAACCCGCTAGTGCTTTACAGAGCTCGGTTTTGCCTACGCCGGTGGGGCCTAAAAATAAGAATGACCCATAGGGCCTATTCTCTTCTGATAAACCTGCACGTGAACGACGAATGGCATCAGAGACAGCTCGAATCGCTTCTTCCTGGCCCACGACGCGATTGTGTAATAACTCTTCCATTTTTAATAATTTATCGCGCTCACCTTGCATCATCTTCGATACGGGAATGCCAGTAGCGCGCGAGACAACTTCAGCAATTTCTTCAGCGCCAACCTGTGTACGTAGGAGTTTATTTTTAACTACGCCGTCTTTATCGCCCTTTGCCTCTGCTGCTGCGGCGGACTTTAGCTTTAGCTCTAACTCGGGCAATTTGCCATACTGCAGCTCGGCCACTTGCTCTAATTTACCTTCACGCTGCAGTTTCGTAATTTCCGCTTTAATCTTTTCAATTTCCTCTTTCAGGGTAGCGGCGCCCAAAACTGCTCCCTTTTCGGCCTTCCAAATCTCTTCTAAATCGGCATATTCAGCGCCCAAACGTTTGATTTCTTCTTCAATCAAATCTAGGCGCTTTTTGGATGCCTCATCTTTTTCCTTCTTCACCGCTTCGCGTTCAATTTTGAGCTGAATCAGGCGGCGCTCTAATTTATCCATCACCTCAGGCTTAGAGTCGATTTCCATACGAATGCGTGAGCCTGCCTCATCGATTAAATCGATGGCCTTGTCTGGCAAGAAACGGTCGGTAATATACCGATGTGACAACTCAGCCGCAGCAACAATGGCGGGATCGGTAATTTCAATACCATGATGCAATTCATAACGCTCTTGTAAGCCGCGCAAAATTGCAATCGTTGCCTCAACACTTGGCTCATCCACCATCACTTTTTGGAAGCGACGCTCTAATGCAGCATCTTTCTCAATGTATTTACGGTATTCATCGAGGGTAGTTGCGCCAATGCAATGCAATTCACCGCGCGCTAAAGCCGGTTTAAGCATATTGCCTGCGTCCATTGCCCCATCGGCCTTGCCTGCTCCTACCATCGTATGAATTTCGTCGATGAAGATAATGGTATTACCTTCATCCTTGGCAACATCATTTAGCACAGCCTTCAAACGTTCTTCAAATTCACCACGATATTTAGCGCCAGCTAATAACAAAGCCATATCTAACACTAATACGCGTTTATTTTTTAAAGTTTCTGGAACTTCACCATTGACAATACGCTGTGCCAAGCCCTCAACAATGGCAGTCTTACCTACGCCTGGCTCGCCTATTAAGACGGGATTATTTTTGCCGCGGCGTTGCAAAATTTGAATCGTGCGACGAATCTCATCATCGCGCCCAATTACTGGGTCAAGTTTGCCAAGACGAGCTCGCTCAGTTAAATCTAAGGTATATTTTTTTAAGGCTTCACGTTGACCTTCAGCATCGGCACTATTCACAGACTCTCCTCCTCGGACTACATCAATTGCGGCTTCTAAGGCTTTACGGGTTAAACCATTTTCGCGAGCAGCTTTGCCTAACGGACCCTTATCATCAGCAATCACCAATAAAAAAAGTTCGCCAGCAATAAATTGATCGCCGCGCTTATTCGCTTCTTTTTCAGTGAGATTGAGCCAGCCCGATAAATCACGGCCAACCTGCACTTCTCCATTAGTCCCCTGCACTTCCGGAAAACCATCAATGATTTTTTGAGTCGCTTTTTCTAATCCGGCAACATTGACTCCAGCGCGGGTTAATAAGCTTCTTGCTGCGCCATCTCGCTCGCGTAACATGGCCATGAGCAAATGCGCTGGCTCAATGTATTGATTATCTTTCGATAAAGCAATGCTTTGCGCCTCGTTGAGCGCCTCCTGAAATTTACTAGTTAATTTATCGATTCTCATGATTTACCTTAAAGCGACAAAAATTAATATCATATGAGAATATAAGGGCAAATCCCCTAATTGCAAGCTGAAATATGCCTAAAACTACCCATTTTTCTTGGTATGTCTACCTCTTAGAGTGTAGCGATGAAACCTACTATGCCGGCATCACCAATCGCCTTGAGCATCGCTTAGAGGCCCATAATTTAGGACTTGGTGCTCGGTATACCCGCTCCCGCAGACCAGTGATTTTGCTCGCCAGTCAACCCCATCCTGACCGCTCCAGCGCCTCAAAAGCAGAAATAGCCCTCAAGCGCTTACCTCGGTCAAAAAAAATAGCGTTTTTTAAGCTTTAATCGACGCTTATCTTGCCGCTCTTCACGAGCCTTGCCCATTCTGCCATCTGGGCCTTAATAAATTTATCCGCCTCATTTGCATTGCCTTGAAAAATCTCGCCCCCCAGACTGATTACTTTGTCTCTTACTTCAGGCGTTTGCATCACCTTAGTTATTGCTTCAGATAATTTCAATAGAATTGGTGCGGGGGTTGCAGCAGGCGCAAAAATACCATTCCACTCATAGACTTCATACCCTGCAACACCAGCTTCGGCCATGGTGGGCACCGTCGGCATTGATGTGGCGCGTTTTTTGCCTGTAACCGCCAAAGCGTTTAATTTACCCGCGTCTACATACTGCTTAGTCGAGGCCACACTGCCAAAAAATACTGGCACCTGACCGCCAAGCACATCATTTAATGCTGGTCCACCGCCTTTATAGGGAATATGCTGCATCTCTACCCCGGCCTGAATTTCAAACAAGGCGCCCGCTAAATGTTGCGCCGAGCCATTACCGGAGGATGCGTACGCAATACTATTTGGCTTGGCTTTAGCCATCGTCACTAACTCTTTAACAGACTTCGCCGGAAAACTGGGGTTAACTAACAGCACGTTCGGATACTGGGCCAAAATACCTAAAGTCTTAAATTCTTTATTGGGATCATATGGCAACTTGGGAAATAAAGAGGGGTTAACAGAGTAAGAAGAAGCATCCAACATCAAGATATAGCCATCTGGATTAGCCTTGGCAACATAACTAGCGGCAATTTGACCACTTGCGCCTGGCTTATTTTCAACCACAATTGAGGTACCCAAGATCTTGCCCAATGGGGTAGCAATTGTTCGCGCCATTAAATCTGCAGTACCTCCAGGAGGATAACTAACAATTAAATTAATGGGCCGCGCTGGCCACTCTTGCGCTTGCGTCATACTTACTGTTGTTAATAACGCTAATAAAATTAGCCTCAATAGCAGCTTCATTGCAATCCCTTCATCGAGTAAACCTATATCTTAAGATGGTTAAGTTACCATATCCAATATGAATATTGATACTCATTTCCATATTTTTCGTAAAAATGATAGTCAAAGTACGACTGCGCGCTATACCGTTAAATACGATGCTGCATTTGAGGATTGGCGCAAAGTTACCAAGCCTAATGCCATTGAAGCAGGCATCTTAATTCAACCCAGTTTTCTTGGCTTTAATAACGATTATTTACTAACAACAATAAAACAAAACCCTAAAATATTAAAAGGGGTAGCAGTCGTCAGACCCAATACCTCTTCTGCTCATTTACGCAAGCTAAAAGATGAAGGCATTACTGGCGTGCGCCTAAACCTTGCTGGCGAGCAATATCCCCTAAAAGTGATTGAGGACAACCAAGATCTCATTGCCTTACTTCAAGGTTTAGCCATGCATTTAGAATTAAATCATGATAACGGCCGTTTAAATGAAATTTTGTTGGCGATTCCAAGTGGGGTTGATATTGTGATTAACCACTTTGGCAGACCCCAAAAAAATCAAGAATTTACAATAAACAATAGTGGAATAAAAAACCACACCGGGCGACTGTGGGTTAAGTTAAGTGCAACCTATAGATCACCAGCCATCGATCATCAAGCATTATTTGATTATTGGCTTAATACAATTGGGGCAACTCATTTGTTATGGGGTAGCGACTGGCCACATACCCAATTTGAAGAACAAGAGCATTATGAAAAACAATTGGCAATGCTTCGCCAATTAACATCTGATGGTGGCTTATTGCAGCAAATTTTGAGCGACAATCCAAAAGCACTGTATTGGAATTTTTAATATCCCACTAATTAGCTTTTTTATTATTTTGTGGCGGAGAGAGCTACCACGGAAAAATATAGCCTAGGCAAGCCTACTATAAATCCTACAGGTGGAATGTTGATAATATTATCTAATGTAATTGAGGCACGTCAAAAATAACTGGCAAGCTTACTGTAGCACCTGTAAGCTTAGTTGCTAATTCGTTTCTCGCATTTGCAGCTTCAGCTAAATTAGAAAATGTGGCTGAGACAATCTTTAAGTTGTCATAAACCTTGACTGAAACAATCGAAGCTTGATACGGATCGAAAGCTTTCTTGGCTAGATCAGTAGCAATACCTGAAATAAGCACTACTCCATCGCATTTGCCAACTTGACCCCGATCATCGATGACATAGCCACCGCCACCACTACTGGCCGACACAATACGATAGGTTGCCTGACGTGCTGAAATAGATCCTGCTGCACTGATCTTGCGGGTCGGGTCATTCTGATTAGCAGCAGCAA
>NZ_JAJVCS010000001.1 GCF_021395205.1 Polynucleobacter sp. IMCC 30228 | reverse complement strand
TAAAAGAACCAGTAAAAGTAGCACATGGTTGCACGCCACTGTGAATCGAGTCAGTATGCTCTGGAGCCCCTATAGCAGGTGCATAGTTCACATAATTGTTTGATGGATCGGCAGCATATTGCTTCATGCATCCAACTTCTGCAGCGACGATTGTTGGATCAACAGAAGTTTGCATTGCAGTCGTACTAGTTGAGCTACTTCCCTCACTACAACCAATGATTTGAGCAGTAGTAAAAATTGCAATGATTAAAAAGAAAATAGCTCTCATGTTTTCACCCCATGATTAATTTGATATTCGAAATCTAGAGCGGTAGGCTTAACTAAACGTTAAGGCAGCTCGAAGATCTGTTAAAAAGATTTTACCTAACTCTAGGTATGTATAAAATTCATACTCATATGGCGCTCTATAACTGAACTGGCTGCGTTTAGCGATAGCATCTGCACAACCGTTACTTAAAGTAACGCTCAAAAAAATACCAACCCTAGAGTTGGTATTGTGATTATTGGTGGGCCCACCAGGACTTGAACCTGGGACCAAAGGATTCCGGTTTGTGTTAGTTTCCTAACTCCCTGGACTATGCCTTCATCATATTCAAACTTAACGTCTGAACTTAGATGGGTGCCGTCTAGTCTCTACACGTTCAAAGTAATTTCTTACTAAGCTTCGCTCGGCGTTAGCTTGGGTAGTTATTAAATAAGCTACCTTTAGCTTTCTCCGAATTTGACACCATCCCTTATGCAGTTTCCACGCATAAGGCACAACTTTCGCTATGAGTCCTCTGCTCTAACCAACTGAGCTATGGGCCCTAAAACTCGTACATTAATCTTATTTACTACACACCTTAATACACAGTGTTTTTTACAATTCTTAACTAGTTAAAACCACACAAAAAGCCTATTTACTACACACCTCGGTTTTTGCCCTGGTGTGTAAGCGGTGTGTAGTGAATTTATACCGCCTAATTCACCACTAACCTCTTGAATCTATTGAGGTCTTTGTTACAAGACCCCTAGGGCTTCTTTCTTATGAGTCCTCTGCTCTAACCAACTGAGCTATGGGCCCTAACCTGCCATTGTAATTGAAGGGGCCTTTTAAATACTCAACCCAGAAGGACTTGATGAGTTGTGCATTTAAAAAGATATACATTAGAATATGTATATCTTACAGGAGTAAAAATCATGATCGTGTCCAAATGGGGTAATAGTCTCGCAATTCGTTTACCTGCTCAAGTGATTGAGTTTTTAGAACTTAAAGAAGGTGATGACATTGAAATTCATGTTGCAGATAAAAAACATTTCCAAGTAAAGAAAAAACCTTCATTACAGGATAGGCTTCAAGCTTTGAGAAAATTTCGTGGTCGTATGCCCGCTGATTTTCACTTTGATAGATCTGAACTAAATGAACGCTAAGAAAATATTTTTTGATACCAATACCTTACTGTATTTACTTTCATCTGATTCAAAAAAAGCAGATTGGATTAGTTCAAATCTACAGCAGTCTAATGTGATTAGCGTTCAAGTTCTAAATGAATTTACATCTGCCAGTCTCAGAAAAATAAAAATATCCAATGCCGAGCTAGATGAATTTTTAGATTTATTCACATCCACATTCAATGTGATGACGCTTGATGTGGAAACTTTCAACACAGGATTAATGATTTCCAGGCGATATGGTTATCAACACTACGATTCAATGATTATCGCTGCAGCACTCCAGGCAGGATGTGAGAGGCTTTACTCAGAGGATATGCAGCATCGACAAATCATCAATAAGAGACTGCAAATCGTGAATCCTTTTGCCTAAAGAATTCACGATCATTCTTTGAAAAACGATCAATCTTCCTCAAGGAAGGTTTTAAGTTTATCGCTACGGCTTGGATGGCGCATCTTACGTAAAGCCTTCGCTTCAATTTGTCGAATACGCTCACGGGTCACATCAAATTGCTTACCCACTTCTTCAAGCGTGTGATCGGTGCTCATTTCAACACCAAAGCGCATACGTAAAACTTTTGCTTCGCGGGGCGTTAAAGAATCAAGCACATCTTTCACTACATCACGCATTGAATCATGCAAAGCCGCCTCAGCTGGCGCAAGTGTATTGCCATCCTCAATGAAATCACCTAGATGAGAATCCTCATCGTCACCAATTGGGGTTTCCATGGAGATTGGCTCTTTCGCAATTTTCATAATCTTACGAATCTTATCCTCAGGGATTTCCATCTTCAGGGCTAAAGTTGCAGCATCAGGCTCGTGGCCAGTCTCCTGCAAGATTTGGCGACTAATACGATTCATTTTGTTGATAGTTTCTATCATATGCACAGGAATGCGAATTGTGCGCGCTTGATCAGCGATAGAACGTGTAATAGCCTGACGGATCCACCAAGTGGCATAAGTTGAAAACTTATAACCACGGCGGTATTCAAACTTATCTACCGCCTTCATTAAACCAATATTGCCTTCTTGAATTAAATCTAAGAACTGTAAGCCACGATTGGTATATTTTTTAGCGATAGAAATAACTAAACGTAAATTAGCTACTGTCATTTCTCGCTTTGCTTCACGCGCACGTTTTTCGCCAGCAGTCATTTTTTTATTAACTTCTTTTAACTCAGGCAGCGGCAAGACCACGCGCGTTTGAATATCAATTAACTTTTGCTGTAACTCTTGTACTGCGGGAACATTACGTTCAAGCAGTGCACTATATGGCTTAGATTCTTTTAATAAATTTGCTGTCCACTTCAGGTTCATTGCCATTTTTGGAAATGCATTAATCACTTCACCTCGATTAACGCCGACTTTATCAACCAAGAGGCTAACGATACCCCGCTCTAGCTTCCATACTTGATCTACTTGTGAACGCATGGTGTCACATAATTTTTCTACACTCTTGGCTGTTAGGCGAAAACCGAGCATTTCATTACGGATACTTTCTTGCGCCTTAATATAGGCTGGGCTGTTATAACCATCGCGATCAAAAGCGCGCCGCATTTTATCGGTTTGCGTGCGAATAATGGCAAATTTCTTTAATGAAATTTCTTTGAGTTCTTCAAGCTGTTTGGTGTTAGCCGTACTTGCGCCCCCAGCACCTTCTTCCTCGCCCTCTTCCTCGCCCTCGATGGCATCGAGATCAACTTCAGGTTCTTCTGGGCCAAGCTTGATATCTTCGGCATTTGGATCTACTAATCCATCTACAAATTGATCAATCTCCATTTCGCCAGCAGCAATTTTTTCGGCATTTGCCAAAATTTCACCAATGGTTACTGGGCAGGCTGATAAAGCCATGACCATATCTTTTAACCCGGCTTCAATTTTTTTCGCGATAACGATTTCGCCTTCACGAGTTAACAAATCTACGGTGCCCATTTCACGCATATACATCCGTACTGGGTCCGTTGTTCGTCCAAATTCTGAATCGACAGTTGATAAAGCGGCTTCAGCCTCTTCTTCAGCCTCTTCTTCAGATGCACCTGCAACGCCGTTTTCATTTAATAAAAGTGTTTCTGCATCAGGTGCCTGCTCGTAAACCGTAATACCAATATCATTTAAGAGACCAATTAAGGTTTCTAAAGCATCAGCGTCAGATAACTCATCTGACATCACATCATTCATTTCGCCATGGGTGAGGTAGCCTTTCGACTTACCCATCTTAATTAACATTTTTAAGCGTGCACGCCGCAGTTCCTGCTGCTCTTCGCTACCTAATTGTTGGGCGGCAAATTCTTTTAATAAGGCTTTTTCTTTTGCCTTACGATCGCGCGCTTTTTGGCGGTCTGTGCGAACATCAGTACCAGGCTCAACTACCTCTTCAATTTTAGGCTTGCGGCCACGGACTTTTTTCTCGGCCTCTACTTCAGGCAAAGCTGCTACAGCGACTGCAGCAACCGCCTTCCCTTTTTTTACTGGCTCTACTGCCTTAGCGACATCCTTACCAGCCGGTTTTGCAATAGCCTTGCTCGCCGTCTTGGCTGCGCCCTTCGCAATTACTTTCGCACCACCCTTGGGAACAGCTACCTTACTTGCTGGTTTCTTCGCTGTTACCAGCAGCTTCTTCGGGTGTGGCTTAGCACTTGACTTGCTGCTACCTTTAATCGGGGCCTTAGCAACAGCCTTTGATGGTGTTTTAGCCTTGGCTTTGACGCCAGACTTTACAGGCGACTTTCCCACTGGCTTTTTAGCCTTTGGGCTGATTTTCTGCAGTTTTGTTTTTGCTACAGTCTTGACCGATTTGGCTGCTGGTTTTGCTGCCTTCTTCGTAATTGACTTTTTAGCGACAGTAGCTTTAATTATTTTTTTGGGTTTAGTGGTTGGCATAGGTTAGCGTTTACTTACAATTCTGTTAGGGGATGCCAGTAACCCATTGGCTCTGACGGCGGGCAAATATCCAAATTTCATCAAACTGCAATGCAAGTCATTGAATTACAACAATAATTTTTTCGGGAGCCTTACATTATAGTCGATTGACGGGTTTTTGCCTATCTTCCTACGCAAATCTCAGTTTTTCCCCTAACTCGCGGTAGCGTTTACGGTCATCCTCACTCGCCACATTCTGCGCAATTTTTTGGGCAATTTCGGTCATTTCTTCTTTCAGGTGCAGCAGTTCCAATTTTTTCACGGCGCCATTTAAATCAGCATTTGCTCCCTCTAAATCAAGGTCAGAACCCATTACTCGCTGCCGCAGTATTTCATATAAAGGGGCTAATTCACTACTAGCTAACTGCTCCTGAAATAATGCAAAAGCCGCAGCACCTGCAGCGGGAGCCGCGTCGCCCTGCGCCAAGAACTCAACCAAATCACATTGCTTCAGTAGATCCTCCATTAAGCCTAAAGTTTTCGCTGAGCGTTGCTGTGCTGACTTAAGGATTAATTGTCTACGACTTAAATCAAGCCCTTTACCCAAGTGCGGAAACTGAATTAAGACCCGCAAAATTTGCTCTGCTAAATCAGTTGGTGCTTGTGGCGGCATCACTGCTTGCGCAACATTTTTGCGCTGTCCACCTTTACCTGATTGCCAGGGGGCAAATGAGTCGCGCCCTGGTCTCGTGCCTGAGATATTGGCCTGCCAATAAGGCGGGCGACTTTGGGCATTACCTTGCGCTTGACTAGAATTTTGTTGGGCTGTTTTAGAAACTTGCGCTAAACCACAAAAGGCCTCTAATTCAGGTGGGGTGGTCGCCGTACGTAAAGCAACTTCACGTAAAATTTGCGTACGTAAAGCAATCGGCGCCATCGATAACAACAATGGTTTACTAGCATGATGTATTTTTGCCCGACCCTCGGGTGTACCCAGATCTTGCTCTTCGCTCACTGTTTTAAAAAAGAAACTCGATAAAGGCATTGCCTCTTTAATCGCCTTATCAAAAGCTGCAGCACCAAAGGTGCGGACATAGCTATCAGGATCATGCTCGGTCGGTAGAAATAAAAAACGAATTTCTTTATCGTCAGACATCAGCGGCAAAGAAGCTTCGAGTGCGCGTTGTGCTGCGCGCTGACCAGCAGCATCGCCATCAAATGAAAAAACAATGCGGTCGGTTTGGCGCAATAAAGCCCGCACGTGATTAGCAGTACAAGCCGTTCCTAAGGTTGCAACAGCATTACCAAAACCTAATTGCGCTAAAGCTACTACATCCATATAGCCTTCACAAACTAATACAAATTCTTTTGCACGAATCGCTTGGCGCGCTTCAAATAGGCCGTATAAGGTATTACCCTTCGAGAACAAAGGCGTTTCAGGTGAATTTAGATATTTAGGCTCGCCTTGATCTAAGATGCGCCCGCCAAATGCAATAGTTTGTCCCTTCGGATTGCGAATGGGAAACATAATGCGCTCGCGAAAGCGATCGTAACGTTTACTATCATCGCCTTCACTTTGAATGATTAAACCGCCCTCTAATAATATTTTGGCAATCTCTTCATTGGAGTACACACCAAATACTGCCTCTAGGCCCTGCCAACCATCAGGTGCATACCCCATCGCATACCGTTTGGCAATTTCACCGGTTAAGCCGCGGCCCTTCAAATAATCGATGGCACGAGGAGCAACTTTTAATTGCTGCTGATACCAATCAGCAGCCAAAGTCATCACTTCGCTTAAGGCCAGCGCTTGTTTTTGTCTAGCTACATCCAGCAATGTGCGTTCTTCACGTGGCACCGTTAAACCAACTGAGCGTGCCAACTCTTCAATCGCTTCGATATAGCCAAGACCCGAATATTCCATCAGAAAACCAATCGCCGAGCCATGAACACCACAACCAAAGCAGTGATAAAACTGTTTAGTAGGTGAGACAGAAAACGAGGGTGATTTTTCTTGATGAAACGGACACAAACCTTGATAGTTTGCACCCGCTTTTTTTAATTGCACATGTTGACCAACAACATCAACGATATCGATTCGATTAAGTAAATCGGCGATAAACGATTGTGGAATTAAGCCCACGGTTTAGCCTAGGGTCATGATGGATTTAAGGCGACCTTTACCATTGCCGAAACTGCACCCATATCAGCCTTACCGGCTAATTGCGGTTTGAGTGCACTTATCACCTTGCCCATTTCTTGCGGACTGCTGGCGTTTAGTTGGGCAATTGTGGCTCGAACAATTGCCGTCACTTCATCAGTTGATAATTGAGCTGGCATATAGCCTTGCAAAATTGTTTGCTCCAACGCCTCTATTGCTACCAAATCAGAGCGACCCGCTTTTTGAAACTGTTCAATCGAATCTTTTCTTTGCTTGATTAATTTTTCCACTATTGCCACCACTCCAGCATCATCAACGACGACGCGCTCATCGACTTCACGCTGTTTAATGGCTGCCAATAAAAGACGGATAGTATTTAAGCGAGCCGTTTCTTTAGCCCGCATCGCGTTTTTCATATCTTCGGTAATTTGTTCTTTAAGGCTCATGCTGTCACTCTCCTAAATACCTATGAATATAGTAATACCAGTGCACTACAAAGCAAAAACCCGCTGCGTATGACCGTCAGCGGGCTTAAAACATCGACTTGAAAAATTAACTCAGCAAATAAATGGATGAATAAAGACTTATTAGAACAGCTTCTTGGGCAACATTTGACTGCGCAAACGCTTGTAATGGCGTTTAGCGGCGGCGGCTTTTTTGCGCTTACGCTCAGCCGTAGGCTTTTCGTAAAATTCGCGTGCGCGTAAATCGGTTAAGAGGCCATTTTTCTCAATGGTGCGCTTAAAACGGCGCAATGCCACTTCAAATGGCTCGTTTTCGCGGAGGCGGACTGTTGTCATGCTGTTTAACTCGTTTATGCTCGAAAATGATTGAAAATTTACAGAATCACGGATTCTAGCACGACTAGGCATAAAAATGATTGTTTTGGGTATCGAAACCTCTTGTGATGAAACGGGTCTAGCCGTCTATGACACGGCCCCCCTCGAAGCCGGGCTCCCCGCGGCGCTAGGCATTATGGGGCAAGCGCTGCATTCCCAAATTGCCATGCACCGAGATTATGGTGGGGTAGTGCCTGAACTAGCCTCGCGCGACCATATTCGGCGTATTTTGCCCCTTCTAGAACTAGCCCTAGAGCAGGCTAAGCTAGATTTAAAGGCCATAGACGCTGTGGCATATACCCAAGGGCCTGGCTTAGCGGGGGCACTTTTAGTGGGCAGCGCCTTTGGTCAATCGCTAGCACAGGCACTACAAAAGCCGGCATTAGGCATCCACCATTTAGAGGGCCACTTACTTTCCCCTCTTTTGGGCGCCGCTAGTGATGGCGTACCAAACTTTCCCTTCGTAGCCCTCTTAGTTTCGGGTGGGCACACTCAATTAATGTGGGTTAAAGCCGTGGGGCAATACGAACTTCTAGGCGAAACTCTCGATGATGCTGTTGGTGAAGCTTTTGATAAAACAGCCACTCTTTTAGGATTAGAGTACCCCGGGGGAGCTGCAGTATCTAAATTAGCCACACTAGGTAAAGCGGGTCGCTTTAACTTGCCGCGCCCCATGCTTCATTCAGGTGATTTAGATTTTTCATTTTCAGGACTTAAAACTGCAGTACTTAATCAAATAAAACAACATTCACAATTTGCAAGTGCAACTGCTGCAGACGACTTTCGGGCTGACTTAGCGCATGCGTTTGTGGAAGCGGCAGTCAGCGTCTTGGTTAGTAAAACTGCCAAAGCAATGGAGTTAACAAACTGTCGTGATTTGGTCTTAGCTGGCGGAGTGGCCGCGAACATCCAACTGCGCATGGCTCTGCAGACGGCAGCAAAGGACCAGCAATTTCAAGTTTTCTATCCCCCCCTTGAGCTTTGCACTGATAACGGCGTGATGATTGCTTTTGCTGGCGCAATGCGCTTACTCACTCAGCCCCACTCAGAAACGCAAACTGACCTTGCTGGAGCCTTTAACGTTAAGCCGCGCTGGGACTTGGCCCAACACAAGTAATGCGGGCAAAAGCGCTGTGATTGTGAATCGATTCAAAATTTTCTGCGTCGACAGTGAAACCACGTATGCGCGCATCTTGTTGCAAACGCCCAGCCACATCACGAACTAGGTCTTCTACAAATTTCGGATTATCGTAAGCGTGCTCGGTGACCCACTTTTCATCAGGACGTTTTAATAAACCCCACAACTCACTCGAGGCCTCGGTCTCGGCGATCGTAATTAACTCTTCTACTGTCATGATGGCTTGCGGATCTAGTGCCACTGTCATGGTGACATGCGAGCGTTGATTATGAGCACCATAATCGGAAATTTCTTTTGAGCACGGACATAAGCTCATCACTGGCACGATGACATGCAATATTAAAGTCGTGGTTACTGCGCCCGCTTGCGTACCCAACTGATTTTTTTGGATTTGTGCAGTCCACGTCACCTCATAATCCATCAGACTCTCAACGGCAGAAACGGGTGCTTGTTTTTGTACAAAGTGCGTATAGGTAAATTGAATCATGCCTTGTTCGGCTTGTAATAACGGTAACATTTGCTGCGTCATCGTTACTAACGCGCTACTATCCATCGCGGTATTTTGGGTTTGTAAGAGCGCAATAAAACGTGACATATGCGTGCCCTTACTAGCAGCTGGCAACGCGACGCTCATCGTAAAGTTTCCCACAGTAGGAAAGGTGCCGCTAGCAGTACGAATCGTTAAGGGATGGCGAATTCCCCGAATGCCAACTTGCTCAATCGGCATCGCCCGCTCATCAGCAGTTGACTGCACATCAGGCATGGTGCGATTTTTGAGGAAAGAGAGGTTTAAATCATTCATTGCACTATTTTCAAGGAAAATTGGGTTCTTTGCCATCTCTGGCGTCAGATTACTTACTAAGCGACTGTGCCAATGGCTGAATTTGTGCCCTAATGGCACTGGGAAAGCGCTTGGCAATAGCTGCGCCAATGCCTGCTGCATCAAGGCCACACTTCGCCATTAACAAGTTATAGTCGCCATGCTCAATAAATTCATCTGGTAGGCCTAGTTGCAATAAGGGTTTATTGATTGCCATGGCGGTTAAGGCCTCTAAGCAAGCGCTACCTGCGCCCCCCTGAATTGAACCATCTTCAAGTGTGACCAGAAAATCATGCTCAAGTGCGACTTTTTTTAATAATTCAGTATCTAGAGGTTTGACAAAACGCATATTCACTACAGTTGCATCACAGTCTTCTGCGGCTGTCAGGGCTGGATACAGCAACGTACCAAAACTCAAAATTGCGAGCCGATTACCAACTGCTGCGCCAGTTTGCCGACGAATCTCGCCCTTACCCAAAGGCAAGCTACGCAACTCTTGCGGCGGCGTACGCCCGACACCAGCGCCTCTTGGATAACGCACGGCACTAGGATGAGGTTGATGAAAAGCCGTTGTTAGTAAGTCACGGCACTCGGCTTCGTCAGCAGGTGTCATGATGAGCATGTTCGGAATACAGCGTAAAAATGGAATGTCGTACGCCCCCGCATGAGTCGCACCATCTGCACCCACTAAACCTGCTCGGTCTAAAGCAAACACGACTGGTAAATCTTGAATGGCAACATCATGAATCAACTGGTCATAGGCCCGTTGTAAAAAGGTTGAGTAAATTGCTACCACCGGTTTCAGTCCTTCGCATGCCATACCAGCAGCGAAGGTAACCGAATGTTGCTCAGCAATGCCCACGTCGTAATAGCGCAATGGAAAGCGTTTTTCAAATTCAACTAAGCCCGAGCCCTCGCGCATCGCTGGCGTAATACCCACTAAGCGCGAGTCAGCCTCAGCCATATCGCAGAGCCATTCACCAAATACTTGGGTAAAGGTTTGCTTGCCTACCGCAGCCGGCTTAATGCCCTCTTCATGATTAAATTTTCCTGGGCCGTGATACATCACGGGGTCGGCCTCGGCCAATTCATAGCCTTGACCTTTGCGCGTAATCACGTGCAAAAACTGTGGGCCGCCGCCCTCTAGGGCTAAGCGTCGCAGATTTTGTAACATCGGTAATAAGGTATCTAAATCATGTCCATCAATTGGGCCGAAATAGGTAAAGCCAAATTCTTCAAAAATTGTCGAGGGAGAAACCATTCCCTTAGCGTGATCTTCTAGTCGCTTGGCAAATTGCCGTAAAGGTGGCGCCATTGATGAAAGCGCGCGATCAATACCCTTTTTTGTAGCTGAATAAAATTGGCCGCTGAGAAGGCGCGCTAGATATCGATTTAAAGCGCCAACTGCTGGTGAAATCGACATATCGTTATCGTTCAAAATCACGATCAAGGGTAAATCTTCATAAATACCAGCATTGTTCATCGCTTCATAGGCCATGCCTGCACTCATTGCGCCATCGCCGATTACCGCGACTACCACGCGCTTTTCACCTTTGGTTTGCGCTGCCCTTGCCATGCCAATAGCAGCAGAAATGCTAGTGGAAGAGTGGCCAGTGCCAAAGGTATCGTAGTGACTCTCAGCGCGCCGAGGAAAACCCGATAGGCCACTAAACTGCCGCAATGAATGCATGCGCTCACGGCGCCCCGTTAAAATTTTATGGGGATAACTTTGATGACCCACATCCCATACCAAGCGATCTTCGGGAGTATTAAAAACATAATGCAACGCTACGGTTAACTCAACTGCGCCCAAATTAGATGAAAAATGTCCGCCTGTTTTAGAGACTGACTCAACAATAAATTGCCGTAATTCCTCGGCTATTAGGGGCAGTTCTTCGCGCGACAATTTTCTCAGGTCGCTGGGGTCATTAATAGTGGGCAAAATCATCTTCATTAGTCTATTTTCTACGATTTACAACGAATTCAGCCAAGCCACGTAAAGCATCTGCTGCCGAGCCGAAAGCATCAATACTTGCTAAAGCTTGTTGGTGCAGCTCTTGAGCCTGTCTTTGAGCGTAGTCTAAACCCATCAGGGTTACATAGGTCGGCTTATCGTTCGCAGCATCTTTACCAGCCGTTTTACCAAGGGTTTGACTATCTGCGGTGGCATCAAGCACGTCATCAACTATTTGAAAAGCTAAACCCAAGGCGCTAGAGAATGTCGTCAAAGCACCCATTTCAGCTTGAGATAAATTTGCAACCAATCCCCCCATTTGTACCGCGCAAATAAGTAATGCGCCCGTTTTCATTTGATGCATATTCTGTAAACCCGCTAAATCGAGTTTAGCGCCAATACTATCTAAATCAATTGCTTGTCCACCAGCCATGCCGCGCGATCCAGCTGCACTAGCTAAGCTAGTAATTAACGCCAGACGCATCTCGCAATCGCCAGGTGCTTGAGCCAATATTTCAAAAGCGCGGGTTTGCAAAGCATCACCCACTAGAAGAGCGGTAGGCTCATCAAAAGCTTTATGCACTGTAGGTCGGCCCCGACGTAAATCATCGTCATCCATACAGGGCAAGTCATCGTGCACTAAAGAATAGGCATGCATCATTTCAATCGCTGCAGCTGCAACATCGAGCAGATTTGCGCGTTCGCTATTGGCTTGAGTCCCGCTTGCACTCGCGCTAGGCTTGCCAAGTTCACCAGCAGCATAGACCAATAGTGGTCGCATGCGCTTGCCACCCCCTAAGCTGGCGTATAGCATCGCTTCATGTAAACGCTGTGGCACGGTTTGAGCAACCACTAAATGCTGTACTAGTGTTGCTTCAGCACGAGCCGAGTATGTTTGTACCCACGCCTCGAAATTAAATGGGTTCATGCGACTCGTTTCTAGTCCTCAAAAACCCGCACCTGCTGCTCTACCTGCGTCAAGACAGCTTGACAATGCTTAAGAAGAGCGGCACCCCGTTGATAAGCCAACAAGGTTTCCTCTAAAGAAAGCTTGCCAGACTCCATATCGGCAATGAGTTTTTCTAAATCTTTCAAGGCCTGTTCGTAGCGCAAATTGGGATCAATTGGACTCTGCAATGCTGCACTTGCATGAGCCGGTTTTTTAGCAGGCATAACTTGCTCCCCTTGATGAAATAAGGCAAATAATGGTGAATAAACCCCCATCTTAAAGGTAAACCAAACCAAAGCCCCTAAAGTCGTAGGTATAATCCATGCCTTCCTTTCCAATATCGATTCGTCGATGGTTGGATTGGTTGTTCCGCTTAGCTTCGGCTGACTTTTTCGGGGGTGGGGAGAATGACTAATCTGGCTACCGCGCAGCAACTTGCGCCGTCCAAACTGCAATTGCCTGTAACGGCCTATTTTGACCTTGATTTATATCAACGTGAAATCGACTTGCTATTTAAGCAAGGGCCTGCATATGTAGGTCACGAATTAATGGTGCCCGAGCTAGGCTCGTATCAAACCTTACGGGCTGAAAATGAAGGTCGCTTGTTAGTGCGGAATGCTAATGGCGTTGAACTTCTTTCAAATGTTTGTCGCCATCGCCAAGCGCTGATGCTCAATGGTGCAGGTCGAGTAGAGTCGATCGTATGCCCCTTGCACCGCTGGACTTACGATTTAGAGGGTGAGCTTTTAGGCGCACCCCATTTTGAAAATAAGCCGTGTTTACACTTAGGTAAATCACCCTTGCAAAATTGGCAGGGCTTGTTGTTTGAAGGGCCACGCGATGTGCATGCCGATTTAGGCCGTCTTGGCGTCGCTGCTGATCTCGATTTCAGCGGCTACCTGCTCGATCATGTTGAGGTACACGAATGTAATTACAACTGGAAAACCTTTATCGAGGTTTACCTTGAAGATTACCATGTAGCCCCGTTTCATCCAGGGCTTGGAAAATTTGTTGCTTGTGAAAATTTGCAATGGGAATTTGGTGATTGGCATAGCGTACAAACTGTTGGTATTCATAAAAATCTCAGCACTCCTGGCACTCAAACTTACCGCGACTGGCATGAAGCGGTCTTGCGCTATCACCACGGTAAGTTGCCGCAATATGGAGCAATTTGGCTTACTTACTTTCCCAACGTGATGGTTGAATGGTATCCGGGTGTGTTGTGTATTTCCACCCTACAACCGCTTGGACCTCAGCGCACGCGCAATATTGTCGAGTTTTATTATCCCGAAGAAATTGCTTTATTCGAGCGTGAATTTGTTACTGCTGAACGCGCCGCCTATATGGAAACCTGCCTTGAAGATGACGAAATTGCTGAGCGTATGGATGCAGGTCGCGCGGCTTTAATGGCGCGCGGAATAAATGAGGTTGGGCCCTATCAAAGCCCGATGGAAGATGGCATGCAACACTTTCACGAATGGTACCGCCGGACTATGAATTTGGAGAATCCAACATGAGCCAACCCTTAATTACTGCCAATCAATTAGAAGAATTACTCAATACCGGGGCAGACGTTTTACTCTGCGATTGTCGCTTTGATCTCACTAAGCCCACTGCAGGACGTGAAGCGTATCAAATGAGTCACATCCCTGGCGCTATCTATGTTGATCTCGATCAGGATTTATCTGGTCCGCAAACTGGTACCAATGGCCGGCATCCCTTACCTACTCCTGAGGTCTGGGCCAAAACCCGCCAACGCCTTGGCATTAAGTCAAATCTTCAGGTTGTTGCCTATGACAATCAGGGCTCAGTGTTCGCCAGTCGTCTTTGGTGGATGTTAAGAGCAATTGGTCATACTCAAGTACAAGTACTTGATGGCGGTCTCGACGCTTGGAATGGTGCGATTGGCAGCAAGCCACGCCAACCCATTGCTTTAGGAAGTATGCCAAGTGCCCTACCGTATAGCGATTTAGTGCTAGTTGATGAGCTTGTAGCAAATCTAGCTAATACAGAATCTGCGGCGGCGCACCTGGTTTTAGATGCCCGTACACCCGATCGTTTTCGTGGGGAAAATGAAACCCTTGATCCCGTGGGTGGGCATATTCCAGGCGCCACTAATCGTTGCTTTAAAGAAAACTTACGGGCCAAACAATTTAAAACAGCGGATGAACTGTATCGCGAATTTAGTATTTTATTGGCTGGTAGATCAGCGAAAAGTATTATTCACCAATGCGGTTCTGGCGTCACTGCTTGTCATAATCTCTTAGCCATGGAAGTAGCTGGCATAAGAGGCTCCCAACTCTATGCTGGTAGTTGGAGTGAATGGTGTGCAGATTCGCGGCGACCTATCGCGACAACAGAATAACAAGCCCAATACCGCAGCCGATTAACATAATTTGCCGTAGGGATTCTCGCCAATATGGACGGCGATGCATTTGCGGAATTAAATCACTGACAGCGATATAGATAAAACTGCTCGAAGCGATCACCAAAAGGTAGGGCATGATATGGTGTGCACGCTCTAAAAAAAAGTAGGCTAAGACCCCGCCTAACACTGCGAGTGAACCACTAATTAAGTTATAAAGTAAAGCGCGAGCTTTAGAGAAACCGGCATTGAGCAAGACAATAAAATCGCCTACCTCTTGCGGAATTTCATGAGCAATGATGGCTAGCGCTGTAAAAATGCCGACTTGCATGTTCGCCATAAAAGCGGCTGCAATTAGCACGCCATCGACAAAATTGTGTAAACCGTCGCCCACCAAAATGGTCCAACCACTACTACCCGCCATTTCCGCATCATGACCTTGATGATGATGATGCCCATCACCTTCATGGTGGTGACTATGCCGTAATAAGGCAATTTTTTCTAACAAAAAAAACCCGAGCAAGCCCATTAGCAAGGCAGCAAATAAAATAGATGGGTTACTGTTTGGCATGGCAAAGGCTTCTGGCAAAGAATGCAAAAATGCAGTAGCCAATAAAATGCCGACCGAAAAACTGACCATGGTGTCGATCATCTTGCTTAAAAAACCTAAAGACAAACTAGCGGCAATTAAAACGCTGGCTAAACCCGCTAAAGCAGTAACTGCAATAATGAGTTGGAGGGTACTCAACCCATTCATGCCACGCCGTTTTGCTTAAACCAAGCCAAACATTTGGCCCACCCATCGGTAGCGGGCCCAGCGCGATACGACTCACGATAGTCAGCATGAAAGGCATGTGGCGTATCGGGATAGACCTCAATTCGCGAAGCCTTAGCTGCGGCATTTGTCGCTGCCGCTGTAGTTAAAGCAGCACGCATCTTTTCTACCGTATCGAGAGGAATGCCGGTGTCTGCACCACCATATAAGCCGAGTACAGGCGCTTTTAATTCAGCAGCAATATCCACTGGATTACGCGGACTATTAGGCGTGGGTACACCGACTAAGCGCCCGTACCAAGCAACGCCAGCGCGCACCTCTGGCAAAGTAGCGGCGAGCCAGGTAATGCGACCGCCCCAACAAAAACCGGTAACACCAACTCGCTTCACATCGCCACCATGGGCTCCTGCCCAAGCTATAGCCGCTTTAATATCAGCCATTACTTCTGCGTCCGGCGTCTTGGCAACAATATTACTCATAATTTCGGCTACGGTACCAAAGGTATTGGGATCACCTGCGCGAGCAAAAAATTCTGGCGCAATCGCGAGGTATCCCAGCTTGGCAAAGCGCCGCACCACATCAGCAATATGCTCATGCACACCAAAAATTTCACTAGTCACAATGATAATCGGCAATGGAGCGGAGGATTTAGATGGGCGTGCGACATAGAGCGGTACCTTTGCACCAGCAACCAAAATTGTTTGCTCGCTGGCTTCAATCCCCGTAAAGTCTGTTTGAATCGCTGCCGCTAACACAGGCTGCGATGCGGTCACAAAACCGACACCCAGACCACTGATGGATACAGCTGAAACTGCTGAAGCAGCAGAAGCTACTGAAGTTTGCATAAATTGCCGCCGTTGATTTTGCATTTTCTTTCCTTAAATTTAGTTACCAACTATCTTGATCTATCTACTTAATGCGCCTCTTCCCTAATGCGCCTCTTCCCAATTATTGCCCATACCAATACTGACCACTAGGGGTACGCGTAATTGTGCCACTGAGCCCATTAAATCTGGCAATGCTTCACGTAAACGATCTAATTCGGCATATGGCGTATCAAATATCAATTCATCATGCACCTGCAAAAGCATACGAGTTTGTAATTGCTCTGTTTCGATCCACTGTTGTACGGCAATCATCGCTAATTTAATTAAATCGGCAGCAGTACCTTGCATTGGTGCATTAATCGCAGCGCGTTCGGCACCCTGTCGCCGCGGCCCTGAACTTTTTATTTCAGGTAGCCATAAGCGCCGACCAAAGACAGTTTCTACATAGCCGCTTTCTCGCGCCTCAAGTCGTGTGCGTTCCATATATTGTGCTACTCCTGGGTAGCGCTCGAAATAAGTATCAATGTATTGTTGCGCAGCTGCCCGCTCAATACCAAGATTACCTGCTAAGCCAAAGGCACTCATGCCATAAATTAAACCAAAGTTAATTACCTTGGCATAACGCCGTTGTTCTGCGGTAACCGTATCTAAGGGAATACCAAAGATTTCGGCTGCAGTGGCTTGATGCACATCTAAGCCAGCAGCAAAAGCAGCGAGTAAGTTTTTATCTTGCGCAATATGCGCCATGATGCGCAATTCAATTTGGGAATAATCGGCAGAAACCAACTTGCAACCTTCGGCAGCAACAAAAGCCTCTCGAATACGTCGACCCTCTTCAGTGCGCACCGGAATATTTTGTAAATTGGGCTCGCTCGAGGCCAAGCGCCCTGTGACAGCCACCGCCTGAGAAAAATTGGTATGTACCCGTCCAGTTTTAGGATTGACCATACGTGGTAATTTTTCAATATAGGTCGACATCAACTTCGCTAAACTGCGGTAATCTAATATACGTGCAGGCAAAGGATAATCTTCAGCTAATTTTTGCAACACTTCTTCATCGGTTGATGGTGCACCTGCCGGCGTTTTTTTAATCACAGGTAATTGCAACTGGCCAAATAAAATCTCGCCAATTTGTTTGGGTGACTGAATGTTAAATGGCTGCCCTGCTAGTTTGTGTATTTCTGTCTCGAGGGATAAAAGGCGTTTACCCACGGTTTGCCCTTGCTTGGCCAATAAGGCTGTATCGACCTTGATGCCATTAGTTTCCATAATGCCGAGCACGCGCATCGCCGGTAATTCGATTTGTTGATACACATAGCAAAGCCCTGCATTTTCAGCAATTTGGGGCCATAAAAATTGGTGTAAGCGCAAGGTGATGTCAGCATCTTCAGCAGCATAGTTGCAAGCCGTGGCTAAATCGACTTGATCAAAGCCAATTTGATGTACGCCTTTGCCGCAAACTTCTTCATAGCGAATGGTCTTAATGCCTAAATGCCGCTCGGCCATACTATCCATATTGTGGGGTAAGTGCGATTCCAATACATAGGATTCCAACAAGGTATCGAATGCAATTCCCTGCAAGGTAATGCCATAGTTAGCAAAAATATGTGCATCGTATTTCAGGTTCTGCCCTACCTTTGCTTTGCTGGCATCTTCTAACCAAGGCAATAATCGCTCTAATACCCAAGCCCGGTCGAGTTGGGTTTCGCCAGTGCGATGCGCAACGGGAATATAACAAGCCTTCCCCGCCTCAACTGAAAAGGAAATTCCTACTAGCTCTGCTGCAAGCGCATCTAAGCTGGTAGTTTCTGTGTCGACCGCAACGAGTTGAGCTTGTTGAAGCTTGGCTAACCAGCGTTCAAAATGAACTTTATCAACCACGCATTCGTACTGACCTTGCAAAATATCGGCACGCACTGTCGTAGTTGTAGCCACCACACCCTCAGCAAGTTCAAGGACTTCGCCGCTTAACTTGCCAGTATCTGGAGCCACCTCTCTTAACCACGTTTTAAAAGCATAACGCTCAAACAACTCCCGTAACTTTGACGCATCTTCTGTGCCTGCATGAAGATCATCTAAACCTGGTAAATGGGGTGATAAATCGCAGTCGGTTTTAATCGTAAGCAATTCACGGGCTCGCAATAACCACGGTAAGCTAGCGCGTAAATTATCACCGACCACGCCTTTAACTAAATCGGCTGAAGCCATTAAATTATCCAAATCGCCATACTCTGCTAACCACTTATTGGCAGTCTTCGGGCCTGCTTTGGGGACCCCAGGGACGTTATCCACACTATCACCAATGATCGTGAGGTAATCAACGATGCGTTCCGGCGGAACACCGAATTTATTTATCACGCCAGCAATATTCAAACTTTCATTGGTCATGGTATTAATTAATGAGACGGAAGAATTCACTAATTGGGCTAAATCTTTATCACCAGTAGAAATAATTGTTTCCCAACCAGCTGCACTGGCTTGGGTTGCCAACGTACCAATTACATCATCAGCTTCAACGCCTGAAACCATCAAGATAGGCCAACCCATCGCCCGCACCATCGCATGGATTGGCTCAATTTGCTTTACCAAGTCTTCGGGCATCGGTGAGCGGTTGGCCTTATATTGCGCATACATTTCATCGCGAAAAGTTTTGCCCTTGGCATCAAAGACACAAGCCAGATGATCGGCCGCAATATCTGTTCGCGCCCGCCGCAGCATATTGACCATGCCATAAATAGCCCCAGTTGGCTCACCTGCCCCATTGCGTAAATCGGGCATGGCATGAAAAGCCCGATAGAGGTAGCTAGAACCGTCAATTAATAGGAGTCTGTGTTTAGTCATACCGCAATCGTACAATCTAGTTGCCTAACACTCATAAATAGAGGATTTTAAAGATGCGCCAACATCGCTTGACCCGCCTTCTAGCAAGCTTGGCATGCCTTTTAGGCTTTTTCTGTGGTGGGTTCTTTGTAGTGCCAAACCTAGTTTTAGCGCAGCCAAACGCTGCTCAAGCGCTTAGCGCTGATGATTTACAGCAGATTAATGAAAAACCCATCTCTGCCAATGCAAAAAATACGAGTAATACTGGCGGTAAGCTCAGCCACCAGCCTGCTTTTACCCATACCAGTTCAAATGGCACGCAAATTACCGAATTTCGTGACGCACATAGCCCTACCAGCGTTCAGGTTAAAGGCGCTTTAGGAACCTACGATATGTCTCACCCGTCCTCATTAATGCCGGGCGCACGCGAGCCTGCCACCACCATCCTCAGTGTGCCAAGCTTGAGTCTGCCGCTAAAGTAAATTCGTTCGTCACTATGGCCGTTTATACCCCCCTTACCATGACAGAAATCGCACCTAGAATCGAGCGCGATTGGTCGATTGGCAAGGTAACAGGTTTACGCGGAATTCATGGGGGGATAGAAAACTCTAATTTTTTTCTGGAAGTGGCACAAGCAGGGCATCAGCAAGAATATGTACTGACGATTTTTGAGCGCTTAACTGCTCAGCAATTACCCTACTATCTTGAGCTCATGTTGCATTTGGCTAACAAAGGCATTCCGGTACCTAAACCTATCGCCAATCGCGCCGGAGAACTGCTTTTGACTCTCCATGACAAACCCGCTGCCATTGTGACTAAATTAGCCGGTCAATCCCACTTACAGCCCACTGTTGAAAATTGTGAAATGGTGGGCGTGATGCTTGCTAAGATGCATTTAGCTGGGGTGGATTTTCCGCTAGAGCAAGCCAACTTACGCAGCTTAGTTTGGTGGCAAGAGACTGTGCCAGCAATACTGCCGCATATTACTGCTCAACAGCAAATGCTACTAAAAACTGAATTGCAATTTCAAGAGGAATTTTTTTCCAGCACTGATTATGCGCAATTACCTCAGGGTGCTAGCCATTGCGATTTATTTCGCGATAACGTACTGTTTGTCGAGCAACAACAAGAAACGCAGTTAGGTGGGTTCTTTGACTTTTACTTTGCAGGTACTGATAAATGGTTATTTGATCTTGCGGTTACCGCCAACGACTGGTGTCTTGGCCCCGACCATGCCGATTTAGATGAACAGCGCCTCACTGCCCTGATGAATGCCTATCAAACTATTCGCCCCTTGGGTGCAGGCGAAAAGCGCAGCTGGTCTGCTATGCTTCGTGCTGCTGCATTACGCTTTTGGATTTCGCGCTTATGGGATTTGTATTTACCCCGCAACGCGCAAATGCTTACCGCACATAATCCTAATCACTTTGAGTTGATCTTACATAGTCGTCGCAAGCAAACAAATAATCTCTTATGAAACTAAATCGTGTTAATGCCCAGCAAGGCTATGTCTGGATTCGTCAAGGCATTTGGCTGTTTAAACAAAACCCCTTGGGTTTTTTAATGCTAGTTTTTTTATATATTTTCTTAGTCCAGCTAGCTATTTTGATTCCGATTATTGGCGTCTTTGCAATTTTACTGATTACCCCCTCCTTGCAGTTTGGTTTCATGACCGGCTGTCGCCAAACAATTCAAAAAATTCGGCTTTCGCCTTTGGTTTATTTAGTTGGGCTGCGCTCTTCGGGGCCCGTGGTACGAAAAAGACTCTTACAGCTTGGGCTGATTCACACTAGCTTAATTTTAGTCTTGAGTTTTATTGCCAGCTTCTTTGTAGACGTTCAATTACTCTTACCTGCGCTTACTGGCGATAAACCTCTGGGTATCGAGATTATCAAGCAGATGTATGTCGTCTTAGGTATTGTGGTGGCCCTCTATATTCCGATTGGGATGCTGATGTGGTTCTCACCAATTTTGGTGGGATGGGAAGATATGCCTGTAACGCAAGCACTTTTTTCGAGTTGGATTGCATGCTGGAGTAATCGCTACGCATTTATCATTTATCTGCTTATTTGGGGCGCGCTTCTAGTGGCAGTTCCTTTGCTTCTCAGTACCGTGTTTGAGGCGCTCAATATTAGAGAGGTCGGCTCATTCGTGATTGCCCCAATTTCAATGGCTTGTATGACAGTGCTGTATTGTTCAGCATTTGCTACTTGGAAAAATTGTTTTACTGATAGTGCAGCTACCGCTAACCCCGATGAGATTGGTGCTTAACTAACGGCAACGTAGCATTAGCCATGAATTCTTAATCAATCGCTGCTAACTTGGCAATACTCAATTGCAACCATTTCACACCGTGACGCTTGAAATTAATTTGAGCACGCGCATCAGCCTCTAGGCCCTCGAGGGCAGTAATACGCCCCTCACCAAACTTTGTATGGAAAACCTGCTGGCCAACCCGAAAGGGATAAATATCTCTTGCTGGTGCAGTCATGCGGGGAATATTGCTACTCAAAGCGCTATGCGCTAGCCGAGGCTTACGCGCAGTAGGGCTTTCTTCGTAATCAAACACCTGACTGTCATCACTATCATGCGAGTAACCGCTTTTCCAGGTACCCCCTCCGCTCCGTCCTCCACCCCAACGTGCATCTTTCATTTTGGGGGTAAGCCATTTCAAACACGCTGTCGGTAATTCCTCTAAGAAACGTGACGGCATGTTGTAACGTACTTGACCATGAAGCATGCGTGATTGGGTATGTGATAAATATAAGCGTTCTTTAGCGCGCGTAATTGCCACATACATGAGGCGCCGCTCTTCCTCTAAACCATTATTTTCATTAATACTATTTTCATGAGGAAATAAACCCTCTTCAAGCCCAGTAATAAATACCGCAGTAAATTCCAAGCCCTTGGCAGAATGGACGGTCATGAGTTGAATAGCATCTTGCCCAGCTTGCGCTTGGTTATCTCCAGCCTCTAAGGAAGCGTGCGCTAAAAAAGCGGCTAAAGGCGACATCTCTAAAGTGCCGGCATCGTTTTCACTTGGCGGTGAAGCGGCCTGCGCATTTTGCCCAAAACCCTCCTCGGCAATAAAAGCAGTGGCTGCATTTATTAATTCTTGTAAGTTTTCAACTCGATCTTGACCTTCGCGTTCGCTTAAGTAGTGCTGAATTAAACCGCTATGTTGAATTACAAACTCGACTGTTTCTGGAAGGGTGTTGTGCCGAGTTGCTTCGCGCATGTGATCGACGAGGCGCACAAAGCCACCCAAGGCCGCGCCAGCCTTGCCTTCGAGCGTGCTAGCGGCCGAGTACAAGGAACATTGTTGCAATTGCGCTGCATCTTGTAGCGCCTCAATACTTCTCGCACCAATTCCCCGCGTGGGAAAATTCACTACGCGAGAAAATGAGGTATCGTCATTGGGGTTTTCAAGTAAGCGTAAATAAGCTAGCGCATGCTTCACTTCGGCGCGCTCAAAAAACCGTAAGCCACCATAAACTCGGTAGGGCAAACCAGCAGAAAACAAATTATGTTCAATAATGCGTGACTGAGCATTACTTCGGTAAAGCAAAGCAATCTCGCTGCGACTGATACCGCCATTAATCAGCCCCTTGATTTCGTCAATGAGCCAAGCGGCTTCCATACCATCGCTCGCTGCTTCGTAAATCCGCACTGGCTCCCCATGACCTGCATCCGTGCGTAAATTTTTTCCTAAGCGCGCAGTGTTATTAGCGATTAAGTGATTCGCGACATCTAAAATATTGCCATGCGAGCGATAGTTTTGTTCTAACTTCACCATGAATGGATGAAATTGGTTTTCATATAAACGCATGTTTTCTACATCGGCACCGCGAAAGGCATAGATGCTTTGGTCATCATCGCCAACCGCAAAGACCGAACTTGCACTAGCGCTAGCACGACCACCTTCATGGCCAGAAAGGAGCTTTAACCACGCATATTGCAAAGCATTAGTGTCTTGAAACTCATCAATCAAAATATGGCGAAAGCGCTCTTGATAATGGGTACGAATTGGCTCGTGGTGCTGTAATAATTCATAACTACGTAATAACAATTCAGCAAAATCAACTACACCTTCGCGTTGACATTGCTCGTCATAAGCCGCGTAAAGCTCAGCCATCCGATCTTGAAAGGCGTCACCTGAATGTAAATCTTTAGCCCGCATGCCGCGCTCTTTCGCATGGGCGATGAAGTATTGCAATTGTTTGGGCGGGTATTTTTCATCATCGACCTTAAGCCCCTTTAACAGGCGCTTAATCGCTGACAATTGATCTTGGGTGTCGAGTATTTGAAAGGTCGATGGCAAGCCCGCATCACGATGATGGGCGCGCAATAAACGATTACATAAGCCATGAAAAGTACCAATCCACATCCCGCGGGTGTTAATGGGCAAGATCGCCGCTAGGCGAATCATCATTTCTTTGGCTGCTTTATTGGTAAAAGTGACTGCCAGCACGCTAATGGGCGAAGCTTGACCCGTTTGAATCAGCCAAGCAATGCGCGTGGTGAGCACGCGGGTCTTGCCACTTCCAGCGCCCGCCAAAATTAAAGCGGAGCGTGAACGGCCCTTTTCATCGCTTGGCGGCAGTGTGACTGCTTCGCATTGTTCGGGATTCAGGTTGGCGAGCAAGTCAGAGTACATTAGCCCAATTATAATTTGCCTCTTATGCCAAACCCTTTAAATCCCTCTGCTTCAAGCCCCATCAACCCCACCGCTGATTTAGAGTTGGCTAAATCCTATGAGCCTGGCCCCATCGAAGCCTATTGGGGCCCTGAATGGGAGCGCCGGGGTATTTCCCAAACCACTTTAGACGATCAGAAACCCAACTTCAGCATCCAACTGCCACCGCCCAATGTCACTGGTACTTTGCATATGGGTCATGCTTTTAACCAAACCATGATGGATAGCCTCATTCGCCATGCCCGTATGCAAGGTCTAAATACACTCTGGCTACCGGGTACCGATCATGCTGGCATTGCCACTCAAATTGTGGTTGAACGGCAACTAGAGGCACAGAAAATCTCACGTCATGAACTAGGGCGCGAGGCCTTTCTAAAAAAAGTTTGGGAATGGAAAGATACCTCTGGCTCAACCATTACTCGGCAAATTCGCCGTCTTGGCGCATCTATTGACTGGTCGCGTGAATATTTCACCATGGACGACAAAATGTCGGCCGCTGTAGTTGAGGTCTTTGTTCGCCTTCATGAGCAAGGTTTAATTTATCGTGGCAAACGTTTAGTGAATTGGGATCCGGTTCTAGGTACCGCCGTTTCCGATCTCGAAGTTGTGAGTGAAGAAGAAGCTGGCAGTCTGTGGCATATTCGTTATCCATTAAGTGATGGGTCAGGCGAATTAATCGTCGCTACAACTAGGCCAGAAACTTTACTGGGCGACGTTGCGGTGATGGTTAACCCAGAGGATGAACGTTATCGTCACCTCATTGGGCAAATGGTGAATTTACCCTTGTGTAACAAAACCATTCCCATCATTGCTGATAGCTATGTTGACCCTGCCTTTGGAACTGGCGTTGTCAAAGTAACTCCTGCGCACGACTTTAATGACTACGCCGTGGCCCAACGCCACCAACTACCGCTCATTACGATTCTGACGCTCGATGCCAAGATTAATGAAAATGCTCCCAAAATCTACCAAGGCCTAGATCGCTTCGCCGCCCGCAAGCAAATCATTGCCGACTTAGAATCTGCAGGTTTAATGGCCGAAGTGAAACCGCACACCTTAATGGTGCCCCGTGGTGATCGCACCCAAACCATTATTGAGCCGATGCTGACCGACCAATGGTTTGTTGCAGTCTCTAAACCGAGCGCTGACAACCTCTATCAACCTGGTGCGTCAATGGCCAGTGCCGCATTGCATGCCGTCACCAGCGGAACAATTCAGTTGGTGCCTGAAAATTGGAAGAGCACGTATACCCAGTGGCTGGAAAATATTCAAGATTGGTGTATCTCTAGGCAGTTGTGGTGGGGCCACCAAATTCCTGCTTGGTATGGTTCTGAAGGGCAAATATTTGTGGCGCGCAATGCTACTGATGCGCAAGCCAAAGCCAGCGCTGCTGGTTACACCGGACCCCTGCAGCGCGACTCCGATGTACTTGATACCTGGTTTAGTTCAGCCCTAGTACCCTTCAGTTCATTGGGTTGGCCGCAAGCAACCGCAGAGCTTAAGCACTTTTTACCTTCCTCGGTCTTGGTTACTGGCTTTGACATTATTTTCTTTTGGGTTGCGCGCATGGTAATGATGACTTGCCACTTTACTGGGCAAGTACCTTTTCATACGGTCTATGTGCATGGCTTAGTGCGCGATGCTGAAGGCCAAAAAATGAGTAAGTCGAAAGGGAATACCTTAGATCCAATCGACCTCATCGATGGGATTGAATTGGCTGCCCTCGTCGATAAACGAACTACTGGCCTGATGAACCCAAAGCAAGCAGCAAGCATCACTAAAAAAACCCAAAAGGAATTTCCCGATGGTATTCCAGCCTTTGGTACAGATGCCTTACGCTTTACCTTTGCCTCGCTTGCGTCGCTGGGACGGAATATTAATTTTGATCAAAAACGCTGCGAAGGCTACCGTAATTTTTGTAACAAACTCTGGAATGCCAGCCGCTTTGTTTTAATGAACTGCCCTGGCGATGACGCAGCCAATGGTTTTGCGCCTTGTGATAATCAATGTGGTCCCGAAGGCTATCTCGATTTTTCTCCCGCCGATCGCTGGATTGTCTCGTTACTGCAAAAGACAGAGGCAGAAGTTGCTAAAGGTTTCACGATATATCGCTTTGATAATGTCGCCAGCGCGATTTATCAATTTGTCTGGGATGAATATTGCGATTGGTATTTAGAGCTCGCAAAAGTTCAGTTACAAACTGGCACGCCTGCCCAACAACGCGCTACGCGCCGTACGCTCCTACGGGTGCTGGAAACAATCTTGCGTTTAGCCCACCCGCTCATTCCATTTATTACCGAAACCCTCTGGCAATCCGTTGCTCCAAAGGCTGGTAAGGAACTGAATCAGCAAGCCAGCCAATCGATTGCTTTGCAGCCCTATCCCATCAGTCAGCCTGAAAAAATTGATGCCACTAGTGAAGCGTGGATGGCGCAAGTTAAAGCTATTACGGATGCCTGTCGTAATCTGCGCGGTGAAATGCAAATATCACCGGCACAAAAAGTGCCCCTGTGGATTTGTGGACCGTCAGCTTTTTTAAACCAAGCAACCCCCTATTTAATGGCCCTCGCTAAATTATCAGAAGTGCGCATCTTTGCTGATGAAGCTAGTCTCGAACGCGAAGGGGCGGGTGCGCCTATTGCCTTAGTTGGTGAAATTAAATTACTACTTAAAATTGAAGTTGATTTAGCTGCGGAGCAAATACGCATTAGCAAAGAATTGGTGCGCATTGCTAATGAAATTGATAAATGTCACCAAAAATTGAATAATGAAAGTTTTGTTGCGCGGGCGCCAGACGAGGTAGTTGCGCAAGAAAAACAGCGGCTTGCCGCCTTTGAACTCAACCATGAAAAATTGGCTGCCCAACTGCTGCGTTTAAAATCATCTTAAATACTTTTTAGAAGCGAACTTTATGAGCAATGCCAAGTTAAAACCCGTTAGCAAAGCAGTATTTCCAGTTGCCGGCTTGGGCACGCGGTTTTTACCCGCTACTAAGGCCAGTCCTAAAGAAATGCTCAATATTGTCGATAAGCCACTAATTCAATATGCGGTTGAAGAAGCCATTGCAGCTGGCATTACCGAAATGATTTTTGTCACTGGCCGCAGCAAGCGCGCTATTGAAGACCACTTCGATAAGGCATATGAACTTGAAGCCGAACTTGAGGCTAAAAATAAAACTGCTTTACTCGAAATCGTACGTAATGTGAAACCGAGTCATGTCGATTGTGTATATGTGCGTCAACCTGAAGCTTTGGGTTTAGGTCACGCGGTACTATGTGCCGAAAAATTAGTACGCGATGAGCCCTTTGCGGTGATCTTGGCAGATGATTTACTGGTTGGTGAGCCAGCCGTATTGGCACAAATGTTGGCAGTGCATGATAAATATCAGGGCTCTGTTTTAGCAGTAGAAAAAATTAATCCCGCGCAAAGTAGTTCTTATGGCATTGTGGCTGGCACTCTTACTGACCCTGGCGTACATCGCTTAACGGGCATTGTGGAAAAACCGCTACCGCAAGATGCGCCGTCAAATTTAGCGGTAGTGGGCCGTTATGTACTTTCTTCCAATATTTTTAATTACATTCGTAATCTTCAGCCTGGGGCTGGAGGTGAGTTTCAACTCACTGATGCGATTGCTGCCTTATTAAAAGCGGAACCCGTATATGCTTATGAATATCAAGGGGTACGTTACGACTGCGGTAGCAAATTAGGCTATCTCAAGGCAACGGTAGATTTTGCTCTACGCCATCCTGAAGTCAGTAGCGAGTTTGCCGCCTTTCTTAAACAACGCTAAGCTTCACACAGGGCTTCTTGCTTCACTGCGACTGGTAAATAATTTAGCGGCGTTTGAGGTAAAAAACAAAAGTATCGTTAACTACCTCTGTAGCAATTAATTGATTGCCAGTTTGTTTGGCAAACGCTGGGAAATCATGTTTTGCTCCGGCATCGGTGGCGGTAATTTTGAGGACTTCTCCCGACTGCATATCGGCCAGGGCTTTTTTAGTGCGTAAGATGGGTAATGGGCAATTCATCCCAATGGCATCAACTTCACGATTGGCAATCGGCAGCTCATTGAGGGTTAGCTCATTAAAAGTGGCTTGATTTTCGCTCATACTATTTAATCTACAGTTTTTTCTGCAGTTTTCTCTCTAATCCATTGTTGTACGCTGGCTAAGGCCGCCGGCAAGGCACTTGGCATTGTACCGCCTGCCATCGCCATTTCGGCTTTACCGCCGCCTTTTCCGCCCACCTGCTGAGCCACAAAATTCACTAAATCGCCGGCTTTAATGCGACTGATTGTATTGGCTGTGACCCCCGCGATCAAACTGACCTTATCCCCTTGCACCGAGGCTAAAACGATCGCAGCAGTTTTCAATTTGGCTTTTAAAGCATCTAAGGTTTCACGTAATACCTGCGCATCGGCACCATCGAGGCGGAGCGCTAAAACCATCAGGCCATTTATCTCAATTGCCTGGGCCGCAAGTTCATCGCCCTGACTAGCAGCCAGCTTAGAGTTCACTCGCTCAAGCTCGCGCTCGGTTTGCCGTAAAGCATCTTGCAGTTGTGCTACCCGAGTTGCAAGCTCATTGGGATTGGTCTTTAATAAATGCGCTACCGCGAACATTTGATCTTCTAAGTTTTGTAAAAAGTGGAGTGCGTTATTGCCGGTGACTGCCTCGACCCTGCGAATTCCAGCGGCCACACCCGATTCTGAGGTTACCTTTAAGCTTCCAATATCACCAGTGCGGCCCACGTGGGTGCCTCCGCACAACTCTTTTGAGCTACCAATTTCCAACACCCGTACTTCAGCGCCGTATTTTTCACCAAACAGCATCATCGCCCCGGTTTTTTGCGCATCTTCGAGTGACATCACTTGTGCTGAGGTTGCGGTATTGGCAAGAATTTCTCGATTCACGAGCGCTTCAATTTGTTTTAACTGAGCTGGGCTTATAGGTGCATGGTGAGTGAAGTCAAAACGGGTTTTGCTAGCATCAACCAAAGAACCCTTTTGCATTACATGGTCACCTAAGACTTCACGCAATGCTTTGTGCAATAAATGGGTGGCGCTGTGATTGCGCATGGTGTCTTGGCGATGGACAATATCGACTAGCGCTTTTAACGAGTCGCCAACGCACAATTGCCCCTCTAATACCTCACCTTGATGACCAAATACATTAGCTTGAATCTTAAACGTATCGGTAACCTCAAAACGAGAACGTTCATTCCGTAACTCACCACGATCGCCAACTTGACCGCCCGACTCGGCATAAAAAGGGGTGTGATCGAGCACTACTACAGCGTTATCGCCAGCAGCGACAGACTGCACCGCAACCCCATCAAGATACAGGGCAGTAATGGTGTTGCTATCACGTTGGAGTTGCTCATACCCATGAAATTCGGTTGGCTTTCCAGCATACGTCAGACCTTGCGTCATTTTAAATTGCCCTGCCGCACGGGCTTGATTACGTTGCGCCTGCATGGCCAACTCGAAGCCAGCGACATCGACAGTAACGCCACGCTCCCGACAGATGTCGGCAGTTAAATCTAAGGGGAAACCAAAGGTATCGTGTAAACGAAAAGCAGTTTCACCGTCAATATTGGTGGCATTGTTTGCTAAAGCGGCTTCTAAAATTTCCATGCCATTGGCAATCGTTTGAAAAAAGCGTTCTTCTTCTTGTTTGAGAACATCACTGACTTTATCTTGTGCATTACGCAACTCGGGGTATGCATCGCCCATTTCAGCAACTAAGGCAGGTACCAACTGATATAAAAATGGTTGCCGCGCACCTAATTTAAAACCATGGCGAATTGCCCGCCGCGCAATGCGGCGCAACACATACCCACGACCCGCATTTCCGGGTATCACGCCATCGACAATCACAAAACTACAAGCGCGAATATGGTCGGCAATAACCTTCAGTGAAGGGCTATTGGCAGCGCAATTTTGGCCGCCAGCCCCATCGACTGCAGCTTTCGCCGCTTTCAGTAAATTAACAAATAAATCGATTTCATAATTAGAATGGACTTTCTGCAGCACCGCTGCAATCCGTTCCAGACCCATGCCCGTATCAACACTTGGCTTGGGTAGAGGATGCATATTGCCCGCTTCATCGCGATTAAATTGCATAAAAACATTATTCCAAATTTCAATAAAGCGATCGCCATCTTCATCGGGACTACCAGGTGGCCCGCCAGGAATGTGTGCGCCGTGATCATAAAAAATTTCTGTACACGGACCACAAGGGCCGGTATCTCCCATCATCCAAAAATTATCGGACGCATAGCGCGCACCCTTGTTGTCGCCAATGCGGATAATGCGTTCTGCAGGGACACCAATTTGTTGATGCCAAATAGCGTAGGCCTCTTGATCTTCGGCATAAACCGTAATTAACAATTTTTCTTTTGGTAACTTAAATACTACAGTTAATAATTCCCAGGCAAATTGAATTGCATCCTGCTTAAAGTAATCACCAAAAGAAAAATTGCCGAGCATCTCAAAGAAGGTATGGTGCCGAGCGGTGTAACCCACGTTGTCTAAATCGTTATGCTTACCCCCCGCCCGAATACACTTTTGGGCGGTAGTTGCCCGACTATAGGAGCGCTGATCAAAGCCCAAGAAAACATCCTTAAATTGATTCATGCCGGCATTGGTGAACAGTAAGGTCGGATCATCTCCGGGCACCACCGGGCTAGAAGGAACGATTTGGTGCCCTTTGCTGGCAAAGAAATCAAGGAAGGCTTGGCGAATTTGGGAAACTTTCATGACAATAATTATCGCATTGGCGTTCACGCGCGCCCTAAATTAGGGCAAACCCTAGATGTTTTGGCTAGCAACGCCCATCAGCGTGCCTTACAATCGCTCATCAATATATAAAAAATGGTCACTTGATAATTAGACCAACTTGGAGCGCACTTTGAAAATACACAATCAACAAGATTTTGCCGCTGGCTTTATGTATATCGTCGTCGGCTTATTTTTTGCCAGCCTCGCTACTGGTTATCAAATGGGAACTGCCGCCAAAATGGGGCCTGGTTATTTCCCCTTTTGTTTAGGCATGCTCTTGGCTTTAATTGGCTTAGTCGTTTTGCTGAGTGCTGTCACCAAAAAGGCAGCTGACGTCAAACTAAAAAAATGGGATCTGAAAAGCGTCATTTGGATTACAGGTGCAGTAGTTCTTTACGGCGTACTACTAAGCACTATGGGATTTTTTGTTGCCCTCTTGGCCCTTGTTTTTGTTTCGGCCTCGGCTAGCCATGAATTTAAGTGGAAAGGTACCGTTATTAATGCCCTTATCTTACTGGTCTTCACGTATCTTGCTTTCGTAGTTGGGCTCAAGCTACAGTTTCCGCTGTGGCCTTTCTTCCTTAATAATTAACCGCAAAAGCCTAGGACACTGATATGGATCTGCTGAATAATTTAGCGCTGGGTTTTTCAACCGCATTAACCTTTCAAAATTTAATTTACTGTTTTCTGGGATGCTTGTTGGGCACCTTAATCGGCATTTTGCCTGGCCTTGGCCCCATTGCCACTATTGCCATGTTATTGCCAGCAACGTATGCATTACCCCCCATTGCTGCCCTCATTATGTTGGCGGGTATTTATTATGGCGCGCAGTATGGCGGCTCAACTACAGCCATCTTATTGAACATTCCCGGAGAAACATCTTCGGTTGTAACTGCAATTGATGGCTATCAAATGGCGCGACGAGGGCGAGCTGGAGTAGCGCTCTTTACTGCTGGTATGGGTTCATTTTTTGCCGGTTGCGTAGCGACTTTTATTTTGGCTGCTTTTGCCGCACCCCTTTCACAACTAGCCTTTAAGTTTGGCCCGGCTGAATACTTTTCATTAATGGTGTTGGGCTTAATCGGTGCAGTGGTTTTGGCGTCGGGCTCACTTATTAAAGCGATTGGCATGATTATTTTGGGTTTGCTCATGGGCCTAGTTGGTACCGACGTAAATTCAGGCGTGTCACGCTATGCCTTTGATGTGCCTGAACTGAGCGATGGTATTGGCTTTGTCAGTATTGCCATGGGTGTATTTGGCTTTGCTGAAATTATGATGAACTTAGAGCAAAAAGAAAAGCGGGAAAGTTTTTTAAATAAAGTGACTACCCTTATTCCAACATGGGATGATGTTAAGCGAATGGTGCCGTCAATCTTACGGGGAACGACAATAGGCTCGGTCTTGGGAATTTTGCCAGGCGGCGGTGCTGCTTTAGCTGCTTTTGGAGCCTATTCGGTTGAAAAGAAAACCTCAAAACACTCAGCTGAATTTGGGCAAGGTGCTATTGAAGGTGTTGCTGGCCCAGAAAGCGCGAATAATGCTGCAGCTCAAACTTCCTTTATTCCTTTGCTGACTTTAGGTATTCCACCCAATGCGGTGATGGCATTAATGGTGGGCGCGATGACCATTCACAATATTCAACCAGGTCCACAAGTGATGACCAGCAACCCTGCTTTATTTTGGGGCTTGATTGCGTCGATGTGGATTGGTAACTTGATGTTAATTCTGCTCAATTTACCGCTCATTGGTATGTGGGTGCAAATATTGAAAATTCCGTATCGGTTTCTTTATCCCGCTATTTTAGTTTTCTGTTGTATCGGGGTTTACACCGTTAACAATACGGTTTTTGATGTCTATATCACCGCCACCTTTGGCGTTATTGGCTACCTATTTTTTAAATTGGGTTGCGAACCCGCGCCGCTTTTATTAGGCTTTGTATTGGGCCCGATGATGGAGGAAAACTTTCGCCGCGCCTTATTACTCTCGCGAGGGGATTTTTCAACCTTTATTACCCGTCCGCTTTCGCTGGGCCTCTTGGTGGCAGCAGCTTTAATGGTCGTGATTGTTGCTCTACCTGCGATCAAAAAAGGACGTGAAAAAGTATTCGTTGAAGAGCTTTGACTTATCCTTACCTTCTCATCAAGCCCGCAGCCATCTGCGGGCTTTTTTCTTTCTCGAGTAGCGATCTTCTCTACAATTAGCGAATGTCACCAGAAAGCCCTAAAAATACCACCTCTAATAAGACAAAAGCGATAGCCGCTGAACCCTCTAATTTTCTTCGCCAAATTATCGAGCACGATTTAGCGCAACCCTTATACCAACAGCGTCCACTTCGTCACGATGCTGACGGTAATGCCTTACCCCCACTGATTACCCGCTTTCCTCCCGAGCCTAATGGCTATTTACATATTGGGCATGCTAAAAGTATTTGTCTCAATTTTGGTCTAGCTGCTGAATATCAATCACGCGCAGGGGGTGCGCGTTGCAATATGCGCTTAGATGACACTAATCCAGTAAAAGAAGATGTTGAATACGTCGATAGCATTTTAGATGCGGTACGCTGGCTTGGTTTTGATTGGGAGGCAAATGGTCAAACCCATTTGCATTACGCCAGTGATTATTTCGCACAGCTCTATCAATTTGCTGAAGTTTTAATCGAACATGGCAAAGCGTATGTTGATAGCCAAACAGCCGATGAAATTCATGCTAAACGGGGCAATTTTAATCAAGCGGGACAAAATAGTCCTTATCGTAATCGCAGTGTAGAAGAAAATTTGCAACTTTTTCGCGCGATGCGGGCGGGTGAGTTTAGCGATGGACAGCATGTGCTTCGTCTAAAAATTGAGATGCAACACCCCAATATCGTCATGCGCGATCCAGTCATTTACCGCATTCGCCATGCGCATCACCATCGAACTGGTGACCAATGGTGTATTTATCCTTTATATGATTTCACCCACTGCATTTCTGATGCCCTCGAATTCGTGTCACATTCGATTTGTACCTTAGAGTTTGAAAATAATCGACCGCTCTACGATTGGATTCTGAACGCCTTAAAAGAAGCCGGCGTCTTTAGCGAGCCGCTACCGCATCAGCACGAATTTGCGCGCCTAAATTTAACCTATACCCTCACTAGTAAACGTAAATTACTGCAATTAGTCGCAGAAAAATGTGTTGATGGCTGGGATGATCCACGGATGCCAACCATTGTGGGTATTCGTCGGCGCGGCTATACCCCTGAAAGTCTCCGCTTATTTTGTGAACGAATTGGCGTCTCGAAAGCCGACAGCTGGATCGATATGAGTACCTTAGAACAGGCTTTACGAGATGACCTAGATGCCAAGGCGCCGCGGGCTACTGCGGTACTAAAACCGTTAAAACTAGTGATCGAAAACTTTCCTGAAAATGGTTCTGAAGCCTGCTCGGCCCCACGTCATCCGCATCATCCTGAATGGGGTAAACGTGAATTTAACTTTACGCGTGAAGTTTGGATCGAGGCCGATGACTTTATGCTCGAACCCGTGAAGGGCTTTTTTCGACTTTATCCGCCCAGCAATGACCAAGCTGGTGGGCGCGTGCGACTACGCCATGGTTTTGTGATTGAATGTACTGGAGTTGAATTGGATAGCAATGGCCAGGTAAAACAAGTGAACGCGCGTTATTTTCCCGATAGCAAGAGTGGTACCCCAGGCTCAGACAACTATAAAGTGAAGGGTAATATCCACTGGCTCAGTGTGCTTGATGCCCTACCAGTTGAAGTGCGCTTGTATGATCACCTGTTTACGACCCCCCAACCCGACAGCGGTGAAAATAATTTCCTCGACTACCTTAACCCACATTCAAAACAGATTATTACCGCTTACCTCGAACCGAGCATGAAAAATGTACAAGCCGGCGAGCGCTTTCAGTTTGAACGTCATGGCTACTTTATAGCGGATGCCATCGACTCACAAGTTGGAAAGCCTGTCTTTAATCGGACGGTGGCACTAAAGGATACTTGGAAATAAAACTGGCGACGTTGGGATAGCGCAGGGCTATCCTTAACTCTTTCAGCCGGGAATTACTCACCCGCCGTGACTCACGCATAAACGACCAGAGCATTGGGCTTACTTTTTCCTTGACGGCGGCAGCCGTTAAACGTGGCGGCCGCTCAAGCTGATAAGCATCAGCAACTTGATCAAAATAATCGCCCATTTTCAGCTCTTCACCATCACAAGCATTGATGATGCGCTGGGGACGCCCACGAAATACTGCCGCGCAAATCAGGCGGGCTAAATCATCGCTCTGAATATGGTTTGAATAAGCATCTTCAGCGGCTAATAAAGCGGGGGTTCCCGCCTTCAGGCGCTCGATGGGCAATCGGTTGAGGTCGTAAATACCAGGCACCCGCAAAATCGTCAACCTTGCCCGCTGAGTTAAAGCAAAAGTCCGCAATACCTGCTCCGCATCGACGCGGCGCTTAGCCCGCTCACTTTGTGGGTCTATAGGGCTTGTTTCATGCACCCAAGAGCCATTGGCGTCACCGTATACCCCTGTGGTACTGACATAAATCAAGCGCCTGACGACACCGCCACCTTGGGCTAAAATTCGCAGTAGATTGCGGGTTCGGCGATCTTGATTACCTGAGTTAGGCGGTGGTGCTAAATGAATGACGGTTTCTGCTAATCCACTCAGACGCCATAAACTCTCAGGCTGATCAAGATTACCCAAAATAGGCAGTGCTCCTGCTTCTCGCAATGCTGGAAAACGCGTTAACTGAGAAGTTAGCGCAAAAATATGAAAAGCCGGTGCTAACTGCTTAACAACTCTTAGCCCTATATCTCCACATCCCACGATCAGGAGTCTAGGCTTAGCAAATGGGTGGGTGGCCTTACGCATGAGTTATATCGTACCGATTTATTGAAAGGAATGGGTTTTGGGGCATCGCGTCACACTGAAAGCTAGCGGTAAGGAGTTTATGGTCAACCAAGATGAAACTATTTTAGAGGCCGCCCTACGCCAAGGAATTAACTTACCTTACGGCTGCAAGAATGGTGCCTGTGGTTCTTGTAAGGGAAAAGTGATTTCAGGCCAAGTACAGCATGGCGAACATAGTGAGAGCGCTTTGAGTCGCGCTGAAGAATTAGCGGGTATGAGTCTGTTTTGCTGTGCACAAGCTACAGCCGATCTCATGATTGAAGTACGTGAAGTACAAGGGGGTAGTGATTTACCCGTTCGTAAAGTGCCCTGTCGCGTTAACACAATTACCCGCCCCACCACTGATGTGGCAATTTTGCAATTACAACTGCCGGCAGCTGAACGCTTTCAATATTTAGCTGGCCAATATATTGAATTTTTACTTAAAGATGGTCAGCGCCGCGCTTACTCTTTAGCCACTGCTCCCGAACACGATGGACCGCTTGAAGTGCAAATTCGACATTTGCCAGGCGGCATCTTTACTGATTTTGTGTTTGGACACAATCAGCCTAGTAGCGGCGCCACTAGCTCCAGCGCCTTGCCTACCCCATTTTTGCAAGAGAAAGCCATTTTACGTTTTGAAGGGCCCTTAGGTAGTTTCTTTTTGCGTGAAGAATCGACTAAACCCATCCTCTTTTTAGCAGCAGGCACGGGTATTGCCCCCATTAAGGCCATCATTGAACATATGCTTGCCAAAAAAATTCAGCGGCCTATCAGCCTCTATTGGGGTGGCCGGCGACCCACCGATCTTTATCTTGATGCACTGTGTAAAAGCTGGGCAAGCACCATCCCCGACTTTCACTATATTCCCGTTGTTTCAGATGCAATACCAACCGACCAGTGGCAAGGGCGAACGGGTTTTGTGCACCGTGCGGTGATGGCTGATTATCCTAGTCTGAAGGCCATGCAGGTTTATGCCTGTGGGGCACCAATCATGGTCAATGCAGCGCGAAGTGACTTTATTACCCAATGCCAATTACCTGAAGCCGAATTTTTTGCCGACTCGTTCACCAGTGCCGCCGATTTATCGCGCAGCTTAGATGAAACCGTTTCATAATTCAATTTTATTTAATTCAATTACTGCTCTCGCCTCATGACCAATACACCGCTTAATACAGCCGCCGTTATGTTTATCACCCCACGCCCAGAATTGGTGATGGTGCAAGGTGAGGGGTCTTGGCTAACCGATCAAAACGGCAAGCGCTATCTCGACTTTATGCAAGGTTGGGCCGTAAATTGCTTGGGGCATGCTAACGCTGGCATGATTGCGGCGCTAAATACCCAAGCCAAATTATTAATTAGTCCTAGCCCGGCGTTTTACAACGAACCCATGCTGCGTTTAGCAAATTTACTCACTGCACATAGTTGTTTTGATAAAGTTTTTTTTGCCAATAGTGGCGCTGAAGCAAATGAAGGCGCGATTAAGCTAGCGCGTAAATGGGGGCAACTCAATAAAGCAGGCGCCTTTGAAATTATTACCTTTGATCATGGCTTTCATGGGCGCACTCTAGCTACGATGAGTGCTTCTGGCAAACCGGGCTGGGATAGCATGTTTGCTCCCCAGGTCGCTGGCTTTCCGAAGGCCAATCTCAATGATCTGAGCTCGGTCATTGCCTGCATTACCGATAATACCGTGGCAGTAATGGTAGAGCCGGTACAAGGTGAAGGTGGCGTGATTCCCTGTACGCCTGAATTTATGCAAAATTTACGCCAACTCACGCAAGAGCGCAATATCTTATTGATAGTAGACGAAGTGCAATCGGGCAGCGGGCGAACCGGCAGCTTATTTGCTTATGAACAATTTGGCATTAAGCCCGACATCATGACTTTGGGTAAAGGGATTGGTGGTGGTGTACCCCTTGCTGCCCTCTTGGCGACCGATGCCGTAGCTTGCTTTGTCGCTGGCAATCAAGGTGGCACCTACAATGGCAACCCCCTAATGACAGCGGTAGGTATTAGTGTGGTTGAACAACTATTAGCTCCCCAATTTTTAGCGCAAGTACAGGCCAAAGGCGAGTTATTGCGTAATGAATTGCGTCAACTCGTTGCAGAATTTCAGTTAGAAGGTGAGCGCGGCATGGGTCTGTTACGGGCCTTAATGTTGGGCCGTGAGATTGGCCCTAAATTAGTAGAAATGGCTCGTGATCAAAATCCAGTAGGACTGTTGATTAATTCTCCACAGCCTGATTTATTGCGCTTTATGCCCGCCCTCAATACCAGTGACGACGACATTCGCTTAATGGCTTCAATGCTACGCGGATTACTCAAGCAATTAGCTTAAGCCCTTATTCGCCCAAGTAGGCCTGGCGGACTCTGGTATCGGCCATGAGCTCTGCACCAGATCCAGTCAAGGTAATCAGTCCGCTTTCCATGACATAAGCTCGTTGGGCAAGCTGCAAGGCTAAACGCGCATTTTGCTCTACCAATAAAATGGTGATTCCAGTTTTAGTTAAAGAATGAATCACATTAAAAATGGTTTCCACCATCAGTGGTGCTAGACCCATTGATGGTTCATCTAACAATAATAATTTCGGTTGCGCCATTAGCGCCCTGCCCATTGCTACCATCTGCTGTTCTCCGCCAGAAAGCGTGCCAGCCATTTGCGTGCTGCGCTCTTCTAAGCGCGGGAAAAAAGTGTAAACCTGATCTAAAAGGCGCTTAAATTCAGCTGGATTTTCCTGTAGAAAAGCGCCCATTTGTAAATTCTCGAAGACGTTCATACGTTTAAATACGCCACGTCCTTCGGGTACCAAACTGCAGCCCTGTTTGACTAGTTCATACGCGGGTAGATGCGTGACGATGTGACCCGCAAACCGAACCTCGCCACTACTTGCAGGAACGATTCCTGATAAGGCATTGAGGGTTGAGCTTTTGCCAGCGCCATTAGCACCAATTAAAGCCACCATTTCCCCTTGCTCTATATAAAAATCAATGCCCTTGACAGCAGATATGCCGCCATAATTCACTTTTAGGCCGCTAACTTCCAAGATATTCATGGGCTATTACCCAAATAGGCTTTAATCACTGCAGGACTGTTACGAACCTCAGCTGGACTCCCAACGGCAATGGTCTTGCCGTAATCCAATACCGTGAGGCTATCGCAGATACCCATCACCAAACTAACATCATGTTCAATTAATAGAATGGTTTTGCCATCAACCCGAATTTGCAACAGTAATTCACGTAAAGCTAATTTTTCAGTCGCATTCATCCCCGCTGCAGGCTCATCGAGCGCCAATAACAAAGGGTCAGTAGCTAAAGCGCGAGCAATTTCTAAGCGGCGTTGATGCCCATACGATAAATTGATGGCAGTATGATCAGCAAAATCGCCTAAACCAACATAGCGTAAGAGCGCAAACGATTTTTCTCTAATTGCCCGTTCTTCCTGCCGCACCTGTCGACCCCGCAAAATAGCACCAATTACCCCCGTATATGAACGACAATGGCACCCCACCATCACATTTTCTAAAGCAGTCATCGCCCCAAACAAGCGAATATTTTGAAAAGTCCGGGCTATTCCTGCTTGCGTTACTTGGGCTACTGAATGAGGCGAATAAAATTGGCCGTTAAATTGAAAGAGCCCGCTATTAGCAGAATACAGACCCGTTATTAGATTAAAAAAGGTGGTTTTGCCTGCGCCATTCGGGCCAATTAAACCAACAATACTGCCGCTTGGCACCCTTAAACCAACGTTATCTAAAGCGTGTACTCCGCCAAAAAATTTTGATACGTTAGTAACATCGAGCAACACACTCATGACGTAGATGCTCCCCGCTTTTGCCATATTCCTTTGGGGCGATAGAGCATAATCAAAATTAAAGCCAAGCCATAAATCAATTGGCGCATAATTTCTGCATCAACCAGGACATGCCCAAACAGCGCATTTTGTAGGGGTTGCACGACCCCACGCAACACTTCGGGAAAAATGGCTAGCAATACGGCGCCCAAAATCACTCCGGGTATATGGCCTATACCACCCAAAACTACCATCGCTAAAACCACAATCGATTCCCATAGGGTAAAGGACTCTGGTGAAACAAACCCTTGAAAAGAAGCAAATAAAACGCCAGCCACTCCCGCAAATGAAGCACCAATGGCAAACGCCAATAATTTTAAATTGCGCGTATTAATCCCCATTGCTTGGGCGGCAATTTCATCCTCACGAATGGCAACCCAAGCTCGGCCAATACGCGAATTTTGTAAACGCATGCAGATTACTGTAGCAATACATGCTAAAACGAGAAAGAGATAGAAAATTAAATATAAAGCGGGTACTTGGATAAAACCAAGGTCTAATGATTTAGCAAAAGAAATACCAAAGAGTTCGATTGAGTCGATTGCACGTATTCCCTTAGGCCCATTCGTGAGATTCATGGGTCGATCTAAATTATTTAAAAAAATGCGAATGATTTCACCAAAACCTAAAGTGACTATCGCCAGATAGTCGCCCCGTAGTTTCAGCGTTGGCACGCCTAAAATAACGCCAAATGTCGCCGCTAAGACTGCCCCAATCAAACAAGCAAGCCATATGAGGCTATGCAAACCTTCTGGAAATAATACGGCAATCGCCGCAAACGATTGGGTTAGATGAGGCGATGCCAGTAACGCAAAAGTATAGGCGCCCAAGGCATAAAATGCGATAAAACCTAAATCGAGTAAACCAGCAAATCCCACTACAACATTTAAACCTAACGCTAAAATCACATAGAGCAAAGCAAAATCCAGCACGCGCACCCAGTAATTACCGCCAACAGATCCAACGCACCAAGGCAAAATGAGGAGGCTTAACATTGCCAACCACAAAAACATGCGCCGCTGGGAAATAAAATTAAGCACGATCGGAAACTCGTTCGCCCAGTAATCCACTCGGACGCAATACTAAGACCACAATGAGCACTATGAAAGCAAAAATATCTTGGTAATTAGAGCCTAATACGCCACCAGTTAAATCGCCGATATAACCAGCTCCTAACGATTCAATTAAACCTAATAGTAGCCCCCCAAGCATCGCCCCACGGATATTACCAATGCCGCCTAAAACTGCGGCAGTAAATGCTTTCAGACCTGGTATGAAGCCCATATAAAAATTTGCATTGCCATAGTTGGTCGCTATCATGACACCAGCCAAGCCCGCCAAAGCGCCACCCAACATAAAGGTAATCGAAATAACCCGATTGGGATTAACCCCCATGAGTGCGGCAATTTTGGTTTGTTCGGCTGTTGCCCGCATGGCACGGCCTAAGCGCGTGCGCTCGACCAAGAGTAATAAAGCACACATCACTAAAAAAGCGACGGCAATAATAACGAGCTCTTTACCGGTAATTGTGACCGCACTATTAAATAATTGAATCGGTAGCGCTGGCAACAACTGCGGGTACATCAGCGGGTCACGTGACCAAACCATCATGGCAATAGTTTGCAATAAAACCGACATGCCGATAGCTGAAATCAGTGGCGCAAGCCGTGGTGCATTCCGCAATGGCCGATAAGCTACTCGCTCGATCGTGTAACTGAGCGCGGCACACGTTGCCATGGTGATTGGCAAGACCAACACTAATACCAACCAGCCAGGCAAGAAAGGGGCAAAGCCCATCAGGCCCTGAATTAGAGTGAGTGAAACCAAAGCGCCGATCATTAGCACTTCACCATGGGCAAAGTTAATAATGCCGAGTACGCCATAAACCATGGTGTAACCCAAGGCAATTAAGGCATAAATGCTCCCTAAAACTAGACCATTAACTAGTTGCTGGAGGAATGTTTCCATCCGCCCATTTACATCTTGACGATATCAAGTACCGATTTCTTTTTATCTTTATATTCGTAAAGAGAAATAACGCCATGCTGCAAATCTCCCTGTTTATCAAAGGCCACATTACCGGTTAAGCCATTCATTTGGGTATCGGGCATGACTAACAAAATTTTATCCGCAGCAGTTGACTTCGCGCGCTTCATTGCATCTACTAAAACATAAACTGCATCATAGGTGAAGGGGGAATAAATTTGCACTTCAGTATTAAAGCGCTCTTTATAACGCTTTTGAAAATCATTGCCATTGGCCATTTTGCTCAGAGCCATGCCAGCCTCTGAGCAAGTTACATTAACCACTGCGTCACCCGCTAACTCGGCTAACTTTTCAGTACACATACCATCGCCACCCACGATCTTAGCGGTAATGCCTAACTCTTTAGCCTGTTTAGCCAAAGGCCCGCCAGTCGCATCCATGCCGCCATACATAATCACGTCAGGTTTGGACCCTTTAATTTTGGTCAAAATAGCTTTGAAATCAGTGGCCTTATTATTGCTAGCTTCACGAGCCACAATTTTAAGGCCGGCGGCTTTTACGGTTTTCTCAAACTCATCAGCCAAGCCTTTGCCATATTGAGTGGCATCGTCAATAATGGCAACCGATTTAGCTTGTAGTTTTTGTGTAACATAGTTAGCGAGCGCAGGCCCTTGCTGTGCATCTGTCGCCACCAAACGGTAAGTCGTTTTAAAACCTTGTTTGGTATATTCAGGATTGGTTGCCGAAGGTGATATTTGGGTAATACCTGCATCGCTATAAATTTTTGAAGCAGGAATGCTGGTGCCAGAATTGAGGTGGCCTACGACTCCAACCACCTTACTGTCGACTAATTTTTGCGCGACTTGGGTAGCGGTCTTTGGATCTTCAGCATCATCCTCTGGTACTAAAGTCAGGAATATTTTTTTACCCTCAATCATTAAGCCGGTTTTATTAATTTCTTCAATTGCCAAACGTGCACCATTTTCATTGTCCTTACCAAGGTGGGCAATGGGTCCAGTTAAAGGCGCAACGTGCCCAATCTTCACTTCAGTGGCATCGGCTGGAACTGCTGCAGCCGTTTTTTTATCGCTTTTGCCGCAGGCGCCCAAAAGAGATATGCAGGCAATGGCACTCACTGCAATAGTGATTTGGCGAAAGGTAAGACGCTGAGATAAAGCTTGCATATAGGTCACTCCTAATTTGAATTAATCGACTAAACTTTTTGGCAAAGAAAAAACCGTATCTTCCACTACCCCCGGTAAAGAATGCACTTTTCTTGGTCCCAATTCCTGAATACGTTGCACAATTGCCTGCGCTAAGGTTTCGGGGGCAGAAGCTCCAGCAGTCAGACCAACCCGTTTTTTACCAACGAACCAATTGGCCTGTAATTGATCGGGGGAGTCAACCATGTAGGCTGGAACCCCAAGTTTTTCAGCCAATTCACGCAAGCGATTCGAGTTCGAACTCATCTTACTTCCCACCACAATAACAACATCGACTTGCGGAGCCATAAATTTCACTGCATCTTGGCGATTTTGAGTGGCATAACAAATATCTTGTTTGCGGGGTTTTATGATTTGTGGAAATTTCTGCGTTAATGCATCAACAATTTCTTTCGTTTCATCTACTGATAATGTAGTTTGGGTAACAAAAGCTAACTTGGTCTGGGCTGGAAAACTCAGTTTAGCAACATCGGCCAAACTTTCAATTAAAAAGATACCTGCATTCACTTGGCCCATTGTGCCCTCTACCTCAGGATGACCGGCATGCCCAATCATCAATACAGTAAACCCGTCTTTACACATCTTGACAACTTCAACGTGCACTTTCGACACCAAAGGGCAAGTGGCATCATAAATTTGCAAGCCCCGCGCTGCTGCATCGCGCCGCACTTCTTGCGAAACGCCATGGGCACTAAACACCACGATTGCGCCCTTTGGTACTTCGGCAAGCTCTTCAACAAAAATTGCGCCTTTTGTACGCAGCTCTTCGACCACATACACGTTGTGCACAATTTCATGACGCACATAAATTGGCGCCCCAAAGCGTTGCAATGCTTCATTAACGATATTAATTGCACGGTCTACTCCAGCACAAAAACCGCGTGGCTGCGCCAAGATAATTTGGTCGGAATCGGAATTCATCATTTAAAGAATAGCAATAATTTGTGCTTCGAAGGTAACGGGCTTTCCTGCCAAGGGATGATTGAAATCAAACCAAGCCCCTCCAGAGTCAATCGACTGCATGACACCCGCATATTGGGCGCCATTCGGGGCATTAAATTCCACTACATCACCCACCGTAAATGCAGGCGCATCTGCTTTGGCATTTTTCTGTAGTGCGGCCAAAGAAACCCATTGCACCAATTCTTCGTTACGCAACCCAAAACTTGCTTCTGGTGGAATCACTGTCGTTTTATGTTCACCCACTTGAAGTCCGATTAAAACATTTTCAAAACAAGGTGCAAATTGACCCGAACCCAAAAGCAAGGTCGCCGGCCGATCGCCAAAGGTATTTACAAAACTGTCCCCGTTGGGCAATCCCAAACGATAGTTCAAGGTCAAGTAGGAATTGGGCATAACCTGAGTTTTAGTCATTCTGCAATTGTAGCGACGCCTGCCCCTTTGGTGCAGGGGGCTATTAAGCAATGGCCGATAGCCCTACAGCCACGTGAAAAATTGCGTTTGGAGGGCGCCCAATCCTTAAGTGATGCTGAACTTCTGGCAATCTTTTTACGGGTGGGCGTGCGCGGTAAAAGTGCCGTGGCTTTAGCGCATGATTTATTGCAGGCATTCGGTAGCCTGGCCGCACTTTTAACCTGTAGTCTCGAAGAGATTTCCCGGCACCACGGCATTGGCCTCTCAAAATGGTCACAAATACAGGCTGCCTATGAATTGGTTAAACGAAGCCTAGAGGAGGACATTCACACTAGTGCTGCACTGACCTCGCCGCAGCAGCTAAAGGCCTTTCTACAAACCCAAATTGGGCATCTGCCGCACGAAGTGTTTCTCTGTCTTTACCTCGACTCACAAAATTGCCTAATCGAGTGCCAAGAGCTCTTTCGAGGCTCCATTACACAAACCGCTGTCTACCCTCGCGAAATTTTAAAAGAAGCCTTAAACCGAAATGCCAGCGCCCTGATCGTGGCTCACAATCACCCGAGCGGCAATCCCTTGCCGAGCGCAGCCGACATCGCCCTGACGAAAGCCCTGCATACTGCCTTGCAATTAGTTGATATTCCCCTGCTTGACCACTGCATTGTGAGTCATGCCGGTTTTTTCTCCTTTTTAGATTCAGGCTTAATTAATAAGGATTAAAATGAAAGTAAACACTAACTTCTTAGACTCAAAAATGCCTTCACTGCCCGCTCCATTCTATAAAAGCATGAAGGGACTAGCCCATTTAGCCCTTTGCCTGATACAATCTACCCTTTTCGCAATTAAGGAGTCGTGTCATGGCAAAAGTTTGCCAAGTCACTGGGAAAAAGCCGATGGTTGGCAATAATGTTTCCCATGCAAACAATAAAACGAAGCGTCGCTTTTTGCCAAATTTGCAAAATCGTCGCTTTTGGATTGAATCAGAAAACCGCTGGATTAGCTTACGCTTGACCACTGCTGGTTTGCGCTTAATCGACAAGAATGGCATCGATGCTGTACTCGTTGATTTACGTGCTCGTGGCCAAATTTAAGGGAGTTCAAAATGGCTAAAGGCGGTAGAGAAAAAATTAAGTTGGAGTCTTCAGCTGGTACTGGACACTTTTACACCACCACAAAAAACAAGCGCACTAAACCTGAAAAATTGGAGATCTCGAAGTTTGATCCCACGATTCGCAAGCATGTGCCTTATAAAGAAACAAAACTAAAGTAATTTAGTTTGGCAATAAAAAACCCGCAAAGTTAATCAACGATGCGGGTTTTTTTATGGGGTATGAAGAGTTTAAGCGTAGCGCCGTAAGCGTAAAGAAAAATCTCTTAAGCTTGTTAAGCCACTGGCCTCGGCCTGATGACACCAGGTGCGCAGTTGCGCAACTAATTGCTCGCCAGTAGAGTTTGAACGCTGCCAAATGGCTTGTAAGTCGCGACGCATTTCAATCATGATGCGCAATTGCGGGTTACTGGCCATTAACTCTTCGAGTTTGCTTTTTTCTGCTGGAGTCAGACGTGCTTCATCTTTACCAAGCCAACTGCGGGCATCTTTTAAATGCGTAGCAACCACTTGCATATGCTGCATTTCATTCTTAAAAAAGCGTCTTAGGGTCTTGCTATAGCGGTCCATTATCTCGTAACGATTGGCAATGATTGCCTCTAGGGTATCTTGATCTGCGGGGCGCACGGGCACTAGTACTGGCTTGGGTGGCGTTTTTTTCACTGTTGCCATACCTACTGCGCTAAGCATGCGAATATAGAGCCAGCCAATATCAAACTCGTACCACTTATTTGAAAGCTTGGCACTTGAGGCGAAGGTGTGGTGATTGTTATGGAGCTCTTCACCACCAATCAAAATTCCCCAAGGCACGATATTGGTAGAGGCATCTTCACAATCAAAATTTCGATAGCCCCAAAAATGACCAATGCCATTAATTACGCCCGCGGCTGTAATTGGAATCCAGAGCATTTGTACGGCCCAAACAGTTGCGCCAATCGCGCCAAATAAAAAGACATCGATGATCAACATTAAACCGACGCCTTGCCAAGAAAATTTGGTGTAAATATTTTTTTCAATCCAGTCATCGGGCGTACCATGTCCAAATTTACTTAAGGTTTCTGGTTTATTTGCCTCTGCTTTATAAAGCTCAACCCCGCGCAAAAGCACGGTTTTAATTCCCACGATTTGAGGGCTATGGGGGTCTTCAGGAGTTTCGCAACGCGCATGGTGTTTACGGTGCACTGCCGCCCACTCTTTCGTGACCATCCCAGTAGTTAGCCATAGCCACAGTCGAAAAAAATGTGCTGCAAGCGGATGTAAATCGAGTGCACGATGAGCCTGACAACGATGCAAATAAATGGTTACGGCTGCAATGGTGATATGGGTAGCAATTAAAGTAAACAAAACAATTTGCCACCAAGCCCAATTTAAATAGCCATGGGCAAGCCCGGCGAGTAAATTATCTGAAAGATTCTGTAAAAAGCTGGAATTCAAGCGCTTACCTCTTGGTTTATATAGTAGTTACCCTTATTTTACGCCTTGCGCCTAAAAACAGCAGCGAAGAACCCATCGGTGCCATGTAAATGTGGCCAAAGCTGCCACCAAGGGTTATCAGGACTGGTTCCTAAGGGTCTTTCCCCATCTATAAAGTGGTCTTTTAAGGCTTCGGCGGCTGGAATAACCTCAAATTCAGGGTGTTTAACTAAAAAATCTTCGGCAATCGCTTGATTTTCGGCGGGCAATAAGCTGCAGGTGCCATATACAAGACGCCCCCCTGGTTTTAATAAACGACTAGCAGATGCCAAAATGCTGGCTTGCTTCGCATTTAATTCGGCCACCCCAGCCAAGCTTTGGCGCCATTTTAAATCGGGATTGCGGCGCAAGGTGCCAATACCACTGCAGGGCGAATCAACTAAAACCCGGTCAATTTTGCCGGCTAGGCGCTTAATCTTTGCATCGTTTTCACTATCAATCCACACTGGGTGCACATTCGATAAACCGCTACGCGCTAGCCGTGGCTTTAAATTAGCCAGTCGCCGTGCTGAGGTATCAAATGCGTAAAGTCGTCCAGTTGAACGCATGATCGCACCAATTGCAAGCGTTTTGCCACCTGCACCAGCACAAAAATCAACCACCATTTCGCCGCGTTTGGGAGCGAGTAAATAGCACAGTAATTGGCTGCCCTCATCCTGCACTTCTAAATGCCCTGCTTTAAACCAAGTTGAATTTTGCAAAGCGGGCTTACCTTTAATCCGTAAACCCTCAGGTGCAAATGGGGTAGGCTCAGCTAGGTAGCGTCCACCTAAGGCATTCATCTCTTCCATGAGCTTGTCACGGCTGGTTTTCATCGTATTAGCGCGCAAATCTAAAGGCGCGGGTTTCATGAGCGCTTGGGCTAAAGCTTCACGCTGTTCAATGCCAGGCGAGGTAGCAAAAGCCTGCCACAACCACTCGGGTAAATTATTGCGCACCATCGGTGCAAGAGTGCCGTGATCGAGCTGTGCATAACGTAATAGCCATTCATATTCGCCAGGCTGCAGCACAAAAGCCAAGTCGGCTAAGGCACTTTCAGCGCGATTAGCGGAGCCTAAGCCGCCTTCAGAAAGCGCTGACATCATGCCTAATAAAGCCAAACGTCGTGCTAAGGAACCGCTGCCGCTAGCAGCAAATTGCGCCATTTCATTTTTACGCCGCAACACGGCAAAAGCACTTTCAGCAATTAAAGCGCGGTCGCGATTACCTAAGCGTGGTTCAGCGCGAAAATAGCGGCTAACTAAACGGTCAGCCGCCTCAGCAAATTTTAGAAGCTCAGGTAATAGTCGTTCTAAATGCAAGGCGTGCTGGGGCAGCGCTTTAGCATGCGAAAAATTCTTTTGTCCAACGGGTGCTGCAGCGGTCTTAGCATCTTTACGTTTAGCCCGATTAGAGCGCGCATAAGATCCGGCATTATTCCAACCGGCCTTCACAAACTGCCGCTGGCAAAAAATTGGGTTTCAGGGGGGCTTAATTTCACTTTATTACCTTCTATGCGTAAACGGTCATCAATGAACCATTTTACGGCCCGCGGATAAATCTGATGTTCTAGGCGCAAAACCCGAGCCGCTAACTGAGCCTCATTCTCGCCAGCCAACACAGTTAACTCTGCCTGACAAATAATGGGGCCTTCATCGACCCCTGTGGTCACAAAATGGACTGTGGCTCCATGCTTGTGAGCACCTGCCTCAAGCGCCCGTTGATGCGTATGCAGGCCAGCAAAGTGAGGCAATAAAGAGGGGTGAATATTCACTAATCGCCCCTCATACTGATGAATGAAGCCAGCGGTAAGAATGCGCATAAAGCCTGCTAAAACGACTAAATTTGGCTTTAATTCTTCAATCTTCGCGATTAAAGCGGCATCAAAAGTCTCGCGACTGACAAAATCGCGATGATCAATAATAAAAGTGGGAATGCCGACCTCACGGGCAAAATCAAGGCCTTTGGCTTGCGGATGGTTGGCAATTACCCCTGCAAAATGGGCTGGCCAAGCCTCTTTTTGAGCCATTTTGACAATGGCTTCAAAATTAGAACCCCGACCAGAAATTAAGCTAACAATTGATTTCATGAGCACCAATATAATTCAAGGTTACCTTGAAAGCGACTAGTGAACGTATTCCGTGGCTCAACCCAGTTTTCCGCAGGTCCCCCTTGCGCCCTTACCATTGGTAATTTTGATGGCGTGCATCGGGGACATCATGCCTTATTGAGCGAACTAGTACAAGGTGCCAAAGCGCGCCAACTGACTTCATGCGTAATGACCTTTGAGCCTCATCCCAAAGAATTATTTGCGCCGGCAAAAGCGCCGCCGCGCATTTTAAATTTACGCGATAAATTAGAAGCATTTGCGGCAATTGGCATCGAACGGGTGGTGGTGGAGCATTTCAACTCTGCTTTTGCAGCCTTGACCCCTGATCAATTTGTCAAACATATTCTGAGCGAACGTTTACGCACCCGCTGGATCTTAATTGGTGATGATTTTTGTTATGGCGCCAAACGCGCAGGCAATTTTGCAAGCCTCAAAATTGCGGGGGAGCGTGATGGGTTTGAAGTATCTGCAATGCCCACTATTGCTGACCAGCAGATTCGCATTTCTAGTTCAGCCCTGCGGGCGGCAATTGCGCAGGGTGATCTACAGCAGGCGAATAATTTACTCGGTCGGCCCTACTGCATTTCTGGGCATGTTTTGTACGGACGACAGTTAGGTCGAACCTTAGGTTTTCCAACCCTGAACATTGCCGTTGCCAACCATTTACATCGGCGCCAAACTGCGGCCAGCGGTATCTTCGTCGTGCAAGTTCATGGCTTAGGGCCACTGCCCTTGCCTGGTGTAGCCAGCTTAGGCATTCGCCCAACAGTGGAAGATGCGGGGCGCGTGCTCTTAGAAACGCACGTATTTGATTTCAAGGAAAATGTCTATGGCCGTATTGTTAAAGTAGAGCTCCTTGAAAAAATTCGTGATGAAGCTAAATACCCTGATTTAACCGCCTTGCAATTAGCGATTGAAGCTGATGCAGCTCATGCGCGCCAATATTTTCTGAAAAAAGTCTATGTCTGAAAAATCTACTGCCTACCCTGTTAATTTACTAGAAACTGCATTTCCGATGCGCGGCGATTTACCTAAACGTGAACCGCAGTGGGTGGCGCAATGGCAAAAAAATAAACTCTATGAAGCAATTCGCCAAGCCCATGCTGGGCAGCCTTTATTTATTTTGCATGATGGTCCCCCATACGCTAATGGCGATATCCATATTGGCCATGCTGTAAATAAAATTTTAAAAGATATGATCGTTAAGTCGCGCTGGCTCATGGGCTTTGATGCGGCCTATGTACCCGGCTGGGATTGTCATGGCATGCCAATTGAAATTCAAATTGAAAAAAAGTTTGGTAAAAATTTACCAGTAGCTGAAGTACAAGCTAAAGCGCGCGAATATGCCAACGTGCAAATTACCAAACAAAAAATTGATTTTGAACGCTTAGGAGTATTGGGTGATTGGAATAGTCCATACCTGACCATGGACTACCAAAATGAAGCCGATGAAATACGGGCCTTGGCAGCAATCTGGCAAAAAGGCTACGTCTATCGCGGCTTAAAGCCAGTGAACTGGTGTTTTGACTGTGGCTCTGCTTTAGCAGAAGCTGAAGTGGAATACCAAGATAAAACAGATCCGGCAGTCGATATTGGCTTTCCCTTTGATGATGCGCAGCTACCCCAATTAGCTAAAGTATTTGGTTTACCAGAGCTACCTAAAAAAATCGGTATGGCTGTAATCTGGACTACAACCCCTTGGACCATTCCAGCGAATCAAGCGCTCAATGTCAATCCTGAATTAACTTATGCCTTGGTTGATACCAGCAAAGGTCTGCTTATTTTGGCGGCTGACCGAGTCGCCGCATGCTTAACTGAATATGGTCTTGAGGGCACTATTTTGGGTACTTGCCATGGCAGTGCACTAGAGGGTATTTCTTTCTGGCATCCGCTCGCGACGCTTGATGATGGTTATCGGCGTCTAGCGCCGATTTATCCGGCAGATTACGTGACTTTAGAAACGGGTACAGGTCTAGTGCACTCGGCCCCCGCTTATGGTGAAGAAGACTTTAAATCGTGCAAAGCGCATCAATTAGCGGATGATGCAATTTTAAATCCCGTGATGGGTAACGGCGTCTATGCCTCTTGGTTACCTCTATTTGCTGGCGAGTTTATTTGGAAGGCGAATCCAAAAATTGTTGCTGCTTTAGAGCAAGCAGGTACTTTATTAAAACAGCAAGCTTATACGCATTCCTACATGCATTGCTGGCGACATAAAACCCCCATCATTTATCGTGCTACTTCCCAATGGTTTGCCAGCATGGATAAAAAACCGCATGGCGCGACAAATGCTCACCCACTTAGTTTGCGTGAAGCGGCTTTGCTGGGAATTGAAAATACCGAATTTTTTCCAGCATGGGGTAAGCAACGCTTACACAGCATGATTGCAAATCGGCCCGATTGGACTTTATCCCGCCAACGCCAATGGGGCGTCCCAATGGCCTTTTTAGTGCATAAAGAAACGGGCCAACCTCACCCCCGCACCCCTGAATTATTAGAGCTCGTGGCTCAACGCGTTGCACAAGGGGGAATTGAAGCCTGGCAGACCATGGCGGTTACCGATCTGTTAAGTGATGATGCTGATCAATATGAAAAAAATCGCGATACCCTCGATGTGTGGTTTGACTCTGGCACTACCCATTGGCATGTGATTCGGGGCTCGCATCAAGCGCAGTTATTTACCGCTGTAGCTAAAGAACAATTTGGTGGCCCTGCAGGACGCTTAGCCGATTTGTATTTAGAGGGCTCTGATCAACACCGTGGCTGGTTTCATTCCTCGCTACTGACCGGCGTTATGCTCGACGGCAAGCCGCCATATAAGGCCCTCTTAACCCATGGTTTTACGGTCGATGGGCAGGGTCGCAAAATGAGTAAGTCGATTGGCAACGTCATTGCGCCCCAAGAAGTGGCCGATAAATTAGGTGCCGAAATTATTCGCTTATGGGTTGCCTCAACCGATTACTCAGGTGAGATGACCATCTCCGATGAAATTCTCAAACGCGTGGTTGAGAGCTATCGACGCATGCGCAATACCTTGCGATTTTTATTGGCTAATTTAGCTGACTTTGACCCAGATAAAAATGCCTTACCCCCGTCAGAGTGGCTGGAAATTGATCGCTATGCGGTGGCCTTAGCGAGTGCTTTACAAGCCGATATTCAAGCGTCTTACCAAGTTTATGAATTTCAACCCGTGGTTGCGCGGATGCTCAATTTCTGCTCCGAAGATTTGGGCGGCTTTTATCTCGATATTTTGAAGGACCGTCTTTACACCATGGCGCCCGATTCGCCTGATCGTCGTGCAGCACAAAATGCCCTCTTTCATATCACCCGTAATTTATTAAAGTGGCTTGCGCCCTTCCTTTCCTTTACGACAGAAGAAGCATGGCAAGCCTTTCCACACGGTAAAGCGGGGCCTAGTGCTTCGATCTTCATGGAAGCATTTACGCCTTTACCTGAAATTGTCGACGGCCAAGCACTAATCGCTAAATGGGCTCGCTTACGGGAAATTCGTGCGGAAGTAACCAAGGCGATTGAAATAGAACGGAGCGCCGGTTTAATTGGTTCTTCCTTGCAAGCCGAAATTCAAATACAAATAGCTGAGCCAGACTTTAGTCTATTGCAGTCACTTGGTGATGATTTGCGTTTTGTCATGATTACTTCAAGTGCCCACGTTGAGCCAAGCAATGATCCCCTTAAACCCTTAAGTATTCTCGTCCAAGCTAGCCAAAATCCAAAATGTAGTCGCTGCTGGCATCATGTCAGAGATGTTGGTGCAGACAGCAATCATCCGGAATTGTGTGGCCGTTGTATCAGTAATCTTTTTGGGGTCGGCGAAGATCGGCAATTTGCTTAAGTCAAGACAAACTCCCTTATGAGCACCTTCTTAAATCCACTTCATCGCTATTTAATCATTGCGAGTACTGTCCTGCTTCTGGATCAGGTAACTAAGGTGGCGGCACAAATCTATCTCCCCATCGCTAGCCCCGTGGCGATCAATGCCTATCTCAATTGGTTTTTAATTTTTAACCCCGGCGCCGCTTTTTCTTTTCTTTCCCAAGCGGGTGGTTGGCAACGCTGGTTTTTTACGATTTTAGGAATTGCAGCATCAGTCGTCATCTTATGGTTTTTACGTCGTAATACGGCTGACCAAAAATTATCATGGGCCTTGAGTTTAATTTTAGGCGGAGCGATTGGTAACGTGCTCGATCGGATTTTTTATGGTGCGGTCGTCGATTTTATTGACGTACATTATGAAACTTGGCACTGGCCTGCTTTTAATGTGGCAGATAGTGCTATTTCAGTCGGGGCGGTGCTGATTGTATGGAGTGAGCTCACTAGGCCTAAAATCTAATTTCTTATGCCATCACTTACTAATAAAAAAATCATCCTTGGTATTTCGGGGGGTATTGCTGCTTATAAGTCGGCGGAATTAGCGCGCTTGTTAATGCAAGAAGGCGCTACTGTGCAAGTGGTGATGAGCGCAGCAGCTCACCAGTTTATTACTCCGGTCACGATGCAGGCTCTCACGGGCTTACCGGTTTTTACCAGTCAATGGGATGCCCGTATCGATAACAATATGGCCCATATCGAGCTCTCCCGCTCAGCTGATGCCATTCTTATTGCGCCTGCCACTGCCGATTTGATGGCTAAGTTGTCTCTGGGACTCGCCGATGATTTGGTTACGACCTTATGCTTAGCCCGCACCTGCCCATTATTGTTGGTACCTGCAATGAATTTACAAATGTGGGAACATCAGGCGACCCAAAGAAGTGTGCAGCGCTTATTAAAAGATGGCATTGGTTTGCTTGGGCCAGCCAGTGGTATTCAAGCCTGCGGAGAAACAGGTGTAGGTCGCATGCTTGAGCCCGCAGAAATAGTTGAGCATGTCTGCGCCTTTTTTCAACCCAAATTATTGCAAGGCAAACGGGTTTTAGTTACAGCTGGCCCGACCTTTGAGGCCATCGACCCAGTACGCGGTATGACCAACCGTAGCTCGGGGAAAATGGGTTTCGCTATCGCCCAAGCGGCCCTTGAAGCTGGGGCGCAAGTGCATCTTATTGCTGGGCCCTGCGCTCTCACCACCCCACTTGAGAGTGGTGGACAAATTTACCGAACCAATGTTACTTCTGGTCAAGAAATGCATGCTGCTGTCATGCAATCTCTCGATTGTGATTTGTTCTTTTCGGTAGCAGCTGTCGCCGACTGGACTATACCCAATCCTGCTAAAGAAAAAATTAAGCGCAATAGTAAAGCAAACTCCCGCGACCTTGATAGCGGTCAACCTTCATCTATGCCGCAGATTCACTTTGCGGCGAATCCCGATATTTTGCAAACTGTTGCTCAGTTCGCTAACGCTAATAAAACAGGTACCAAAAAAAACCCGCGCCCCTATTGTGTTGGCTTCGCTGCGGAAACCACCAAACTAGAACAACATGCTAGTGAAAAACGCCAACGCAAAGGTATTCCTCTGATGGTTGGTAATATTGGACCCGATACGTTTGGCAGTGATTTAAATCAACTCCTGATGATTGATGAGCGGGGTATGCAACGCTTACCGCGTGCACCTAAATTAGTATTGGCACGTTTGCTGATTCAGGCTGTCGCTAAAAAATTAGCATAATCGTCACAGGGATCTCACTATGCAATCCTTACAAGTCAAAATTCTGGATGTCCGCATGCGGGATCAAATGCCGAGTTATGGCACCCCCGGTAGTGCTGGTCTTGACTTACGTGCCTGTATCGATGAGCCGCTCGAAATTGCTTGCGGACAAACTGTGCTGATTCCCACGGGGCTGGCCATATATATTGAAGACCCGCGCTATGCTGCACTAATTTTGCCGCGCTCTGGGCTTGGTCATAAACACGGCATCGTGTTGGGTAATTTAGTTGGCTTAATTGATTCTGACTACCAAGGCCAATTAATGGTTAGCACTTGGAATCGCAGTCAAACTCCCTTCAAGCTTGAGCCAATGGAGCGATTAGCACAACTGGTAATCGTCCCTGTGTTGCAGGTAACCATTCATATCGTTGACGAGTTCACTGAAAGCAGCCGCGGTGCCGGTGGCTTTGGCAGTACAGGGCGAAGCTAAAATTTGCTTTTAGGTTTCTGCAACCGGTTCCGCATTTGATTTGCCAGCCTTACTAGCACCAGGGTTGGTAGCTGCAATCGTTAACTGCACCTTGCCATCAGCGTCAATATCAACTGCTACTTGACCGCCTTGCGCTAAGCGCCCAAACAATAATTCATCAGCTAAAGCTTTGCGTACCGTATCTTGAATAATGCGTTGCATTGGCCGCGCACCCATCAAAGGATCAAAACCATGCTTTGCTAAATGAGCCCGTAAAGCATCGCTAAAGGTAGCATCGACTTTCTTCTCATGCAATTGCTCCTCAAGCTGCATTAAGAATTTATCAACCACCCGCATGATGATGGTTTCGTCTAAGGCTTTAAACGAAACAATGGCATCTAAACGATTACGAAACTCAGGGGTAAAGAATTTCTTAATGTCAGCCATTTCATCGCCCGACTCACGTGCATTAGTAAAGCCAATAGTCGATTTCTGCATCGCTTCAGCGCCTGCATTCGTCGTCATGATGATGATGACATTACGAAAATCAGCCTTGCGCCCATTGTTATCAGTTAAGGTGCCGTGATCCATGACCTGCAAAAGAATATTGAAAATATCGGGATGCGCCTTTTCAACTTCATCCAGCAATAAAACACAATGGGGTTTCTTGCTCACAGCCTCAGTTAACAGACCACCTTGATCAAAACCAACATAACCCGGAGGGGCGCCAATTAGGCGACTTACTGCATGACGCTCCATATACTCCGACATATCAAAGCGTAAAAGCTCAATGCCCATAATGTAAGCCAACTGCTTCGCCACTTCTGTTTTACCAACGCCTGTAGGCCCAGAAAATAAGAATGAACCAATCGGCCGGTCGACTTTACCGAGACCAGCGCGCGTCATTTTGATGGCACTGGCCAAGGCTTCGATCGCAGGGTCTTGCCCAAAAACGACACTCTTGATATCGCGATCAAGCGTTTGTAATTTACTTCGGTCATCCACAGTTACCGACTGGGCAGGTATGCGAGCGATCTTCGCGACGATTTCTTCAATCTCAGGACGACCGATGGTTTTTTTCTGTTTAGATTTAGGCAAAATGCGCTGGGCTGCGCCCGCCTCATCGATCACATCAATCGCCTTGTCAGGTAAATGCCGATCATTAATATAACGCGATGAAAGCTCAGCGGCCGCTACCAATGCAGCTGAAGCATATTTAACTCCATGGTGCTCTTCAAAACGCGATTTTAGGCCACGCAAAATTTGTACTGTTTGGTCTACCGATGGCTCTACGACATCCACTTTTTGAAAACGTCGTGAGAGCGCCGCATCCTTTTCAAAAATGCCACGGTACTCAGTAAAGGTTGTAGCGCCAATACACTTTAATTGACCATTCGACAGCGCTGGCTTGAGTAAATTACTAGCGTCAAGCGTGCCTCCCGAAGCCGCACCTGCGCCAATTAATGTATGGATCTCATCAATAAAGAGGATGCCGTGCGGGTTATCTTTTAGCGCCTTTAAGACGCCTTTTAATCTTTGCTCAAAGTCACCACGGTATTTAGTACCGGCTAGCAAGGCTCCCATGTCTAAAGAATAAACGGTCGAATTTGCCAAAATATCAGGCACTTCATTACGGGTAATTCTCCAGGCTAAGCCCTCAGCAATTGCTGTTTTACCTACGCCAGCCTCACCTACCAATAAAGGATTATTTTTACGGCGCCGACACAGTACTTGGATGACCCGCTCTACCTCGCCATCACGCCCGATTAAAGGATCGATCTTGCCTTGACGCGCTAAGGCATTTAAATTTTGGGTAAATTGATCTAAGGGGCTTTCTTTGCCACTTGCTGCTGCTTCTTCGTTGTCTTGAGTTGGATCTGCGGCTTTAACGGGCTCGGCTTGATCCTTACGAATACCATGACTAATAAAGTTCACCACGTCTAAACGGGTAACGCCTTGCTGTTGCAAGAAATAAACGCCGTGTGAATCTTTTTCACCAAAAATAGCGACCAACACATTCGCACCAGTCACTTCTTTTTTGCCATTTGAAGTAGATTGAACGTGCATGATGGCGCGCTGAATCACCCGCTGAAAACCTAAGGTAGGTTGGGTGTCGACTTCTTCAGTTCCTGGAACCACTGGCGTATTGTCATTAATGAAATTTTTTAACTGGGCACGTAACTCGGCAATATTCACCGAACAAGCCTTCAATACCTCCACGGCGGTGGCATTATCGAGTAAGGCCGAAAGAAGATGTTCAACGGTAATGAACTCATGTCGAGCAGCGCGTGCATCAACAAAAGCCATATGTAAACTCACTTCTAATTCCTGGGCAATCATGCTTCCTCCATAGTGCACTGCAAAGGGTGCCCCGCTTCGCGGGAGCTCTCGGTAACTTGATGAACTTTAGTGGCTGCAACATCGCGCGTAAATATTCCGCAAACGCCTTTACCAACTAAATGAACTTGTAACATGATGCGTGTGGCGGTTTCATGATCCTTATTAAAATACTCTTGAATGACCATCACCACAAATTCCATGGGGGTGTAATCGTCGTTTAAAAGTAAAACTTTATACAAAGCCGGAACCTTGACTTTCTCGGCCTGCTTCTCCAAAAGCGCGGTATCACCACTACCTGGTAGGAGTGGGTTGAGGGGTTGGGGAGTTTTAATTAATCGGCTCATATGATTCATTCTAAACACTCAGGCTCAGTCTGTAATTTACTGCTGAATTTGTTGCAAAAAACCCTCACTAAGGACCTTATTACCCCATATTGGGGCATTTTTGCCAGATTAAAGGGGGTAATCACCTACTCCCAAGTCGATTTAACTCCTTGACACGCCACCAAAAAGGGCAAACAATCGGGGGTAGTGCTTCTTATTGAGGTTCTATTAGGCGTGTTTTGGAGCGAAACTGATTAAAAAGTATTCCCCCCATTTTCACGGGTGTTTCAAGTTTAAGTAATGGAGTTCGCATGGCGACCGGAGTTGTTAAGTGGTTTAATGATGCAAAAGGTTTCGGGTTTATTAAACCCGATGATGGTGAAGAAGAGCTGTTCGCGCATTTCAGTGCGATTACTATGGGCGGTTTCAAAACCCTCAAAGAAGGCCAAAAGGTAACGTTTGACATTACCCAAGGACCTAAAGGCAAGCAAGCGACGAATATTCAAGGCGCTTGATAAAAACTTCCTAATGAAATTAAAAACCCAGGGCGTGCCCTGGGTTTTTTTTGACCTTTTTTCAGCTTTACATATTTGCAATCATTGCGTCGCCAAACCCAGAACACGATACCTGCGTAGCGCCCTCTAATACACGCGCAAAGTCATAAGTCACTTTTTTCGAAAGAATGGCTTTTTCCATTGACGAAATAATTAGATCGGCAGCTTCGGTCCAGCCCATATGACGCAACATCATTTCAGCGGAGAGAATTTCTGAACCCGGGTTGACATAATCTTTACCGGCGTATTTTGGTGCGGTGCCATGGGTTGCCTCAAACATGGCAATGCTATCGGACATATTGGCGCCAGGCGCAATTCCAATGCCGCCTACTTGAGCTGCTAAGGCATCGGATACATAATCGCCATTCAAATTTAACGTGGCAATCACGCTGTATTCATTAGGGCGTAGCAAAATTTGCTGCAAGAACGCATCCGCGATCACATCCTTAATGATGATGTCTTTGCCAGTCTTGGGATTCTTCATTTTGCACCAAGGTCCGCCATCAATCAGTTGCGCGCCAAATTCATTTTGCGCTAAGCCATAACTCCAGTCACGAAAACCACCTTCGGTAAATTTCATGATGTTGCCTTTGTGCACGATAGTCACTGAAGATTTGTCATTATCAATTGCATACTGAATCGCTTTACGTACCAAACGCTCGGTACCCTCTTTCGACACTGGCTTAATGCCAATGCTCGAGGTATTGGGAAAGCGAATTTTCTTAACGCCCATTTCTTTAATCAGAAAATCAACCATTTTTTTGGCTTCTGGTGAGCCAGCTTCCCATTCAATGCCAGCATAAATATCTTCTGAATTTTCGCGAAAAATAACCATATCGGTTTTTTCAGGTTCACGAAGTGGTGAGGGAACTCCCTTGAAATAACGCACTGGACGCAAACATAAATACAAATCTAAGGCTTGACGCAAGGCCACGTTTAAAGAGCGAATGCCGCCGCCCACTGGCGTGTGCAAAGGGCCTTTAATTGAAACCACGTATTCTTTAACGGCTTCTAGGGTTTCTTCTGGCATCCATACATCGGGGCCATACACCTGAGTTGCCTTAGAGCCCGCATAAACTTCCATCCAAGCAATTTTGCGTTTACCACCGTAAGCTTTGGCAACTGCTGCATCCACTACCTTGATCATTACAGGCGTAATATCAGCACCAATCCCATCGCCTTCAATTACTGGAATAATTGGATGATCGGGTACGTTAATTGAGAAATCTTGATTAACAGTGATTTTTTCGCCAGCAGGCACTTTAATATGCTTATACATTCACACTTCTCCAGAGGGATATTGAGTTATAACTTCTACTATTTTCGCATGAGCTAGCGAACTAACCCATAAAATTGGGCTTTCAAACTATGAAAAATATGCTACTTAAACAGACCCGCTTGACTCACATACCCCATTTTGGGCTAGTGACCTTAGCGTTGAGCTTATTTCTGGGCTTCTTTGGCCTCACGACAGCTGGTTTAGCACAAAATAGTAGCCCTAACCCCGGTCTACCAGTGATTGAGCTTAAAACCGGTATATATCGCCTTCAGGTCGAAGTGGCTGCGACCCCCCAAGCACGGCAAACTGGTCTGATGTATCGCACTGTCATGGCTCAAAATGCGGGCATGCTCTTTATTTTTGAACAAAAGGCGGGGCATTGTTTTTGGATGAGCAATACCAAAATTCCGCTCTCTATTGCTTTTATTGGCGACGATAGCAAGATTGTGAACATCGAGGAAATGCAGGCTGATACCACTAACAATCATTGTCCCAAAGCACCTATTCGCTTTGCTTTAGAGATGAATCAAAAATGGTTTGCAGAGCGCGCCTTAGGTCCTGGTACGCTGATTCAGGGACTACCTAAAAACTGACACCAGCAACCCACGCCTTAACGAAGGCTAGGGCGACTTTAGCCAAAGTGGCAAACATAGTGCACTGGAGCGGTGGTGCGCACTATAAAATAACCACCCGCCTCAACCGTCCAACTTTCACCAGCAGCAAATGCCCTTTCGGGGGCGCCATCAATGCTGACATAAGCGCATCCATCCACGACTTCCATGATTTCTTTAGTGCTGAGCTCAAACTTTAGGGTGCTTGGCAAAATCACCCCTACCGATTTGCGGGTTCCATCAGCTAGGGTAACGGTATGCGAGACGCACTTGCCGTCATAATAAATATTGGCTTTTTTACCAACCGCAACCTGCTCAAATTGCATCTCTAGCCTTTCGTTTTCTTTAATTTGCGCTTTGCGATTTCTGCAATACGCATCCGCAACGCGTTGAGTTTAATAAACCCGCCAGCATCGGCTTGATTATAGGCACCGCCATCGTCATCAAAAGTAGCAATCGTTTGATCAAATAAAGTATTAGCCGAATCACGTGAAATAACGCTTACCGAGCCTTTGTATAATTTCAAGCGCACCACCCCATTGACATTACGCTGGGTATGATCAATTAAAGTTTGTAAAGCAAGGCGCTCAGGCGACCACCAGTAGCCGTTATAAATAAGGCTGGCATAACGCGGCATCAAGTCATCTTTTAAGTGCGCCACTTCGCGATCCAGCGTAATACTTTCAATGCCCCGATGGGCTTTAAGCAAAATCGTACCGCCAGGGGTTTCGTAGCAGCCGCGACTCTTCATGCCGACGAAGCGGTTTTCCACTAAATCGAGTCGGCCAATGCCATGCATACCCCCAAGACGATTTAATTCCGCTAAGAGTTCGTGGGGTTGATAAGCCTTACCGTCAATGGCAATGGGGTCGCCCGCACGAAATTCAATTTCAATGACGGCGGCGGTATCCGGTGCTTTTTCAGGTGCAACTGTCCAGCGCCACATCGATTCTTCAGCTTCCGCATTGGGATTTTCTAAGTGCCGACCTTCGTAACTAATATGCAATAGATTCGCATCCATCGAGTATGGTGAACCACCTTGCTGGTGTTTCATTTCAATTGGTATGCCATGCTGCTCGGCGTAAGCCATTAATTTTTCGCGCGACAATAAATCCCACTCACGCCAGGGTGCAATGACCTTAATGCCGGGCTCAAGAGCGTAATAACCTAACTCAAAACGAACCTGATCATTACCCTTGCCGGTGGCGCCATGGGAAACTGCGTCTGCTTTGACTTGGCGGGCAATGTCAATTTGGCGTTTGGCAATGAGGGGTCTAGCAATAGAGGTGCCCAACAAATACTCGCCCTCGTAAATCGTATTAGCGCGAAACATGGGGAAAACAAAATCTCGTACAAATTCTTCGCGTAAGTCGTCAATAAAAATATTTTCCGGCTTAATGCCAAATTGCAAGGCTTTGGTGCGCGCCGGCTCAAGCTCTTCGCCCTGACCCAGATCGGCAGTAAAGGTGACGATTTCACAATGATAGGTATCTTGTAGCCACTTCAAGATCACGCTGGTATCAAGACCGCCAGAATAAGCTAAGACTGCTTTTTTGATTTCAGACATGCTTCCACTCGTTTTAAATTGGTTGACACATTATCAAACAGGGCTGCCCGTGGCAGAAATTTGCCCACACAATAAGTATTCCATTAAAGCCTTTTGTACATGTAATCGATTTTCGGCCTCTTCCCAAACGACGCTTTGGGGTCCGTCAATCACTGCCGCACTAACTTCCTCGCCTCGATGTGCTGGTAAGCAATGCATAAATAAGGCACTTGGATTAGCTAGCGCCATCAATTCTTCTGTGACCATCCAATCTTTAAATGCCTTCATCCGCATAGTATTTTGATCTTCGTATCCCATGCTTGTCCAGACATCGGTCGTTACTAAGTCGGCACCCTTGACTGCATCCCGCGGGTCGGCACAGATCATGAGGTGATTTAAAGCAGCACCACTTAAACGTGCCCGATCGAGTTGATATCCTTCGGGCGCTGAAAAGCGCAATTGAAAATCTAAGCACTCAGCGGCTTGAATCCAGGTGTAAGCCATATTGTTGGCATCTCCAACCCAGGCTACGGTTTTTCCTTGAATCGGCCCACGGGCTTCGACAAAAGTAAAAATATCCGTTAACACTTGGCAGGGATGAAATTCGTTAGTTAACCCATTAATGACTGGCACCCGTGAGTTTGCCGCAAAGCGTTCGATGATGTCTTGGCCAAAAGTACGAATCATAATAATGTCTGTCATCCGCGAGATAACCTGCGCGGCATCTTCCACTGGCTCGCCCCTGCCCAATTGGGTGTCACGGGTATTGAGATAGACAGCATGACCGCCCAATTGATGTATTCCCGCCTCAAATGACAAACGCGTGCGGGTGGAATGTTTTTCAAAAATCATGGCCAAGGTTCGATCATGCAAGGGATGCCAAGTTTCGTAACGTTTAAAGCGCTCTTTTAACCAAGCTGTACGCGATAGCAAATAATCGTATTCGGCTCGTGTTAAATCAGCAAACTGGAGGTAATGTTTGATTTGGCCAGGTACCTGCGGTTTAGCCAAGGAAGCTAAACTAGCATGCCCAGAAACGGATTGATTTTCTATTTTGTCCAAAATATCACCCACTAAAATAATAATCTTAAGCTTATATTGCTCTATCTTGACTGTCTTAAAACGTGATTCATAAAACCCTGTTTATCCAAGGCATCACTGCAAATGGCAGACCCTTTAGGCCCAGCGACTGGGCTGAGCGCCTTTGCGGAGTCATGGCAAGCTTTCGCCCCCTTGGTGATGCTGGTGATCCTCGCTTTACTTATTCTCCCTTCGCTCGACCTGTTGTCATTGCCAATGTTAAATTCGTTGTCATCGATACTCGCATACATGATCTAGACCCCATGGCGCTCGATTTTTTGCTTAATTTTGCTAAAGACAATGGCCTTCCAATTGAGGAGGCCTGTGTCTTCGAACCCAAAACCTAAAAGCCAAGCTGTAAAACAAAAACCCGCTCAAAAATGGAGCGGGCTTGAGTTGAATTACGAAAAAAGAACTAAGCCATCGCCTTAATAGCAGCTGATAAACGGGATTTTTGTCGCGCGGCAGTATTTTTATGGGCGATTTTTTTATCTGAAATTTTGTCGATAGTGACTTGAGTAGCAACAAATACTTTCGCAGCAGCCGCTTTATCGCCCGCCTCAACTGCTTTACGCACAGCCTTAATGGATGTGCGTAACTTCGAACGCAAGCTCGAATTATGCTCATTTTGTTTTACTGCTTGCCGAGCGCGTTTGCGCGCTTGTGCGGTATTGGCCATCTTTAAACCTGCCTATTCATTCCGATTTGTCAAAATATGCGAACACTTGCGAGAAGCCTTGGGTGTTCGCTAAAAACCAAGATTTTACCTGAAAGGGCCAAAAAAGCCCAGTAGACCAATAAATAGGGGAAAATCAGCCCATGAATCTGCTTTCCGCTGCCGCCAAAGTGAGTGCTTTGACGATGTTATCTCGGATAACTGGCCTTTTACGTGAAACTCTGATTGCCCGAAGTTTTGGGGCTTCAGAGTGGACTGATGCGTATAACGTTGCCTTTAGATTACCCAACTTACTCCGTCGTTTATTCGCCGAAGGCGCTTTTTCACAAGCTTTTGTGCCAATTTTGGGAGAAATTGTTGCCCGAGGTGAGCCAGCCAAGTCGCAGGCGCTGATTAACGCAGTTGCCACCCTTTTATTTTGGTTGTTGCTGTTTACTGTTGGGCTTGGGGTGCTGGCGGCACCATTACTTATTTTGTTAATCGCTACGGGTTTGACCGGCGGACCTGCTTTCGAGGCCAGCGTGGTCATGACCCGCATCATGTTTCCTTATATCGGCTTCATTTCACTGGTTTCACTTTCTGCTGGTATTTTGAATACCTATCAGCGTTTTGCGCTCCCCGCCTTTACCCCCGTTTTACTCAATTTGGCCTTAATCATCAGCGCTATTTGGCTCGCTCCGCAATTAGAGCAACCCATTTATGCCCTGAGTATTGGCGTTTTAGTCGGCGGCCTACTGCAGCTGCTGATTCAAATTCCCGCCCTTAAGCGTTTAGGTCTATTGCCGCGCATTGGCATTCTGCCGAGCGCTATTCACCAAGCCTTTATCAGCCCAGATTCCCGACGGGTGTTGCGCTTAATGGGGCCGGCGGTGTTTGCGGTCTCGGTTGCGCAAATTTCCCTCTTAATCAACACGAATATCGCTTCGCGCTTAACTACGGGAAGTGTTTCATGGTTAACCTATGCAGACCGCCTCATGGAGTTTCCCACCGCACTGCTTGGCGTAGCGCTCGGTACTGTCTTATTGCCAAGCCTTAGTAAAGCCAATGCTAATCAAGACCTTAAACATGCTGAGGAACTGTTGGTTTGGGGTTTGCAGTTGACTTTTCTGTTGGCTGCGCCTTGTGCATTAGCGCTATTTTTATTTGGTGAGCCAATTGCTGCCGTGCTCTATCACTATGGGCGGTTCAGTGCGCTTGATGTGATGATGACCCAACGCGCCTTAGCCGCCTATGGGGTGGGCTTAGTGGGTCTAATTTTGGTAAAAATTTTGGCCCCAGGCTTCTATTCTCGGCAAGACATTCGCACCCCAGTCAAAATTGCCTTGGTGGTTTTAGTTTCAACCCAACTGGCAAACCTGGTCTTTGTTCCCTGGCTAGGGCATGCTGGCTTAGCTTTATCTGTTGGCTTAGGTGCTTGCCTAAACGCGGCGATGTTGTGGATTGGCCTTTGCTGGCGGGGGGCACTGCCAACTTCAGCGGGTTGGTGGAAATATTTAGCACGACTCGGGGTAGGCTTAATTCCCTTGGGTCTGATATTGCATTATGGTTCGCAAGCCCATAACTGGATCGACTTACAAGCACAGCCTTGGCTGCGGATTGGTCTTCTGGTTGGCTGGCTTAGCCTAGCGGCAGTAATTTACTTTATCGGCATTAGACTTGGTGGAATTCGCTGGCAAAATTTCTTACGTCATGCAAAATAGGAGGTATGCCCACACGACAACTTGACTACTTTGCGTCTCTGGTAGCAGAAGACGACTATTTTCCTCTTACCGAGGCTGCGGTTGCCGTTGCTCAGCATGCATTTCCTGACTTAGATGTACAGACTGTTCTTGATCAAATTGATCAACTTGGCAAGCGACTCAAACAGCGCATCACCCCCGAAACTTCGGCGGTACAAAAACTACAGCATCTAAAACATTTTTTTTATAGTGAGCTAGGGTTCGGCCCCAATCCAAATGATTTTTACGCGCCTGAAAATTCTTATCTCCATCATATTATTGAAAGTCGGCGCGGAATACCAATCTCTCTGGCAATGCTGATGATGGAATTAGGCCATCAAATTGGGCTCAAGATTCGTGGAGTTTCTTTTCCCAATCATTTCATGATGCGCATCTCCTTGCAGCAAGGTGAAATTATTATGGATCCCCTAACGGGCGCCTCGTTATCAAAGAATGAATTGCAGGAGATGTTGGATCCCTATTTAGACGCCAAGGGCTATCAAGATGAAATTAGTTTGCCTTTAAATATTTTTTTACGCGCCTCTAGCCCCCGTGAAATTCTGTCGCGCTTTCTGCGTAATCTAAAGTTGATTTACACCGAAAACGAGCGCTGGGAGAGATTGTTGGGGGTACAACAACGTTTAGTTATTTTGCTACCTGATTCGATCGAAGAGATTCGGGATCGTGGGCTCATTCTTGCCCAGCTAGAATATTTGCGTCCAGCACTTGAAGATATGCAGCGCTACCTGGTGGCCTCGCCTGAGGCAGGCGATGCCGAAGAAATTCGTGAACACATTGCCACCTTAGAAAATCAGAGTCGGCAAAACTAATTTTTAAGCTTCATGGCTTCTGGCGCAGCGCTTGCACCATCTTCACTAATGCAGCGAAAGCTACCGGCAAGGCAGCTGCTCCAACCCCAACTAAAACAATCACATTTAAGTTTTCCCGAATGATTGGAATGTTGCCGAAAAAATATCCTGCCACTACGAGACCTACCACCCAGATTGCAGCACCAACAATATTAAAAAATTGGAAGCGGGCAAAATTCATTGCAGAAACACCAGCGACAAATGGCGCAAAGGTACGGACGATAGGTAAAAAACGTGCCAAAATAATGGTCTTACCGCCATGCTTTTCATAAAATGCGTGGGTCTTACGTAACGCAGCTTGATCAATCCAACGTGATTGACTGGCAAACACTTTTTCCCCAATCCAGCGACCAATAAAATAATTGACAGTATTACCCACGACTGCAGCAAGTAGTAAACCACTGCATAAGGTGAGCATATTAAATTGGCCAGTGGCGCAATAGGCCCCAGCAATAAATAATAGGGAGTCGCCAGGCAAAAAGGGGGCAATAACTAAACCTGTTTCTGCAAATACAATAGCAAACAGAATGCCATAGGCCCAGTTGCCATAATTTTGAATCACTAAGTCTAAATGGCGATCAACGTGTAAAAAGAAATCGCCTAGTTGAATTAAGGTATCCATCAACTTCACCTCTTTAATTGAAATTGAGGTGGATATTAACAGGCTTAGCTAGCTAAGCTTCCTATAATTGTCGTATGCCCCTAAAACCGACTGTGTCAGTAAATGATTATTAAAACCCCCGAGCGCCTCTCGGAGGTCCTCTGCATTGTTGGCCCAACCGGCAGCGGTAAAAGTCATTTGGCAATGACTGTGGCACAGCAGGCCGCACAGCGAGGCGTAAAAATAGAATTAATCAGTATGGATTCGGCCTTGGTGTACCGCGGCTTAGATATTGGCAGCGCAAAACCTTCAAGTGCTGAACGTGCTTTAGTGCCACATCACTTAATTGATATTCTTGAGCCCTATGAAACCTATTCGGCAGCGCGCTTTGCCGCTGATACAAAACGCCTCTGCGCCGAAATCCAGTTACGCGGCCATATCCCGTTAGTTGTTGGTGGAACCATGCTCTATTGGCGTGCTTGGGCTTACGGCTTATCAGTCCTGCCAGAAGCGAGCCCACGAATCCGCCAAGAACTAGAAACGCGCGCTGCGCGCTTGGGGTGGCCAGCCTTGCATGCCGAGCTAAATCAAATCGATCCCCTTACTGCTGCGCGCCTTAAACCCCATGATGCACAACGTATTCAACGGGCCTTGGAAGTATTTTTAGTGAGCGGGCGTCCTCTGTCAACTTGGTTAGCTGAAAATCCGAGTCAAGACGGCCGCACTGGTGCAACTATTCCCGCCGGACTAAAACTTGTTGCACTTGAACCTAGTGAGCGTAAAAAATTACATGAGGATCTTGCCACTCGCTTTGATGCAATGCTTCAACAGGGTTTGATTGCTGAAGTGGCAGCGCTAAGACAGCGCCCTGAAATTCATGCCGACTTACCTGCCATGCGCGCAGTGGGTTATCGACAGGTTTGGCATTACTTAGCGGGTCATGACTCTTTAGAGGGCATGCGGGAGAAAGCCTTAGCCGCTTCACGGCAACTGGCTAAACGTCAGTTAACCTGGCTACGCGCGATTTCAGCTCGGCAATGTTTTGATTCACTCACGACCAGCGGCCAACAACAAGCCCTTAACTATTGCTTAGAGCAGCTCAAGATTAAATAACTAGGGTTTGAGCTTCGCCAGCGGGACGCTCACGTACTTCACCAGCTACCCAAACCTTCAGGCCCTCCGTCGCCAAGGACTGAATTGCGGTAGAAGCAAGCTCGGGCGCAACAATTAATACCATTCCAATCCCACAGTTAAATACTCTCACCATTTCTGCATCAGCAACATTACCCTGAGTTTGTAACCAGCGAAACAATGCTGGTAACTCCCAGGTATCGCGCTGTAAAACCGCCTGCATGTTTTCTGGCAAAACGCGCGGCACATTGTCAACAATGCCACCGCCAGTAATATGGGCCAGCCCTTTAATGTCAATTGCAGACATCAGTTTTAACAGGGGTTTAACGTAAATTTCCGTAGGCGCCATCACCGCTTCAATTAATGGCCTACCATCTAAATCATCATCCGGTTTTGCTCCAGCACGCTCAATAATTTTTCGCACTAAGGAATAGCCGTTACTGTGAGCACCACTAGAGGCAATTGCCAAAACGATATCGCCGGCACAAATGCGTGAACCATTAATAATTTTCGATTTTTCAACTGCACCCACTGCAAAGCCCGCTAAATCATATTCTCCAGGCGGATACATGCCGGGCATCTCGGCTGTCTCTCCGCCAATCAGCGCGCAACCCGCTAACTCACACCCCTTAGCAATCCCCTCAATCACCTGCGCTGCTGTATCAATCGTTAATTGGCCACAAGCAAAATAATCGAGGAAAAATAGGGGTTCAGCGCCCTGCACCAAAATATCATTCACGCTCATGGCGACTAAATCTTGACCAATGGTGCCATGGCAATTCCATTCAAAGGCCAGCCTTAGTTTGGTGCCGACTCCGTCGGTGCCCGCCACTAAAACAGGTTCGCGATAACGCTTTGGCACTTCAAATAAGGCCCCAAACCCCCCAATACCTGCTAAAACGCCTTCGCGCATAGTTTTTTTGGCTAATGGCTTGATCCGCTCAACCAGTGCATCGCCGGCATCGATGTCGACCCCAGCATCACGATAGGAAAGGCTTGCGGCTAGAGGGGGGGAGAATTTAGTCATAAAAAGAGGGGTAATTTAGGGGTGAACTGAACTTGATCGTTAGAATCATTGAATTCTAGAGGATCAATGCACCATGGCCGAAATTTTTACCCCTTTTTTAGCTGCCTTCATTTTGGCGTACGCTTTACGCCCGATTTCATTATGGCTTGAGCGGCATCGGCTACCCAAATCTCTAGCGGCGTGTTTGGCGATGATTTTTGGTTTAAGTCTACTGGCTGGGATTGTCATTTTGCTCATCAGCTTAATTAGTCAAGAAATTCCATTAATTAAAACCCAGCTACCGGAGTGGATCGAAAAAACCCAATTGTGGTTAGCGCCAAAATTAGCCGAACACAATATTGCCTTTGACTGGGGCGCGATTAAAGCAATTGCTACCCAAAAAATTGGTGCATTAGTCAGTGATAACGCCAAAAATGTTGTCAATACCACCCTCGGCACGATCCTTTCTTCTAGCGGCTCTATCCTTAGTGTCTTGATCGATTTAGTCTTAACGCTCTTTGTATTGTTTTATCTTCTAATTGATTGGCATCACTTCTTTGAATATTTAAAAAAATTAATTCCTTTACGCTTTCAGGCTAGCGCGCAACACCTTTGCGCTAAAACTGATGGCCTGTTATCACAATATTTACGCGGTCAAATTTTAGTTATTTTGGTAATGGCAGTTTTTTACTGCTCAGGGCTTTCTATTGTTGGTGTGCGCGGTGCCATTGCGTTAGGGGCATTCACGGCAATGGTGGTGATCATTCCCTACTTAGGATTCTGGCTTGGCTTTATTCTCGCCGTGCTATCGGCCCTTTTGCAATTTGGTTTTGGCACCGAAGTTGTGGGTGTTTTAGTGGTGTTTGGCATAGGCCAAATGTTAGAGGGCTTTTTCTTAACGCCGCGACTGGTCGGTGAACGCATTGGTCTACACCCCGTTGCGGTCTTATTTGCTTTGCTGATCTTTGGTAAGTTATTTGGATTTTTTGGGGTACTGCTTGCCTTGCCAGCCAGCGCAGTGAGTTTGGTCCTCATTCAATATACTTGGTCTCTCTATCTTCAATCGAGTTGGTATCAGGGTTCTAAAAAATAATCGTGATGAAGCCAAATGCAGCGCTACCGAAACAATTTGCGCTTGATCTGAGTCAGCCCCAACAAGCTACGCTAAACAATTTTTTAGCGGCCAGCAATGCCGCCCTGCTAGCTCATCTACAATCACTCGTTTCGGGTTGGGAGATTAATCCTGCTGACACTTCCCTGCATGCGCTTAATGACCGCTGGCTTTACTGGTGGGGCGCATTGGGATCGGGCCGTACCCATTTACTCAGCGCCTTAAATAACGCGGCGGATCTACTTAATCTGCGGCACTTTTCTCTGCAAGCTAATGAACCCGTTTCTTGGGTTAATTTAGAAGAAAAATTACCGCATTTACTCAGCCAAGAACAGGCGATTATCATTACGGTTGATGATGTCGATCAGCTTGATGAGCGTTTATCAGCGGCACTCTTTCGGATTTTAAATTTGGTCCATGGTAGTCGTAACTTATATATTTTTATGGCCGGCAATAGCGCACCTGCTGGCTTACAACTGCGTGAAGATTTACGTACTCGATTAGCTTGGGGCCTAGTATTTCAAGTGCAACCTTTAAGCGATGAGGAAAAAATGCAGGCATTGCAACAGGCAGCAGCTGAGCGCGGCTTAAATTTATCGCCAGAGGTAATACCGTGGCTGCTGCAGCGTTTTTACCGCGATATGCCGAACTTAATGGCCCTATTAGATGCGCTTGATGCCTACTCACTAGAAATGAAGCGCGCTGTGACTTTGCCACTCGTGCGCGAATTATTGCAAATTCAACCTCCTACAACTAACAACCCGACTCTTGGTAGCGCTGGATGACGACACTAGCATTATTCGATTTAGACCATACTCTATTGCACTTCGATAGCGACTATGAATGGGGGCAATTTTTAGTCCGACTTGGGGTCGTCGATGGAGTGGCATTTGCGCAAAAAAATGAGCAGTTTTACAGCGACTATAAAGAAGGTAAGCTCGATATTGATGCATTTTTAAGTTTTGCCTTAAAGCCTCTTGCAGAACATTCTCGGCCACAATTAAAGGCTTGGCATGAAATTTTTATGGCTGAGGTCATTACTGGAAAAGTCCACTCTCAAGCACTAGATTTAGTAAGGCGTCATATCGATGCGGGTGATTTATGTTGCGTGGTGACGGCAACAAATAGTTTTGTTACCCGCCCAATTGTGGAAAGTTTTGGTATTACCCATTTAGTGGCGACCGAACCGGCAACGGAAGGTGATGCGCCAGAGGGAAATTTTACTGGTGCCGTGAAAGGGGTACCCAGCTTTCGTGATGGCAAAATACACCGAGTTGAAGCATGGTTGGACAGTTTAAATATGTCTTTAGCAGAGATACCCAGAAGCTATTTTTATTCCGACTCATTGAATGATTTGCCCTTACTTGAAAAAGTCACTAATCCCATTGCAACTAATCCTGATATGCTCTTGCGGGCCGAAGCCCAAAAACGTGGCTGGCCTATTCTCGAGCTATTCAATTGATAACAAAATTTATTAAAGGGCTGATTAAACGCCAGCCCAAGCCTAAAGTAGGGGGTACGAAAACTACACTTGCTCAACGGATTAACAAAAAAACCCATCGCATTGATCCCCACTTATTGTCAAAAAATGCGGTGAAGGTAACCCAAGTACTGCAGCAAGCGGGCTACTCCGCCTTTATTGTGGGTGGTGCAGTACGAGACTTAGTGCTGGGAATTGGTCCAAAGGATTTTGATGTAGCAACGAATGCGACTCCCGAACAAGTACAAAAATTATTTCGGAAATCACGTCTCATTGGTCGGCGCTTTCAAATCGTGCATGTTACTTTTTTTGGTAAAGAGCGCCCTGAAATTATTGAGGTTTCAACCTTTCGTGCCATGCTGGATCAAGTGGGGGAACATCTTGCGGAAAGTGGACGAATCTTACGCGACAATGTGTGGGGCTCACAAGCAGAAGATGCAGAGCGCCGCGACTTCAGTATTAATGCGATGTACTACGACCCATCATCTGAAACCGTATTCGATTATCACGGCGGTATGGCTGATATGCAAAAACGTACGCTGCGCATGATTGGTGAACCCAGCAAACGCTATCGGGAAGATCCCATTCGCATGCTTAGGGCAATTCGGTTTGCGGCTAAAACTGGCTTTACGCTCGATCCAGCTACGCGTGCGCCGATTGCTGAGTTAGCTGATTTGATTCATGACGTGCCAACAGCAAGGCTCTTTGACGAAATTCTTAAGCTACTGATGTCGGGGCACTCTTGGCCAGCGATTGAAGGTCTGCGTGCCGCTGGTCTGCATCACGGCTTGCTGCCATTGCTTGACAAAGCCTTAGATGGTGATTCTGCGAGTGGTGCTGGCACCGAGTTTATCAAGCTATCACTGTCAAATACCGATGAACGTATTCAAGCAGGTAAAGGAGTCTCCGCTGGCTTTCTCTTTGCCAGTTTGTTATGGCCTGATTTAACCCAAAACTGGCGGCGCAATATTGCTGGAGGGATGGCTAATGTGCCCGCCCTTCATGCCGCGATGGATGACACGATTACCAGCCAAAATAATGGTGTGACTATTCAGCGACGTTTTGAAGCAGACATGCGCGAAATTTGGACTATGCAGCCCCGCTTTGAAAAACGTTTAGGTCGCTTCCCCCATCGCCTCATAGAATCGCCCCGCTTTCGAGCGGGTTATGACTTTATGTTACTGCGCTGTACTACGGGTGAATTACCCAATTCATTAGGGCTGTGGTGGACGCAATTTATTGAGGCTGATTTGAATACCCGCGAAGAACTGATTAACTTAGCCAAAGCAGAAGATCAAAAAAATGGCAAGGTAACTAAATTAGGCAGCAAGCGGCGTCGGCGCAAAACAACTAAACTGGACCCGACCGCCATTGATCTCTAAGACTTTTGAATACGGTGGCTAATTCTCAGTTACACCCGCTGCCTTCACAATCGCCTCATTCTTTTTATATTCCGCTAAGAAGAATGTATTAAATTCTTCCGGCGTTCCGCCAAGAATAACTGCCCCATCAGCGGTAAAAATTTCCGCAATCTCTTTATCTTTGAGCCCTTGATTTAAAACACTATTAATTTGCTGAATTATTTTCTTATCAGTACCCGCTGGTGCTAAAACACCATACCATGTACCTGCCTCAAAATTATTCACCCCTGCCTGCTCCATGGTTGGTACATTAGGTAAAAGGGGAGAGCGATTTTTATAGGCAATTGCTAAGGCCCTTAATTTACCTGACTTTACAAAAGGAGCTGAGGTGCTAATGGTGTCAAACATTAAATCGATCTCTCCGCCCAATAAAGCTGTTAGCGCGGGACTGGTACCCTTATAAGGAATATGCGTCATATTTATTTTGGTGACAAGCTTAAAAGACTCACCTGCTAAATGCGCCACACTACCATTACCAAATGAACCATAATTTAGTTTGCTATTTTTAGCCGCTCCAGCCTTGATGATGTCGGCAACGGAATTAAACGGGGAATTCGCATTTACTACCAAAATCAGTGGTTGGGCAGAAATTAAGGCAACCGGCGCAAAACTTTTAATCGGCTCGTAACCCAGCTTACTATAAGTATGTGGGGAAACCGTAAGGGGGCCAGCAGCACTAAAGAGTAAGGTATATCCATCCGCTGGTGCTTTAGCAACGGCCTCATTACCAATAGTACCGCCCGCACCGGCGCGGTTTTCAACTACTACAGACTGCCCCAAAGAAGTTGTCATCACTTTAGCCATCAAGCGCGCTGTTAAATCAGTGCCGCCGCCAGGAGCGTAAGGAACGATTAATTTAATTGATCGATTAGGGTATGGGGGACTAGCACTGGATTGTGCCCAGGTAACAGTATTCATACAAAACAGCAAAGTATTTAAAATAATAAAAATTTTCATGCAAGCTCCCGTGCCTTTGTATCTAGTGCAGCCTTTGCCGCGTTCTGACCTGCAATGCGGCCAAATGCGGTGCCAATTGCCATTCCTATTCCTGCTGTATAGCCCTTGCCTAATACATTCCCAGCCATCATCTCGCCCGCAACAAATAAATTATTACTGGGCTTACCGTTAAAATGCACCGCGGTAGTTTCATCGGTTTTCAAACCTAGGTAAGTAAATGTTACGCCTGGTCTTAGGGGGTAAGCATAAAACGGTGGCACATTAATCTGGGTGGCCCAATGAGTTTTAGCTGGAGTAAGTCCCTCAGTATGACAGTCATCCAAGGCGGTATGGTCGAAAGTTCCAGGGCGACAAGCGAGATTAAAATCCTCGATGGTTTTATTCAATATCAGTGGATCAAGCTTGAGTTTCATTGCTAAATCGGTAATGTTATCGGCAATCGTTCCCTCAAATACAGGCGGCATAAAACGGCCAATCGATTTTGAATCAATAATGGAATAGGCAATTTGATTGGGTTGTTGTGCTACCAAGCGACCCCAAATCGCATAACGCTTGGGCCAAAAATCTTCGCCTTCATCATAAAAACGCTGGGCATTCTCATTCACCACGACTCCGAGTGAGACACAATCAATACGGGTGCAAATACCACCGTTATATAAAGGTGCGCGGGCATCAATGGCGGCCATATGTGCTTGCGTAGGATCGCCAACTGAATCAGCTCCAGCACCAATCATATTTTTCAATAAGATACCTTGGTTAAAGGTCGTACCCCGAATTAAAAAATTATCGGCTGGGCTTTTGCCTTGCTCATCAATACCCCAAGCCTCACGTTGCCATTCAATATTTGACTCAAAACCTCCGGCAGCTAATACACAAGCTTTCGCTTCAATACGCTCACCATTTTCAAGAATGGCGGCAATGAAATGGCGATCTGCCAACTCAATGGATTTAACCGGTGAGTTGTAATAGATTTTCACGCCTAATCCTTCAGCGCTTCGGTAATATGCATTGACTAGAGCTTTACCTCCGCCCATAAAAAAGGCGTTCGTGCGAGATAAGTGCAAAGTTCCCGAAAGCGGCGCTTGAAAATGAACACCATATTTACGCATCCATGTACGACAAGTGCTTGATTCTCGAATCGCAATTTTGGCAAGCCTCTCATTAGTTATGCCACCAGTGACCTTCAATACATCTTGCCAATACTCTTCTTCTGGATAGGCCTCTAATAAAACATCTTGTGGCTCATCGTGCATGCAACGAATATTTCGTGTGTGAGTTGAATTTCCACCTCGCCATTCAAAGGGGGCTGACTCTAATAAAGATACTGAAGCTCCCGCTTCTCTGGCCATGATTGCAGCACAAAGGGCGGCATTGCCACCGCCAATCACTAGAATATCAACCATCAATGCTGCTCATAAAAGAGTTTTAAGTTATGTCAAAAGAGAAGTTATTATGGCGTAATTCATTTACCAGTGTCTTACTCCGAAAGGATCTGCCTTGCCCACTAGCTCTACGCACAAAATAACCCCTAAATCATTAGTTCTGCGAGGCCTCTATCCGGCGACTATTACCCCCTTTAAGGCGGATTTAAGTGTTGATTACGATGCCTTGCGTAGGCATTTGAGTGAAACTGCCCAAACCCCGGGAGTTAAAGGTTTGGCCGTGAATGCTGGCTTAGCTGAAATCTTGCAGTTGTCTGACGAAGAAAAGAAAAAAATTCTGGCGCTAGCACGTAGCGTTATGATGCCCGGTCAAATACTAATTAGTGGCATCGAAGGTCGTGGGCCTGCTGCTATCACAGACGGACTTTTAGCCAAAGCTGGTGGTGCCGATGCCCTGCTTGTTCTCCCGCCATTTGATGTGCGCCCCTATCGGCGACTTGCGCAGGATCCGGATTCGGTTTATGGGTTTTTTAAAATGCTTGATGAACAAGTTGATTTACCAATGATTATTTTTCAATATCCTGACCCATCGGGTTGTGCTTACTCTATACCCGCTCTTGTAAAGGCAGCCACCCTGAAAAATGTAGTGGGTCTTAAGGCGGCTTGTGGCACCGTTACCCGCTATGTGCAGTTATGGGAGGCTTTACACGATAAAATTTCGGTGCTGGCAGCCCTCGACTCTCCACCGCTGCTTGGTATGATTCTGCATGGTGTGCATGGTGCCTTAATTGGAATTGGTGTTATTAATACCCCAAAATGGGTAGAGTTAATTGCTGCCGCCATGGACAATGATGCTGCAACTGCAACCCAAATTCATCGTGATTTTTGTATACCGATCATGGATGGTGTTTTTGAGAATCAAGAACCCAGCTCGCCGACTAGTGAAGTCGCCTGCGTCAAAGAGGCTTTAGTGCAGTTAGGGCAAATTCCTAACTCCTTAGTACGCCACCCTGCGGTTAATGTTACTGATCTGCATCGTGCTCACGTTAAACACGCTTTAATTGCGGCAGGCCTGCTGACTTAAACCGTACCAGCAAACTTTAGCTTTTTTCAGTAAAGTAAGCCTATCTTGAATGGGAAAGATAAATGGCGCGGGCTTTTATTGGATTTGGTGGCAACCTTGGCGATACTCGGCAAATTATTACCGATGCCATCGTTTGTCTCGCTTTACGTAATGAATTACATATAGTGAGTAAGAGTTGTTATTACCAAAGTGCCCCAGTTGATGCTCTTGGTAATGACTATATCAATGCCGTCGTCGAAATTGAAACCGAATTAGAACCTTATGGCTTGCTGTATGTCTGTCAAGCAATAGAGCAGCAATTTGGCCGCGAGCGGCCTTACGAAAATGCGCCACGTACCCTCGATTTAGATATTTTGATTTTTGATGGTTGCGCGCAAAATGATACTGAGCTCACCCTACCTCACCCTCGTATTACTGAACGATCATTTGTTTTATTGCCTCTACTAGAAATTTGTCCTGAATTATTTTTACCCGAATTCGGCATTCTCAAGGCTTTTTTACCGCAAGTAGCACACCAACGCATTGATAAACTTCCCTGTCGAAACTGTAACTGCGATGCAAAAATGCAGATTAAGTCAAGCGAACCTCCCTACAAAAGACTCAACTAAGCTCCCAACGGGGCATTAATTCATTACACTCATCCCTATGAGTTACGCTGATGGCATCATGCCCATAACAATCAATACCCTTCTTGCGATGTATGCGCAAGGCGAGAAAATCACCATGCTTACCGCTTACGATGCTACTGCAGCTGCTTTAGTCGATCGTGCGGGGGTCGATGTGATATTAGTTGGAGATTCTTTGGGTAATGTGGTGCAAGGCCACGGTAGCACTACACCCGTGACAGTGGCACAAATGGCTTATCACACCGCCTGTGTTAATCGTGCGAATACCCGAGCGTATTTAATTGCCGACCTGCCTTTTGCCAGTTATGGTGAGCCACACCAAGCCCTCGATTCTGCCGCTGAGCTAATGCGCGCCGGCGCCAATATGGTGAAGCTTGAAGGGGGTCGTTGGCAAATCGAAACTATCCAATTTTTAGTCGATCGGGGGGTGCCAATTTGTGCTCATTTGGGTTTATTACCCCAATCGGTCCACATCCTTGGCGGTTATAAAGTACAAGGTAAAGTTCCCGATGCTGCTAGTGCGATGTTGGCCGAAGCCAAAGCGTGCGCCGCTGCTGGCGCTCAAATGCTGGTACTGGAAGCCATCCCTGCTTCTTTAGGTAAACGCATTACTGCGGAAATTTCTATTCCAACCATTGGCATTGGTGCTGGGGTCGATTGTTCGGGTCAAGTTTTAGTCTTGCCTGATATGCTTGGTATGAGTCCTGGCAAGCCCGCAAAGTTTGTCAAAAACTTTCTAATTGGCGAGTCTTCTATTGAGGGAGCCATAAAAGCGTTTGTCAGGGAAGTAAAGGCGGGCACCTTCCCCGCAAAGCAACATGGCTTTAGCTAAAAAAACTGCGGACACGATCGACCCACCCGTTCTGATGTGGGCTATGCTTTTCACCGCCCTGCTTTAAATTTTCATCAAATTGACGCAGTAATTTTTTCTGCTCTTCAGATAACTTGACTGGCGTTTCCACAATTACATGGACATAAAGATCGCCAAGTACTGCCGATCTTAAGGCCTTCATACCCTTATTGCGTAAGCGGAAAGTCTTGCCTGTTTGCGTGCCCTCAGGCACTGGAAACTCTACTCGACCAGATAAAGTTGGCACTTCAATTGCACCGCCAAGCGTAGCAGCCGCATAGGAAATTGGCATCTGGACATGTAAATCGCTGCCGTCACGCTCGAAAACGGGATGCGCTTTGACCCGCACTTCGACGTATAAGTCGCCCGCTGGACCACCATTAATGCCGGGCTCACCATTGCCTACCGAGCGAACGCGCATGCCATCATCAATGCCCGCAGGAATTTTAATTTCAAGGGTTTTTTGTTCTTTAATTTTGCCGCTACCTTGGCATTGTTTGCATGGCTTAGGGGTGTACTTCCCTGTACCGCGACATTTTGGGCAAGTTTGTTGCATCGAAAAAAAGCCTTGCGATACGCGAACTTGTCCGCGACCATCACAAGTAGGGCAATCTTCTACTTTTGTACCAGGCTCCGCGCCATTGCCTTTGCAATGCTTGCAATCGCTCCAACTTGGAACGCGAATTTGCGTTGAATATCCTTCTGCTGCCTGTTCTAAGGACACTTCCATGTTGTAACGCAGGTCGGAGCCTTTATAGACTTGAGGTCCACCCGTATTGCGTCCGCCAGACTGGCCAAAAATGTCGCCAAAAATGTCGCCAAAAGCATCTGCAAAACCGCCGGTCGCGCCACCTCCAAAGCCGCCCATTCCTCCCATACTAGGATCAATACCAGCATGACCATATTGGTCATAAGCGCCCCGCTTTTGAGAATCGGTTAACACTTCATAGGCCTCTTTGGCCTCTTTGAACTTAGCCTCTGAACCCTGATTATCGGGGTTGCGATCGGGATGATGCTTCATCGCTAATTTGCGATAGGCTTTTTTAATATCCTCTTCACTTGCACTTCTCGAGACCCCAAGCACATCGTAATAATCGCGTTTACTGGTCGCCACAGACCCATCCTTTCAACTTCATTAAAACGGCACAAGTCGGCACAGGGCCGACTTGTTGTTTACTTCTTCGTGTTGAGGTGGATTACTTCTTCTCATCAACCTCTTTAAATTCAGCATCAACCACATCCGCGTCGGGCGCAGCGCCAGGACCTCCAGCTGCACCACTACCCGTTGCCCCTGCGGCACCTGCGGCAGCGCCAGCCGCCTTAGCTTGCTCAGCCGCTTGTACTTTCTCGCCCAGCTTTTGCGCTGCCTTACCAAGAGCCTCCGACTTGGCTTCAATATCAGCCTTATCGCTACCCTTAATGGCCTCTTCTAAGGCCTTCAAAGCCGTTTCAATCGCCTCTTTTTCACCGGCATCTAAAGTAGCGGCGTGTTCTTCTAAGGTTTTCTTGGTTGAATGCGCTAAAGCATCTGCGGTATTACGCGCAGTGACCAACTCAAGCATTTTTTTATCTTCCACCGCATTGGCTTCAGCATCTTTCACCATGCGTTGAATTTCATCTTCGGTTAAACCTGAGTTCGCTTTAATGGTAATTTTATTTTCTTTGCCTGAAGCCTTGTCTTTTGCGGTGACATGCAAAATACCATTGGCATCAATATCAAAAGTCACTTCAATTTGTGGCAAGCCACGTTGCGCAGGTGGAATACCTTCTAAATTAAACTCACCCAATAATTTATTGGCGCTGGCCATTTCACGCTCACCCTGAAAGCACTTAATGGTGACCGCAGGTTGATTATCTTCAGCAGTGGAATAAACCTGAGAATGCTTGGTCGGAATAGTCGTATTTTTTAGAATCATCTTGGTCATCACGCCGCCAAGGGTTTCAATTCCCAAAGAGAGCGGGGTGACATCAAGCAAGAGTACGTCTTTACGATCGCCTGATAGCACCGAACCCTGAATCGCTGCGCCAACAGCAACCGCCTCATCGGGGTTCACATCTTTGCGTGGCTCTTTACCAAAAATGGCTTTGACTTTATCTTGCACAGCAGGCATGCGGGTTTGGCCACCGACCAAAATCACGTCATCGATATCACCAATCGAAACCCCAGCATCTTTAATTGCCATTTCGCAAGGGCCTTGAGTACGGTCAATCAGACCTTCAACTAATGACTCGAGCTTAGCGCGGGTTAGTTTCAAATTTAAATGCTTAGGACCGCTCGCATCCGCGGTCACGTATGGTAAGTTAATTTCAGTTTGTTGAGCAGAGGAAAGCTCAATCTTGGCTTTTTCAGCTGCATCTTTTAAGCGCTGTAAAGCTAATACGTCTTTACTTAAATCGACGCCCTGTTCTTTCTTAAATTCTGCAATGATCCAATCGATAATACGTTGGTCAAAATCTTCGCCGCCAAGAAAGGTATCGCCATTCGTTGATAAAACTTCAAATTGCTTTTCACCGTCAACGTTGGCAATTTCAATAATTGAAACGTCAAAAGTACCGCCACCAAGGTCATATACCGCAATTTTGCGATCGACTTTATCTTGTTTGTCGAGTCCGAATGCCAGTGCTGCAGCAGTGGGCTCATTAATAATTCGCTTCACATCCAAACCAGCAATGCGGCCCGCATCTTTAGTTGCTTGACGTTGACTATCATTGAAATACGCTGGCACAGTAATAACTGCTTCAGTGACTTCCTCGCCCAAATAATCTTCAGCCGTCTTTTTCATTTTGCGCAGAATTTCAGCTGAAACTTGTTGTGGCGCCATTTTTTTGCTGCGCGCCTCAACCCATGCATCACCGTTATCCGCTTGCACAATTTCATAAGGCATCAAGGTGATGTCTTTTTGTACCTCGGCATCGGTAAATTTTCGACCCATTAAACGCTTGACTGCATAAATCGTGTTTTTAGGATTGGTCACCGACTGTCTTTTAGCGGGCGCACCCACCAATACTTCACCGTCCTCGGCGTAAGCAATAATTGACGGGGTCGTCCGACCACCTTCAGCGTTTTCAATTACCTTGGGGGCGTTATTTTCAACCACCGAAACACACGAGTTCGTGGTACCCAAGTCAATCCCAATAATCTTTCCCATATCTGCTCCAAATAAATAATTGCTAGGTAAATACTGCTGCTTAAATGAATTTGTAAATCATCTCTTATTCATCAAATGGGGGCAAATAAGCTAAATTCAAGCCCTAAAACAGGCTTTTTTAGGTCTTTTTTGGCTTTTTTAGGGCCCGATCTCCCCTGCCCTACTTGGTTTCGCTCACAGTAACTAGGGCTGGGCGCAGGATTCGGTCTGCCAAAGAATATCCCCTTTGCAGGACACTAACCACCGTATTTGGGTCTTGATCTGCAGGCACCATCGCAATGGCCTGATGCAAATGGGGGTCAAACTTGTCGCCAGTCGCTGGGTTAATTTCTGCTATGCGACCTTTCTCAAAGGCCGAGGCCAATTGCTTTAAGGTGATATCAAGACCTTCTTTAAACCCCTTTGCATCAACTGCCTCAGTTGCTAATGCAGCATGTAAGCTATCGGCCACAGGAATCAGGTGCTCAGCAAAATTTTCAATGGCAAACTTATGGGCTTTAGCGATGTCTTCGGCGGCTCGGCGACGAATATTTTCCCCTTCCGCTTTAGCGCGTAAAAAGTTATCGTGCATTTCGCTTAATTTTTGATTCAGCTCGGCCACTTCTGCCGCAGGCACGCCACTGACACTAGTGGCATCTGGCGCCCTATCTTGTATATCAATAGGTTGGACAGGGTTGATATCGTCTGGCAAGGGCTCGGGGGTTTGGGTATCCGGTTTGGCTTGGGTCATAAATAATCTTCACTCACAATAATCATCGCTTGGGTAAGACAGTTAGTTGGGGATAAGATCCCCTTTTTCAAGTAGCGCAACTCAATTATCGCTTGCCAGACGAGCCATTGCTGCCGTGGCTCGTTCTTCGCGTAAACATAACTCAGCTGGAGTTTCTGGTAGTACCGGCCAGCCACTTAAATGAACCTGGGCAATCGCCATTAAAGCCTCAATCCACTGAGGGCTATCATTTAAGCAAGCGATATAGTTGTAATTATTGCCGCCAGCCTCTTCAAACAAAATCTTACCCTCCATGGCAATTTCTTCTAGGGTTTCCAAGCAGTCGGAGGGAAAACCAGGACAAACAATATCGACTCGAGGACAACGACTTTTACCCAACGCCTCAAGGGTTAAGGCGGTATAGGGCTTTAGCCATTCGGCTTTACCAAAGCGTGATTGAAAAGTCACCAAATACTGCCCCGGCTCAAGATCTAAAGCCTCGCCCAATAAACGTCCTGTTTTTAAGCATTCGCAATGGTAGGGATCACCCATCAGCAAATTGCGTTTTGGCAGTCCATGAAAAGACATCACCAATCGCTCGCCAGCGGCAAAATTTGGGCGCCCGTGTTGTTGCCAAAAAAGCGCAATGCGATGGCGTAAGGCATCGATATAGGCAGGGTTATCGTGGAAATGCTTGACCACGCGTAGCTCAGGCTGATTGCGCCAATGGCTCATCAACCGCAACATTTCATCAAAGCTTGAAGCTGAGGTCGTGGCAGAGTACTGGGGATATAAAGGCAGCACTAAAAGTCGTTCAATTGTGCCCAGTGCCTGCATTTTTTCTACTACCTCGGCCATTGAAGGCTTGCCATAACGCATTGCTAATTCAACGACGATCGGCTGGTTCTGCTGCGTGAATTTTGCTTGCAAAGATTGGGCTTGCAAACGGGAATAGTGGAGTAAAGGTGAGCCGAGCTCACCAAGCCAAATCGAGGCATATTTTTTGGCTGAGGTGCCACTGCGAATTGGCAAAATAATCAGATTTAATAAAAGCCACCAGACGAATTTAGGAATTTCTACGACCCTTGGGTCGGATAAAAATTCCCGTAAATATCGACCTACTGCCTGCCGCGTTGGTGCTTCAGGTGTGCCTAGATTCAGTAACAGAATCGCAGTTTGCGTCGCACGCAAATGGGATGGTAGGTTCACAAATAAGCTTCGGATGAATGGGCTAAGTTAGATTCAAGGGGCAAGCTTAACTCAGAATTCTCAAGTCAGTGGGTTGCTTAAAGCCCCGGACAATAACTTGGAAGTAATATCAACGATCGGAATGACCCGATCATAAGCCATGCGGGTTGGGCCAATGACGCCCAAAGTGCCGACAATTTGCCCATCAACGCTATACGGTGCACTAATAATGGCCAAATCTTCATAGGGAAGTAAATCGCTTTCCCCGCCAATAAAAATCTGAATTCCATCAGCGTGACTCGAAACATCCAACAACTGCATGAGTACTGACTTCTGCTCCAGCATATCGAACATTTTACGTAATTTATCTAAATTCGAGCTTAAGTCACCCACATTGAGTAAACGTCGCTCGCCCGAAACGACTACATCATTTTGGGTAAAGGCTGACTCAGAAACCCCAGTATTTAGAGCTAAAACCATTAAGCCTGAGATGTCGGTGCGTAACTTATCTAACTCCAGCAATAAGCGCTTACGAACCTCTGAAAAGCTTTTTCCAGCAAATTGAGCATTAATGTAATTACCTGCCTCAATTAGTTGGCTCGGGGTGTAATCTTGGGTGGTAGGCAAAATGCGGTTTTGCACATCGCCTTCGGGGGTAACCATAATTAACAGTATTTTTCGCTCTCCCAATCGCAAAAACTCAATTTGCTTGAATATCTGGGCTCGCTTTGGTGTCATTACTACACCCGCAAAATGGGTCAAATTAGAGAGCATTTCGGCGGCCGAAGTTATTACCTGTTGGGGTGAGTTTGGGGGTAATCCCTTCTCAATTGCCCTTGATGCGAGCTCCTCAAGGGGCCGAACCGTAACCATCGTATCGACAAATAGCCTATAGCCACGGGGGGTTGGCACCCGCCCAGCAGAAGTATGGGGGCTCGTGACCAAACCCAACTCCTCTAAATCGGCCATCACATTACGAATCGTGGCGGCCGATAAATCGAGGCCTGAGAAGCGTGACAGGGTTCGCGACCCAATGGGCTGCCCCTCCTCGATGTACCGCTCGATTAGGGTTTTGAGAAGTGCGCGAGACCGATCATCCATGTTGGAAGTGATTTTATGCCTATGGTTTAATCGTTATATGTTAAGCCCATCTTCAAAATCAGCTGAAATTCGCTTTCGCCGCATTGCCTTGGTTGGTAAATACCAAGCCGAGGGCATTGGAGAGCGACTGCAAGAGCTAGCTATCTTACTTGCCAAGCTGGGTTGTACGGTTTTTGTTGAAGCAGATACTGCCCAACATATTGAGTTGCAGCAATACCCCACCCAAGTCCTCAAGAACTTTACAAGCACAATTGATTTGACAGTGGTATTGGGTGGCGACGGAACCATGCTCGGCATTGGTAGACAACTTGCTGGAAGCCAAGTTCCTTTAGTCGGAATTAATATGGGTCGTTTAGGTTATATGACCGATATTCCCATTCAAGATATTGCTACGGTACTACCGCAAATTATTCGCGGCGAATATGAGGCCGATACCCGGACTTTATTAGATGCCGTCGTCAAGCGTGGCTCTCAAACAATCAATCGAGCGCTAGCTTTAAATGATGTGGTAGTTAATCGCTCTGGCACCTCGGGTATGTTAGAGCTCGCGGTGGCTGTCAATGACTCATTTATGTACAACCAACGCTCTGATGGCTTAATAATTTCGACACCTACTGGCTCAACCGCCTATGCCTTATCAGCAGGCGGACCAATTCTGCATCCTAAAGTGCCTGGCATTGTCTTAGTGCCCATTGCCCCACATGCGCTTTCTAATCGGCCCATAGTTTTGCCACAAGATGCCATAGTCAGCATTGAAGTAGCAGGCGGTGGCGATGTGATTGTGAACTTTGATATGCAATCACTCACCAATTTACAAATTGGTGATCGTATCGAAGTACGCCTATCCAATAAATCCATCACCCTACTCCATCCACTCGGCCATAGCGATTATCAAACCTTGCGGGAAAAACTGCATTGGAATGAATATCCTTCGACCTTTTGATTTTAGTAGTAAGCGAATAACAGATGTTGCAAACACTCACGCTGCATGACTTTGTCATCGTCGACCAACTTGAATTGGATTTTGCCACTGGTTTTACGGTTTTAACTGGCGAGACTGGGGCTGGTAAATCGATTTTGCTCGATGCCTTAAGTTTAGTTTTAGGGGAGCGCGCCGATAGCAGTCAAATACGCGAGGGCTGTAAGCGGGCAGAGATTAGTGCCTTTTTTAGACTTGCAGCACCACTGCAACAAAGCCTCCAAAATTGGCTTGATGAGCAAGGTTTTCCCATCGAAGATGGGGGTGAGAGCCTGCTTTTAAAACGTAGTATTGAAACGAATGGACGTAGTCGCGCCTTTATTAATGGCAGTGTGGCAACCTTAAACCAATTACGTGAAGCTGGCGATTTACTCGTCGATATTCATGGTCAACACGCCCATCAACTACTTCTAAAAGGTGGCGCGCAACGTGATTTACTCGATCACCACGCTGGCCTAACGACCTTAGCTAAAAACGTTGCCGAACAATTTCGCCTCTGGAACGAGAGTCGCCGCAGGCTTACGCAAGCTGAAAATGCAGGGCAAGATAGACAACGTGAGCGTGAGCGCTTGGAATGGCAACTAGAGGAACTTCAAGTGCTCTCGCCCCAAGAAGGCGAGTGGTTGACGGTTCAAAGCGATCATGCACGGTTAGCGAATGCGGCAAAAATTATTAGTGGCTGTCAAGCGGTAATTGATAACTTGAGTGAAGTTGAAAATTCAGTGGCCACCGTACTCTCGAAGTCTAGTAGTGAGATTCAAACCCTGAGTACCCACGATAGTAATCTAGTAGAAGTTAGCGTCACGCTTGAGGGTGCACAAATTCAGGTAGATGAAGCGATTCATGGCTTAACACGCTATCTGCAAAAAATTGAACTTGATCCAGAACGACTTGGAGAAACAGAGGCTCGCATGCAAGCCTTGCATAGTGCTGCGCGCAAATTTAAAGTGCCTGCCGAGCAGTTGCCGCAACTATTACTCGATATTGAAGATAGTTTGGCAACCTTAACTGCTGCACAAAATATTGATCTATTAAAAAAACAAGTAGCCTCTGCAGAGGCGAATTTTATGCAATTAGCCCAACAACTATCGCAACAACGTAGCAGCATGGCAAAACAATTAAGTAATCAGGTTACCGCAGCGATGCAAGGTTTATCAATGGCTGGTGGACAATTACAAATTAGCTTGCTGCCCCTAGCCGAAGGCAGTGCGGGCGGCTTAGAGCAAATTGAATTTTTAGTTGCGGCGCATCCAGGGGCGACACCCCGACCCCTAGCAAAAGTGGCTTCAGGTGGAGAATTAGCGCGAATTAGCCTCGCCATTAGTGTAATTACTAGCCAAGCCGCTTTTACGCCAACTTTAATTTTTGATGAAGTCGATGCTGGTATTGGTGGGGCAGTAGCAGAAACCGTGGGTCGTTTGTTGCGTCAACTCGGGGAATCGCATCAAATTTTATGTGTAACCCACTTGCCACAAGTCGCCGCACAAGCTAATCAACACTTAAAAGTCAGTAAAGCCATTAGTAAAGCCGGGGAGGAAGAAAAGACCCTCTCTCATGTCAGCTTATTAAACCGCGCTGAACGGGTTGAAGAAATAGCCCGCATGCTGGGTGGCACCACACTTACCGAAACTACTCGGCGTCATGCGCGCGAACTTCTAGAGTAGCATTAGGCTCTAAGATGGACTTCCATAGGGCTATAACTTGCAGGCGTGCTGCTGCAAACTCTGGGTGCTGCTGTAAATCAAGTCGCGATTTATCAACCCCATCTAAACGCAAGCGATGTTGTTTAGCCCTAAACAAGCGATAGGCATTGCCAACTGCAGTCGCGGCAGAACGATCTATCAATTGACAATCGGCAGCGCTACTAAGTAAGGCAATATTTCCTAAATTCGCAATTAATTGCGGGTGAAAGTAGGCAAAAGCTAAAACTAAATATTGCACGATGAACTCGATATCTACCATGCCCCCTTTATCGTGCTTTAAGTCAAATTGATTTGTAGCATTGGGGTGGCCCTCATGTACCTTCATGCGCATGGATAATATTTCTTGACGCAATATCTCTGGGTCACGCAGGTGCCCTAACACAGCAGCACGAATCTGCTCAAATTCAGTGGCAAGTTGAATTTGTCCTGCCGCAAAACGGGCTCGCGTTAGGGCCTGATGCTCCCAGACCCAAGCGACATTTTTACCTTCACGCAATTGATATTGCTTAAACGCTGCCAAGCTAGTGACTAAAAATCCGGCTGATCCATTAGGCCTTAAGCGGGTATCAATCTCAAATAAAGTGCCCGCTGAAGTAAATGCAGTTAACCAATTAATCATGCGCTTGGCCAACAGCGTATAAATTTCTTGGGCCCTTAAATCATCCTCCTCGGCCGCATAAATAAATACTAAATCTAAGTCAGAAGCATAACCAAGCTCTTTGCCGCCTAATTTGCCATACGCAATAACAGCAAATGGGGGCAGGGGTTGATTTGGTAAGATAAATTTTTTCGCAACACCAATCCACACCCGCTCATAACTCACTTGCAACATCATGTCGGCAAGTGCTGATAAGCGATCACTTATTTTTTCTACGCCCAATGGCGCTTGGGTGCCAATCCCTAAATCTGCCAGTAAAATTAAAAAGGTTTCCGTTTGATGGCATACCCGCAATACATTCATTGCCTGTTCATCCGTTGCGGCATCTTGCAAAGCATCGTCTAGCCGCAGATCGAGATGCGACTTAACCTCCTGCCAATACACTGCGGGTTCATGTACTAATTTTTCTTCAGCACTTGAATCGAGTAAATTATCTAGTAAGTGTGGATGGCGGGTTAGGTATGTCGCACCCCATTGAGAGGCTTTTAACAAGGCCAAAATATTAATTAAGGCTTGTGGATACTCGGCCAAAATCGATAAATAAGCGCCGCGTCTCGCAATGGCCTCTAATAAGTCACAAAAACGAATGAGTACTTGATCGGCCTCACTTGAAGGGAGCAACTCGGCAGCTAATAAATCAACGACTTTTTTTAAGACATTGACGAGAATGAGGCGGCTGGCTGCCGGTAAGGCTTTTTGTTTACCGCTAGCTAACCACAATTGCCAGCGCTCTAAGGCCTGCGGAAAAGATTGTGCATCAGGCTGCCAAGCAGGGGAAGCTGAATCGATATCAAGACGAGTATTTTTATCCAGCGCGAAAGCTTTTTCAAAAATCCGCGCCACGTTATTTTGTTGTTGGTCAAGTTGCGCTAGAAATGCAGTTCCCAAACTTGGTTCATCGATAGGTCTATCTGCGCCTGCCATACTTTCTGCAAAGCGAAGCCGTGCAATCTCATCTTCAGGTAAAAGATGCGTTTGTTGATCTTCCCAAATTTGTAAGCGATGTTCTAAACGCCTTAAAAATTGATAAGCGCAGACCAGTTCATCAATTTCTATTTGCGGCAATAGGTTTTGCTGAGCGATTAAGCCCAGAACGTCTAAAGTGGGACGAATTTGAAACCGTGGATCGGTGCCGCCGCGCATTAATTGAAACATTTGCGCCACAAATTCGATTTCGCGAATTCCACCTCGCCCTAATTTAATATCTTGCGCGCGACTGGGTTTGCCAAGTCGACTTAAGCTTCGGCGCTCAGCTTCGCGCTGTATTTGGACGTGCAAATCACGAATGGCAGCAATAACGCCATAATCTAAGTGACGCCGATATATAAATGGGCGCACAATTTGCGTTAATGCCTTATTGCAGCGTACCGAGTCGATCGCCGCAGGCGCTGGGTAGACTAAGCGTCCTTTTATCCACGCATAGCGCTCCCATTCTCTTCCTTGAACAGATAAATATTCTTCAAGCATATCGAGACTACAGACCAACGGCCCTGAGTCACCATTGGGCCGTAAACGCATGTCGACTCTAAAAACAAATCCATTGGCATTTTGCTCAGCGAGTAATTTAATCACTCGCTTGCCAGCTCGCTCAAACCACTCATGATTGGACAAGACCCTCGTACCACCCTGAGTATGGCCATCTTGTTCGTATAAAAAAATTAAGTCAATATCGGAGGAGACGTTGAGTTCACCACCGCCCAATTTTCCCATCCCAACAACGATGAGCGGCAATTCACAATGTAAGGTGGGGCTCCACGGCAAGCCAAAACGATCCTGCAAATCAAGCCGTGCGCGTAATCCAGCTAAACCAATAGCTTGCTCTGCAAAGTAGCTCAGGGCGGCAGTAACCTCGGCTAAGCTAGCGAGCTGATTGAGGTCTCGAAATGCAAGCCAAATCATAAATCGTTGCCTGGCTAAGCGAATTTGCGCCATGAAATTGGCTTCCGTGTCATGCGTATTACTTGCGACCTCAATTGCCCCTAACAAGAGCGTCCTTACCCCAGCCTGATCTAAAGGCAGCGAACCCCAATGCGCAAGCCAGTCTAGCCAATCTGGGTGAGCAATAAGCCAGCGATCAGAAAAAATCGAATGGCGCCGCAACCAACTAACCTGGGACTGAAATAAGCTCATGACTCCATCTTAATCTGTGCCCTTTTAGGGGATCAGCAAAAGCACGCAAGGCTGACGGATAATAGGGTACATGTTCAGTAAATTTGTACCCCAAAACGTCAAACTCAAACGCTGGTGGCGGCGTTTATTGATTCTCATGGCAACCCTCTGTGTCCTCCTCATTCTAGGACATTTAACGATTCGCTTTTGGCTCTGGCCACAATTAGAGACATCTAAGCCAACGATTGAACGCCTCATTGGTGCGCGCTTAGGTGTTCAGGTCGAAATCGATCAGCTCGCAGTAGCTTGGACTGGCATAAGACCGTCATTTCAAATTCAGGGCTTGCGTTTTGTGAATGCCCCCAATAAAAAAGCACAACTAACTTCACCCCTGCTCGAAATTAAACGTATCGACGGCGAGTTAAGTTGGCTCTCTTTATATCATCTAAAACCTTACTTTCATCGTCTTGAGTTTGATGATGCGCAGATCCAGATGCGCCGCGAGCTTAATGGCAACTTGACAATTGCTGGGATTGATTTAAAAACCAGTCCTAACGATTATTCAGGTAGCAATTGGTTGCTTGAACAAGATCAATTGATTGTTAATCATGTGCAAATTAGCTGGCAAGATCTTGCCCGCAATTCAAGTCCGATTCCCGTTCAACTCGATCACTTAGAACTGACGAATGGGATTCGCAGTCATCAAGGTCAATTAAGCATTCAAAGTCCTTGGCATCAAAAGCCACTTCAGCTTCAAGCTGACTTTTCGCATCGACTTGCGCGCGAAGCGGGTAACTGGCGCAATTGGAATGGTCAATTTTCCTGGGAATTAAGCGGTTTAAATTTAACCCAACTCTCGCAAGACTTTAAATTACCGTTGTATTCGCTTGCTGGTTTACTGAATTCGAGTGGCAAATTGGTGCTCGATAACGGCATGCCAGAACGCAGTACCATCCAGCTGAGCGGCGAACAAATTCAAATACAAAGGTCAAAAGAAAAAGATGGGTTAGGCTTTGGTCGGCTTGAAGTAAGTCTAATTCAAAGCAGTCTTGGCCAAATGATTTTGGTCAATACCAAAAATCTAGCTTGGCGAGATTTACATAGCGCTGCCAATGCTACTCTCCAAAAAATTGGGCCCATGACTTTTAAATGGCGTGCACCTGAAAAGGGCTCTGAATTGAAAGAATTTGGTTTCTCCGCCCCCTCTATTCGCTTAGAAGATCTCACCCGGTTTGCCAAAAATTTACCGTTGCCCAAAAAAATAAACCAGTTGATTGCCAATGCGCATGCCAGCGGTGAGTTGCAAAATATTGACCTCAGTTGGGCTGAAAGTAAATCGTCTTTACCCTTACCATCAGCCTGGCTTGGTGAGGCGCAGCTTAACTTAGACCTCAGTGTTAAGTTAGTCGACTGCAGTTTTACTACACCCTTTAAAGCCTTACCATCCATTGCGCATTTAAGTGGTACTTTACTAAGCACAGAAAAAGCCGGCTCCCTCACGCTCGATTCACAACACTTAGCCCTACAAATTAAGGAATTTTTAAGCGATCCCCAACTACAGTTTGATCAAGCAAGTGGCTTAATAGAGTGGAAAAAAACTAAAGATGACTGGGAAATTAGCGGCAAGAAAATGCAGTTAGAAAATAAAGATTTGGCGACTACTTTTGCTGCCAACTATATTTTGAAAGGCTCTCAAGCGAAAGATATCCTGACTTTAGATATGAATTTTGCGCGCGCCGCAATGCCGCAAATTCATCGTTATTTACCGCTGGCAATGAATCTTGAGACTACGGCCTTTCTTGCCAAAGCATTTGGTAGCGGTGAAGTCAAAAATGGGGTGATTCATATTAAAGGTAATCCAACTGAAATCCCGTTTGCCAAACCTCAAGCGGGTGAGTTTTCAGTAAAGCTACCAGTTGTCAACGCCAGCCTTATCCCCGATCCGCTGTTACCGACTAATCAAGGTAGCTGGCCAAGCTTTAGTGCGGTCAATGGTTTAGTTGCAATTCAGCAAACTAAGCTTGATATTGCTATTGATCAAGCAAAATACAAGGAGGTGAATTTGCAACAATTTACCGCCAGCATTGCCAATATGAGTGCAGCGCAACCGATCTTACAAATTAACGGTAAGGCACAAGGCGACCTTGCGCAAATGTTTGAATATCTTCAACCAACCCCCGTTTTAATGCAGCATGAGCAGTTAAGTAAAAATCTTAAAGTATCTGGACCAGCATTACTAAACCTCGATTTACAAATTCCGTTTGCTGCAAGTCAAGAGCCCATCATTAATGGTGAGCTAGTCCTCAGTAAAAATCGCTCTCAATGGGGTGATTTTCCACCGCTTGAAAATATTCGTGGCACCCTACGTTTACGCGACGAAAAGGCGGAGTTTGAAGATGTGTATGCAGAATTACTGGGAGGAACCCTGCAAATCACCAGTACCTTTGATAAAGCCAATAAAAAACTATTTGCGCTGAATGGTAATGCTAATAGTGGAGCGATCAAATCGTATTTTGCTTCCCCTAACCGTGCCGCCAATCCCTTTCTCACAGCGTTAAGCGGGAAATTGAATTACAAAGGCACGATTGCCGCCAGCGCATTGGCAGCCGACTTTAATCTCATTTTTGATTTACAGAATCTCGGTTTTGATGTGCCAGCACCATTTAAAAAAGCAATTGGCACTGCTATGCAAGCAGAAATTAACGTACACAGTTCGCCCGGCTCGAAAACAAAGCCCCATACCGTTGATTGGTCTGGCCGCATTGGGGATTTGATTTCAGCGCAAGGCAACCTCACCGAGGGTGAAGCATCACGCCAAAGTTTTGGCGTGGGTGTAGTAGCGCCAAAACCCACCAGCGACACAACGCTAAGCTTGCAATTGGCCGAACTCAATGCTGATAGCTGGCAAATATTTTTCAATAGTACCGCCCTTAAAGAAACAAATAATTCAAAGGCAATTGGTCTAACGGATCTCTCCATTGGTCAAATTAATGCTCAAATTAAGAATTTTATTTTCTTGAATCGCACTTGGCCTGATCTTTACATTAATGCTAGCGGCAAAAATAATAGCTTGATAACCAGAATTAATTCGCCCGCGCTTGCTGGTCAAGTTGATCTACAACTGAATTCGGCAGCAGCAAAACCTAATCGGGTGAGCGGCAAACTAACCTATCTGCATATACCCCCAGCGAATTTGCTTACCCCTCCCTTGAATGCTGAAATGAAGGCTGCCGATACAACGCTAGCAACTGTTTCAAACCAGAAAAAAATCCGTTTAATGCCCGATATTGACCTCACTATTAATGATTTTACTTGGGCAAAAGGTCAGCTTGGTGTCACAACACTAAAAGCCAGCAACCAAGGTGATCGCTTTCAAATCGACTCTTTGAAGGTCAGTAATGCCGATGCTAAAGTCAACATTACTGGCCAGTGGTTTGATGTTCCCCAAGAGGGTAATGAGCACACCTCGCTTGATGTTGAGGCAGACATAAGCAATTTAGGCGTGATTATTTCGCGTTGGGGTAACCCCGATCAAATTGAAGGTGGTATGGGGAAGCTGACAGCTAAACTCGACTGGCAAGGCTCACCCTTCCAACCTGAATGGAGCTCCATTGCTGGCCAACTTGATCTTGATTTGAGCAATGGACGTTTATTGGAAGTAGATACTGGCGCAGTGCAATTACTAAATGTATTGAGTTTACAAAGCTTATTAAAATTTGCCAGCTTTAATGAAGTCAGTATGGCTCGCAACATGACTAGCAAAGGCACTGCCTTTAACCAAATTACGAGTACGTTTAACATTCGTAATGGAGTTGCGCGTACAAATCAATTTAATATGGAATTAAATCAAGCGCGTTTATTGATGTCAGGTTTAATCAGCATCCCCAATCAAACCCAAGATTTACGCGTGACCATTTTCCCCACTCTTGATGCCACGTCTGGCGCTTTAGCACTATTTGCAATTAATCCTATCGCTGGTTTAGGCGCCTTAGTAGGACAATATCTGTTAACCAATCAAATTAACAAAGCCATGCAATCCGACTATTTGATTCAAGGCTCTTGGAAAACTCCAGAGATCATTCCGCTAAATCAACAAGGTCAACCCCTTGACCCAAGCGTAATGGACTCGATTCGAAAACGCAATCTACTGCGCGAACAGCAAGAGCCAGCAGCAGCACCATTACCGCGCGTTAGCACTTCTGCACAATAAAAACCCAGATAGAACTCATCATGAACGCCCCAATCGATCCTCAGCAGTTTCGTCTTGCCGCAGTGCAAATGGTCTCTACTCCCGACGTCAAGGAAAACTTACAAACAGCTAGCCGCCTCATCCAGCAGGCCGCTCAAGCTGGTGCGCAATTAGTTTTATTGCCAGAATATTTTTGCTTGATGGGCTTAAAAGATATAGACAAAATTAGGGTGCGTGAAAAACTAGGGGTCGGCTTTATGCAAGATCAACTTGCCCAATTAGCAAAAGAACAGCAGATTTATTTGGTGGCAGGAACGATACCCTTAGAGACCAATCAAGCAGCTAAAGTAAATAATACGACTTTAGTTTTCGACCCAGCAGGAAAAATGATTGCACGTTACGACAAAATCCATTTATTTAGTTTTCAAACTGCTGACGAGCATTATGATGAAGCCAATACCCTTGTTGCGGGTGTTTCACCGGCACTTCTACAAATTAACCTCGATGGTGTGTTATGGAAAATGGGCTTAAGTATTTGTTATGACTTACGCTTTCCAGAGTTGTATCGCGCGCTTGGTGAAGTCGATTGTCATCTCGTGCCCGCCGCCTTCACTTACACCACTGGCAAAGACCATTGGGAAATTTTGTTACGCGCGCGGGCGATTGAAAACCAATGCTATGTGCTGGCCTCTGCCCAAGGTGGCACCCATCTAAATCGCCGCCGCACTTGGGGAAACTCGATGCTGGTTGATCCATGGGGCGAAATTGAACAATGTCTAGTTGCTGGCGAGGGATTTATTTTGGGTACCCTCAGCAAAGATAAATTAAACGCAGTACGCTCTAAGCTTCCCGCCCTTTTACATCGCAAGCTGTAATTTTAGAAAGTTGCCTCTATTTTGAATAAGCCAGTCTCACAACCCGTAGTTGCTACAGAACTACTTCATATTGCTAAATCGATTTTGTTAGAACCTAGCGGGTTAACCGAAGCCGATTTACAACAGACGTTTGGGGTGCTGTTTAGTCATCAATTAGATGACGCTGATTTATATTTTCAACGAACCCATAACGAAAGCTGGAGTCTTGAGGAGGGTATCGTTAAGTCGGGTAGCTTTAGTATTGATCAAGGCGTAGGGGTACGGGCAATTCATGGCGATAAAACCGCCTTTGCCTATTCAGATGAAATTAATTTAGCCGCTTTAACGAAATCAGCTAAAGCGACGCGCGTCATCGGCCCGCAAGGAGGCACCCTTGCGCTAGCGAAAACTTACGGACATGCCGCCTTACCTGCACTGTATGCCAATCTCAACCCCCTAGATTCATTACAGCCCCAAGAAAAAATTGCCTTGCTAGAAAGTATTGAACGCCAAGCTAAAGCCCGAGATCCGCGCATTATTCAAGTCATGGCTAGCTTAGCTGGCGAATTTGATGTGATCTTAGTCGCCCGTGCGAATGGCTTATTAGCTGCCGATGTGCGGCCTTTGGTACGCGTTTCAATTCATGTTATAGCCGAACAAAATGGGCGCCGTGAGTCGGGCTCTGCTGGCGGCGGCGCGCGCCATGGCTATGACTACTTTAATACCACTTTAATTACTCAATGGGTCAATGATGCGGTAGATAGCGCCTTAATTAATTTAGAATCTCGTCCCGTTGCTGCTGGCACTATGACTGTTGTAATGGGGCCTGGTTGGCCTGGCGTGCTCTTGCATGAAGCGGTAGGACATGGACTTGAGGGTGACTTCAATCGGAAAGGGTCGTCTGCTTTTGCTGGGCGCATCGGCGAACGCGTTGCCGCAAAAGGTGTCACAGTGGTTGATGATGGCACGCTTGCTGGCCGCAGAGGTTCACTGACCATGGATGATGAAGGTACGCCAACTCAATGCACTACCTTAATTGAAAACGGTATTTTGCGCGGCTATATTCAAGATAGCTTAAATGCACGCTTAATGAAAATGCCTACTACGGGCAATGGTCGTCGCGAAAGCTTTGCTTCGCTACCGATGCCACGCATGACTAATACCTATATGCTGGCCGGCACTGCAGATCCACAAGAAATTATTGGTAGCATTAAGCGGGGTTTGTACGCTGTCAATTTCGGGGGCGGTCAAGTTGACATCACCAGCGGTAAATTTGTCTTCTCAGCCTCAGAAGCGTATTGGGTTGAAAACGGCAAAATTCAATATCCCGTGAAAGGCGCCACCATTATTGGCAATGGCCCAGAGTCACTGAAACAAGTTAGCATGATCGGCAATGATTTAAAACTCGATAGCGGTGTAGGTGTTTGCGGTAAGGAGGGTCAAAGCGTGCCAGTTGGCGTTGGCCAGCCTACTTTACGGATTGATGGCATGACGGTTGGCGGAACGGCCTGATGAGCTTAAAATAACCCCATGAGCTCAAGAAACTTAACCCCCCAAGAAAATTGGTATACCAGCGTTGATAAAACCTCGGCAACCGATGATCAACGCATTGCCGATATTACTGTTCTGCCCCCTCCAGAACATTTAATTCGTTTTTTTCCCATTGATGGCACACCCATCGAAAAACTCATTAGCGAGACACGCCTCAATATTCGGAATTGCATTCATGGTAAAGATGATCGGCTGCTGGTCGTTATTGGCCCCTGCTCAATTCATGATCCAAGGGCTGCGCTTGAATACTGCCATCGCTTACTTAAAGAGCGGGCGCGTTTTGCTGGCGAACTAGAAATTGTGATGCGGGTCTATTTTGAAAAACCTCGCACGACCGTTGGTTGGAAGGGCTTAATTAACGACCCTTATCTGGATGAAAGCTTTCGCATTGAAGAGGGCCTGCGCATTGCGCGCCAAGTATTGATGGAAATAAACCGCTTGGGTATGCCTGCTGGGAGTGAGTTTTTAGATGTGATTTCACCCCAGTACATTGCTGATTTGATTTCTTGGGGTGCAATTGGCGCGCGCACTACCGAAAGCCAAGTGCACCGCGAATTGGCTTCAGGCTTATCTGCTCCTATTGGCTTTAAAAATGGTACAGATGGCAATATCAAAATTGCGACTGATGCCATTCAAGCAGCTCGACGTCCGCACCACTTTCTCTCAGTGCATAAAAATGGTCAAGTCGCGGTTGTGCAAACCAACGGCAACAAAGACTGTCATGTGATTTTACGCGGAGGTAAAGAGCCTAACTATGAAGCTCAATATGTTGCTGCGGCTTGTGCTGAACTTGCTGATGCAAAGTTACCGACGAGCCTAATGATTGACTTATCGCATGCTAATTCAAGTAAGCAACACGAGCGGCAAGTTGTGGTGGCAGAAAATATTGCCCAGCAAATTGAAGCCGGTTCGCGCAAAATTTTTGGGGTAATGATTGAAAGCCATTTATTGGGTGGCGCACAGAAATTTACTCCTGGCAAAGATGATCCGAGCCAACTCGAATACGGTAAAAGCATTACTGATGCCTGTATTGATTGGGATAGCTCGGTGCAAGTACTTGAACGTTTAGCCCAAGCAGTTAAAAAACGGCGGCGCTAAAAACGGGTAGTGCGTAAATTAGTGCTGGTCGCAATTGCGGCCAAGATTAGCTTGGCGTGTTTTGATTTTTCCACAAAATATCTGTGCCGCCAGCAGCGCGATTTAGTACGCGTGCCAAGACAAATAATAAATCGGAGAGTCGATTAACATATTGACGTGGTGCATCGTGAATCGGCTCATCCCATCCTAGCTTCACAATTGAACGCTCTGCTCGCCGACAAACTGTTCGACAAACGTGGGCTTGTGCAGCTGCGCGCGTTCCTCCAGGCAAAATAAATTCGGTTAGTGGCGGTAAGCTAGCGTTGTACTGTTTTAACCAAATGTCGAGTTGCTCAACCTGCTCAGCCTTTAATAAGGTGTAATTGGGTATACATAATTCACCTCCCAAATCGAATAAATCATGCTGGATCCGTAAAAATAAAGCGAGCATTTCAGTGGCAATCGCGGGGGGCAATGTCTCAGTCATCAGGACCCCAATTTCTGAGTTCAACTCATCGACATCACCCATTGCACAAATTCGATTGTGGTCTTTATCGACCCTACTACCATCGCCTAATCCGGTGGTCCCTGCGTCGCCTGTGCGAGTAGCTATTTTTGAAAGTCGATTACCCATACCTGATTATAAGTAAATGGCTAAAATAGTCCGATGAACGCAATTAATCCACTTGCTGAAGAACTTGCCATTACCGTGCGCCAAGCAGAGCTAGTGGCCGCGCTCAAGCCAATCCTCGCTGAAGATCAACTCCTGTGGCTCCCCGAAGATACTATTCCCTATGAGTGTGATGGCTTGGCAGCCTATCGCCGAATGCCTTTAGCGGTGGCTTTACCTCAAACTGAAGCTCAAGTCATTGCCATTCTCAAGGTCTGTCATCAATTGCAGGTGCCAATTGTGCCGCGGGGTTCTGGTACCGGACTCTCTGGTGGGGCCATGCCAATTGCCCAAGGTTTAGTACTTTCTCTGAGTAAGTTAAAAAAAATATTGGCAATTGACCCTTTCTCTCGAACTGCTACTGTTCAACCTGGCGTGCGTAATTTAGCAATTTCCGAGGCCGTGGCTCATCTCAACTTATATTACGCTCCCGATCCGTCTTCGCAAATTGCTTGCTCAATTGGCGGTAATGTTAGTGAAAATTCGGGTGGTGTCCATTGCCTAAAATATGGTCTGACACTACAAAACGTTTTACGCATACGAGTGGTTTTAATGAATGGCGAGGTGGTTGAATTTGGTGGCTTAGCACCGGACGTACCTGGTCTTGATTTATTAGCGATCTTGATTGGTAGCGAAGGGATGCTGGGAATCGTGACTGAGGTCACTGTAAAACTCGTACCCAAACCGCAGCTTGCCAGAGTCATTATGGCTAGCTTTGCCGATATTGAAAAAGGTGGTAATGCCGTAGCCGCTATTATCGCCGCAGGCATTATTCCTGCTGGTTTAGAGATGATGGACAAAGCCACTACGCGTGCGGTTGAAGAATTTGTTCATGCCGGATACGACCTTAATGCTGAAGCTATTTTGCTGTGCGAATCTGACGGTACGCCTGAAGAAGTCGGCGAAGAAATTGCCCGCATGGTTGCAGTCTTAGAAAGTGCTGGAGCAAGCCGCATTCAGGTTTCAGAAAATGAAACTGAACGGCTGCGCTTTTGGAGTGGCAGAAAAAATGCCTTCCCAGCTGCTGGCCGAATCGCTGCCGACTATTACTGCATGGATGGCACTATTCCCCGTCGCCATATTGCTACCCTATTACGCCGCATCAAAGCAATGGAAGTGAAATATCGCTTAGGTTGCTTAAATGTTTTTCATGCAGGCGATGGCAATATGCACCCGCTGATTTTGTTTAATGGCGCTGATATTGAGGAATGGCATCGCGCTGAAGAATTTGGTACTGATATCCTAGAAGCTTGCGTTGAACTAGGTGGAACCATCACTGGCGAACATGGTGTTGGCATCGAAAAAATTAATTCAATGTGCGTGCAATTTGGCGAAGCTGAGCGCGAGATGTTTTGGGGGGTTAAAGCCGCCTTTGATCCCGACCTATTATTAAACCCCGATAAAGGCATCCCGACACTAAATCGTTGTGCTGAATATGGACGCATGCGTATTAGCGGCGGAATTCTACCCCACCCAGAGTTGGAGCGCTTTTAATGTCAGCTGCAGTTGCAGATAGCAGCCTTATGCAAAATAGTGTCAACGCATTTCGCGAGCAAATTCTTGCTGCCAAAAAAAATCAAACGCCTCTTTCTATTGAGGGAGGCGCGACCAAAAATTGGTACGGTAATCCGAATAACTACCCCAAGTTGAGTACCACCACTTATCAGGGAATTCTGGATTATCAGCCTGAAGAATTAGTGATTACTGCTTGCGCTGGTACTCCTTTGCAAGAAATTGAACTGGCTTTAGCAGAGCGTAATCAGGTCTTGGCTTTTGAACCACCGCACTTTGGTGACAAGGCCACCTTTGGCGGTGCAATTGCCGCTGGTTTGGCAGGGCCCGCTCGAATTAGCGCTGGAAATTTAAGAGATTATGTACTTGGCGTACGCTTAATGGATGGGCGCGGTGAAGACCTTAGCTTTGGCGGTAAAGTGATGAAGAATGTTGCCGGCTATGACATTTCCCGTTTACTGCCTGGTTCTCTTGGTACCTTGGCTTTATTACTCGAAGCCTCGGTAAAGGTATTGCCCAAGCCGGCTGCAAGCCTTACATTGCGCGCTATGATTTCGCAAGCACAAGCACTTAAGCGACTGAATGAGTGGGCTGGACAGCCTCTACCGCTTTCAGCGAGCGCCTGGATTGGTGCGAGTAATGTGCAACATGAGGGTGAGTTAAGCATTCGTTTAGCGGGAGCCCATGCCGCAGTAAGTTCTGCCAGCGCAATGATCACCTCTGCCATTGGTGCCAGCGAAGTTCCCCCAGCTGTTGCGACGCAATTTTGGCAAGACTTGCGTGAACAAGATTTACCGTGTTTCAACATAGCAGATCCAGAGCAAGTACTCTATCGCTTAGCCTTACCTGCTGCTTGTCCTCCTTTACAGTTTCCAGAAAGTAAATTGAATTCGTTAGTCCTCGAATGGCATGGTCAAGAACGTTGGTGGCAAGGCCCGAGTGATCCAGCTTGTTTCGCAGTACTTAAAAAATTAGCTTTGACACAGGGTGGACATGCAAGCCAATTTAAGGTCAGTAACGCCTCTACCGTAAATTCGCAACGCTTTACACTATTAAGCGAAAACCCACTAACTGTTGGGCTAGCAACAGTTCAACAGCACTTACGCCAAGCCTTCGATCCAGCGGGCATTTTTGCCACTGGTCGCATGGCTTAAGGCCAGCCAAATGCATACCGAACTAGCTCCTCATTTAGCAAGTACAACTGCGGGCATTGAAGCCGCCAAACTTTTGGCCCAATGCGTTCATTGTGGATTTTGTGGTGCCACTTGTCCAACCTATCAACTACTTGGTGATGAATTAGATAGTCCTCGTGGGCGAATTTATCTCATTAAACAGATGGCTGAGGGTAGTGCACCAACCGAAAAAACCCGTTTGCATTTAGATCGATGTCTTACTTGTCTGAGTTGCGAAACGACCTGCCCAAGTGGAGTTCAATACGGTAATTTATTGGATATCGGTCGCCAATGGGCAGAAACTGAAACCCCGCCGCGGCCTTTCAAAGAGCGAGTGACGCGCTGGTTATTACGCGAGGTATTGACGCGTCCCTGGCTCTTTAATTCAGCAATCAATTTAGGGCGAATCTTTCGTCCACTGATGCCCTTAGAGCTTAAAAGAAAAATTCCTGCCCTCAAAAGTCCACTTGATCAGTTTGGTATATCTCAACAAATTGATCCTCATGCTCGTCCCATCACTCAGCCACTTCGTCATGCGCGCACTATGCTCGTCTTAGAGGGCTGTGTGCAACCAGCCATGTTGCCTAATATTAATTCCGCAACTGCCCGCGTACTCGATGCCGTTGGTATTAACTTAGTTAGCGCTACCAAAGCTGGATGTTGCGGAGCGTTGCGCCATCACCTGAATCATCAAGAAGGTGGCTTAGCAGATGCGCGTCGCAATATTGATGCTTGGTGGCCCTATGTAATGGGCCTGGAACCCAGCCTCAATGGCAAACCTATCGAAGCCATTGTGATGACCGCATCTGGGTGTGGCGCCATGGTTAGCGACTATGGTCACTTGTTACGCGGCGATCCGCAGTATGCCGACAAAGCCAAAACTATTTCTAAATTATGCAAAGATCTCTCTGAAGTTTTGCCGGCTTTTGCTCCGCAATTAGAAGGCTTAATAGGTAGCGATAAAAAGCCTGGGGTTGTGTACCACCCGCCTTGCACGCTTCAGCATGGTCAGCAAATTCGCCTCAATATCGAACGCTTATTATCTAGTCTGGGTGTGCAAGTTGCTTTATGCGCAGATAGCCATCTGTGTTGCGGTTCGGCAGGCACCTATTCAATTTTGCAGCCCGAGTTATCAGCACAATTACGTCAGCAAAAATTAGTCAATCTCAATACGGCTTGCGCAGAAAGCGGGGCAAAAGTCATTGTTTCCGCCAACGTCGGTTGCATTACGCATTTACAACAAGAATCAAATCCTGTGGTGCATTGGGTTGAAATTGTAGACCAACTGATTCAGGCAAAAAATTCTTCCCGTCAATGAGCTCGATTGCGCAGCGGCTTGAAATTATCCATCAGCGCATCAGCGAAGCTGCTGCAGCAGCAGGTCGCTTACCAAGCAATATCAACTTACTAGCTGTCAGTAAAACTGTACCTGTGGCCCTTATCCGTGAGGCTTTTGCTGCTGGGCAACACGCTTTTGGCGAAAATTATGCGCAAGAAGCGAGCGAAAAAATTATTGCACTTGCCGACCTGAGACAAAATTTAGAATGGCATTTTATTGGCCCCCTACAGAGTAATAAAACCAAAGAAGTAGCAAACTTGTTTGACTGGGTACATAGTATTGATCGTCCCAAGATTGCGCAGCGACTTTCAGCGCAAAGACTGAATGAGCCCCAATTGCAACCTCTACAGGTCTGTGTACAAGTTAATCTTAGCGGCGAAACTACTAAAGGCGGTGTAGCGCCCCATGAAGTTGCTGAACTCTGTGACTTAGTAGCTCAACTTCCAGCCATTTGCCTTCGGGGCCTCATGACAATTCCGGCTCCTAGCGCAAATCCAGTGATACAGGCGAGAGCTTGCGCCCAATTACGGCAATGTTTTACCGAGTTAGCGACCGCGCGCCTTGGTAATCTTGCTTATGCCCATTTCGATACTCTCTCCATGGGCATGTCAGATGATTTAGAGGCCGCCATCACTGAGGGCAGCACCCTAGTGCGCATTGGCACTGCCATTTTTGGCCAGCGCAATTAGCGCTAGAATTAAAGCTTAATGACAAATTCTGCTAAACCATTGCACCCTAATATGCGTATCACTTTTATTGGTGGTGGTAATATGGGACGCGCACTTATTAGTGGCCTACTCCAACATGGTTTTCTAGCCCAGCAAATTCAAGTGGTTGATGCGTATGCACCAACGCGTGAAAAACTCCACGCAGATTTTCAGCTGACCACACTCGAGAGCGCCGCAGATGTTTTACTCGAAACTAATGCAGATCATATTCTGGTATTAGCAGTTAAACCTCAGGATTTCAAAACGGCCGCCTTTAGCTTACAGCCTATCTTAAAAAAGCACAGTGCTGCTTTGGTCCTTAGTATTGCTGCGGGTATTCGTTTAGCTGATATGTCAAAATGGTTAGTGCATCCCTTATGTATTCGGGCGATGCCTAATACACCGGCCTTAATTGGCCAAGGTATCACTGCGCTATTTGCTACGAGTGCGGTCAATACGAAGGGGCGGGAAAGGGTTGAACTCATTTGTAATGCGGTTGGTCAAAGCCTTTGGCTGAGCGACGAAGGCCTAATGGATGCGGTAACAGCTCTATCCGGCAGTGGTCCGGCCTATGTCTTCGCTTTTCTCGAAGCCCTGCAGGCTGGCGGAGAAAAGCTCGGTTTAAGCAGTGCAATTGCCCGTCAATTGGCTTATGCCACTTTATCTGGCGCAACTGCATTAGCACAACAGTCGAGCGATTCAGCTGCCACTCTGCGCAATAAGGTGACATCTAAAGGCGGCACTACGGCGGCAGCACTTGCAGTGTTAGAAAATCAACAATGGCAAACTATTTTAGAAAAGGCGCTAGAGGCGGCCGCTAAAAGAGGCAAAGAATTGGGTGATGAATTAAGCCAATAAACCAGCAACAATGCCTAAAAATAAACAAGCACCAAGCCAATTATTGTGCCGAAAGGCTGCAAAACAATGCTGTCTTTCGCGGCTGGAAACTAAACGCAACTCATAAATCGCGCAAGCTAAAGCAGCTAGCCAGCCAAGATAAAAATAGGCACTTAACTGCGCTAAGTGCGCAACCCAAAGCTGGGCTATTAGCAAGACTGCATAACTAAAGCCGATGGCCTTTACTTCAAACCGGCCAAAGGTAATGGCCGAAGTGCGTAAGCCTAAACGAAGATCATCCTCACGATCTACCATTGCATAAGCAGTGTCATAGGCAATAGCCCAAAAAACATTTCCCACTAATAAAATCCAGGCCTCAATGGGCACTTGGTTTTGTACAGCCGCATAGGCCATCGGAATCCCAAAACCAAAAGCAATTCCCAGTACAGCCTGTGGAATCGCAAAAAAACGTTTAGTAAAGGGATAGATAATTGCCACTAATAAAGCCAACACCGAGAGTAATTTAGTTAGCGTATTGAGGGGTTGAATTAATATAAACGCTGCGACGGCTAATCCAGCCGCCAGAAATAGGGTTTCGGCCGCGCCAATTTTTCCACTAGTTAAAGGGCGCTCACGGGTGCGCTCAACATGCCGATCAAAATCACGATCAGCAAAATCATTCATGGCGCAACCTGCGCTGCGCATTAGTCCGGTACCGAGAACAAAAATCAATAATAAATCCCACTTTGGCCAACCGCCGCTAGCTAAAAAGAGTGCCCACAAAGTGGGCCATAAAAGCAACAAAATACCAACTGGCTTATCTAAGCGTATCAGTTGTATATAGGCTTTTAAGCGGGACAAAATTAGATTGCCCTCACTCCAGGTAACTCACAAGCTTGAATAGTCTGCGCCAAAATTTTCATGAGCGCGACGCGCGGATAGCTTTTGCGCCACACCAAGCTTACTCGCCTAGTGGGAATAGGTGCGGCAAAAGGTAAATAACGAATGAGGCCTTCTTGGGTTTTAGGATCAGTTACGGAAGTGCGTGGTAAGACGGTTATACCAATACCCCCCGCAACCATTTGCCGAATTGTCTCGAGCGACGAGCCTTCAAAATTGCGCTGCTCGCCATCCATTGAATTTCCGCCAAAGCGATTCAACTCAGGACAAACGCCGAGCACATGATCGCGAAAACAATGCCCCGCCCCCAAGAGTAAGGTATTTTGTTCTTTCAATTCTTCATGACCGATCTCTGCTAACTGCTCCCAAGGATGGCCTTTGGGAATCGCCACTAAAAAAGGTTCGTCGTACAAATCAATACTATCTAACCCTACACTGGGAAAAGGGTCAGCTAAGACTGCACAATCTAAATTACCTTGACGCAGCATTTCCAACAATCGCACCGTAAAGTTTTCTTCTAAGAATAAAGGTGCGTGGGGCAAAGTTTCCCGCGCTACGCGCACTAAACTCGGCAACAAATAAGGTCCAATGGTATAAATCGCGCCCAAGCGAACTGGGCCCGCCAAAGGATCTTGGCCATGCTTCGCAAGATGCTTCAAGGCCTTCGCCTCCTCCAAGACCCGTTGTGCTTGTTGCACAATGAGCGCCCCATTTGCAGTTAAAGCAACTTCCGCGCTAGTGCGTTCAAAAATTTGTGAACCTAATTCTTCTTCTAATTTTTTAATTGCCACCGAAAGAGTAGGTTGAGAAACATGGCATGCTTCGGCAGCACGTCCAAAGTGCCGTTCGCGGGCTACGGCAACGATATAGCGGAGTTCAGTAAGGGTCATAGAGCAATTATCAAGCTTTTAAAAATTCCGCGCGGGCCCCAAGCCAGCGCTGTAATTGTTGGTCAACTAGCTCGGGATGTTCCTGCAAAATACGCATTGCCGCAAGTTGAGCTAACTCTACCAGCCAAGCATCACGCTGCAAATCAACAAAGCGTAACATGCCATCACCCGATTGCTTGGCGCCCAACAGTTCTCCAGGTCCACGAAGCGACAAGTCACGTTCCGCAATCACAAAGCCATCAGCCACTTCGCGCAGTGTTTGTAAGCGCTCCTTAGCTGCCAGCGAAAGCGGCTCAGCGTACATTAATAAACACACTGAATCTGCCGAGCCTCGCCCGACTCGCCCCCGTAATTGATGAATTTGGGCATAGCCGAACCGCTCTGCATGTTCAATCACCATCAGCGCGGCATTAGGTACATCTACACCGACTTCAATCACCGTCGTGGCAACTAATAACTGAATTTGATTATCCTTAAAAGCGGCCATCACCGCCGCCTTCTCCGCGCTCTTTAGGCGACCATGTACCAGGCCAATTTTAAATTGCGGTAATGCATGGGTTAATTGGGTATAGCTTTCTTCCGCAGTTTGCAGTTGCAGCACCTCTGACTCTTCGATTAAAGGGCACACCCAATACGCCTGCTGCCCTTTTTGTAACCAGTCCTGTAAGCCAGTGATGACCTCGGAGCGACGACTCGATTTAATCAACTTAGTAGTAATAGGCTTTCTTCCAGGGGGTAATTCATCGATGACCGAAACATCTAAATCGGCATAGTAGGTCATCGCTAAGGTGCGGGGAATCGGTGTCGCAGACATCATCAATTGATGACAATAAACAGTCTCGGCACCTACTCGCTGTTGAATTTCAAGCCGCTGACGCACACCAAAACGGTGTTGTTCATCAATCACTGCTAACCCCAAGTTGGCAAAATGCACCGCATCTTGAATTAAGGCGTGGGTCCCAACAATTAATTGGGCTGCCCCACTGTCAATTTTAGCTTGAGCTATTTTTTTTTCTTTAGCTTTTAAGCTACCCGCTAACCAAGTAATTTCAATCCCTAATGGTTCAAACCATTCGCGCATTTTTAAATAATGTTGCTCTGCCAAAATTTCTGTCGGTGCCATGACCGTGGCCTGAAAACCCTGATCGATGGCGCGCGCTGCAGCTAAGGCAGCAACAATAGTTTTGCCACTACCCACATCACCTTGCAATAAGCGATTCATTGGAAAGGGTTGCGCTAAATCGGTTTGAATTTCAGCCCAAACGCGCTGCTGGGCTTGGGTGAGCTTGAACGGTAAAACTGCGAGCAACTGTTGCTCAAGTGATTGATCTTTTGTTTTCTTCCCTGACGGCTTAGGCTCTGCTAGCAATTGTGGGGCACGGCGCTGCCGACGTAAGGCATGCGCACGTTTTAAAGAAATTTGTTGCGCCAGTAATTCTTCAAACTGAACTCGTCGCCAAGCGGGATGAGTGCGCTCTAATAAGGCTTGTGTATCAGCATCGGCAGGCGGTTGATGCAAATAATGAATGGCCTGCATCAATGCGTACCAATCGTTACCTGGTAATAACTCTGCCATGAATTTAGCTGGTAATAAATCAGCCAAGAAGGTGTGCATGGTGGGATGAGTTAAGGCTTGCGCTACCGCTTTGCGAATGACCGTTTGACTTACACCTGCGGCCGCCGGATAGACGGGGGTTAAGCTTTTAGGCAAAGGTGCATCCGCTGCGACTACTTTTACAGTGGGATGAACCATTTCAGACCCTAAATGCCCATCGCGAATTTCACCCCGGACGCGCACATGAGCGCCGACTGCCATTTGCTTTTGTTGGCTAGGATAAAAATTAAGCCAGCGTAGATGCAATCGACCAGTCTCGTCCTCAATGGTTACGAGCAGCTGCCGCCGAGGACGATAAACGACTTGGCATGCAACCACCGTTCCCTGAGTCTGTACCGAGCTAAAACGGCCCCGCTCTAGCGCCTCGGCAATAGACCACAGCTCTGTCTCGTCTTCATACCGCGCTGGCAGGTGCAATACCAGTGCAATTGGGCTATCAAGGCCCATTTTTATCAGATTAGGTGGCAGGGTAAGCTTAGTCATGGTTAGAATCCAATCTCCGATGGTAACGCTATGCACCTTGCTGATTTCAATTACGACCTACCACCCGAACTAATTGCCCAATTTCCGCTTGCGGAACGGTCAGATAGCCGGTTGCTTGAGGTAATTACTGCGCCTGATGGGCAAACTCGCCTCCTGGATCGCCAATTCCGCGATTTAATTGCGCTGATCGAACCAGGAGACCTCCTCATCCTGAATGACACCCGCGTGATTCCAGCACGTATTTATGGCCACAAGTCTAGTGGGGGCAAAATTGAACTTCTAATCGAGCGCATCACCGGTGAAAATACCGCATTAGTTCAAATTCGGGCTTCAAAAAATCCCCCCGTTAACTCACGCTTAATTTTGCACCCACTACTAGATGGGCCAGCATCTCAAACCATTGAGGTAGTCGTGAGCGCGCACGCTGCACCCTTTTATGAAATTCAATTTCCCGCAAATGTTTTTCATTTATTACCGCAATTTGGCGAGCCACCTTTACCTCCTTACATCACGCATCGCCCTGATAAAGTCGATGTTGAGCGTTATCAAACTGTGGTGGCAAAAAATCCAGGCGCCGTCGCGGCCCCTACGGCGGGTTTGCATTTTGATGAAACTCTACTCAAACGATGCCGAGAAAAAGGAGTGCAAATTAATACGCTCACGCTCCATGTGGGTGCGGGCACATTTTCACCAGTAAGGCAGGAAAATTTAGCGCAACATGTGATGCATGCAGAATATTATTCCATTTCACCTGAAATCATTACCCAAATCAAGCATACCCATGCGCAGGGAAAACGAGTTATCGCAGTAGGTACAACAACTTTGCGTGCCTTAGAAACGTATGCCTTAAATGGGGCCATTAGTGGAGAAACTAAACTCTTCATTACGCCCGGATTTAACTTTGCACTAGTTGATACTCTGATCACGAATTTTCATTTACCCAAATCCACCCTGCTCATGTTAGTAAGTGCATTTGCAGGTCTGAACCCGATTCAAGCAGCGTACCAACACGCCATTGCCCAGCGCTACCGTTTTTTCAGTTATGGTGATGCTATGCTGCTGCACCGTCAAGCCCACCCACCGCTGTAGAACTGGCCTCTCATAACACTCATGCCGCCCATGCAATTTTCTGTCTTAGCCCAAGATTCACAAAGCCACGCGCGCTTAGGCCGCCTTGATCTGCCGCATGGCATTGTGGAAACGCCAATTTTTATGCCAGTAGGTACCTATGGCACGGTCAAGGCCATGACCCCACGAGACTTAACCGAGGTTAAGGCCCAAATTGTGCTCGGTAATACTTTTCATCTGTGGCTACGTCCTGGGCTTGAGGTCATTGCACGCCATGGCGGCCTGCACCGCTTCATGGGTTGGAATAAACCTATTTTGACTGATTCGGGTGGCTTTCAAGTATTTAGCCTCGGAGCACTAAGAAAAATATCGGAAGCGGGCGTGACTTTTTCTTCACCCATTAACGGTGACAAATTATTTATGTCGCCCGAAGTATCAATGGAGATTCAAGCCGTGCTCAATAGTGATATTGCCATGCAGTTTGATGAATGCACTCCTTATGAATGTCAAGGCAAAGCCACTCCCGAGAAAACGGTACGTGACTCACTAGAACTTTCCTTGCGCTGGGGCGAGCGTTCGCTCACGCGATTTCGTGCTTTGAATACTGGCAATGGTCTTTTTGGTATTGTGCAAGGCGGTATGTTTGAAGCCTTACGTGATCTCTCGCTCGCCAGCGTCAGCGAGCAGGGTTTTGACGGTATTGCCATTGGCGGTCTTTCAGTTGGCGAACCAAAGCCGGAGTTTGAACGTATTCTGGCCCATACCGCACCCCAATTACCAAAAAAACTACCGCACTACCTCATGGGTGTAGGCACTCCTGAAGACTTAATGCTTGGCGTAACTCTGGGGATTGACATGTTTGATTGTGTAATGCCAACACGTAATGCGCGCAATGGTTGGCTGTTTACCCGCTTTGGTGATCTCAAATTGCGTAACTCGGGATATAAAGATGATGAACGTCCCGTCGACCCTAGCTGCGGGTGCTATACCTGCCAAAACTTTAGCCGTTCATACTTAAATCACCTCCAAAAAGCGAATGAAATTCTCGGTGCCCAGCTCAACACCATCCATAACCTGGCTTATTACCTACAATTGATGGGGGAAATTCGCTCCGCCCTAGCGCAAGATCGCTTTAGCGCTTATCGTGACGATTTCCGCAGTCAACGCCAGCGAGGGGTTGAGCCTGGCCAAGATTAATGGGCTAGAACCCCGCACAGTTTAGAATTGCGGCTATTCAATCCAAATGGAGGTTTTATTATGTTTATCAGCAACGCGTATGCGCAAATACCGGGTTTTGGCACTGAAGGCGGCGGCTTAATGAGCTTTTTGCCCCTGATCCTGATGTTTGCGGTGCTTTATTTTGTGATGATTCGTCCCCAAATGAAGCGCCAGAAAGAAACTCGGGCCATGTTAGAAGCACTAGCGGTTGGCGATGAAGTTGTCACGGCGGGCGGCCTCTTAGGCAAAGTTACTGCTGTAAAAGATCAATACATCACCGTAGAATTGAACGCTGGCAATGAAGTCCAAATGCAAAAAGGTGCTGTGACTACCGTTTTGCCTAAAGGCACTTTGAAATCCGTTTGATTTACCAAGCCTGATGAATCGTTACCCACTCTGGAAATACCTCGTCATTGTTGTAGTGCTATGTATTGGCGCGCTCTACTCATTACCCAATTTTTTTGGCGAGGCTCCAGCAGTACAAATCTCAGCAGCTAAGCCAACGCTGAAGGTTGATCTTGAAACCCAAGCGCGGGTTGAGAAAATTTTAGCCAGCGGTAATTTAGCTAGTACGGGCTTATTTTTTGAGCGCACTGGTAATGTTGGCTCGGTGAAAGTGCGTTTTGCCAATACCGATATTCAATTACAAGCGCGTGATTTAATCCAGCAGAAACTGAATCCCGATGCGAATGACCCCAGCTTTACAGTGGCGCTCAATTTACTTTCAAATACGCCCCATTGGCTAAATGCGCTGAATGCTTTACCGATGCCACTAGGGCTTGATTTAAGGGGTGGCGTTTATTTTTTACTACAAGTCGATATGCAAGGTGCTGTGCAGAAAAAAATAGTCGCCTTAGCCAATGATATTCGTAGCCAATTGCGGGACAAAAATATTCGTCAGCAAGGCCTCGATCGTAACGCTGATAGCATTGCCATTCATTTTGCCAGCGAGGCTGAAGCGGAGTCGGCCCGAACCGTTTTAAATGCAAGCCAAAGCGAGCTTGATTGGCAACTAGAGAAAACCTCTAGCGATTTCAAGTTAACGGGTCGCTTTAAACCCGCCGCGCTGAATGCGGTACAAGACAACGCGGTTAAACAAAATATTGTTACCCTCAATAAACGGGTTAATGAATTAGCTGTAAAAGAGCCCGTCATTCAACAACAGGGTGCTGATCGAATTGTGGTGCAACTACCGGGCGTGCAAGATACCGCGCGCGCGAAAGATATTATTGGCCGCACTGCAACCCTTGAATCACGTCTCGCCGACCCCAGTGTTTCGATTATTTCAGTTGGCCAAACCGCGCCAGCAGGTATGGATGTGTTTCGTTTTGGCGAAAATCGTTTAGGGGTATTTAAAAAATCCGTTATTTTTAGCGGTGAGAGTATTACGGATGCCAGCGCAGGATTTGATCAGAATCAGCGCCCAGCGGTGAATATCTCGCTAGATGCCGCTGGTGGGCGAGTGATGCAAGAAGTTACGCGCGACAATATTGGCAAACCAATGGGGATGATTTTATTTGAAAAGGGCAAAGGTGAGGTACTCACGATTGCCACCATTCAAAGCGAATTTGGTTCAAAATTTCAAATTACCGGTCAATCAACTACCGAGAGCGCGAATGATTTGGCCCTGCTATTACGGGCAGGTTCACTGGCTGCACCAATGGAAATTATCGAAGAACGCACTATTGGTCCAAGCCTAGGCGCAGAAAATATTGAAAAGGGTTTTCAATCACTCCTAGTTGGGTTTGCGGCGATTGCCATTTTCATGATGGCTTACTACCTCCTTTTTGGCCTCTTCTCAGTTATCGCTCTTGGGGTCAATTTATTTTTACTCATAGCTGTGCTCTCCATGCTACAAGCCACATTAACCTTGCCAGGCATTGCTGCCATGGCCTTAGCGCTTGGTATGGCAATTGACTCGAACGTCCTAATTAACGAACGGATTCGCGAAGAATTGCGCCAGGGTACCCCCCCTAGCACTGCCATTGCAACCGGCTTTAATAAAGCCTGGGGGACCATTCTTGATTCGAACGTGACTACTTTAATTGCTGGTCTAGCACTGTTGGCGTTTGGCTCTGGGCCTATCAAAGGTTTTGCAATTGTGCATTGCTTAGGCATTCTGACTTCGATGTTTTCTGCCGTTTTCTTCTCGCGGGGTTTAGTCAATCTCTGGTACGGCCGAGAAAAGAAATTGCAAAAATTGGCGATTGGCCAAGTTTGGCGTCCCCAGGAGAAATAGGTCATGGAATTTTTTCGCATCCGTAAAGATATTCCATTTATGCGCCACGCTTTGGCGCTCAATATTGTTTCCTTGTTGATGTTTTTGGCTGCGGTTTTTTTCCTCTGGCAAAGAGGCTTGCATCTCTCTGTGGAATTTACAGGTGGCACCGTAATGGAAATTAGCTACCCCCAAACTGCGCCTATCGATACCATCCGTAATGATATTTTTAAATTAGGTTACACCGATACCCAAATTCAAAATTTTGGAAGTTCACGTGATGTCTTAATTCGCCTCCCCTTACAGAAAGATGCTACTGGTAAGGTCGTCTCCTCTGCCATTCAAAGTAATGCCGTCATGGAAGCATTGCAAAGCAATACCACTGGCGCTAAATTACAACGGGTTGAATACGTCGGACCACAAGTGGGTCGTGAGCTTGCGCTCGATGGCTTGAAAGCATTAATTTTTGTGGTGATTGGCATTATGATTTATTTATCCTTTCGCTTTGAATGGAAATTTGCAGTTGCTGGCATCATTGCCAACCTGCATGACATCATCATCATTTTGGGCTTCTTTGCTTTTTTCCAATGGGAATTTTCGCTTTCAGTATTAGCTGCAGTTTTGGCTGTATTGGGTTATTCAGTCAATGAATCGGTGGTGATCTTTGACCGTATCCGTGAAAACTTTCGCAAATATCGCAAAATGAATACCCGTGAAATTATTGATAACGCCATTACCAGCACCATTAGCCGTACCATCATTACCCACGGCAGCACGCAGATGATGGTTTTAGCAATGTTGCTATTGGGTGGTCCTAGCCTATTCTATTTTGCCCTCGCACTCACCATTGGCATTTTGTTCGGTATCTATTCTTCCGTGTTTGTCGCGGCGGCACTGGCCATGTGGCTGGGCGTTAAGCGCGAGGATTTAGTGAAGGGTGAGCGCAAGCCTGAAGAGATGAGTAAAGATGATCCAAACTATGGCGCTAAGGTTTAAGTTGCTGCAGAATTTATCGGCTTTCGCCTTAATTGCTCATCAATAGCATGTAATATTTTCTTGGTCGCTCCCTGATGTAAATTAGCATAATTTTTAGCCGCAAACGCCATTGCCAGACGTTGCTCTGTACTCAACAGTAGCTCAACAAGAGTGCTACTTAGCTGCGCCGGAGTAATGCGTACCGCAGCTCCAATGTTAATCGCATCCAGCGTCGCCTGTTGAAAGTTAAAAGTATGCTCACCCACAATCACGGGGCAATCAACTGCGCAAGCTTCGATCAGGTTTTGGCCTCCAAAGGAGAGGAGGCTACCCCCCATTACGACCAAATCTGCTGCGCGGTAATAGGCTGCCATCTCGCCCATAGAATCCCCTAAAAAAACATCCGTCTGGTCAAATAATATTGAGCGCTCAGTCGCCTCACTACGCCGACGCAAGCGAAAGCCACTTGCTAAAATTGTCTTTGCTACTTCATCAAAACGCTCGGGGTGGCGGGGCACAATAAACAGCAATGGTTGGGGTTGAATGCGGGCAGTTTTTAATACCTGCTGCCAAGCCGTAAGAATGAGTTGTTCCTCGCCTATGCGGGTGCTTGCTGCACAGACGACCAGGCGCCCTGATGTGCGTAAATTGGCCTGCCAGCCTGCGCCCAACTCGAGTAACTCGGGTTTCATGAGAACATCAAATTTGAGATTGCCAAAAACTGCGCAATTTTTTACACCTAGTGCACGGTAGCGCTCTGCATCTAATTCAGTTTGTGCCAAAATTCCCGTAAATGCTTGAAAGAGCTCCTCGCCAGCGCGACCAAAATATTTTATGCGTCGGGCGCTCCGATCTGATAGTCGCGCATTAATTAAAAATAAGGGTAGACCCATTTCAGCGCAGCGAAAAACATAAGTAGGCCAAGCCTCGGTTTCGATAAATAAGCCAAACTTGGGTTGTACTTGCTTTATAAAATGCTCAACTGCCCAGCAAATGTCATAGGGCAGATAGCACTGTCTTAGTTGGCCAGTTGCAATTGCTGAAGCATATAGCGCTTGACCTGTGCGGCGACCATTGGGGGTCATGCAGGTAAGTAAGATTTTTTCACCACGGGCTAAATAAGCCAAAATTAAAGGTTCAGCAGCGCGCGTCTCGCCAACGGATACCGCATGAATCCAAATAGCGTGATGAAACCGAGACGACAAACCTGTAAAACCAAGTCGCTCAGGTAGATGCTGCCAATAGCCATGATCTTTTCTACCACGCCACCAAAGTCGCAAACCGACTAAGGGCAAGAGTAAATGCCAGCCCAACTGATACAGTAAAAATAAAAAAAATGGGCGCTGGACTAGAGCTGAGGTTTTTTCGCCCGAAGGCTGCTGACTAGCGATCACTTGCCCAAATGTTCAGTTAAGGCAACTGCAAGACCCAAATAAGACGCGGGTGTCATCGCTAGCAAGCGGGCCTTGGCCTCAGCAGGAATTGCTAGGCCTTGAATAAAGGTTTGTAAATCGGCTTGCGTAATACCCTTACCTCGGGTGAGCTCTTTGAGTTGTTCATACGGATTTTCAATACCGTAACGCCGCATCACCGTTTGCACGGGTTCAGCTAAGACCTCCCAACAAGAATTTAAGTCAGCAGCGATCGCCGCTAAATTCACTTCCAATTTAGCGAGTCCGCGTAAGGCGCTATCGTAAGCCAACACACTATGCCCAAACGCGGGGCCTAAATTCCGTAATACGGTGGAATCAGTTAAGTCTCGCTGCCAACGAGAGATCGGTAACTTTTCTGCTAAATGTCGCAATAAAGCATTCGCAATGCCTAAGTTACCTTCGGAATTTTCAAAATCGATGGGGTTCACTTTATGGGGCATCGTCGAAGAACCAATTTCACCCGCTTTGGTACGCTGCTTAAAATATCCCAGAGAAATATAGGCCCAAAAATCCCGATCCATATCTAGCAATATCGTATTCGCGCGCGCTATCGCATCGAATAATTCTGCCATGCCATCGTGTGGTTCTATTTGCGTGGTGTATGCGTTAAAAACTAATCCCAAACGCTTTTCAACCACCTGCCGACTTAATTGCTGCCAATCAAATTCGGGGTAAGCAGCTAGGTGTGCGTTGTAATTTCCAACTGCGCCATTCATTTTGCCAAATAAAGGCACTGCCATAATGACAGTAATTGCCCGCCCTAAACGCTGGGCAATGTTAGCCAATTCTTTCCCCAAGGTAGTAGGCGATGCAGGCTGCCCATGGGTACGCGATAACATTGCAACCTTAGCATGTGCAAGAGCGAGAGCAGCTAGATTTTGCTGAATTAAACGCAACTGCGGTAAGAGTACTTCATCACGAGCGCCGCGCAACATGAGGCCATGAGCGGTATTGTTAATATCCTCTGAAGTACAAGCAAAGTGAATAAATTCACTGGTTTTTAACAATTCAGCGCGCCCAGCAACTTTTTCTTTAAGCCAGTATTCAACTGCTTTTACGTCATGGTTGGTTACCGCCTCAATTTCTTTAATTCGCGCTGCATCTTCGGTAGTAAAGTCTTCGGCTAGTGCCAATAAAAAATCACTGTCGGTTTTACTAATACTGGGTACATCGGGTAAGCCTGCGGTAGTTAGCGCTAAGAGCCATTGAATCTCAACAAAAACCCGTTGGCGCATAAAGGCAGATTCAGATAACCAAGGTCGCAGGGCGTCTACCTTGCCAGCATAACGACCATCAAGCGGTGAGAGTGCGGTTAGCATCGAAGCGTCTGCAGCTGCTGGGGAAAGACGTGATTTTGACTGGCTCACCATAAGGCCCTTTTAAAGGATGTCAATAGAGCTTGATTTTAATGCGTTTGCACAAATGGCTCAACAATTCTAGCTTAACGATTGACTTCACTTCTTCCGCATCGGTATACTTGCCCCCTATGAAAATTATCGGATCCCTCACTAGCCCCTATGTGCGTAAAGTACGCATCGTCCTTGCTGAAAAGAAAATTGAAGCCGCACACGTGCTTGAAAATGTCTGGGACGCCAAAACGACCATTAGCGAAGTGAACCCCCTGGGAAAAGTACCTTGCCTCATTATGGAAGATGGCGGCGCCATGTTCGACTCACGCGTGATCGTTGAATATGTTGACACTTTAAGCCCCGTGAGTAAATTAATTCCCACTGCTGGGCGAGAACGCGCGGCAGTAAAAACATGGGAAGCGTTGGCCGATGGTATTTTGGATGCGGGCATTTTGGCTCGTTTAGAAGCCACTTGGCGACCCGCTCCCGAACAAAGTGCAGCGTGGATTGACCGACAAATGGGTAAAATTCAAACCGCTTTGCAAAGTATGTCTGCCGGTTTAGGTGATGCCAACTGGTGCTGTGGCAATCAATTTAGTTTGGCTGATATTGCGGTTGGCTGCGCCTTAGGCTATTTACAGTTTCGTTTTCCACAATTGCATTGGCAAACCCAATATCCCAATCTCGCGCGTCTGTACGCTAAATTGGCGCAACGCCAATCGTTTATTGAGACCTCGCCGCCGTAATAATTCCCCCGCCTAAACAGACTTCACCTGCGTAAAGCACGGCTGATTGTCCTGGGGTAATGGCCCATTGATTTTCAGTGAAATGCAAATCAAATGTGTTTGCACTATTTGCACTTACTAATAAGCTACATGGTGAATCAGTTTGACGGTAACGGGTTTTTGCCGCATAGGCAGTTTCCTCCATTGGCGCAGTACCCGCCACCCAACTGGCCTCCATCGCTTCTAAGTCTTGACTTAAAAGCCACGGGTGATCATGGCCTTGGGCCACAAATAAGGTGTTACTGGTCATCTCTTTTCGAGCTACGTACCAAGCATCACCAGTACCATCTTGACTTCCGCCAACGCCAATACCCTTCCGCTGGCCTAAAGTAAAAAATGCTAAGCCCATGTGCTCGCCTAAGACTTTGCCGTCAGTTGAGCAAATTAAACCAGGTGTACGTGGCAAGTATCGATTTAAAAACTCGCGAAAAGGACGTTCACCAATAAAACAAATTCCCGTTGAATCTTTTTTAGTAGCATTAGGCAAACCAATGTCAGCAGCAATCTTACGCACTGCTGATTTCTGCAGCTCACCCAAGGGAAATAAAACCTGACTTAATTGCGCTTGGCTTAAGCGATGCAAAAAATAACTTTGGTCTTTGCTGGCATCAAGCGCCTTTAGTAACTGAACTTGCCCATTGTTAGTTTGGACGCGGGCGTAATGTCCAGTCGCAATGAAGTCAGCGCCAAGACTCAGCGCATGGTCTAAAAAAGCCTTAAATTTAATTTCAGCGTTACACAGCACATCGGGGTTAGGGGTACGACCAGCAGCATATTCGCGCAGAAAATCGGCAAACACCCGCTCACGATACTCAGCCGCAAAATTGACTGCCTCAACATCGATTCCAATCAGGTCGGCTACCGACACCACATCCAACCAATCTTGCCGACTTGAGCAATATTCGTCATCGTCATCGTCTTCCCAGTTTTTCATAAACAGGCCGACGACCTCATACCCCTGCTGCTTGAGAAGCCATGCAGCCACTGCAGAATCAACCCCACCGGACATCCCCACCACCACTTTTTGGTGGGTTTTCGGCCGGCTAAGGGTGGTATTTAAGGGGAAATTGGCAGGCATCATCAAAAAAATGCGAAAATTCGGATTAAGTTTTTAAGAGCTCATTGTAAAACCCCGCCCTTTTCCCCTCGATATCTTCATTATGGGATCAGAAAATTGTCGGGATACCTGCAATTAGCATCTACCTTAAAATAGATTTTTAAAAATTCGCTTTTGGAGACAAGCCATGCGCATTGGAGTGCCGCTGGAAACAAGACCTGGAGAAACTCGGGTTGCCGCTACCCCAGAAACCGTCAAAAAATTGACTGCTCAAGGACATCAAGTTGTCATCCAAAGTGGTGCTGGTATTGGCGCAAGCCAACCCGACTCTGCTTATGAAGCAGTTGGTGCCTCGATTGGCAGTGCTGCCGATGCCTTTGGCGCCGAAATTGTGCTTAAAGTACGAGCACCCCAAGAGGATGAGTTAAAGCAATTAAAGTCAGGCTCGGTTTTAATTGGCATGCTTGATCCCTTTGATAATGCTGGCATTTCTGCCATGGCAGCGCAAGGTATTACCGCCTTTGCACTCGAAGCGGCGCCACGCACTACTCGCGCTCAAAGCATGGATGTGTTGTCTTCCCAGGCCAATATTGCTGGCTATAAAGCTGTTCTCGTAGCAGCAAATGAGTATCAACGCTTTATGCCGATGCTGATGACCGCTGCTGGCACAGTTAAAGCGGCGCGTATTTTGATACTCGGTGCTGGGGTTGCAGGGCTACAAGCTATAGCCACCGCTAAACGTTTAGGCGCAGTAATTGAAGCCTCCGATGTTCGCCCTGCCGCCAAAGAACAAATCGAATCACTTGGCGCCAAGTTTGTCGATGTCCCTTTTGAAACGGATGAAGAGCGTGAAATTGCTAAGGGTGTTGGCGGTTACGCGCGGCCGATGCCGGAATCGTGGATGAAACGTCAGGCAGTACAAGTTGCTGAACGCGCCCAGCAGGCCGATATTGTGATTACTACCGCCTTAATTCCAGGACGTAAGCCGCCTGTGCTTTTGCACAGTGATACCGTGGCCAATATGAAGCCTGGCTCAATTGTGATTGATCTAGCTGCAGGCCGCGGTGAAAATGGTTCAGGCAATTGTCCATTAACTCGAGCTGACCAAATTGTCATCAATCATGGTGTCAAAATTATTGGCTACACTAATTTACCCAGCATGGTCGCTGCCGATGCTTCTGCGCTGTATGCGCGCAACGTGCTCGATTTTATGAAACTAATCGTCACCCCTGAAGCGCAATTAGTCATTCCGGCTGCTGCCGATGACGATATCGTCGCCGCCTGTCTCATGTGTCGTGATGGCCAAGTTATTCGTACCAATTAATTTTCCAAGGAATTCGTCATGGATTTAGCTGCTTTCCAAAGCCTTCTCACTGTGCAAAACATTACTGTTTTTGTGTTAGCCATTTTTGTTGGCTATCACGTCGTCTGGAATGTAACACCTGCATTGCACACACCACTGATGGCGGTAACCAATGCGATTTCAGGGATCATCATTGTTGGCGCCCTCTTGCAAACTGAGGTCATCAATGGCAGTGAAATTACTACCACCAGCCTGATTGGTGCGGTAGCCGTTTTTTTAGCATCAATTAATATCTTTGGTGGCTTTATGGTTACACGCCGCATGCTCGAGATGTTTAAGAAAAAAACCCCTAAGAGCGAATAAAGAGCCTATTCATGTCAAATATCACCGCCCTCTCTTACCTCGTTTCCTCCATTTTATTCATCCTTGCGCTGCGAGGACTCTCATCGCCAACGACCTCACGCCAAGGAAATACCTACGGCATGATCGGCATGCTTTTGGCCGTTATTACTACCTTTTTCTTGCCCGACTTCAAGCCAGTCTTTTGGTTAATTGGCGCAGCAATTATTGGTGGGGCCATCATTGGTACGCTTGCAGCTAAACGCGTACAAATGACGAAAATGCCTGAGCTCGTGGCACTCATGCATTCATTTGTTGGTTTATCGGCGGTCTTAATTGCAATTGCTGCTGTCTTGCATGTGGGCCAAGAACATACTGGCGCACAAAAAATTGAATTATTTATTGGCGCATTTATTGGTGCCATTACCTTTACTGCCTCGATCGTTGCCTTTGGAAAACTTTCTGGCAAAGTGAGCGGTAAACCAGTCACCTTTAGCGGGCAGCACTTACTTAATTTAGTTTTAGCATTATCAATGCTGGGTGGCGGTATTGCTTACTATCTATTTGATAGTCATAGCGCTTTCTTAATCATGTGCGGTATTGCTTTGGTCTTGGGTGTGACACTCATCATTCCGATTGGTGGTGCCGATATGCCAGTTGTGGTTTCCATGCTGAATAGTTATTCAGGTTGGGCTGCAGCAGGCATTGGCTTTACGCTAAATAATCCCGTGCTCATCATCGCTGGAGCATGTGTAGGTTCATCGGGTGCAATTCTGTCTTACATTATGTGTAAGGCCATGAACCGCTCAATCTTAGCAGTCTTGCTCGGCGGCTTTGGCGCCGAAGTATCAGCCAGTGGCGATGATGATGGTGCCCCTAAAAATTATAAAACTGGCTCGCCAGAAGATGCAGCCTTTTTAATGAGTAATGCTGATACTGTCATCATTGTGCCGGGATACGGTCTAGCTGTGGCGCGTGCTCAACACGCACTGAAAGAGTTGACTGAAAAACTGACCCATCATGGTGTTACGGTTAAATACGCCATTCATCCTGTAGCTGGGCGGATGCCTGGCCATATGAATGTGTTGTTAGCCGAGGCTGAAGTACCTTACGATCAAGTTTTTGAAATGGAAGATATCAATAGCGATTTTGGTCAAGCCGATGTGGTGCTTATTTTGGGTGCCAATGACGTGGTTAACCCAGCCGCCCGTACTCCAGGAAGCCCCATTTTTGGTATGCCAATTTTGGAAGCGTTTAAAGCGAAAACCATTATTGTTAATAAACGCTCGATGGCGGCAGGCTACGCAGGCCTCGACAACGAGCTCTTCTACATGGATAAAACCATGATGGTCTTCGGGGATGCCAAGAAGGTCGTTGAAGATATGGTCAAAGCGGTCGATTAGGGCTAATTAATCTGCTATTTAGCGCGTATTTGAGGGTTTTCCCGAGGGTTTTTAACCCCCTAGAGGTCTTATACTGACTCTCTTGTAAGAAGATACAAGTTGTAAAAAAATAATATCTGGGAGAATTCCATGTCTGAAATTAAAAACCAAGTTCCACGTCGTAAATTCTTAAAAGGTGCTGCTGCTGGCTCCGTTGGCGCAGCTGCTCTCGGATTCCCAATGATTTCGAAAGCGCAACAAACTATTACTTTGCGCTTTCAGTCAACCTGGCCTACGAAAGATATCTTTCATGAATATGCCAACGACTACGCTGCCAAAGTCAATGCGATGTCGGGCGGTCGCCTCAAAATTGAAGTGTTGCCAGCTGGCTCAGTTGTTAAAGCCTTTGATCTACTTGATGCGGTTTCAAGTGGAACATTAGATGGCGGTCATGGTGTGTTGGCTTATTGGTACGGTAAAAGTGCTGCGTTGGCATTATGGGGTTCAGGCCCAGCTTTCGGTATGGATGCCAATACCGTTTTGTCATGGAACCAATATGGTGGTGGCCAACAACTGTTAAACGAAATTTATTCTGGCTTGAAATTGGATGTCGTGTCATTCCCTTATGGCCCAATGCCAACTCAGCCACTTGGTTGGTTTAAAAAGCCAATTGCTAAAACAGAAGATATGAAGGGCTTAAAGTACCGTACTGTTGGCCTCTCAATTGAAATCTTTACCGATATGGGCGCGTCAGTTCAGGCCCTGCCTGGTGGCGATATTATTCCCGCGATGGATCGTGGTCTCTTAGATGCTGCTGAATTTAATAACGCCTCTTCCGATCGCTTGCTAGGCTTCCCAGATGTTTCTAAGATCAATATGCTGCAAAGCTTTCACCAAAGTTCAGAGCAATTTGAAATCATCTTTAACAAAAAGAAATACGATTCATTAGCGCCTGATTTGCGTTCAATTCTCTCAATCGCCACCCAAGCTGCTTCAGCCGATATGTCTTGGAAAGCAATCGATCGTTACTCAAAAGACTTTGTTGAGTTGCAAACCAAAGATAAGGTGAAGTTTTATGCAACACCGAAATCCATTTTGGTAGCTCAGTTAAATGCTTGGGACAAAATTATTGCCAAAAAAGCAGCTGAAAATGCCATGTTTAAGAAAGTGCTTGATTCACAAAAAGCCTTTGCTCAACGTGCAGTGCGTTGGCAACTCTTGACGGATGTTGACTTTAAGATCGCCTACGATCATTATTTCAAAGACAGTCAACCTAAAGCCTAATGTTTATCAACTAAATGGTTCATGCTGATGCAAAACCGGACGGTTCACCGTCCGGTTTTTTTATAGTAATTTAAATAGTACTGTTATTTAGTCAAGTTTTATTGGGAGGTAATGAATGAATAAGCTCATGCTTAGAGTCGATGAGATCAGCACCTTTGTTGGCAAGGCGGCTGCGTGGCTCATCATTCTATTAATGCTGATGGTGTGTACCGATGTGGTTAGACGCTATGCGTTGAATTCTCCATCAGCATGGATTGGCGAACTGTCGGTCATGGCCTATGGCACGCTCTTTATGATGTGCGGGGCCTATACATTGGCACAAAATGGGCACGTACGGGGCGACTTCCTCTATGGCTCAATGAAACCACGCACCCAAGCCACTCTTGACTTAATTCTGTACATTACCTTTTTCTTGCCGGGCATAACTGCATTGGTATATGCGGGCTACACCTATGCGGCTGAATCATGGCGCATAGGTGAACACACCACCCAAATCGCCAATGGGCCGCCCTTGTATCCTTTTAAAACCATTATTCCAATTGCTGGTGCTTTTGTACTCCTCCAAGGTTTTGTCGAAATTTTGCGCTGCATTGTTTGTATCAAAACAGGTGAATGGCCAGCACGCTTAAAAGATGCGGAAGAAATTGATGTAATTGAGCAACAACTTGCGGCCTCAACCCACGTTGATGAAGAGGCTCGTCAAATGGGTATGAAAAATGCTAAAGCAATTGATGAAGCGGCACATCACCGCATTGGCCAAACGAAGGAAATAAACCATGAGTGATCCAATACTTGGCCTAAGTATGTTGGGCCTGATTATCGTGGTGATTATGTTGGGATTCCCAACTGCTTTTACCTTAATGGGGCTTGGCATGATGTTTGGTTTTGCCGCCTTTTATGACCCATCACAAAGCTGGACAGCTAATAAGGTATTTACCCTGATGGTGCAAAGAACATTTGGGGGTATGACCAACGATGTCCTGCTGTCTATTCCCTTATTTGTTTTAATGGGCTATGTAATGGAGCGAGGGGCATTAGTTGACAAAATGTTCTATAGCATTCAGCTTGCCTTTCGTCGCGTACCTGCATCGCTTGCTGTCGCAACCTTAATTGTTTGTACATTTTGGGGTATTGCCAGCGGTCTAGTTGGTGCAGTTGTAGTGCTAATGGGCGTTATCGCCATGAAGCCCATGATGAATGCGGGCTACGATACGCGCTTAGCAGCTGGTGTTATTACCGCTGGTGGTACCTTGGGTATTTTGATTCCACCTTCAGTAATGATTATTGTGTACGCAGCGGTCGCTGGTCAATCGGTGGTGAAACTGTATGCAGCTGCGATGGTGCCAGGCTTCTTTCTCGCATTTTTATATTTGGTTTACATCATCGGCTGGGCCTTAATAAATCCTAAAGTAGCGCCTAAACTGCCCCCTGAAAAACAACAGGTGCCTATTCCAGCCCCTATCCGTTTCTTGCGTGAACAGTATTCACCCAATATGTTTGTGGCAACTTTTAAAGCCCTATTTGCACCGGCGAAGTTTTTCGATGCACCTGTTGATGCACGCCTCTCCTTTGGCAAAATTGTCCAAAATGTACTGGCAGTCTTAACTCCATTTATTCTTGCTGCAGTCACTTTATGGGGAGTATGGTGGTACGTCATCATTCATCAGCAAGCTGAACGCGATGCACAAAATGTCCCTGTAGCTACGCAAGTTGCTAAGGTGGCTACAGCTGATAAAGCTGCGCCTGTAGAAGAAGGTTTAGTTTCACTGGATGCCACCTCCAACAACGTAAAAACCAAAGAGCTTGAAGAGGTAGATGTGCCATTAGTAGCGCTAGATGCAGCGGCGGGTGATGCGCCCACTGCTGGGGCTGCCGAGCCTGAAGCGGCTGCTGGGCCGCCGGAAAACTTTGAACTGTATTTTGGGCTTAGCTCTGTTCTACTACTCTTGCTGCTGATTTACTACTACATCAAACTCGATGAAGATCAGTTTGAAATTTTGAAACTGCTGATCGAATCCGTCATGCCCTTGGGTATTCTCACTATTTTGGTTTTAGCTGTGATCTTGCTAGGCATTACCACCGCAACTGAATCGGCAGCAGTGGGTGCTTTTGGTGCTTTTATTCTGGCGTTTCAAGCGGGCACATTAAATTTTGATCGCACCAAGCAGGCGGTTTTTCTTACTGCTAAAACTACCTCAATGGTGTGTTGGCTGTTCGTTGGATCAGCTTTATTCTCTGCTGTATTCACGATTTTGGGTGGTCAATCGATCATTGAAAAATGGGTGCTCATGTTAGATCTGACGCCGATTCAGTTCATGCTGCTTTCGCAAGCAATTATTTTCTTCCTTGGCTGGCCTTTGGAGTGGACTGAGATCATTGTGATTTTTGTGCCGATCTTCTTGCCATTGTTAGCGCACTTCCAAATCGATCCTTTGTTATGGGGCACCTTGGTCTTTGTGAATTTGCAAGCCGCTTTCTTATCGCCACCAGTGGCGATGTCAGCCTTCTATCTTAAAGGGGTATCACCGCCAAGTGTCACTCTGAATCAAATTTTTGCGGGCATGATGCCGTATATGTTCATCGTCATTCTATGTATGTTCTTTATGTATATATGGCCTGGTATGACTCTCTGGTTGCCTAAGTTTCTTTATGGGGGCTAGAAAGCTCGATTAAAAATACTTTTTTTGATAAATAAAAAAGCGCCTCAAAAAGGCGCTTTTTTATTGCTGCGCTGACACCGCCATATGGGTATAGGCCATCTTCACCAATGGGCACGACACCTTAATGCTCATCCCTTTTTGAATCATTTGACCCAAAATATGTTCGTGTTCTGTTTTTTGCTTAGCGATTAGGTCGCGTAACATCGAGGCCGTAAATGGGGAGCCTACCTGGGTCAATAACTCGATAGCTTTTTTACGTGCTTGCTCTGCTATTGAAAATCCGTTTGCTTGCGCTATTGCGCAACATTCTGCATACATCTCTAACGACAACTCTTGTCCATACGGCGTAGCAACTATTTGCCCAACTGAGCCCTGACAAAGGGTTGTCATACCAGCTAAGCTAGCTAAGAAAACCCATTTATCCCACATTGCCTGCTCAATTTGCTCACTATAAAAGTGATCGAAATCGGCTTTTTCACATAGCGCAAAAAATGCTCTCGCTATCGCCTCTTGCTCGGGCGCCCGATGCCCAACCGTCAGAATATGTAAATCGCTTAATTGCTTTACCGCACCTACTTCCGTAATCATTGCGGCAATATGTGCCACGCCCCCCATGACACGGGCTCTTCCAAATTGCTGGTCCAAGGCATCGAGATGCGTAAGGCCGTTTAAAAAGGGTAAGAATAGGGCTTTTGGGCCAACTTTTTCGAGTTCATTTAAACAATTGGCTAAATCAAATGCTTTTGGCGCCAAAATAACCAGATCATAAATAGGCTCTAATTGATCTAAGGTAATCGATTTTGGATGAAGAACAAAACTGCCTCGTGGAGTTTCAATCGTTAAGCCATTGGCTTGAATATACTCATGGCGTTTAGGGCGTAATAGATACGTAATATCGGCGCCCACCTGAATCAGTTTTGCACCAAAGTAGCCGCCAATACCACCTGCCCCAACAATTAATATTTTCATTTTTTTACTCATTTGGCACGCTTAATCCGCAATCTAAGCGTTTTGCTTCAGTAGCTCACTATTTGTTTTACCTAAAGCCAAAGTAAATAGGTTTTGCCAATATTGAAATGCAACGACTTCTTTTTCATGAATTTCCAGCTCAAGAAATGCCGGATGGCGAATTAATGAAAACCAAATACGAACAAACATCTTATCTTCAATTCGCCCTGGCTTAGCAATGAATGTGATTTCCTCTAAATCTGGAATCATTTCATACACCCCTTCTTTGGTAAGCATTTCTGGCTTATCTCTGCTCATGCGCATTAATTCCAGCATCACTCGACCCAATTGGTCGTAATGACCATCCCAACACTCAATCTCAGACTCGGCCAATTTGCGCTGGCCCAAAGATTTCCTTGCGAAATTACTCCAGGCTTGGGCTAAATCAAACTCGGTCTTCACCTTCGCATTCTGAATTGCACTCGGTAATGGCGCTACCTTCATCCGCTCTAATACTGTATCGCCCCCAAAACTGTAATCCACAATCAGCAGGGGTTTGGCCGTTTTTTCAAGTTTTAAGCGATAGTTTTGCGCTTGTTTTTCAGACTTATTCAACGATATCTTCCTTTAAGCAATAGTCTCAAGCGAAGTCTCTAAAGCGCTTGCTGGAACTCCATGCTCCCATGGCACATCAACTGGATAATCGGTTAACAAACAATCGTCCGGCAAACATACGATGGGCTCAAAATTACGATGGGCAATATATTCAGGACGTTTATGCCGACGAATATGATTCGACACCGCACATAAACTTAAATAGACGCTGACCCGATTCCATGGCGATAAATTACTTGTGGAAGCATGGACTAAACAACTGTGAAATAAAATCATTGAACCTGCAGGCCCAGTGGGACTAATAATGCCGCCGTTTTTGCCGCCTGCACGAGCTACTAATTGCGAAATTAAATCGTTGTCTACTGTCCATAATGGATAGCTGGTCGTAGTTAAATCATGTTTGGCAGCGATCACACCACGTTTATGACTTTCTGGAATAAACATCAGTGGGCCATTAAAGGCATTGACATCATCTAAAAAAATTGCCACGTTCATCGCCCGCGCGGTAGGCATCAAATCGTCGTTTAACCAAGTACCATAATCTTGGTGCCACTGCCAAACATCGCCATCGAAAGCCATCTTGCCGTTAATCTTAAATTGATGCATATATAACTGCTCGCCCAATAAATCTTCAATTGGTTGAATCATTCTGGGATGTTTTCCCAATTTAGCAAATGGCCTGCTAATTAGATGCGCGGCAAAATTGGTGCGCACCGATTCACTGTCTTTTTCACGGACGTTATAAGCTTCTTTTCGACTATAAAGCTCAGGGACGGCATCAGTCAGGGTTTTCACTTCACTAGGACTAAATAAGCTGGGAAAGAATAAATAACCTGCTTTATCAAACTGGGCTAGTTGTTCTGGAGATAAATGCATTTTTGACCTCGTCGATTCTTTTTAACAATAGGTGAAAGTGTAATCAATTAATCAGTTAGAGGGTTAAAAGTCAGGCCTGTAATCAACTACCATCAGGGAAAGCCCTAGGCTGACCCGACGCCCTACCTGAACTAAGTCTGCAATTGATAAACCTACGCCAACTAAAAAATGTGAAAATAGCAGCACTCTTATTGAAAGGTTTGTTATGTCCCTCATTCAACAACTCAAACAACGCGCGGCGGCAGGTAAGCCGGTACGAGTAGGCATTATTGGTGCGGGCAAATTTGGCTCAATGTATTTAGCCCAAGTGCCAAGAACCCCTGGCATTCATTTATTAGGTATTGCCGACTTAGTGCCGCAACGGGCGCGTGATTCTTTAGCCCGTGTGGGTTGGAACGCCGTGCAATACAACGCGTCTTCTTTTGAGAATGCGTATCAAACTGGCAAAACATTCATTACTGATGATGCTGATGGCATGATCGCCAATCCGCAAATTGAAGTCATTATTGATGCCACTGGAAGTCCAGCAGCAGGCATTCACCACGCCTTGAAATGCTGCGAACATGGTAAAGACATCATCATGGTGAACGTAGAGGCTGATGTACTTGCGGGCCCCTACCTAGCTAAAAAAGCAGCTGATGCTGGCATTATTTATTCAATGGCATCTGGCGATCAACCATCCTTAATTGCTGAATTAGTTGATTGGGCCGAAACGATTGGTATGGATGTGGTGTGTGCAGGCAAAGGCACTAAATATTTACCGATCTATCACCAAGCCACTCCAGACACAGTATGGGGGCACTATGGATTTACCCCAGAGCAAGTTGGTAGCGGAGACTTTAATGCCCAAATGTTTAATTCATTTTTAGATGGCACCAAGTCTGCCCTTGAAATGGCTGCGGTATCGAATGCCTGTGGTTTGCGACCCCCAAAAAATGGCTTGTTATTTCCGCCCTGCGGGGTTGATGATCTGCCTACCATCTTACGGCCAGAGGCTGATGGCGGCATCTTGCCCTTTAAAGGCACAGTTGAAGTAGTTTCTTCTGTTGAGCGTGATGGTCGCCCTGTCTTTCGAGATTTACGTTGGGGCGTTTATATTGTTTTTGAAGCGCCGAACGAATATGTGCGTAACTGCTTCTTGCAATATGGCCTGAAAACTGATGCGAGCGGCTGGTATGCGGCAATGTATAAACCATATCATTTAATTGGTCTTGAGTTAGGCATCTCGGTTGCGAGCGTGGCCTTGCGCAAAGAAGCCACGGGTGCTACTACCGCCTTTAGCGGTGACGTCGTAGCCACGGCTAAACGTGACTTAAAGGCTGGAGAAATGCTCGATGGCGAAGGTGGTTTTACGGTTTACGGTAAATTAATGCCTGCCACTGATTCCTTGGCAATGGGTGGCTTACCCATTGGGTTAGCACACCGCCTGACGCTCAAAAATGCTGTTGCTGCTGGCAAACCAGTATGCTGGAACGATGTCAATTTTGATATCAACAATGAAGCAATTCGAGTACGACGCGAGATGGAGTCCATGTTTAAAAAATGACTCGATAAATCAGTATTTTGTTACGGCAAAGGCAAAGCAGTTTTGTAAGAAACTTGCTTTAATGCAAAACTGGAGCGAATTTTTTCAATGCCGGCAATGGGAGTTAATTGCTCAAGAATAAATTTTTCTAAATCGCTAATATTGGATACAGCAACTCGAATTAAATAATCACAATCGCCGGTCATCAAATAGCACTCCATTACCGCATGTTGCTCGGCAATACACTGTTCAAATTCAGCGAGCGCAGTTTTTGACTGCTCTTTTAGGCTGATCGAAATAAATACATTTAAATCAAGTCCCAGGGCCTTGGGGTTAGCCAAGGCCACATAGCGCTGAATTACTTGGTTCGCCTCTAGCGCGCGCACTCGCAATAAACAAGGTGAAGGTGATAAATGCACGCGCTTAGCCAAGGCCACATTACTGAGTGAACTGTCTTTTTGCAGTTCTTGCAAAATTCTTAAATCAATGGCATCTAGTTGCATAAAGTTCTATAAAAATGGTTTATTTAGCATTTTATGCTTAATTTAATGGTATTTGACCATAATTTGCAATCCTATTTCAGAGCACTTTTTGTATATTAATACCTATGCAAAACCCTCATGATATCGATCCAACCGAAACGGCCGAGTGGGCAGAAGCGTTTATTAATTCCATTACTGCTAATGGCGAGGAGCGGGGCAAGCATTTGCTCGATATGCTCATCCGCACCGCCCACCAACAGCAAATTGGCTGGTCCCCTGAATTAGTCACGCCTCTTGTGAATACGATTACGGTTGCTAAGCAAGGCGTGTTTCCTGGTGATCTGGCAATCGAAGAAAAAATAGCCTCCCTGATGCGGTGGAATGCACTGGCGATGGTCGCCAAAGCGAATACGGCTTATGGCGAACTTGGTGGTCACATTGCTAGCTACGCTAGTGCAGCCGATTTGTTTGAAGTAGGATTTAATCATTTTTATCATGGTCGTACTTCCGAGCACAAGGGTGATTTAGTATTTTTTCAACCCCATAGTGCGCCGGGTGTATATGCCCGCGCCTATCTTGAAGGTCGCTTAAATGAACAAGATCTAGCCTATTACCGCCAAGAAATTGCCGCCGCAGAAATCGGGGTGCAAGGGCTATCGAGTTATCCTCACCCGTGGCTCATGCCCGATTTTTGGCAATTTCCAACTGGCTCAATGGGCATTGGCCCCATTAGCTCAATTTACCAAGCCCGATTTATGCGTTACTTAAGTCACCGTAATTTACTCGACTGTTCGCAGCGCAGAGTATGGGGTGTTTTTGGTGACGGCGAAATGGATGAGCCTGAAAGCATGAGCGCCCTCACCTTGGCAGCACGGGAAAAATTAGATAATTTAACGTGGGTAGTGAACTGCAATCTACAACGCTTAGATGGCCCCGTTAGAAGTAATGGTCGCATTATTGATGAATTAGAAAAATTATTTCGTGGTGCCGGATGGAATGTCATTAAATTAGTGTGGGGCAGTGATTGGGATGGCTTATTTGCACGTGATCATTCTGGTGCTTTGGTGCGCGCACTATCGAATACCGTTGATGGTCAAATGCAAACTTTTGCAGCTAAAGATGGGCGCTTTAATCGGGAAAATTTTTTCGGACAAAGCCCTGAGTTAGCAGAACTAGCTCAGGGTATGACAGATGAACAAATTGATCGATTAAAACGCGGTGGTCACGATATCGTCAAAATCTATGCTGCTTATGAGGCGGCAGTAAAGCATACAGGTCAACCCACGGTAATTCTGGCGCACACCAAAAAAGGCTATGGAATGGGTCATGCTGGTCAAGGAAAAATGACAACGCATAGTCAGAAAAAATTTGATGAGGAAGCGTTAATTGAATTTCGTAATCGCTTTAACTTACCACTCAGCGATGCCCAAGCAATGAATTTAGATTTTTATCGGCCAAGCGAGGATAGCAAAGAAATGCGGTATTTGCAGCAACGAAGGGCTGAGTTGGGTGGCTATTTACCTAAACGTGTTATCGACTGCGAACGCCTAGCGATTCCACCGCTTGAATCTTATGCCAGCTTTGCGATTACTCCTGACGATAAATCGATGTCAACTACCATGGTCTTTGTACGACTCTTAGGTAATTTACTAAAGACCCCAGCACTAGGTGCACGAATTGTGCCCATTGTGGCCGACGAAGCGCGAACGTTTGGTATGGCGAATCTATTTAAACAAGTGGGTATTTATTCTAGCGTTGGACAATGCTATGAACCAGAAGATATTGGTTCCGTATTAAGTTATCGCGAAGCGTTAAATGGCCAAATTTTAGAGGAAGGCATTAGTGAGGCGGGTGCTATTGCCAGCTGGACTGCAGCTGCTACTAGTTACGCTAATCATGGCTTTGCCATGCTACCTTTTTATATTTATTATTCTATTTTTGGTTTTCAGCGTGTTGGAGATGCTATTTGGGCAGCTGCCGATCAACGCGCACGCGGCTTCTTATTGGGTGGAACCTCAGGGCGCACTACTTTGGGTGGCGAAGGCTTACAGCATCAAGATGGCAGTAGTCATTTAGTGGCTGCTACCATTCCTAATTGCAAAGCCTATGACCCTGCCTTTGCTGGCGAATTAGCCGTGATCATTGATGCGGGGATGAGGGAAATGCTCACCGAACAGCAAGATGTGTTTTATTACATTACCCTCATGAATGAAAATTATGCCCAAACCAATTTGTTATCTGGTAAAGAAAAAGATATTCTAGCGGGTGCATACCTCTATCAACCAGCACCCCCTACGGCGAAAAAAAGAGTTACTCTATTGGGCTCTGGTGCCATCCTGCTCGAAGTAATCAAAGCTGCCGAAATATTAAAACGGGTAGATATTGAAGCTGATATATTTAGCATCACCAGTTGGAGTGAGCTGGCACGCAATGGTCACCAAAAATTGCAGGCCGCTTTTGCAGATGAGAATAAGGATATAGGAGTTGATGGCACCTCTGAATATGAAACTGCCTTTATTAGTTCGCTGTTATCGAATTCAGCTGGCCCGATCATTGCTGCAACCGATTATGTACGCGCAGTTCCAGAAAGTATTCGTGCCTACATCCCCAGCCAGCGCAACTACCTTACCTTAGGTACCGATGGGTTTGGCCGTAGCGATACTCGAGCAGCGCTACGAGACTACTTTCAAGTTGATGCTGCAAGTATCGCTAAAGCGGCACAATTTTGTCTTCATTCAAGCACAAGTGGCAAATTAAAGGCAGGCCTCTAAGAATGTGTTTAATTTTAAGCTTCCAGCAGTTGCTTAAAACTATTCAGCAATACTGCAGATGATTGCGCGCCTTCAATTAAGTGCTGATCATTTAAGATAAATGCAGGCACCCCATGAATTCCTAAGTTTTGAAAAGTCTGTTTTTGTGACTGAACTTCTTGGCTAAATTCATCGCTTTCTAATACTGCCTTAGCACGAGCTTGGTCTAATCCTGCGCGGCCAACTGCAGCAAGCACATTATCTACATCATCCATGCTGACTGCTAAACAAAAATAGGTATTTAATAATTCTTTTTTAAGCGCTGCTTGAGCAGGTAAACCACACTCTTTAGCTGCCCAATATAAAAGGCGGTGGGCGTTAAAAGTATTGTAAATTCTTTTCCTTCCGGCAGGATGAAAATCAAAACCAACTGCCGCAGCACGAGCGCGAATACGCGCTTGATTCACTTGCACTTGTTCTGGAGATAAGCCATACTTTTGCGTTAAGTGCTCTACTGCGTCTTGACCACCTGCTGGCATATGAGGATTTAGCTCAAATGGCTGAAAGTGAATTTCAAAGTCAGCCTCATCAGCCATTGCTTCAATGGCCTTATTAAGCTCGCCATAGCCAACTGCGCACCATGGACAAGCGACATCTGAAACAACATCAATTTTTATTTTTGGTTTCATTGTTTGAATCATTTTAATAATTGAATAATCATCAATATTACAGTCAAATTGAAAAACGCCTGATCTTTTGAACCAGGCGTTTTATTATTGCGGTTAAAGCTGAAAGGGACAGCAATTACATCATGCCGCCCATGCCGCCCATGCCGCCCATACCACCCATATCGCCACCTGGCATGCCGCCGCCAGACTCATCTTTAGGTGAATCACAAATTGCGCAATCGGTGGTTAACAAAAGAGCAGCAACTGAAGCAGCATTAACTAAGGCAGTTTTTGTTACCTTAGTTGGATCAATTACGCCCTGAGCAACTAAATCGCCATACTCGCCAGTAGCGGCGTTATAACCATTATTGCCTTTGCTCGCCTCAACAGCATTGACTACTACGCTAGCTTCGTCACCGGCATTGGAAACAATTATGCGTAATGGCTCTTGCATAGCCCGCAAGACAATACTGATACCAGCATCTTGATCAGCGTTATCGCCTTTCAAACCTTTAATGCCTTGCATAGCGCGAATTAATGCTACGCCACCGCCAGGCACAATACCCTCTTCTACAGCTGCACGGGTTGCATGCAAGGCGTCGTCAACGCGGGCTTTCTTTTCTTTCATTTCTACTTCGGTAGCAGCACCAACACGAATTACTGCAACACCGCCAGCTAATTTAGCCACGCGCTCTTGCAATTTTTCACGATCGTAATCGCTGGTTGCTTCATCGATTTGCACACGAATATTTTTAACGCGAGCTTCGATGGCTTTGGAATCGCCTGCGCCATCAATAATGATGGTATTTTCTTTGCCAATTTCAACCCGCTTGGCTTGACCTAAATGCTCAAGTGTAGTTTTCTCTAAAGTTAAACCTACTTCTTCAGCAATTACTTGGCCACCAGTCAAAATGGCGATGTCTTCGAGCATGGCTTTGCGACGATCGCCAAAACCTGGCGCCTTCACAGCACAAGTCTTCAAAATACCACGAATGTTATTCACAACCAAAGTTGCCAAGGCTTCGCCTTCAACATCTTCAGCAATAATCATCAATGGACGACCCGACTTAGCTACTTGCTCGAGTACTGGGAGCAAATCACGAATGTTGCTGATTTTTTTATCAAACAACAGAATGTAAGGGGTTTCTAAAATCGCCACTTGTTTTTCTGGTTGATTGATGAAATAAGGCGAAAGGTAACCGCGGTCAAATTGCATACCCTCAACGACTTCTAATTCATCTTCGAGTGATTTGCCATCTTCAACAGTAATAACACCTTCTTTGCCCACTTTTTCCATTGCCTCAGCTATACGCTGACCAATGCTATGGTCACTATTAGCTGAAATAGAACCTACTTGTGCAATTTCCTTGGTAGTGGTGCAAGGCTTACTAATTTTTTTCAATTCAATTAAAGCGGCGCTAACTGCTTTATCAATGCCGCGCTTTAAATCCATTGGGTTATGGCCGGAAACTACATACTTCATGCCTTCACGCACAATCGATTGAGCTAAAACGGTTGCAGTGGTAGTGCCATCACCAGCGATATCCGCGGTTTTAGAAGCAACTTCTTTCACCATTTGTGCGCCCATATTTTGCAGCTTGTCTTTTAATTCGACTTCTTTCGCTACGGTTACGCCGTCTTTAGTGATGGTTGGACCACCAAATGAACGCTCAATAACTACGTTACGGCCTTTAGGGCCTAGCGTTACCTTTACTGCATTTGCGAGAATATTTACGCCTTCGACCATTTTGGTCCGCGCGCTATCGCCAAAAACTACGTCTTTTGCTGCCATGATTAAATTCCTTTCGTAAAAGCTCGATTACTTTTGGACAACTGCCATGATGTCTTCTTCGCGCATCACGAGAAGCTCATCGCCGTCAACTTTGACGGTTTGACCGGCGTATTTACCGAACAAAACTCGGTCGCCAACTTTGACATCGGGTGGGTTTAACTTGCCGCTATCGTCGCGCTTACCGGCTCCAACAGCCAAAATTTCTCCTTGGTCTGGTTTTTCAGCGGCTGCATCTGGAATCACAATTCCTGAAGCAGTTTTGGTTTCTTGATCTAAACGCTTGATGATCACTCGATCATGTAAAGGACGCAGATTCATTCCTTCTCCTAAGTTAGTAAGTGTTAACTAAATAAAAACCCTATATACATCATGGAGTTATAATTGCTCTACAACTAAATATAAGCAGTAAAACCTGAATTCCACCAGATTAATGGCGAAACGACTGCTTTAGCACTCGTTTATAGAGAGTGCTGATTATATAGCTCCTTTTCTGGTTTTTTCAAGGGGGTGCTGTTTAAAAAGACTGTTTGTAGGTGAATTCCTACATAAAAATCAGTCTTACCTGCTTATCAACCCCTGCTGACCTGAATAGACTGGACAGTTACCGATTGGAGAACGCTGATGATCCCAAAATCCCGGCTGTATACGCTTGTTAAAAGCTGGAAGAATAAGCCCTTCCAAGCGGTTAACGATGCTAGTGGCTCTACCGTAGGAAGTGAGATCAACAACTCGGTAGGTTTTGAGGCTGAAGCGCTCTGGTCGAAAAGACAATCCATTAGCTATGAGCCCATTTTTAATCAATCTGGAAGCAAGCTTAGCGGAGCGCTTTTTCAGCCCTTGCTGCAGGCTAATGATTCCCAGGTGCTGCGACTCTTCATGGATGGACTCGATGCTATTCAATATTGGCAGAGCTTTAGTAAACCGGTGCCCACTATTCTGCCTATTGCTGCTAAAACACTCTGTCAACCCAGTCAGGTCGATGCGATTAGCGATTTGGTTTTAAATTCCCGTTTACCGGTTGGTCTGGTCGCGCTTGGAATCATGAATCTACCCCCAGCCCAGTTTTGGCATGACTACCAAAGTGGCTTAGCCCGTCTGCGCAGAATTGGCTTAATGCTGCACTTACTCCATTTTTCAGGTTCACCGCAAGAAATAAAACATCTCGATGAGATGCGCTTTGATGGTGTGCACCTATCTGCTCAGCAACTGCGATCCAATCTGCTTAAGCATCAATCTATCGTCGATCTTGCTAGCGTGTGCAAAAAAAACTATGGCGCGATCTATATCGGCGGAATTTCTCTCGTAAGCGATCTCACTGCAGCCCAAAAGCTTGCAGCTAACTTCTGCTACGGCGGCTTAATGATGCCGCCTGTAAGCCGTCATCAATTATTACAAATCAACGATAGTCGCCTGGCAAAAGCCATCTTTTCAGTAAAGCCCCAATAAAACCGTAACGGAGACAAGCTATGAGAAAAAGTGTGATGTTAGTCGATGACCATCCAGCAATGTTGATGGCATTAAAAAGTATTGTGCATGAAAAATTGTTATTTGAGGTTGCTGCACAAGCCCAAAATGGGGAAGAGTGCATGCAAATGATTAAGCAAACAAATCCCAATATTATTATTTTAGATTTAGATATGCCGAAGACCGATGGCTTTGATGTCATTCGGCGAATTGGCTTAATGTATCCCGAAATTCGCATTCTCGTTCTATCTAGCCTCGATGAAAGCGTATACGGTGGCCGCGTACGCTCATTAGGTGCACATGGCTTTGTTAATAAAACTGCGAACGCCGATATTATTATTTCAGCCTGTATAGCGGTTTCTCAAAACTATACGTTTTTCTCCCATGGCAGAAATGGCAATAGTGCATTAACTGATGGCGAGAAACTCAAACTGATTTCAGATCGTGAATTACAAATCATGAAGTATTTAGGTCGGGGTAGTAGCAATCAACATATTTCAGATGTATTACATATCAGCAGTAAAACCGTTGCAACCTATAAGGCACGGTTATATGACAAGCTTGGTATTAATAACATTGCCGATCTTATTTTGTTTTGTCGTAACAACAATATTATTGAAGGTTAATGAAAATTCAAGTATTAATGGGGCGTCAAGGGTTAGTCTGCTTAAGTGCTAACTACGCTTGGCTTATATCACTAGCCTTTCTTTTGCTGAGTAGCGTCACTAGTGCGCTAGCCCACGACCCCTTTAATACTGAGGAATTACAATGGCTTAAATTAAAACCGATTGTGCACTTTAGTATTCATGAGAAAAATGCTATGCATTTGCACCCAGGTGACAGCAAAGAACCTGCAGGCGCCTATCATCAACTTCTTATCCAATTACAGCAACATACCCAGCAGCAGTACTTAGCTGTTTGGCGCAAGGGCGATGATGATGGTCTGAAAGACATCTCCCAAGGCAAGGTCGACTTTATTATTGATCCACCTTATGCCTGGTTACTGCATCATTCTGCTAGCCCTTTTGATAGTATCTTGGCAAAAACAATCCACGGCCCTTTAGTCTCACATTCGGCTGCACCAGCATTTACTGATCAGGCCTTATTGATCGTTGGCTTTACCTTCGTTTTAATTAGTCTCACTCTAGTGTATTGGATTTGGAACCTCAAAAAACAACATCGAGGTCAAGCGGGCATCGTGCAAAATTTAGTAGATCAAAAAAAAATGGCAGAGCATGCGAATGCAGCTAAATCGGCTTTTCTTGCGACCCTAAGCCATGAAATTAGAACCCCAATGAATGCCATATTAGGGGTGCAAGAATTACTCTTAAAAAGTGCGCGCTTTCCTGCGAGCGAAAAGTCTTTATTAAAAAATGCGCATCGCTCAGCTGAAGGCTTACTCGGTATGCTTAATCAAGTGCTTGACTTATCTAAGATTGAGGCAGGCAAACTAATCCTAAACCCTCTGCCGCATTGTCTTAAAAATGTGATAACCGAAATTGATGCGACTTTTTCTACCTTGGCTAGTAAACGCGGCTTGCAATTAATCAGTCGTTTAGATCCGACAATTGCTGAAGTGTTGCTAGTTGATGCTATGCGCTTGAGGCAAGTTTTACATAATTTACTTAGCAATGCAATTAAGTTTACTGAAGTAGGAAGTATTTATTTTGCGGTTAATGTGCTCGCCGACGATCATGCGGGGCAATTAATAGAATTTAGAGTAATTGATACCGGCATTGGCATGACTGATGCAGAAATTAAACGTGCGCTGCAGCCATTTGAGCAAGTTTTACAAGCCACTAATACGACTAATATTAATGTCGACTACGGCAGTGGTTTGGGCTTAGCTATTTCCAAGCAATTAATTGCCTCAATGGGTGGCCACTTACATTTTGAAAGTTACCCCAAAATGGGTAGTGCAATTTATTTTTCCAGTGTTTTTCCGCGCACTACTCAAGCTGCGCAAAATTACCACTATCCTATTATTGAGCGACCGAATGCACCTTGTTTTACTAATTCAATGGGCCAAACGATTCGTGCCTTATTAGTTGAAGATCACCCTGCTAGTCGCGAAATTCTTTCTTTGCAATTGCAAGCACTTGGCATTCAGGTTACGGTTTGCACGAATGGTAAAAATGCCCTTACACATTTTCAAAACACACACTTTGATTTAGTTTTTACTGATCATTCCATGCCCGGTATGAAAGGGGAAGAGTTGGCGCAATTATTACGCCAACAAGGCTATCAAGATCTTATTATTATTGGTGTTACCGCTGATATTTATGCTCTTGAGGCCCGTCAGCGTTTTTTATCAGCTGGCATGAACGCTGTGCTCATTAAACCCATTAGTATTATTACCCTAGAAAGTAAATTAGCCGATTATTTCGAATCGGGTAACAATTTAATTGCGCAGAATTTAAATCGCACCAAACCTTTTTTTGCGCTTGGGCTTCAGCATGGCCATCACTCACCAACTGAATTATTAATTTTGGCTGAAGTACTAAAAGTTCATCAAGAATGTCTACGAATGTTGGATGAAAAAACTTTAGACACTAATGAATTAACTCATTATTTACACAAAATTAAAGGTGGTGCTTTATTGATTAATGAGTCTCAATTTGTTGCAGCCTGTACTCAGCTAGAGCGTGATCTGCAATTAGGTGCGCCAGATATCAACCAAAAACTACAACTTCTTCTGCAGCAGGAAAACATTCTTATCGAGTCCATTGGTCTTGCCCAGGCCGAAAGTCAATAAGTAAAAAAGCGGCCCTAAAAGGCCGCTTTTGATATCCACCATTGCCTTAAAGTAATCAGCGTTTATTTACAGCATCCTTAAAGGCTTTACCAGCTGCAAATTTTACTGTTTTAGAAGCGGCAATCTTAATTGCCTCGCCGGTTTTTGGATTCCGACCCATTCGTGCAGCACGTGAGCCCGCTGAAAAACCACCAAACCCAACTAACTGCACAACATCACCTTTCATAATGGCCATTTTAATGGCCTCTAGGGTAATATTTAATACCTCATCTGCTTTTGCCTTGCTCAGATCAGCGCCTGCTGCGATTGCATCAATTAAATCTGATTTAGTCATGCTATCTCCTCGAATATAAGTACAAATTCACAATTTGCAGGCTTATCAGCCTAATCTCTTTACATTGAATTCTTTATGTCAGTGCTACTGAGGTTTATCCTATCAAATAATTTACCCGAATACAGGAAATTAGCGCATTTTTTTTATTTTGCCCCTGCTTGTGCCAATAAACCACGCCCTCTTCGTCCGTCCAAATCCACTGTTATGGCGCAGAGGTGTTTTAACTCTATTTTTGCTAGTGTTTCTACTTACTATCATTATTTTGCTCTGCAACAATTCCTGGGCTGCCGAGGAAACTGCCGATCCCTCAATTTCTAAGCAAAAGTCAATTCAATTTATTCCCAAAGTAGTCTTAGTTGCTTTAGAAAAAAATCAATTGCCTTTAAGTGCTATCAGTATTGCAGTATCTGAAATACCTAAAAACCAGCAACTCAAGACCCCTGCACCACTTCCAATGCATGAGTTAGTTAATTGGCGGAGTGAGATTGCCATGAATCCAGCATCCACGATGAAAATCTTGACAACCCTGACAGCGCTTGATGTTCTAGGACCCAATTATCGCTGGCGAACGCTAGTTTATAGCGATGGCTTTATACGCAATAATATTTTGAAAGGGAATATTTATTTGCAGGGCACGGGAGACCCCAAACTCACTCCAGAATCTCTCGCAAAACTAATTAAGAATTTGCGGGATTTAGGAATCCAGAAAATAGATGGTAATTTAATTTTTGACCGAAGTGCTTATGACCCGGCATTACTCGACAGTAATTTAATTGATGGTGAAGCGCTACGTTCCTATAACGTTCAGCCTGACCCACTACTCTATGCCTTTCGTACCCTCTCGTTTCAATTGAGTGCGAATAAGGGAGCGCAAACTACAGAGATAAGCTATACCCCTGAATTGGCCCGCCTCAAGATTATTAACCAGTTAAATCTTCAAGCAGGGGCCTGCGAGGATTGGCGTAAAGAACTGAATTTGGATATTAGTCCCGATTCACCGCCAGCAAAAACTGGGGCTCTACCCGCGGACTGGCAAGCAACTTTTTCAGGCTCATTTCCTCATGCCTGCCAGAATGTGCTCTATAACGTCGTTGCTTTTGATCCCAATACTTTTCTTACTCTTGGCTTAACTGCAGCTTGGCAGTTAGCTGGGGGTGAATGGCTTAAGCCACCTCAGGGTAAAAGCGGTTTAGTGCCTAGTGCGTTTAACCCAATTGTGCAATATGAGGGTACTAAGCTCGTTGATGCGATATTTGATATCAATAAATATTCAAATAATGTCATGGCTCGACAACTTTTCCTAACGCTTGCTTTAGATCAAATGGGTAAACCAGCCACAGTAATGAAGTCTGAAAAAGTGATTCAAGGGTGGCTACAGCGACAAGGAATGCAATTTCCTGAGCTCGTATTAGAAAATGGTTCCGGCTTATCGCGCATAGAAGCGATCTCTGCAAAGCATATGAATGATTTATTAATTGCCGCGCGATCTTTACCAAACGGTGAATTATTTTTCAAAAGTTTGCCTATGGCAGGCAATGATGGCACGATGAGAAATCGTCTTTTGAATACCATACGGGGCTGGCTGCATTTAAAGTTGCGCCCAGAAATTCGCGTTAAAACCGGAAGCTTAGTTGATGTAAAAGCGATTGCAGGCTATGTGCTGAGTAAATCGGGGAAGCTGTATGCAGTCAGTTCTTTTATTAATCACCCGAATGCGTATCGCGGACAAGAAGCTCATGATCAATTACTAACTTGGTTAGCCGAGGATGGTCCTGACCCAAAGGCAGCACGCTGAAGTCGATCACGAACGCCGTCCCAAACCTCACCGGCTGGCGGTTCCGGCAATAAAATAATATCGTAGTGCTGCAGGTCCAAATCACGCAAGGTTCGATATAGGCTATTGGCAAAACCCACATGATCGCTTGGCAGGGTAAATGTTTCTAGTTGAATACCGCTTAGAGCGATATTGGGTGGCACAGTTGGTAAGCCTGTAATCGACCCCCAAATACCTAGTGCTATGCGTAGTTTACGAACGTGATTTTGTTTCGCTATTTGCGTATCGAATTCATGGAGAATAGTTTGCCAATTGTCACTTTGATAAAGCTGCAAAGGTGTATTCGGTGCGTAATGCGCCTTCAAACTACCTGATACACGCGGAACCTCAGTTTCCTGCTGTGAAGAATTAAAGGTGTCTATCTGTAAACCTGTTTTGGCATAAATATTTGATGGCGTAATCATGCCTGGCCTTAATAGGCGTATACCATCGGTAGCGCTTAAATCAACAATGGTAGATTCAATACCGAACTCACAATCGCCGCCATCCAAGACCAAGATGTCACTGTCATTACCAAACTCTGCATGCACATCGGCTGCGCGGGTTGGTGAAACTTTACCAAAGCGATTAGCAGAAGGAGCCACTAAAGCCCGACCAAATTCCATTAATAATGCTTGTGCTAATGGATGATTAGGCGAGCGAATAGCAACGGTAGATTGCCCACCAGTAATGACATCTAAAACACACTTATCCTTTTTTAACACCAAAGTTAAGGGGCCCGGCCAAAAAGCAAGAATCAGTTGCATCGCCGCTGGCGGCAAATCGCGCACCCAAGGGCTTACTGTTTTAAGCCACGCATCAGCAAGCACATCTGTGGTGGTTTTTGGATCGGCTAGCAATGTCATTGGCGCAGCAAGATGAACAATTAAGGGATGATCATTTGGGCGACCCTTGGCAGCGTATATTTTTTGAATTGCCAGATTATTGCTTGCATCTGCGCCCAAACCATAAACTGTTTCGGTTGGAAAGGCCACCAACTCGCCATTGTTTAAGCGCCGAACTGCCTCTACAATCAAGGCTCGATACCTAAATCGCCAGCAACAGCTGCAGCAATTTGGCGTGCCTCTACCGGACTAGCGCCAAGACAGTTAATGTGACCCATTTTTCGTCCAGACAACGGTACCGACTTGCCATATAAATGTAATTTCGCGCTATCGTGACTTAAGGCGCTCGCCCAGTCAGGCTCTTGGGGTAACTCGTCAATAGTGCCTGTCTTAAACCATAAGTCGCCTAATAAATTTAACATCGATACTGGGGTTAATAGACGGGTATCGCCTAAGGGTAGGCGTGCCATCGCCCTAACCTGTTGTTGAAATTGACTAGTGACACTCGCGTCCATCGTGTAGTGCCCAGAATTATGTGGCCGCGGAGCAATTTCGTTAGCAAAAATTTCTCCGCTCTTGAGTACAAAAAATTCAATGCATAAAATGCCCACATAATTCAGATGCCTGATTAAAGTCTTTGCTGCCTGTAGTACACGATTTTCTTGATCAGAATTTAGTGAGGGTGCTGGCACTGTACTGGTGTGCAAAATGCCATTGCGATGGATATTTTGCGCAATGGGATAGACCACCACCGCGTCATCGTAGCCGCGGACGACCAAAGCCGATACTTCAAAGGCTAAATCCATGCGCTTTTCAAGTACGCAGGGTACTTGAGCAAAATTATGCCAAGCTTGCTTCAGTTCAGCTAGGGAATCAACAGTAATCTGCCCTTTACCGTCATAACCCAGCCGCGCTATTTTTAAAATTCCAGGTAATAGGGTTTCATCTAGCGCATCGATTGCGGCTTGATTTTCAATCACGCAATAGGGAACCGGGCCAATATGCACTGCTGATTTCCATTTGCTTAAGAAGATTTTCTCTGCAATTCGATTTTGTGCAATCGAAACACTATCACTGCGAGGTGCGACATACACTCCTAAAGCCTCTAACTCATCTAATGTTTGGGCTGGTACATTTTCAAATTCGGTACTGACTGCCTGACAGATAGCAGCCATTTCTTTTAAGGCGGCACTATCAGTAAAGTTTGCTTCCAAGTGTTTTTCGGCAATAGCGCCAGCGGGGCTTAATGGGTCTGGATCAAGAATGCAGACTTTATAACCCATGGCTTGCGCTGCCTGAGTAAACATTCGGCCCAATTGACCGCCACCCAACATACCCAAATACGCGCCGGGTAATATCGGCGTTAAATACTCAAGCATATTGCGTCACCATCTTGCTTCACCATATTTAAGTGCTCCGCGGTAATGTCATTGCGCTTGCTTTTGCAGTTTGTTGAGCACGAAACTCGGTTAATTGTTGACTTAATTCAGGATGATCTAAAGCCAGAGTGGCAATTACATATAAAGCTGCGTTCGCCGCTCCTGCCTCTCCAATAGCAAAAGTGGCAACTGGAATACCTTTAGGCATTTGCACAATAGAATATAGTGAATCTTCGCCACGTAAATATTTACTCGGTACAGGAACGCCACAAATAGGTACCTGTGTTTTGGCTGCCAACATACCCGGCAAATGTGCGGCGCCGCCTGCGCCAGCAATAATGGCCCGTAAACCACGGGCTTGCGCTTGTTCTGCATAACTAAACAGCGCATCTGGCATACGGTGTGCGGAAAGCACTTGGCATTCAAAGGGTACAGCAAATAGCTCCAAAATTTGTGCCGCAGCCTCCATGGTGCTCCAATCAGAATCAGAGCCCATCACAATACCAATTAGTGGTTTTTTAGTGCTCATTTTCTTTCCTCTCGCCCAATACCCTCATCCATTTAGTAACATTAATTTAGTTTTTCTTAGTTACGCTGACTAAGCGCGCTAACACTTCTCGATATTTTTCTGCGGTTTGATTAATCACTTCATCGGGTAAATCGGGAGCGGGCGCTTGCTTAGACCAAGGCTTACCATCAATTGAAATTGCTTCGAGCCAATCGCGAATAAATTGTTTATCGTAAGAGGGCGGATTAATACCAAGCTGATAAGTTTCCGCGGGCCAAAATCGTGATGAATCTGCAGTTAAAATTTCATCCATTAAAACCAGTTGATTATTTGCATCTAGGCCAAATTCGAATTTCGTATCAGCAATGATGATGCCCCGCTCCGCTGCAAAAGCGGCAGCCTCTTGATACAGTTGAATACTTACCGCACGAATTTGCTCAGCTAAAGGTGCGCCAATGCGCTTAACCATTTCAGCAAAAGTTATATTTTCGTCATGGTGACCAGCAGCTGCTTTTGCAGCAGGAGTAAAAATGGGTGCCGGCAATTTCTGGGCATTCTGTAAGCCTGCCGGTAAAGCAATGCCGCACACACTACCGCTCGCCTGATATTCTTTCCAGCCACTACCTGCTAAATAGCCTCGCACTACGGCTTCGACCAAAATAGGTTGTAGGCGCTTTGCAACTACCGCCCTCCCCTGTACCTGGTCTACCTCATTTGGGCTAACGACGGATTCCGGATTGATGCCCGTTAAATGATTTGGAATCAGATGCGCAAGCTTTTGAAACCAAAAATTGGCCATTTTATTGAGCACAATTCCCTTTTCAGGAATCGGTTTACCCATGATGACGTCAAAAGCCGATAAGCGATCAGTCGTAATCATCAGTAATTTATCGTCGCCAATTGCGTATACATCTCGAACCTTTCCTTTGGACAGCAAAGGTAAAGATTGAATCGAACTAGTATAGAGAGCAGCCATGTTATTTAACGATCTGCGCCAACTCACCAGCTCGATAGCGCGCGGCCATTTTTTCCAAGGAGATGGGTTTAATTTTACTGGCCTGCCCTGCGGAACCAAACTCGGTATAGCGTGCAATACAAATCAGTTTTGCAGCTTCACGGGCAGGCTTTAAATAATCCCGTGGATCAAACTTACCCGGGTTTTCAAATAAATAACGGCGAATGGCAGCTGTCATCGCCAAACGAATATCAGTATCAATATTGATTTTGCGTACACCATTTTTAATACCAATTTGAATTTCTTCAACTGGCACGCCATAAGTTTCTTTCATCTCACCACCAAATTCACGAATGATCGCTAATAACTCTTGCGGCACGCTAGATGAGCCATGCATCACTAAATGGGTATTCGGAATGCGCGCATGAATTTCGCGGATACGCTCGATCGCCAAAATATCACCAGTAGGTTTCTTAGTGAACTTATAAGCGCCATGACTAGTACCAATTGCAATAGCTAAGGCATCGCATTGGGTCGCTTTAACAAAGTCAGCCGCTTGCTCAACATCAGTAAGCAACTGTTCGCGGGTCATCGTGCCATCGGCGCCATGACCATCTTCTTTATCGCCTTTCATGGTCTCTAAAGAACCTAAAACACCCAATTCAGCCTCTACGGTAACCCCAATCGCATGTGAGAGCTTAACTACTTCTTGAGAGACAGCAATGTTGTACTCATAACTAGCCACTGACTTACCGTCAGCTTCGAGTGAGCCATCCATCATCACACTAGTGAAGCCACTTTCAATGGCAGCAATACAGACTGCTGGGCTTTGCCCATGATCTTGATGCATCACAATAGGAATATGGGGATAGGATTCAACTGCGGCTGAAATTAAATGCCGTAAAAATGCCTCGCCTGCGTATTTTCTGGCGCCTGCTGAAGCCTGCATGATGACTGGTGAGCCAACCTCGTCAGCCGCGCTCATAATGGCCTGTACTTGCTCCAAATTATTGACGTTAAATGCAGGCAAGCCGTAGTTGTTTTCAGCAGCATGATCTAATAATTGACGCATTGATACCAAGGGCATAGCAATCCTCTAAAGAAAAAATAAAAACAGTGAATGCAGTTTACTCACTTCACCTTAACAATTTTTAATGTATTACTACCGCCGGGTTCACCCATCGGCTCACCAATGGTTAATACGATAGTATCGCCAGACTTGACCGCCCCACTCTTTTTTAATCGTTCTTCAACTTGGCGCAATGCAGTTTCACGGTCTTTGCTGACTTCAATGCTAATTGGAGTGACATTACGATAGGTGCTTAAAGCTCTTTGGGTTGATACCTTAGAGGTCAGTGCAAAGATGGGTACATGAATATTATGACGACTCATCCAAATCGGGGTTGATCCTGACTCAGTTAACGCCGCTATCGCAGCTGCATTTAAATGATGGGCTGTAAATAAAGCCCCTAAGGCGATAGATTGATCAATGCGGGTAAAGGTTTGATCCAAAAAGTCGGTATCTAATCGTACCGATTCTGATTTTTCAGCCTCGATACAAATTTCGGCCATTTGCTCAATGGTTTTTACTGGATAAAGGCCTGTAGCAGACTCGGCTGAAAGCATGACGGCGTCTGTGCCATCGAGAACGGCATTTGCAACATCGCTCACTTCTGCGCGAGTGGGTACGGGGGCACTAATCATCGACTCCATCATTTGGGTTGCGGTAATCGTAAATTTATCCGCTTCGCGAGCTAAACGAATCATTCGTTTTTGTAGTGCTGGTACTGCCGGGTTGCCAACTTCAATCGCCAAATCACCGCGGGCTACCATAATGCCATCGCTCTCATGAATAATGCTAGCCAAGGCCTCGGGCACAATTGCCTCTGCCCGCTCCACCTTAGCAATTAACTTCACTTTGCCAACGCCATGCTTGACGCTAGCTGCATCTGCCAACTTACGGGCGATTGCCATATCGGCGCCATCTTTAGGAAAGCTAATAGCGATGAAATCGACGCCCATCGCAATCGCTGCATCTAAATCTTGAATATCTTTTTCGGTTAGGGCCGGCGCTGTTAAGCCACCACCAGCGCGATTAATTCCCTTGTTATTCGACAGCGGACCACCGAGCTCAACTAGAGTATGAATCTCCTTACCCTGCACGCTAACTACACGTAAAACTATCAGGCCATCATTTAACAATAGTCGATCACCAGCTTTAACATCTTGAGGTAAATTTTTATAATCAAGACCCACTCGCTCCTCATTACCTAATTCGCAAGCGACATCTAAAATAAATGGTGCACCCTCTTGTAGTTGCACTTTGCCATTCGCAAACTTACCAACGCGAATTTTAGGGCCCTGTAAATCAGCCATAATGCCAACTTCACGGCCTATTTCCGCTGAAATCGTACGCACTAAATTATGCCGCGCCAAATGATCGGCAACGGTACCGTGAGAAAAATTAAGCCGCACGACGTCGAGGCCCGCTCGAATCATCTCGCGTAATACCTCGGGCTTTTCTGAAGCAGGGCCGAGGGTGGCAATAATTTTTGTAGCTCTTAACATGCTGTCCTTTAGGGTTATTCTTTATTATTTTCTTTGGCTCGTTCAATCAATACTGCAAAAGCTGGTAGCGTTTTCCCCTCAAGAAATTCGAGGAATGCGCCACCACCCGTAGAAATATAGTCGACTTGTTTTTCAATGCCATATTTCGCAATGGCCGCTAGAGTATCGCCGCCGCCAGCAATTGAAAACGCAGGTGAATGGGCAATTGCCGCAGCTAACATTTTGGTACCACCACCAAATTGGTCAATTTCAAATACCCCTAAGGGGCCATTCCAGACAATCGTGCCAGCATTAGCTAACATAATCGATAATTTTGCTGCTGCTTTTGGACCAATATCAAGGATCATATCGTCGGGTGCAATCTCGCTAACTGCTACTCGATTGGCTCTGGCTAAAGGTGAAAGCTCATTTGCGACCACCACATCTTCGGGAAGCGGTACATGCGCACCGCGCTTTTCCATTAACTCCATGATGTCGCGTGCTTCTTGCACTAAATCGGGCTCAGCTAACGATTTGCCAATTGGCAAGCCTTTGGCCAACATAAATGTATTAGCAATTCCGCCACCGACAATTAATTCATCAACTTTGCTCGCTAATGATTTTAAGATGGTTAACTTGGAAGAAACCTTGGATCCAGCCACAATTGCCACCAGCGGGCGCTTTGGATTGGCCAGCGCACGGCTAAGGGCATCTAATTCTGCCGCCATTAAAGGGCCGGCGCAGGCAATGGGGGCAAATTGGGCAACCCCATAAGTGGTGGCTTCGGCACGGTGTGCAGTGCCAAATGCATCATTAACGTAGACATCGCATAATGCGGCAATCTTCTTGGCTAAGACTTCGCTATTTTTCTTTTCGCCTACATTGAGACGGCAATTTTCTAAGAGTACTAATTCACCTGGTTTCACTTCAAAGCCACCATCAACCCAGCCACTAATTAGCGCAACCTTGCGATTTAATAATTCCGCAATACGGCGAGCCACTGGCGCCAAACTATCTTCTGGCCTAAATTGCCCTTCAGTAGGCCGACCTAAATGCGATGTAACCATTACCGCCGCACCCGCATCGAGGCACATTTGTATTGCGGGCATCGAGGCCCTAATGCGGGTCTCTTCGGTGATCTTTCCGGTTTCATCTTGGGGTACATTCAAATCAGCCCTAATTAGTACTCGCTTGCCCTGCAGTTGACCCGTGGTTACGAGGTCGCTAAGGCGCTTAACATTAAAAAGGGTGGCAGGCATAGAAGGCAGCTGAAATTAAGGGAAATGGCCTCCATTTTAATGAAAACTCACCTCTCCCACCACCTTCTTTACTGGCACGCTCAATAAAGAGCTTACCTGCTCTACAATAAGTGCTTTAAATGCCTAGCCAGCTTGGCTCATAGGCTTCAAAGGGCTTTTTCTTAAACTGCTACAAAGGGTAAAAACATGTCGATGTCTGACCGCGATGGCTTTATTTGGTTTGATGGGAAGATGGTTCCCTGGCGTGATGCCAATATTCATGTACTCACCCATTCCCTGCATTACGGTATGGGGGTATTTGAGGGTATTCGGGCTTATAAAACTCCTGATGGCCCAGCGATTTTTCGCCTTAAAGAACACGTTAAGCGCCTCTTTAATGGCACGAAAATTTTCCAAATGCCAATTCCCTATAACGAAGCGCAAATTACCCAAGCCATTATCGATGTCGTTAAAGATAATAAATTAGCGGCTTGCTATATTCGGCCAATTGTTTTTATTGGCTCAGAAAAATTAGGGGTTTCGCCCACCGGCAATACCATTCATACCTCCATTGCCGCTTGGGAATGGGGAGCATACCTTGGGGAAGACGGCTTAAATAAAGGAATTCGCGTAAAGACATCCTCCTTCACGCGCCACTTTGTGAACTCTTCATTAGTTCGCGCAAAAGCATCAGGCTACTACATTAACTCTATTTTGGCGCACCAAGAAGTCGCTGCCAACGGCTATGATGAAGCGCTACTTCTAGATACCGAAGGATATGTTTCGGAAGGTTCGGGTGAAAATTTCTTTATGGTGCGTAACGGTATTGTGTATACCCCTGATCTTGCTTCGTGCCTAGATGGCATCACCCGCGACTCAATTATTGATATTGCTCATGACCTAGGGCTTAAAGTCAAAGAAAAGCGTCTCACGCGCGATGAAGTTTACACCGCCGATGAAGCGTTTTTCACGGGCACTGCAGCTGAAGTAACACCGATTCGTGAGCTTGATGATCGGATGATTGGCGATGGCCTAAAAGGACCTATTACCAAGCAAATTCAAGATGTATTTTTCTCTACGGTCTATGGGAAAAATGAGCGTTATAAGTCATGGCTAACCCTAGTGAAGTAATGACAATGCAAGTGACTACCGAATCCTCAGCAAACTTAAAGCCCATCATGATTGATGGTAAAGATTTGCCTTTACACTGCCCTCCTGGCGCAAGCCCTAGCTGGAATTTACATCCGCGCGTTTTTCTCGATATCGTCGATACGGGTCAAGCAAAGTGTCCTTATTGTGGAACAGAATATCGCCTCATTCCCGGAACCGCGCCCCACGGCCATTAACTCGGTTACTCGTATCCTCATCATCGCCCCAAATTGGATTGGTGATGCGGTGATGAGTCAGCCGTTCATTGCGGCCATTAAGCAGGCACTTCCTACTTGCCATATTGATGTGCTCGTAACGCCTTGGGTGGCGCCTATTTATCGCGCTTGCGCCGAAGTGAATCAGGTAATTGAGGTGCCACTTCAGCACGGCAAATTACAGTGGCGTACGCGTTTGCAACTAGCACAACAATTCCGTTTGGCTCATTACACGTCCTGTTTTATCTTGCCGAATAGTTTAAAAGCTGCCCTCATCCCTTGGTTGGCAAAAATACCTGTTCGAATTGGCTATCGTGGAGAAATGCGCTGGGGATTAATCACCCATGCTTTAGCTAATCCACCGCAAACCGCGCGCGGGCCGATGGTGGAACACTACGCCAAATTATTGCATTTGCTCCCCAAGTTAGCCTTACCTATAGGCGAGTTGGTCTCCAGTAAGCCAGCGCGTTTATTTATTCCTGATCAGGATCAAACTGAAATTCAGCAACGCTTAGCCAAAGAAAAAATTGACGTTGCGGCGCTCTATGTTTTGGCACCCGGCGCAGAATTTGGCCCAGCAAAACGCTGGCCAAGTTCACACTTTGCGGCCCTTGCCGCGATGATTTTGCAACACAATATGCGCGCCCACATCATCATTTTAGGCAGTGCTAGCGATCATGAAATAGGTCAATCTATTCAGGAACAAGCAAAAAATTCGGGGATTAACACCGCCCGTTTACATAATTGGTGTGGCACCACTAGCCTTAATCAGGCACTTGCTACCATTGCAAATTGTCAAGCAATGGTGAGCAATGATTCAGGCCTAATGCATATTGCGGCAGCTTTAGAAATTCAGCAAGTGGCTATTTTTGGTTCAAGCGACCCACACCATACTCCCCCCCAATCGATTAAAGCTAGCGTCATTTGGTTACACTTACCTTGCAGTCCTTGCTACCAGCGCACCTGTCCGCTTGGCACCTTAGCCTGTTTACAAGAAATTACTCCAGCGCAGGTTTTTACTGCCTTGAATCTTTAGGAAATCGAGATGCCCAGCCTTGCTCGCCTGTTTCAAAATGCCGATGAATTAGTAGATGCCTGGCGAAATACCTTGGCTCACCGAAATGTACAAGGTGCACTTGATCTTTGGTTAGACGATGACAACATTACTTGTGTTCTGCCTGAAGGGCAACGCTTAAGTGGCCACGCTGAAATTCGCAAGGGTTTAGAGCGGCTCTTAGCGACCCGAGCTCTATTTCTTGAGCCCATTTACAGCATGTCCCATGCGACATTAGGTACTGCCATTTATGACACCACTGAAGCGGTTCATTTTCAGCCCGATCAAATTGAAGCCGAATTTTTCTTAAATATTACTTTGGTTATTTTGCAAGATAGCCAAGGATGGCGCATTGCTCATTTACATGCAAGCCGCTCAACTGAAGAAAATTTTCCTCTACCTACTAAACATCACGGCCTACACTAAGTCCCTACACTAAGTCATGGGCTTAACTCGGTTGGCGCCCTGGTCTGCCTTCATCTTGCTGTTGCTCGCGAAACATCCGCTGATAATCACGAATGCGAGCATCAATTGTAGAGGCTTGATAAAAATCACTACCCCCAATTGAGCGAGCGATTTTTAATTGATCTATTGCGTATGGTAAAGCACCTTCTAAAGCAAATTTTTCTGCCAAAGCGTAATGATGTAACGCCAGTTTATTATCTTGCCGATAGGCGGTGGCTAACAAAGACCACCATAAAGGCTCTGAAGCTTGTAATTTAGTGCGATTTTTCAGCCAAGAAATCGCTTCAGCATTGCGCCCGAGTTTTAATTCAGCATTAATCATTGCTACAGGCGCCGCATACGACTGTGGAAAGGCTTTCACACTGGCTTGAGCAATCTGCAAAGACTCCGCTAATTTTCCTTTGGCCATGGCCAGCTCAGCAGTTGTAACATCTAAAGAAATGCTTTGGCGCTGAATAGGCGAGCCTGGGGCAATGACGGCCTGGGTCAGGTTTCGGACCTTCTGTAAAAACCCTTCTGCTTGATCAATTTTGCCCTGCCGTTGAGCTACTAAAGCTAAGCCGTAATAGCCCTCTAGCTGTTTTTCTGCTTGAGATTGCTTACTCAAGCCATCAAAGATTAAGCGTAAATCGTATAAACCACTCGAACTACTTTGTTGTTCAACTCGGGCGCGCGCTTTAATTAAATAAAACTCAATTGATGGGGGTATATTGCGTGGGGGCACGACCCGAGCTCGATCTTGCATATCGGCAATACGATCAGTCGTTAAAGGATGGGTGCGTACATATTCTGGAATACCTTTATCCATAATGCCAGTGGCTTTTTGTAAGCGCTGGAAAAATAAAGGCATTGCATTCACGTCGTAACCACTGCCTTGCAAAATTTCAAAGCCAATACGATCTGCTTCGCGCTCGGCATCCCGCGAATACGATAATTGATTATTAATTGCTAAGGCTTGCCCGCCAGTCATTAAGCCTTGGGCTGCTGCCGGATTTTTTGCTGCCGCTAATGCACCCAACAAGGCGCCCGCTAAAGCAATCATAGTGTTGGTGGTTTGCTTGTCCATTTGTCGTGCTAAATGCCGCTGCAACACATGTCCAGTTTCATGTCCCATCACCGATGCAACCTCAGACTCACTTTCTGCTGCCACGATTAGGCCAGTGTGAAAACCAATAAACCCGCCTGGTAAAGCAAAAGCATTTATTGAGGGGTCTTTTACTAAGAAAATTTCATAGTTATAAGCTGCGCTACCTTGATTATTTGCTCCGCCCAATTGTAATTTTTTGGCAGTTTGCAATAGGCGTCGCTCCATTTCATTTAAAAAATCATAAATTGGTAAATCGTCTGAATAATCAGGGTCAGGACGAATTTCACGCATAATCCGTTCGCCCATCTTTCGCTCTTCTAATGGGCTCAATGCATTACCACCAGGATCGCCCATGTCGGGCAATAACAAGGTGGGCCGCTCTGTAGTTTGCGATCGCGGCGGCAGATTACTCGAGCGTGCATCCGGCGATTGCACAGCTCTCCCTAAATTTTCTAAAATAGCCGAATTACCCTGCACCGACACATCGGCAGCCCGTGCTGTTGAAATCATCAAGGGCATGGGTAAAGCAAGTGCAGCAATTAAACTAAGCGTAATCCATTGCCGCAGACGGCGGTAGCAAATTTGACCCAATTTATCCAAAATTTCGATTTCCATCCCTCTATGGTAAAACTTATCCTATGAATAAACTCACACATTTTGATGATAGCGGTCAAGCCCATATGGTTAATGTGGGAGATAAGGACCATACCCAGCGCTTAGCAATTGCTACTGGCTCTATTTGCATGCTGGCCGAAACCTTTGCCATGGTTGAGGCAGGAAGCCATAAAAAAGGGGATGTTTTAGGAATCGCCCGCATTGCAGGAATTCAGGCGGCCAAAAAAACAGCTGATTTGATCCCCCTTTGTCACCCCCTTGCCCTAAGTCACGTTAGCGTCAATTTTGAAGCGGATGCTAAAAGCCATACCATTCACTGCCAAGTACGTGCCGAGACTACGGGCCCTACCGGTGTCGAAATGGAAGCCCTCACCGCAGTCCAAGTCGCCCTCCTCACCATCTACGATATGTGCAAAGCAGTAGACCGTGGCATGGTCATGAGTGATATCAAGCTCTTAGAAAAGAGTGGCGGTAAGAGCGGGGAGTGGAAGGCTAAGTAGGAAGCAATTAAGATAGGGGATATGACCGCATTTTTCCGTTCCCTATTTTTGTGCGCTGTTTTGCTTTTAACTGCTAGTTGTTCCAGCTTGCTTGCGCCTTTTTTTCCCGGCTACACAGCTACAGACAAAAAAAATACCCAAACACCCTTAAAGCCATTTACTTTTAACGATTGGGCCTATTTGGTAGATTCGGCTAATCTCGAATGGTTTTATGACCCCACCACCCTTAAGCAGAATGATGAGGGTGTAATTAGCTTAGAAGTACTCACTAAAGCTAAGGGTCAGCCTTGGCCCAAAATTGGTATTCCGGCAAATGCCAAGGAAGCTGCTCTAGATGCACCCCCAGTGGGCATTTCTCATCCAGCGAACCCACCGGAAGTTATTGAAGTAGTTGTAGAGCCAAAGCTTGATCCTAAGCTAGAACAGAAGTTATCTCCACCGGCAGATATGGGCTCTAGTCAGATGGCGGAAAAGACGGTTGATCTGAAGTTAGACCCAAAGCTTGTCAAAAAAGTAGTGCCTATCATTATTTTGCAGCCTGCTTTGATTGAAATTGACTGCGCTCTGAATATCTTTAAAGCTCAAATTTCCGAAGTCTATGCGCCTTCAATCCCCTTCGTACCTGTTGTTCCTGGAGAAAAACCAGCGCCACCGCCAAAAACTCCTGCCATCTCAAGCTTAAATGATCTGGGCGTCAGCCAAGGAGAATGGAAAGACATTAAAGGTAATACGGCGATGCATTGGGTTAAGGTAAGGCTGTGTGGGCGCACTGTTTTTGGCAACCCTGCGCGTTATTATTTCTTATACCAAGACCCGCCAATAATTAAGCCGCCATTACCAGAGGTTAAATTAACTCCTGCAAAAGCTCCTGTACCAATTAAACCTGATCCTTTACCGCCTCCGCCAGTGGTATTCGATATTCTGTATAAGCAACTTGTAGCTGATAAGAAAACAGGCAATAAAGAGATGCGCTTAATTTCATATAAGCTAGATACATTGTTAAGCGATGAAATTCTCTGGACTTATCGTGCTGATTGCCAAAATAAAAAATACCAACTAAATAAGTTGAATGAAGCAATTACGGGCCAATGGCTGCCCATTGGCAATGCGATTTCTTTCTCTGGGGTAGCCTTCAATCGAGCCTGTGGAAAACATGGTGATTACATGAATACCGTAAATGAGTTCACTAAGTAGTAAATACTAAGCTGACTCACTTACGGCATTTCAAGGTCTGCAGCTAGGCTTACCTTATTTGGTAGAGCGACATTCGGCCGGCAACAATTGTTGTGGCAGCGTTGACTCTTTAGATCGACAAGACCATCCGCCGGCCCAATTCATGCCTGCAGGCTTTGATAAATCAACCTCGCTTGGCATTGATGCATCGGGATCATTGGTTGGTATTAAAACTAAAGCATTTTTACCATCAACAGAAACAGATTGCTGAAAATCGATAGCAATTGCACCGCTTGGCAAAATTTCTATCAGCTTAACGCTGCGCGTTGGTACAAATGAGAAAGCGCCTTTCGTAGCTTCATCCATAGCAATAGTACCGCGGCTGGCAAAGACTTCAGTAACAGCCAGTTTTGCGCTTGACGATAAATTCATGCCTTCAACAATGCGACTTCGTGCAATATAGTCTTGGTATTGAGGTACAGCTACCGCCACCAAGATGCCAATGATGGCTACAACAACCATCACCTCAATTAAGGTAAAGCCATTACGTTTTTTCATGTTCAACTATCCTTTTCGAGTGGAAAATAGGATGATCAACTCATATGCTCAAGTACTCAAGCCGTTTAGGCATAAGAAAAAGCCGACTTTGTTTGTCGGCTTTTCAGATTAAGTGGTAAATCACTTATGCTTTATGGGCTCGTTTGCGTCTATTTTTTCTTTTAAGCCAAGTGCCCAGCAATACCACAAACACGACCCCTACCATTTCAAAAGTGGTATGTGCATCCTCCATTGCCACTTGAATCGTTTCTTTAATAGCAGGATCTTCAACAAACATACCACCAGCTAACAAGCCCAATAAGCCTGCGCCTAGGGTGATTACTACAGGGAAACGTTCCATTACTTTTAATAGCATGGTGCTACCAAAAATAATCAATGGAATGGATAAACCCAAACCAATGATGAGTAGTAATAGCCGCGTTTCTTCAGGGCCTTTTTGAGCCGCTGCAGCAACCGCAATAACGTTATCTAAACTCATGACTAAGTCGGCGATCAAGATCGTACGGATTGCTCCCCAGATATTTGACTCGGCCTTCATTTCGGGATCTTCATCGCTATCAGCTAGTAATTGCACGCCGATATAGAGCAATAAAATTGCGCCAACGATTTTTAAGTAAGGTAAGCCCAGCAGTTGCACTGCGGTAATGGTTAAAACTACCCTGAGAATAATGGCGGCGGCACTACCCCAGAAAATTGCGGTCTTTTGTTGTTTTGGTTGCAAATTACGTGAGGCCAAAGCAATTACCACTGCGTTATCGCCTGATAACAAAATATTTGCCACAATAATTGAGCCCAACGCCAACCAAAACGATGCATCTGAAAATGCTGCCATTAATTCCATAAAATCTCCTCAGTTCCTATTTTTTTATCATCTTTTTATATGCTGCTTTGCTTGAGTCTACGCACTTGCTTTTTATAGCATTGCCTTTAATAAAACCGCCATTTCCGATGGGTTGCGTGTGACCTTGAAACCACATTCTTCCATAACTGCGAGTTTTGCGTCGGCCGTATCGGCACCGCCTGAAATCAATGCACCAGCGTGACCCATACGCTTACCTGCAGGGGCTGTAACCCCAGCAATAAAGCCCACTATGGGCTTTTTCATATTCTTTTGGCACCAGCGAGCTGCATCTGCTTCGTCTGGGCCACCGATTTCACCAATCATAATGACCGCATCGGTCTCGGGATCATCATTAAATAACTTCATGATGTCGATATGCTTTAAGCCATTGATGGGGTCACCGCCTATACCTACCGCAGTTGATTGACCTAAACCAATTGCGGTTAGTTGCCCTACTGCCTCATAGGTTAAGGTGCCCGAGCGACTGACCACACCAATGCGGCCTTTCCGATGAATATGGCCTGGCATGATGCCAATTTTGATTTCTTCAGGGGTAATAATTCCGGGGCAATTTGGGCCTAACAAGAGGGTTTTTTTGCCACCTTGGGCTTCCTTAGCGCGCATTTTATTGCGTACTTCCAACATGTCGCGCACTGGAATACCCTCAGTGATGCAAATTACAAAATCTAAATCCGCTTCGACCGCTTCCCAAATAGCAGCAGCGGCACCAGGTGGGGGTACATAAATAACCGATACGGTTGCACCCGTTTGTTGTGCAGCCTCTTTTACCGTGCCAAAAATGGGGATATTGAAAATCGATTCGCCCGCTTTTTTTGGATTGACTCCTGCCACGAAGCAATTTTTACCATTCGCGTATTCCTGACATTTTTCAGTATGAAATTGACCGGTCTTGCCCGTGATTCCTTGGGTAATCACTTTGGTATTTTTATTAATCAAAATTGACATAATCTAATTCCTAATTATTGAGATAACTAAATGAGTGGCTTTAACTAACGAGTTTGTATGGGTATGAAGTAGTACTAAGCAGCCTTTACTGCAGCCACTACTTTAGTTGCGGCTTCGGCCATCGAGTCGGCGCTAATGATGGGCAAGCCTGAGTCGGCCAAAATCTTTTTGCCTAAATCTTCGTTGGTGCCTTTCATTCGCACTACTAATGGCACTGAAAGGTTAACGGCTTTGCATGCTGTAACAACACCCTCAGCAATGACGTCGCATTTCATAATGCCACCAAAAATATTCACCAAGATGGCCTTCACACTTTTATTTTTTAGCATGATCTTAAATGCTTCAGTGACTTTTTCTGCATTAGCGCCGCCACCAACATCTAAAAAGTTCGCTGGTTCACCGCCAAATAATTTGATGGTATCCATAGTTGCCATGGCTAAGCCAGCACCATTAACTAAACAGCCAATATTGCCGTCAAGTGAGATATAAGCCAAATCAAATTTAGAGGCTTCAATTTCTGCGGGATCTTCTTCATCCTCATCACGATAAGCCACGATTTCGGGATGACGATATAAGGCATTGGCATCAAAATCAAACTTGGCATCGAGCGCTTTGATATTGCCGTTTCCTTCTAATATCAAAGGATTAATTTCCACCAATGAAGCATCGGTATCCCAATAGGTTTTATATAAATTCTTAAATACTTCACGCGCCTGAGGTAACGAACTAGCAGGAATACCAATACCATTGGCAATTTCGTCACATTGAGTATCGGTTAATCCTACCAAAGGATCGACAAAGACTTTAATAATTTTTTCTGGCGTTTTAGCGGCAACTTCTTCAATATCCATGCCACCTTCACTCGATGCCATGACCACATTTTTTTGCGTGGCTCGATCGGTCAAGATGCTGAAGTAGTACTCTTTTTTGATGTCGGCTCCATCTTCAATTAATAGTCGCCGTACTTTTTGGCCGCTGGGGCTGGTTTGATGGGTAATCAGTTGCATACCCAAAATTTCACTGGCAAAGGTTTTTACTTCCGCCATATTTTTTGCCAACTTAACCCCACCTCCTTTACCGCGTCCCCCAGCATGAATTTGTGCTTTTACGACCCATACTGGACCACCCAATTTTTCTGCAGCCTGTAAGGCCTCATCTACGCTAAATACAGGCATGCCATTGGGTACTGGAACATGAAATTGGCGCAAAATTGCTTTGCTTTGGTATTCGTGAATTTTCATAACTACTCCTGAAACGGGATTTGACTGGGCTTAACTGCGTAAGTCTAGCATTTTGCCGTGTCGAGGCAGCGTTTTATGCCCCGAGGGTAGTTACTGCTTATTGGGCTTACCGCTGATAATTCTAGCCACTAGATCAGCATTAAAGCCTTTGGAGACTAAAAATCGGTATTGCCGGGCACGTTCTTTGGGTTCAGTAGCGATAAGGTCAAACTTTCTCTCCCACAGCTCTTTAGCGCGGGTAAATTCGCTTAACTTCAATTGTTCAAGTAGTTCAGCGCTATGCTCGGAACTGACCCCTGCTCTATTTAATTCGCCTTGAATTTTTCGCATCCCATAGCGCTCGCTACGGCGGCGCACTAAAGCTTCGGCAAAACGGGTATCAGACAACCAACCACGTTGCTCAAAATCATCGAGAATGCTTTCGATCGTGAGCATGTTATCGCCTTCGACTAGGTCTATTTGAGAGGCGTATTCACTTAATTTACTACCTAGGTCTTTACGGCTGTACTCGCGCAAAGATAAAAGTCGCAAAGCCCGAGCTTTGAGACTCGGGCTTTGCGACTTACGGGCTTTTAGAACATCACCTGAATCAGGCATCAGCCGACTCGAGTTCCTCATCACTCAGCACACTGGCAACCACTTGTGTGCCCGACTTAACGCCTAATTTCTCCCGAATTTTGGCTTCAATTTCTTTAGCAATTTCTGGATTTTCTTTTAAGAATTCGCGCGCATTATCTTTGCCTTGGCCAATGCGCTCTGTGTTATAGCTATACCAAGAGCCTGATTTTTCGACGATGTCGGCCTCAACGCCCATGTCGATAATTTCTCCCTCGCGCGAAATACCCGTGCCATACATGATATCGAAGATCGCTTCACGGAATGGGGGCGACACTTTGTTTTTTACCACCTTCACACGGGTTTCATTGCCAACTACTTCATCGCCCTTCTTGATACTGCCAATGCGACGAATATCTAAACGCATAGTGGCATAAAACTTTAAGGCATTACCGCCTGTAGTCGTTTCTGGGGAGCCAAACATCACGCCAATCTTCATCCGAATTTGATTGATGAAAATGACCATTGAATTGGTTCGTTTGATAGTGCCAGTTAATTTACGAAGCGCTTGGCTCATTAACCGTGCCTGTAGTCCAGGTAATGAATCGCCCATATCACCTTCGATTTCAGCACGAGGCACTAATGCAGCTACGGAGTCGATCACAATTAAATCGATTGAACCTGAGCGTACTAATGCATCAGCAATTTCAAGTGCTTGCTCACCCGTATCTGGCTGAGAAATTAAGAGGTTATTTACATCTACTCCCAAGCGGGTTGCATACTGCACATCTAAGGCATGTTCAGCATCAATGAATGCGCACGTGCCACCAATTTTTTGCATCTCGGCGATGGCATGCAGTGTGAGTGTAGTTTTGCCCGATGCTTCAGGACCGTATATTTCTATTACCCGGCCACGCGCTAAGCCCCCAACGCCTAAGGCAACATCGAGCCCTAAAGAACCGCTTGATACAACTTGTATATCGCGATTGATTTCAGCATCGCCCAATCGCATGATCGAGCCTTTACCAAATTGTTTTTCAATTTGCGCTAAAGCTGCTGATAGCGCCTTTTGTTTATCTCCGCTCATGCCGTCAAACTCGGATGAGGCTGATTTTTTCTTGTCTTCCATGGCTATCCTTTTCGCTTTTAACTGGGCTTGGCCCGTGTCCTGTTTCTTTGTTACTAACAACTTAGGAGTTACTGTATATAAAAACAGTAGTCTTTGCAAGCACTCAATTTATTTAGGGCTATTTTTTTCTGTGAGGGGTGCTATTTTTGGCACTTGTTTAGCCCAAAATAGAAAAATAGGCATGCCAATTGCCCAAATAAGTCCAATTAAAACAATGGCTTGGGTTTGATTACCCCAAGTTGCCGCACCCATTTCAACGCCAGCTATGTAAGAAAGTGGGCCAAAGATACTTCCCAATAAGGCGGCTATTAGAGGTTTGCCCTGCAGCCAGGCCATCGACTGATTGAGGGTGGTGGCAAATAAAACCCATAGGGTCCACATCCAAATGGGCGAAAGAAATGGCCAGGGTACTGGGGATTTAAAGTGTAGAAGCCCTAAGTGCTGTAGCAGCGTATCGCCAACAAGTCCATACAGCCCAATTTTAAGGAATAAGCTGATTTCTGCCTTTTTAAAAGGTGCCTGCCAGACTGAAACGGCTACCAAGGCTAGGGAAAAAATTACGGCACCCATGACATAGCCAAAGGCACCCCCAAAAATACAAGCAAACCAGCCTACCTGAAATAAAACAAAATTAGCAATTTTTTGTCGCACAGTGAACTGTTTGCGCTTAGCGCTTATAAAAAGCGAGTGTAACTTCACCGAGATAAATACCAAACTTACTCATTTTGGCTTTATTTAACATCACCTTATCGGTCATTAAGTACATCCAGTCTTCAAATTGCACGTGATAAATTGAGCCATCGACGGGCAGCGCCAAGGTGTACTGCCAATTCAATGCATTGCCAGCAACCTCGCCTAGCGCCTCGCCTACCACATCGCTCGCTGTCCCTGAATAGCGCCCTGGAGCAGTTTCTACTAAAGTCCAAATACGTCTTTGTTTAGTGCCATCTGAATAAGTGAAATCTTCATCGAGTGTGCCCACATTTTTGCCATCCTTAATAACCCAATTGGCTTTTATCACGACAGTAAAACGTTTGACTACTGCGTCGCTGCGATCAGTGAACAAACCATAAGCATCAAGCGTCCCATTAAAATATTCAGGCAACACCAACTTGGGTTGTTGTGCAGCATAAAGCGACACGGACGTGCTTGAGCAGCCCACTAGCGAAACCAGCACTGCGGCAATGAGTGCGATGGAAGAAAGTAGGAATGAAGATCTTAATTTGGTGATTGGCATTTTGATAGCATACTGAATAAACGAAAAAATGGTGACTTAGCTTGTAGTTTTACTGAATTTCTAATAATTGTTTTATTTTTTTCGCAAAATCAGTATTGTCTAGATAACCATTAAATATTTTGGCCCCCGGACCAATAGCAGCAACAATTACTGGCTCGCTGGTATGCCCAGAAGTGCCCCAATAGAAACCTGTCTGCCTGGCAATTGCCATGCCTAAGGAATTGGCGGTCGAGTAATTGAAATTGAGTCCCAAGGATTGATTCAACAAAATCTTTTCCCGCAGGTCAGCATCTAAATTTAATTCGGGGAAATTTTTTAGCAACTGCTCTGATAAAAATTCACTCAATTTTTCTTTGCTATAGCCCTCTTTCCGCTTGAGCGCTAACTGATCTGTGGCTTCCTGCAAGGAAATTTTATACTCCGCAATTTGTTTAAGCTCACTAGCCGTTACATTTAAATAATTATTTGCCCCTGACGGACCATTATTTTTACGGCCATAGGTAGGAGAAAATCCACCCGTCTCATGATCGCTGGTAACGATAATTAAGGTATCTGGTGATTTTTTTTGAAACGCGATGGCCACTTTTATAGCATCATCGAAACTCCATAAATCGCGCATTAGTGCCGCCACATCATTACGATGCCCTGCCGAATCGGTGTTTTCATTTTCAACAAAAAGAATAAAGCCGTTTGATCTAGGCGTTAATTGGCCCGCTAGTGCTTGTAATGCAGCACCTAACATTTGTGCCAAACTAGGTTGTAAAGCTGTGTCACGATCAATTTCAAAATCTAGGTCTTCATCAGAAAATAGGCCTAAAACTTTGCCTGGTTTTATTCCTGCCAGCTGCTTTGTATCCTGTACCACTTGATAATTTTTTGCTTTGAAAAAATCAATCATATTTCTACCGTCTTGGCGTTTACCGCCGATTTCATTTTTGGGTTTGAAGTAGTCTGCGCCACCGCCCATTAATACATCAGGCATTAGCTCTGCATATTGATTCACAATATGCTCACTATCTCGGCGAGATTTAGCATGTACCGTAAAAGCAGCGGGGCTCGCGTCGTAGATAGCTGCTGTAGAAATAATGCCAATTTTTTTGCCCTGCTGTTTTGCTAGCGCAAGAATAGTGCTTGGCGACCTCCCATCAGGTGTGATTGAAATTACTCCGTTATTTACCTTTTGCCCAATTGACATTGCAGAACCAGCAGCCGCAGAATCAGTTACATAAGCAGTTGCCGACTCGGTATGCATTAGCCCAAAACTACCTTGATTCATCACGATTGAGGTTAATGCGAACTCCTGTTGGCGTAATAGTTCGCTTGAATACCGACCAAAGTCTATTTGAGTTCCGGCCACCCCATCAGCAAAAAGAATAATAATATTTTTAGGTTTATCAATGGCAGGCTTTTTTTGCGCCAGGGCAATCCCACTGCCCGCTATCAATGTAATGGCAAAAGCTAGCCAACATAGTTGGTTGTTAAAACTTGTTCTAGGGTTATGTCTCATTCTTGGCGCACCATTAAACCTTTTACATAGACAATCTGATTCAGTAAAGCGGTATCTAAAACTGGACATCAGTGAATACTGGGCTCGGTTTAACTACGCATTGATGTGCAAAAATGGTGGCGAATCAGGGATTTGAACCCCGGACCTGCGGATTATGATTCCGTCGCTCTAACCAGCTGAGCTAATTCGCCGAACTGATAATTATAAATGATCGCGATAATGACGTCTAAATCCACGCTTATTTAGTATTGCCCGCAGCAATCAGGTAAATTGAACGTAAAAATAGGGAGCAATCATGCATTCAATAGGTTTCAGTAGTATTTATCGACAACTTCTTTTAAGCCTGATTGCGCTTGGGGCTTTGCATGGGGGTATGGCATTAGCTGCCTATCCCGATAGGCCTATAAAGTTTGTCATCCCATTTGCGCCCGGCGGGGGCACAGATATGCAAATGCGCATCATTGCGCCCAAGCTGACTGAATTATTAGGTCAGCAAATTATTCTGGAAAATCGCCCTGGCTCGGGCAGCACAATTGGCACGGAAATGGTCGTGCGCAGCCAGCCCGATGGCTACACTTTTGTGGTTGTTGACACTGCCTTTACTTCAAATCCTGCGCTCTTACAAAAAATACCCTATGACAGTATTAAGGATCTTACTGCTGTCATTTTGCTGACCTCGGGAGCGAGTGCACTCGTCGTCAATCCGGCTGTACCAGCAAAAACTGTTAGTGAATTAATTGCGCTTGCAAAAACGAAAAATGGCGCCTTAGCTTATGCTTCTGCTGGAGCGGGCACCTCCTCACATCTCACCGGTGAATTATTTAAACTTACTGCAGGAATCGATATGATTCATGCTCCATATAAGGGGGCGGGACCAGCAGTAACAGATACGGTTGCGGGTCAGGTTGCGGCAACTTTTACTAACATTAGCTCTAGCAAAGCCTTTATTGATAACGGTCAACTGCGCGCCCTTGCGGTCACTGGCTATACCCGCTCACCCGCTTTACCGAATGTGCCTACTTTTAGTGAAGTAGGTTTAGCTGCGGTTAGTCAAGCTAGTTCATACTGGGGCGTGCTGGCACCAGCAGCTACACCGCGCGACATTATTCTGAAGATAAATCAGGAAATGAATAAAGTACTGCAAATGCCTGAGATTCGTACACGCCTTACTGAGCTTGGTTTTAATGTGGTTGGCGGCACGCCTGAGGAATATAGTAAATACATTCGAGACAGCATTATCAATTGGCGCCGTGTAGTAAAAGATGCAGGTATTAAAATCGATTAATTAGCGCTGTATTGAGTTGCATTTTAAAGAGGTCTGTACATGATAGAAATGTCTGAAAAGCGGCTCATTGGGCCCATTATTCGGCTACACCCACACGATAATGTCGTTGTTGCGCGAGTTGATATTGGCATTGGCACTGCTGTGCCCAGCGAAGACTTTACTAGCCGTAGCCAAGTACCTGCGGGTTACAAAATAGCGGCCAAAAAAATTCTCAAGGGTGAGCCCATCCTCAAATATAACGTAACCGTTGGCTTTGCCAATACCGATATTGAAGCAGGTACGATGGTACACAGTCACAATACCGATTTTAAAGAATTTGATCGTGACTACGCCTACGCGAGTGAATATCAACCTATCGCTCTGCTGCCTGAAGCTGAGCGCGCAACTTTTCAAGGGTATGTCCGTGCCAATGGCAAAGTGGGAACGCGCAATTACATTGGTATTCTGGCAACGGTTAATTGTTCAGCAACGGTAGTCAATAAAATTGCTGAATGGTTTACTCCCGAACGTCTTGCGGAGTATCCAAATGTGGATGGCGTGGCTGCTTTTAGTCATTCGATTGGCTGCGGCATGGAAATGTCTGGGGAGCCCATGCAACTATTACGCCGCACTATGGCGGGTTATGCACGCCATCCGAACTTAGCTGCAGCATTGGTAATTGGCCTTGGGTGTGAACGCAACCAATTAAAAGGTTTAATGGAACAAGAAGATTTACATGAGGGCTCTACCCTACATACTTTTATCATGCAAGAAAGTGGTGGCACAAGAAAAACCATTGAGGCAGGTATTGAAGCTGTGAAAGCCCTGCTACCGGCGGCAAATCAGTTTAAGCGGCAAACAGTTTCGGCAAGTCATTTAAGTGTTGGCTTACAGTGTGGTGGGTCTGATGGCTTTTCGTCAATTACGGCTAATCCCGCCTTGGGGGCGGCAGTAGACATCTTGGCCCGTCATGGTGGTACTGGCATTCTCTCAGAAACTCCAGAAATTTATGGGGTTGAACATACCTTAACGCGACGCGCTGTTAGCCAGGCTGTTGGGGAAAAACTCATTGAACGAATTCGCTGGTGGAAAGATGAATACTCACCTGGTCGTGATGTACAAATTAATGGCAAAGTAAGCCCAGGCAATCAAATTGGCGGGCTTGCCAATATCTTTGAAAAATCACTTGGCTCGTCGATGAAAGGTGGTACCGGACCCTTGATGGAAGTGTATAAATATGCCGAACCTGTAACCACGAAGGGCTTTGTTTTTATGGATACCCCCGGTTTTGATCCGGTGTCAGCAACTGGTCAAATTGCTGGTGGGGCTAACCTGATTGCTTTTACAACAGGTCGTGGCTCGATGTTTGGCTCAAGACCTGCGCCCTGCTTAAAATTAGCAACCAATACGCCGATGTATAACAAACTAACTGAAGACATGGATATTAATTGCGGTGAAATTTTGGATGGCACCGTCTCGGTTCAAGAAATGGGTCAACGTATTTTTGAACTTTTTTTACGTACTGCCTCAGGCGAGGAGTCTAAGAGTGAATTACTTGACTTAGGTAAGTATGAATTTGTACCATGGCAAATTGGCATCATGAGCTAAGATTAGCTTGATGACGCAAGCAAGCACTTCTTGGCATCAACTTCTTACTGAAATTCAATTAGTTTTAATTGATGATTCTCAAGGATTAATTCAGAAGCCGCCCCGCCATGCTTTGCCCCTAAAAGATGATGGCGTTCTATTGGTGATGCCAATTGCCGGACCCGATATAGCCGCCGTCAAATCGATTTCGGTTTGCCCGCTTAATCTTACTAAAGGCCTACCTGCCATCCAAGGAGAGATCTTGGTTTTTGATGCGGCTTCCGGAGCTGTACTGGCTACGCTCGATGGCGCTCTCATTACCGCTCAACGCACGGCTGCTGTCTCTGCTTTAGCTGCACAACTCGCAGCACCAAATCCTGACGGTGACTTACTTATCATTGGAGCAGGTGTACAGGGTAAAAATCATTTGGAGGCTTTTCATATCCTTTTTAGCACCCAACGGGTTTGGGTGCAGTCAAAAAGCATGGCTTCGGCAGTTGCCCTAGTTGAGTACGCTAAAAAGTTAGGTATTGATGCACACTATTTACCACCTAAAGCGCCTTATCCTGCATCGATTCAAAACATTGCAACTTGCACGCCAGCACACGAGCTAGTGCTATTGCATTTGCAAAACTTGGATTTTGATAGCTTGTTTATTACTGCAATTGGCTCATTCAAAGCGCATTTAGCCGAAATATCGGCAGATATTTGTCAGCGCTTCGCTATGTACGGCAACATCATCTGCGATACCCCTGAAGTAAGTCATGAAGGGGGTGACTTATTGCTAGCAAAATTAGCTCCGGCTGATTACCCAACTTTAGGTGAACTTGTCTCGAAGAAAAAATCAATTGATCCTCATAAACCGACACTCTTTAAATCATGTGGCTCGGCTTTATGGGATTTAGCGGCCGTGCGAGCGGTAATCAAAAACACCTGATGTTATTAATAATTGCGCGTTATTGTTTAAAGTAAAACTCGCCCACTACTTGATCATAAATAGCAGGTACTTGGTCGTGGCCTACTGACTTAGCCAAAGCCACCACCTCAGTGCGAACATTGCGTACAACTCGGTCGACTGATACACCCGCTTTTTGCATTTCTTTTACAAATACTCGCGTAAAAAGACCATTTTTACTTTTATCGTTTGGCCCTAACTTGTCTAAGGCTTGTTGGCCTGTGCCAGCAGAAAAGACAATCATTTGCCCTGTAGCTGCCGTCGTGGGGGCCAACCCCCTGCCGCCAACGCTTCTGCCTGAACTTTTGAAGGGATTATCACGACATGCATCAATCATTGCCAAAGTAAATTTGGCATTCTTCTCGGTCATATCATCCAGCAATCTTTGCAATGAAATACCCTCATCTTTTATTTCTTCCTCGTTTTGACCGCCAATATCTACTGGTAATAAATAATTAGTTGAGGCAATCTGCACTCCGTGTCCAGCATAAAAGATAGCGACCTCATCGCCCGACTGAATTTGGCCTTTAAAAGTACGCAACTCTGATTTAAATTGCTTTTCAGTGACATCCAACTTTAAAGAAACTTTATAACCCAGCGAGGTAAGGCTTTCAGCGACCACTTTTGCATCTTCCCTAGCATTTACTAAGGGAGTCACTTTTTGGTAAGAATCATTACCGATCACCAATGCCTTACGATTGGCAAAAACGAGAGGGGCTTGTTTGGCCTTAGAGGCGCCTGGCGAAGCTGCCGACTCATTTTGAATGCTCGCTCGGATTTCTTTTTCTAACTCTTTGCGCAAAGCTAAGATACGGGCTTCATCATTCGTTGGCTTGGCAGCTGCAGCTTTTTCACGGGCATCTTTTTCTTGCTGCAGTTTTGTAATTAAGTCTGCCTTTTCTTTTTCTAAAGCCTGTACTTTTGCTAATTCTTGGGCAATACGTTTTTCTTCTGCAAGCGATTTCTCTTTTTCAATGCGGGCTTTGTTAGCCGCCTCTTTATCTAATTGGCCCTTTTGGGCAATCTCTTGAGCAATGCGCTTTTCTTCTGCAAGCGATTTCTCTTTTTCAATACGGGCCTTTTCAGCTAAATCCTTTTGCTCTTTATCAAGCTGCAGTTTCTTGGCCAACTCATCTTGCAATTTTTTATCTGCCGCTGTATTGGCTTGTTGAGTAGCAGGAGAGGCGACTGGTCCACCATTTAACTGCTTTAAATAGTCAGCAAGAAAAAGTGTATTGGCTTTTTTCTCTTCTTCGGTAAATTGGTCATGAAATTGATTTCCATTTTGAGCGTACGCGAGCCAAGCGCGAGACCTAGATTCAAATGCAGTTTTTGACATCGTGATATTAGCAGTAGCATGAGAGTTGTACACAATTTCACACTCGCAACTAGCGGGGCTTTTATTAAGTACCGTAACTACTCTTTTAATAACGGCATCTTCACATTTATTTAAGACTTTTGCTGAAGTGAGGAAAAAGCCTCCCCAATCAACCGTAGCCCAATCAGTAGGGCAAATATTTGGATTTTTTACCCATGCCACATAGAACCTATCTTTACCTGCTACCGTCTCGGCAATAGAGGTCTTGCCATCTGCGAAATTGCGCTGAACATTAAAAAATTTATATTCAGACATGCACCCTTTAGATCCATCCTCAAAACGTAATATTTGCGAAGATGGGCATTCAGTCTGAGCTTGAGCGACGCTCATAAATAAGCTTACAACGAAGGGGATTAGTAGCTTAAGTAAGTGTTTCATACACGACATCAATTAGTGAAATATTAAAGCAAGATCAACTGCGTGCTACTTAGAGAAAGGCTTTCGCCCTTATCCAAGATCACACAAATTAAGTTCTTTATTTATCCAACTTCACCGACACACCGCTCGCACTTAAATTCAACTGAATGCCTTGCGAAGTGCTGGTTAAGCGCATGATCACGCCATTTTCATTCTTTAATACAGAGCCGCCAACGCCACCGCCCAAAGTAATACTGCCATCTAATTTTGTAAAGGTGCCTGCAAATTTAGAAATATCGTTTAAGTCATACACTTCACCAACTGCGGAAAGTTTAGAGACGCCAATGTTTGCACCCAAGCTAATACCTGTTATTTTGAATGGATATTGCTTGCCTTTATAGGTCAAGACACCGCCGCCTGTACTACCACCTACGATCAGGGCAAACTGAGTTTCATTAATGGTCACCGAACCAGAAGGCGGTTTTGCCGCATCTGCAGCCATTACGCTGGTGCTGATTACTGCGCAGCCAAGAAAAAAGGCATTAATATATTTACGTAAATTCATTTTTGATACTCCATGGCTTTTTAAGCGCTAAGGTAAATGTTATAAAAATTATATTAGATATTATTATTTAATATAAGGCAATTAGCTTATTAATTAATACTATAATGAAAGCTTACATTAAATTATAAGGCTTTTTTAAGCTTAAAAATTAATCAATATATTAATATTCAGGGGAATCAGATGAGCAACCGCACAATCATCATCGTTGTACTTATTTTAATTGGACTTACTGGCTGGCTTATGATGAAAGGCGACGGTAATATTGACATGGGTGGCGAGAAGCATGGCGCTGAAGCTACTCATATCGAAGAGGCAAAAAAAGAGGCTCAACCTGCCGCTGTTCCTGCCGCTACACCAGCTGCTGCTGAAGCTAAAAAATAAACTTGAACTTATTGCGTCGTTAACGATACTGGCGTGAAAAATTAGAGATCGAAGAAAATCCTAGAATTACTAACATAAACGCAAATATATATTCCTGCGTTGTGTTTAGTAATTCAGGGACTGCAGGCACTAGCAGCGTAACGAGGGTCGCAACAAGAGTTACCCCAAGGACATACCAATAATCTTTCATGAAGATGCCAATGGCTATGGCGATAATAACCAAAATGATATTGCCGGTTAACTGGTCAACTTGCTTAAAAATTTGCAGGATGATTGGCACATTTAAGGTCCTGCCCAAGACAAATAAAATAAGCAAACTTCCTAGGCCGAGCAAATTAGGAATAATATTTTTAATTGGCATTTGTCTCTTCTCTTAGGGCTCACAGAAGCTCATCTTAGTTAGCTTACTTTTGATGAATCTGCTTTATAAATTATAGTATTGCCATTATGCCGAATTTTTCTTTTGAACTACTCATTTCGTATTTAGTTTGCTATTGCTTTATGGCGCAGCAACTGGGTTATGTGCTTAAAAATTATCATCAGGGCATACCCGAACGAATTGCAGAAAATGATTTAGTTGCTCGCCTAGGTGATAAGCGAGGAAGAAAGCTGGCGCGCGACTTAGCGCTTTTCTTTAAATACCTCTTTCCCAGTTATGTCGTAATTGAGGCGCTCATTGGTGTCGCCTATCTTCTTATTTTAGGAATTGCCAAAGGCTGGCTATTGCCGCTAATACTTTATGGGATGGGTTTGTTGATGCAATTTGGCATTCTTAAATTAGAAGCGCTTTTTCCTGCGCCCAATCGTGCTTGGATTATGAGTTTACTAGGCTTACTAGTATTACCTCTTATGCTGACTTATATGATGCGCTTTATTTATTAAGCGCCTTCTTGGGCTAACTAATCGCCCACCACGACAAATGGCGCCCAAAATAAAGGATGGGCGTAACTGTACTTCATCGTTGCTCCCTCTTTAACACCACCTAAATCAATTTGTGCCAACATGGCTTGACGTAATGCCTCTGACTTGATAAGACCCTGAGTTTGTTGTTGGCGTTTAAATAAATCTGTCATCAATTGCCGTGATGCGACAGAATCTACTGGCCAATTAGATACTAGTAATGCTTTAGCGCCTGCAAAAAAGAAAGCTCTGCCTAAGCCTGAAACGGCCTCACTACCCGAACCCTCTCCAGCAGCAGTATTACAAGCGGATAAAACCACCCAATCGGCATTGAGTTTTAAGGCAATCACTTTATCCATTGTCAAGAGACCATCATCTTTATCGCCCGTTACTTCAGGTGAAGAAAGTGCCAGTGCGGGTTGCGTTAAGCCATTGAGCTCACCCGGCACCAAGCCATGGGTAGAAAACATCACTACTTTACGATTTGATAAATCCATCGTCGTAACTTGCTTAAGCGTTGCTTGCTGATGAAGAAAAATATCACCAGGTTCTGCACCTAATACCTTACCGACCTCTTCAATTTCTTGACTAGTATCGGGTAGTCTAGGTAAGAGCGATAGCTCGGCTGAGCTGACCCCAGTAGTTTTGGGCGCGCTACGTAATTTTAATGGCGCTCCTCGCGTGGCAAGTTGGGTTGGCGCGATATTCTTCTTGGCACTTTTTTCTTGCGCCATACTAAAGTATGGATCGCCAAAGCCGATAAAATTTTTACGACTATCACTTCCTGCGGGTAAATTACGCAAAGCTGCTAAGGCGGTAACCGAGGGAATTTGTGCAATGGCAATATCCCGACTTAACCAAGGAATCGCCTTGTAACCTGCAAATGGCACGCCAGCTTTACTGGGTTGGGCCGTTGCTTTGGTAACAAGTAATGCAAGCGGTAATTGGCCTAATTCAGCATGCGGTACAACTAGCATCACTTTTTTACCCTTTAAGCTAGATTCAACGGGGGCCAAAATTTGTTGATACAACTGATACGCTAGGGCAATATCGAATGCAGGGATTTCATCAATGGTAGCCACTCCGGGATCGAGGGCTTTGCGCAATTGGGTAATTTTTTTAGCCATTTGCGCCCTGCCTAGAGGTATTTGCACAAACTGGGGAGGTGTATCTTTACTAATAGACCAAACATAGCCTACGTTTTCTGCAAAATACCAAGAAACTAAGACCTCATCAGCCCGTAATAAGCGCTGCGTACCCGCAATTGTTGCAGGCTTTGGCTCAACTAGTTCAGCATATTCAGGGAAACGTTTTTCAATTTCCTTCTTTAAATTCTCACGCTGTATTTTAAATTTATCGATGTCTGTCCGAATTTGCACTTGGACAGCAGGTAACTGTTGATCGGGGGCTGCAGATAATAAGCCGGTAAGCAGTTCCGACAAAGTATTAATGCGACGCTGCAAATCCTGCTCTTGCCGCGCCAATTGTGCTAATTGGGGATCTTTAATGCTAGCTCGCGCTGCACTTGCGGTGAGCGCTCTTTGTACGCCACTGCCCCGGGCAATATCGGCAATTTGAAATGCTTCAGCAGCTGCCGAACTAGCCTGTGCTGGCTCAGTTTTATAGATGTGCGCTAATTCAGCTAGGTAATTTTCTAAAATAAAATTCATCCGTTGCAACTGCTTCATACTACTAGTATCGTTTTCAGCATCATTACGTGATTGGTCAAGGAGCGCGGGTATAGCATTTTTATATAACGAATTTGCTTCACTCCATTTGCCCTGAGCTTGTAATGCAGTTGCCTCAAATGCGCGTACTAAAGCGACTCGCGCAGAATTTTTTATTCCTGCCGCCTCAAACTGACGCAATATCTCAGCAGTCATCTGTGCCGCTTGGCTAGCCTTACCTGTTTTTAGTAAGGCTAGAACCCAGTCTAAGTCACCACTACGGTAATTTTTAGCTAAATCGGGATCGCGCTTAATGCCCACTACCATTTCGTTAAAAACAGTATCTGCTTGAGCATATTTGCCATCAGCAACTAATGCCGAGCCTAGTGCTTCTCTTGCTTTAACGAGGACGATAGAATCATCTGGAGCCCCTGCCTCTCTGGCGGAGTTTAGGGCTGCCTGGGCAAGTAATACTGCTTCTGCTGAGCGTCCTTGCTCGTCAATGATCGTAGCTAAGCTTGCTAAAGCGCGACCCGCATCTGCAGAATTACGCCCAAATTTTTCTAATGCAAAAGTAAGCGCTTTTCTGGCGTAATACTCTGCATCAATTAACTTTCTTTGCTGCCTCAGTACAAAAGCTAAATTAATTTGCCGTTGAATAATTTGTGTAATATAACCACGCGGGCTATTACTTGCATCTGCAACTACTCGAGTAGCGTTTTCAGAATCTTCTGCTTTGACTACTATGTTATTGACCTTGCTATAGTTTTGCTCAAGTAAATGAATGGCTTTACGCAGCGCGCGTTCGCTCTCGACCCACTGACCCTGATGACTAAAATAAATACCGCGGGCGCTCTCAAATTGTGATTCCCAATAACTTCCTATCTCGCCATATGAGCGCGAAAAGGTCTTGAGGCGCTTGATATTATTATCTAGCTCATCTAAAGTTTCTTGAGCAGCCGGAAAGTTGCCTACTGTAGCATAATAGTTAACCAATAACCTTCCCATAGTCATTCGGATGCCCATCAGTTTTGGTAAAGTTTGCTTCTGATAAGCCAGGGCTTTTTCCATAGTAGAAATTGCCGTAGTTAACTTTCCACCTAGCCCCTCAAGAACACTTAAATGCGTTAAATCTCCAACATACAGTCTAGGATTTTTCGATGGGTAATCATTTGCCGCTCGCTGAGCGGCCTGAATTGCCTTACTCATTAGTCCTAAATCTTGATAGGCCTCTGCCTGCTGAGAGTAAAAACGGTTTAATTCTTCTTTGTCTTGTGTATTTGGTAATGGCTTAGCAATAATTTCTTTATTTTTTGCTACCGTTGCTAAATCGGGCTTACTTTGTTCTAGTGCACGTAAAATATCTTTAACATCACGTGGGGGTGCCTTAATATTTTCGGTGTTAACGGACTCATCAGACGCAACATTAAGCGTAGTTTGGGCATTAACGGATAAATGACATCCCAAGATCGTCAGCACAATGACGATATTAAAACGCAATTGAGGCCCCAGTCCCATTAGCTTCACTTTGTCTCCTTTTTTGCGACCTATATTATTCTAATTTTTATCTGTAACGATCATATTAATCCATCTAATTATTTCATTAATCGACACGGTTGGCGCCTCTAAATGACTGGCAATAGGCTCATATAATTCATTTTTAGGGTTGGGTGGCAATTGGGCCCAGCGTGCTGCTTTAGCGCGCCTAAGGAAAGGGTAATCATTGGTTGGGACAATGTACAGTACTGGTATATCTGTTCTTACGCGTTTAAAGGCATTACTAGCATTCATCACACTATCTTTGCTATACCAAGAAACATAGGCTTTAGCTGGGGTCAAGGTCGTATAGTCTCCCCTTGAATTTTCATAATTTGCAAAATTTTCTTTCTGATCGCCGCGGCCCTCAGCAATTAATTGACGGGCATGATTGAGGGAGTTGGCAATTTTGCTTTGGTAAAAATCAGAATCGACCCCACCGGGTGCAATTGCAATAACTCCATCCACTAAATTTACACCGGCGTAATAAAGCGCGAAAGTACCTCCAAAACTATGTCCTGCTAAAAAGATCGCCTTAGCTCCCTTTTTTTGTAATTGCATAATCGCCTGGCCTAATTCCTCTAAACCTACCTCTGCCGTTACATCAGCTGCCCTTCTTCCAGACCAAGGCATCTCTAGGTTTGTTACCAGATAGCCCTTGCCTTCCAATGCAGTTGCCAAATCGTATACATATCCCGTTGGCTTTCCGCCGCTACCATGCATTACCACGATACCTATCTGCTTGGCATCAATTTGACCATTAGCACTGTGAATGCTTGCAAGAAAAACAAAAAAAATAAATATTCTTAATAATTTATGAAGAGTGAAAAACCATTTCATAATTTTATGCGCGCGCTCTATTTAGGTAATGGAGCTGCCAACTATTGAATATTGCGCTCTTCAATCACTTGCATGACTAGCGGAAGCATGTTTTCTGCCCAAAGTTCGCAGCCCGCGCCAGACATATATTTTTTTGCGCCCTTTTCCTGTGGGCCAGCTGGAATTGGTCTTGCTGCATCGATTTTATATTTCCAGTATTTATCGTCCAGAGGAACATTTTTAGCATAACTGCCATAGTCATAGGCGCCATATTTAGCGACTAATGCATCCGTCTTTTGGAGAAAAGCGCTATCTGGAGTTAATGATTTCTCCGGCAAGACCACAATTGTCGCAAGATTTTTTTCTTGAGCAAATATTAATACCTTTTCAATGTACTGCAACTGCTGCCATTCGGGATGTTTATAGCCGCCGCCGGGAGATACATAAATTATTATTCTTGTTTTGGAATTTACTGACTCCGTTAAGCGCTGAAATAAAAGCGGTAAATAGTCTTGACTAGAGCCCCCATCAATTACATAAGCATTAAGCCCTTTGGCTTTTAATAAATTCGCTAGATCGGTAGTAAATTTTTCTTTGCTGGGGGCTTTAATGCAGGATTCAATACTGCCGCCGGTTGAATAAATGTTAAACGCATATGAAAAAAAGCTGCAGTTAAAAAGAGTGATGCCAATAATTATTTTGATCATTGCAACCCTTACATCTTTATATTTTTAAATTAGAGAAAATCCTTTAGACCCGTATAGACTGAAACAGAAGTTGATACTGCTGCAAATGCCATCCCAGCATATTTATGCAGATTTTTCACTAAATGCTTTAAGGCTTCGGGCGAGAGCTTATCTTCTCCCAGCGCCCCTACAACTGCCATTACCCAAGGGTTCTCCGCGGCTGATTTACTTTTTTTACTCGTGTAGGTGATCTTACCAATCAGCATGCCAGTTAAAAAACTAAATGCAATACTTGCGGAATACGCTAATGATTCACGCCATTCAAAAAGATTTTGCGGCCAAATGGGTGATTTATCGACCAGGCTGGTAATCCCACTCATGCCAATAACCGATGCAATAGCTAGAAAAAGGATTGCTAAAAACCAAGGAAAAATATGGTGATGCACCCGTTTAAAGAGAAAGTAACCAAAAGGTAATGGCAAGCAAATTGAAATAATGCGGAGATATAACATCTTGGTGTCAAACACTACCGTTATTAATGCATGCGCCGCTAATAACAATAAAAGTGGGATGAAAATAAAGATCACTGTATCGAAAAAAATTTCCCTAAAGCCCCGCCTTGACAGTGCTGCACTCTCACTCTCTTGTAGTAATCCCTCTAATTTTGCAATCTGCTCTTCGTAAGCTTTCTGATTTGGCATCTCTTCAAGTTGCTTTTCTAATTCAGCAACCTTAGCCATCATGGGCTTAAAGAGGTATAAATCGCGAGTACAAACTTTACATACAAATGCCTCTTCAGCAACTTCAGAAAGGCAATAAGGGCATTGCATTACTTATTAACCACCAAAGTTTGCACTGAGTTAGTTTCTCTGCCTTCGGTGTCTTTAACAGTAATACGAATAGTGTGGGTGCCTGGGGGTACTTCTGCTTTTGGAAAATCAATGCCGTTTGCTGAGATAGCATTTTTTAAGCGCGGGGTTAAATCAACAAAAGGTGACTTCATATAAATGACTTTTACTGAATTCGGATCAATTTTTTCACCCCCACGCGCTTCAAATACGACCTTAAAATCGAGCGGCGAACTGACTGCAACATCTGGCTCAGGCGAAGCCATTTTGACTGAAGGCCCACGCGAAATACCACGGGTGGCAAGAACGCCGGCTGCTGGAGGTAAGGCCGCTTCTTTAGCAACGATGAGTGGCGCTGCTATTACAGGGGCACAGATTATTAAGGAAATTAACAAGGTCAGCATGCGCAGTAAGGATTGCATAACGTTACGTCCTTTTCAATAATGGTCTATTTCTTTTGGTTATCGTAGTCTACCAAGAAATTAAGCCTTTTAAGTTTATCAAAGTTAAAATAAAACTACTTTTAATGGAGGCTTACTCTTGCGTATTCTCACCATCTCAATTGGCAAAGTGGCTCCATTACCTGGGGTACATCACCCCGAATTTACAGTGGTGCCCTCAGCGATTAATAAGATACCAGTTAGCCAAATCGCTAACCCAAAGCCTATTTTGCTTGGGGTGCTAGGGCTTGATGGCGATGAACAAGCTGACCTTACAGTGCATGGTGGCATCGAAAAAGCGGTTTATGCCTACCCTAGTGAGCATTATGATTTTTGGAATACGCTCTTAGGCCAAGAGCGCCAACAAACAATTGCTTTAAGCCATGGTGAGCTCGGAGAAAATCTAACCATTACTGGCCTGCTTGAAGCAGACGTATATATCGGTGATCGCTGGCGCATTGGGGCTGCTGAACTTGCGGTAGTGAAGTTACGCGAACCCTGCTTTAAATTCAATGCCAAGCTGGGGTTTAACGGCGCAGCTAAGGCCATGCTGAAAAATGCTTATTCTGGTTGGTATTTGCGGGTACTAAAACCTGGCTTAATCAGTGCTGGTAATTCAATTGATGTAACGCCAGGCCCGCGGGAGATTTCAATTGCGCAGCAAAATAAACTACTCATTAATAGGTAGTTTATTTACGGCTGTGCCAAAAGAAAAAACCCGATTGTTTTTGGCAATCGGGTTTTTTACTTAACTAGTTCAATACCCTAGTCACGAGCATAAATATCGATATCTTTTGTTTCTTTTACAAAAAGAACACCGATCACTAAAGTAGCAGAGGCCACAATAATGGGATACCAAAGGCCGTAATAAATATTGCCGTTTTGGGCTACTAAAGCAAAGGAAATAGTTGGCAAGAGACCACCAAACCAACCATTACCAATGTGATACGGCAATGACATTGAAGTGTAACGAATACGGGTTGGGAACATTTCAACTAAAGCAGCAGCAATTGGACCATACACCATTGTTACCAGGATAACCAAGTAAACCAACAGTAAGACCACCATTGGTATATTGATATCCGCAGGATTTGCTTTCGCAGGGTAACCAGCGGCATCTAAAGCACTACGAATTTCTTTTTTGAATTTTGCATCCGCTGCCTTCGCATCGGCTGGAGCCATTCCCTTGGCGGCATAGCCATCAATGACAGTTTCACCAATCTTCACCTGCGCCACCGTTCCTGGGGCTGATGGAATAGTAGTGTAACTTGCTGAGTTAGTTGCCATCACCTGCTTAGCAATATCGCAAGAACTGGTGAACTTAACCGTACCTGTTGGATTAAATTGGAATGAGCACTCTGCAGGATCAACTGTAATTGAGGCAGGTGAAGTTGCCATTGCTTTTTCTAATGCAGGGTTAGCAAAGTGGGTGAGGCCATTAAATACCGACACTGGCGTATTGGGTATATATGTAATAACTGCCAATAACAGTCCAGCCATAATGATTGGCTTGCGGCCAATTTTGTCAGACCACGAACCAAATACAATGAAAAACGGGGTGCCCAATATTAATGCGCCTGCAACCATTAAATTAGCGGTTTTCCCATCGACTTTCAGAACCTGGGTAAGGAAAAACAACTCATAGAACATGCCGCAATACCAAACTACAGCCTGGCCAGCAACCAAACCGAATAAAGCCAAGATTACGATCTTGAGGTTTTTCCACTCAGTAAAGGATTCAGCTAACGGCGATTTGGAAAGCTTGTTCTCTTCCTTCATTTTCTTAAACGCAGGTGATTCAGCCATCGACAAGCGAATCCACACCGAAATACCCAACAAAAAGATCGATACAAGGAAAGGCACTCTCCAGCCCCATACATCAAAATCAGGGCCCGTGAATTCACGCGTAGCCAAAATGACTAACAATGATAAAAACAGTCCGAGCGTAGCGGTCGTTTGAATCCAAGCCGTATAGGCCCCCCGCTTATTTCGTGGTGCATGTTCGGCAACATATGTGGCTGCGCCGCCATATTCACCACCCAAAGCTAAGCCCTGCAGAATGCGTAGGCTAATTAGAAGTACTGGTGCTGCAATGCCAATCGTCGCGTAATTTGGCAATAGACCTACGATAAAGGTGGCTGATCCCATGATGACGATCGTTACTAAAAAGGTGTACTTTCTACCAATTAAGTCGCCCAAGCGCCCAAACACCAAAGCACCAAAAGGCCGCACAATAAAACCAGCAGCAAAAGCCAGCAATGCAAAAATAAATGCCGATCCTTCATCTAGGCCACTAAAAAATTGCTTAGCAATAATGGCAGCTAGTGAGCCATACAAGTAGAAGTCGTACCACTCGAAGACTGTGCCCAGCGAAGAAGCAAAAATAACTTTGCGATCTCCCGCGGAAATTGGTGCTGCTTTTGCTATTGCCATTTTTCTCTCCAATAATTTCATGCGTTTGATATAACGGAATGATTATGCTATGTATTACGGCTTTTTTTATGCTAACTAGGGTAACTCCCAATGTAAAAGGGTTGGGGTTTTCCCGAGTAATTCGGTTTTTTGGTATTTACCAATTTCTTTTGTCTTTTTTTTGTCCAAAATTATTTACAGTTGAGGGCAATCCAATAAAGATTAAGAAAATAATATGGTAATAAGCTCGTTTGAGCTTGATGCAGATCAAAGATCGCTATGATTTATGTAGCAACTTTGTCCCCAATTGCTTAGCCAATTCGTTTCAGGCCTTTTTTAAAGCGCTGCGCATTTTGTACGTAATGACTGGAAATGTATTCGAGTCGTGCTAATTGTTCAGGCGATAACGACTTTACTGCCTTCGCTGGCGAGCCCAAAATCATCGACCCATCTGGAAATTCCTTACCTTCTGTCACTAAAGAGCCCGCACCAACTAAACAATGCTTACCGATTTTGGCGCCATTTAAAATAACTGCCCCAATGCCAATTAAACTGCCTTCGCCAATTTTGCAGCCATGAAGCATCACCCGATGGCCAATCGATACCCGTTTCTCGAGACTCAAAGGAAAGCCTGGGTCTGAATGCAAAACCGATGCATCTTGAATATTGACCTCTTCGCCAATTTCAACTAGTTCGTTATCGCCCCGAATTACAACTTGGGGCCAAATATTCGCATTTCGGCCCAAACGTACGTTACCAATAACTTCAGCGCTTTCAGCAACCCAAGCCCCCTCTCCCACTTGGGGCTGAATACCGTCGAGTTCAAAAATAGCCATAATTCCTTATTGATTTATTAAATTGAGTAGAATTTACATTTACGATTATTTCATAACCGATCAAGGGGCCACATATGAAAAAACAATTCCTACTTTCACTTATCGCCTTGGGCTTGGCAAGTCCATTTATTACTGTTGTATATGCCCAAGAAAAGGTCGCAGTGCTCAGTACCCAAGAATTTATTACTAGCTGCAAAAGTCCAGCCAGTAGCGAGTCACGCAGTTTTTGCTTGGGCTATGCAACAGGTCTTTACGATACGTATTTAGTTACTCGACATCCCAGCATCGCCAAACCCTTTATTTGCGTCAAACAGCCAGGACCCACGCGAGATACTGTGATTAGCGACTTTGTTAAATGGGCCGAAGGCAAACCTGCACTACTTAGTAGCCCTGCGGCCGATAGTGCTTTGCGCTATTTAGCTGAGCGCTTCCCTTGCCCCGCTTAATTATTAAGACCATCCTGAAGGAATAACACTATGCATACGATGAAAAAATTAATCGCCATTACTAGTATCTTTGCAACTACTGGCCTGGTAACTACGGGCTGCTCAAACATGAACAGCTCGCAGCAAAGTACTTTATCTGGAGGCGCCATTGGTGCTGCTGCCGGTGCAATTGGGACAGCAGCTTTAGGCGGCGCAGCAATTTGGGGCGCAGTAGGTGGCGCTGCCGTTGGTGCAGCTGGCGGCTATGTCTATGATAAATACGAAAAAGATAAGGCAGCAGAAAAACAGGCTCAGTACAACCAAGGTTATAGTGCGGGTCAAAAGGCAAGCTCAGGCTCTAGCTCTACCTCTAAATAATCTGCTATGCGTTGAGTAATTGGGTGGAAATTTGAATCTGCCCCGCTAAAGCAAGATGCACTGGGCACTTATTGGCTATTTCTAATAGCCGTGCCCGCTGCTCTGCATCCAAATTACCAATGAGTTCAATGGTGCGCTCAAACTGCTCAATTTGATTGGCGCGATTGATATCAACAGAGACAATAGCATTACTCAAAGGCCAAGCTTTTCTTTGTGCGTACATTTTTAAAGTAATTCCAGTGCAGGCACCCAAAGCCGCGGCCAAAAGCTCATGGGGTGATGGCCCCGAATTGGCGCCACCCAGCTTGACGCTCACATCCGCTACAAATTGATGTTCACCAGCACTAATTTGTTGCTGCATTGGTTCCAAACCAAACTGCGAAATGACTTTATTCATCTGAGCTCCAGTTAAGGCCTAGCTTAAAAGCATGTGGTTCATGCGCTTCACAAAACCTGCAGGATCATTTAACTGACCACCCTCAGCCAACAATGCCTGATCAAATAAGAGATGAGCCCACTCATCAAACTGTTGGTCATCATACTTTAGCTTGCGCAACAGGGGATGTTCAGGATTGATTTCTAAAATTGGTTTTGTTTCCGGCGCTTGTTGCCCTGCGGCTTTCAACATGCGCAGTAAATTACCTGATAATTCATGCTCATCAACTACTAAACATGCAGGGGAGTCAGTTAAACGAAAGGTAATACGCACATCTTTTGCTTTATCTGCCAAGATTTTTTTCATCCGCTCGAGTAGATCCTTAAATTCCTTTTCGGTAGCCTCTTGTGCAGCCTTTTCTGGTTTATCAGTTAGCTCGCCCAAATCGAGATCACCCTTAGCCACCGATAAAAGCCCCTTACCTTCAAACTCCGTTAAAAATGAAAGCATCCATTCATCTACCCGGTCGCACAACAACAACACTTCGACGCCTTTTTTACGAAAGATTTCTAAATGGGGGCTATTTTTTGCCGCATTAAATGAATCGCCAGTAACGTAATATATTTTTTCTTGCCCTGGCTTCATGCGCGCTACATAATCGGCTAAAGAAACGGTTTGCTCAGGTAAATCGGAATGGGTACTAGCAAAACGCAATAATTTTACGATGCGTTCTTGATTGGTTTGATCCTCTCCAACCCCCTCTTTTAACGCTTGACCAAAGGCATTCCAGAAGGTGCGGTATTTTTCACGGTTCGTTTCATCAGCGCTATTAGCCAAGTCTTCTAACATACCAAGCACACGCTTAGTTGAGCTTTCACGAATCACTTTAACATCACGTGATTCTTGTAAAATTTCACGTGACACATTTAAAGGTAAATCGGCCGTATCAATGACGCCTGTTACAAAACGTAAGTAGGTGGGAATTAATTGTTCAGCGTCATCCATAATGAATACCCGCTTAACGTAGAGCTTAATGCCGCCACGTTTATTGCGATCCCATAAATCAAATGGCGCATGTGCAGGAATAAATAACAATTGCGTAAATTCACTACGCCCCTCTACTCGATTATGTGAATAGCACAAAGGATTTTCATAATCATGCGACAAATTTTTATAAAATTCATCATATTGTTCGACGCTAACTTCAGACTTTGGTCTTGCCCATAAAGCGCTAGCTTGATTAATGCTTTCGAATTCATCTTTCAATACTTGGGCTTTTTTTTCTTCATCCCACTCCTCTTTGCGCATTTCAATTGGCAAAGAAATATGATCGGAGTACCGCCGCACAATAGTCTTCAGGGCATAAGTCGTTAGTAGCTCATCTTCGCCATCACGCAGATGCAAGGTAATAGCTGTGCCGCGCTCTGGGCGATCGATCGTTTCTACTGTAAATTCACCTGATCCATCTGATTCCCAACGCACACCATCACTAGCTGGCAAGCCCGCCCGCCGGGTTTCTACCGTAATGCGATCAGCCACAATAAAAGCCGAATAAAAACCAACCCCAAATTGGCCAATTAAAGCGGCATCTTTTTGCTGATCACCTGAGAGTTTGGAGAAAAATTCTTTCGTGCCCGATTTTGCAATTGTGCCTAAATTAGAAATGACTTCTTCACGGCTCATGCCAATACCATTATCGGTAATGGTGATAGTACGAGCTACCTTATCAAAAGTAATTTTGATTTTTAATTCGGGTTGATCTTCATACCAATCAGCATGTGTCATTGCCTCATAGCGTAATTTATCAGCTGCATCGGAGGCATTAGAAATGAGTTCGCGCAAAAAGATTTCTTTGTTGGAATACAAAGAGTGAATCATTAATTGCAATAGTTGTTTAACCTCTGCCTGAAAGCCTAAGGTCTCTTTTTGAACTTGGGTCATTACTCTTTATCCTTAATTGCGTTTAAAAATTTTGTATATTAGCGACACAGGTCTTTTTCTCTACACCATATATGGGGTTTTGCTTGCCCATTTCAAGGTGCCAATCCTTAATAATTGCTAAAAATACCTAAAATTCATGAAATTCCAGGGGTTTTTACTTCTTTTTTAAGGGTATTAGACGAATTCTTTTTTTTACATTTGCAGCTGATAAGATCCCATCATGAACTTTACCCCGACCGAACTAGGTGCTAGTGTCCTTTTTGTCATTGCAGTGACTCACACATTTTGTACCGCCTATTTTGAAAAATTAGCGGCCCATTCTAAGCGGCATTCTGGCTTGCTTCATATGCTTGGCGAAGTTGAAATTGTCTTTGGACTATGGGCAGCCGTATTAATTCTATTTATTTGGGCAATTGATGGTTTTGCGAGTGCAAAGCAATACTTGAATGAGCGAAATTATACTGAACCTATGTTTGTTTTTGCCATTATGGTCGTTGCTGGCAGCAAACCCATACTCGATTTTGCAACGCAAATTTTAAATTGGCTAAGCCATGGGGCCCATCGCTTAGTGCGCACGGAGCAAAGTACCGCCCTGTATTTTTTAACCCTCAGTATTACGCCATTATTGGGGTCCTTAATTACCGAACCTGCCGCGATGACGCTTGCCGCTTTTCTCTTGCGTGATTTAGTGTATCGACATCAGCCCTCTATTCCATTTATGTTTGGTACTTTAGGGGTTTTATTTGTCAATATCTCGATTGGCGGTACCCTCACTAATTTTGCTGCACCGCCCGTATTAATGGTGGCGAATACTTGGCAATGGGATAACGCTTTCATGTTGAGCAACTTTGGCCTTAAATCGTGTCTTGCTATCTTGCTTAATTCATTAATAGTGAGCGTCCTCTTTCGTAAAAATTTAGTCCTCCTTGAAGTAGCGCGCTTACAACAAGCGCAGCAGGCTAGCCATGCCCACAAGCGAACGCCCATTAGCGTTACCTTTATTCATTTATTATTTCTCTGTGCAATAGTGGCAGTAGCCCATGATCCCGTGCTTTTTATTTGGCTCTTATTATTTTTCATTGGCTATACGGTTGCATACCCAAAACACCAGAGCCCATTAATTTTGCGCGAAGCCTTATTGGTTGGATTTTTTTTAGCTGGTCTTGTGGTCTTAGGCAAATTACAAGCATGGTGGCTACAACCCCTTCTAACCCAAATGAGCCCTAGTGCAGTTTTTTATGGCAGCCTAGCTTTAACAGCGATTACTGATAATGCTGCTCTCACCTATTTAGGGTCGCTTGTAACCGGTACTTCAGCTGAGTTCAAACTTGCCTTAGTTGGTGGCGCGGTAGCAGGAGGTGGTTTAACCGTTATTGCCAATGCACCTAATCCTGCAGGTATCGCAATCCTGCGGAACTACTTCCCGAATGCAGCGGTTTCAGCTACTTATCTTTTGCTAGCCGCCTTACCGCCAACACTAGTTGCCATTGCGGCTTACCGCTTGCTCTAGCTTGTTTGGGGTATTTCCCTTAAAATCCGAGCTTCGCCCCCAGCTATAAACCTGAGAACGGCATATGAAAAAGCTTTATATCAAAACTTTTGGTTGTCAAATGAACGAGTATGACTCGAGCAAGATGGCCGACATCCTCCATGCATCTGCAGGTATGGAAACGACCTTAGATTTAGAACAAGCCGATGTGGTGTTGCTCAATACCTGCTCTATTCGGGAGAAAGCCCAAGATAAGGTATTTTCTGATTTAGGTCGACTACGTGAACTCAAAAAAACCAAACCCCAATTATTAATCGGCGTTGGCGGTTGTGTAGCTAGCCAAGAGGGGCAACAAATTATTAATCGGGCCCCACATGTTGATGTTGTGTTTGGACCGCAAACCTTGCATCGCCTTCCCGACTTGTTAGCGAAGCGTCTTCTTACCGGTGCCTCACAAGTTGATATTTCTTTTCCTGAAATTGAAAAATTTGATCACTTACCTATTTCACGTCAAACTCGGGGGTCTGCCTATGTTTCTATTATGGAAGGCTGCTCGAAGTATTGCAGCTACTGCGTAGTACCTTACACCCGTGGCGAAGAGGTCTCACGCCCATTAGATGATGTACTAGTTGAAATTGCCGGCCTAGCCGCACAAGGTGTAAAAGAAATTGTGCTTCTTGGGCAAAATGTGAATGCCTATCAAGGCAAGCTAAGCGACTCAAGTTCTTTAGCTGATTTTGCCCTGTTAATTGAGTATGTGGCTGAAATTCCTGGGGTTGAGCGCATTCGTTTTACTACTAGTCATCCCAAAGAATTTAGTCAGCGCCTAATTGATGTCTATTCCCATATCCCGCAACTTGTTAGCCATCTGCATCTGCCTGTACAACATGCGTCTGATCGGATTTTATCGGCCATGAAACGGGGTTACACTGCGCTTGAATTCAAAAGCATTATTCGCCGCATGCGTGCGGTCAGACCGAATCTGACTTTATCGAGTGACTTCATTGTCGGCTTTCCTGGTGAAACTGAAGCTGACTTTGAAAAATTATTGCAAATGGTCGAAGAATTACAGTTTGATAATAGCTTCTGTTTTATTTTTAGTCCTCGCCCTGGCACACCTGCGGCAAACCTACCCGATGAAACGCCGCATGAAGTTAAGTTACAGCGTTTACATCAATTATTAGCCCTAATTGATTCACAAGCAAAAATCATTAGTCAAAATATGTTGGGCAACGAAGAAACCGTTTTAATTGAAGGTCTGGCAAAAGACGGGATAAATTTACAGGGTCGCGCCGAAAATAATCGGGTCATTCACATTCCCGCGCCCGCGCATGATCTGCAAAAATGGCTTGGCTCAATACAAACCGTGCGCATTACGGAAGTATTAACCCATACCCTGCGCGGTGAAATAGTTTATGCTGAAATTACCTAAAATTAATTTCCAATTTGCCAGCGCAAGCCTCGAGGAAAAAGTTCTATCCCTAGTTGGGCAGAAAAAAATGCGCCGCTGGATTTTAATGGGGCTGAGTAATTTACAGGGCGAACTAACTATACGCTTTATCAATCAAGCTGAAAGTAAGGCACTAAATTACCATTTTCGACAACGCGATAAATCTACTAATGTGCTGACTTTTATTTATAGCGAAGTTGAAAGCAAAGCTACAGGGACCCTACCGCTCCACGCCGATATTGTTATTTGCTGGCCTGTCGTTCTTGCCGAAGCACGCGCGCAAAATAAATCGCCAGAAGCGCATTTAGCCCATTTAGTACTACATGGTTGTCTGCATGCCCGCGGTTTTGACCATGAAAAATCGCCAGCGGCGAAAAAAATGGAGGCTTTAGAAGTTCAATCCCTCAAAATGCTCGGCTATCCTAACCCTTATTAGATAATTGGTCTATGCCTGAAATCCAAAAAACCCTGCTCGAACGCTTAAGCGAGTTTCTTAGTCCTGAACCGAGCTCGCCAGCTGAGCAGCGCCGCGACCTTATTAATACCTTACGCGAAGCGCAATTAGAGGGCCTCATTAATGCTGATGCCCTAGCAATGATTGAAGGTGTTTTTCAAGTGGGGGAATTATGTGCCCGCGATATTCTTGTTCCGCGAGCACAGCTAGACTGGATTGATGTCAACCTCCCTATATCTCAAATTATTACTGAAGTGATTGCTGCGGCCCACTCACGTTTTCCTGTGTTTGAAGGCAGTCGCGATAAAGTCATTGGCATTTTGTTAGCTAAAGACCTTTTACGCTACTCTGCCGATGCCGATTTTCAATTACGCGACTGGCTGCGCCCCGCCGTTTTTATTCCTGAATCAAAGCGTCTAAGTGTTTTATTGCGCGATTTTCGTGATAACCGCAATCATCTTGCTGTTGTAGTTGATGAGTACGGAGGTATTGCTGGCATTATTACGATCGAAGATGTCCTTGAACAAATTGTGGGTGATATTGAAGATGAGTTTGATGTGGATGAAGATGCGGATAATATTATTCAGCTCGATAATGAGGCATTACGCATTAAAGGCATTACTGAGTTAGAGCAAGTGAATGCAGCCTTAGGGTCTCATTTTCATTTGGAAAATATTGAAACGATTGCAGGTTTTATTTCGCAACATTTAGGACGAGTACCTAAATTGGGTGAGAAAGTCCAAATCGCAGGTATTGAATTTGAAATTCAACGGGCAGATTCACGGCAAATTCATATTCTTATTGCCCGCCGCCTACCATCCGAGACTTAATTGATTAACTCTAGCCTGTTGCGTGCGCTACTGTGTGCGGTAGGAAGTGGTATTGCCACTGCCTTGCTCGCTGAAGCTTCCTATGGGGGTTGGTGGCAAATTTTAGCCCTCAGTATTTTTTGGTATTTACTGGCTAACTTTCGGCTTCAACAAAAACGCACATTTTTCATTCTCGGTATGGGTTTCGGTTTAGCGTATTTTGTTTGTAGCCTATGGTGGATTTATATTAGCTTGCATGATGTTGGAGGCTTAAGTTGGCTGCTAGCGGGCTTTGGTGTCTTTGCCCTATCGAGTTACCTGAGTCTTTTCTTTGGCATGGCTCTGCTACTGGCTCATTGCATTAGCCAGGCGGCAAAAAAAACTTCCCTTGCAATCTTGCTCAATGCCCTGCTATTTGCTAGTTCTTGGACTTTGCTGGAATACCTGCGTGGCTCATTATTGACCGGCTTCCCTTGGAGTGGTTTTGCTGAAACCCAAGTCAATGGTCCTTTTGCGGTAATCGCTCCTTGGTTTGGGGGGCTCGCTTGTACCTTTGCAGTATTTTGGCTTTCCTATCTAATTGCCCAATTACGTCTTGCGCCATGGAAAGTGAGTGGCATGGTTGTTAGTGGAGTTTTATTGTGTCAGGTATTCGGAATTGGGCATTTCACACAAGCCTATGAAAAGCCAATTTCAGTGAGGCTACTGCAAGGTAACTTTGCCCAAAGTCAGCAATTTAATCCGCCTGCGATCATGAGGCAGATTCAACTGTATCTAACTTTAATTGAGGAAAAGTCGGCTAATTTAATTGTCATTCCTGAAACTGCTTTTCCTTGGCCAGAATCCCAATTACCAGCTGGCGCCATCACACAATTGCAAGCATTTGCTCAGGCTAGTGCGAGTCAAGTGTTAATTGGTGTTGTGGGGCAAATTGACGGCGAAAATAATAAAGTCTTATTTACAAATCGAGCGCTGGGCTTAAGTCAAGATCGGCCCAGCTATGTCTACGATAAATCGCATCTAGTTCCATTCGGTGAATTTATTCCGCCTGGTTTTCAATGGTTTGTCGATGAATTTAAAATTCCCTTGAGTAATTTTGGTCGTGGCGCAGTTAATCAGCCACCGTTTTTAATCCAGCCTACTAATTCAAAACCGCTGGGCGCTGCGATTACGATTTGCTATGAAGATGTCTTTGGCGGAGAACTTGCTGCCCGACTGAGAAATGCCACTGCGCCAATTAATCTCCTAGTTAACATGACCAATTTAGTCTGGTTTGGGCATTCACAAGCACCAACCCAGCAACTGCGTTTATCCCAACTTCGCTCCTTAGAAACGGGGCTTCCTAGCATTCGTGCAACCAATACTGGGATTACTGCCATTATTGGGGCTGATGGCCGTGTGCTCGCTCAGTTACCGCAATTTACCCGTGCTGAACTCCAGATGGAAGTACAGGCTTACTCGGGTAAAACCCCTTATGTACTATGGGGAGACCTGCCAATATTGGCATTTTGTGGTGTCTTGATTCTTTTTGGACTAAGTTGCAAGTTAAAACGGCGACTTTCTTAGCTAAGTTGTCTCGGGCGGTTAAAATCAAGGCCTTAGCTAGGTCGATGATGCTTACTTTTTAATGCTTACTTTTCAGCAAATTATTCTTCAACTCCAGGAATACTGGGATCAGCAAGGCTGCGCCTTGTTGCAACCGATCGACCTCGAGGTTGGCGCGGGTACTTCCCATACGGCCACCTTTCTGCGTGCAATTGGGCCTGAGCCGTGGAAGGCAGCTTACGTTCAACCATCACGCCGACCAAAGGATGGACGCTATGGTGAAAATCCAAATCGTCTACAGCACTACTATCAATTTCAAGTAGTTCTAAAGCCAGCTCCTGACAATATTTTAGATTTATATTTGGGCTCCTTAAAAGCCTTGGGGCTTGATTTACAAAAAAATGATGTGCGCTTTGTTGAGGATGATTGGGAAAATCCCACCTTGGGATCTTGGGGTTTAGGTTGGGAGGTTTGGCTAAATGGCATGGAAGTAACCCAATTCACGTATTTTCAGCAAGTGGGTGGCCTTGACTGCAAACCCGTATTAGGCGAAATTACTTATGGCATTGAGCGCTTAGCCATGTATATCCAAAATTGTGCCAATGTATTTGATTTAGTCTGGACTAAGGGCCTAAGTTATGGTGATGTGTACCATCAAAATGAAGTAGAGCAATCCGCCTATAACTTCGAACACGCCAATACCGAATTACTGTTTAGCCATTTTGCTAACTATGAAAATGAAGCTAAGCGCCTCATTGCAGTACCGCTTGCCCTGCCTGCATATGAAATGGTTTTGAAAGCCGCACATACTTTTAATCTTTTAGATGCCCGTGGCGCCATTTCTGTAACTGAACGAGCTACTTATATTGGCCGTATTCGCAATTTATCACGCGCAGTTGCGCAAGCCTATTTTGAGGCTCGCGAAAAGCTTGGTTTTCCAATGGTTCACACGAACGCAAAATGATGTTAGAGCCAAACGCAACCTTAATTTTGGAAGTATTTACAGAAGAGTTGCCACCAAAATCCTTATCTAAACTGAGTGATGCTTTTACTAGTGCTATTTTTAACTCACTAAAAAAGGCCCAGCTATTAAGCGCAGACTCAAAGCCTATTAGCTTTGCCAGTCCCCGTCGCTTAGCAGTGCAAATTAATGGTGTGCTTAATCAAGCCTCTGACTATGCTGTACGGGAAAAAATATTGCCAACTAGTATCGCTTTTGATAGTGCCGGCAAGCCCACTGCGCCGCTCTTAAAAAAATTGGCTTCGCTGGGTTCTGCTGATATCGATCTCAACACCTTAGAGCGGTCTGGCGAAGGTAAAAATGAAACACTCTTTTTAAATCTACAGGCAACTGGTGCGCAACTTACGCCTACCCTACAACTAGCGTTTGAATCTGCTTTGCAACAACTTCCTATTGCGAAAATGATGCATTACCAAGTCGCCCAAAAAAATGGGGACTTAAAAGATGTGGCTTTTGCTAGACCAGTTCACCGGATTCTTGCTCTGCACGGTAAAGTGCCCTTGCACCTAGAGGCACTTGGCATTACCGCAGACCAGCTAACCGAAGGACATCGCTTTCTTTCTAGCGGAGCGCTAAAACTAACGGCTGCTGACGATTATGAACGTGTCCTTGAAACCCAAGGCAAGGTTGTCGCCAATTTCGTACGTCGTCGTACCTTAATTCAACAGGGCCTTACTCAGGCGGCTGGCGATGATCTGGTGTTGATGCCGGATGCACTACTTGATGAAGTAACTGCTCTTGTAGAGTGGCCAGTAGTTTATTGCTGTCAATTCGATCCTGAATTTTTGGAAATTCCGCAAGAGTGCCTTATTTTGACAATGCAGACCAATCAAAAATATTTTGCCTTAACGGATCAACAAGGAAAATTACGTAATCGCTTTTTAATTGTTTCTAATATTGAAACAGTTGATCCCAGCGCGATTATTGCCGGCAATGAGCGCGTCATACGCCCCCGCTTAGCAGATGCGCGCTTCTTTTACAAACAAGATCAAAAGCGCTCTCTGCATTCTCGCCTCGATGACCTGAATAAAGTGGTTTATCAAAACCAGCTTGGTAGCCAACTCGAGCGCATGCGCCGGGTACAAGCAATTGCCCTCCAGATTGCCGCAGACTTGAATCGTCAGGGTCTAGCTATTAATACAGAATGGCTTAGTCGAGCTGCAGAAATTGCTAAGGCTGATTTACTTACTGACATGGTTGGGGAATTTCCCGAACTACAGGGCATTATGGGCCGCTATTATGCTGCGCTTGATGGTGAGGTTGCCGAGGTAGCAGCTGCTTGTGGCGAACACTACCAACCCCGTTTTGCAGGCGACTCACTACCCCGCTCATTAACTGGTTCCGTTTTAGCCTTTGCTGACAAACTAGAGACATTAGTCGGTATTTGGGGTATTGGACTTGCGCCTACTGGCGATAAAGATCCTTATGCCTTAAGACGCAATGCGCTTGGTATTTGCCGTTTATTAGTAGAAAAGAATTTAGTAATTAATCTGCCAATCCAGATTGATTTTGCCCGCAGTCAATTTAAGCAAACTGAGGTAGCGCAAAAAGCGAATACCAGTGAAATTTATCAATTTATTGCGGATCGCTTTCCTGCCTATTTGCGTGATCAGGTAGGGCTTGGAGAGGCTTTTACTGCCCCTGAAATTGACGCCGTCTTAAGTCAAATGCCACCTTATTTCAATGATGTTATTACGCGTTTACAAGCTTTGCGCCAATTTAATGCTTTACCTGAGGCTGCTCAACTAGCTGCAGCTAATAAACGCATTAGTCATATCCTCAAGAAAACCCATACGCCGATACCAACTAATTACGCGCCAAAACTACTCGTTCTACCTGCAGAAATTGTGCTTGCAAAAAGCCTAGAAGCCATCCATACCAATCTCGATTTAGCTTATCAGGCCGGAGAATTTGTTGCTTGCTTACAAATTTTAGTTTCTCTGGCGCAACCCATTGATCAATTTTTTGCTGATGTGATGGTGATGGATCCGCAGCCAGAGCTGCGAGATAATCGCTTGGCCTTATTACAACAATTGCATCAAAAAATGAATTTAGTTGCCGATCTCGGTAAATTGGCATGAACCAGCACGCTCCTAAATTAATTATCCTCGATCGTGATGGTGTGATTAATGTCGATCGCGATGACTACGTTAAATCTGCGCAAGAATGGGAGCCCCTTCCAGGAAGTCTTGAAGCCTTAGCCCTACTTACTCAAGCTGGTTACCGCATTGTTATTGCCACCAATCAGTCGGGTATTGGCCGCGGCTTTTATACCCTCCAAGACTTGCAAGTAATGCATCAGAAAATGGCTGATCTGCTTACTCCACTAGGCGGTAGGATTGATAGTATTTTCTTCTGCCCTCACGTTGACGCCGATCATTGCAACTGCCGTAAACCATTGCCCGGCATGTATCTAGAAATAGCTGCGCGTTATCGTCCTGGCGCTAACGAGCCTGTGCTGGCCGACATACCTGTTGTGGGTGATTCGCTACGTGATTTGTTACCTGCAAGTACCTTAGGAGCCCAACTAAATTTAGTCCTAACTGGTAAAGGTAACTTGACCTTGGCTACCGGTGGGCTGCCTGCGAATACAGCAGTCTATGAAAACTTACTCGCCTTTACTCACGAACACTTAAGGATTTAGCGTGATTTGGCTTAAATCAAGCGCGTTTTTTATTTTTCTGCTGCTCTTTACGCTTTTTTTTGGCGGCTTATGCGTCATTATTTTTCCCTTTATGCCGGTTTATAAGCGTTATCAATTTGTTAGTCGGTGGAACAAAATTGTTTTAGTGGTGCTAGAACATCTTTGTGGTATTCGTTATCAAATTAAAGGAATGGAGCACGTAACAAACTCCCGCGATTTACCCGTTGTTGTTTTAAGTAAGCATCAATCTGCTTTTGAAACAATCGCTTTTATTGCTATTTTTCCAAAGCATTTATGTTTTGTCTTTAAACGCGAATTGCTCTGGCTACCTTTTTTTGGATGGGCTCTGGGCATGTTGAATATGATTCATATCAATCGCTCTAATCGCGAAACTGCAGCCATTTCAGTCGCTAACCAGGGACGTCAACGCCTCCGTGATGGTAATTGGATTTTAATCTTCCCTGAGGGTACTCGCACTCCTACTGGTTCACACCGTCCCTATCGGAAAGGTGGCGCACGGCTAGCGGTTGCGACCAATGCAAGTGTTATTCCAGTAGCCCATAATAGTGGTCGAGTATGGCCACGTAATAGTTTTTTAAAGTATCCGGGTTTAGTGACGATTTCAATTGGGCCGTTGATTTCCTCTGCTGGCAAAACGGGAGAGCAACTCAATACAGAAGTTGAAAATTGGATTGAAGCGGAAATGCTCAAAATTGATCCGAGCGCTTATACAAAATAAAGGCTGCTGTTAAGGCATTGCTTTTATTAAGTCTGCACTAAACGGCAAGCCCACTCGATATATTGAGCTACGGGTATATCTTGAGCGCGGAGTTTGAGATCTGAGTCACTTAAAGCCAAGCGTTCGCTATAACTCTGTAAATTAGTACGTAACATCTTGCGGCGCTGCGAAAATGCCGCCGCAACGATTTTTTCTAAAGCCCGCCATTCATCTTGATTTAAAGAAAATTGCTGCCGTGGAATCATGCGGACAACAGCTGAATTCACCTTAGGTTGAGGCTCAAAAGCAGTGGGCGGTACTGCTAAGACTTGCTCCAGGTGGTAACGCGCTTGCAGCATGACCGATAGTCGACTAAAGTCTGCACCACCGTCTACTGCTACCATGCGGGCAACGACTTCAGCCTGCAACATAAATACTTGTTCATTGATGAAGGGGGCCACTGAAAGCAAATGAAACAATAAGGGTGATGATATGTTGTAAGGTAAATTACCGACAATCAGACGAGGTCTGCTTTGAGGCAGCGTTTTTTCTTGGCTATTTTCCTTGGTCTTTGAATTCGAATGTTTAGCCCAATTCACAAAATCAAACTTTAGTGCGTCGCCTTCGATAATTTCAATTCCTGGTATGTTTTTTGCCCGCCAATAGGCGACTAAATCACGGTCGATTTCCAGTAAATCTAAGTGGTCAACTTGGTTTAGTAGCGGCAAGGTTAGCGCCCCCAAGCCCGGTCCAACTTCTATGATCTGTGCATCGGCACTCGGGTTGATGATGTTGATAATGGCATGGATAACCCCGTCATCTTTTAAAAAATTTTGGCCGAAACGCTTACGGGCGTGATGCATGAGATTTATTCTGCGCGCGCTGCTGAGCTAATTGAAACGCTAAACGCAAAGCCTCTAGCATACTGCTAGCATCAGCCAAACCTTTCCCAGCCAGATTAAGTGCAGTACCGTGATCTACTGAAGTACGGATGATTGGCAAGCCTAAAGTAACATTAACGCCACTGCCAAAGGCTGCAAATTTAAATGGTGCAAGACCTTGATCGTGATACATCGCTAAAAAAACATCATATGCAGATAAATTACGTGGGTTAAATAAGGCATCAGCTGGAATCGGCCCCGTAACCGCAATTCCTTTTTGTTGGGCCGCCAAAATAGCCGGGGCAATAATAGTGATTTCTTCCTGCCCCAAATACCCGCCCTCGCCAGCATGTGGATTTAAGCCGGCTACGGCAATGCGTGGTTGTTCGATTGCAAACCAAGTCTGTAAATCCTGCTGCAAAATATCTATTGTTTTTACTAAGGTCTCTCGATGAAGAGCTGCAGGGACTTCCTGTATTGGTAAATGCGTCGTTGCTAAAGCCACACGTAATGGATTTGACCTTGCCAGACCCAAGATGCCTGCTGGTATATTCGCACATAGCATCATCACCACTTGTGAACAATGGCACTGTTGGGCTAAATACTCGGTATGTCCAGAAAAAGGGATGCCCGCTTGATTGAGGATACTTTTTTGTATCGGCGCAGTAATCATGGCCCCAAAACGCCCTGACAAACAACCTGCTAGTGCATGATCTAACATGCTCAAAACATACGGTGCATTTTCTGGATTTAGTTGACCTGCGCTAGCTGGCGTTTTTAAAGAGATTGGCTCTAATCGTAATTGTTCCGACCAAGGCAGCGGTTTTTTTTGCTCAATCGCTTTAAATAAACTAGGGTCACCTAATAAGGTAATACTTACCGCATCATTTTCTTGGAGAAATTGTTTGGCTGCTGCTAAAGCAATTTCTGGGCCGATGCCAGCAGGCTCGCCCGTAGTAATGACAAGCTCAAGGGGCAGCGACATTATCGGTATTGATTAATTTCACTGTAGCGTTATCGCGAAGTTGGCGCACCCAATCTTGATATGCTTGCTCAATCTTCCGTTCACGTAATGCCGCTTTGGCAAATTGACGTTGTTTATCTACTGTTAGCTGCGCTTCTCGTCGCTCGACCACTTGAATTAAGTGCCAACCAAATTGACTTTTAACTGGGCTACTAACCTCTCCAATTTGTAAACGGTTCATGGCTTGTTCAAATTCAGGCACTAAATCGCCAGGCCCCATCCATCCCAATAAGCCGCCGTTAGCAGCCGAGCCGTCTTCAGAAAACTTTTTTGCTAGCTCACCAAAGTCACCTGTCTTCGCTTTTATCTGTTCACGCAAACCATTCAACTTTCTTTCGGCATCGGCATCGCTAAAACCTGCTCGAGGACGAGCTAAAATATGACGAGCCAAAGTTTGGGTCACCATGATATTTTGCGGGGCGGTAGGTTCCGCATTAGCAGACTCACTACTGGTAACTGCTGTGGTGTTTATTGGGGGGCGTTCAGATAAAGAACGGCGGTCTAAAACTTTTAAAATATGAAAACCAGCAGGGCTTTTAAGTACAGCAGTTGCCACTTGTCCTGAACCTAAATTACGGACTGATTCATAAAAAATTTGTGGCAATCGGTCTGGGGTTCGATAACCTAGCTCTTGAAATTTAATCTTCGAATCTTCTTTTGCTGCTTGAGCACCAAGCTTCATAAAATCGATATCTCCGCGCGCAGTTTTCAAAATAGTCTCGGCTTTTTTTCGGGCCTCGGTTTGGGCTCCCAGCCCAGCGCTGGGATCGACCGGAATAAAAATCTGTGCCACATCAATTTCTTCGGGGCCAGAACCTGGCTTTATAGGCTCTTGATTTTGTGCGGGGGGAGAGTTTGCTGCTGCCGCCATCACTTGCATACGCTCGATAATATAATTATCCACTTCAGCATCAGAAATTTTAATTTGCCCCTCTACTTCACGATCGCGTAAACGCGCTAACACTACATCGCTGCGCAAAATATCGCGGTATTGTTTCAAGCTCATCCCATTTTGAATAACTTTTTCCCGAAACTCGGCGACGGTAAGTTTATTTTGTGCGGCAATTTTGCCAATGATCGCATCGAGCTCTTTGTCGGAAATAATAATTCCCGTACTTTCTGCCTCTTGAAGCATAATTTTTTCAACGATGAGACGTTCTAAAACCTCTTTACGAAAAGTGACTGGATCAGGTGGTTTTTTACCGCTCTTAATCATTTGAGCCTCAATCTCAATGACCCGATCATCAATATCCTTACGCGTGATATAGCCAGTATTCACAATTGCTGCTACGCCATCTAAATTACGCACTTTACTAGTAGGAGTAGGGCTTGCTGCGACTACTTTATTAGCCCCAGGAGGCGGGCTGGTTTTAGTACTATTTTGCGCAAAAGCCAAACCGCATCCAGCCATCAATGTGCTGAATGCAAGTCGATACAAGAGCGGTAATAAATAGGTCTTTACAATCACTTATAGTTTTCAAAAGAGGATGGCGGCAAGGCCTGAGGTGCCGGTTTATATCCGGGAATATTTAGTTTCATGATGTCAACTGGGTTGTTACCAATACCGCCAAAACCTTTAAATTCTAGTTGGAATAAAATTTGGGTATTCGTGGCCGCATTGGTTAATACTTGTGAATATGCCATGCGAATAGCCCAACAATCTTGGTCGTATTCTACTGCCGCCATGGTATTGAGGGTTTTACTAGCAAGGGCATCATACCCCCAACGTCCCATTAGCGAAACATGCTTGGTTATGGGCCATTGCCCATAAGCGCTATATTGGTCAGTGGTCGTGGCCCCAGCAGAAACGCCCGGCACCGGCACCGTCCAGACATTACGATATCCAAAGTTAATTAAGCGTCCAGGCGTTGGGTTCCACCCTGCCCCAACGCTTGATTGCACAAAGCGGCTAAGCTGGGTATTGAATTGCCCAAATAGATCAAGATTAAAGTTTCCGGGTAAGCGCACCGTACCTGCACCTAAGGTATCAGAATAGGTGGAAGGATTTTGCACGGTGGTTGAGGTTGACACTTTTTGCCCCTGAAATTGCTGTTGCTGAGCTACTATGACAGTGGCTCGCTCTGCCCCAGTTTGGGCGTCCAGTAAACGACTGGTTATACCCAAAGTGGCTTTATTGGCATCGGATACGCGGTCATTACCAATAAACGTATTGGGGGCAAATATTTGTGAAATACCAAAACCTTGGTCGCCTGTATCAAAGTTAGGCACATTGCTTTGGTTCACATAAGGGGTGTAAACATAATAAGCGCGAGGCTCTACTGTTAATAACATGTCTCGACCAAAAAACCCCTTTAATTCTGTGGCTTCTCGCTCAAATGCCATGCCACTATCTAGGGTAATAGTGGGAATAATAAAACCTTGTGCTGGGGCAGCGCCTGGGGTTGAAGAAACTGCGCTGTAATTATTTGCCTGAAAAAAGATCTTGGGGGTAAGGTAATATCCAGGCGTAGTTTGCGAAGCACTAATGCCCCCCTTTATTACACTACGCGAAGCATCACTATAAGGGCCAGGCGCTGTACCGGCTAAATTGCCAGCTATGTTGTATTGAAAGCGCGTGAAATCGGCATTGAAATATGCATCGGGCCCTTTAAATGTTCCAGTAGTAGGTAAATTTAAAAAGTTATTTTTAATATACGAGGCTTTTATTTCAGGCAAAATATTATATGGCGCGCCTACAATGCTCGCGGGATCAGGCTGTAAAGTTTGAAAAGTTAAAGTGCGGGCCGTGAAATTCCAACCCGTTAATGCACTATTTCCCGGCATCGCGAAGCTCGTGCCAATCTCTTGGCGAAATTGCGTTGATACGGCTGCTGCGATTGAGCGTGAAAAATCAATTGGATAGGTGTTGTCAGAAACTTTAGCCACATTAGCGTAGGCATTCCATCCTGGCAAAATTGCCTCGCGATGTTGTAAGTCATATTTCCAACGTAAGGAGTTAGTTAGCCGATCATTCAGAATATCGGCTTGTAAAGCGCCAGTATATTTTGGTTCTAGGTAACGTAAATTCCCACCCAACTGCAGACCGCGATTACTCATATAGCGAGGCAAAATTAATAAGTCACGATTCGGCGCAATGTCCATATAGTAAGGCTCGGTTACATCGATGCCATTGGTAGTGCTATAGCCAGCGACAGGCGCTAAAAATCCAGAGCGACGTTGATTTGATGTAGGCAAACTAATGTAAGGCAGATACAGCATTGGTACATCAAAAAATCGCATTACCCCATCTTTAACCGTCATAGTGCGCTGCTCTTGATCTAGATCAAGTTGACTAGCACTGAAATACCAATCGAGATTATCTGGTGCGCAGGTGGTGTAAATGGGTTGTTCTAATTGATAGGTGTCGGCAGACGCTACGGTTAATTTTTTCGCCCGCCCGCGGACGCGGCTATCACGAAACTCATATGTCAGATCCTCCATCCCACCCTCGCGAGCGTCTACGCGCAACCGCGCTTTGGGCCCCATGAAAACAGCAGAATCTTTGACTAACTCTACATTGCCAATTAAATTGGCTGTGTCGGAATCGGGATCATACGTAATTTGATCAGCTTTCATTACGGTTCCGCCGCGACGAATTTGTGCCCGCCCCTGCAATTTCATTTCGCGCTCGACTACTCCATCGATCGCATCGCTAGCCGTAAAAGTTAGCGCTTGATCATCGGGAATGGGTTTGCCAAGGCGCAATTGATCATCAAATTTCAAGCCCTTTTGATAGCCTTTATCGGGAAATAAAGTAGTTACTGTTGGGGCAGCAGCAGGGGGTGGAATGACCGCAGTTTGGGCCATGGTTTCGGCTGCCAAACGTAATAAAGTCGCACCCAAAATCAATCGTACGCTGGGTGCAAAATGAACGGGGGCGCAAAGGCCGGCGCGACGGCGATAATGACTCATAAATCTAGACTCGACTTATTATACGAACCGACCATGCTTGACTCTCGCTTATCTGCACTAGGCCAATGGCTAGGGGCTTTAGCCATCCCCTGGCAGCTCGATCTGGACTCTTTGGCGCCAGCTTCGGCAGATGCTAGCTTTCGCCGCTACTTCCGCATTCGGTCTACAAAGGCCAATTATCCAACTCTGATTGTGATGGATGCGCCACCCGATAAAGAATCCATTGAACCCTTTATTAGAGTAGCGCGTTTATTTGCCGAGGCCCAATTAAATGTACCCCAAATTTTGGCTGAAAATTCACCAGCTGGCTTTCTCTTGCTCAGCGATTTGGGCAGCACCACGTATTTAGATGCGCTGACACCAAACAATGCTGACAAACTGTATCGCGAGGCAATCACAGCCTTAGTGCAATTGCAATTAGCTAGCCAAGCAAATATCTTGCCAAATTACGATAGCGAACTTTTGCAACGCGAACTCGATTTATTTCCCGAGTGGTATTTGCTGCGTCATCTACAAATGAATTTCAATTCTAAACAGCAAGACCAATTAAGTGCTTGCTTTAATCTCCTCATAAAAAATAATTTAGCGCAAAGCAAGGTCTTCGTCCATCGTGACTATCATTCACGCAATTTAATGCTCTCGCCGCATCACAGCCCCGGAATTTTAGATTTTCAAGATGCGGTTTATGGGCCTATTACTTACGACTTAACTTCACTTTTACGCGATGCTTATATTCAATGGCCAGATGAAAAAGTGCTTGATTGGATGATTTTTTACTGGGAAACTGCACGAGAGGTTGGCTTAGCGGTGCCACCAGACTTTGGGGATTTTTTTCGTGACTTTGAATGGATGGGCTTACAACGTCACTTAAAAATTTTAGGCATTTTTGTCCGCCTAAATTATCGCGATGGAAAAAATGCTTACCTAAAAGATATTCCGCTGGTGTTGCACTATGCGCAAAATGTTGCCAATCGATATATCGAATTTAAGCCCCTTGCGCATCTTCTTGCAGCGCTGCACTAATGGTTAATATTGGCTCTATGGATCCACCAATTCCTTGTTTATTGCTCGCTGCTGGTCGCGGTGAGCGAATGCGTCCGTTAACTGATGTCTTACCAAAACCCCTCCTCGAGGTTCAAGGTAAATCATTATTAACTTGGCATCTCGAAACTTTGCAAAATTCTGGCATCGAACGGGTTGTTGTTAATCTTGCCTGGTTGGGTGAAAAAATTAGCGCTGCACTGGGTACAGGTGCAGACTTTGGTTTACACATTGATTATTCGCCCGAAGAGGAAGCCCTTGAAACAGCGGGGGGCATTTGCCAGGCTTTACCCATTTTGGCTCCTGCAGATTATTTTATTGTGATGAATGGCGATGTTTTTTGCCCTGGCTTTCCACTAGCGCAGTTATTAGCTTTTATAAAGACCATGCGCTTAGCGCATGAACAGCAATTGGCTCACCTCATTCTGGTCCCCAATCCTAGCCAACATCCTACTGGCGATTTTTATCTACAAGGGGGTAAAGTGTGGGCAGAGGAGCTTAAAACCTTGGCGGGAGAGGCTAAAGAAAGCCAATTAGGTCAGCCGGCTGAGCGCTTAACTTTCTCAGGTCTTGGCATTTACCATCGCGACCTATTTAAAGGTTTAATACGAGGTGAAAAGGCTAAATTAGCACCTTTACTAGTAGCCGCCATGGCACAAAACCAAGTGACCGGTGAAAAATATTTGGGTTCATGGCACGATGTAGGGAGCCCTGCCCGCCTGAACGAGCTAAATCAGGGTTCCAAATAAATCATGAGCCAACTTCATACCCCCTTTAACCCGAGCATTTATGCAGCTCGACGCGCCCGTCTCGCCGAACTAATGCGCCAACACACCGGTGGTGGCTTAGCCTTAATTGCGACTGCGCCAGAGGCCTTTCGTAATCGGGATAGCGATTATCCGTACCGCCATGACAGTGATTTTTTCTACCTCACTGGCTTTGATGAGCCTGGTGCTACTTTGGCCTTAAACGTGAGCGGGACTCAACTTGAAACCCATTTATTTTGTCGACCTAAAGACCCCGAGCGAGAAATTTGGGATGGTTGGCGTTTAGGGCCCGAGGCAGCGCCTGAAAAACTGGGGGTTGATTTTGCCCACGCCAATCAAGCTCTTGATACCAAGCTGCCCGAATTAATTGCCGATCAAACTGCCTTATATACCCGCTTAGCGAATAGTGCTGAAAATGATCGTCGGGTGCGCTATTGGATTGAACAGGTGCGCCAACAGGCACGGGCGGGAGTCAATGCGCCATCCCAGTTACATGACATTGAGGCTTTGGTACATGAAATGCGTCTGCTTAAAAGCGTCGATGAAATTGCCACCATGCGCCAAGCGGCGGCAATTTCTGCAAGAGCCCACTTGCGGGCAATGCAAAAGTGTCGCGCCGGTATGTACGAATACCAAATTGAAGCTGAGTTATTACATGAATTTCGCCATAGCGGCGCGCAAAGCGTTGCCTATAACAGCATTGTGGCTACGGGAGCAAATGCCTGCGTCTTACATTACCGTGCCGGCGCGACAGAATTGCGTAATGGCGAGCTTTGCTTGATTGATGCAGGCTGTGAATTAGATGGCTATGCATCCGATATCACCCGTACCTTTCCGGTCAATGGAGTTTTTTCTGGTCCACAAAGGGCTTTGTATGACATTACCCAGACAGCCCAAGCAGCAGCAATTGCTGCTGCTCTTGTCGGCAATACTTTTATACAACCACACGAAGCTGCTTTGCGCGTTCTAACCCAAGGTTTAATTGACGAAAAACTCATTGCATTAAGTGAAGTTGGATCACTTGACAATGCCCTTGAGCTTGCTGCTTATAAGCCTTTTTATATGCATCGCACCAGCCATTGGTTAGGCATGGATGTTCATGATGTCGGCTCTTATCGTGAGCCTAGCGAAGATCTTACGCAAAATAAGCAAGATAAACCTTGGCGCAAGCTACAAGCAGGAATGGTCATTACCGTTGAGCCTGGTTTATATATTCGTCCTTCTGCCACTGTGCCTGAAGCGTTTTGGAATATCGGTATTCGGATTGAAGATGACGCGGTCATTACAGCACAGGGTTGCGATTTAATTTCTCGGGGTGTGCCGGTACTTGCAAACGAAATTGAACGCACGATGCGTGAGTCTGAGTGAAATCAAATTTGAATTCTCTAACTTGGGATGTAGTGATTCAAGGTGGTGGGCCTGTTGGCCTGGCTTGTGCCGCTTGGTGCCTTCAACAATTACCAACTTTAAAATTAGCATTAATTGATCGTAATCCGCGTACTGATGCAGCGCTAGAAAATGGTGATAAACGTAGTGATACTCGTGGCATTGCGCTTTCCCACGGTAGTAAATTATTACTTGAGACGATTCATGCTTGGCCAACCAATTGCCCTGAAATTCATCGCATCCACGTCTCGCAAGCGGGTCGCTTTGGTCGCGCCATCATGACTCGTGAAGAATTACATCAAGATGCGCTCGGTCATATTGCGCGCTATCGCGATATTCACCTTGCATTACGTCAGGCCTTACGCAAGCTACAACCATCTAGCCCGCACTTTTCTTGGATACACAGCAATGAAACGCCTGACCTAGCAAGTCAAGTCGAGTCGGCAGAGAGTGCTTGCGTGGTGCATGCCGAAGGTGGCTTATTTAATCAACAGGAGTGGATTGAAGCAGGTCGCAGTTACGATCAAAGTGCCCTTGTTGGATTGGTTGAAGTAGATCAACCACAAGCCCATCAGGCTTGGGAACGCTTTACTCCTGAAGGTCCGCTGGCCTTACTTCCAAGTCATGCGGGTGAGCATTTCTTGAATTTAGTTTGGTGCAGTACGCCCAGCACTGCACAACAGCGTCTAGAACTCAATGAACCTGATTTTTTAGCCGCCCTGCAACACCAATTCGGTAGCCGCTTGGGTCATTTCATTAGCGTACGTGAACGTCGCCTTTATGAACTCGGCTTAAATTATCGTAAAGAAGTTGCGGTTGATCATTCGGTATGGATTGGTAATGCTGCACAAACACTACATCCAGTAGCGGGTCAAGGTCTCAATTTAGGTTTGCGTGATGCCTACTTGTTAGCCGAAAAATTAGCTTGGTTTTTTTCTCGCCCAACGCCCTTGGGCTCAGCTAATTCGGTAGCTGCCTTATTACAAGACTATGCCCGCACGCGCAATGCTGACCGCAAAACCACAATTGGTATTACCGATTTTCTTGCACGTGTTTTTACCTCTCAATTCTTGCCAGTCGTCTTCACTCGCGGTTTAGCCTTATCCGCTTTGCAATGGCTCCCGCCACTAAAAACAAGTTTGGCGCGCCAAATGATGTTTGGGCGGCGCTAAAAGAGGGTCGACCCGCCATTCTTTTTTGCTGCTTAAAATTTAAGCAGTTAACTCGCACACTATGCTAAAGTAACTGCCTACTTACTGCTTTTAGCTCTAGTCATTTCATGAAAATTGGTACCCACGAATTAAGCAATCAACTTTTTGTTGCCCCAATGGCAGGCGTAACCGATCGTCCTTTTAGACAGCTGTGCAAAAAACTGGGTGCTGGCTACGCTGTATCAGAAATGATTGCCTCGAATGCAACCTTGTGGAACAGCGAAAAAACCCAACGACGCGCGAATCATGTGGGTGAGTTTGCGCCTATTGCTGTGCAAATTGCTGGCGCTGACCCGCTCACGATGGCAGCAGCTGCCCGTATTAATGTTGCTCAAGGGGCGCAAATTATTGACATCAATATGGGATGTCCCGCTAAAAAAGTTTGTAACGTCGCGGCTGGCTCGGCGCTGATGAAGAATGAAATTCTCGTTGGAAAAATACTTGATGCTGTGATTCAAGCAGTTGGTGTTGGTCCTGATGCTGTGCCAGTGAGTTTAAAAATTCGTACCGGCTGGGATCGTGATCACAAAAATGCACTCGCTATTGCCCGCATTGCTGAATCTGCTGGTATTAGTGTCTTAACTATTCATGGACGAACTCGAGCTGATCTATTTCACGGCTCTGCAGAGTATGATCAAATTACTGCAGTAAAAAATCAAGCCAGAATTCCGATCGTTGCCAATGGCGATATTGATAGTCCAGAAAAAGCCCTGGCAGTTTTAAAACAGACTAAAGCGGATGCCATCATGATTGGACGTGCCGCACAAGGTCGGCCTTGGATTTTTCGTGAAATCGAGCACTATCTCAAAACCGGCGCCCTCCTACCTCCGCCCCAAATTACTGAAATTCAACAAATCATGAACGATCATTTGCTTGATCATTATGCTTTTTATGGCGAATATACTGGCTTACGAACTGCGCGCAAACACATTGGTTGGTATTGCAAAGGCTTGCGTAACTCACACGTTTTTCGGCAACGCATGAATACCGCTGATGATTGTCGTACCCAATTAGCCATGGTCAATGATTTTTTTGCAGAAATGCAAGTGCACTCTAATCATCTATTATTTCTTGAAGCTGCTTAATATTTTAACTATGCCTAATAAAAATCCCATTGCTGTCTGCGTACAAACCCACCTCCAAACTTATCTAGACGATCTCAAAGGTACAGCACCCAACGATGTCTATCAGATGGTCTTAAATGTAGTTGAAAAACCCCTGCTTGAAGTAGTCATGCACCATGCTAAGCAGAATCAATCGCTAGCTGCCCAATACCTTGGTCTGAATCGGAATACCCTACATAAAAAATTACGGCAATACCATTTAATTAAATAAGCCCATTTAAACTATTCACAATGATTCAAACCGCCCTACTTTCTGTCTCCGATAAAACGGGCATTGTGCCTTTAGCTAAGGCCCTGCATGAGCTTGGCGTCAAGTTAATTTCAACTGGTGGGACGGCAAAATTATTGGCCGAAAACAACATACCAGTGATTGAAGTAGCTGCTTTAACGCAGTTTCCAGAAATGCTCGATGGTCGAGTGAAAACTCTACACCCAATGGTCCATGGGGGTTTACTAGCAAGGCGCGATTCTGTTGAGCACATGGCAGCGCTGCAAAAACATGGCATTCAAACGATTGATCTCTTGGTTATTAATTTATATCCATTTAATGCCACCGTTGCAAAAGAAACTTGTGACTTTGCTGAGGCAGTAGAAAATATCGATATTGGCGGTCCTGCAATGTTGCGAGCGGCAGCAAAAAATCACCAAGATGTAACGGTATTAATTTCTCCCGATGATTATGAAGGCGTGTTGACTGAAATGCGTCAACAGCGCAACTCTGTTTCTTATGCTACTAATTTACGCTTAGCTAAAAAAGTGTTTGCTCATACAGCACAGTATGATGGCGCGATCGCGAACTACTTATCTGCTTTAGACGACCGCCTCGATCATCAGCAACGCTCGCTTTTCCCCAATACCTTACATTTAGCCTTTGAAAAAGTGCAAGAGATGCGTTACGGCGAAAACCCCCATCAAGCGGCTGCTTTTTATCGCGATATCAATCCAATTCCCGGTGCTTTAGCGAATTATCAGCAAATACAGGGCAAAGCCTTGTCATACAACAATATTGCCGATGCTGATGCAGCATGGGAATGTGTCAAAAGTTTTCTACCAGCACAAAACCACTTGGGCACTAATTCGATCGCTTGTGTAATTGTTAAACATGCTAATCCGTGCGGAGTTGCGCTGGGTGCAAGCGCGCTTGAGGCTTATCAAAAAGCTTGGCAAACAGATCCAAGCTCAGCCTTTGGTGGCATCATTGCCCTAAATACGGTTTGTGATGGCGCAGCTGCTGCGGTAATTGCTAAGCAATTTGTTGAAGTGCTAATTGCCCCGAGCTTTACGGCTGAAGCAAAAGCGGTCTTTGCTAGCAAAGAAAATGTGCGCTTACTAGAAATTCCACTGGCAAATGCTACTAATACGTATGATTTTAAACGAGTTGGGGGTGGCCTTTTAGTACAAACTACTGATACAAAAAATTGTTCGCCTACTGAATTTAAGGTTGTTACCCAACGCCAGCCCAGCGCAGCAGAATTAGACGATTTATTATTTGCTTGGCGTATTGCTAAATTTGTGAAGTCCAATGCTATTGTGTATTGCGGTAATGGCATGTCTTTAGGCATCGGTGCGGGTCAAATGAGTCGCGTTGACTCAGCCCGTATTGCCAAAATTAAAGCCGAACATGCAGGCTTAAGTTTAATTGGCTCAGTCGTGGCTAGCGATGCTTTTTTTCCATTTCGCGACGGCCTTGATGTAGTGGTTGCGGCAGGTGCAACTAGTGTCATTCAGCCGGGTGGCAGCATGCGTGATGAGGAAATTATTGCGGCTGCGAATGAAACAGGCATTGCCATGGTCTTTACTGGCGTTCGCCATTTCCGTCACTAAGCCGATGCGTTGGATCGGTATCGACCCAGGCTTACGTACAACTGGATTTGGGATTATTGATGTTGATGGACAACAATTGCGCTATGTAGCATCAGGGACGATTCAAAGCGGCGATCCTAGTAAGGGCTTACCTGAAAGACTAGGCACCCTTTATGTGGGCATTACAGAAGTTTTAGACCAATACCATCCCGAGGCCGCAGCAATTGAAGAGGTCTTTTTGAATGTCAATCCCCGCTCGACTTTGATGTTGGGGCAAGCCCGTGGCGCTGTAATTGCTGCCCTAGTGGCGGCAAAACTACCCGTTGCAGAGTACAGTGCCTTACGTGTAAAGCAATCAATTGTTGGTACGGGTCGTGCTGCAAAAGCCCAAATGCAAGACATGATTAAACGCTTATTACGCCTCAATCGCGCGCCTGGAACAGATGCCTCTGATGCCTTAGGGGTGGCAATTTGTGCTGCCCATCACTTCAAAGGATAATGGCTGTCTATGATTGGTCGAATTTACGGAACTCTGATTGCAATTCATCCGCCGCGGCTTTTAGTCGACTGCCAAGGTGTGGGCTATGAAATTGATGTACCAATGAGCACCCTGTATGGTTTACCCAAGCTCAATCAAATGGTCACCTTATTAACGCACTTTCAGGTCCGCGAAGATGCGCAACAGCTGTTTGGTTTTGCCACTGAAAATGAGCGCATGGCCTTTCGGGCTTTAATTAAAATTAGCGGGGTGGGTTCGCGCACCGCTTTAGCCCTGCTTTCTGGTATGAGTGTGAACGAGTTAGTACAAGCCATTGCTGCTCAAGAAACAATTCGCTTAACCCAAGTGCCCGGTATCGGCAAAAAAACCGCAGAGCGCCTGCTGCTTGAACTAAAAGGAAAGTTGGGGCCCGATTTAGGCATCGGTGTCGATGGTGCTAGCAGTTCTTCGATTGCCCTAGCTAATAGCGAAGTACTACAAGCGCTTCTCTCCTTAGGTTATTCCGAAAAAGAGGCTCTCTTTGCTCTTAAGCAAATACCGCCTGATACCTCGGTTTCTGAGGGCATTCGCTTAGGCCTAAAATCACTTTCTAAAATTTAATTTCTCGCAAACGAATACACTGCTAGCATGGCAATCCATACTGATGACTTAAGTGCAGAACCCGAAGATGGTGGGATAGAGCGCATTGTCAGCGCAGCTGGTAATTCTGAAGCCCTATTTGAAAGGGCTCTCCGTCCCAAACAACTTGATGAGTATGTCGGCCAAACCAAAGCCCGCGAACAACTTGAAATTTTCATTACCGCCACCCGCGCGCGCCAAGAAGCGCTTGATCATGTTTTACTCTTTGGCCCGCCTGGGCTTGGAAAAACAACCTTAGCGCATATTATTGCCCGTGAACTAGGGGTCAACTTACGCCAAACTAGTGGGCCAGTACTTGATCGGCCTGGCGACCTAGCTGCTTTATTAACCAATCTCGAAACCAATGATGTCTTATTCATTGATGAGATTCATCGCCTTTCGCCCATTGTTGAAGAAATTTTGTATCCAGCCTTAGAAGATTACACCCTCGATATTATGATTGGCGAAGGCCCTGCGGCGCGCAGTGTGAAATTAGAGCTAAAACCCTTTACCTTAATTGGCGCAACCACCCGTGCAGGGATGTTAACCAACCCCTTACGCGATCGCTTTGGTATTGTGGCGCGACTGGAGTTCTACACCACCGAAGAATTAACCCGCATTATTGAACGTTCGGCCAATTTACTCAAAGCGAAAATTGATCCGGCAGGCTCAGTTGAAATTGCTCAGCGGGCTAGGGGTACGCCACGGGTTGCTAACCGCCTCTTGCGCAGGGTGCGTGATTTTGCCGAAGTAAAAGGTAGCGGCATCATTACCAAAGCAATTGCCGATGCTGCCCTACTCATGTTAGATGTTGATCCTAGTGGTTTTGACGTGATGGATCGCAAATTATTAGAAGCCGTTTTGTATAAATTTGATGGTGGCCCAGTAGGAATCGATAATTTAGCGGCGGCCATTGGCGAAGAACGCGATACGATCGAAGATGTTTTAGAGCCTTATTTAATTCAGCAGGGTTACTTACAGCGTACCTCGCGTGGCCGTATTGCAACGCGGTTAGCTTATGAGCACTTTGGTTTAACACCGCCAAATAATTCGGCTAATCTCGATTTACTGAGTTAGTAATTTATTTAGTGAGCGTTACTTTTGCAAAGCGGCGCTTCCCAAGCTGCACAATATAATTTCCAGCTTCGAGTTTTATCGTTTTATCGCTAATCACCACACCATCAATCTTCACGCCGTTTTGTTCAATATTGCGATTTGCTTCGGTGGTCGATGGCGCTAAACCAGCCATTTTTAAAAGGGCTGCAAGGCCCAAGGGGGCGCCTTGGAGGGCTAGCTCGGGGATATCGTCGGGCACCCCTCCCTTAGCGCGATGATTAAAATCTTCGAGGGCTTTATCGGCTGCTTGGCTTGAATGAAAACGACTTACTATTTCTTGTGCGAGTAGCACTTTACAGTCGCGCGGGTTACGGCCCGCAGCAACTTCTTGTTTCATTAAATCAATTTCCGCTACGGGACGAAATGATAAAAGTAAAAAGTAATCCCACATTAACTCATCCGAAATACTCATGAGCTTGCCAAACATTTCATTCGCTGACTCACTAATACCGACATAGTTATTTTTAGACTTACTCATTTTTTCAACGCCATCAAGCCCAACCAGCAAGGGCATCGTTAAGATGCACTGGGGTTCTTGGCCATACTCACGTTGTAATTCACGGCCTACTAGTAAATTAAATTTTTGATCGGTGCCCCCAAGCTCTAAATCACTTTTCAAGGCTACTGAGTCATAGCCTTGCATTAAGGGATATAAAAATTCATGGACCGAGATTGGTGTGCCACTCTTATACCGTTTCGTAAAATCATCACGCTCAAGCATACGCGCCACAGTATATTTTGCCGCTAATTGAATCATGCCGCGCGCGCCTAGTGGGTCACACCACTCGCTGTTGTAACGGACCTCGGTTTTATCCGCATCTAGAACCATACTCGCTTGCTTGTAATAAGTCTGGGCATTTTCTGCAATAGCCTCAGCGGTTAATGGTGGGCGGGTTGAATTGCGGCCCGAGGGGTCACCAATCATGCTGGTGAAATCGCCAATTAAGAATATTACGGTATGGCCTAAATCTTGTAATTGACGCAGTTTGTTTAATACCACTGTATGCCCTAAATGAATATCTGGGGCGGTGGGGTCAAGCCCTAATTTAATCCGTAAGGGCTGCCCAGTGGCTTGGCTGCGAGCTAACTTAGTTAGCCAGTCGGCCTCAACTAACAGCTCGTCGCAGCCGCGTTTGGTCACTTCTAGCGCTGTAAATACAGCCGGAGTCAAAGGGAAGTTGTTTTGCTGGTTTTTAGCCGTCATACTGAATTAAATGGGCGTGTGAGTAAGTTGCCTTGTCATTGTCTAAAATGAATCCATGTCATTGTCGCATCTCTTAGGAATAGGCTGAAAAACCATCAAATGGAGGGATTAGCCATCGCCACACCAGCAGCCTTTTATGTGGGCATCATGTCGGGCACGAGCTTAGATGGTGTTGACGCAGTCTTGGCCAAAATTGCTGCAGATGGCCAAACCCAGCCGCTTGAGTGTGTCAGCGCCCCTTTTGCCCCAGCCCTTAGGCAAATGCTATTTGAATTACAAAGTGCGGGCGTTAATGAAATCCATCGCGAGCATTTAGCTGCAAATGATTTAGCGCTGGCCTATGCTCAAGTGCTAGAAACATTGCTTACTAAAGCACAACTGCAAGCACAAGATATTATTGCAATTGGTGCGCATGGCCAAACAATTCGTCACCAGCCAAGCCTGCTAAATGGTCATGCTTATACGCACCAAACTCTTAATGCGGCATTATTGGCAGAAAAATCGGGTATTGCTGTCGTCGCCGATTTTCGCCAACGTGATTTAGCTGCTGGGGGGCAAGGTGCACCTTTAGTGCCCGCCTTTCATGCGCAGCAATTTAACTCAACTACCGAAAATCGGGTAGTCCTCAATCTTGGTGGTATTGCTAATGTAACCCTCTTACCAAAAGCAGGAGGTTCAGTCATGGGTTTTGATACTGGGCCTGCCAACCTATTACTTGATAGCTGGATACAAACTAGTCTAGGTAAGCCCTTTGATGAGGGTGGTGCGTGGGGAGCAAGTGGCAGATGTGACACCACATTACTCCAAGCCATGATTCGCGAACCTTATTTTCAACAAGCGCCACCCAAAAGTACTGGACGAGATTACTTTCACTTAGCTTGGCTTGAATACTATTTGATGGGCCAAAAGCGCAAGCCCGAAGACGTGCAGGCAACCTTAATGGCGCTCACCTGCGCTACCGTATCCAACACCCTAAAACACTATTTTCCCCAGATAGAGCGCCTCATCATTTGTGGCGGAGGTGCCAATAACACGGCTTTAATTTCCTTACTACGCGCAAATGCAGTAGAAGTGTTGGGACACTCTTTAGCGATTGACTTAAGCGTTGACCATGGAGTGCAGCCGCAATGGGTTGAAGGCTTAGCTTTTGCTTGGCTAGCTTGGGCTCACATAAACAAACGGCCAGCTAATCTGCCGGCCGTAACAGGTGCAACAGGACCCCGTGTACTAGGCGCCTATTACCCTAAATAAATGTGTAAAAGTTAGGCTGAGAATGACGAGCCGCAGCCACAGGTAGTCGTTGCATTGGGGTTTTTAATCACAAACTGTGAACCATTAATATCTTCTTTGTAATCAATTTCTGCGCCCACCAAATATTGAAAACTCATTGAGTCTACCAATAAGGTCACACCATTTTTTTCAAATTGAGTATCGTCTTCATTGACTGCATCATCAAACGTGAAGCCGTATTGAAAACCGGAGCAGCCGCCGCCCTGAACAAACACGCGCAACTTTAGTTCATTATTACCTTCTTCAGCAATGAGATCAGCTACCTTAGCTGCAGCACTATCGGTAAAAATAAGTGGGGTTGGTGGCTCCGATGAATCTAGAGTGCTGGCAATGGTGGCAACAGCCGCGGCACCAGCAACAGTGGCATCAATAGCAGTATCAGTAGTAACGGATGGTTGTGTCATAACAAAACTCCTTAGTCAAAAGACAATAGCTCATTTTAGGCTTTAAATCCCGAGTCTGCACAAGTGGTGCTTAAAAGCAAAGCGCTTACTGAGGCCAATAAAACTGTAATGATCTAACAATATCCCCTTATGGCAATAGGGCAATTTGCTCTAAACCCATCGTTTCAGGTAAACCGAACATTAAATTGAGACATTGCACCCCCTGCCCCGAGGCCCCTTTTACTAAGTTATCTTCGACCACCAAAATTACCAAAGTATCGCCATTTGCTGGGCGATGAAGCGCTATTCTGATGTTATTGCTACCCCGTACTGAACGGGTTTCAGGATGGCTTCCCGCAGGCATAACATCGACAAAGGGCTCGTCACGATAATAATTTTCGTAGAGTTGCTGATAATCTTGGGTCATCCCACGCGCTGTTAAACGCGCATAAATAGTTGCATGAATACCCCGAATCATGGGGGTTAAGTGCGGTACAAAAGTAAGGGCGATTTGTTCATGACCCGCAATCGCTTTCAAGCCTTGGGTAATTTCTGGTAGATGGCGATGGCCCTTGACTGCATAAGCCTTAAAATTATCACTAGCTTCGGCGAGCAAAGTACCAATTTCTGCTTTTCTACCAGCACCAGAAGTGCCCGATTTTGCATCGGCAATAATATGTTCGGTATCGACCAAGGCGCCCGCTTGATTATTACTTGGCGCTAATAAAGGGGCTAAACCCAATTGCACTGAAGTTGGATAGCACCCTGCTAAACCAATCACTCGTGCTTGTTGAATTGCTGCCCGATTGATTTCAGGTAAGCCATATACCGCTTCGGCCAAGATTTCGGGGCAAGCATGCGGCATGCCATACCATTGCGCAAATTCGGCAGGATCTTTTAAACGAAAATCGGCGGCTAAATCTAAAATCTTTACACCAGCCGCTAATAGTTCTTTAGCTTGTGACATAGCCACGCCATGCGGTGTAGCAAAAAATACTGCATCACATTTTTTTAGATTAGCGGCGTCTGGGGTTGTAAATACTAAATCTAGCTTCCCCCGCAAAGAGGGGAACATCTCTGCAACAGACATGCCAGCTTCGCTACGCGATGTAATTGCTTCAATCTGAACCTGGGGATGCTGCGCCAATAGCCGCAACAACTCCACGCCGGTATAGCCCGTTCCGCCCACAATGCCAACTTTAATCATGACCTTCTCCTCATTACCCCACTCTATATGCGTATTGTAAAAACAAAAAGGGCCGCTTGCGCGACCCTGTCGAAAACAGTTTGAATGAAATTAACGCTTACTAAACTGTTTACGGCGACGCGCGCCATGTAAACCAACCTTTTTACGCTCTACTTCACGTGCATCACGAGTGACTAAACCAGCCTTTGATAAGGTCGGTTTTAAAGCATTATCGTAATCAATTAAAGCCCGAGTAACACCGTGGCGCACTGCACCAGCTTGGCCTGTTTCGCCACCACCATGGACATTCACTTTAATATCAAAAGTGGTGAGATGGCTAGTTAAAGCCAATGGTTGACGCGCAATCATGCGCGAAGTTTCACGTGCAAAATAAGCATCAATGGGCTTACCATTAACGATAATGTCGCCTTTGCCTGATTTAATAAATACACGTGCAACTGAGCTCTTGCGACGCCCAGTACCGTAATTCCAATTTCCGTAATTCGTTGCCATATGGGGTCCTTAGATCTCTAGCGCTTTAGGCTGTTGAGCCGAATGTGGATGATCGGCGTCGCCGTACACCTTCAATTTCTTAATCATGGCGTAGCCGAGTGGGCCTTTAGGTAACATACCTTTAACCGCTTTTTCTAATGCACGACCTGGAAAACGCTCTTGCATTTTGTCAAAGTTAGTCGAGCTAATACCACCTGGGTAGCCGCTATGACGGTAATAAATTTTGTTTAAGCCCTTAGTGCCGGTAACGCGTAGCTTGGCAGAGTTAATGACCACGATAAAATCGCCGGTATCAACGTGGGGGGTAAATTCGGGTTTGTGCTTGCCGCGTAGACGGAGTGCCACTTCACTGGCGACACGACCGAGGACTTTGTCCGTAGCGTCAATCACGAACCAGTCACGCTTTACCTCAGCGGGTTTTGCGGAAAAAGTTTTCATGATTTTCTTTAATTGTTATAGCCATTATTACCCCAACTAAACTACATTCACCTTGGCCCTGCTTATGTTTGCAGGCTCGCAGTTTTTATGCACCTTAACTGGTAAAACCATTACCGCTGGCTAGATCGATAATTTAGTAAAGCCTTGAATTCTAACCTAAAAAAAGGCCCAGGACTAGGTCCTGGGCTGAAATCCACCTTTGTTTGGGTGGAGGAGACACTGGGAGTGACGGTAATTCCCCTTTTGAAAACAAGGAAAAACCGCACAATGAATTCATTCTATCTGGCGTAATGGTGCATTGCAAGAATTATTTGGGTTTACCCTAGTCTTATAGATGTGCTGCAAGGATTTTAGCTGAATTAAAATTCTAAGTTACTGTTTTAATTAAATTTTTTATAAAGTGAACGAACACTAACATATTTATATGGAGAGAAGGTGCAGAGTCAATCGATAAGCCGGATTCTGTCGCCTAAACTTTCATTTAGGGGCAATCATTCCTCTAGGCCGGCAGTTACCTGACGGCTCAAGCTCCCTACCCGCAGACTCAGCGGGACGCCTCATCGTCTGCTTACTTGGGATTGCTCCAGGTGGAGGTTACCGCGTTTCACCGTAACTAAATACGCTCGTCTCTGTGGCCCTATTCCGCACGTCGCCGTGGATGGCTGTTAGCCAACACCTTTCCCTATGGAGTCCGGACTTTCCTCCCCCTCCTTAAAAGAGGCGGCGATTGCCTAATTGACTCTGCGCTTGAAGTCTAACGCAGTCGCCAGAATTTAGTTTAAAAATGAGATTGTAAATTCAGCTTGGGGCGGATAAGAGCGCTTATGTGAGCGACCACGCAATGCTTTCACCTGCCCGCAATGGCACGATGGTGGTATCACCCAAAGGTAGTTCAGTTGGCACTAGCTGCGCCTGCTTTTGTAAGCGAATGATTTCGGTATTCCGCGGCAAACCGTAAAAATCGGCGCCATAAAAACTGGCAAATGCTTCAAGCCGATCAAGCCGCCCAAGCGATTCAAAGGCTTCAACATATAAACCCAAGGCATTAAAAGCACTAAAACACCCAGCACAACCACAAGCATTTTCTTTTAAACCCTTCGGATGGGGTGCACTATCGGTTCCCAAAAAGAAACGGGCATTTCCACTCGTAGCCACTTCAAGCAATGCTAAACGATGTTCTTCTCGCTTTAAAACTGGCAAACAATAATGATGGGGTCGAATACCACCAGAAAAAATAGCGTTGCGGTTCATCAGTAAATGTTGAGGGGTAATAGTAGCGCCCAAGATATTTTTATTCGCCGTATGCGCATCGCGCACATACTGCGCCGCTTGCAATGTAGTTATGTGCTCGAAGACAATGCGCAATTCTGGAAAATCCCGCCGCAATGGCTCAAGAACGCGATCAATAAAAACTGCTTCGCGATCAAATACGTCAATGCTTGGGTCAGTCGTTTCTCCGTGAATTAATAAAGGCAAGTTCGCTTTTTGCATTGCCTCAAGAACTGCACTGCAGTGCTTTAAATTGCTCACCCCAGAATCACTATTGGTGGTGGCGCCAGCAGGATATAGCTTGATACCTACGATGCCCGCATCTTTGGCCTTTTGCACCTCTGTCGCCGCGGTATTGTCGGTTAGGTACAAAGTCATTAACGGTGTAAATTGATTTGTAGCTAGTTGCTGTAATTGCAACTCGATGCGCTCACGATAAGCTTGGGCTAGCGCTACCGTCGTAATTGGCGGTTGCAAATTAGGCATGATCACTGCCCGCGCAAATTGCTTTACGGTATGCGATAACACGTCTTTAAGTACCACTCCATCGCGAATATGTAAATGCCAGTCGTCTGGTTTCACCATACTAATAGAGGCGAGCGAATTGAGTGACATGGCTTTAATTTTTCCCCAGCAAAATAATGCGGAAATCATTGACGTTAGTCAGTGTAGGACCAGTATCGACTAAAGCATTCAATTCTGCAAAAAAACCATAACAATCGTGTTTCATTAAAAATACTGTGGGACTTAAGTTCCGCTCTTTCGCCAGCTTGCGAACCTCGGGCGTAAACCAAGCGCCAGCATTCGATTCGCTCCCATCAATGCCATCGGTATCTGCTGCTAAAGCAGCGATATGGGGTAAGTCGCTCGTCGCTGCCAAGAGGGCGAGAAGAAATTCACTGCAACGACCACCACGACCTTTCATCTCGGCCGGAATAGTGACAGTACATTCACCCCCAGAAATAAGCGCTACGGGCAACTTGGCCCATTGTTGATGCTGGATAATTTCGCGGGCAATAGCTGCATGAACTAAAGCCACATCATGTGCTTCACCAGTAACCGTGTCTCCTAAAATAATGGGGTTATAGCCTTGACTGGCGATGAAGTTGGCAGCGGCTTGCAAGCTTTGGCGCGCAGTTGCAATTACATGATTACGGACTGGCGCCCCAACTAAATCTGCTTCTTTTAAAGTTTCAGGAATTTTCCCTTCGCTCCCAGCTTGCAAATGTTGTAAAACACTTGCCGGTAAATTGCGCGCATTCAAATTGTATTTAACCAAAATGGCTACCGCATTGTCATAGCTAGAGTAATCGGCTGCACAAGGTCCGCTGGCAATATCTGCAGGATGGTCGCCAGTGACGTCGGAAATTAATAAAGCCTCTACCCGTGCACCGCGCGCCATCGCACTACGGGCTAAGTTTCCACCCAAAATGGCGGAAAGATGTTTGCGCACAATATTCATCTCTTCGATAGGTGCGCCACTCCGTAACAAGGCTTCAGTGGTTTGGCGCATATCGGCCATGCTGATACCAGTTTGGGGTAAAGTCAGAAGGCTCGAGCCGCCACCCGAAACCAGCACGATGAGTGTCTCACCGGCCTGCAGTTCTTGCACGCGCTGTAGAATTTCAATTGCCCCATCCATACCTGCTTGATCAGGCACTGGGTGACCTGCTTCAACGATGCGGATCGCTTGGGTTGGCGCACGATGACCATAACGCGTTAAAACTAAGCCCTCGAGCTTGGCCTTTGGCCAGCTTGATGCAGCGTAAGTCTCTAAGGCGCTTGCCATAGCAGCACTTGCTTTGCCTGCGCCCACCACTAAGCAGCGGCCTTGCGGCTCTGTACCAGCAGGAAAAATCTGCTTTAAACAAGCGGCCATGATATGGCGTGGTTCTGCTAGTTGTAAGGCAGCCGCAAAGGCTTGCTGCAAAATAGCTTGGGTATTGTTAATCATGAGCTAATTCTAAACAATGACTAGCTGATGTGCTCAGTTAGTGATCTTGTACGGCATTTTCACTGCGCTCTTGCATTTGCCACATTTCCGCATATTTGCCGTTGAACTCAACTAATTCAAGATGAGTACCGCGCTCAATAATACGTCCTTGATCCATCACTAAAATTTGATCGGCATGCACGATAGTAGAAAGACGATGGGCAATAATTAAAGTCGTACGATTGCGCGCCAACCCTAACATCTCTTCTTGAAGGGCGCGCTCAGTTTTAGAATCTAGCGCCGACGTCGCCTCATCGAATAGCAACATGGCTGGCTGTTTAAGTAAGGTGCGTGCAATCGCTACACGTTGTTTTTCACCGCCCGACAACTTTAAGCCGCGCTCGCCAACCTGCGTTTCAAAACCATCAGGCAATCGTTCGATTAAGCTATCAATTTGAGCGGCGCGAGCAGCATCACGAACCTCAGTAATACTTGCATCAGGTCTGCCATAGGCAATATTATAGGCAATGGTGTCATTAAATAAAACGGTATCTTGCGGCACGATACCAATGGCTTTCCGTAAACTGGTTTGCTGGACTAATTGAATATTTTGGCCATCAATTAGAATTTTGCCGGCCTGCACATCATAGAAACGAAATAGCAGCCGCGCTATCGTACTTTTACCAGCACCACTTTGACCAACAATTGCCGTGATGGTGCCCGCAGGAATCGTAAAGCTCACATCATGCAAAATTTCTCGCCGCGCCTCATAGCTAAATGAAACATGCTCAAATTGCACTTTTGGACCGGTTGCATAGTTATTGATTACGAGTGGTTTCGCGCCTGGAATATCAGCGATTTCTTTTTCAGTCTCCAGTAAAGAAAACATGCGATCCATATCTGTGAGCGCTTGTTTAATTTCACGATAGATAACACCCAAGAAATTGAGTGGGATGTAGAGCTGAATCATCAAGGTATTGACTAAAACTAAATCGCCTAAAGTCATCGTGCCATCAATAACGCCTAATGTAGCGCGCCACAAAATAAGCACTAAGCCAACGCCAATAATACTTTGTTGACCTAAGTTAAGTATGGCTAACGATTTTTGCGATTGAATTGCTGCAGTTTGATAACGCAATAAATTTTCATCGTAACGGCGGGCCTCAAAGCGCTCGTTACCAAAATATTTAACTGTTTCAAAATTGAGTAGCGAATCAATCGCTTTCTGATTAGCGCGCGAATCCATTTTGTTCATGGTGCGACGAAATTGGGTGCGCCATTCGGTAACCATGACAGTAAAGCTAATATAGAAAACAAGGGCGACTAATGTTATCGCGGCAAACCAATAGTTATAGCTATAGGCAAAATATCCTAGCACCAAAGCAAACTCAATCAGCGTAGGCAAAATGCTGTACAAGGAATAAGAAATTAAGGATTGAATACCGCGCGTACCGCGCTCAATATCGCGACTAACCCCTCCGGTTTGTCTCGCCAAATGAAAGCTTAAAGCCAACCCATGCAAGTGCTCAAAGACCTGCAAGGCTACTTTACGTACGGCATTTTGAGTGACCCGGGCGAACAATCCCTCTCTTAATTCATTAAATAAAGCTGCAGAAAACCGTAATAGCCCATAAGCAATAATTAGTGCTAGGGGGACGGCTAATACAGCTTGAGGTGTGCTAATTTTGATATTGAGCGTATCAATTAAACTCTTCATTAAAATGGGAATGCCCAAGTTAGCAAATTTAGCTGCAACCATACAGAGTAAAGCCAAGATAACGCGGGTCTTATGCTCTAAAAGGTAAGGCAATAAATCGCGGATGGCGCGCCAATCACTGCGCTTTGCACTAGCACCCTTTGCGTTTGCTGGAGGTGTGTCCGTTGGATGGTGGGATGCTGGTCTCATCCGCTTATCTTAACCACAATTGGATAGCTTAAATAAGGTCTCAATGGCCAAACGATTGCTCTCTGAAAAACATTTAGACGCAGCCAATTCGGGCGGCAGCCATTCGTAGGCAATGTGCTCATCAGGCGCCAGAGTAATTTTGCTAGCTTGGGGAACTAAAAGCGCAAACCAATGTTCTGTATTGCGTGTAACCCCAGCAGCGTAACGATGGCGCCATTGTGGATAAATTTCATATTCAACCTGGTGATGCATATCTTGTAATGCCGTCGGGTTTAACAATGCCACTTGAATTCCCGTTTCTTCAAATACTTCACGCTCGGCTGCGGTTTTTAATGGCTCATGTAAATGATCGAGGCTACCGGTTACCGACTGCCAAAACGCCTGACGATCAGCGCGCTCAATTAGCAAAACAGCGCCACTGGTATCGTAAATAACTACCAATACTGAAATTGGTATTTTCAAGTTAACCCGCTGGGCTTACCTGACGTAAGCGAATATGTAATTCACGTAACTGCCGTTCATCAACCGCGCTAGGAGCCTGAGTAAGTAAGCATTGAGCGCGTTGTGTTTTAGGGAAAGCAATAACATCGCGAATCGACTCAGCACCAGTCATCATTGTGACAATACGATCGAGGCCGAAGGCAATACCACCATGGGGTGGCGCACCATACTGCAGGGCATCGAGCAAGAAACCAAACTTAGACTGGGCCTCTTCTGGGCCAATTTTTAAGGCCCGAAAAACTTGGCTTTGGACTGCCTCTTGGTGAATACGCACTGAACCACCACCGATTTCACTGCCATTTAATACCATATCGTAGGCTTTGGCTAAACATTGGCCTGGATTACTATCGAGAAGAGATAGATGCTCATCTTTAGGACTGGTAAAAGGGTGATGACAAGCAACCCACCGAGCATCGCCTTCATCATAATCAAACATAGGGAAGTCAACTATCCAGAGCGGCTTCCATCCTTCAGTAAATAAACCGTGCTCTTTACCCCAAGCAGAATGGCCAATTCGTAAACGCAAATTGCCAATCGCATCATTTACTATTTTGGCTTTATCAGCGCCAAAGAAAATGATGTCGCCGTCTTGTGCATTAGTGCGACTTAAAATTTCGTTAATTGCTGCATCGTGTAAATTTTTTACAATCGGCGATTGCAAACCATTGCGGCCTTCCGCACGTGAGTTCACCTTAATCCACGCTAAACCCTTGGCGCCATAAATGGTCACAAACTGGGTGTAATCATCAATTTCACTCCGACTTATTTGGGCTCCACCTGGCACACATAAAGCGACAACGCGGCCCTCTGCTTGGTTGGCAGCGCTAGAAAATACCTTGAAATCGACATCTTTCATGACATCGGTCAGTTCAGTAAACTCCAGCGCAATTCGTAAATCAGGTTTGTCCGAACCATAACGAGCCATGCCCTCGGCATACGGCATGACGGGAAAAGGCTTGGGCAGCTCGACTTGCATCACGGTTTTAAAAATATGATGAATCATTTTTTCAAATAATTCGCGAATTTCTAATTCATTTAAAAACGCAGTTTCGCAATCAATCTGGGTGAATTCAGGCTGGCGATCAGCGCGTAAATCTTCATCCCGAAAACATTTAGTAATTTGATAATAGCGATCAAAACCCGCCACCATGAGTAATTGTTTAAATAGTTGCGGAGATTGGGGTAAAGCAAAAAATTGCCCATCATGAACTCGTGACGGCACTAAATAATCACGTGCGCCTTCAGGTGTGCTCTTGGTCAGCATGGGAGTTTCTATGTCGATAAAACCTGCAGCGTCAAGATAGCGCCGCGTTTCCATTGCAACTTGGTAACGTAAACGTAAATTCTTTTGCATCTGCGGACGACGTAAATCTAAAACGCGGTGGGTTAAACGGGTGGTTTCAGAAAGATTTTCATCGTCCAGCAAAAAAGGTGGAGTTACAGAGGCATTCAAAATATGCAATTGATGACAAAGTACTTCAACTTTACCGCTGGCTAAATCGAGATTTTCGGTACCAGCTGGTCGTGCTCGTACTTTACCAATAATTTGAATACAAAACTCATTCCGTACTTGCTCAGCCAGCTTAAACATCTCTGGTCTATCGGGGTCGCAAACGACCTGCACAAACCCTTGATGGTCCCGTAAATCAATAAAAATGACCCCTCCATGATCGCGGCGGCGATTAACCCAGCCAGCCAGTGTGACTTCTTGGCCGATGAGGGCATCGGTAACTTGGCCGCAGGTGTGACTTCGCATCGACATACTTATTTCCTATGAAGCAGAGGGCTTTGATAGCTGTGTTGTGCTTAATGCACTAGCAGCAATTGGAGGTACTGTTCCCATTGACACGATGTATTTGAGCGCTTCTTCAACATTCATATCTAATTCAATGACTTCACTACGGGGGACGATCATAAAAAAACCAGAGGTTGGGTTTGGGGTGGTAGGTAAAAATACGTTGACATAATCGCCGCCGAGTTTATTTTGTATCTCTTCGGTAGGCGAGCCAATTTGGAATGCTACTGCCCAGGAATTGGCATGTGGATAATGAATTAATAAGGCCTTACGAAATGCTTGTCCGCTACCTGAAAATAAGGTTGATGAAACTTGCTTAACACTAGGATAAATGGAGCGCACAATGGGAATACGGGTCATCTGTTTATCCCAAAACCGCACCCACCATTGGCCTGCGAAACTAATGGCCATGAAACCCGTGATGATAATAACCAACACGACGATGGCTACACCAACCCCTGGCAAAGCACGGAAGTATTCGAGATCAGCGGTAAATTGACGCGGAAAAACCGCAATAATAACGTGCATGACTGAGCCAAACACGCCATCCAACAGCCCGAGACCCCATGTGATTACCCAAACGGTAACCGCAATCGGTACCCACACCAATATTCCAGCTATAAAGTATTTTTTCATCTGATTAATATGCCCAACCCATGATTTTAACGGTTTGGACGCGGCAACGGGAGATTAATGTAACTGCAAGGCTATCAGGAAGGCGCCGACCAGAAAACCACCCAAGAAAAGCAAGGCGCCAGCTAGCAAACGCCGGGTGCGACGCTCCTCATCTAATACGGTCTTGAGCACCTCGAGTTCTAAGCTACGGTCTTGTTGGGGGCGCTGTGCCAGACTTTCAGCTATTAAGCGCGGCAAGGTTGGTAGGAGCTTAGCCCAATTTGGCGCCTCTTCCTTGAGACCCTCGAGGAGCCCACGCCAACCCAGCTGCCGACTAACCCATTTTTCTAAGATTGGTTTTGCGGTTTTCCATAAATCAAGGTCTGGGTCAAGTTGGCGACCCAAACCCTCAACATTTAAGAGGGTTTTTTGTAAAAGGGTTAACTGCGGTTGAATTTCAACTTTAAAGCGTCGTGATGTTTGGAATAAGCGCATCAACACAATACCTAAAGAAATTTCTTTGAGGGGTCGATCAAAATAGGGTTCACACACTGCTCTCACCGCACCCTCTAAATCTTCAATGCGGGTTTCGCTTGGCACCCACCCCGATTCAACGTGCAGTTCTGCTACGCGGCGATAGTCGCGGTTAAAGAAGGCTAAAAAATTTTGTGCTAAATAATTTTTATCAAACTGGCTTAAGGTGCCGACAATTCCAAAATCAAGTGAAATGTAACGCCCGAATGTATCGGGCTCAAGACTAATGAGAATATTGCCTGGATGCATATCGGCATGGAAAAACCCATACTGAAAGACTTGAGTAAAAAATATTTCGACACCATCAACCGCTAATTTTTTGAAATCGACACCCGCAGCACGTAACTCATCCATTCTGCCAATCGAAATACCATGCATCCGCTCCATCACCATGACGTTGGTATGACAGAGATCCCAGACCATTTCAGGAATCATTAACTTATCAGAATCAGCAAAATATCGGCGTAGCTGACTTGCATTTGCCGCTTCGCGCATGAGGTCAAGCTCATCATGTAAATACGTGTCAAATTCAGCCACTACTTCGCGGGGCTTTAAACGCCGACCGTCTTCTGAGGTACGCTCAACTAGCTTAGCCAGGTCGTACATTAAGGCAATGTCACCTTCAATGATCGGTAATATTTCAGGGCGTAATACCTTCACTGCGACTAAATAATCACGCCACTCGGGATGCTGTTCATTGCCACGCAAAACCCCAAAATGAACCTGTGCTACTGATGCACTCGCTACGGGAGTGGCATCAAAACTAATAAACACATCTTCAATTGGACTCCCTAATGCCAACTCAATAATTTCACGCGATTTGGCGTTTGAGAATGGCGGTACTTGATCTTGTAATTTAGCTAATTCATCGGCAATATCTTCTGGCAAGAGATCACGGCGCGTAGAAAGTACCTGCCCAAATTTAACAAAAATGGGTCCTAGTGCTTCGAGAGTCAAACGAATGCGTTCGCCGCGTGGCAAAGCGTTGGGTGAGAACCAGCATAAAACACTTAACAAAGAACGGCGAAGCCCTGGTTTAAGGCTATCGCGCAAGAGCGGTAGTAAGCCAAAGCGCCAAGCTGTAAAAAATATTTTACTTAAACGAACAATGCGGCTCACTATTTACGCAGTCCCTTGCTGTAAACGGTGAATACGCTTTTCTAAGCGCTCGAGTGCATCGCGGGTTTCATTGACCGCAGACTTATGTAGTGCAAAATCTGCTTGCTTAATAAGTACCTGCTTTTCTTCGCTGAGATACTCAACTACGTTCCCCATTAAGTCACGCCTTGCAGATTGTCCTGCCTCATGTAAGCGTTTTACTTGCTTCACCAGAAAATGAGCGGGCGCATCACCGATGAAGCGCGCTAAATCATCTTCATATTCCCAGCGCAATTGACCCGCTAAGCGTCCAATTAGTTGCGCTAAGTCGGCATCGCCAGTTATTTTCACGGCTTTAAAGGCTTTTTCACGAAGCTCGCCCTGCGTAGCAAGTACCTCTGCTAACACGCCAGGGGAAATACTTAAGATTAAATTGCAATTGTCTAAGACCGCAGTTGCATCAAGCGCCTCAACATAACCTACATCGTCAATCATGAAGGCCACCTGCGCCACTGGTAAGCTCAGTTGAATTTGCTTACCAGCATGGCTTGCTAACTCGGCGCGCGCCCAAGACTCTTTACTGAGGACGTGATTAATAGCCTTAGATAGTGCTTTTGCGCTCCAAATTGAAGGCCTAAAAGCCCACTTTTCCATGATTAAATAACTTGCTGAATTCCCGCCAAAACCCAACCTCCAGGCCCTTCTACTGGCTTCGATAAATTCCAAATTTCGGAAAATGAATTTGCTGGAGCGCCAACCTGTTCGCGAATTAAGCCTGAAAACTGTACGCTGCATAGATAGCTACCCGCTGTAGTTTCTATTCCCAAAAGACGCGCCTCTAAGGTAACAACATCGGTTTGGTTTGAGGCTTCAAAGCGAGCCTGTAAATCTTGTTGCAGCGTTGCATACATTTCTGGTGTAGCAAATTCTCGTAAAGAATTTAAATCGCCAACATCCCAGGCTTTTTGTAATTTAATAAAGTATTGTTTGGCATTCTCCAAAAAACCATGCTCATCGAAACCAGGGGGCATATCGAGAGGCGCCTCGACCACTGGCGCACTTGCAACCGGCGCAAAAGTAGGCTCTTGCTGACGAGGAGTTGCTCCATAGCTAGCTCTTTGCATACCGCCGTCAACAGGCGCAACATTGGTTTTAGAAAAAGCAGGTACAAAGCGACGCAGAATAAATAGCGCCACCATACCAATTAAAAAGGCAATTAACACACCGGTAATTAAGGAGGCGATACCTGAGCCCATGTCACCCATGCCTAAATGTGAAAATAAATAACCTAAACCAAGTCCTGCTGCTAAACCGCCCAGTATTCCACCAAATCCGCCAAAGCGACTAGGCGCTGCTGCCGGTGCAGTTGCTGGGGTTGGTGCTGGTGCGGCTTGTGGAGGCTTGGCTACCGGTGCTGGGGTAGCTTGGCGTTGCATTGGCGCAGTTGGGGTACGTCCCATACTTTTGCCCCCGCCTAAACGGGCTGCATCAACTTGCCCAATAAAAGCAAAGAGTAAAACCAAACTGCCAAAAATCAATTTTAGATTTTGCATTTTCATGTTAATTTCTCCTTTAATAAACTAGGGGTTCTAATATTTCACCCCAATATGTAAAGCGACAATACCTCCGCTCAACCTGTGTGTATCAACCTCATCAAAACCCAAGCCTAACATCATGGCTTTTAACGTCTTTGCATCAGGATGCATGCGAATGGATTCAGCTAAATAACGATAACTAGCGGCATCTTTGGCAATTTTCTCGCCCAGCCAAGGTAAGACCTTAAAAGAATAAACATCATACAACGGTTGCAGGAAACGATCAGGTTGTGAAAATTCCAGCACTAGCACCTTACCCCCTGGCTTAATCACCCTGAGCATTTCACTTAAGGCCACTTCTTTATGGGTCATATTACGTAGGCCAAAGGCGACGCTTAAGACGTCAAAATGGTTGCTGGGAAAAGGAATGGCTTCAGCATCAAATTGCACACAGGGCAGCATTAATCCTTGATCTAGCAATCGATCGCGTCCTGTACTCAGCATCGAGGCGTTGATATCGCTAAGCCAAACTTCGGCAGAGGGATTATTTCCCCACTGAGCCGCACGGGCAAAGGCGGCAGCCAAATCGCCGGTGCCCCCAGCAATATCTAAAACAACTTGTCCAGGCTTCACCTGCGCACAAGTAATAGCCCATTTTTTCCACACCCGATGTAATCCAAATGACATGAAGTCATTCATTAGGTCATATTTATTCGCCACCGAATGAAACACTTGAGCAACCTTCGTCGCTTTTTCAGCCTCCTCAACGTCTTCAAAACCAAAGTGGGTTTTTGTCATGACTTGGTAGTTAAGAAGTAAACATCGATATTAATAAGGTTATTAGTGCTTAGCAATTAGTGGCTACAGCTATGGCCTTTTTGACCCATTGGGGTATCTCGGTCAATGCCAGCATCAGCCAATTTTTGCAAATGTTCTGCCCATAAGGCTTCTTGATTCTCGGCCAAATGAAAGAGGAAATCCCAAGCATATAAACCAGAATCGTGACCATCGGAAAAAGTAAACTTGAGGGCGTAATGGCCGACCGGCTCAATCTTACTAATTAGTATCGCCCGCTTGCCTGTTTGTAGTGTTTCTTGGCCAGGGCCGTGCCCTCTCACTTCGGCAGAGGGTGATAAAACCCGCAAAAACTCAAACGGCAGACGAAAGGTCTTGCCGCCTTCATAGGCGAGTTCTAAGACCTTCGATTGTTGATGCAACACCACATTTGTTGGAATCATTAAACCAATACCCTTTCAATACCGCCCAGATTAGCTTTTGTCACATAGTCTTGCATCCAATTGTGCCCTAGTAAACGTTCAGCCATCTCTACCACAATGTAATCTGCTTTGGTGTCACTGTCTGCATCAAAGCGTGATAACCCCTGCAGGCAAGAGGGGCAACTGGTTAAAACCTTGACTGTGCCTGTGAAATTCTCCTGCAGGGCCTTGGCGCCCTTTTCCATCTCGATTTGTTTGCGAAACCGCACTTGCGTAGCAATATCAGGACGAGTAATGGCCAAGGTGCCCGACTCACCGCAACAACGCTCATTTTTCTGAATTAACTCGCCACTTTCAGTTTGAATTAATTCATTTACAGTCTTTAATGGGTCTTGGAGCTTCATCGGCGAATGGCAGGGATCGTGATACATATACTGAACGCCAGTGACCCCCGTTAAATGCACGCCTTTTTCTAATAAATATTCATGAATATCAATAATGCGACAGCCTGGAAAGATTGAGTCGAATTGATAACCCGCCAATTGGTCATAACAAGTGCCACAGGAAACAACTACTGTTTTGATGTCTAAATAATTTAAGGTGTTAGCCACCCGATGAAATAAAACGCGATTATCGGTAATCATTTGGTCAGCGCGCGCAAAGTCGCCAGTTCCTCTTTGTGGGTAGCCACAACACAAATAGCCTGGGGGCAAAACGGTTTGCACGCCAACATTCCATAACATGGCTTGGGTCGCTAAGCCAACTTGTGAAAAAAGCCGTTCTGAACCGCAACCCGGAAAATAAAATACCGCCTCAGTATCGGCTGTAGTCGTTACGGGGTCACGAATAATCGGCACGTAATTCGCATCTTCAATATCGAGCAAAGCGCGCGCTGTTTTCTTGGGCAAATTGCCCGGCATTTTTTTATTAACAAAGAAAATAATTTGCTCTTTAATAGCCGGCTTACCTAGTGTTGCAGGTGGATGTAGCGTTTGCTTACGGGCCCATTTGCTGAGCAGGGTATTACCCATGCGTTGCAGGCGATAGCCCCACTCGATCATGCTCTTGCGGGCTAAGCGAATAGTCTCGGGATCAGTAGCATTGAGAAAAAACATCGAGGCAGTAGTGCCTGCATTAAAACGTTGTTGCCCCATTTTACGCAGTAAGTTCCGCATATTCATGGTCACCTTACCAAAATCAATTTTCACCGGACAAGGCGTTAAGCACTTATGACAGACCGTGCAATGAGCGGCAACATCGTCAAACATATCCCAATGGCGAATAGAAATACCACGGCGTGTTTGCTCCTCATATAAAAAAGCTTCAATTAATAATGAGGTTGCTAAAATTTTATCGCGGGGACTATAAAACAAATTTGCGCGCGGTACGTGCGTGGCACACACGGGCTTACATTTTCCACAACGTAAGCAATCTTTAATACTGTCAGCAATGGCACCAATATCACTTTGCTGCATGATGATCGATTCATGTCCCATCAATCCAAAACTAGGTGTATAGGCCTGAGATAAATCGGCATGGGGCATTAATTTTCCTTTGTTGAAATGCCCATTGGGATCGACTGTATTTTTGTAGGCGCGAAAATCCTGCAGCTCTAGATCGGTGAGATATTCAAGCTTAGTAATACCAATACCGTGCTCTCCAGAGATGACCCCATCTAATGATCGGGCTAAAGCCATAATCCGAGCGACAGCAAGATGGCCATCTTGCAACATCTCATAATCATCGGAGTTCACTGGAATATTCGTGTGCACATTGCCATCACCCGCATGCATGTGTAAAGCAATAAAAACGCGTTTACGCAAAATACGTCGATGAATAGCGATAATTTCTTGTCTAATTGGTTCAAATGCCAGCCCGCTAAAAATAGTCTCTAGTTCGGCCTTGACTTCAGTTTTCCATGAGGCACGGAGTTGATAGGTTTGTAATTGCGGAAAATATTTTTCGATCTCACTCAACCACAAAGCCCATCGAGCCCGCACGTTGGCAATTAAATCGCTGGCTTGCTCAAGACGATCACCAAATAATTCTGCGCTAGGTATTGCAAATTCATCTTCTTCTTTACCTAAGGGCAAATTTTCTTTTTTTATATAGTGCTCTAAAGCATCGAGTAATTGCAGTTTATTTTTAAGCGAAAGTTCGATATTAAGACGCTCAATACCATCGGTGTACTCGCCCATGCGTGGCAGGGGAATTACCACATCCTCATTAATCTTAAACGCATTGGTATGACGAGCAATCGCTGCAGTACGGGCGCGATCAAGCCAAAACTTCTTTCGTGCCTCGGGACTAACGGCGACAAATCCTTCGCCCACCCGTAAATTAGCCATGCGTACGACTTCGCTAGTGGCAGCGGCCACTGCAGCTTCATCATTACCCGCAATATCACCGATTAAAACCATCTTGGGTAAGCCATGGCGCTTAGATTTGGTAGCGTAACCAACTGCTTTTAAGTACCGATCATCGAGGTGTTCTAAGCCAGCCAAAATGGGGCCCCCTTGGCTACTTAACTGATCAATGTAAGCTTTAATTTCGACGATACTGGGAATAGCTTCACGGGCAGGCCCAAAAAATTCTAAGCAAACTGTGCGCATAAATTGCGGCATTTGATGAAGTATCCAGGTAGCACTAGTAATTAAACCATCACAACCCTCTTTCTGAATGCCTGGTAAGCCTGCTAAAAATTTATCGGTTACATCTTTGCCAAGACCCGTCTTGCGAAACCGTTTTCCGGCAACCTCAAGCAACTCACTGCGCAGAATTTTTTTGCCTGGGGCATCCGACCCATCTGACCAGGTCAACTCAAACCGAGCTAACTCAACCTCATGAATTTTGCCCAGATTATGGTCAAGGCGTCTCACTTCAAGCCAATTGCCTTGTGGATCTACCATACGCCAGCTGGCTAAATTATCTAATGCCGTACCCCAGAGTACGGCCTTTTTACCTCCAGCATTCATGGCAATATTACCGCCAATGCAACTAGCGTCAGCGGAAGTTGGATCAACTGCAAATACCAAGCCAGCCTGCTCGGCTGCATCAGCTACTCGTCGGGTAATTACTCCGGCGCCAGTAAAGATGGTTGGGGTTGAGGTACTGAGCCCAGGCAAGCTTACTGAATTAACTAAGCCAATCTGCTCTAACTTTTCAGTGTTGATAACTGCCGACATGGCGTACAACGGAATTGCTCCGCCGGTATAGCCGGTACCGCCCCCACGGGGAATAATGGTGAGGCCTAATTCAATGCAGGCTTTGACTAAATTAGGTATTTCGGCTTCGGAATCGGGCTTCAACACTACAAAGGGATATTCCACCCGCCAATCGGTAGCATCGGTTACGTGCGCGACCCGCGAGATACCATCAAACGTAATATTGTCATTAGCCGTAAACCGACTAAATATTTTTTGCGCTTTCTTGCGCAGTTCGGCAACCGTAATAAATTCAGCTTCAAAGCGCTCAACTGCACCCCGCGCGGCATTTAACAAAATACTAACTTGTTCGGCCGAATCGGCAGTCACGCGTTTTTCTACTTCCTTTAAGCGATGCCACAAGGCATCCACTAATAGTTGGCGCCGTTTAGCGTTATCTAATAAATCGTCTTGCAAAAAGGGATTGCGTTGTACAACCCAAATATCGCCCAAAACCTCAAACAACATTCGGGCCGAGCGCCCTGTGCGTCGACTAGCGCGTAATTCTGTTAAGGCCTGCCAAGCTTGCTCACCCAGTAGACGAATGACGACCTCACGATCAGAAAATGAGGTGTAGTTGTAGGGTATTTCGCGCAAACGGGGTAAATCAGTTTCAGCAGCGAGTATCTGATTAAGTCCGAGGGGAGCATTCATGGGACAAACTTGAATAAATAGTTATTTTAATTGAGCCAGAGCCGATCCTGACAGTATTTAGTGAAAAGCAGTAACCCCTTCCAAAATAAGGGCTTAAGACCCATCCGTGGTACGCTCATTAGATGGCAACCAACTACCTAAAAAAAATTCTCGCCGCCAAGGTCTACGATGTCGCTCGTGAAACTGAGCTCGATTTCGCACCCCAGCTATCGCAACGCCTCGGAAATCGAGTTTTGCTGAAACGTGAAGATAATCAAAGCGTTTTTTCCTTTAAATTACGCGGGGCCTACAACAAAATGGCCCATTTACCCCCTGCTGCACTAAAACGGGGCGTCATTGCTGCTTCGGCTGGTAATCATGCCCAAGGAGTTGCTTTAGCTGCCGCCAAAATGAAATGCAAAGCCGTGATTGTGATGCCCATCACCACGCCAAACGTTAAGATTGATGCAGTTAAAGCCCATGGCAAATCTTGGGTTGAGTTGATTTTATGCGGCGACTCGTATAGCGATGCTTACGCCCATGCCCAGTTACTAGAAAAAAAACGTGGGCTTACTTTTGTGCATCCTTTTGATGATCCTGATGTAATTGCAGGCCAAGGAACGATTGCCCAAGAAATTTTTCAACAATGCCAAAGCCCAATTGATGCCATATTTGTTGCCATTGGCGGCGGGGGTTTAATTTCAGGTATTGGGGAATACGCCAAAGCCGTGAGTCCTAAGACCAAAATTATCGGCGTCCAGGCGCTAGATTCAGATGCGATGAGACGCTCTCTCAAAGCAGGCAAACGCGTGGAACTAAAAGAGGTTGGTTTATTTTCGGACGGCACAGCCGTAAAACTGGTGGGTAAAGAAACATTTCGGATTTGCCAACGAGTAGTGGATGAAATTGTGACTGTGGATACCGATGAAATTTGCGCCGCCATTAATGATGTATTTAGTGATACCCGCAGCATTCTTGAGCCTGCAGGCGCCTTAGCGATTGCAGGATTAAAAAAATATGTCATCCACAAGAAAATTAAAAAGAAAACGTTTGTGGCAATTGCTTGTGGCGCAAATATGAATTTTAGTCGCTTGCGCTTTGTTGCTGAACGCGCCGATGTTGGAGAATTTCGTGAAGCTGTTTTTGCTGTCACCATCCCTGAAGAACGCGGCTCGTTTAAGCGTTTTTGTGAACTTTTAGGTAAGCGTAATGTAACCGAATTTAATTACCGCATTGCTGATCAACGTGAGGCGCATATATTTGTTGGTATTTCTACTTTAAAGGCGCAAGATAGTACGGCGATTGCCAAACACTTTAATCAGGCGGGCTTTTCTACCATTGATCTGACCCATGATGAATTAGCAAAATCACACTTACGTCATATGGTCGGGGGCCACTCACCCTTAGCTAAAGATGAACTCCTCTATCGCTTTGAGTTTCCCGAAAGACCGGGGGCGCTGATGCGGTTTTTAACCAGCATGGCACCCAATTGGAATATTAGTTTGTTTCACTACCGTAACCATGGGGCCGACTATGGCCGGATTTTGGTCGGTATTCAAGTACCAAAAACAGATCAAAAAGCATTCCAAGACTTTCTCATCACTTTGGGATATCCCCATTGGAACGAAAGTAAAAATCCAGCCTATCAACTCTTTTTAAAATAAGATGGCCTACAGTCTCTCCGGAAAATTAGTCGTGGCCATTTCATCGCGCGCCTTGTTTGATTTTGAGGAGGAGAATAATCTGTTTGAGTCAAGCGATGACAGTGCGTACATGAAACTGCAACTGGAGAGGCTGTCAATTCCTGCGCGCACCGGTGTCGCCTTCCCCCTTGTAAAAAAATTATTGGCCTTTAATTCAGGTGAGGAACAGCGAGTAGAAGTCGTTATCCTCTCGCGTAATGATCCCGTCAGTGGTTTACGGGTATTCCGTTCAGCAGTCCACCATGGCTTACATTTAGAGCGGGGGGTTTTTACCCGCGGGCGCCCGCCTTATCATTACTTACGCTCACTGCATGCCAATTTATTTTTATCCGCTAATGAAGAAGATGTGCGGGCCACAATTGATGCGGGCTTTCCAGCAGCTCGAGTCTATCCGGAATCCAATACCAGCGCTGAATCACATCCCGATGAAATTCGTATTGCCTTTGACGGCGATGCTGTTTTATTTTCTGATGAAGCCGAACAGATATTTCAAAATAAGGGCTTAGAGGCTTTTGTTGATCATGAGAGTAAAAAAGTGTCTGTGCCTTTACCACCGGGCCCTTTTAAACCTTTGCTAGAGGCGCTCCACCGCTTACAAAACCAATCGGGTGAAAAGGGCATGCGGATTCGTACCGCCCTGGTTACTGCTCGGTCTGCACCAGCTCACGAACGAGCAATTCGAACTTTGATGGATTGGGGCATAGAAGTTGATGAAGCCATGTTTCTGGGTGGCTTATCAAAAAGTGATTTCTTGCGCGAATTCGAGCCTGATTTCTTTTTTGATGACCAAACGGGCCACTGCCAAGCCGCAGCTACAGTAGCGCCGACTGGGCACGTAGTTTCGGGTATTGCGAATCGCCAAAACTAGAAAACGACAAGCAATGGCGCGCTGGCACATTCGATTTGACAGCAATAAATTAATGGCCCTGTGGATTTTTTTGGGCTTATTTCTTCTTTATAAATGCCTGCACCCAGCTATTGATGGAGATGGCGTAGATCGATTTAATGATTTACTGGCATTGATTAACGGGCAATCTCCAACGAGTAAGTTCTCTACTATTCATGCCATCATCTCCTTCCCGCTCTATTGGGTAGGCGCTTTTTTTGAAAAAGCGAAGCTTACTACCGCCTGGTTCAATCCGCTTATTTTTTGCCTGCTTTTATTATTTCTCGTGCGCGCAATGCCAACTCGCACAATGCAATTTTTTGTCGCTATTTTTATGCTTGCTACCTCCATGTTCCCCAATCACATCATGACTTACTATGGTGAGACACTGACTGCTAGCGCAATTACATTAGGAATCATTGCGCTCTTAAAAGAGCGGCTTTTTTTAGCAGTAGTTTTATTGAGTATTGGCGTAGTGCAAACACCAGCAACCTTGCCTGCACTTGTTTTATCGCTCATTTTTTTAGCCCTAAAGTTACGCAAACCCCTTTATCTCTTCATCATCCTAATGCCAGTTAGTGCAATCATCTTTGAAAACTATGTCAAGTTTGGCGCCATCTTTGCTTCACCCTATCTCGTGGCAGATCAAGGCACTGTCACGATATTGCCGTATTCTGGAAAAGCAGGTTTTAGTTACCCCTTTGTTTTAGGATTTATCTCAATTCTATTTTCTTTTGGCAAGGGCTTGCTATTTTTTATCCCAGCAATTTTTCTTAGGTTTTTTATAAAACCGCACACCAGCGCCGACCAAAAATTATTTTTACTCATCGATGCACTATTAGTTTTTGTTTTTGGCATGATATTAATTTACGCTAACTGGTGGTCTTGGTATGGTGGTTTTTTTTGGGGACCTCGGTTTTTTTTACTCGCCTGTATCCCCGCCTCTTTACTTTTAGCTTATGGAGTTTGTTTAGCTGAGCTCTCTTTCAAAACTCGCCTAGTTCTGCTGTCAACGATATTGTGGAGTTTTTGGGTTTGTATCCAAGGTTTTCTATTTAGTGTGCGCGACCTAGCAAGCTGTTTAGAAAATAATGCTGCTTTACAATTTTTGTGTTGGTACACTCCTGAATTTAGTCCGCTATTCAGACAATGGATTGTTGGCTTTCCTAACATTCATTATCATCAAACGCTTTATATTCTCTGGGGTGTTATTTCGGTTTTATTCAGCATTTGGTGGCTCTTTTTTATTCCCAAAAAGACCAATGAAATGGTTCTGCGCTCAAGTTAACCTTCTTACTATTTATTCTTTTTATTTTTATGGCTTTAATTAATTCAAGACCTCAACTTGGGCAGCAAACAGCTTACCCCACTCACTATGATCCTGGCTTACTGTTTCCAATTGACCGCGCAACACAACGGGCTAAATTGTTGCAGCCCACTCAGAAAACGCTGCCTTTTTTTGGCGTTGATATTTGGAATGCCTATGAATTAAGCTGGCTTAATGCTAAAGGCAAACCACAAGTTGCTTTAGCGGAATTTATTTTTCCTGCAGATTCACCCAAGATGGTTGAATCTAAATCATTTAAGCTTTACTTAAATAGCTTAAATAATGAGCGCTTTAATTCGGCAGAAGAGCTGGGCCTGCAACTTAAAACTGATTTATCACTAGTTACAGAAGCGCCAGTACAAGTTCGTATTATTAAGCCTGAAGAAGCTGCTACTCATGGTATTCATGAATTAACCGGCGATTTACTGGATCGACTTGATCTTGATGTTGACCATTCGCTTGCTGCTGATGCAGCGCTACTCAGTGCCGATATTACTGCGGCACCAATTGAACAATGCCTAGTTTCTCATCTACTGAAATCGAACTGCCCAGTAACCGGACAACCAGACTGGGCTAGCATTCAAATCCGGTATTTTGGCAGGCCTATAAACGAAGCAGGTTTATTGCGCTACCTCATTGGCTTTCGCCAGCTAGGGGAGTTTCATGAGGACTGCGTAGAGACTATTTTTTGTGCCATTAAAGAGCGCTGCGCGCCAGAAAAATTAGCAGTTTTTGCGCGCTATACCCGCCGCGGTGGTTTAGACATTAACCCATTTCGTGCTGATTACAATGCTGCCTGGCCAGCCAATGTTCGGCATGCCAGGCAGTAGGGCTCATTCTTAAAACGGAATATCGTCGTCCATTGCACCAAGTGCCCCTGCCGAGGCTGCTGGGTTAGCGCCAGCATCACTCGGTTTAGTACGAGGCGCGTTATCACTTCCTTCGCTACTCGCACCAGACATTTTAGAGCCTAACATTTGCATGGTTTCAGCTCGAATTTCTGTGGAGTATTTTTCTTGACCACTTTGATCGGTCCATTTACGCGTGCGTAAACTACCCTCAACATATACTTGCGAACCTTTTTTTAAATACTGGCCCGCAATCTCGGCTAACTTACCGAAAAAAGCCACCCGATGCCATTCGGTAGTTTCTTTCATTTCGCCAGTTTGTTTATCTTTGTAACGATCTGAAGTTGCTACTGAAATATTGGTTACTGCGTCGCCACTGGGCAAGTAACGTGTTTCTGGATCGCGCCCAACGTTACCTACGATGATGACCTTATTTACCGAAGCCATGTTGTCTCCCGAAGAAAATGAATTTATAAAATTACAGCTCACTGAACATCAATAAAATACCGCTGTGCTAATAGTAAAACCAGCAAATGTCTGCTTAAGAACTGGATGGAACCGAGCCTAGAGGCGATTTTTTAGGTTTCGCAGGCGGCTCTTGCATCGGCCATGCAATTATAAGCCAGCCGATTAAGAGGGCCCCACCCAAAATAAAAACTGCGTGCTCACCATGGTGTTCCGTAATCCATCCGCCAATAGCTGCACCAGCAAATAAACCAATCGACTGCGTGGTGTTATAAATTCCTAAAGCAGCGCCTTTCGATTCTTTGGCCCACCTAGACACTAAGGCGGGCTGCAATGCTTCCAGTAAATTAAAACCCACAAAATAGGTGAGCAAGGCAATGGCAATCATTAAAACGGTGGCGGCCTCAATAAAGATAAATTGGGATACCAGCAAAAACCCAATACTGAGTAAAACTGAAAGGCGTAAACACTGTTTCTTTTCTCCGTAAATTAATAAAGGTGCGATTAAGATAAATGAAATGAGCACCACTGGCAAATACACCAACCAGTGATTTGCTAGTGGAAAGCCTGCCTGCACTAAAAGGCGTGGAACTACAAAAAACATGGCCACTTGCGTTGCATTGAGAATAAAGACACCGATATTAAGCCGCGCTAATTCAGGTCGGAGAAATATTTTTATTAAGGGAACTGGCTGTGAAGGTGGCTTGACAGGGGTGCTTGGCACGACGAAGAGGGCCACCAATATAGCGATAAAACCCATTACTGCTAAGAGCATAAACATGCCATTTAAATTGATGAGTCGATAAATTGGCGCAGCAATGACCAGTGATAGCGCAAACGACAAGGCGATACTGCCACCCACTATCGCCATTGCCACGGTTCTTACTTGCTCGCGGGTGAGGTCTGCCACCCAAGCAGAAATAGCAGCCGAAATGGCTCCAGCGCCCATAATGCCGCGGCCAATACCAATCCAGAGCAAATCATCGTGACTTGAAGCGATGATGGCCCCAACCACAAATAAGGCTAATCCCCAAACGACTACCGGCTTGCGTCCAATGCGGTCGGATAAGGCGCCTAAGGGAATGTGAAAAAACGCCTGAACAATATTAAACATGCCTAAAGATAGGCCGACCCAAAAGGCATGCTCGCCCCCCGGTAAATCGCGGGCATGCAGGCTAAAGACCGGCAAGATAAGGAACAGGCCCAGCATCCGCAGGCCAAAAATGCCTGCTAAAGCGAGAGTGGAGCGAAGTTCTGAAGGATTCATGAGAAAGAGCTATATTAACAAGTTACGCTAAAAAAACATGAATACTGAAATCAAGATCCGCGGCGCACGCACGCACAACCTCAAAAATATCAACCTGGATATACCCCGAGAAAAACTGGTAGTCCTTACTGGCTTGTCTGGCTCGGGCAAAAGCTCACTGGCATTTGATACGCTTTATGCCGAAGGTCAGCGCCGCTATGTCGAGTCGCTATCGGCCTATGCGCGGCAATTTTTACAGTTAATGGAAAAACCAGACGTTGATGTCATTGAGGGCTTATCGCCAGCAATTTCAATTGAGCAAAAAGCCACTAGCCATAACCCCCGCTCTACCGTGGGTACCGTAACTGAAATTCATGATTACCTCCGCCTCTTGTTTGCCCGTGCTGGCACGCCCCATTGTCCTGATCACAATTTAGCGCTTGCCGCCCAAAGTGTTTCGCAAATGGTTGATACCGTTTTAGCCATGCCGGAAGATACCAAGTTAATGATCTTAGCGCCCGTCGTGAGCGAACGTAAAGGTGAATTTGTTGATCTGTTTCAAGACTTACAGGCCCAAGGTTTTGTACGTTTTCGGGTTCGCTCTGGTGGTGGCACGACCAATACGGCCAAAGCGGAAATTTTTGAAGTTGATCTACTGCCTAAGTTAAAAAAGCATGACAAACATTCAATTGAAGTTGTCGTTGATCGAATTAAAGTTCGCCCTGATATTCAGCAACGTCTAGCGGAATCTTTTGAAACGGCCTTGCGCTTAGCTGAGGGTAAAGCGATGGTCGTGAATATGGATACGGGTGAAACAACTATTTTTTCCAGTAAATTTGCCTGCCCGATTTGCGCCTACTCGTTACAAGAATTGGAGCCGCGTTTATTCTCCTTTAATAATCCTATGGGGGCATGCCCTACCTGTGACGGCCTCGGCCATATTTCCTTTTTTGATCCTAAAAGAATTGTGGCACATCCTGATTTATCGCTGGCATCGGGTGCAATTAAAGGGTGGGACCGTCGGAATCAATTTTATTTCAAACTGTTACAAGCCCTCGCTAAGCATGCAAACTTTGATCTTGAAAAACCGTTTGAAAATTTGCCTAAAAAAGCCCAAGAGCTGATTTTATTTGGTTCCGGAGAAATTCAAATTCCCTTTGAATATTTAAATGAACGCGGCAAGTTAAGTGTGCGCGAACATGCCTTTGAGGGAATTGTGGCAAACTTTGAAAGACGCTATCGCGAAACCGATTCAATGACCGTGCGTGAAGAGCTTGCGCGCTATCAAAATATATGCTCTTGTCCCGATTGCAATGGCACTCGCTTACGTCGTGAAGCACGCTTTGTGAAAGTGGGTGATGGGCAACAAGCGCGCGCAATTTATGAAATTAGTGCCCTGCCACTTCGCGAAGCTAAAGACTATTTTGAAAACCTAGCACTCAAAGGCGCTAAAAAAGAAATTGCTGACAAAATTGTTAAAGAAATTGGCTCCCGCTTACGCTTCTTAAATGATGTAGGACTCGACTACCTTTCGCTTGAGCGCAGCGCTGATACGCTGTCTGGCGGAGAGGCTCAGCGAATTCGTTTGGCTTCACAAATTGGTTCTGGCTTGACTGGGGTAATGTATGTACTAGATGAACCTTCCATTGGTTTGCATCAACGTGATAACGATCGTTTAATTACCACCTTGAAGCATTTGCGTGATTTAGGTAATAGTGTTTTAGTGGTTGAGCATGATGAAGATATGATTCGCTCAGCTGACTATGTTATTGATATTGGTCCAGGCGCTGGGGTGCATGGCGGGCAAGTCGTGGCAATTGGTACCCCAACTGATGTTGAAAATAATCCCGCTTCGCTAACTGGCGATTATTTAGCCGGGCGTGAACGCATCGAGGTACCAGATAAACGCATTCCAGTAGGCGAGCGCTTTCTCACCATTTTAGGTGCTCGCGGTAACAACCTACAAGCGGTTAATGCTTCTATTCCAATAGGTTTGATGACTTGTGTTACCGGAGTATCGGGCTCTGGTAAATCAACCCTGATTAACGATACCTTGCACTTCGCAGTTGCGCAGCATTTATATGGCTCAAGTGCAGAGCCTGCAGCCCATGATGGCATTGAAGGGCTAGATCATTTTGATAAAGTTATTAGCGTTGATCAATCGCCCATTGGGCGAACTCCGCGTTCTAACCCTGCTACCTATACTGGTCTTTTCACCCCCATTCGAGAGTTGTTTGCTGGGGTGCCTGCGGCCCGTGAGCGCGGCTATGAAGCAGGTCGCTTTTCTTTTAATGTGAAAGGTGGACGCTGCGAAACTTGCGAGGGTGATGGCGTTTTAAAAGTAGAAATGCATTTTTTACCCGATGTCTATGTGCCCTGCGACGTTTGTCATGGTAAGCGTTATAACCGCGAGACCCTAGATATTCGCTATAAAGGCAAAAATATTCATGAGGTACTGTCAATGACAATTGAACAAGCCCATGAATTTTTTGCCGCTGTTCCTGTAGTTAAGCGTAAATTAAAAACCTTGCTCGATGTTGGTTTAGGTTATGTAAAGCTAGGTCAAAGTGCTACCACTTTATCGGGCGGAGAAGCACAACGCGTCAAATTGTCACTTGAGCTTTCCAAGCGGGATACGGGCAGAACACTTTATATTTTAGATGAGCCCACTACGGGACTTCATTTTCATGACATCCAACTATTACTGACGGTCATTCATACGCTAAAAAAACAGGGAAATACCATCGTGGTAATAGAACACAATTTAGATGTGATTAAAACCGCTGATTGGATTATTGATTTAGGTCCTAAAGGCGGGGCAGGCGGTGGACAAATTATTGCGTCGGGCACACCTGAAGAGGTAGCCCAAAACGCGGCCAGCTTTACAGGTCAATATTTAGCGCCTTTATTAAAAAAAGGCCAAGAACCCAAAACACCGCGTAAGACTGCGCCGCTTAACAAGAATAAATCTAAAGCGGCAGTTGAGACCTTTGCCGAAGCCATTAAGTAGTCTAAATAAGCTTAGCTTCGGCTATTTCAAGCGCTTCAGAATTACCCGATAAAACTAAAATATCGTTCGCTTGTAAGTGTAAGTCAGGCTTGAGGTCTAGCTTGGTGTAATCAGCGCCCATCAGCTTCCGTCTGACTGCTTGCACTGTAATGCCATCTAACTCAAAATGTAGCTCTGCCAAAGTCTTGCCTATACTCAGTGCGCCGGGCATCAGCGTGACGGTATGTAAGCGCCAAGCTTCGTTTTCACTAAAATCCTCGTCGGTAGAACCCCGAAAATATCCCCGCAATAAGCTATAACGCGCTTCACGAGCTGCCGTAATTGTTCTAACCACCTTGCGCATTGGCACCCCCATAATGAGTAAGACATGTGAAGCTAACATGAGGCTGCCCTCGATTAACTCGGGGATTACTTCAGTGGCTCCTGCGGCTTGTAATTTTCCCAAATCCGCATCGTCGGTAGTGCGAACTAAGACTGTCATTCCAGGCCGCAGTTTTTCAACCTGATGCAGTACCTTTAAACTCGCTATCGTATCGGCGAAGGTAATTACCACAGCCTTTGCCCTTACTAAACCTGCTGCAACTAAATAGTTTTCACGGCTCGCATCTCCATAGACCACTCGATCTCCAGCTGATACAGCTTCGGCAATACGATCGGGATCGAGATCTAAGGCCAGATAAGGAATTTTTTCCTGATCCAATAAACGTGCCAAACTTTGGCCCGAGCGCCCAAAACCACAAATAAGCACATGTTGATCATTGCGCATACTTTGTGCAGCTACACGCGTGATGGCAAGCGACTGCAAAAGCCACTCTGTACTCGCAAAGCGCATTGCAAGCCGCTCACTAAATTGAATTAAAAAAGGCGCCCCTAGCATTGACAACAGCATCGCCGCCAGCACCGCTTGACTCAGTAGCGGGTCAATTAAATCTAAGCCGTCAATTTGAGTTAGTAACACAAAGCCAAATTCTCCCGCCTGCGCCAAACATAAACCCGTGCGGATGGCAACCCCAGGGCTGGAACCATACAGGCGCGCTAAAACAGTAATCACTATAAACTTCAAAGCTAAGGGGGCTATCAATAAAAGCAATACCAGATGCCACTGAGCAACCAGCACTTGCAAATCTAATAACATCCCAATAGAAATAAAAAATAGGCCTAAAAGAACATCGCGAAATGGCTTAATATCATCTTCAACTTGGTGACGATAGGGTGTTTCTGAAATTAACATTCCCGCTAAAAAAGCGCCTAAGGCTAATGACAAACCAAAATAGGCTGTTAACGCTGACATTCCCAAAACAATTAAAAGTAAATTGAGCATAAACAGTTCTTGCGAACGTAAACGCGCCACTAATTTAAACCAGCGACTCATTAGAGTTTGGCCAATAAAAAAGATCAACACTAACGCTATTGTTAGCTTGATTGCGGTTAGCGATAATGCTTCGAATAAGTCATGGGGGTTTTTACCCAGCGATGGTAATAAAATTAAGAGAAAAACCACTGCCAAATCTTGAAACAATAAAATGCCAATCACATTGCGGCCATGCTCCATTTCTAACTCTGCACGGTCGGCTAGTAATTTAGTCACAATAGCGGTCGAAGACATCGCTAATGCGCCACCAAGCGCAATTGAAGCATGCCAAGATAAGGGATAAAACGAACTGATTAAGAAGCTCGCCGGCACGGCCAAGAGCATCGTCATAATGACTTGACTGCCACCCAAGCCAAAAACGATCGTCCGCATGGCCTTTAATTTATGTAAATTAAATTCCAGTCCAATGGAAAACATCAAAAAAACCACGCCAAACTCGGCTAAATACTTTACCGTTGCCGAATCATTGGCCACTGCCAAGGCATTGGGACCAATTAAAATACCAATGGATAAATAGCCCAAAATTGGTGGTAAACCAAAATAGCGGAAAATAAGGACCCCGGCTACTCCAGAGCCTAACAAAATGAGCGTTAATTGAAGGACTGACGGCATATACTGATCCCATGATAGCGAAGACCCGTGACCGAACCCTAATGCTGGCCCGTGATACCCTCACCATCGAAGCCGAAGCCTTGCAGGCCATGCGCGACCGCCTAGAAGGCGCAAATGCTGAAACCCTCATTCGAGCAGTTGAATTGCTACACGACTGTAAGGGACGCATTGTGGTCTCGGGTATTGGGAAATCGGGTCATATTGCCCGTAAAATTGCAGCTACCTTTGCCTCTACCGGTTCACCCGCTTTTTTTGTGCACCCTGCTGAAGCTAGCCATGGCGATTTAGGAATGGTGACCCGCGATGATGTTTTTGTAGCGCTATCTAATTCCGGCGAAACGAATGAATTGCTTACGATTCTGCCCATCATTAAACGCACTGGGGCAAAACTCATTGCCCTCACCGGCGCCCCGAATTCCTCATTAGCACAGTTGGCTGATGCACATTTAGATACGAGCGTAGCAAAAGAAGCCTGCCCTCTCAATTTAGCGCCTACCAGCAGTACAACGGCAGCTTTAGCAATGGGGGACGCCCTAGCTGTAGCTTTACTTGATATTAAGGGTTTTCAAGCGGAAGAATTTATTCGCTCCCATCCTGGTGGGCGCTTAGGCAGAAAACAATTTAGCTATGTTAGCGAAGTCATGCGACCCCTGAATCAAACTCCCCAAATTAACATTGATGCCACTCTGCCAGAAGCCTTACTCGAGATGAGCGCTAAACAAATGGGTATGGTTATTGTCTTGAATCACCAACAAAAAATTGTTGGTATTTTTACCGATGGTGATGTGCGTCGTTTACTTGAAAAGTCAATCGACTTAAGCGGTATTTCTTTGCAAGCCGCGATTACCAATCAACCCCATACCATCCCCCCTGAGCTTTTAGCAGAAGAGGCCATTGAGATGATGGAAAAATTTCGCATTAATCATTTGGTGGTGACTGCCCCAGATGGCAGTTTATTGGGTGCGCTTAATTTGCATGATTTATTTGCTGCAAAGGTAATTTAAGCCGCCGTGATCAGGGTAATTGAATTTTTTTCTATTTATGTCTAACGCTTTTAATACGCCGGTTAGCAATGCATTGAGTCGCTTTCCCCAAGCTTGGGAGCGGGCGACGCACATCAAACTACTCGTATTAGATGTGGATGGCGTGCTTACGAATGGGCAAATTTATTTAGGAGCCGATGGCCAAGAAATAGCCAAAGCTTTTGATATTCAAGATGGGTTGGGAATTAAGCTATTACAACAATGCGGTATTCCCTGTGCAGTAATTACTGGCAGAAGCTCTCCCATTGTGAGCGCTCGTTGTGCTGAGCTCGGTATCGCCCATCTTTTTATGGGTGTAACTCAAAAAACTATCGCCCTCGAGCAACTATTAACCACGCTCAATCTCGAACGCGATCATATAGCAGTAATGGGTGACGATTGGCCTGATTTGCCAATGATGCATCAGGCAGGCCTGATTGCTTGCCCAGCCTCGGCCCATGCTGGCGTTAAACAACAGGCCCATTTAATTACTGAACGAGCCGGCGGTTATGGCGCTGTACGGGAGCTATGTGATCTCATTTTACAAGCCCAAAATCGCTACGAAGCCCTGCTAAAGAAGGCTGGTAAGTAGATGATGGAATGGAATTTACAGCGGGTCAAAATGGGTATTTTGCGCACGCTGTTGGGCCTCACGCCGCTGGTATTAATGTTAGGCCTGACCCTCGCAACCTATTGGTTAGTTGAAAAAAATAGCCCCGTTACGCTACCTGCTAGCGCTCCAGCGCGTTTGCATGTGCCTGATTACACTATTACCAATGGCGCGCTCTCAACCTTAAATGAATTAGGCGAAACAAAAAATCGGGTCATCGGTAAACAATTAATTCACTATGAAGACGATGCCACCATTGATATTACGGCGCCACGCATGCGTTCCTTTCAACCCCCAAAAGTACCAGTTACCGTGCAAGCGAATGTGGGTCACTTAGATGGCGATATTTCGATCCTCGATTTGTCTGGAAACGCAGAAATTTTTCGTCCTGCTCAACCCGCCCTCGAAACTCAAAAAGCGGCATCGCAAATGATTGCGCTATCTAATTATTTTCAAGTGCTCATTAATGAAGATCTGATTAACACTCGCTATCCCTTAACCCTTGAGCAAGGTCTCTCCATTTTGACTTCAAATGAAGGAGGCAGCTTTAATAATGTGACTCAAACCATGACTTTATTTGGCAAAGTACAAGGTCGTATTGAGCGAGAACAGCAGGGTCAACGCTGAAATGAGAAATAAACAATATGGTGTTTTTTTCATCCTGCTAAGTCTTTGCTACGGTTTTTTTTCTTCATTTGCGATCGCAGAAAAAGCGGATCGAGATAAAGCCTTAATTCTTAATGCTGATTCGGTATCTGTAGATGATGTAGACCAACGTTACATCTTAAAAGGCGATATTTTGTTGGTTAAAGGCAGTATTGTGATTACAGGTGCAGATAGTGTGATTCAAATCGACCCCGAGGGCTATCAAGCAATTCAAATTCAAGGTACGCCTGAGCTTGTTGCCAGCATTCGCGAGCGACGTGAAGGCCCTGCAGAAGAATTTATGCAGGGACGTGGTAAAGAAATTTTGTACGATAATAAAAATGAAGTATTAACCTTAATTGGTGAGGCAAACTTTAAGCGTTTATTAAATATGCAAACCCTTGATAACTTATCTGGCTGGAAAATTCAGTACGATGATCAACAGCAACGCTATCTAGTGATTCCCCCTACTACAGATGCTTCCCTGCTAAGCTCACCCCCCCTAGCGCGGGCTATTTTGTCGCCACGCCGTAAGACTCCGAGCAAATGAAATCCCCTTCTCCCGCTAGTAATCTGCCAGCCATTCTGATAGCGCAGCATTTACAAAAAAAATATGGTTCACGGGCAGTTGTACGCGATGTCACTATTGAAGTTAAAAGCGGTGAGGTGGTCGGTTTACTTGGCCCCAATGGCGCCGGCAAAACGACTTCCTTTTATATGATTGTCGGATTAGTACCATTTGATGGTGGCACGATTCAGCTTAATGGCAAGGAAATTAGTCATTTACCTATTCATGAGAGGGCGCGAATGGGCTTATCGTATTTGCCGCAAGAGGCTTCCGTTTTTCGCAAACTAACAGTGGCCGAAAATATTCAAGCGGTTCTTGAACTGCAAGTTCAAGGGGGCAAAGCGCTCGGTAAAAAAGAAATTCGCCAGCGCCTCGATGAATTACTGGATGAGCTCCAGATAAGCCATTTACGCGACAACCCGGCTTTATCGCTTTCAGGCGGTGAACGCAGACGAGTTGAAATTGCGCGCGCCCTCGCCTCTCAGCCAAAGTTTATTTTGCTCGATGAACCATTTGCTGGGGTAGACCCTATTGCGGTTGGAGAAATTCAGCGCATTGTGCGCTTTCTAAGAGACCGCCAAATTGGTGTTCTGATTACCGATCATAACGTGCGTGAAACCCTTGGTATTTGCGACCATGCTTATATTATTAGTGAGGGTAGCGTCTTGGCAGCCGGTAAGCCCGATGAGATTATTCAAAACGATGCCGTTAGGCGGGTCTATTTGGGTGAAAATTTCCGCATGTAATGAAAAAATTGTAAAACCCTTGGAATTGCTTCGAATCACTGCTAACCTAGAGTTTCGTCGCGACAACAACCGACTTTAAATAATCGAGGACTTGCTCATGAATCTAAAAATTAATAGTCGTCATCTTGAAATTACACCTGGAATTCGGATGCATCTTGAAAATGGAGTGCAAAAAATTCTCAAGCACTTTGATCAGGTAATTGATGCCTCAGCATTTTTAATGATTGATAATGCTAAAGAGAAAAATCTGCGCCAAACTGCTGAAATCACGTTGCATCTGAAAGGGAAAGAACTGTTTGCTCAAGCACATCACGAAGATCTATACCATGCGATGGATAATGTGGTGGACAAATTAGAACGACAAGTAATGAAATATAAAGAAAAGCACCAAGACTACCAGCACGAAAAGCCTTTTGAATGAATGTTCTCAGCCCCCTATTTACTACAAACTGTATTGCGCTTAACAGCCCCGCTAAAAATAAGAGCGAGGTATTTGCAGCTGCTGCCGCTTTATTTGCTGAACAACTCAAGCCCATTTCAGCTGACACAGTCTGTAGTTTTTTGAATGCGCGCGAACAACTAGGCTCCACTGGCCTAGGTGCTGGGGTAGCGATTCCCCATGGTCGAGTCAAAGGCCTTAAGCATCCTTGCGCAGCCTTCATTAAAGTGGCAACGCCAATTGATTTTGCCGCACCAGATCAATTGCCGGTGAGTATTTTAGTTTTTCTCTTGGTGCCAGAAAAAGCTACTCAAGAGCACCTCGAAATACTTTCTGCAATTGCTCAAGTACTCTCTGACCCAAAGGCACGTGTCGCATTAGAAAATGAAATTGACCCTGAAAAAGTGTGCCAATTACTATGCCATTGGAAGACCTAAATCATGACGCAGTCATTACTGCTTGAAAGCTTAAGCGCCCAACAAATTTTTGATGACAATGTGGGTGATTTAAAACTCTCCTGGGTTGGTGGTCTAGAAGGTGCTGAGCGTAAATTTCCGTCCGAGGCTGTCTTAGCCGCCTCTGCTTCCTCAGACTTAGTGGGTCACTTAAATCTCATCCACCCTAGTCGCATTCAGATTTTTGGTACTCAAGAAGTTGCCTATCATGCTGCTCTAGCACCAGAACAACGGCATATGCAGCTCGCTAGCATGCTTTCAAAAGACCCCCCATGCGTAATTGTGGCCGATGGTCAAGAGGCCGATCCCGACCTACAACTGTATTGTCAGCGCTCTTCAACCCCCCTATTTTCTACCCCTGTTTCTGCTGCAACAGTAATTGACAATTTGCGTACTTACTTAAGCAAAATCGGCGCGCCCCGCATTACCATGCATGGTGTCTTTATGGATATCCTAGGTTTGGGCGTCTTAATTATGGGTGAATCGGGTCTTGGTAAAAGCGAATTAGGGCTCGAGTTAATTTCCCGTGGCCATGGTTTAGTTGCTGATGATGCCGTTGACTTTTCAAGGCTTGGCCCCGATTACATCGAAGGTCGATGCCCGATTATTTTGCGCGATTTGTTGGAGGTACGCGGTCTTGGTTTGCTCGATATTCGCACTATTTTTGGCGAAACAGCGGTTCGGCGGCGACTGAAATTACGTTTAATTGTTCAACTCGTGCGTCGCTCAGACGGAGAGTTTGAGCGCTTACCCATTGACGCTCAGCATATTAACGTACTCGATGTGCCAATTCGTACAGTTAAAATTCAGGTTGCTGCTGGCCGTAATTTAGCTGTTTTAGTTGAAGCTGCGGTGCGCAATACTATTTTGCAATTACGCGGTATTGATACCCTCAAAGAATTTATCGAACGGCAGCGGAGCCAAATGAACGCTGACGCAGAAAATAGTAAGCTGCAAGGGCGTTTACTTTAAGATGCAAATTCACCTAATTACGGGTATTTCGGGTTCTGGTAAATCTGTTGCTTTGCGAGCCTTCGAAGATGCTGGTTACGACTGTATTGATAATTTACCGGTATCTTTATTAGAAGCTTTAATTGCGACCCTAGAAATTGAAAAAAGGGAGCGGGTTGCAGTTGCCATTGATGCTCGTCGTGGTGATTCGATTGCCCAATTACCGCAACTGCTTAAACAATTACAAGCTAACCATCAAGTACGCGTCCTTTTTATTAATGCTGATACGAATACCTTAGTGCAGCGTTTTTCTGAGACCAGACGCCGCCATCCCCTTTCAGTTAAAGCGGGCGCTAACTCTGAACAGACATTAGCAAGCACCTTAATTGAGGCCCTAGAACTCGAGCGCAAGCTACTTGAACCCCTTAGTAAGGAAGCGCATAGTATCGATACCAGCAATCTGCCCGCCCATACACTGCGCTCTTGGATTCAAGATTTGATTAAAGATAAACCAGTGGGTTTAACCGTCATCCTTGAATCATTTGGCTTTAAAAAAGGCTTGCCTGGTGAAGCTGACCTGGTCTTTGATGTGCGCTGTCTTCCTAACCCGTACTACGACAAAATACTGCGCCCCTTAACGGGTAGGGATGAACTAGTTAAACGCTTTTTAAGCGCAATTCCAGAAGTCAATGCAATGGCCGATGACATTATTCGCTTTGTGCAAAATTGGTTGCCCCATTACATCGCTGATGGTCGTAGTTACTTAACTATTGCCATTGGCTGCACTGGTGGACAACATCGCTCGGTTTACTTAATCAATCGACTGGGCCAAGCCCTAGAAAAAAATGCAGTCAGCACCTTACCTATTCATTTGCTTTATCGGCATCGCGAATTAGATTCCAATCCTGAAAAATAAGGCGGATTGCTTGCGGCAAGCCAAGTGCATCTAGTTCGTTCAGCCTAAACCAAGCGTAATCTGTTCCCGCTATGGCTATGGGCTTGCTCAATTGAATACGCCAAGACTGAATCCACAATACCCGATGGGTAAACACATGCTTGAGTACTAAGCCTGCTACTGGCTTAGTACTTAATTTAATCAATTGGTCTAATACTTTTTCTGCAACGTGGCCTGATGAAAAAATCATTTGCAGTAATTTTTTGGTGCTAATATTTTTTTTTATTTTTGGCGACTGCACAACACTATCTAGCGTTATTTTTTGCCAACTCGATTCAGGTAAAGACCATAAGCCACCCCAGATACCCTCGGTTGGCCGACGTTGCAATAAAATCTGCTCTTGGGCTTGAATGATGAGCATCACACAGTTAAATGCAGGTGATTTTTTCTTGACTAGTTTCTTGGGTAACTCAAGTACTTGATTATGTTGTTTGGCAATACAACTACTTTCGAATGGACATTTTTTTTCTTGACTATTTTTTTGGCTTAAACAAATCGGTTGTCGCGCAGTACACCATGTGGCACCAAAATCCATTAAAGCCTGTGTATAGCGTGGCATGAATTTCGCCTCATGTGGCAAGAGCGTTTGGGCTAATTGCCACAATTGCTCGCTAACTGCCTTGCTTTGTACCGCACCTGCAACGCCAAATAACCTTGCTAAAATCCGCTTCACATTTGCATCTAAGATTGGCGTACGCAGATTAAATGCAAATGCAGCAATCGCACCTGCGGTTGACCTACCAATGCCTGCTAATTTTTCTAATTGCGCTAATTGGCGAGGAAACTGCCCGCCATAATCCTGCACTATTTGCTTTGCGCAAGCATGCAAATTACGTGCACGACTGTAGTAACCCAATCCACTCCATTCTGCCAATACTTCATCTAAGGGGGCAGCAGCTAGCGCCTGAACTGTGGGAAAGCGCTGCATGAGCTTAGGATAACGTTCAAGCACAGTGCTGACTTGTGTTTGTTGCAACATAATTTCAGAGACCCAGATAGCGTAAGGATCGCGTAAATTTTGCCAAGGCAACCCGGCGCGACCATCTTGTTGATGCCAGCGCAACAGTACTGTTGCAAACTGATCTCGATTTAGCGTTTTTGGCACACTGGGCAGTAGTAGGTTGAACGTTGACTTTGCACTATTTGACGAATTGGGGTTTGACATACCCTACAGGGCAGATCACGGCGATCATATACTTTGGTTTGCATCATAAAGTGCCCTGGCTCACCCGCGCTATTAACAAAATCGCGCAATGAGCTCCCCCCTGCTTTAATGGCCCGCGTTAAGACCGCGCGAATGGCCATAGCTAAACGTACACAATTTGGGCGAGTTAATCGTCCAGCTGCTTTAGCAGGATGAATACCGGCTTCAAATAGGCTTTCCGAACAGTAAATATTGCCTACCCCCACTACGGCTTGTCCAGCCAACAAAAATTGCTTCACTGCGATTGTTCTACCCCGCGAAGCTTGGTACAACAGGTCTGCTGCGGCTGCGCCAGCAAAGTCTGCTGACAGTGGCTCTACACCCAGCTTACTAAGCAGGGGATTCGAAGCGACAGGCCCTTTACTGTTTGGATGCCAAATCACGGCGCCAAATTTTCTGGGATCGTGTAAACGCAAACTGAGAGAGCCCAAATAAAAAATGACTCGATCATGTGGTTTAGGTAAGTCAGGGGTGGGCAAAATTCGTAATACACCTGTCATACCTAAGTGGATGAGTAAATAACCCCGATCTAAGCGCAGCAGTAAGTATTTGCCTCGGCGTTCAATCGCTTGAACTTGTTGGCCGCGAAGGATGGTAGCCAGATTTTTTATCACTGGCCAGCGGAGCCGACCATCAAGCACTTCGAGGCCAGAGATGCTTCGTCCCACAAGGTGGGCTTGGATACCAAGACGGGTTACTTCTACTTCAGGTAGTTCGGGCATAAATAGATTGTAGTTTCCGCGATTAGAATGGGGTTATGAAACCTTTTTTATTGCTTAGTTTCGCCCTTGGCCTAAACTGCTGTGGTGCACTGCCAGTCCTTGCTGAGCCTTTTAATGAGCGCCCTCAAGCAGTTGCTGAAAATGATGGTGGGCAGGCTATTTTTGAAATACTGGCCTCTGAAATCGCTGTGCAACGGGGCGAGTTTGGCTTGGGGTATCAAACGTACTTAAGCTTAGCGCGCAAAACCCGCGACCCCCGTTTGGCTCAACGGGCAATGGAAATTGCTTTGGCTGCGGGCGCTCCTGATAGTGCCTTAGAGGCAGCTGAAAGCTGGGACAGTTTAGCGGGGGCCTCACCAGGCAACTCAAAAGAAGTGTTAGTGACCTTGCTTATGCTTAACCAGCGCTGGCCTGACGCCGTACAGCCCACCATTGCTCTGTTACGTAGTCAAAAACCGACTGATCGTGAAACAACTATTAAGCGTCTCATGCCTCTGTTTGCTAAGGCTGCTAATGAAGATAATGCCATGCGGGCTTTTTATAGCATTATTTCTGCAGTCAATCCGCTACCGCAAGACAAAGAAATTCTTTTCCTTTACTCCATGGCGGCCGATAAAGCAGGTCACCCCGAAGTGATGGAAAAGGTCTTGCGAATTATTTTGAGCCAAAATCCGAATGATGTTAATGCTTTAAATGCCTTGGGTTACTCCTTAGCCGATCGCAAGCAAAAATTACCCGAAGCGCTTGTCCTCATCACTAAGGCACATCAACTTTCTCCTAATGATGCTTTTATTTTAGATAGTCTAGGGTGGGTTAATTTTCGCCTTGGCAATACGGCTTTAGCAACCCAGCAATTACAGCAAGCGCTGCAAACTAAACCAGAGGCAGATATTGCTGCCCATTTAGGCGAAGTGCAGTGGAGCCAGCAACAAATGAGTGCTGCTGAAGTCTCGTGGCGCCAAGCAGAAAAATTAGATGCGAATAATGCTACCTTACGCGAAACCTTAGCGCGCCTGAAGCCAGATTGGGTTAGTCACAATGAAACTAAATCAGCTCAATGGGATGGACGCTTCTCAGTGAATGTAACAGGTAGTGTAGAAGGTCGTAATCAAGGAGGCTCGGGTGGCTTTACCCTTACCCAAAATCAATTAAGCGATGTCTTGGAAATTCGTAATCCTATTGGTGGGGCGCTGGCCAAAATTACTGTTACCCCTGGCGAAGCTACGCTTGAGCGCAATGGCGAAATATTCAAAGCGTTTGATGCGGATACTTTATTATTGAATGCACTGGGTCTTGCCTTACCCGCCCGCGGTTTATCTGACTGGATGCGAGCCCAGGCCAGACCAGGAAGTAGCGCGAGTGTTGAACGCAATAGTGACGGACAGGTAACCCAAATAAAACAAGATGGGTGGACCTTAAGTTACGATTGGCTAAATCCCAACAAACTTGAAAAGCTGACCATGATTCGCAATACGAATCTAGTCTCCGTTGAGGTTCGGCTGGTTTTTGACTATGCCAGCAACTAAGACAATACAACTTTTTGCGCCGGCGAAGCTCAATTTATTTTTACATATAGTAGGCCGCCGCAATGATGGCTATCATCTTTTGCAATCGGTTTTTCAATTGATCGACTGGTGCGATTTAATCACCCTTAAACTCTCTAATGATCAACAGGTTCATCTTTCTACCTCACTACCTGGTATCGATGCGGCACACAATCTCGTTGTCAGGGCGGCTGAACTCATTAAAAATTTTAGTGGCACTAAAGCGGGAGTAAGCATTGCCTTAGAAAAAAATATCCCCGTGGGTGCTGGGCTAGGTGGCGGATCATCAGATGCAGCTGCGGTTCTGCTGGGCCTAAACGATTTATGGAAATTACATTTAGATTTGCCCACACTCATGCAACTAGGTCTCCAACTGGGGGCTGATGTGCCCTTTTTTCTCTTTGGAAAAAATGCTTTTGTCGAAGGTATTGGGGAACGATTACAGGAAATAGAACTACCACCGACACGCTATTTAGTTATTTTTCCTGGCGCATCGATTGCCACCAGCACGATTTTCCAGGCGCCTGAATTGACCCGTAACCATGCCCCGATTACAATCAATGACTATTTAGCTTCTCCCGCATTGAAAAATAAATGGGGCAATGATTGTCAGGCGGTTGCCGTACAAATTTGCCCCGCAGTTCAGCAAGCCTTAGATTGGATTGAACAGATGCTACCTTTTTCTAAACCCCGCATGTCGGGCTCTGGCAGCAGCGTGTATGTTGCCCTGCCTGATGCCAATGCCCAATCTCGCGCTGCAGATCTTTGTGCTCATCTGCCTCAGGGGTGGGTTGGACGGGTAGTGGGGGGTTTAAATCAAAATTCCGCTTACAATGCGATTTCATCAAAATGACACACTACAGGGGAGTCGCCAAGCTGGTTAAGGCACTGGATTTTGATTCCAGCATGCGAAGGTTCGAATCCTTCCTCCCCTGCCAAATAACTGCATAGCCTAAATAAATCTACCCCTATGAACTCCGACTTCTTGACCTTATTTACTGGCAATGCCAACCCTGCTCTAGCAAATGCAGTAGCTCAAGAATTAAGTCTCTCCCTCGGTAAAGCCTTTGTAGGACGCTTTTCCGACGGAGAAATTCAGGTTGAAATTCAAGAAAATGTGCGCGGTAAAAATGTCGTTGTAATTCAGTCTACTTGCGCGCCAACAAACGATAATTTAATGGAATTAATGGTCATGATTGACGCTCTAAAGCGTGCATCTGCCAGTCGCATAACCGCAGTGATTCCTTACTTCGGATATGCCCGCCAAGACCGTCGTCCACGTTCGGCTCGGGTGGCTATTTCAGCGCGTATTGTGGCCAATATGCTGCAGTCGGTAGCGGGCATCGAACGGGTTTTAACCATGGATCTGCATGCTGATCAAATACAAGGTTTCTTCGATATCCCAGTTGATAATATTTACGCCTCTCCCGTTTTACTAGCCGACCTGCAACACAAAAAAGGCGATGATTTACTGGTGGTGTCTCCCGATATTGGTGGGGTGGTGCGGGCCCGTGCGATGGCCAAACAACTAGATTGTGACTTAGCCATTATTGATAAACGCCGGCCCAAGGCCAATGTTTCTGAAGTAATGCACCTAATTGGTGAGGTTGAAGGCCGCCACTGCGTCATCATGGACGACATTATTGATACTGGTGGCACCCTTTGTAAAGCCGCTGAAGCCCTTAAACAGCGGGGCGCTAAGGGGGTTACTGCTTACTGTACCCATGCTGTTTTGTCGGGTGGCGCCGTGGCTCGAATTGCCGCCTCAGAGCTCGACGAAGTCGTTGTGACCGATACCATTCCCCTGACTGTAGAGGGAAGTAAGGTTAAGAAAATTCGCCAATTAAGTGTTGCCCCCCTTTTGGCTGAAACCCTCCTGCGCATTAGCAAGGGCGACTCGGTGATGTCGCTATTTGCTGAATAAAGGGCTCTTTTAGCTATTTTTGGTCTACTCAGGCCCTTAGCATTGTTCTCAAACCCCAAGCAAGCTATAATTTGAGGCTTTTCTGTTTGGTCGCGAACGGAAATTAACCTACATTGGGAGTCCTTATGAAAGTCGTTGCTTTTGAAAGAAGCGTGCAGGGAACGGGTGCGAGCCGCCGCCTACGCAACTCCGGTAAAACTCCGGGCATTATTTATGGCGGTCAAAAAACGCCTCAAGTGGTTGAACTAGACCATAACGCGTTATTTCATGCCTTACGCAAAGAAGCTTTTCACTCGTCTATTTTGGAAATTGAAATTGGGGGAAAGACTCAAAAAGCCCTGCTCCGCGATTACCAAATGCATCCCTTCAAACCACTTGTTTTACATATTGATTTTCAACGCGTCTCAGCCACTGAAAAAATTCATATGCGCATTCCCTTGCACTTTACGCGTGCAGAAGAATCCGTCGCAATTAAATTGGGTGGTGCGGTAATTAGTCATATTGCTAATGATCTGGAAATTACCTGCTTGCCAGCAGACTTACCTGAGTTCATCGAAGTTGATCTCAGTAAAATTGAAGTAGGTCATTCAATTCATGCGAAAGACGTGGTCTTACCCAAAGGTGTAACCTTGGTCTTGCACATTGAACAAGAAAATCCTGTGCTTGCTAATGCGCGTATCCCTACTGTTAAAGCCGAACCCGAAACAGTCGTTGCTGTGGCTACTGAGGCAGCCCCTGCAGCTGCAGATGCGGCTAAAGAGAAAGATAAAGACAAAGACAAAGATAAAGACGCAAAGGCTTAAGGTAAATTGTCATTCAAGAAAGCCCGCTGAGCGCGGGTTTTCTTTTTTTTTAAGTCTGTCGATGACATTTTTTCCAGCTTCAGCTACATTAACGCCATGATTCAGTTAATTATAGGTCTGGGCAACCCAGGCGAGGAGCATGAAAAAGATCGGCATAATGCTGGCTTTTGGTTTGTCAAATCCTTAGCAGCCCAATTGAAAATTCACCTAGAGTACGAAAAACGTTTTCTCGGATATGTGGCTAAAACCAAATTCAAGGGGCTTGAACGCTATCTGCTGGAGCCTAATACGTATATGAATTTAAGTGGCCAATCAGTTGGCGCATGCTGTCATTTTCACAAAATAGCGGCCGAGTCTATTTTAGTGGTCCATGATGAGCTTGATCTCAAGCCAGGGGTGGCGCGCCTGAAGTTTGGTGGCGGTACGGGTGGTCACAATGGGCTTAAAGATATTCAGGCTCATCTAGGTAGTGCTAAATTTTGGCGCTTACGCATTGGCATTGGCCATCCACGCGACCTTGCTAGTGAGCGCAAGCCTATTGAAGTGGTTGATTATGTTTTAAAAAAACCTCGCAAAGAAGAGCAGGTCTTGCTTGAATCTGCGCTAGATCAGGCCCTAGGTGTAATTCCATTAATACTTGACGGTGATATGCAAAATGCGACTCAAGCATTGCATACAAGCTGCTAAGGTTTAACCTTTTCGGCATTCATCTCAGTAACTGCAGTAACTACAGCGCTTAATTGCTGATACTTCAATAAGAGTTCTGCTGGGGTCTCGACAAAAGTGGGATTGAGCGGAATGCAATCTACTGGACAGACTTGCCGACACTGAGGGGCATCAAAATGACCCACGCACTCAGTGCACTTTGTGGGATTGATTTCATAGATCTCGAGGCCCATAAAAATGGCATCATTTGGGCATTCTGGCTCGCAAACATCGCAATTAATGCAGTCATCGGTAATCATTAATGCCATTGGTCAGTCTTATTTTATGGTTTTTGCTCAGCTAATTTTTTCGCTAACCATTTTTCTACCGAAGGAAAAACAAACTTACTGACGTCACCGCCCATCAAAGCAATTTCTCGTACAAAGGTGCCTGATATAAATTGATATTGATCGGAGGGCGTTAAAAATAGGGTTTCGACATCGGGTAATAAATAGCGATTCATACCAGCCATTTGAAACTCGTATTCAAAATCGGATACGGCACGCAAACCGCGGACGATGACCCGTGCTTGATGCTCACGAGCAAAATCTTTTAACAGGCCTGTAAAGCCGACTATTTTTACGTTGCTATAGTGGTTTAAAACCTCTTTGGCAATGGCAATACGCTCTTCAAGATTAAAAAAAGGCTTTTTGCTGCGACTATCAGCAACCCCGACAATGACTTCGCCAAAAATACTCGAAGCGCGACGGACTAAATCTTCATGCCCTCGGGTGAAAGGATCAAAGGTACCTGGGTAAACAGCTACTGCCATACTTCCCCCTCTTTTATTATTACTTCACTCTCTATGAGTAGACCGCAGTTTAGCCTGAAGTGGCCCGAAACAGCAATGCTAAGGTCTGCCCGATAGCTAACTCTTTGACACAAGTCCAATTCTGCAGGCCAGAGATGAGACTCGCTTTAGCGGTACTTACTGGGCACTCGATGTATATTGCGCCCTGGGGACCAGACTGACAAACTCGTCCAGCCTCTTTGGCGGCAGCCAAGAGCAGTTGTGAATCTTGAAAAGGGGGGTCAAGGAAAATTAAATCCCAAGATGCTGTTGTTTGGGCTTTTAAAAACTGTAAACCATCAGCCTCTAGTAATGTAACTTTTCCAGCCGCTGGGTAACTATTCAGATTTTGAAGATTGAGCGTCAAATTCAAAAAAGTGTTTTTGTGTTTTTCAATTAATTCTACTAGGGCGGCATTGCGCGACGCCGCCTCAAATCCTAAAGCGCCCGAGCCCGCAAATACATCGAGGCAACGCAAGCCACTTAAATCTTGGCCCAACCAATTAAATAAGGTTTCGCGTAAGCGATCAGTACTGGGGCGCAAGCCAGCTTGGCTAATTACTTTAATTTGGCGACTGCGCCAAACTCCGCCAATAATTCTAATTTGCTGCGGTAAGGCGCGGGGCGATTTAATCAAATTGATTGCCTTATATCAGTCACTTGCACTTATTTTTTGGGTGTGACGCTCGCCCCAACTACAACTGTTTGCATGCGATTCATTGCTAAATGTTTCTGAAAGGCTTGGCGTACTTGTTCAACAGTTACCAATTCCAACTGTTTCGTCCAAGTTTCCAAGGTATCAAGCGGTAAATTATTCCACGTGATTGAAGATAGATTGTCGAGCAACTTACGATTACTATCAATTCGCAAGGGAAAGCCATTACTTAAATTTGCTTTAGCTGCTACTAGATCGGCTGGGCTCGGACCCTCACTAATAAAACGCGCAATCGTCTCACGCACCACTTCCAAAGCGAGGGCAGCCTGATCATTACGCGTTTGTAAGCCGGCCTGGAAAATACCATTGCTCTTGCCCGGAATAAAGTAACTAGACACGCTATAAGCTAAGCCGCGTTTTTCTCGTACTTCATTCATTAGGCGGGACACAAAACCACCACCTCCTAAAACATAGTTCCCAACAAGTAGGGGGAAATAATCGGGATCATTGCGCGGCACTGCCGTCATACCCAACGCAATATGGGTTTGTTGCGCATCGAAGGCAATTTGGGTTTCTCTTGCCGTGGCTGGCTCGACAGGTGATTCAGTCAGTAGTGGTAAAGCTGGGATAGCTGAACCGGTGGGTGACAATTGCAAGATCAGCGCCTGAGCAATTTGCGTAGCCTCTAGGGGGCTAAGATCGCCAACCAAATTAACTGTCATGCGATCACTGCGATAAAACAGTTGATGGAATTGTTTGAGATCACTCACTTGAATTTTCTCAATCGACTGGGGTGTAGCAAAAGATCCGAGCGGATAGTCACGATAGACTGCTTTTTTAAAACGCCGCTCCAGAATAAATTCCGGCTTCGTTTCTGCCTCTAATAACGCAGCAATTAAGCGTTGCTTTTCGCGCGCAACAATGTTGGGCTCAAAACTAGGGTGCGCCAAAATCGTTGCGCCCAATTCAACCACCCGTTGACGCAGGTCGGCGCGACTGAGACTACGGATGCGCAGTGAAGCCCTTTCACCACCCGCTGCGACTGATAAACTGGCTCCCAAGTCGGCTATTTCATCCGCAATTGCAGCCTCACTCAATGTCCTCTTGCCACTCTGTGCACCAAGGCTTAATAGGCCAGCCGTAAGAGCAGCTAAACCTTTTTTATTGGTTGGATCATAACGCTCGCCGGCGTCGATAGTGACTTCAATATCGATGATTGGCAGCCCTTTAGTTTGGATTAAGTATGCGCGAGCGTTGTTAGCTAAGGTGAGAGTTTCAATTGGTGGAGTTGCCCATGCGCAGGGCAGCAAAATAAGGGCATTCACGATGATGAGAGTGAAGATCTTGAGCATCAACTTCATTGACTTTGTGCCCTTTTCTCAATTTGTAGATTACCTGTTGGCATGCCAACTGGGTTGGCTAATTTAGTCTTACGTACCTGCGGATCTAATACAGCTACTGTTAAACCTGCATCCACGAGGTAGCGTTTTGCCACGGCTTGAACTTGCGCCGAAGTAACCGCTTGAACCTGTGCTAATAAACTATCTAATTCGCGCCATGAAACCCCAGCGATTTCTGCGCTGCCAATTTCCATTGCTTGACCAAAAATCGAGTCCCGCTTATAAATTTGATTCGCTAAGATACGTACTTTAATGCGCTTTAGCTCTGCTTCAGTAACGCCTTGGGTAATTAACTCTTGCAATACCTGTCGAATGCCCACTTGCACCTGAGCAATGGTTTTTCCTTTTGCTACAGTGGCGCTAATTTGAAATAACTGCGGTCCGCGTGAAATCAATTCGTAGCTTGCATCCACGCCATCTGCCAAACGTTGTTGTTTTACTAAGGCACGAGTTAAGCGGGCATTGTCATAGCCATCTAATACTCCCCCTAAAACCTCTAAGGCAAATGGCTCTATTTGGTCGGGCTTACTGGGGTCTAAATGGGGCACTTTCCATGCCATCGTAATCTGTGGGGTATCGGCCGGTGCCTGAACAAGGACATTTTTAATGCCAATTTGTATCGGTTCTATTTGAGGCTTACGTACGGGTAAAGTTTTTGCGGGATGTTGGCCGTAATACTGTTCAGCTAAAACGCGGACTTTAGCGGGGTCTACATCACCACTAATCACTACGATGGCATTATTGGGGGCATACCAATTGGTGTACCAATTGCGCGCATCCACTGCTTGCATGTTTTCTAAATCATTCATCCAGCCAATAACAGGGTGACGGTATGGCGAGCTCATAAAAGCAGTAGCCATTAAGGTCTCGTTCACAATGGCGTTGGCATTGTCTTCAGTTCGCAAACGCCTTTCTTCCATAATGACCTGAATTTCTTTTTTAAATTCGGCATCGTCAAAATTGAGATTGCTCATGCGATCTGCCTCAAGTTGCATGACGGTCGCTAATTTAGACTGTTCAACTTGTTGAAAATAGGCCGTGTAATCAAGCGAAGTAAACGCATTTTCACGACCGCCTACCGCTGCAACTAAACGGGAAAATTCTCCCGTCTTGACCTTATCTGTGCCCTTAAACATCATGTGCTCAAGCACATGGGCCACGCCGGTTTTACCATTCACTTCATCCATTGAGCCTGCGCGATACCACACCATATGAGCTACGGTAGGCGCCCGATGGTCTTCGCGCACAATGAGCCGCAAGCCGTTACTCAAGGTAAATTCATGGGTTTCTACACTGGGGGGCGTAGCTTGCGCCACAGAATATGGGCTAAACAGGAATAAAATGCAGACTAAATAAATTTTTGATACTAGGTAGCGCATCGATTAATTCACGATCCAAGAGATTAAATTGATAAGATGCATCTTTTAGATTGTATCGATTATGTTTGATTTACGTAAAACCCTTGGCGCTTTATTCAAAGCAAATCAGCCTGATGAAGCTTGGTTTTTGGCCCTGGAAGAAGCCTTGCTGCAAAGTGATGTGGGCTTGCCTACCACTGAAGCCCTGATGGTCGCTCTTCGACGCGCAGCTAAATTACAAAAAACGGCTTCTACAGCCGAACTTCAAGCTTTATTAATTCAATTGGTGGCCGAGCTACTCAAAACCTTAGAGCCGAACTCGAATCCCCTACTCACTTCGTCGTCTATTGCTCATCCTGAAGTTTGGTTAATTGTTGGGGTTAACGGCGCTGGAAAAACCACCACCATTGGCAAACTGTGCCATCACTTTCAAAACCAAGGTAAATCCATTCTCTTGGCGGCTGGCGATACCTTTCGGGCTGCCGCACGTCAGCAATTACAGGAGTGGGGTTTGCGTAATCACGTTGATGTTATTACCCAAGATGGCGCAGACGCAGCCGCAGTCGCTCATGATGCAATTCAGGCGGCGCTTTCTCGCCAGTCTGACGTTCTGCTGATTGATACGGCCGGACGACTTTCAACTCAAGATCACCTCATGGCCGAGCTGAAAAAAATTAAGCGGGTCATTGGTAAAATCTTACCTGGGGCACCGCACCATACGCTCTTAATTTTGGATGGCAATACGGGTCAAAATGGGCTTAGCCAGGTAAAGGCCTTTCATGCTGCGCTGGGCTTAAGCGATTTAATTATTACGAAGCTAGATGGAACGGCTAAAGGCGGGGTCATTTGTGCCTTAGCCCATTTATTGCAAGGCCCAGAAAAGCCCCGCCTCTTAGGGCTTGGTAAAGGCGAAAGCCTTGGCGATCTAGTGGTCTTTAACGCTGCTCACTATGCTGCTGAATTATTCAATTAAATCAAGTACTTATCATGATATTTTCAGGCTAGCACTCGCTTGCCAAGAGTGCTAAAATGGAGTATTATTGAAGGCTATATTCAAGTAACGATGAACTATAAAAAACGTACCACGCCGATTAGTGAAGCGCTGCAACCCATACCTCGGGTTGGCTCAAACTTTGCTGCTTTTTCTACCTTACCAACCCTGGGTGTTGGCACATTAGATGCCTATATAAGTTACGTTAATCGCTTGCCAATGTTAAGCGCTGCTGAAGAACTGCATTTATCCCAAGACTACCGTCGTACTGAAAATGTGGATGCCGCTCGTGGCTTAGTCTTATCTCACCTACGTTTAGTGGTTTCGGTGGCGCGCCAATATTTAGGCTATGGTATTCCCCACGCCGATTTAATTCAGGAAGGTAATGTGGGGCTGATGAAAGCGGTGAAGCGCTACGATCCTAATCAAGGTGCACGGCTGGTATCGTATGCCATTTACTGGATTAAAGCGGAGATCCACGAATATATTTTGAAAAATTGGCGCTTGGTAAAACTAGCCACAACCAAAGCGCAGCGTAAATTATTTTTTAATTTACGTAGCAATAAACCAACCCTCAATGCCTTGTCACCCAGCGAAATCGAAGCTCTAGCGAAGTCCCTTGACGTGCGGGGGGCAGATGTCAGAGAAATGGAAATGCGCTTAGCTGGTGGCGATGTCGCACTGGATGGCGACGATAAAGATGATGAAGCTTATGCACCTATTCAATGGCTTAGTGACGAACGTCATGAACCCACTGCCGTCATGGCTCAAGCTGAGACCCATGCCATGCAAGGGCCAAAACTAGAAAAGGCCTTGCAGGGCCTTGATGAACGCAGTCGGGATATTGTGCAAGCGCGTTGGTTGGCTGTTAATGCCGAGGGCAATGGCGCGAAAACGCTTCATGAGCTTGCAAATGAATATGGCATCTCTGCCGAACGGGTACGTCAAATTGAAGGTGCAGCATTAAAAAAAATGCGCACGCTATTGCAAGATCGTCTTTAAATCTTGGGCCAATACTTCAGGCCCTTGACCATGTTTAATATAAAGCCGTAGCTGTCCCTTTTGATCAAAGACATAACTGCCTGCAGTGTGATCGATGGTGTAAGTATTTGGGGATAAGCCCGGAACGCGTTTATAGTAAATTTTAAATTCTTTGGTGAGCCGATTTAAAGCGTCTTCATTGGCAGGCCGTAAACCGATAAAGCTTGGATTAAATGCAGGTACATACTGTTTTAATACCTCAGACGTATCACGCTCTGGGTCAAGTGTCACGAAAATCACTTGCACTTTAGCCGCTTGCGGACCCAATAATCTCATCACTTCTTGCATTTCAATTAAGGTCGTTGGACATACATCAGGGCAGTGAGTGTAACCAAAAAACATCACCACCGCCTTACCTTGAAAGTCGGCAAGTGTGCGGAGTTTACCGTCAGTATCGATTAAGCCGAAATTGGTACCGAATGCCTTACTACCCGTGATATCGACATTTTTAAAGGTCGGCTTTGAATCGCATGCTGCTAATACCCAAGCCAAGGAGAAAAATAAAATAATTCGAGTTATTGCGCGTAAGAAAATAAGCATGACAAATTTTAATTGATGTAGTGATCGACCAGGAACGCCGCAAATAATAATGTTAAATAGGTTATCGAATAACGAAAGGTTTTTTTCGCTAGCGCATCACTATAGGATACAAATAGCGCTATGGCATAAGCCATAAATATTCCGCCCAATCCGAGCGCCGCAATTAAATAAACCCAACCACTCATGCCATATAAATAAGGCAATACCGTAGCCGCTAGGAGAATCAAGGTATACAACAAAATATTAAGAACGGTAAAACGTTCGCCATGGGTTACTGGCAGCATTGGTAATCCAGACTGTACATATTCTTCGCGCCGATACAGCGCAAGTGCCCAAAAATGGGGGGGAGTCCAAACAAAAATAATCAATACGAGTAACCAGGCCTCAGCGGAAACAGAATTCGTTACTGCGGCCCACCCCAGTGCGGGTGGCATTGCACCGGATAGACCGCCAATAACAATATTTTGGGGGGTGGCTGGCTTTAACAGCCAAGTGTAAATGACTGCATAACCCACAAAAGTAGCGACCGTAAGCCACATGGTTAAAGGATTCGTGAAATTCCACAGCACAACCATTCCTAAAGAACCTAGCAAAATTGAAAAGACAATGATTTGATAAGGGGATAATTCACCTGTGGCAGAGGGGCGCCATGCCGTACGGCGCATTTTGGCATCAACTACTTGTTCAATTAAGCAATTAACTGCAAAGGCAGCTCCTGCCAATAACCAAATGCCAACTACGCCGCCAATTAATATGCGGTAAGGCACCATACCTGGAGTTGCTAAAAACATGCCAATCACCGCACAAAAAACGGCTAACTGCGTCACCCTAGGTTTGGTTAAAACCCAATATTGGCGCCACTTGGGCATTTTATATACTGGTTTCAAGTAGCCCTCACCCTGTTGCCACTAAACGCAAGTTGCGCGGAGACCAGCTAGCCCAATAGCTCATCCGCACTAAACACAATACCAAGCCGGCAGCCCCTGCGGTATGCATTAGTGCTGCTACTAAGGGCCATTGAAAAATAACATTGGAGATGCCTGTACCGATTTGGGTTAAGAGAATAATAAATAAAGCGCTCGCCCACCGAGCCAAGGGCGATTGGTGTAAACGCCCTAAATGCCAGCCCTGCCATGCCACCCAGCTTAAGATAATCAGGGCCAAAACCGCGAAGCATCGGTGTGCCCAATGAATCGCAACTAAGGTATCGGCTGTTATATAAGTACCATTACTACCCTGACCTGCCTCGCGCCAAAAAGTAAAGCCGCCTTGCCAGTCCATGGGTGGTAGCCAAGCGCCCTTACAAAGAGGAAAATCGGGGCAGGCTAAGACCGCATAATTAGTACTAACCCAAGCCCCTAAAAAAATTTGGGTTAAGAGTATTACTAAGCCCAACACAATGAGTTTCATGGACATGATGGAGTGCCGCCGCGACTGCTGCCATTGCCAATGTGGCCAAGGTTGTTGTGCATACCAGACCAAAGAACCAAAAAAAATTAGCGCTAAGATTAAATGGCTAGTAACAATAATCGGCTGTAATTTAAAGGTTACGGTCCAGGCACCGAATGCTCCTTGCAAGCTGATTAATAATAACAAGCCAAGACTAGCGTAAATAGCATGGCTACTTAAATTGTGACGCTGCCGAAAAGCCAAAAATAATTGCAAGAAAATAAGTGCCCCTAGGCTCATGGCAAGATAGCGATGAATCATTTCGATCCAGGCTTTTATTACTGTTACTGGGCCATCAGGATGAGCAGCTTCTGCTAAACGAATTTCAGCTAAGGCTGTCAAAGGGTTCGACGTGCCATAACACCCAGGCCAATCTGGACATCCTAAACCAGAATCACTTAAGCGTGTAAAGGCACCAAAGATAATTAAATCAAAAGTTAAAAAAACCAAGGCCCAATTTAAGCGCTGAAAATGACCCCATTTACGCTGGTACAACAAAATTGCAGCAGGTAGGCCGGCAAAAAATAAGGCAATCAATCCTAACTCTAAGCAAAGGATGACGGTGTCACTCATCGTAAACTTTCGCCGCTATGGTTAAGCCGCAATAATTTATCTAAATCTTTTCGAATCGCGGCAAAATCAGCTGGCGATGCTTCCGCAGGAAACCACATCATCTTATCGCCTCGGGGGTCAATGAGTTGAATTTGCTGACCGGCATTTTCACGATTTAACCATTGATCCCATTGCGCTTTAAGGGCTGGTGAAGTGGGTGCGTTGAAAATTTGCATGCCTGCCGAAGCTTGATCATAGGCGCGTCGAATTTCTGGATCAACTGGTTTGTCATCACTCACTACCCATATCAAGCGTAGGCGAGAACTTTCTTTGCTCAAGGCGATGCGAACTTGGCGCATCAGATATAAGGTTTTCACGCAAGCATCATTACCGACTCGACACTCTGCTGCTGGACGAACTACTAATAAAGTCCACTTGCCAGTTAAGGGAATCCCCAGCCAGTCTGAGCTAACTGCTTGAGGCGGGATAACAAAGGTACCAAAATTCGTTTTTCCACCCTCTAGTTTAAAAACGTAGTAGGCTAAATAAGAGGCAATAACGGGTGCCGCACAAAACAATAAAAGCAAAATCATTTGAATCCGGCCACGTCGGGTCTGCGGATTAGGTCCCGGCAACTCGACTTGCGTTGCCGGTATCAACAATTCCTTATCGTTCACTAGAGCCTTTGTTCATTTGACTGATCTGCCGCTGCTGCATTAAGCCATGAATCAACCAAAATAGAAACGCGCATAAGCCTAAGGCAAACCACTGAAAAGCATAAGCATAATGGCGTTCAACTCCTGCTGCTTGCGGTGCCCAGTTGCGCACTAAACCATCGTTTTGCGCTTGCTCTGCTTGCCGCAAAATAAAGGGTAGCTGATTCCATTGCTGCTCTGCTTGTATGGCGGCAAGATCGAGATTTTGCTGAATGCGGACTTGATCTTTGGGTAAGGCGGCTGCAGCTCCAGACTGGGCAGCTAAATCGAGCACTCGATCGGCATAAGGAAATACGGTGCCCTCGATTTCCACCAGATTGCTAGGGGTTTGCACCGGCGGTAATTGTGTGCGTTCTGCTGCATTCCGTGGCACCCAACCCCGATTAATCCAAACTATATTTGGCTGTGCGCCCTCTAGCCGCATTGGCATTAGCAAATAAAAGCCTGACTGTCCGTTTGCCGCTTGGCCCCCGTTTGGGCGTGGACGATTATCTAGCCAAATTGCTTGGTCTGGCAGAAAGCGTCCTAAGGCACGCATCCGGCGGTGGTTTGCTTCAGCAAGAGTCCAGTGCTTAGCACTGGCATCTAGCACGGGTAATTGTTCTTGCAATTGCAAATTGAGCGCTAGCTGGGTTTTTTGAGCTGCGCGTTGCATTTGCCAAGCCCCTAAAGCGCATGCTAAGGTGACTACAAAAAGCATTGCCACCGTGGCAACGATGCGCCGCTTTACTAAACGCTCAAATATATTCAATGGTAGGATTCTATTATGAAATGGATTATCTTACTTGCTCTTATTCTGATCATCTCGAGCCTAGGCTCGGCCCTATACTTCATGATGAAAGACAAGGGAGGTAGCGCACGAATGGTTCGCTCGCTAGCGCTGCGCATTGGTTTATCCATTGCCCTCTTTGCCGGCATTTGGCTAGCCCACTCCCTGGGCTATATCCAGGCCACGGGAATTAAAATTGGGCAGTAATTAAAACGGTTTACATCCAATACACGACGATATATAGCCCGAGCCATACCACATCAACAAAGTGCCAGTACCATGAGGCACCTTCAAAAGCAAAATGATTTTCAGGGGTGAAATCTCCTCGTATCGTGCGGCGTAATACTACCGCCAACATCAGCGCGCCTAACATCACATGGAAACCATGAAATCCAGTGAGCATAAAAAACGTGGAGCCATAAATACCGGAAGTTAATTTAAGCCCTAGCTCGTGGTAAGCGTGAATATATTCATAAGCTTGAAAACCAATGAAAATAAATCCTAGTAATACCGTTGCAAAGAGAGAATAAATAGCTTGCTTCCGATTGCCTTCTTGCATCGCATGGTGAGCCCAAGTTACCGTAACGCCAGAGCTAAGCAATAAAGCCGTATTGATCGTTGGAATGGGCCATGGGCCCATCGTTTGAAACTGGGGAATTAAACCCGCTGGACCGTCATTGGGCCACACTGCAGAAAAATCAGGCCAAAGTAATTTACTTTCAACATCGCCTAACCAAGGAAGACTAATATTGCGGGCATAAAATAAGGCCGAAAAGAAAGCCGCAAAAAACATAATTTCTGAAAAAATAAACCAGGCCATTGACCAGCGATAAGAGATGTCAACGTTAATGCCATTTTTTCCTGCATTCGACTCGGCAATGGTGTCGCCAAACCAGTTATACAAGACAAATAAAACCCATAAAACGCTGCCTAAGACCACCATGCTAGCCCAAGCAGACTGATTAACCCAGGCTGCCATACCGCCGCCAAAACCAAGCAAACCAATGCTTAGAAGAACGGGATAGCGCGAAGGATTGGGTACGAAATAATATGGCACGGAATTAGACGACATGGTCTGCTCTCTGGGTAATCAAAAAAAATTAAGAATGGCTAACAACGGCTCTCACAATCAAGAGGAGGGTACCCATGAAAATCATGGCCCCCAAAACCCCTGCAATCACGATATGGACAAAACTTAAAGACGCTACATCTTCCTGCAACCCCGATTTTTTTCGGACTCCCAGAAAGGCCCAAAAAACAGCGCGCATCGATTGCCAGAAGCTGCTATTTTTTTTCATCTTAAATTAACGCCTTGGTTGGTGGCGGAGCTACTGCCTTTTGACCCGCATTAATTTCAAAAAACGTATAGGACAAGGTGATGGTTTTAACATCTCTTGGCAAACCCCGATCAACTACAAATACTACTGGTAATTCTTTTGCCTGATGCGGTCCCAGGGTTTGCTGTTGAAAACAAAAACATTCTAATTTGGTAAAGTACTCAGTCGCAATTTTGGGTGAATAGCTTGGAATCGCTTGCGCCATGATGGGGCGATCAAAATTATTTACCACCTCATACATAATTTGAATCATTTCACCGGGATGCACTTCAAGGTAATTTTTGATTGGCTTAAAAGTAAAAGGGCCGCGACTATTGGAATCAAATTCTACGGTTATTGTGCGTGAGTAATCGATTTGTGTGTTGCTTGATTTATTGGGCCGAAAAGCGCGCGTTCCATAATCGTTTTTATTGGTTAGTACATTAATACCCGTCACCTCACAGAGGGCTTGATACATTGGCACCAAGGCATACCCAAAACCAAACATCAACACCACTACCAATATTAGCTTTACTAATATTTGACGATTGAGGTTAGGAAGATGGGTTGGCATTTGGGCGAGAGCTGTAATTAAGCCAAGACAACTCTTTTCAACACAATTCCCAAGAAAAAGACTAGGGCAATGCTCGCAAGAATATAGGCCAAGCGCTTGTTATGGTTAGCTTGATTAGGCTTATTCACGCAGTTTGCTCTATCTGGCTTAATCGTTAATGGGCATGGGCAGGCGTATTACTTGGATGCATCGGGGCATCAAAATCAACCTGTGGTGGCGTTTCAAAAGTATGGAAAGGTGCAGGTGATGGAATCGTCCATTCCAAGCCTTTAGCGCCATCCCAAGGGCAATCGGATGCTTTTACACCCTGACCTCGGTATGCTGGCAAAACTACAAAAAGCAGGAAGTACACCTGCATCACCCCAAAGCCTAACGCACTGATTGAAGCAATCATATTGAAATCGGCAAACTGGGTGGGGTAATCTGCATAACGCCGTGGCATACCTGCTAAGCCTAAAAAATGCATGGGGAAAAAAGTGAGATTGAAAAAAATTAAGGAGCCCCAGAAGTGAATTTTGCCGCGAAACTCATTGGCCATGCGACCAGTCCATTTTGGGCACCAGAAGTAAAAACCGGCAAACATGGCAAATAATGATCCAGCTACTAAGACGTAATGGAAATGGGCCACCACGTAATAGGTGTCTTGCAAACCAATATCGATTGGTGCCATTGCCAAAATCAGGCCGGTGAAACCGCCCATCGTAAAGACGAAAATAAAGCCAATTGCCCAGAGCATGGGGGTTTCAAATGTCATTGAACCGCGCCACATCGTAGCGACCCAGTTAAAAATTTTCACGCCCGTCGGTACTGCAATTAACATCGTGGCATACATAAAAAAGAGTTGGCCCGTAACTGGCATGCCAGTGGTAAACATATGGTGCGCCCAAACGATAAAAGACAATATCGCAATCGATGAGGTGGCATAAACCATCGAGCTATAACCAAATAAAGTTTTACGCGAGAAAGCGGGCACGATTTCTGAAATGATGCCAAAGGCAGGCAAAATCATGATGTAAACCTCAGGATGTCCAAAGAACCAAAAAATATGTTGGAACATCACTGGATCACCACCGCCTACTGCAGAGAAAAAAGTGGTGCCAAAATGGCGGTCGGTTAAGACCATCGTAATTACCCCCGCCAATACTGGCATGACAGCAATTAATAAATAAGCAGTAATGAGCCAAGTCCAGCAAAACATCGGCATCTTCATCATCGTCATGCCTGGCGCACGCATATTAAGGACCGTGACGATAATGTTAATTGAACCCATGATGGAAGATGCGCCCAATAAATGAATGGCAAAAATCGCCATATCCATACCTGGACCCATTTGCAAGCTTAAGGGCGCATAGAGAGTCCAGCCACCAGCAGGGGCGCCCCCTGGGACTAAAAAAGAACCAAAGAGCAACATTGCTGCAACTGGCAAAATCCAAAAACTTAAATTATTCATCCGCGCAAATGCCATATCGGCAGCGCCAATTTGCAAGGGGATCATCCAGTTAGCGAAGCCCACAAACGCCGGCATAATCGCCCCAAATACCATGACCAAACCGTGCATAGTCGTTAATTGATTAAAAAATTCAGGACGAAAATACTGTAAACCCGGCTGGAATAATTCTAAGCGAATGCCTAAGGCCATGACACCACCAGCCAATAAGCTGACAAATGAAAAAATTAAATACATCGTACCGATGTCTTTATGATTGGTTGCAAATAACCAGCGGCGCCAGCCGTGCGGCTGATCGTGGGCATGATCATGATCGTGGACGCTATCGTGGGTAGTAGATATAGTGCTCATAGATGACTCTCTTAAGATCGATTAAATTAATAATGAATAGGTCGAAGGTATTATTTGCTCGCCGTACGTGCCGTAATAAAATCTTGGGTTTGTATCACGTCACCGGATTTATTACCCCAGGTGTTGCGCGTATAGGTCATTACCGCCGCCAACTCACCATCGGATAGCACCCCGCTCCACTTGGGCATAGCATTTTTTCCATTTAGCAAAATTTGATATTGGCCCTCTTTAGGGCCCAGCACTACTTTGCTACCGACCAATGCAGGAAAGGCCCCCGCACCAGCGCCATTAGCCTGGTGACAGGCAGCACAGTTCGCAGCATAGACTTTCGCGCCCCGTTCTTTTTGCTCTTCCATGGTGTAGGTTTTGGTTGGATCGTCTGCATTACCGGCCATTTCTTTTTTCTTAGCATCGACCCATTTGCTGTAGTCCTCAGCCGAAACGACTTTAACGACAATTGGCATAAAGGCATGTTGGGCACCGCATAACTCAGAGCATTGCCCCCGAAAGGTACCGATTTTTTCCGCTTTAAACCAGGTATCTCGCACGAAGCCTGGAATGGCATCTTGTTTAACACCAAATGCGGGTACGGCCCATGCATGAATCACATCATTTGCAGTGGTAATAATACGAATTTTTTTATTGACCGGCACCACCATTTCATTGTCCACTTCCATTAAATAGGTCAGTGACTTTGGTTCTAGGTTATTTACTTGAGCTCGAGGTGTCGAGAGAGTTGACACAAAGCTAATGCCCTCACCTTCGCCCTTAATGTAATCGTAGCCCCACTTCCATTGATAACCTGTGGTTTTAATGGTGATATCGGAATTGGTCGTGTCTTTCATCGCTACTACCGTTTTAGTAGCAGGCAAGGCCATGGCAATGACGATAATTAAAGGGATGACTGTCCAAATAATTTCAACTGTAGTGCTTTCATGAAACGAGGCAGCTTTAGCACCCTTAGATTTACGGTGCTTCAAAATGGAATAGAACATCACGCCAAATACACCAACAAAAATAATTGCGCAAATGACGATCATGAACCAATTGAGCCAATGAATTTCCGCCATGATTTTGGTTGCTGGCGCAGGGAAGTCGAGTTGATTGACTTTTGGACCGCCGGGCATATCACCATTAGCTGCCTGAACTACCGGTGTTACAGCGATAGCTACTAACGCTCCTAAGTAAAACCAAACCTTTAAGGCTTTTGCAAATAAATTCATTTCATTCTCTATTTGTTGTGCTGCACAATTTACACCCCTAATAGCACTTATTAATGCAAAAAATGCAATTGAATCTTGCTATCTAGCCCTAGATTATAGGTTTAAATAAGGCGGCGTGAATGTGCCCAAGTAGGATTTAACTTACATGATGACATATCTTATATTGATAGTAAGCGCTCACATTTAAATTAATCCTTAGCCCTCTTTGTTTGAATTTGGTCGGGACTAATAAACGTTTGGTGATTCTGGGTTTTTGATAGGTGCTTATTCACTACCCAGGCGTGTCCATAAATAATTTCTAAAGTTATTTTTTTAGGTAAAAGTGCCTCATTCCCCTGCCAGTTTTGTAGATTGATGGGGTGGGCCAACAACCCTAAAGCATAGGCATCGTGCAACATTAACTGCGCTGACTCGTATTGCAAATCGAGGTACTCCATATCCATCACTGGATCAGCAAACCCTTGCTCAATTAAAGCATCGCCTAAATCATGCATATCCCAAGCACTAGGGAGAGATTGAAAGCCTAATTGGGTTTTCATCTCACCGTCAAGCGCACGTAATTCCTTACCAGTATCGGGGCCCAAATAACTCAAACTAAGTAAGCCACCTTCGCGCAATAGACGCCAAAATTCAGTCAACATGGTTTTAGGATTATTTCGTTCATGCAGCCATAAATTACTCCAAACTAATTCACACGAATTGGGGGCGGCTGCAAAAGTGACCGTATTCGCCTCTTGGTTTAAGCTCAACTTCTTACTGCCACCACTTCGCCATGACAAAAACCAACGAGTCAAATGCAATTGAATGCGCTCGATTGCTAATAAATTGGGTCGGCTATAAAAAAAAATGCGTGCCTCAGGAAAGCGTTTCGCCAGCCAACGGGAATGGTCACCTGGATAATCGGGCGCAATCAAAATAGCGCGGGGCTTAATCTTTACGATTTCCATTTTCTGGAACATGCGTAAAGCAATTTCGGTATAAAGCCATCTTAAGCTATGGGTCATGTACTCAGTATACTCAGCGCCCCATGAGTCATTTTCAGCGATTAATTAGCGCTTTACTTCCAAGCTGTTGCATTTTGTGTAATCGCTCGCAGGCAGCAACAATCTGTATCTCCTGTATGCAACAGTTGCAAGAACAGCGACGGCAGGGGCAATTAGCTTGTCTTTGTTGTGGCATTGAGTTGCTCGAAGCAGTAGACAAATCGACTACGCCTGAAGGGCAACGTTGTCGTGAGTGCATTGTCACACCACCGTTTTTTGACATGAGTTTTTGTCTGGCGTCATACGAAGGGCAATTAAAAACTGCTGTGCATCAGTTGAAATACCAGCGACGGCTTGCCTATGCTACTGGGCTCGCTCACCTATGGAATAGTTTGATGACCCTACACTTAGATAAATTACCCCCTTGCTACCTTTTGCCTGTTCCCCTAAGCCGTCAAAAATTGGCTGAGCGCGGCTTTAACCAATGCTGGGAAATTGCCAAACATTTGACTTTACCTAAACATCTTAAAGTGCTGCCGCATGCCTTGCGTCGACGCCATTCCCTATCGAATCAAATCTCTGCTGGCCGGCAGGTACGTCAACAGGCTTTAAATGGTTTGTTTTATTTTGAACCCCGTTATGCGGACCTTCTAGCGCGGCAAACCGTTATTGTGTTCGATGACGTCATGACTACGGGATCAACGTTGAATGCAATTGCTAAAGTCTTGAAGGACCATGGCGTATATCATGTGCTCAACTGGGTTTTATTACGCACGCCGAGGCAATTGACTGATGTTTAATGTGGTGCTCTTTGAGCCTGAAATTCCGCCCAATACGGGAAATATCATTCGTCTTTGCGCTAATACCGGTGCGCATCTACACCTCATTGAGCCGCTCGGCTTTCCTCTTGAGGATGCTAAGCTACGACGTGCTGGGCTCGATTATCATGAGTACGCTAGCTTAGCCGTTTATCCGAACTGGCCAGCCTTCTTAGTCGCGAACAATCCCCCATTGCAGCGCCTTTTTTTAATGACCACCAAAAGTCAGTGTAAGTTTTATGAAGCACAACTTCTGCCACACGACTATTTTGTTTTTGGCTCTGAAACTAAAGGCGTGAGCGCGGAGGTTCGAGCTAGCGTGCCAGTCGACAATCAGGTTTGCTTGCCCATGCAAGCAAACAGTCGCAGCCTCAATCTATCAAACGCCGTAGCCATAGTGGTTTATGAAGCGTGGCGCCAAATACACTTTAAAAACAGTATTTAAAACTCAATGCTCGGGTTTGGCATCACGTCCCATCAGCCCTTGCAATGCGACCGCCAAGGTTTGCTTGCCCAACAATACGTCACTCACATTACTGGTAATGGGCATTTCAACATTAAGGCGCTCAGCCAAGCTTACAATCGCTGATGCACATAAAACACCTTCTGCTACGTGCCCAAGCTCAGCCAAAATAGCTGGCAAAGATTTTCCTTCAGCTAACAACAAACCGACTCGCCGATTACGGGATAAATCACCTGTTGCGGTCAAAATTAAATCACCTACGCCTGTTAGGCCCATGCAAGTTTCTGGCTGACCTCCTGCCGCTTTTACTAAACGCATCATTTCGGCTAAGCCACGCGTTAATAATGCTGCACGGGCATTTAGGCCTAAGCCAAGCCCATCACCAATACCCGCTGCAATCGCAATCACATTTTTTACTGCGCCACCAAGCTCAACACCAATTAAATCTTCGCTAGCATAAATTCGCACATGGTCGTGATGAAATACCTTTTGCACCTGGGTACATAAGCTTTTTGATGTGCTGGCAATGGTAAGAGCGCAAGGCAAACCTAGGGCCATTTCGCCCGCGAAGCTCGGACCCGTCAACGATCCATAAGTATGTGTAATACCGCGTCCATGCACTTGCAACTCTCGGGCCACCAATTGATGCGGTAGTAACGCTGTTGTGGGTTCAAGCCCCTTGCATAACCATACGATCTGCAAAGGACTAGAGGCTATTGCTGCTATGCGCTGCACTGATTCAGCTAGGCCACTGATAGGCGTAGCAATGACAATTAAATCCTCTGGTCCCAGTCGCTGTATCGCCGATTCAAAATCATCACTGATGGTAATGGCTTTAGATAATGCGACCCCAGGCAAGTGAGAGCGATTTTCTTGATGCTGACGAAGAGCCTGAGCCTGGGTAGCACTTCTGGTCCATAAGCAGACTGCCCCGGCAGACAAGTATCGGGCCGCTTGCACAGCGATGGCGGTACCCCAAGCACCAGCTCCAATGACAGTTAGCTTCATAAGCTTAACTTCAAAAGGAATTAGTTGGGGAGAATAATTTTGCTCTTTTCGGCATCGACATTACTCGCAGCAGCGCCTTTTTCCGCTTCAGTTGTTTGGGCTAAACGTTGCTCGTACATAGCATGAAAATTAATCTCCGCCAAATGAATTGCTTGGAACCCTGCACGACTCACAATATCGGCAATATTGGAACGTAAATAGGGGTACAAAATGGTTGGGCAGGCGATGGCTAACATCGGCTCAACTTGCTCAGGGGGAATATTTTTAAATTCAAAAATGCCCGCCTGTTTTGCTTCTATTAAAAATAGTGTCTTGCCTTCTACGCGAGCCGTAATCGTGCCCGATAACATGACTTCAAATAACTCATCACTTAAGCGCGCAATTCCTATATCGACCTCAACTTGCATTTGTGGTTCAGCCTGTACCAACAAAATTGCGGGGGTGTTTGGCTGTTCAAGCGATAGATCTTTCAAATAAATGCGCTGAATTTGAAAAGAGGGTTCAGTCGAGTTTTGTTCGCTCATATTATGTATTCCGTTTGTTTAATTATTTCAATAAGTCATCAAGTTCGCCAGCTCGATCGAGGGCTACTAAATCATCATAGCCACCGACATGTCGTTCGCCAATAAAAATTTGTGGCACTGTGCGTCGACCGGTTCGTGACATCATTTCATCGCGTTGCAGAGCGTCAACATCAATCAAAATTTTTTGTAATTGATGAACCCCTTTTTTTTGTAATAGCTTTTCTGCCATGACGCAATATGGGCAAACTTGAGTGCTATACATGATTACTGGCGACATGGCTTTTACCTTAATTCCTTACTTGACTAAAGGTAAATTAGCCGTTTGCCAGGCTTTTAATCCACCATCGAGCAAACCAACTTCAGCAAAGCCCATTTTTCTCAATTGCTGAGCAGCCCTACGTGATTCATTACCGTTTTGACATACCAAGATGAGCGGTAATTTACGATCTAATTTCAGCCGCTCGAGATCGCTTGAAAGCTTGCTAAAGGGTAGGCTTTTGGAATTGGGCAGGTGCCCTGCCTGAAAATCAGCTGGGGCCCTTAAATCGAGTACTACCGCCTTACGCCGATTAATCCAGGTGGTTGCTTCAGCTACAGAAAGCCCAACCCCACTGATTAAAGTCGAGATAGTAGGCATCAATAGCGCCAAGCCTGCGGCCGCCATCACGCCGATAAGTGCTAAATTGTCGGTTTGCATTAAAAAGTTCATCGCTTGATTATAGAATGGCTCTATGAAACAACTTGTCCTTATTCGCCACGGGGAGTCTGCTTGGAACCTGGAAAACCGTTTTACTGGCTGGGTGGATGTTGACCTAACCCCTAATGGCATCGACCAAGCACTTGCTGCTGGAAATGCGCTAAAGCAGGCAGGTTATGAGTTTGATATTGCCTACACCTCAGTTTTACGCCGCGCCATTCGGACTTTATGGCAAGTACAAGATGCCATGGATCTGATGTGGCTGCCAACCGTGCATAGCTGGCGGCTAAACGAGCGCCATTACGGCGCACTAACTGGGCTTAATAAAGCTGAAACCGCAACCCAATATGGGGCTGAACAAGTGCATATTTGGCGGCGCTCTTTTGCTACTCGACCGCCTTTATTAGCGCTCGAAGATGAACGTAGCTCCCATCTCGATGTGCGTTATCGCAAGCTCGATCCCAAGGAAATTCCACAGGGCGAGTGCCTGCAAGATACCATTGCACGGGTTTTGCCTTTGTGGCATGAATCGATTGCGCCGGCCCTGAAGTTGGGCAAACGGGTGTTACTAGTTGCTCATGGCAATAGCATCCGCGCCTTAATGAAGCACCTCGATAACATATCTGCTGAAGCCATCATGGAGCTCAATATCCCCAATGGCAAGCCGATTGTGTATGAGCTAAATGATGACTTGCAAGCACTACAACATTTTTATATAGAGTAGAGCAAAATAGATGCTCTATTTCAACCGCACGCCTCTTACTAGACTGATTTCCTAAACCAAACTATGCGCCGTTTATTTAAAAATCTTGCCCTTATTCTAATTGGACTTATCGCAGGTATTGCCGCCACGATTCAGCTCTCGGCAACTGCTCAACAAAATACTGCCTTACCACTCGACGAGTTGCGCACCCTGTCAAATGTATTTGCACAAATTAAACGTGAATATGTCGAGCCCATTGAAGATAAACAACTATTAACAGATGCCGTAAAAGGAATGGTTAGTAGTCTTGATCCGCATTCATCTTATTTGGATAAAAAAGATTTTTCTGAAATGCAAGAGCAAACTACCGGCAAATTTGCCGGCCTAGGTATTGAAATCACCTCAGAGGATGGTTTGGTAAAGGTACTTAACCCCATTGAAGATAGTCCTGCTGCCCGTGCCGGTCTGCAGGCAGGTGATTTAATCACTCGCCTTGATGACAAACCCGTGCGCGGTATGACTTTAGATAAAGCGGTGCGCACCATGCGTGGCGCACCTGGCACCAAAATTACCTTGACAGTGTTTCGTAAAAGTGAAGACCGTACTTTTCCAGTTACCATCACGCGGGCAGAAATTAAAGTGCAGTCGGTTAAAACTAAAATTTTAGATAACGATATTGCCTGGGTTCGAGTCACCAGCTTTCAAGAGCGTACTGTGCCTGATTTAGCTAAACGCTTAACTGAACTGAGTATTCAAGACCCTAAATTAAAAGGCTTAATTCTCGACTTACGAAATAACGGTGGGGGCCTATTGCAAGGGGCTGTAGGGGTTGCTGCTGCATTCTTGCCTGCAGGTGCAGTGATTGTTTCAACCAAAGGTCAGGCAGCAGATTCAAAGCAAATTTTTAATGCGACTCCAGATACGTATAAGCTCAATGAAGCCTCCGATCCCCTAGCTACAGTGCCTGCGATGTTTAAAAAATTACCCATGGTTGTATTGGTGAATGCTTACTCAGCTTCCGCTTCAGAAATTGTTGCGGGTGCTTTACAAGATTACAAACGCGCTACTATTATTGGCAAGACTAGTTTTGGTAAAGGTTCGGTACAAACGGTACGTCCCTTAAGCAATGATTCTGCCTTAAAAATTACCACGGCTTATTACTACACCCCGAATGGTCGCTCAATTCAGGGCTTTGGTATTAAGCCCGATATTCCGGTTGATCAAAATAAAGATGGTGATCCAGACGATGTTTTAATTACCCGCGAAGTAGATAGTGAAAAACATTTGCGCAATAAACAATCATCAGAGGATGCCTTAATTAAAGATCGTGAAAAACGTCGCCTTGAAGAAATGCAACGCATTGAAGAAAAAAATGCCACTAAAACACCTGCTGAACGCGACAAAGATAAATTGAAAAAACCCACCGAATTAGGTAGTAGTGACGATTTTATGTTGCAACAGGCTTTAGCCTTTCTAAATGGCAAATCGGTAATTCGTTCGTCTTCCAAGCTCGAATAAGCCCCCCACTTTATTAGCATGAACGACGAGCAGTTACTGCGTTATTCGCGCCACCTTCTACTAGAAGAAATTGATATTGAGGGCCAAGAAAAACTCTTGGCAGCGCATGTACTGGTAATTGGGGCGGGCGGCCTGGGCTCTGCTGCTGCTCCTTACTTAGTCGCTGCTGGCATTGGCCGCATTTCCTTAATTGACCCCGACACGGTAGAGCTTAGCAACCTGCAGCGCCAAGTAATGCATACCCAAGATCAAATTGGTAAGCTGAAGGTTGCTTCTGGCAAAGCGTTTTTAAGTCGTCTGAATAGCGACACAATTATTGAAACCTATGCTGAAAAAGCAACTCCATCTTGGCTGGCGCGAATACTGCCAGAGGTTGATGTAGTGCTCGATTGCACGGATCAATTCGCTACGCGCCAACAAATTAATCAAGCGTGTTTTGCGCATCACGTACCCTTAGTTTCTGGCTCTGCTTTAGGCTTTGATGCGCAAGTTAGCGTCTTTGATTTTCAAAATCCCCAGTCACCTTGCTATGCCTGTATCTTTCCTCCCGATAGCAATCCAAGCGAAACTAACTGTGCCACCATGGGTGTTTTTTCACCATTGGTTGGCATTATTGGTAGCTTGCAGGCCGCTCAAGCGCTCCAACTATTAATCGGCTTTGGTCAGCCTTTAGTTGGCCGTCTACTGCTATGGAATGCCTTGAATACTCGCATTGACGAAGTGCAAGTAAGTAAAAATGGTGCTTGCCCCGTGTGCGTTTTACCGAATTTAATTTAGCTCAAAGACTTGCTAAGCTGCCATCAACTGTGCCATGGCCAGGGCTTGTTCATCCATCTCTAAAGCCTCTAAAACGGGAGCAAGATGCGCTTTCAACTTGCCAACATTGGCATGCAAAATTTCCCGCTTAACCAACAATAGTTGACTAAAATGCATTGAAAAATCAGTTAGGCCCATGGCCAGTAAGAGCTTGGTTAATTCGGGGTCACCGGCCATCTCCCCGCAAACTGAAACTGGAATTTTGGCTAGTTGTGCCTGCTTAATGATATGAGTTAGTAAATAGAGTACGGCTGGATGTAAGTGATCATAAAGGTGAGCAACCGCATGGTCTGCCCGATCAATCGCAAGGGTATATTGAATTAAATCGTTCGTGCCAATGGAAATAAAATCAAAGTAGCGAATAAAGAGGGGTAAAGCTAAGGCTGCAGCAGGAATTTCAATCATGGCGCCTACTTGAATTTGCAGATCAAAGAGTTGACCGCGAGCAACAAGTTGTTGTTTAGCCTTTTCTATCAAACGAAATGTTTCATGAATTTCTTTGGCATGAGCTAGCATGGGAATCATAATTTGTACCTGGCCATGCGCAGAGGCTCGTAAAATCGCGCGTAATTGCGCTAGGAAAATTTCTGGCTCAGCTAATGACCAGCGAATTGCTCTTAACCCAAGTGGTGACGTCCCCGTTTGCAATAAGTCATTGCTATCGCCAAGTGGCTTATCTGCCCCAATATCGATGGTGCGAATATTGACTGGTAAACCATGCATTAAATCAACTACTCGTCGGTACTCTTGATACTGCTGCTCTTCATCGGGTAGAGTTTGATTACGATCCATAAATAGAAATTCAGACCGAAATAAGCCAATGCCAATGGCGCCCAATTCAATTGCTCGAATTGCATCTTCTGGCAGTTCTGTATTGGCAAATAATTTAATTGGCACGCCATCTTCGGTAACCGTTCGTGAAAACTTTAAAGTTTGTAATGCTTGGCTATTTTCGATCGCCTTTGCTTGTAGAGCACGATACTCGATTAATAAACCTTCATCTGGCGCCACCACCACAAACCCGCGTTCACCATCAATGATGAGCCAATCGCCATGCCGAATCATTTCACTTGCGTGCCGAACGCCCAAGACTGCTGGTATTTCAAGGCTACGCGCCACAATTGAGGTATGCGAAGTTTTACCTCCTAAGTCGGTCACAAACCCTAGAAAACGGGTATTTTTAAAACGCAACATGTCATGTGGTGCGATATCATGCGCCACAATAATGGCAGCACTAAACACATTTTCTGGAGCCAAGACATCGTGGGTTTCTTGCTGCTGATGACTTAAGGCCTTTAAAACCCGTTCTACTACCTGACGAATATCATTGGCCCGTTCTTTTAAATATTGATCTTCTATTTCAGAAAACTGTTTGAGTAAATCATTTAATTCACTAGTTAGGGCCCAAGCGGCATTTAATCCTTGGGTGCGAATCAGTTGCAATGGCTTTTCAACTAAGGCGGGATCTGACAAGATCATGGCATGAACATCGATAAAAGCAGCCATTTCTTGGGGCGCATCCTTAGATAAGCCAGCGCGCAATTCTTGTAACTCATAACGAACCTGATCGAACGCTAAAAGCAGTTTTTTCGCTTCAGCCTCTGCGCTACCAGGATCAATTAAATGATGGCTAACCTCTAAGGCAGCGCGTGAAATAAGCACCGCCTGCCCTATTGCAATTCCTTTCGAGGCTGGAATGCCATGTAAGGCGAAGGTCACCTATTCGCCCTCCCCAAAACGATTATTAATTAAAGCTTGGAGCGCCTGTAATGCTTCGTCGGCCTGTTCACCAACAGTTTCCAAAGTTACCGTGCTACCAATTCCAGCAGCCAACATCATCACACCCATAATACTTTTTGCATTGACCTGCCGTCCATCTCTTGCCAAATATACTTCACAAGGAAATTCACCAGCTAATTGCGATAACTTGGCCGACGCGCGCGCATGCAATCCTAATTTATTAATAATTTTAATTTCAACGCTTGGCATTACCTATCCTCAGAGGCAGTGTTGAGAAAATTGGTATTTACGCCAATGCGTAAAATTCCATTTTGGCCACCCTGCAAGGTTTTTTTAGCCAATTCATCTAAGTCGTCTTGTTGATAAGAGACTGCACGCATTAGCATCGGTAAATTTAATCCGGTTAAAACAATTAGTGGAGAAAGTGGTTTACCAGGTAACTGAATTTGACCGATTAAACGGGAAGCGACATTGGCCGGGGTTGCGCCCATAACGTCGGTTAATACCAAGATGCCCTTCCCCATATCAACTGCCTTGGCTGCAGCGAGCACCCTGTCGAAGCTGACTTTTGCGTCTTCGTAGGGCGGAATGTCAACTGCCTGAATTTTTTCGGGTAAGTTTCCAAAAGTTTGCTCTGCAAAACCCAGCATGGCTGAGGCTAATGGTGTATGGGCAACAATGACAATTCCGGGCATAACACTCCAAAGTTCGCTTAAGTTAATTCTTTCTCTAATGCTTGTAACCAAAACTGAGCAAGGTCAAGGCCAGTTTGTTCCGTAATTTCGACAAAACAGGTAGGGCTAGTCACATTAATTTCCGTCAGATACCCCCCAATCAGGTCTAAGCCTACTAAAAAAAGACCCCTATCCCAAAGTATTGGCGCCAAATAGTCAGCCACCGCTTTTTCTTGATCGGTCAATAGCATCGCTACGCCCTTACCTCCAGCCGCGAGGTTTCCCCTTATTTCAGTGCCCTGCGGAATGCGGGCTAAGGCATAGGGCACGACCTGTCCAGCTATCAATAAAACCCGTTTATCGCCAGCAACAATCTGCGGTAAGAACTGTTGCGCCATCAAAGTGCGTTGACCATTTTCGCCTAAGGTTTCGACGATGCTCGCTAAATTTAAGCCATCTGGGCCAACGCGAAAAACACCTCTACCTCCCATCCCATCTAAAGGCTTAAGCACAATATCGTGGTGTTCGGCATGAAATGCAGAAATTGCGGCGAGTTCACGCGTAACTAAAGTGGGTGGAATAAATGAAGCAAACTCTGTAATAGCCAGTTTTTCGGAATGATTACGTAATGCGCTCGGCTCATTAAATACCCGCGCACCCTGCCGTACTGCAGCTGACAAAATCCAAGTGGCATTCAAATATTCAATATCAAATGGCGGGTCTTGACGCATCAGTACCGCAGTAAAACGATCTAAGCTACATACTTCGCTAATACCTAATTTATACCAAGCAGTACTTGTGGGCTGCAATGTGATTGCACAGCAGTTGGCGAATGTAAAACCAGCTTGCCAGAATAACTGGCGACTTTCGGTATACCAAAGTCGATGGCCAGCTGCTTGGGTAGCGCGCATCATTGCAACCGTAGAATCCTTTGGCAACTTTAATGTATCTAATGGATCGCCAACGAATAAAAAATCCATTACTTACAGCGCCTCGGCGTTAGGATCGGTTCTCTCTAACTCTAATGAAGCCGCTAATAAAGCCAGGCGCGCTACGACCCCATATAAGTAGAAACGGTTAGGAGCAGCGCTACCAGGCTTAGCATTGCGGTCTGGCATTGCATTTTGTTCGAATGCCAAGGGCACAAAATGCATGCCTGGAGCATTTAAATTTTCATCAGGGCCACGATCGGTATGCACACGGTAAAAACCCCCGATCACGTAACGATCAATCATATAAACAACCGGTTCAGCTACAGCTTCATTGACTTTTTCAAAAGTATAAACACCCTCTTGAATTAATACATCATGCACTTCTAGGCCATCTTTGACGACACTCATTTTATTGCGTTCGCGGCGATTTAAATTGCCTAAATCACTGGCATTACGCACTACCATGACGCCCATACCGTATGTACCCGCATCTGCCTTAACGACGACATAGGGCTTATCTTTAATGCCATATTCCCGATATTTTTTGGCAATTTTTTTTAATATGGCATCCACTTTTATTTGTAATTGCTCCAATCCTTGTTGCTCATGAAAATCAACTCCCGAACAATAATCGAAATAAGGCGTAATCATCCAAGGATCGATATTAATTAATTTTGCGAACTTTTTTGCTACTTCATCGTAAGCCATAAAATGCTGTGATTTACGGCGAATTTGCCAACCAGCGTGCAAGCCAGGCAAAAGGTATTGTTCATTAATCTTTTCTAAAATTGGTGGAATACCCGCGGATAAATCATTATTTAATAAAATCGAGCAAGGATCAAAGTCCTTCAGGCCGAGACGTTGCTTTTTTAAACCTAAACGCATTAATGGCTCAAGTAGCAAACGATTGCCTTCGGGCAATTCAAGCCAAGTTGGCTTTTTAATCTCGTCCGATAAACTACCTAAACGAACATTCAAACCCGCTTGCCGCAAAATTGAAGATAAGCGGGCAATATTTTGCAAGTAAAAGGTATTGCGGGTGTGGCGCTCAGGTATAAGTAATAAATTTTTTGCTTCAGGACAAATTTTTTCAATTGCTGCCATAGCTGCTTGCACAGCCAGAGGCAACATTTCTGGTGAAAGATTATTAAAACCGCCAGGAAATAAATTGGTATCAACTGGGGTCAATTTAAAGCCTGAGTTACGCAGGTCGACTGAGCAGTAAAAAGGCGGGGTATGCTCCTGCCATTCAAGACGAAACCAACGCTCAATAGTCGGGGTGGCTTCGAGTACTTTCGACTCAAGCTCAAGTAAGGGGCCGCTTAAAGCGGTAATCAGATGTGGAACCATCTTGCCATTGTAAGTTTTTTATGAGTAAGTTCAATTTTTTGCCTATTTAGGCAAAAAAAACGCAGGATCTTGAGATCCTGCGCTAGAAACTAGGCAAAAATACAGCCTAGTGAGGGGTAAGCAAATTAAATTTCGTAGGCTTCTTCGCTATGTGAGCTAATGTCTAAACCTTCGCGCTCTTCTTCTTCTGTAACCCGCAAACCAATAATGATGTCGACGAGCTTGAAGGCAATGAAAGAAACGATGCCAGACCAAATTAGGGTGGTAATCACGCCCTGGCTTTGAATCCAAAGCTGACTCATGATTGAGTAGTCTGGGGCAACTGCATTGGCGACATAATCATAAATGCCTGTGCCACCTAATGAGGGCGCTGCAAATACACCGGTTAGCAAGGCACCCAATATACCGCCAACACCATGAATACCGAAAACATCCAAGCTATCGTCCGAGCCTAATATTTTCTTCAGCCCAGTAACGCCCCATAAGCAGACGATACCAGCCAATGCCCCAATAATTAATGCGCCCATTGGACCAACAAAGCCGGCGGCAGGTGTAATCGCTACTAAACCCGCAACGCAACCCGAAGCAGCACCAAGCATCGATGGCTTACCTTTAGTAACCCACTCTGCTATCGACCAACCAATCACTGCTGCTGCAGTAGCAAGGTAAGTATTCACGAATGCTAAGGCTGCGCTACCGTTTGCTTCTAAAGCTGATCCTGCATTAAAACCAAACCAACCAAACCATAAAAGTGATGCGCCTGTCATGACATACACTAAGTTATGAGGCTTCATGGCTTCTTTGCCGTAACCTAAACGCTTACCAATCACATATGAGCCGACTAAACCTGCAATCGCTGCATTGATATGGACAACAGTGCCGCCAGCAAAATCAAGAATCCCTTTTTGCCAGAGCCAACCTGCTTTTGCAGTAATCGCATCAAGTGAAGCAGCATCTTTAATATCATCAGGACCAGGCCAAAACCAAACCATGTGGGCAATTGGTAAATAGCTAAAAGTAAACCACAGGATCATGAACAGAAGAATTGCCGAAAACTTGGCGCGCTCTGCAAATGAACCAATGATTAAACAGCAAGTAATGGTTGCAAAAACTGCTTGAAATGCCATGAAGACATATTCGGGAATGACAATGCCCTTGCTAAAAGTTGCTGCATTCGAGTCGGGTGTCATGCCAGCCAAAAACAAACGATCCATGCCGCCAAAAAAGGCCCCACCTTCAGTAAAAGCGATGCTATAGCCATAAATTGCCCATAACACGGTGATCACTGAAAAAATCACCATACACTGCATTAAGATGGACAGCACATTTTTACTGCGCGTTAAGCCGCCATAAAATAGTGCTAAGCCAGGCACCGTCATCAATAGCACTAATGCTGTGGAGACCATCATCCACGCGGTATCGCCCTTGTTGGGTGTTGGTGCTGGAGCCGCTGTAGCGGCGGGGGCTGCCGGGCTTGCTGCAGGTGCTGCAGCGGCGGCTGCAGCAGCAGGTTTAGCATCATCAGCAGCGTAAGCTACAGACGTCACTGTCATGCCAGTGAAGCCAATCGCCGTCGCTATCACGCCGCCAGCAACAATTCGTTTTATCCAAGTTAACATTTTGAACCTCTCTTTAAAGTGCGGCCGCGCCGGTTTCACCGGTGCGAATGCGAATAACGTGTTCAATTGAAGAGACAAAAATTTTGCCATCGCCAATTTTTCCAGTGCGAGCCGATTTTTCAATTGCTTCAATTGCTCGCTCTAATATGCCGTCTTCTACCGCAGCCTCTATTTTTACCTTAGGCAAAAAATCAACTACGTATTCAGCGCCCCGATATAACTCGGTATGGCCTTTTTGACGCCCAAAACCTTTTACTTCGGTGACGGTGATACCAGAAATTCCAACTTCTGATAGAGCTTCTCGCACCTCGTCAAGCTTGAATGGCTTGATAATTGCTGTGATGAGTTTCATGCGTTTCTCCGTTGTGGGAAATTAGAAAACTTTGGTTAAAGTAACAAGACCTTGCGAGCCGCCAAGATTTTTTCCGGTAGGGCTGGAGTAAGCATAGTTCCCGCCTGCTGATGCTGCATTGGTGCCAATATAAGCTGCAGAAATACCTAAACCACCGCCTAAATCTTTGCTTAAGCCAATTTTCCAGTCGGTATAACTTACGGTGGGAACCGTAGATGATGTTTTCTGACCAGCAATATATTGATAACCAACGTGTGCATTGACCACTAAGCCCCACAGGCCTGTATCGTAATTGGCGGTTAAGTCTGGATAATAAGATCCCGAGCTATTTGAAAAACCGAATGTGTTAGTAACTGCGTAAGAAAACTTTAAAAAACCACTTACGGGTCCAAATACATAGTTTTGGGCGGCGTAAAGTTCTGTGGTGTTAGGATTGGTTAATGATGATGGGTAATTTTGGGTCGGGTAATAGTATTGGAGTACGCCAAGGTCTGACATAAAGCCTTCACCAATGAATTCCTTTTTAAAACCGGCATAAAAGTCCATCTCGATTGGCGCTGACACATTATTGTTGCCACCTTTAGAAGCAGCATCCGAAATCCATGAAATCGATGAGTTCCAGTTACCAATATAGAAACCACTCGGATGTGCATAATCAAATCCGCCCTGAATTGCAGGATTAAAGTTTGATTGGCTAATACCGCGATAGATGTAGTTATTGGCTACTGTTACGTTGGCTGTGATGGGACTAATGTCTGGTCCACTGACTGCGCCAGCAGGTTCTGCGGGTAATGGAGTTGGATTTGGTGAGGCAGCATTTTGGGCATATGCATTTGCACTTAAGAGCCCCACAACTGCTAAAGCGATAGTCGATTTATGAAAAGTTTTCATCCCAACTCCTTATTCAGATTAAAAAATTAAAAATAGGTACATCTACTTAAATGCAATCATCGCTTTTTGCAACGCGCTGTTTTTGTCCTTTTTCCCCTTGCTTGGGCATATGCCCCAAATCCATGCAGTACTTTTGCCCTAATTTGGTGCAAATTGACATAAAATTGCCATTCAAGCATCGTGGGGATCAATCAGCCTTAAAATAAGTTCTATTCTTCTTGCTATTCACTTCTTTAAATCGGCCTTTTTATGCAAAAACCCAACGAAATCCTGGAACAAATGCAGCGCGTTGCCACTGAAATGCAAAATAAAGTTGGCGAGGCGATTCGTAACTCGCCAGCCAAAGATTTAGAAAAAAATGTGCGCACGATGATGACGCAAGGTTTTCAAAAGCTCGACTTAGTGACCCGCGACGAATTTGAGTTACAAACTAAAGTGCTTACTAAAACCCGTGAAAAACTGGCTGCACTTGAAGCCAAAGTTACTGAAATAGAAAAGCAGCGCTCGTAATTGCCGCTTGCAGTTATTTTTAGTCGCGGCCTTAATGGCCTTGACGCTCCACAGGTGCGCGTTGAAGTTCACTTAGCAAATGGTTTGCCTGCCTTTACCATTGTTGGCTTAGCCGATACAGGCGTTAGAGAAAGTAAAGATCGAGTACGGGCCGCGATCATCCAAAGTGGGTTTGAATTTCCGAATCGGCGCATTACTGTTAATTTAGCGCCTGCCGATTTACCAAAATATTCTGGACGTTTTGATTTAGCCATTGCGCTAGGCATTTTGGCTGCTAGCGCGCAGCTGCCTTGCAAGCAATTAGATCAATATGAATTTGCTGGCGAACTTTCTTTATCCGGTGAATTGCGACCCTTTAGTGGCTGCTTGGCAATTGCCATGGCGATGCGTAAAGAAAAATCGCTACGTAGCTTTATTATTCCGCAAGAAAATTGCAGTGTCACTAGCATCATTCCTGATCTAAGCGTATTAGGTGCGAATTGTCTAACTCAGGTTTGCGACTTTCTGTGTGGCCGAATTCAGCTTGAGGTAATAAGCAACTGTGCAAAGAAACTCACAATTGATTTAAAGGAAGCGGGCGCCCACGACATTGCCCATATTCAAGGTCATTTGATCGCTAAACGCGGCCTTGAAATTGCGGCTGCAGGTTTTCATTCGCTCTTATTGGCAGGCCCTCCTGGATGCGGCAAATCCATGCTAGCTAAATGCTTGCCACAATTACTGCCAAAATTAACGCTCGATGAAGCCCTCGAGATTGCCGCCCTACATAGCTTGAAAGCGGCACGTCATCATAGTGCTCTGGAATCAACAGATTTATCGCGCTTGCGACCCTGGCAAAATCCGCACCATAGCATTACTACTGCAGCGCTAGTGGGTGGCGGAGCGCACCCATTACCAGGTGCAATTACCTTAGCCCACCAAGGAGTTCTTTTTTTAGATGAGTTACCACAATTTGCCCGGCCCACGCTCGAGGCGCTACGCGAGCCTTTACAAAATCGCCGTGTCACAATTACTCGCGCGCATCTTTCCAGCCACTTTCCCTGTAACTTCATGCTGGTTGCGGCGATGAATTTATGTATCTGCGGCTACTTTGGCCACCCCGAGAAAGTTTGTGTTTGTTCGGCTGCACAAAGACTACGTTATCAAAATAAAATTTCAGGGCCCTTGCTCGATCGCATTGATATCAAAATGATGATTGCTCCCGTGCCACACGAGTTATTTTTTCAAACACAATTGACCACAACAGCTAGTGCTACTTCCAGCCAAGTGGCAACGCGCATCGCTAATGCATGGGCTTTGCAAATTAGTCGCCAAGGAAAAATGAATCATGCCTTAGATACCCAGGAAATGAAGCGCTGGGTAAAAATTGATGCGGCTGATGAGGGTGAGTTACAAACAGTATGGAAAGGTCTTAATCTATCGGGTAGAGGCATACAGCGCTTGCTAAAAATTGCCCGCACCATTGCCGACCTTGAGGGCTCTACATCAACCCAACTAAAGCGTACTCACCTTCTGGAAGCGAGCGCTTTAAGTAAGCCTATTAATGGCATGATGAACTAATTTTAGTCTGGATGAAAATCAGTAAAAAAAGGTACGCCATTATCATCGCTTAAATTTTCTTGGAGTACAGTCTGACTCAATGGTCCGCTATTTTTTGGCGTAGGCTTCAATAAGGACTGTTGATAAATGTATAGACCTAAGCCTGGAATACTGCGTATTATCCAGCGCACACGCATCATCCGTTCAACTCCGTCAACTGGTTTCATCAGCAAAAAATAATCGGTTGTAGGGAAGCGAATAGGCGAACCACTGGCTAGATAAAAACCCTTTACCGCTAGAGCGCCTGCAGGATCTACATTCGCTTGAGTAAAAATCGCTTGCTGTAACTGCTTTATTAATTCATCAGCACTACTAGCAATATCGGCAGGCACCTGAATTGTCGTAATAGAATAAATGTGGTCGGCTACTTTAACTACCTCAAGCGCTTGCTTTAGGGTGCCTCCTTTATAGCTCAACTGACGCTCGAGGTGCTGAGGCTTGGCAGGAAAAAGTGCTGTGTAAGCTTGTTGCTCAACGCGTACTGTGCGCCAATCGAATGGCGGGCTACACCCATATAAATTCAAGATTAAGCCCACCTGTAATGCCAAAACTAAAAACTTAGACAAGCCCAGCCCCATGTGCTTGTTGATCGGCATGATAACTTGACCGAACCATTGGGCCAACGGCTGCATGCACAAACCCCATTGCGTAAGCCGCTGCTTCAAGGGCTTTAAATGCATCGGGATGCACATAACGCAGTACTGGCAGATGATGAGAAGATGGGGCTAAATACTGACCAATGGTGAGCATGTCAATTTGATGAGCACGCATATCTCTCATCACCGCTAAAATTTCGTCATCAGTCTCGCCCAAGCCAACCATCAAACCACTCTTGGTAGCCACTGCTGGAAAGCGGTGTTTAAAGTCAGCCAGTAGTTTAAGTGAGTGAGCATAGTCTGCACCAGGGCGCGCTTCTTTATAAAGTCTTGGCACGGTTTCTAAATTATGATTCATGATATCGGGTAAGCCGTTATTGGTATTGGCCGAGAAAACATCTAAGGCTTTTTCTAAGCGGCCACGAAAATCGGGCACCAAAACTTCGATCCGTGTTGCCGCTGAAAGTGTGCGGGTTTGCACAATACAATCGACAAAATGCTGTGCTCCGCCATCGCGTAAATCATCACGATCTACGCTGGTAATAACAACATAACTTAAGCGTAATGCAGCGATAGTACGGGCTAAATTTAAAGGTTCGGCAAGATCAAGGGGATCGGGTCGGCCATGACCAACGTCACAAAATGGGCAACGACGGGTACATTTATCACCCATTATCATGAAGGTTGCTGTCCCTTTACCAAAACACTCGCCGATATTTGGGCAACTAGCCTCTTCACATACCGTGACTAATTGGTTAGCCCGAAGAATGGTTTTTATTTCAGCAAAACGGGAATGATTGGAAGCGGCTTTAACCCGAATCCAGTCGGGTTTTTTTAATACCTGCTCTAAGGGAACAATCTTAATTGGAATCCGTGCCGTTTTTTCGGCAGACTTTTGTTTCCGCGTGGGATCGTAGGAAAGGTTGGTTTCGGTTTTATTGATGGCCATACTTAAAATCAATTTCTATTTTGTAACAATTGCAGCAGGTGACTAACAACATGCTGACCTACAATGTCTATATTGTCGTCGATCCCAAGAGTTTGCATATCAACTGTTTTTAAACCCTTAAAGCCACAAGGATTGATTTGTGTGAATGGACTTAAATCCATGGCTACATTTAAGGCTAATCCATGATAGGAGGCATGGCGTGACACTTTCAGGCCTAAGGCGCCAATTTTAGAACCAATCAAAGTTTCCGAAAGTTTTGCTTGCTTCGCCAAATAAATACCCGGCGCCCCCTTGTGCCTTTCTGCTTGAAAACCATAGTCGGCTAAGGTATTAATCAGGGCCTGTTCAATATGTTGAACTAGTTCCTTCACCAGTAATGACTGACGCTTTAAATCGAGTAAGAGATAAACGACTAGCTGGCCTGGTCCATGATAAGTAATTTGCCCGCCGCGATCGACTTGCACTAGCGGAATGGTTTGGCTAGGTTCGAGCAGATGGCTTGCATCTCCTGCCAAACCTAAGGTAAATACAGGTGGATGTTCAAGCACCCAAATTTCATCTGGGGTATTTTTATCCCGCGTTTGCGTAAACTGACGCATCGCTGCGTAGGTTGTTACATAATCGACTAAACCTAATTGCTTAACCAAAATAGCGGCGGGATTATTCATAGTTAGACAAACAACTAGAGCACCATACTAACCAAAGGATGGGTTGAGAGAGTTCGATAAATTTCATCGAGTTGTTCACGGCTAGTCGCATTAATAGGCAAAGTTAAGCCCAAGTAATTTCCATCTTTTGACGGCCGTTGCTCAATTAAAGTCGGGTCAAAAATAGGATCAAATTGCTGGGCAATATGAATAATCGCTGGCAGAAAGTCTGGGTTCGCTTTGCCCATCACTTTTATCGGAAAAATGGATGGATATTCAATCAGTGATTTTTCTTCCACTACAACCCCTTTATTAAAAAATAATTTATTGTGTCCAAGCAGCCTGGCCAAGCCATTCGCCGAGAATAATATTGCGAATGCAATGTAAGCGTCGATGAAAAAAATGATCTGCACCGGGAACTACCTGGACGACTAATTCTTGCGGTCTAGCCCATTCAAAAACAGCTTGCAGTGGAATGGTTTCATCGAGTTCTCCATGAATTAAAATCGTACTGGCGGGCACTGGCGCCATTTCCCACTTCCCTGCTGCAGAACCTATCATGACTAAGCGCTCAACGGCTTGACCCTCTTGAACTAAGCGCTTAAGTAAGTGACTACAGACAAAACTGCCAAAAGAAAATCCTGCTAGGGCCAATGGCAATTGCTCAATCTGCCCAATCTCTAAGCCCAAAGGTTGCCAACTGACTGCCTGACGCATCCACTGCGTAAGCAGATATAAATCATCAATTTCACCGTTACCTGCATCGTGTACACCTGCTGATTCCCCTACGCCACGAAAGTTGGGGCGCACCGCAACATAGCCTAATTGATTAAATGTCCGCGCTACAGTTTGCGCAACCTTGTTATCCATCGTGCCCCCCATCAAGGGATGCGGATGGGCGATGAGGGCTAAGCCGCGCACCATAAAATTGGAGGTACGGATGACAGCTTCCGGAATGTCAACGGCGATTTGTATTGATCCCACCAAACCGGGGATGCTTATGACTTGGGTGCGGCGATTCATGCTATTAATATTTATCTTAGACGAGTTGGAGGCGTTCTACTATTTGACCCTGAATAAGATGGGTCTGAATAATTTCCTCAATATCGCTGGTATCGATAACGGTATACCAAACACCTGCCGGATAGATAACCAGTACCGGCCCATGATCACATCGATCAAGGCATCCCGCTTTATTCACGCGTACTTGCCCCACCCCAGCCAGACCTAATTCTTTGATTCGCCTTTTAGCAAAGTCAAATAAACCTTGAGCGCCGTGTTGAGCACAACAATTTTCGCCATTACTGCGCTCATTTAAACAAAAGAATAGATGATGTTGAAAATACATAAAAAATGATATCGCTTTCTGCTATTAATTATCTCTGGTGCCAATAGCGATTGTTGAGGATTAGCCATAACAATGCAAACGGCAACCAAAGCCAAGAAACCCACTGCATTAGATCATTAAAATGCAATAAGCGTCCTTGATGCCAAGCTCTTAAAGTTAAAACAAAATATGGATTATGTGGGAACCAATTTACTGCAAAAATAATGAGTAGCAAACAGGCTAGCGCAATCATGTAGCGGATTTTTGTAGTTAATCGTAGGCCGAAATATAAGCCTAGCGCGCCAATGATCATTCCCCAGACTGAACCTGCGGTGAGCCATGTAAATCCAAACTCAAAACCAAACTGTAAAGCGGTAAAGATCGTTTTAATTACCACTGAAATGAATAGCAGGCCATTCAGCAAGCGCCAAAGGGGCGCTTGCTGATTGATGCCCAATGAAAACAACAGGCCGGTGCCGACCCAACAAATGGCCGTAATCAACATCTCTTGTAAGGCGGGATTGAGTATCAAGAGCCCCCAATCGGCGCTAATAAAAGCCTGATTACTCCAGGCGCCCATTCCCAGCCATGAGCTTTGCGGATAAATTTGGGCCCAAGGAAATAGTAAAAATAAAACACAGAGGGCCCAATTCACGCCAAACCAACGATCGAACTGTCGCCTAAGAATGCTGCCTGAAAGCCACCTCGGGCCTAAAGGTATCGCTAACAGCGAACCGATCAGCCCGCCTGATACGTTAGCCCACCAATCGGTTTTACTGGGAATACGGGTTGGCAACCAAATTTGCGCTGTTTCAACAGTACCTGCCAGCAACGCTGAAAATCCTACTGCGAAAGCTAAGGCAGTGAGGCCACGCCAACGTGGAAAAACTGCAAACACGATTAAAAATCCAAGCGGAATATAAGCTAGGACATTGGCAATTAAATCAAATACTGGGATAACTCGCGGCATTGGCGCATCCCACCAAGCCCCTGCAGTGACGCCATTTCGAAAATCAAAATCGAAGGGATTGAGACTGGCATAAATGACCAATAATCCATAAATAATGGCAAAAGCCCGCGCCAATGGCATTGCCCTTAATGGCCATGCTAGCTTTCGTGGTAAACGCCCGGGAGATTTCATCTTCCCATTCTAGGTCAGACCTTTCTACAATAGCAGAATGAACTGGAATTGCATCTTAGAACAAGTGGCCCAAACTACTTCTACCAATGACGATTTACTGATTCGTTGGCGAGCTGGCGAGCTAATAGACCCAATTGCCAGAATGGCTAGTGTGCAAACTGCCGGTAAAGGTAGGGTCGGAAGGGATTGGCAAACCCAATTGGGTGACTCGCTCTGTTTTTCGTTAGCCTATCCATTTCAATGTTCGCCTGCTCAGTTAAGCGGGCTGAGCTTAGCCGTTGGCATCGGGGTTATTAACGGTATTAGTTCTGCGCTTAATCTACCCTTAAGCAAGCTCTATGAAATGGGCTTACGACTAAAGTGGCCAAACGATATTGTGTTGGGCGAAAGAAAACTTGGCGGCATTCTAATTGAGGGGGGACAAACTCAGCCTGATCAAGCAACTTGGATGGTCATTGGGGTTGGTCTGAATGCAGTAAAAACAACGATGCTAGAAAGCGCGGTTGGCAAAAGCATCGCAGGGCTCGAAGAGCTACTAATCAAGCCAGCGCAATTGCCCGCACTAGATATCATCTGGCTCAAAATTCTTGACCAACTTCAGCCTATATTAAGCGAATTTGAAGAACAAGGTTTCGCCGCACTACAAAAAATCTGGTTGGAATGGGATGCCTATGCAAATCAAGCTGTCATTATTACTAGCCCTGGTATGAACCCACAAACAGGTATCGCCTTAGGGGTTAATAAGCTTGGCGCCCTCATACTGCAACAAGGCTCGCAACAAACCCTGATTCATGCGGGTGATGTTTCTTTACGGGGGCAAAAGTGAGTCTCTTGCTCTTATTTGACCTTGGCAATACCCGCCTAAAATGGGCGGCGGTTGAGCAAGATAGCCTTCCTAGTGAACGCAATAAAAAAGTCTGGGCCTTTAGTGGCACGATAGATACCAAACTTTTACTCTCGCCCGAGCATGGTCAAGAGCTCGCTCAATATATTTTGCAGACCGTCCCCCAACCAACAGCTATTGCGATCTGCAGTGTGGCATCCTCACAAGCAAAAAACAATTTACAAAATCTCTTGACGGCATGGTCATCGACGTCATGGATCAATTTACAAGGCGATAGTCCTTTTACTGGCTTACGCACGCAGTATGCAAAACCACTGTCCTTGGGCGCTGATCGCTGGGCGGCACTGATCGGGGCGCGCACCCTCTTTGGGGGGAATGCTTTGGTGGTCAGCGCAGGGACTGCCAGTACTATTGATTTATTGGGTAGCAATGGGATTCATTACGGTGGCTGGATTTTGCCCGGCTTTACTTTAATGGCGAATAGCTTGGTCGATGGCACAGCGCAACTGCAAGCCCCAAAAGAGTTAAGCGCCAGTCGCGAGTTTGGCTTAAGCAGTGCAGCAGCTATTCAGAATGGTTGTATGGCGGCACAAGTCGGCGCCCTCCATGAAGCGATTACTTTGGCTGCTGAATTGCATCACCCCATCGAGCACATTTTTATTGACGGTGGTAATGCAGGCTTATTGGTTGAAGCGATCCATTCACATCCAACCTTAAAAAATCGCCCCCTTGAGGTAGTCGATCGCTTAGCCCTTAGAGGTTTGTGGGCTTACTTACAACAAAATACTTAATGCGCTTGACGAATTCTCCTCAATAAATTTGTGGTTGAACGTTCGAACAAGAATGGAATTGCTATTGCCTTGCCGCCCCAGGTTTTCACTAAGCGCGCTTCCTCTAACGTATCGATGTGATAATCGCCCCCCTTTACATAAATTTCGGGGCGAATTTGGGCAATTAAATCTACCGGGGTAGCTTCCTCAAATAACACCACCAAATCAACGCTGGCTAATGCTGCGAGTAATGCCTGACGATCTGCCTCGACATTAATTGGCCGATCATCACCCTTTCCCAGCAGCCTGACAGAGGCATCAGAATTCACGCCAACCACCAAACTAGCCCCCAATTGACGCGCCTGTGCCAAATAACTGGCATGACCCCGATGCAAAATATCGAAAACACCATTGGTAAAGACTAATGGTCGCGGCAGCTTGGCCAAGGCCAGCAAAAGGTCTTTTGGCTGAACAATTTTGGCCTCAAAAGGGGGTAAGGGTAAGGGCATACCAGCATATTAAGCTGGAATGTCTTAGACTTGCACTTTTGCGGTTCCCACCTAAACCGCCCACGCGTTTTTACCCTGAGGCTAATAAGCATGTTGAAGTTGAAATTACTGGCATTTATTTGCTTCTTTTTAGGCGGTTCTTTTGCTCTGGCGCAGGCAGCGTCTAGCCAATGCAGCCCCCTACTTTCGCATACTTTTCCACGCCTGCAAGACGAGGCACCACAAAACTTATGTCAATATCAAGGTAAGGTCATTTTGGTAGTGAATACTGCGAGTTATTGTGGTTTTACGAGCCAATATGAAGGTCTAGAAAAATTGTATGCCACTTTTAAAGATCAAGGCTTCGTGATACTGGGCTTTCCATCAAATGATTTTGGCCAACAGGAGCCTGGCAGCAATAAAGAAATTGCCGATTTTTGCAAAAATACCTATGACGTAAAATTTCCTATGTTTGCTAAAACAGCTGTCAGTGGAAAAAATATTAATCCGCTATTCAAAATGCTAGTGGCCCAAACCGGAACCACCCCAAAATGGAATTTTTATAAATATGTCATTGACCGTAATGGGAAAGTGATTGATTCTTTCAACAGCATGACTAAGCCCGAGAGTAAATCGATTACCAGTGAAGTAGAAAAACTACTTAAAGAGAAAGTGTTGTAATTTTAATGACGACAAAAAAGCGTGTAGCCATTGTTGGTGCCGGCATAGCTGGTCTAGGCTGTGCGTATGCCTTACGTCAATCGGCTTTATTGGAACTCACCGTATTTGAAGGCGGCGATCACCTTGGTGGCCATAGCCATACTATCGATATCGAAATTAACACCCCTACGGGGCTAGTTCGCCATGGCGTTGATACCGGATTTTTAGTTTTTAATCGGCAAACCTATCCCCGTTTATTACGTTTGTTTGAAGAGTTGGCGGTTCCCATTGTGGCTTCAGAAATGTCCTTTTCAGTTGCACTTGAAACACCAACGAAAGTATCTCCCGCTGGCAATCCAGAGCGTGCACTAGAATGGGCAGGCACAAATCTCAATGCATTTTTTGGGCAGCGGAAAAATATATTTAAGCCCGCTTTCTGGTTAATGGCTTATGACATTATGCGTTTTAATCGCTTGGCTACTGCCCTAGCTTTAAAGCAAAAACATGAACCCCATACCAACCTCGGTAGAGAAGAAAGTATTGCGGTTTTTTTAAAGCGCCATCGCTTTAGTGAGCATTTTTGTCAATGGTATTTTTTGCCAATGATTGGCGCTATTTGGTCGTGCCCAGTTGAGCAGATGCTAGCGTTTCCCATTTTATCAATGGCTCGTTTTTGTCATAATCATGGCTTATTAAAAATACAAGGGCGCCCCCAGTGGCTAACCGTACAAGGCGGCTCTCGTGAATATGTAAAACGCTTAGTTAGCGCACTAGAATTGCACGCAGTAACCATTACGCGGGAAAAGGTATTACGGGTTACCGTGCCTGAGAATATCAACAGTGGCAGTAAGATTGCCATTCAAACTGCACAGGGTATAGCGTATTTTGATGAAGTAGTCATGGCCTGTCATAGTGATGAAAGTTTGCGCTTGGTGCATGGAAATAGCGCAGCCGAGAAAGCAGTCCTAGCGAGTATTCCCTACCAGCAGAACCGCGCTATCCTCCATACTGATAGCTCTTTTTTGCCCACCGCAAAACGCTGCTGGGCCTCCTGGAATTACGTTACAGAAATGGGGCATACAGCCCATCAAGCAACTGCTGTTAGTGTCAATTATTTAATTAATAAACTCCAACCGTTACCAGTGCAACTTGAGCAAATACCCATCATCGTCAGTTTAAATCCGCTGCGGGAACCTAAACCAGAAACGATTCATGCGGTGGTTCACTATGCACATCCCATTTTCGATGCTAGTGCTATTCAAGCCCAATATGATCTAGCCTTGATGCAGGGTAAATCGTCAGTCTGGTATTGCGGCGCTTGGGCAGGCTACGGCTTTCATGAAGATGGCTTACGTTCGGGTGAATTAGTAGCGGCCGATTTACTGGAGCACCTACATTCGTTTGCCTTACCAGCGCCCGTTCAGCGCACGGCCTAATTGAGAAAACTACATGAAAGAAGCTCAACTCACTTTCGGCGTAGTTAAACACACCCGCTTTCGACCTAAGCATAATTCATTTGGATATCGGGTTTTTACTCTCAAAATTCCGCTGCGCTTACGGCGCACTGATGCACAAGTACTAAGCCGTCATGGCTTGGGGGACAATCAATTTCGCTTTATTTCCTTTTATGATAAAGATCATGGTCAAGGTAATGCAGATTCGCTGGCTTGGGTAGAGGCACTCTTAACTCAATATCAGATTAATGGGGTTGATGGCGAGATTTGGCTCCAAACTTTTCCACGGGTTTTGGGTTATACCTTTAATCCCGTGAGTTTTTGGATTTGTACCCGCACAAACGGTGAAGTACGTGCCGTTGTGGCGGAAGTCAACAATACCTTTGGCGAGCGGCATTGTTATTTGCTGGCTAAAGATTCCGGCGAATCGATTCGTTCTGGTGAAACCTTAGCGAGTCGCAAAGTCTTTCATGTCTCACCATTTTGTGAAGTGCAGGGCAATTACCATTTTCGCTTTTTATTTGCCCAAGATAGCCAAGCAAAAAATCGTACCCTTTATCGCATTGAGCTACTTGAAGATGATCAGGCCCTTATTAATACAAGCATTAGCGGAACTGAGCGACCTTTAAATCGGCGCAATTTACGCTTGGCCATCTTGAGTTATCCTTTAATGAGTATTGGCGTGATTGCCCGAATTCATTGGCAAGCAATTAAGCTGTGGCTTAAAGGCGTGCCCTTTCACTCAAAACCCCAACCACCGGAATTTGAAGTAAGCCGATGAATCGACCTGGACAGCCTTTACTGGCTAAACTCAATTTCTCAAAAGCACGGGCCGATACGGCTAGCTATCGTAATATTCCGCTGGCCGCCAGAACCATTTTAAAAATGCTTGGACATTTAAGTGCCGGTCATCTTTCGATTGCTCTGCCAAATGGAGAAATTCAACACTTCGGGCAAGTAAGCGAGGCTCTACATGCTGAAATTCATGTGCTTGATTGGGGTTTGTTTAGAGATGTCCTACGCCATGGGGATATTGGTTTTGCTGAAAGTTATATTCGCGGTAAATGGGAGACGCCCAACCTTAAGCTCCTACTTGAGTTAGCCATACGAAATCGAACTATTTTAGAAAAAGCAATTTATGGCAGCTGGGTGGGATCCTTAGCCTACCGATTTAAACATTGGTTAAGACGCAACTCAAAAGCGGGTAGCCGCAAGAATATTCATGCGCACTATGATTTAGGTAATGCGTTTTATGGGCTCTGGCTAGATGAAACGATGACCTATTCCAGCGGATGGTTTGAGTCCCAGGGGCAAACATCGTTAGCTCAAGCCCAAAATGCTAAATATCAACGCATTCTCGATTCCTTACAATGTAAAGCAGGTGATAGCGTTCTTGAAATTGGCTGTGGCTGGGGTGGCTTTATGGCTGTAGCTGCCCGCGCAGGCCTGAATATTACTGGGCTAACTCTCTCGAGCGAACAAGCTAAATTTGCACATGAGCGTATCGCTCAGGTCAGTCAAGCTGATGCGGTTAATTCCACTCGCGCTAGCCATCAGCCGATTAGTTTTGTCGTGCGCCTACAAGATTATCGCGACTGTCATACTCAGTTTGATGGCATTGCTTCAATTGAAATGTTTGAAGCAGTAGGTGAAAGCCATTGGCCCGAATATTTTCAAAGTATTGCAGCCTGCCTGAAACCCAATGGCAAGGCCTGCGTGCAAACTATTGTGATTGCCCCTGACTTATTTGAGCGCTATCGCAATAGTACCGACTTCATTCAGCAATACGTTTTCCCCGGTGGAATGTTGCCATCACGTGATGCTTTTATTGCTCAAGCTAACCAAGCGGGGTTACAAATTGACAGCGAATTTGCTTTTGGTAAAGATTACGCCAAAACCTTAGGCATCTGGTTTGAGCAATTTAACGCTAAATTGCCTGAGGTAAAACAACTTGGCTTTGATGAGGCCTTTATTCGCTTATGGAATTTTTATTTAATGTATTGTGCTGCTGGCTTTTCAGAGCAAAACATTGATGTCGTGCAATTTACGTTAAGCCATCAGCCAAGCACAATTCCGTCGCCATGAGCATGCAGCAACCCGGAATTACTCAATTTACAGGCCTACGGGTCTGGGTAATTGGTGCCACCAGTGGAATTGGTGAAGCATGTGCAAAAACACTCATTACGGCAGGAGCAAGAGTCGCCTTATCAGGACGCCGCTTTGAGCGCCTAGAGACCCTTTGTGCCTTAGGTCAAGTTAATCAATGTTTAAGCTTACCCCTTGATGTTACTAAGGCAGAACAAATTGATCTGGCCTATCAAGCAATTGTGCGCGCTTGGCATGGGCTCGATTTATTACTCTTTGTTTCTGGGATATATATTCCGCTGCGGGCTGATAATTTTGCGCTTGCTGCTGCTGAGCAAACCGTACAAGCAAATGTACTCGGCCCCATGCGGGCTGTAGCTGCAGTTCTGCCCGATATGCTTGAACAACATGCTGGCCATATTGCCATTGTGGGTAGCGTAGCCGGCTATAGTGGCTTACCCAAAGCGCTCGCTTACGGTCCCAGCAAAGCGGCAATGATTAATTTTTGTGAGGCTTTATTCTATGATTTGCAACCCCGCGGATTAAGTGTGCACATGATCTCGCCCGGTTTTGTAGAAACCCCAGCAACCGCCCAAAATGATTTTGTGATGCCCGCACTAATCAGCCCAGAAACAGCAGCGCAAGAAATTTTAGCCGGTATTCAACAGGGTAAATTTGACATTCACTTTCCTAAACGGTTCTCGCGATTTTTAAAATTCTTACGCCTGTTACCGTACCCAATTTACTTTTGGATTTTGCGTCACTTTGTCAAAATTTAATGCTGTTCTTCAGTATTTATTTGTACTTCTCTTTGCGCACTTTGTCGACTAAATAATCCATTGTTTGAATGGCTTTTGTTTTGGTTCCTGCAATCGATGGAGAAGTAACATAGCGCCCTTGAATAACCACCGTTGGCACACCGTCAATACGATAGTTAGTCGATTGTTGATTGGCATTCCGTGCTTTTGATACGGTAGCAAATGAGCGAAAGGTGGTAAGAAAGGTATTGCGATCGAGCCCCTGACTGACTGCCCAATCGGCAATGTCATTTTCCGTTAGTAGTCGTTTGTTTTCTTTATGAATCGCGGTCATGACTTTATTATTTAAGGCATCCCCTTTGCCCATGGCTTCGAGCGTAAAAAATAGCTGACTATGCACTAAAAAATCGTCTCTAAATGCCACTGGTATACGTTTAAATACTACGTCTTTACCTTGGCGACTAGCCCAAGCACTAAGTTCGGGTTCAAACTCAAAACAATGCGGGCAGCCGTACCAAAAAAATTCAATTACCTCGACTTTGTTTTTGGTTTCGACGGGTTGCGGGGCAGTTGAAATGCGGTAGTCAATACCCTCTTGAATTTTTTGATTGCCAGGCTGAGGCTTAATATTAGACGCTGCGCTACCTGCCGCTTGGCCTGCGGTTTGGCCTGCGGTTTGGCCTGCGGTTTGGCCTGCCGTTTGGCCTATGATTTGCGCACTCAGCTGCCCCAAGGGCAAAAGACTAAAGGCTACTAATAAGCCACGAACACAAAGTTGACGATAAAAAGAAAGGGGTGAAATCATGATTTATTTGCTCGAATAATAGTGGGTTTCATGCCAAGACTACTTAATTTATTAGTAATTGCTTTGGTATCTTCAGTTGAGACAAATGGGCCAATCCGCACACGCCATACGACACTACCCTCGACTGATGCTTCACTCATTTGCGCCTCAATACCCTGAATTGCTAAGTTTGCCTTTTGTGCATCGGCCTCAGCTTTTTTGCTGTAAGCGCCTACTTGGACAAAGAAAATGGGTTCGGTATTCTTGGCTTCTGGGGCTTTGACATCTGCTGGCTTTTGCTCAGGTTTTTTGCCATTGGCAATATCGCGAATCGGATCGGGGCTAGCTTCCGTATTGCTAGGTGGTTTTTTTCCTTGCAAGGGCTTATTCAAATCTAATGGGGTGGCAGCTGGGGCGCCCTCTTCTTCAACTGGAACGGCGGGTTTAATCGTTAATGGTAAGTTCGGCGCCCGAATTCCGGGCTTTTCTTGCGGGGGCGTTTTCGATAAATAAAAAGCTACCCCCAAAGCTAAAGCAAGGCCTAATGTTAGCCCGAGAATTAAACCCAATAAGGTACCCCCAAATTCTCTTGTCGATTTCACTTTCATCCCCTCATCTTACATTTTGCTCGGGGCTGATACCCCCAAAACAGCCAAGCCATTCTGAATTACCTGACGGGTCGCCGCTAATAAAGCTAAGCGAGCATTTTTTAACTCGAGATCATCCACTAAGACACGATCTGCATTGTAAAAGGTATGAAAATCGCCGGCTAAATCGCGTAAATAAAAGGCGAGTGCATGGGGGGCTAAATCGGCCGCGGCCGTAGCAAGTAATTCTGGATATTCAGCTAATCGCCGCAGCAAATGATCGGCAGCTTTACTACTTAATAGACTGAAGTTTGCTGTAGCTAAATCAGCAGGAGAACCATGCCATTGCGCCAGAATGGAGCAAATTCGGGCGTGAGCATACTGGACATAAAAAACTGGGTTTTCGTCGTTTTGTTGCAAGGCTAAATCAACATCAAAAATAAACTCCGTATCGGCTTTGCGCGAAATTAAAAAGAAGCGGACTGCATCACGTCCGCGTTGTAACGCCAACTCACGCTCCTCCGCTGTCATGGCGTCATGAATACCACCCGACCATTCAATTAAATCGCGCACCGTGACATAAGATCCAGCGCGTTTCGATAATTTCACGACTTCGCCATTGCGCATCACCGTAACCATTTTATGCAAAACATAGGCTGGGTAATTACTGGGAATGGCCCACTGACGTTGCTGTGCCACCCCCTGTAAACCTGCGCGGACGCGCATGATGGTGCCATGGTGATCACTACCCTGAATATTGATGACCTGCTGATAACCCCGCTGCCATTTACTCGCATGATAGGCAACATCGGGTACAAAATAGGTATAACTGCCGTCAGACTTTCGCATCACCCGATCTTTATCATCGCCGTCTGCAGTCGTTTTGAGCCACAAAGCACCATCGGTCTCATAGGTTTTACCAGCGGCCTCTAAGTCAGCGACAATGTGGGCCACGCTGCCATCGGCATATAGAGAAGACTCTAAGTAGTACTGATCAAATTGCACCCCAAAAATACTTAAATCCAGGTCTTGTTCTGCCCGTAAATAAGCAACCGCAAATTGACGAATTGATTCAAGATCGGTCTCTGAGTGATGCGCTGGCAAAGCGCGATATGCTGTTGCAATATCGGCAATGTACTCACCGTTATATGCTAACTCTGGCCATGCACTATCGCCTGGCTTGAGCCCACTTAAGCGCGCCTGCACTGAGAGGGCTAGGTTGGCAATTTGCACACCTGCATCGTTGTAATAAAACTCGCGGTGAACTGCTAATCCTTGGGTGCTGAGTAAATTAGCAATGGCGTCTCCTAGGGCTGCCTGTCGCCCATGCCCTACATGCAATGGGCCAGTAGGGTTAGCTGAAACAAATTCGATCATCACTTTGGCTGGTTTTGCATTTCCCGCTGAGGGCGCTAACTTGACTAAGCCAAAGCGCGCTTGCTCAACTAAGATCTCTTTAATAACCGCTGTTTTAGCTTGATTGGTCAGGCGAAAATTAATAAAACCAGGCCCAGCAACTTCAGCAGCAGCAATGAAGTCGGCATAATTGGCTTGGTTTGTTAAATGGCTAATTAAGGTTTGCGCTAAATCACGCGGCTTAAGCTGCCATAGCTTTGCTACTTGCATGGCAATATTGCAAGCCACATCACCATGATCAGTCGATTTTGGCCGTTCGAGCTGGGGTACTGGTATGTCAGTTGGCGACAAACCGTGAGCGAGTGCTGTCTGTTTTAAAGCTTCACTTAAGAGCTGAATTAAATGGTTCTTTTGGGTTGTCAACATAGATTAATGAGTTTATCAGGCAGCAATGGTAAGCTCGACAGATGATTTACCATTTTCATTCTAAAGCCGGCCCCGAGGTGATCATGTTAAGTGATCTGAGTGAACGCATTTTTACAATCTTGGGCAAGCCCCTTGAGCAACGCGGCATTTTGACTGCCGCTGAACTGCCAAATTTAATTTGGCTCCTTGAAAGCGCTATTATTCAAGATCAACAGCAACGCCAATCCCAAACTCAGCCCCAAACCCAATCCCAAGGAGCTCACTCTAGCTCGGCAATGGCAAAAGGCGATCCTCTCGGCAGGCGGGCCTTTCCATTTTTAGAGCTCATGAAGCAGGCGGCGGCGGCGCAAGAACCTCTGGTGTGGGACATCTAAACTGCGTTGCAATCAGTTGCAGGTACTGTCCTAGTCGAATTGACTTGCTAAGGAGCGCTGTACCACTTCAATTGTTTCATTGCGTCTTTTAGCTAAATCTGCCAATTGATCTTGACCTACTTTGCCCACATTAAAATAACGGGCTTCGGGATGACCTAAATAAAAGCCACTAACACTCGAAGCAGGGTTCATCGCGAATGATTCTGTTAAGCTCATCCCAATATCTTCTGAGCCGAGTACACGTAATAAATCTAACTTCACTTCATGGGCAGGACAAGCCGGGTAACCTGGCGCTGGGCGAATACCTTGGTATTGCTCAGCAATCATTTGCTCATTACTAAGTTGTTCGTTCGTGGCGTAACCCCATAAATCGGTACGCGCCCGCCAATGCATTAATTCAGCGAATGCCTCAGCTAAACGATCGGCTAGTGCTTTAAGCATAATTGCACTGTAATCATCATGTTGCGCTTGAAATTGCGCCACTTTTTTCTCGACCCCGTGGCCTGTAGTCACCGCAAAACAACCTACATAATCAGCAATGCCAGTGGCATGCGGTGCAACGTAGTCGGCTAAGCTGCGGTTCGGGCGCCGTTGGCCATCGACTACGGGTCGTTCGCTCTGTTGGCGCAAGTTATGCCAAACAAATAAGGGGTGATTGCGGGCTTCATCAGTATATAAAACGATATCGTCGCCAACCGTGTTGGCGGGATAAAAAGCCATTACGCCATCTGCCTGCAACCATTGGCCTTTAATTAATTTTTCCAACATTGCCTGTGCATCTGCAAATACTTTGCGCGCTTCCACGCCAACAACTTCATCATCCAATATTGCTGGAAACTTACCTGCCAAATCCCAAGTTTGAAAAAAGGGAGTCCAGTCAATAAAGGGGGCTATTTCAGCAAGTGAGTAATTTTTAAAGAGCCGCCGACCAATAAATTTGGGTTTGTGTGGAACCCAATTTTGCCAATTAATACATTCCTGATTTTTGCGTGCCGCCTCTAAAGAAATGAGAGGCGTCTTGCGTTTGTTCGCGTGTTGGTCGCGGATACGGACATAATCTTCCTGTAATTCAGAAATGAATTTTTTTGCGCCCTCATCGGAAAGTAAACTTGACGCTACCGAAACTGAGCGCGAAGCATCGGGTACATAGACCACTGGACCATCATAGTGCGGGGCAATTTTGACGGCAGTATGTACCCGAGAAGTGGTCGCGCCGCCAATCATTAAAGGTAATAAACGGTCGCGAAAATAGGTATCGCGTTGCATCTCTTGGGCTACATAGGTCATTTCTTCAAGTGAAGGTGTAATCAAGCCAGACAGGCCAACAATGTCGGCCTGCTCTTCTTTGGCTTTCTTTAAAATTTCGGCGCAAGGCACCATCACGCCCATATTAATAACGTCAAAATTATTACACTGCAGAACCACAGTAACAATGTTTTTACCAATATCGTGTACATCGCCTTTAACTGTGGCCATCACAATTTTGCCTTTGGCCTTCGCTTCACCACCACCAGCGATATGCAAACGTTTTTCTTCTTCAATGTAGGGAATTAATACCGCAACAGCCTGCTTCATAACGCGCGCGCTTTTAACGACTTGCGGTAAAAACATTTTTCCAGCACCAAATAAATCGCCAACCACATTCATGCCATCCATTAGTGGGCCTTCGATTACCTCAATTGGCCTGCCACCCGCTCCCATAATTTCTGCGCGTAAAGTCTCGGTATCGTCAACAATAAATGTGGTGATGCCGTGGACCAAAGCATGGGTTAAGCGCTCGCGAACTGGCGCCTCTCGCCAAACTAAATTTTCTACTTGCTTACTAGCATCGCCTTTAAAAGTTGCGGCTATCGCTAATAAACGTTCAGTAGGGGTTTGGCCATCTTTTTCTTTAAAGCGATTGAGTACGACATCTTCAACACGTTCGAGTAACTCTGGGTCAAGATCAGCATACACACCTAGTTGCCCGGCATTGACAATCGCCATGTCCATGCCAGCTTGAATGGCATGATAGAGAAATACGGTATGAATGGCCTCGCGAACGCGATCATTGCCGCGGAAAGAAAAGCTGACATTAGAAACCCCGCCGCTTACTTTTGCGCCGGGTAAATTGGCTTTTATCCAGCGAGTAGCGTTAATAAAATCAACCGCATAATTATCATGCTCTTCAATGCCGGTGGCGATCGCAAAAATATTCGGATCAAAAATAATATCTTCAGCAGGAAAGCCCATCTCACCGACCAACAAGTTGTAGCAGCGTTGGCAAATTTCAGTTTTGCGCTTAAAGGTGTCAGCTTGACCTTGCTCGTCAAAAGCCATTACTACAGTAGCCGCGCCATAGCGTTTAACTAAACGCGCTTGTTTACGGAATGCGTCTTCACCTTCTTTAAGGGAAATAGAATTCACAATGGATTTGCCTTGCACGCACTTTAGGCCAGCTTCAATCACCGTCCATTTCGACGAATCAAGCATGATGGGAACTCTAGCAATATCTGGCTCTGAGGCAATTAAATTCAAAAAGCGGGTCATTGCCGCCTCGGAATCCAGCATCGCCTCATCCATATTGATATCAATTACCTGCGCACCATTTTCAACTTGTTGGCGGGCGACCGCCAAAGCTTCATCAAATTGATTATTCAAAATCATGCGCGCGAAAGCTTTTGAGCCAGTTACATTGGTACGCTCACCGATATTGACAAAGCCCACTGCAGGAGTGATATTGCAGGGCTCTAAGCCAGCTAAGCGCATCGGCTTGATATCACTCATGACAAGACTTCAGGTGAATTTTCACGATAAAACGCCCTGGGTTTACGGCGGGCTACTGCGGTGGCGATAGCTCGAATATGCTCTGGCGTAGTGCCGCAACAGCCGCCTACTAAATTGACTAAACCATCGGCTGCAAAACCATCAATTAATCCGGAAGTCATTGCGGGGGTTTCATCAAAGCCCGTATCGCTCATGGGGTTCGGTAAGCCGGCATTCGGATAGCAGGAAATTGCCGTATCGCAAACCCGCGCTAATTCGGCGATATAAGGGCGCATTAAAGCCGCTCCTAAAGCACAATTAAGGCCGAAAGTCAGCGGCTTAATATGACGCAAACTGTTCCAAAATGCCTCAACCGTTTGGCCAGATAAAATGCGCCCCGACGCATCGGTGACGGTACCAGAAATCATCACTGGTAAAAGTTCTCCAGTTTCTTCAAAAAATTCATCGAGCGCAAATAACGCTGCCTTAGCATTTAAAGTGTCAAAAATAGTTTCAACTAAAAATAAATCGACACCTCCAGCAAACAAACCTTCAATTTGTTCGCGATAGGCTTTGCGTAAAATGTCAAAGGTTACATTTCGCGCGCCAGGGTCATTCACTTCAGGAGATATACTCGCAGTTTTAGGAGTTGGGCCAATGGCACCAGCTGCAAACCGCGGCTTATCTGCTGTGCTATAGGCCACACAAGCCTCGTGAGCAATACGCGCGGCTTGTTCATTCATTTCACGAGCTAGCTCGGGCATGCGGTAATCATCTTGCGCAACGGTGGTGGCGCCAAAGGTATTGGTCTCGATAATGTCGGCGCCCGCCGCAAGATATTGATCGTGGATGTCGCGAATAATTTGTGGCTGCGTTAAAACTAATAACTCGTTATTCCCCTTAACATCGCTGGCATGCTGCGCAAAACGCTGACTCGCCGGCAAGCCGCGATAGTCGGCTTCAGAAAGCTTCCGCTGCTGAATCATGGTGCCCATTGCGCCATCTAAAATTAAAATGCGCTCTTGCAAGAGCTGGGGTAAAAGGGCGCCACGCGTATACCTTGCCGAACCGAAAAAGGCAGGTACTGTTGAAGTGGGTGCTACTGAACCATTTGATTGCATTGTGAGGTTAAGAGGATTAATCTTTAGAATCCCGTATTTTATCGGTATTGCTTGTCTTTAGCCAAAATGGAGAATTTATGTTTGGAACTATCCCAGAATTTAATCAAAGCCTTGAGATGTTGAAGAACATGTGGGGGCAAGGTGTGGCCGGGCAAAATGCCGGCCAATTTCCCTTTACTACCGATATGAACAAGGCAGCTAGCGGATTTAATAATGCTTTTGCAGGTCTTGATGTCGTTGAAATTGAAAAGCGGATTAAAGATCTTAAAAGCGTTGAGAATTGGTTAAACCTGAATTTAAACGTCTTGAAGTCGACTATTCAAGGGCTTGAAGTTCAGCAAGCCACGCTTTTAGCGCTGCGCTCTTTTGGCGAGGCGATGGGCTCGGCACAGGAAGCTGCCATGGACAATGTGAATAAAGCAACCGCGGCAGCAACCGCGGCGGCAACAAATGCTGCTGCATCTGCAGGGAATGCAGGGTCTAGCGGACGGAAAACTGCCAAACCCCGGCGGAAGCCTTCCGCGTCAGCTTTCCCAAGCGCCAAAGATGATTCAAATGGGCAATAGCTTCGCCCATGGCAAAGGTCATTTGATGCGTATCCAGTGAGCGCTTAAATAAAATAGGCACTAGGTCGCGCGCTGTAATCGGCTGGTTGCACGCTTCCATGGTGTCGGCTAAGCGATCAACATGGTGATCTTGTAATTGCTGAACACGTAAATGAAGGCCATTAAAGGGCTTACCGTGGGAGGGTAAAACTAAGGTATCGACAGGTAATTGGGCAAATAACGCCAAGGAACGTAAAAACAATCCCAAGGGATCGGCATCGGGATCGGCATCATAAACACTAATGTTGGTAGAGATACGTGGTAAGACCATATCGCCTGAAATAAAAACCCCTAATTTTGCGCAATACAAGGTGGCATGTTCAGGCGCATGCCCATAGCCCATTTTTACCTGCCACAGATGCCTGCCAATAGAAATGACATCCCCGTCCATCAAACGCCGATAGCGCTGCGGCATCCCTGGCACCATCTTGCTGTAATAGTCAGAACGGCCCCGAATTAAAGCCAAGTCTTCGGCGGAATTAAGCCCATGGCGCTCCAGATGATCGGCCGATCCCCCTCCTCCCATTTTGGCGCCAATTGCTGCGCCCCCCTCTTTATTGCTTAACCACTGAGCAGTTAAATACTCTGCCATCGACATCCATAAGGGCGCCTGCCACCGCTCGCATAACCACTTTGCCAACCCCACATGATCGGGATGCATATGGGTCACAATCACCCTTAATACTGGCAAATTGGCCAATTGAGTGGCAAAAATAGTTTCCCATGCGGTCTGCGTCTCAGCATTACAAATACCACAATCAATGATGGTCCACCCCTCTACACCATCGATTTCATCGCGTAAAAGCCATAAATTAATGTGATCTAAGGCAAAGGGCAGGCGCATTCTTATCCAGCGCACCCCAGGAACCACTTCCCTAGCTTCACCCAGCGGTGGAAGGGCGTCCCCCAAGGGGTAGTGGATTTGAGGATTAGTCAAGTTCTGTACGCTTCGATTAAGCTTAGTGGCATGAACCATTTTCCCAAATTATTGTCATCGCAGGTTGCTTTCGATATGGCGCAAACGCTGTTGGCCGGATTTCAACGCCATTACCGCATCTTCCGCGAGGCTGGAACAGCGGCAAAAGCCTGCTTTGAGGCGCAAGATTGGTTTGGGGTAAGTCAATTGCAGCGGAATCGCATTGATTATTATGATCAACGCGTACAAGAAACTGTGCAAATTTTGGAAGATGAGTTTGATGCAGAAAATTGTTCCGATGAGGTGTGGCAGCAAGTGAAATTACATTACATTGGTTTAGTTTCTAATTTACACCAACCTGAGTTAGCGGAAACATTTTTTAATTCAGTATGTACCCGCATCTTACGCCGTGATTATTTTCATAATGATTTTATTTTTGTCCGCCCTACCATTTCTACCGAATACCTAGAGAACGACGAAGCCCCAAGTAAGCCCACCTACCGCACTTACTATCCAGAAAATCGTGCTGGCTTAAAACAAGTCCTTGCAGATTTGCTACTGAGTTTTCAATTTAAAACACCATTTGAAAATTTAACGCGGGATATTGAATTATTAAATCAATGCGTGAACGAGGAATTACATGGCGCTACGACACAGGCAGATTTTCAAATTCATATCTTAACTGGCCTTTTTTTTCGTAATAAAACTGCCTTTATTATTGGCCGCATTATTGATGGCGAAAAAGTGATCCCCTTAGCAATTGCGCTAATGCATAACGCAGCTGGTCAACTATATATAGATGGCGCATTATTATCTGAAGTCGATTTACGCCTAATATTTAGTTTTACTCATAGTTATTTTTTAGTCGATATGGAAGTGCCTTCAGCCTACGTTACTTTTTTGCGCAATTTGTTACCCCACAAACCCCGTGCGGAACTTTACAACATGTTAGGACTACAAAAGCACGGTAAAAATTTGTTTTACCGTGACTTTCAACATCACTTACTGCACTCTACTGATTTATTTCGCATTGCGCCTGGCATTAAAGGTTTAGTGATGCTGGTATTTGATTTACCTAGCTACCCCTATGTTTTTAAGATGATCAAGGATTCCTTTCCGCCCCCCAAGGAAACAACCCGTGAAATCATCATGGCCAAATATCAATTGGTTAAACAGCATGATCGGGTAGGGCGAATGGCTGATTCACTCGAATTTTCTGATGTGGTTTTCCCCCTTGAGCGTTTTACGCCTGAATTAATTGCCGAAATTCAAGTGCAATGTCCGTCATTACTGCAAATTAGACCAGGCCTAGATGGTCTAGATGAATTAGTTATTAAACATGTCTATATAGAACGGCGGATGACGCCGTTAAACCTTTGGCTGCAGGATGGTAGCGATGCCGAAATAGAGCATGGAGTGTTGCAATATGGCAATGCTATTAAGGAATTAATTGCCGCTAATATTTTTCCAGGTGACTTACTTTACAAAAATTTTGGCGTCACTCGCTATGGCCGGGTTGCTTTTTATGACTACGATGAAATTGAATATTTAACTGCCTGTGAAATTCGTCATGTTCCAGCGGCCCGCACTGAGGAGGAGGAGTTATCGGGCGAACCTTGGTATCCAATTGGGTCGAAAGATATTTTTCCAGAAACCTTTCGGGTTTTTTTACTGGGCGATCAGCGGGTCAAACACTATTTTCTTAAACATCATCCCGATTTTTTTGATCCTGAAATGTGGCGCTCGCACCAAACCCATTTAAGGGCTGGGGCCTATCCCCATTTTATTGAATATGATGCTGATAAACGTTTTATCAATCGGTTTAAAACGTCTTAATGAAATTGAATCCCATTGCACCCATTGCTTCGCCCTGTATTAATTGGTGTGAGATTAATCCAGACAATGGCTTTTGTCGCGGTTGCTATCGTACGCTTGAAGAAATTGCAGCATGGTCGAGCGCCAATCAAACTGAGAGACAACTCATTTGTCTGCGCTTACCTGAGCGCAAAGCCAACGATGTTATCAATTAAAAACGGCTTCACGATAGCCGCTATATTAAGAGTAAAAGCGCATTCTTAGCGATTCACATCCACAATTAAACGTCCACGAATTTTGCCAGCAATTAAATCAGCCGCTAGCGGAATAGCCTCGGCCAAGCTAATTTCGTGGGCAATTGCGTTGACGATGGTGAAGTCGCAAAGCTGACTTAATTGCTCCCAAGCTGAAATACGTTTCGCCTTATCTACGGTAACGCTATTGATGCCATACAAAGTAATGCCGCGCAAAATAAATGGGGCTACGGTAGTTGGAAAATCCATGCCTTGGGCTAAACCACACGCAGCAACTGCACCATTGCTTTTAACTGCCGCACATGCATTAGCTAAGGTATGACTACCCACGCTATCGATAACCGCAGCCCAGCGCTCTTTAGCAAGGGGTTTACCTGGAGTTGATAAACTGGCCCGCTCAATGACCTCGCTAGCGCCCAGCTGATGTAGATATGCGCTTTCTTCTGGTCGACCACTACTAGCGACTACCGTAAAACCCAGTTTGCTCATGAGCATCGTGGCAAAACTACCCACCCCCCCTGCTGCCCCGGTGACTAAAACTTCACCAGCGCTAGGCTGCAAGCCATGCTGTTGCAGGGCCATGACACACAACATGGCGGTATAGCCAGCCGTACCAATTGCCAGGGTTTGCTTCGGGGTCAAGCCCTTGGGCAGGGGTATCAGCCATTCGGCCTTAACCCGCGCCTTTTGGGCTAAACCGCCCCAATGCCCCTCTCCCACCCCCCAGCCATTCAAAATAACCTGATCTCCAGGCTGATAATCTGGGCTACTACTGTCGAGTACTTCGCCAGCAAAATCGATGCCTGGAACCATCGGAAATGCCCTGACAACAGGGCCTTTGCCAGTAATGGCAAGGCCGTCTTTATAATTTAAGGTGGAATACAGTACCTTAACCAACACTTCGCCAGCGGGTAAATCGGTCTCGTCGAGTTCGGCCAAGTCGGCACGATAGCCTTTTTCGTCTTTATTAATCAAGATCGCTTTAAACATTAAAATTCCTTAAAATTAACAACTTTACTTAAACGGTTTATTCTACGAGCACGATTGCATATGAGGTTTACCATGAAAAAAATTCTACTCTTCACCGCTACTTTTAGCTGCCTCTTGCTAAGCGCTTGTTTTTCAACGGAATTAAGTATGTCAATGGGAAATATGCGACTCATTAATTCCAGCGCAGACCCGCAAGAAGTCATGAATTTTGCAACTAAAGTATGTAAAAACGATTTTTATCTAGGCGCAAGTTTTCTCTCTAAAAATAGTAAAGAGTATCGGTTTAAGTGCGTGAAGGCTGAAGACAATGAAGTGCTAACCCCCATACCAGGAACTGTTATCCCTACTGGCGGCGCTACGCCCACTCCCGCCGCAGCCAATAAATCATAAATGGCTAGCTCAAGATAATCCGCATGCCCAGTTCTGTAATTAATAAGCCGATCTCATCCGAGGATTTACGTCAGGGTTTCGCTGCTTTTCCCACTGGCGTCACGGTAATTACTGGGCTTGATGCTACGCAAGCGCCAATCGGCATCACCATTAGCTCCTTCAATACCGTTTCGCTGAATCCCCCGTTAGTTTTATGGTCGATTGCGAAACAATCCCCATTAGCGGCTGCTTTTTCGGTGGGTGCTCAACATATTATTCATGTACTGAATCATGCTCAAGAAGATCTCGCAATCACCTTTGCCAAACGCCGCACCGGTCAATTTGCCACAGTAAATCATCTACTTAATGCCAGTGGTATCCCCTTTTTACAAGGCTGTGCAGCCCACTTTGAATGTGAAACCGTGGCTGTTTACCCTGGTGGCGACCACCTTATTATTGTTGCCCAAATTCATGATCTTGCCCATGACCCTGCTAAAGCCCCGCTGCTGTTTCATCGTAGCGAGCTATCAGGTATTAAACACGTGGCCAAGGAATAAAAAAATAGTGCCAATCACAATAAGGATAATTATTTCATGATGCGACTCTGGGGTAGGAAAAGTTCAATCAATGTTCAAAAAGTATTATGGTGCTTAGCTGAGCTCCAACGACAAGAGCAGCGTGACTATGAACGTATTGATGCGGGCTTACATTTTGGTATTAATACGACCCCCGACTATCTCAAAATGAATCCCAATGGTTTGGTCCCAACCTTACAAGATGGCCAGCTCACTCTGTGGGAATCGAATTCAATTTTGCGCTACTTGGCTCGCACTTATGATGCGGCTGGAACTTATTTTCCTAACGACAATCTTAGTCAAGCCAGCTCAGATAAATGGTTAGATTGGCAAATTTCAACTCTTTGGCCCGCCTTACGTCTACCCTTTCTGGGGCTGACGCGTGTGCCAGAAGCGGAACGTAACTATGCCGCCATTAGTAAAGGCTTTGCCGATACCCATCAATATCTTGGCATCCTTAACGCTTGCTTACAAGAGCACGCTTTTTGTGCGGGTGAACGCTTTAATTTAGGCGATATTCCTTTAGCCATTTGCGTTAATCGCTGGATTTTATTAGCAGAGACATTTCCTGAGCAATTGCCGGCGCGCCCACAATATGAACATTTAGAAAAATGGTTTAAGCGCATTCAAACCGAAACTCAGTTTGCCACTATTGCAGAAACTGAATTAATGGTGAGTAAACCCTAATTACCTAAATTTAAATGGCGCTTTGTTTAAATTTATTCGCGTGGTGATCGGCGCCAATAAAGAGGTACATCGCTGGCACGACAAATAAAGTAAACAAGGTGCCAATCGATAGGCCAGTAAAAATTACGATTCCCATCGATTGTCTACCTGCTGCCCCAGCCCCAGAAGCAATTACCAGCGGTACTACACCCAAAACCATCGCTGCAGTGGTCATTAAAATTGGCCGCAACCGCACACTGCTTGCTTCGATAATGGCTTCTAATTTATTGCGGCCGGCCATTTGTAACTCATTAGCAAATTGCACAATTAAAATACCATGCTTACTAATTAAGCCCATTAAAGTCACTAAACCAACCTGGGTATAAACATTGACAGTGGTGAAGCCAAGATTAATAAAAATTAAGGCGCCAAATAAAGCAAGCGGTACCGAAACTAAAATCACCAAGGGATCGCGAAAGCTTTCAAACTGAGCTGCAAGCACCAAAAATACAATCAAAATCGCAAAGAACATGGTTACCAAGAAACCGCCTGACTCGGCAATAAATTGCCGTGATGGGCCTGCATAATCAATGTTATAGCCACTAGGTCCAGCTTCTTTGATGGCATTTTGTAAAAAGGTTAATACTTCGGCTTGTGAAACGAATGGGGTGCTAACTCCCGAGATCGTGGCAGAATTTAATTGCTGAAAATGATTAATTGACTGCGGCACAACCCGTTGTCGAATCGACGCAATCGTACGCGCCTGAATCATATTGCCGCTGGGAGTGCGAATATAGTAATCTAAAATTTGCTCGGGGTTTAAGCGATCTACTTGTTTTACCTGAGGAATGACCCGATAAGATCTGCCAGCCACAGAAAAATAGTTGACAAATCCTCCGCCCAATGCGGCTGAAAGTGCGCTACCAACATCTTTTTGGGTCATTCCTAAAGCAGCAACTTTTTCTCGGTCTATCTCGAGTACGTCTTGTGGCTTATCAATTTTTAAATCGGTATCAACAAAGAAAAACATCCCACTTTTGCGGGCTTTATCGAGTACGGCCTGCGATACTTCATTTAAATTTTCGTATGATTCGGTTGTATTAATGACCACTTGAACTGGTAGCCCTTGGGCGCCAGGAAGAGCGGGAAACTGAAACACAGCCACTCGTGCACCAGCAATGCTATTCCACTTTTTTTGCATATCTTGCTGAAAGGCGCTAGCACTTCGACTGCGTTGCGCCCAATCTTTTAAAAGTACGCCGCCAAAGCTAGATGTCGGACTAGTAATTTGAAACATTTGCGCATACTCTGGTTCGGCGCTAGCAATTTGATATAGTTGATTTGCATACATTTGCATTTGATCAACCGTTGAATTGGGCGGGCCTGCAGCTTGCATTAAGACAATGCCCTGATCTTCTGTAGGCGCTAATTCAGACCAAGCTGTAGCATATAAATAAGCTACACCTACTAATAAAAATGCGCCCATGACAATGACGACCTGCCAAGTTGTTAATAAACTACGAAGCAGCGCTTGATATCGATGATGAAAGCGCTCAAATACCAAATCGATTTTTTGAACAAAGGGTGAGGCCTCTTGCTGTTCAGTAAAAATTTGTGCGCACATCATCGGCGAAAGCGTTAAGGCAACCACGCCCGAAACAGCCACCGCTCCGGCTAAAGTAAAGGCAAATTCTGTAAACAGCGCACCGGTTAAGCCACCTTGAAAGCCAATGGGAATATAGACCGCAATTAATACAATGGTCATGGCTAAAATGGGATTGCCCAATTCTCTTGCTGCAATCAATGCTGCCTCGAGTGGCGATTTACCTTCTTTCATATGGCGATCGACGTTTTCGACCACAATAATAGCGTCGTCAACGACCAAGCCGATCGCCAAAACTAAGGCTAAGAGGGTTAATAAATTAATCGAATAGCCCAATACTTGCATCATAAAAAATGCGCCGATTAAGGACAGCGGCATAGCAATAAGGGGTACCAAAACTGCCCGAAAACTACCTAAAAATAAATAAATCACTGCCGTTACGATGACTAATGCCTCGACTAATGTTTTAATAACTTCATCAATTGAGGTATTAATAAAGGCAGTAGAGTCGTACACAATTTTGCCGGTCAAGCCAGTAGGCAATTGTTTTTGAATAGGTGGGAAGGCTGCTTGAATTCGTGCAGCCACATCTAATAAATTGGCCTCTGGCGCGACTTTGATTCCAATGAAGACTGATTTTTTACCACTAAAAGCCACATTGGTGTTGTAATCTTCAGAACCTAAGCTGACATTGGCAACTTGATCTAAATAAACTAGGTCTACGCCATTACGTTTAATGATGAGCTTACGAAATTCAGCTAAATTATGTAAATCGGTACCCGCAACTAAGTCAACCGCAACCATCGAGCCTTTTGTGCTGCCAACGGCAGATAAATAGTTATTGGCCGCTAGAGCGTTATATACATCATCTGGCCCAACTCCTAAACCGGCCATCCGATCAGCGTCTAACCAAGCCCTTAAGGCAAACTTCCGACCACCTAAAATTTCAGCGTTTTGCACGCCAGCAATGGAATCGAGTTTCGGTTTGACAACCCGCAATAAATAATCCGTAATACTGTTGTTGGGTATGTCATCGCTATAAAAACCCATATATAAGGCGGCAGTTGATTGCCCCAATTGCACTGTTAAAACAGGTTGTTGTGCCTGCGGTGGTAATTGATTACGCACTGAGGCAATTTGAGTATTAATTTGAGTTAAGGCTTTATTGGAGTCGTAATTGAGCCGCAAGGTTGCGGTAATGGTAGAGATGCCGCTGATGCTGGCTGAGGATAAATAATCAATACCCTGCGCCTGAGCAATAGCTGATTCAAGCGGTTGAGTAATAAATCCTGCAATGGTTTCTGGATCTGCTCCAAAATATGCCGTAGTGATGGTAACAACCGCATTTTGGGTTTGCGGGAACTGATTAACTGGCAAAGTCGTTACAGCCTTCAAACCAAAAATTAAAATCAGGCTACTTACCACCACCGATAGAACGGGCCGGCGAATGAAGAGATCGGTCCAATTCATCACGCTAGCCACCAGCGTAGACAATAATGACTAATTGCATTCATCAACACTAATTTTCCTGAGGCTTTGGATTAGGAGAATTGGCGGGGAGTACTTTATTATTAATGATTAAAGGCGTGCCGTTTTTTAATTTTAGTTGGCCGCTAGTGACAATGGTAGCTCCCGCCTCTATACCCTTGGTAATCGCGACCTGATCACCCCGAGTTGAGCCAGTTGTGACAAATACTTGCTGGGCTTCAATCACGGGCTGGCCATCTTTTCCAAGGCGCTCAGTTTTCTTGGCTATAAATACAGTAGAGCCATAAGGGTTATAGCTTACAGCGGTTAAAGGCAAAGTAAGTAGTTTGACTTTATCGCCTAAATTAATATTTACATTAGCAAACATGCCCGGCAAAATTTTCTTATCCGGATTAGCTAACAAGGCTTCAATTTGAATATTGCGCGTATTTAAATCGACCTTAGGACTAATTGCTGTAATTTTTCCAGCAAATGCAATACCTTTATATGCATCAGTCGATAGCGCAATCGATTGGCCAACCGCAATAGTACTAACTGCGCTTTGTGGCAAAGTAAAGTCAACAAATATCGGGTCAATCGTTTGTAAGGTCATTAACTTCTCACTAGCGCCAACGTACTGTCCTGGGTTCAGCGTCACAATTCCAACGCGGCCGCTAAAAGGGGCCTTTAAATTCTTTTTAACAATTAGTGCCTCTTGTTGCTGTACCAGTGCCCGTTTTGACTTCGCGTCGGCTGCGCTGGTATCAAAAACATTTTTACTGATAGCCTGAATTGCCAATTGCTGTTTATCGCGCTCATTAATCACTTTAGCTAATTCAGCTTGGGCCCTTAATGATTGCAATTGGGCTACTTCAGCAGCATCGACTAACTTGATTAACAAGCTACCTTCTTTCACATCCATGCCCGACTTCACCGGCACCTGCTCGACTAAGCCCTCTACTCCTGTGCTCAATTCAACCCCGCGATAGGCGCGCATATTACCCACACTACTTAGCATGGGTTGCCACTCCTCGTATTGAACAACCGTAGTAGAAACAGCGGCAGGCGGCAAACCTGCACTGGAAATAAAATGCTTAATTAGCATCGTTTTAGTCTGATTAAAGACAAAAATTAACCCCAGCAGTAAAAAAACACCCACCAACATCACCGTCATGCGGCGGCGCATTTCTGTCATCGCCATTAATTTGGCATAGGCACGCGTATTTTTAAAGCGCTGATAGGGGCGCAGTTTCTGAGCTATACGCGCATAGGTATTTTTTATTTTGATCCACAAGAGATACAATTTTTCGCGCACTTGCCAAGTCTTTAGTAACAGCCGTACTTTAGTTTTAAGGGTTTCAAGAAGCTTCATTATTTAACGATCAGGTTGGCATTTGCAATGGGTAACTCAGCCGAAGTAAGTGGAGAGGCTGCCGAAGTGGCTGTGGGAGTACCTTCGACAGACGCGCCTAGGGCACTCTCGCTACTAGCAATTGTTTTAGCTTGATAAGCAGGTCCTTCTCGATTCCACCAGCCCCCGCCCAATGCTGTAAATAAAGCTGCGGTATCAGAAAAACGGAGTGCTTGCGCTTGCAAAGAGCGAATTTTGGCATTTTGATATTGGGTTTGGTAGTACAGCACCTGCAAATAACTAGCGGTTCCAAGACGATATTGATGTTGTACCAAATTGAGTGTTTCTTTGGCATAGCGTTCAGTATCGGTAGCAGCAGTTAAAGCCTTTGCATCAGCATCTAAAGCCTGGAGCGCATCCGCAACCTGCTGAAAGGCAGTGATCACTGCGGCTTGATATTGAAATACGGCTTGCTCATAATTGGCCATGGCACCGCGGCGCTGCGCTAATAATTGGCCGCCCTGAAAGAGTGGCTGAAATAATCCGCCAGCAATGGACCAAAGCGCAGCAGTGGGCCCAAATAAAGCGCCGGTGGTTAAGGCTGCGCTACCCTCAGCGCCACTCAAAGTAATTTGTGGCAGCAAGTTGGCAGTGGCTACGCCAACTAAAGCGTTGGTTGATTTCATTACCGACTCAGCGGCAAGTATATCGGGGCGTTGACGCACTAAACTTGAAGGCAATGACAGTGGTAGCTGGTCTGGTAGATGCAAATCACTTAAATTAAAACCTTTAATAACTGCACTTCCCGGAAATTCGCCCGTTAAAGCAGCGAGTTGATTACGCGCAAAAGCAACATTTTTTTCATACACCAATAATTCTGCCTGCGAGCTTGCCACTAAAGCCAGCTGAGAAGTGAGGTCTACTTTAGATACGCTGCCAATTTCGAGTTGCTGTTTAATAATATTAGCAAAATAAGTTTGTGCTTCTAAAATTTCTTTAGTAGCTTGGTATTGCGCACGCAATTGAGCCTCGCGTACTGCAGCAGTTACTAAATTCGACGTTAAATTCAGGTATGCGCCCTCAAGTTGGTATTGACTAATCTCAGCTTGAGCACGAGCATTTTCTACTGTTCTGCGCGCCCGGCCAAAAAAGTCAGGCACATAACTAATATTCACTGTGGTGTTGTAGAGATCATAAATGGGATCCCCGCGCGGCAGTCCATACACCGCATACGGCAATTGTTCGCGAGTGGCACTTGCATTGCCACCAATTTTAGGAAAATACTGACCGCCAATTTGAGCGCTAACATTTTCTTTTGCTGCGCGCAAGGCGGCATCAGCTGCAGCTAAGTTTGGGTTTTGCTCTAGGGCTTTGCGAATTAATACATCTAACTCGGGGGATTTAAATAGCTCCCACCACTTTGCCGGGATGTCTTTACTTTCAACTAAAGTTTGCTCGCTACCACCCGGAACATCTGGGGTCGTTGCTAATTTAGCAGGAAGAGGCTTTTCAGTTAACGTGCCCACTTTAGGCGCATCGGGTTGCTTAAAGTCGGGCCCCACCGCACAGGCAGCCAAAATACCTAGCAGAGATACTGCTAATAGCAGGCGCGCTAAATAGCGAACTTGATTATGAGGGCCAATAGAGGGGGGGCTAAACAAAATATTCACCAAGCTTATTTAAACACAAATGTGCATTTTCCCCTGATTCTTAAAGGGATTAAATGAACTACTCCACCGTCACGCTTTTAGCTAAATTACGGGGTTTATCGACGTCGGTACCCCGCGCACAAGCAGTATGGTAAGCCAATAATTGCAGGGGGACCACCTGCAAGATGGGCGAGAGATCGCCATAGTACTCGGGCAGGCCGATGACATGAATACCGTCACTACTTTTCATTTGTGTATCGCGGTCGGTAAACACATACAACACCCCGCCCCGGGCTTTGACTTCCTGCATATTCGATTTTAATTTTTCCAATAAAGCATCATTGGGCGCAACCGTAACAACCGGCATTTTTTCGGTTACTAGCGCCAACGGCCCATGCTTTAACTCACCAGCAGGATAAGCCTCGGCATGAATATAAGAAATTTCTTTTAACTTAAGAGCACCTTCGAGGGCAATGGGATAGTACAAACCACGTCCTAAAAAAAGCACGTTTTCACATTTCGCAAATGCTTCGCTCCAAGCAATGATTTGTGGCTCGAGAGCCAAAACCGCATATAAGGCTTTAGGCAATCGGCGCAAGCGACGTAGTAAGTCTTTTTCTGCCTCGGGATTTAAGGCCCCAGCACGCTTGGCAATAGAGGCAGCTAATATATACAGCGCCACTAACTGCGTGGTAAAGGCCTTGGTTGAGGCTACGCCAATTTCAGTACCCGCTTTAGTAATAAAATGCCATGGTGTTTCACGCACCATTGCACTACTAGCCACATTACAAATTGCCAACGTAAAACGCTGTCCCAAACTTTTAGCGTGACGTAAAGCAGCGAGCGTATCGGCAGTTTCCCCCGATTGAGATATCACGATTACCAAGGTATTTGGCTTGGAAACCGTTTTTCGATAACGATACTCACTAGCAATTTCAACTTGCGTTGAAATACCACCTAAGTCTTCAAGCCAATACTTACCAACACAGGCGGCATAATAACTCGTGCCACAAGCCAAAATTAAAATTTGCTCAAACTCTAACCACTGCTGCGGGTTAGCGCCAAATAATTCTGGACCAAAGCTGCTCACATTCGCCAAGGTATCTGCAATAGCGCGGGGTTGTTCAAAAATTTCTTTCTGCATGAAATGGCGATAAGGGCCTAAATCAACGGCCTCAGCCTGTGCTGGCATGGGCTTACTTTCACGCGTTAAAATTACCCCGTCATGATCTATTATTTGAATGGTGCTGCTTGTGACGATAGCAATATCGCCCTCCTCTAAATAAAGCATCGATTCAGCTTTACCCGCTAGTGCTAGCGCATCTGATGCTAAGAAATTTTCTTGCCGGCCAAATGCTGCAACCAAGGGCGATCCCGCTCTGGCGCCAATCAGGGTTTGCGGATTGTCTTGCGCTATTACCGCTATCGCATAAGCGCCATACAAACGGGGCAACACCAACCGTACTGCCAAAGCTAAATTTCGTTCGACTTGTGCGGCATAAACTTGGTGAATTAAATGGGCAATGACCTCGGTATCAGTTTCTGAAGTAAAAATGTAGCCTGCTTGCATTAATTCAGCGCGTAAGCTTTCATAATTTTCAATAATGCCGTTATGCACTACCGCAATCAAATTTTGTGAAATGTGGGGATGCGCGTTTTCCGTATCTGGCTTACCATGAGTGGCCCAGCGGGTGTGTGCAATACCTAGCGTGCCTGAAAATTGATTGGCTTGCGCAGCTAAATCGGCAACGCGCGCAGTAGTGCGGGCCCGCTCAATTGGATGCAGGGGGTTTGCTGCATTAATCAGGGCAAACCCACAAGAGTCGTAGCCGCGATACTCTAAGCGGCGTAAACCCTCAATGAGAATTTCAACGACATTATGTGCTGACACTGCACCAACTATGCCGCACATTTATTTTTTTCCCTTGCTTGATAATTTTTTCTTTGCAAGTACTTTTTTTTCTGGACGTTGCCATGGCACTGAAACTTGTTTAGTGCGTGATACGGTCAGTTGATTTGCAGGAGCATCTTTAGTTAAGGTGGTGCCCGCACCTAATGTAGCTCCGCGCCCTACTTTAACTGGAGCAACCAGTTGCGTATCTGAGCCGATAAAGACATCATCTTCAATAATGGTTTGATGCTTGCTAACCCCATCATAATTACAAGTAATTGTGCCCGCCCCAATGTTCACGCGCTTACCCACGGTGGCGTCACCCACATACGCTAAATGATTAGCTTTACTGTGCGCACCCAATTGACTATTTTTTACTTCGACAAAATTACCAATATGAACATCGTTAGCTAAATTAGCGCCAGGCCGTAAACGTGCGTAGGGGCCAATGCTGCAATCATCACTAATTATTGCCCCATCTAGATGGCTAAAGGCTTGAATTACTACGCGCTTGCCAACTTGGGTATTTCTTAAAACACAGTTTGGACCGACCTGAACCCCTGTTGCTAAGGAAACGTCGCCCTCAAACACGCAGCCAATATCAATGAAGACATCTTGACCACATGTTAATTTACCCCGCACATCAAGCCGCGTAGGATCGGCGAGAGAAACGCCATTACTTAATAAATTGCTCGCAATTTCCTGCTGAGCAATCCGCTCTAAGGCGGCTAGTTGAGCGCGATCATTAACGCCAAGCGTTTCCCATACATTCGTGGCCTGGGTAGTGCGAATCGGTACGCCATCTTTAACGGCCATCGCAATTACATCGGTTAAATAATATTCTCCCTGCGCATTACTAGCCTTTAAAGCCTTGAGCCAACGCGTTAGATGCTGGCTTGGCAACACCATCATGCCGGTATTAATTTCTTGAATTGTGCGTTGCTGCCGAGTGGCGTCTTTTTCTTCAACAATAGCCGTTACTTCACCTGCAGAATTGCGCATAATGCGGCCGTACCCCTGAGGATCTACCATGTCTTGCGTCAATAGGGCTAAAGCTGAATCTTGACCCGCGACACCATCGGCCAATTGGATTAAGCACTTTAAGGTCGAGGGGCTAATTAAAGGTACATCACCATATAAAACTAGGGTTGGCACAGCTGGGTTTAATTTGGGCAAGGCTTGCAATAAGGCATGTCCCGTTCCATTTTGCTTGGCCTGTAAAACGGTATCTATTTTGGTGGTGAGTTTTAAGGTGGCTTTATTTTGTTCAGCAAAAGTCATTAAAAATTGGCTTACGAGCGGCGCACCGTGGCCAATGACTACCAGTGGAGCTGTTTTGGGGCTAATACTCAAGGCAGTTTCAAGTACATGCTGCAACATGGGCTTACCAGCCAATCTTTGCATTACTTTAGGCAAGGCAGAGCGCATGCGCTGACCTTGTCCGGCTGCCAGAATAACGATATTCATAAGCTTGCAGTATAAGTGCCTAGGGGGCCGCTTGTATTTGTAGGCAGTGCTGGAGTGCTCTCATCAAACGCTTTATCCCCATCACGTTCGGGCATGAAGCCTGCTAGCGCTTCGGCTAATTCAAGATTTTTAAAGTTAAATGCGGTGCTATCAAGTAAATGCGAAGGCACAATTTGATGCAGTGCGCGAAACACATTTTCGACTCTACCAGGATTTTTTTTCTCCCAATCGCGTAACATTTGCTTCATTGCACCGCGTTGCAAATTGGGTTGGCTGCCACAAAGATCACAGGGAATAATCGGAAACTGCATGACGCCAGCATAACGCTCAAGTAAGCGCTCTGGCACATAGGCCAGTGGACGAATCACAATATGTTTACCGTCATCAGAACGCAATTTAGGCGGCATCGCCTTTAATTTTCCGCCATAGAATATATTCAGCAAGAAGGTTTCTAAAATGTCGTCACGATGATGTCCTAGAGCAATTTTAGTTGCACCTAACTCGCTCGCAACGCGGTATAAGATGCCACGCCGCAAACGCGAACACAAGCCACAGGTTGTTTTCCCTTCGGGAATCACACGCTTCACAATACTATAGGTGTCTTGTGTCTCAATATGAAATGGGACAGGTAGGCTAGCCAAATAATTAGGTAATGTAGCGGTCGGAAAATTAGGTTGCTTCTGATCTAAGTTAACCGCAATGATGTCAAATTGAATTGGTGCTCGCTCTCTGAGCTTCAACAAAATATCAAGTAAGCTGTAACTATCTTTGCCGCCAGAGACGCAGACCATTACCGTGTCGCCAGGGCTGATCATATTAAAGTCACCAATCGCTTGGCCAACCATGCGAGTTAATTTCTTTTCTAGCTTATTCTCCTCAAATTCAACTTTGCGGGCATCCATTTTATTCGGCCTATAACTTATTAAGTTGGCTTGATACGAAAAATTTCAACCCCCACCGAAGCGCAGTCGGGATAAACATCGGGCTTTGCAGTAGAAATGCGCACTGCAACCACCTTCGGGTGCTCCAGCATCGCATCGGCTATCGTGTCACATAAAGTTTCTTGTAAATGAATATGGCCCTTTTGGGTGCGTAAGCGTATGGTTTCCCGCATAAAGTCATAATCAACGACTTCCTCTAAGCGATCTTCTTTAGGCGTATTGATTTGAATTGGAATATACAAATCGACATTGAGAATCACGCGCTGCTCGGCTTTCTTTTCATGATCATGCACGCCAATGTTGATATATACCTCGTAATCTTCTAAAAATAAACGTCGGTACTCCATTAGATTTAGGAGGGGATGAGTGACTTGCATAAATTTGACCTAAGGAGTGGTAAACATAATATCGCGGGTAGAGGGGAATAAATGTTGGCCCCCGTCAACGTAAAGTGTAGTGCCAGTTATCGCTTTAGCGGTGGCTAAAAATACCGCTGCTTTGCCAATATCTTCCGCACTTGATGATCTTCCTAAGGGCGTCATTTGATGTGCCTGAGAAAATCCCAATGGAGTTTGGTCGCCCGAAGGCATCGTAATACCAGGAGCTAGACCGACAACACGCAGTTGCGGAGCAAAATCTAAGGCTAATAATTGGATTGCGCCTTGTAGTGCATATTTTGAAAGCGTATAGGAAAAGTAATCGGGATTGGGATTGATTAATTTTTGATCAAGTAATTGAATAGCGGCCGGTATAAAAGTGCGCTCTGTATTGCTGGTAATGCTAGATTGGGTTTTTTGCTGCAGATACATTAACTGGGTTAATAAAATGGGCGCTGCTAAATTCAACTTCATAGTGTCAAGCAAAAATGGGGTTCGCAAAGGATTTTCAAGCGAACTGGGCCGATCGTATTCAAAGCTAGCGGCGCTGTTAACTAAACACGCTAATGGACCAAAAGCCGTCTCAACGCTCGTAAATAACTGCTGTATGTCGGCTTCCATGGTTAAATCGGCTTGAAAGATTAAGCAACGACGGTTGAGTGACGTAATTTCAGCTTGGGTAGCCTGGGCTTCAGCATGCGAATGGCCGTAATGTAAAGCAATATCCCAGCCCTGCCGAGCAAACTCAAGGGCGATCTCGCGACCCAAGCGTTTAGCGGCACCGGTAATTAATACGGGCCGATTTGGGTGTTGGTTGGAAGGGCTAATGCTCATGCAAACTGAAACTCTCTTAGACTTGTGAGTTATGGATATTACCTTGAGCAGATCAGAAATGGAGCGCACCCAGTTACTCCAGCAAAAAATTAAGGCCAAAATTAGCCAAAATGGGGGGTGGATTCCATTTTCAAATTACATGGAAATGGTGCTATATACCCCGGAATATGGCTATTACAGCGCTGGTTTGCCTAAATTTGGCCCTGCGGGCGATTTCATTACCGCTCCCGAACTAACACCCCTATTTGGCCAAACCATTGCCGCATGTTTAGCTCCCTGCTTGCATGCCCTGCAGCAAGCCGGCTTACCAACCCGTATTTTAGAGTTTGGTGCTGGCAGCGGAAAACTGGCAGAAACCCTTGTGCAGCAGCTCACCCAACTTGGGGCGCCGCTGGCGCACTATGACTTTCTGGAAATTTCGCCTGATCTGGCAAAACGCCAACAAGCGCGCTTAGCAGAAGCCAAAAAGCAGCATGCTTGGCACACTGAACTAGGTTGGTTACAAGCAATGCCCAATGCATTTGTTGGCATCATCTTAGCGAATGAAGTTTTAGATGCTTTATCTTGTGAAGTCATCAAGCTGCAGCAAGGTCGCTGGTTTTTTCAAGGCGTTGGTGTTGTAGCTGAGCAGTTGCAGTGGTCAACTGGTGGAGAGGTGCCGACGGACTGGCTACCCCAAAACTTACAAAATACCGATAACTTTCCTGAAGACTACACCACAGAAATTCATCCCCAAGCAAATGCCTGGATTCACACGCTCGCTAGCAGCTTACAAACCGGCTTATTTTTAAGTTTTGATTATGGCTTTCCGGCTCATGAGTTTTATCACCCGCAGCGTCAAGCGGGGTCGCTTATGGTTCACCATCGCCACCATAGCATTACTGATCCCTTTTATCTGCCAGGTTTATGTGATTTAACTAGCCATGTTGAATGGAGTGGCGTTAGTAACACAGCAATAGATGCTGGCGCAGATGCGCTTTATCTAAATAATCAGGCCAGTTTTCTGCTGGAGGCGGGCATTAGCGATTTAGCTTTACAAGCTGGCAATCCAAATAATCCAAAACAATTTTTACCCATTTCTCAAGCACTCCAAAAATTATTATCGGAAGCAGAAATGGGTGAGCTTTTTAAAGTCTTTGCTTTTACCAAAAACCTGCGCACTTTTTTTCCCTTAGCAGAGGATTTATCGATATTGCCAGGTTTGGGTGGGCGTAATCGCCTCTAGTTAAATGAGTTAAGGCGAGTTAGCAATAAGGCTCAATAGCCTTTAAGCGAGCTGCCTCGATGGCGATTCGAATCGCCTCCCCCGGATTGTTCTGGGCGCCAACTGACTGAGTATTGAGGTCTTGCAGGCGCGTATTCGCCTGCGCAATTTGTGCAGCGTCAACCGCTTGCGCGGCCTCTAATGCTAATCGTAAAGGCTCGGTAAGATAATTCAATTGTTGCAGTAAATGCAAGAGTGCATGGGTACGTTCGGGTTTGCGCCAGACATCAGCCCGATTAAACCAAGTCATTACCCCATGTGCGCTCAGCGGGCCTGCCAATACTAAATTCCGTAAAGCAGAAAAAAGAATGGCATAGTCACGAATTCGATGCGGCATGCGCACGTGTTCGGCCCATTGGGTAATATCGGCAGCAGATAAATTACTTAATACGACTGCACAAACATCGGCGGCTTTATCTTCACTGAGCGAAATTAAATTCAGCGCTATTGCTAAGGCTTTTGCGGCCTGCACATCGGCGAGCTGCTCCTCTGTGCCGTGAGCCAGCAGTATTGCCGCTGCCCCCGTTGCCTGAAACACCTCAAGCATCCGTAAGGGCTGAGTAGACCCAAAACCGCGTGATATTTCTTGCCAAACTCGCTCAGCTGATAAATCTTGTAACTCGCCAGAGCGGACAATGGTTTGCGCTACCTGCATTGTTTCTGGTGCAATTGCAAAGCTAGGCAGCGCTGCTGCAAACCGCGCCAGCCGTAATAAACGTAAAGGATCTTCGGCAAATGCAGGCGAAACATGGCGCAATATGCGGGCTGCTAAATCGGCTTGGCCGCCATATGGATCAATAATCGGCCCACTTAATTGCCCCGCGCTATCCAGCGCTTGTGCCATCGCATTAATTGTTAAGTCACGTCGCCCCAGATCTTCCTCCAAGCTGACATCGGGTTCAGCATGAAATGTAAAGCCCTGATAACCTCGACCTGTTTTACGTTCGGTGCGCGCTAAAGCATATTCTGCTTGCGTAGTCGGATGCAGGAACACGGGAAATTCACTGCCTACTGGTCGATACCCCAAAGCACTCATTTCAGCAGGGCTAGAGCCCACTACAACATAGTCAATATCATGCACTGGCAAGCCTAATAAAGCATCGCGAATGGCGCCGCCGACAGCATATATTTTCACGTCAGCATACTTTCTAGACGCTTACGAGCAAGGCCAAAATCGAGGGTGAGGGCATCGCGCCCATTGCTAGGTAATACATTAGGTAAACGCATTGAGGCAATATTATCGCGCGACATGAGGGTGGGGCCTGGACCATATTCAAAAGCCAAAGCCTGCAAATAGCCGATTGCCGCTGGCAGAGGAATAATCCAGCCTGGGGCATCCGCTTTACGAGCAGCAAATCGAACTAGGTCGGCCATCGAGAAAATTTCTGGGCCGACTAAATCAAAAACCTGATGAATGGTCTGCGGGCGCTGTAACGATTGAATAAAAGCCGTGGCGACATCATCCACACTTACAGGTTGAAATAAAGCCGTCGAATGGGCTAAGGGAATGACCGGAAAAATTTTAGTTAGCTTAACAAAGAGATTAATAAATTGATCCTCTGCCCCAAAAATTACGGAGGGTCGAAAGATAGTCCAATCTAAATGACTTTCTTTCACTAATTTTTCACCATCGCCTTTACTGCGTTGATACATTGAGGGGCCATTAGTATCTGCGCCTAGGGCACTCATGTGTAAATAGCGTTTTAACTTATTTGCCTTCATTGCGGCAATGATGTTGCGGGGTAAATCGACATGCGCCTGCTGAAAAAACTTGCCGTAGGGCTGGGCGGGCCGATCGTGCAACATGCCGATTAAATTAATCACCGCGCCCTGTTCAGTGAGTTGGGAACAAAGCGCCTGAATTACTTGGGCTTGATTGACATCGGCTTCTTGGAGATGAATATTGGGTAACAAGCGCAGATCGCGCGCGGCAGCTAAATGACGGGTTGGCAATAAGACTGAATAGCCTGCCGTTTGCAGTTTACGAGCGAGTACACGCCCCACAAATCCATTACCACCAATTAATAAAATTTGATATTTCATGGTAACTCGCTTTGATTTGCAGTTTTAGGCGCAATCACCCCAAGGCGTTGCTTAAGAGATGGTGTTTGTCCTGAGATCACCGTGGTGTAATAGTTAGCATTGGCTAGGACATTTTTAACATAGGTACGCGTTTCATTAAACGGAATCGTCTCAATAAAAATCGCCCCCTCTACAGGTCGTTCTAATTTTTCACGCCATTGTTTTGGCCTTGATGGGCCCGCGTTATAAGCTGCCGAGGCTAATACCCAAGAACCGTCGAGGTCTAGTAAAACCATATTTAAATAATTGCTTCCCAAGATCATATTGGTATTAGAGTCTTTTAATTGTTCAGTGGTAAATGAATTCATGCCAATTTTTTTTGCCACATACTTGGCCGTAGTTGGCATGACCTGCATTAGTCCAGATGCGCCGACTGAGGAGGCAGCATTAATGATAAAACGGGATTCCTGTCGGATCAGCCCATAAGCCCAAGCTAAATTTAAATTGATTTCACGGGCAATTGGCGTTAGCTCATCACGAAAAGGCATGGGGTAACGTAAACTCAAATCATGGTCGATTTTGGTTCGATCGGCTGAACTAACAACCCGATCAAACAGTTGTACTCGTTTGGCGTATTCAGCAGCAGCGATGAGTTGCTTATCTGTCATGCCCCGCAACTCCCAATTCCACTCGCGATTGCCTTCAAAGCGTAAATTCATGGCATAAAGCTTCGCACCCCTATTAAAACCCCGGCGCTCTGATAATGCCTTGACATCTTGCTCGGCAATCTTGGAGTGCACCGTGGCGCTATGCGCACCTTTGCCTAGCTCTTCACGCGCTAATTGCCCATAGAAATTAAATTGATCTTGAATGGCTTCAAATTGCTCACGCGCCCGCTGCTCAATTTTAGGATCTTGGGCGGCCGTTGCTTTCAGTGCACGCCCATACCAATAGGTCCAAGCTGGGTCTCGCTGGCGCACTGCCGGATTCATCCCCTCAATGGCCTCTTTAACCAAGACCCAGTCTTGGGCGCGCAGTGCCGCGCGTACTTTCCATTCTTGTGATTCGGTTGAAAGTAATTCATTAAAACCTAAATTTTGTTGTTCACGATACGCATCATCTGCTTTGGGGTCTAATTTTTTAGCTAAAAATTGACCAATAACACCCCAGGCAAGGGCTTGATGTTCTTTGTTGAAGCGGCTGCTATTTTGCAAAAAGTCGTTATATGTTTTACGCGGATCTTTGCTCGCACTCTTCACTATCTCGGCAATGGGATCTTCTCCGCCAATACGCCGCGACATCGTGTCATAACCCATTTCTGCAGCCGCCCGCCCAACTGCCTTTGCCTCACTAATACTCAGGCCATTCGCTGCCACTAAGAGCGGTACTAATTCTTGGCAGGCTTGCCCAAAATAACGGGGATCAATCAACACGGCTTTTGCTTCGATGCTGACTTTTTCTGCGCTTTCTCCTTTTGCTAAGCGAGATTGAAGGGCATAGCATTTCACCGCAGTATCGTCATCCAAGACAAACTTGGCATACTCAGCATCAAAATTACTCCAATCTTTTCTACGCCCCAAAACCAATAGCCAGTCATTGCGCATCCGATCGGCTAGCGCAGTTCCCTGATATTGATTTAAAAAGGCCTTAACCTGGTTGTCAGCTGAAGTATCGGCCCGGGCAGCGCCGCCACCATCAAAAAGTTGCGGCTTTATTCTAAAGTAGGTGACATAATCGTCAAACTCGTAATTGACGAGACTACTAGCCAATTGCTGGGCACGAAAAACATCATTACGCTTAGCTGCTTCACGTAAATCAATAAATTCCTTGTCAGCCGGACTTAGCTCATCCGCATTTATTTTGCTGGCATAGGATTGCGGTAACTTAGACTTTTTAGTTGCCGCTTCGACAGCGGTAACGCCTAATAAAGCCATGCATAAAAGCCCTGCTACTAGGTCTGGTAGCCATTTTTTTCTTGAATTCTGCTTTAGTACTAACTCTTGCATTGGCTGGTCGACAAGCCGATTGGATTGCTGCATGTTAAATTGACTTTCTATTCTTTCAACATAATACTGTTTACCATGACAATTGATCCCTTCCAAGAGCTCCGCAAAGATTTGCTTAGGCAGCGTATCGCTTTCACGCGCGCGAATGACTACATTGATTTAAAGGATAGGCTGATTTTGGCGCTAAATCAATTTCTAGCTGGGCCGGGAGCAGGTATTGAATCCATTGCACTATATAGCCCCATCCGCAATGAGGTTGATTTTCGTCCTGCCCTAATACATTGGGCACAACAGGCTAGCTCTCGAAAGTTAGCCCTGCCTTTAGGGCTAGCCAATAAGCAACTTGATTTTTATGAATGGCACAGTGGCGATGCATTGATTAAAAATAATTTTGGCATTCTCGAGCCTAACCCCCACAACCTAGAGCGCCCGAAAATAGATCCCGATTGCATTCTTCTGCCCGTTGTAGGATGGTCGCGATCACAAGAAAATGGTCACTCACGTTATTGGCGTCTTGGCTATGGCGGCGGCTACTTTGATCGCACCCTGCTAGCCCTCAAAACCCGCAAGCCAAGCACGATGAATATTGGGGTTGGCTTCGATTGGCAAGAATTAAGCCCGTCTCAATGGAAGCCTCAAGCCCACGATCAAGCCTTAACTTATTTGCTCACCGAATCGGGACTGCACCAATAAGTACTGGGGCTTACTTGAGTACGTATTATTGTTGGCCGAGACTTAAATTATTGGCAATTGCCAAAATAGCATTTGCCTGGTTTAAAGCATAAAAATGGAAACCGGGCGCTCCCGCGACAAGCAGTTGATCGCAGAGATCGGTAATGACCTCCTCACCAAATGCGCGAATCGATGCAACATCATCGCCGTAAGATAAAAGCCGTAGACGAATCCAGCGCGGTACCTCTGCGCCACAAGAATCAGAGAAACGAATTAACTGACTACTATTGGTAATGGGCATGATGCCCGCAATAATGGGTTGAGTCACACCTAGCGCAAAAGCCTCATCGACAAAACGAAAATAGGCATCGCTATTAAAAAAATACTGGGTTATGGCTGAATTTGCACCCGCCTGCATTTTTTGCGCAAAGAAAGCAACATCGCTGGCTGGTGAGCGCGCTTGCGGATGCATTTCAGGATAGGCGGCGACATCGATATGAAACCAATCACCTGTTTCGGCACGTATAAATTCTACTAACTCATTGGCATGATGAAACTCACCATATTGCCCCATTCCTGAAGGCAGATCGCCACGCAAGGCGACGAGGCGATGAATGCCTAAATCACGATATTGCATCAACATCATTCGAACGTTTTCTTTAGAGCTGCCGACACAAGATAAATGAGGTGCAACCATTTGGCCAGCCGTGTGAATTTCACTGACAACTTTTAAAGTGCCTGCTTGTGTCGAACCGCCAGCGCCAAAAGTTACCGAGTAAAAAGCGGGCTTAAGCTCGGCGGTTAAACGCTCGCGTACGAGCCGTAATTTTTCCTCACCCTCGTTTGTTTTTGGCGGAAAAAATTCGACGCTCAGTTCCATAATCTTGGCCTGTTCTGCAAATTGAGAAGTTTTGCTCGCTTAATAACGATAATTTTCAGGCTTATATGGGCCTTCTTTGCTTACACCAATATACGTTGCCTGCTGAGCAGAAAGTTCAGTTAATTGCGCGTTTAATTTTTTCAGCTGTAAACGGGCGACCTTTTCATCTAGATGCTTAGGCAAGGTATAAACGCCAATCGGATATTTCTTGGTACCGACAGCGCCCCACAATTCAATTTGGGCAATCACTTGGTTTGCAAAAGAAGAACTCATCACATAAGAAGGGTGACCAGTACCACAACCTAAATTAACTAAACGCCCTTTAGCCAAAATAATTAAGCGCTTTTCTGGCTTACCATTCGCAGCTGGGAAAATCACATGATCGACTTGTGGCTTGATTTCTTCCCACTGATATTTTTCAATGCCGGCAATATCGATTTCATTATCAAAGTGGCCAATATTACAAACAATCGCTTGGTCTTTCATGAGCTTCATATGTTCTTCGGTAATGACATGGTAATTACCCGTTGCCGAAACAAAAATATCGGCCTTGTCGGCAGCATAGTCCATCGTCACAACCCGATAACCTTCCATGGCTGCCTGTAAGGCGCAAATAGGATCGACTTCAGTTACCCAAACTTGCGCGGACAATGCTCGTAAGGCTTGGGCAGAACCTTTACCGACATCGCCATAACCGCATACAACTGCCACCTTGCCGGCAATCATCACGTCAGTAGCGCGTTTAATCGCATCAACTAAAGACTCACGGCAACCGTATAAATTATCGAATTTACTTTTCGTGACCGAGTCGTTGACATTAATAGCTGGAAAACGTAAATCACCCTTAGCAAACATTTGATATAAACGGTGTACACCGGTAGTTGTTTCTTCAGTAACGCCCTCAACTTTAGCTAAACGGGTTGAGTACCAAGTTGGGTCACTCGCCAGTTTCTGTTTAATGGCAGCAAATAAAATAGTCTCTTCTTCGCTAGTCGGGTGGTTTAAGACTGCCTGATCTTTTTCGGCTTTTGCGCCTAGGTGTAGCAGCAAGGTGGCATCGCCACCATCATCCAGAATCATATTGGTGAAGCCGCCATCAGCCCACTCAAAAATACGGTGGGTGTAATCCCAATACTGCTCGAGTGATTCGCCCTTAATGGCAAATACAGGAGTGCCATTAGCGGCAATTGCAGCTGCAGCATGGTCTTGGGTGGAAAAAATATTGCATGAGGCCCACTGCACTTCAGCGCCAAGCGCTTCTAGGGTCTCAATGAGCACAGCGGTTTGAATGGTCATATGCAAAGAACCGGTAATGCGAGCTCCGCGCAGTGGTTGACCTGCCGCAAATTCATTACGAATCGCAATTAAGCCGGGCATTTCGGTTTCAGCAATCGCAATTTCTTTACGGCCAAAACTTGCTAAGGAAATATCAGCGATTGCGCAGCGAGTTGCGACAAAATCATTTAAATTGAAATCAGCTACGGTATTCATTCCTGCTCCAGCTAAATAGAGATCAATGCTGGGGCAAGTAAACTCGCCAACCATTGACCACGGGTTAGCGAGCGCAGTTGCAAAAGCAGACTAGGTCTGCCCTCTTCAAGCCTGGGGAGGCAATTCAATTAGCCCCTTGCAACGCTCCTTGAAGATCTGGTTAAATTGTAAACACTTTTTTAGCTTCCTGCATAACTTCAGCTAAGTTCGCTTGAAAGCCTTATCAGAACAGACTTTCAAGCGTACATTAAATTCCTGCTGCGGCTTTCAAAGCGGCAGCTTTATCACGCTGCTCCCACGTAAAGTCGGGCTCTTCGCGCCCAAAATGCCCATAAGCAGCAGTTTTACGATAAATCGGTCGCAATAAATCGAGCATTTTGACAATCCCTTTAGGACGTAAATCAAAGTGCTCAGCTACCAATTGGGCAATTTTTTCATCGGCAATTTTGCCGGTGCCATACGTGCTCACCATCACGGATGTGGGGTGCGCCACTCCAATTGCATACGAAATTTGAATGAGACAACGCGTCGCTAGCCCTGCAGCAACAATATTTTTTGCCACGTAACGCCCTGCATAGGCTGCTGAGCGATCTACCTTAGAAGGGTCCTTGCCCGAAAATGCGCCACCGCCGTGCGGCGCTGAGCCACCGTAGGTATCTACAATAATTTTTCGGCCTGTCAGGCCGCAATCTCCCTGCGGGCCACCAATTACAAAGCGGCCAGTCGGATTGACCAAGTATTTAATCGCGCCTTTAATTAAATGCTTAGGCAGGACAGGCTTAATAATTTCTTCAATCACCCCTTCGCGCAAGCGCTCTAAGGAAATATCCTCAGCATGCTGCGTCGAGAGTACGACCGTGTCGATTGAGTCTGGCTTGCCATCAACGTAACGTAAAGTAACTTGCGATTTGGCGTCGGGGCGTAACCAATTTAAACGGCCGTCTCGGCGTAATTGCGATTGACGCTCGACTAAACGATGGGCCAAGTGTATTGGCATAGGCATTAGCTCAGGGGTTTCATCACAGGCATATCCAAACATTAAGCCTTGATCGCCAGCGCCTTGATCTAAGCCGTCATCGGCCGCATGGTTGACACCCTGAGCAATGTCGGGACTTTGTTTATCGTAGGCGACCAAAACCGCGCAGCCCTTGTAATCAATACCATATTCGGTATTGTCATAGCCAATTTCGCGCAAGGTATTCCGCGCAACTTGAATGTAATCGACATTGGCGTGAGTGGTAATTTCACCCGCAAGCACCACTAAACCCGTGTTGCAAAGTGTTTCTGCAGCGACTCGCGCGGTCGGATCTTGGGTCAAAATGGCATCTAAGATGGCATCAGAAATTTGATCAGAAACTTTATCGGGGTGGCCCTCAGTAACTGACTCTGAGGTAAAGAAATATTCGTTTGCCATTGCATTTTCCTTATTAAAAAATAAACACGACTTAAATGACAACAGACGTGCCGGAAATACAACGGCGACGCTTTAGCAGAATTTTTGAATCGCCCCGCAAGTTGTCTTAACTCGGCGATAGTGCTATTTTAACTGAAAAAATGCCTACTTACTAAAGGGGTTGATCCTCCAGTAGATGGGTCTGCAGTTCAGCCTGATTTTGTCTGCGTACGGACTTTATGAATATCATTATCAAATGCTTTCTCCATTAATTAACCTCATGCTCCGCATTGTGGCTGCCCTGCCTTTAGCAGTTGCGCAAGGTTTTGGTGGCTTTTTGGGCTATGTTGCTTATCTAGCCTCTGCTAAGTATCGCGCCCTTTTTAAGGCTAATTATGCTGAGGCCTTAGCGGCAAGCCAGCTCAAATGCCAATATTTAAAGGCTATTCCGGGTTCTGGAATGCTGCTTTCCGACAGTCTGTGGATCTGGCATAACCCCAAAAAAGCCCTTGCTTTGGCTGAGGTTAGCAACTGGAGTCTAGTTGAGGCAGCGATCGACGAGGGTCATGGCCTCATCATGCTCTGTCCCCATTTAGGTGGTTTTGAAATTATTCCGCGCATTTTGGCAAACCATTTTCCAGCCACTATTTTGTACCGCCCTGCCAGACAAGATTGGTTGAATAAGGTGATTGAATCGTGGCGCGCTTACCCCAATATGCATTTTGTACCGACCAATCTGCATGGTGTTCGGCAAATGGTTAGGGCCTTGAGTCGTGGTGAGGCCATCGGCATTTTGCCAGATCAAGTGCCAAGCGGAGGCGAAGGTGTGTGGGCGCCTTTTTTTGGTCGCTACGCCTACACAACTACCTTGCCTGCTCGGCTGGCGGGTCGCAAGCAGATTCCGGTCGTGCTATTTTCTGCGCAACGTAAGGGTTTTGGGCAGGGCTGGCTTATTCATGCAGAACGCTTACCTACATTTTCTGATCACGCTACGCTCGCTGCAGCAGAATTAAATTTAGCTTTGGAAAAAATCATCTGCCGTGCTCCCAATCAATATATTTGGGCCTATAACCGCTTCAAGCACCCTAGTGGCGCAGAACTGCCCCCAACTCAGTAAAAAAATTTCATCATGCATTGGCTACAAACCACACTTCATTTTTTGGTCCTTGGTCTTTTGCGTTTTTTTTCTGTGATGCCTTATGCCCTCACCGTGCATACCGGCTATGCACTTGGATCGCTGGCAGCGCGCCTACCCAGCGAAAGAAAACATGTGGTTAAAACCAATTTGCGCTTATGCTTTCCGCAGCTTTCACCCGCTCAAATTGATGCCTTAGCTTTAGCTCATTGGCGCCTCTTGGGACGAAGTGTCATCGAGCGCAGTCGAATTTGGATGGGTAGCCCCAAGCAAATAAGCGCAATGGTGGACATCAAAGCAGCCATTGAATTGGGTGATCGTAAACCTCGCTTATTAATCACTCCACACTTTGTTGGCATTGAGGGTGGCATCTTAGCGCTCTCCGTGCTAGCGCTTGACCACGACCTACCAAAAGGGACTGGTTTATTTCAAAACATGAAAAATCCTTTTTTTAATCAAAAAATTATTCAATGGCGCGAGCGTTTTGGCGGCAGATCGATTGCTCGGCAAAACCGCTTACGTGATCTATTACGTGAAATTCGAGCTGGTAATTTTGTTTTTATTGCGCCTGATATTGACTTGGGGCCTAAAGACAGTGTGTTTGTACCTTTTTTTGGAATACCAACGAGTACGGTTACTTCCGTATCACGCTTAGCAAAAATGGCTGGTGCTGAAGTTTGTTTAATGATTACGGCACTAAAGCCAGATGAAAGTGGCTATATTTGTTCCATCAGCAAGCCCATTGATGGCTTTCCTAGTGATGACCCCGTGGCCGATACTGCGCGCCTCAATCGACTCTATGAACAGGAGATTATTAAAAATCCCGCTGAATACTACTGGATCCATAAACGCTTTAAACATCGCCCTCCTGGCGAGCCTGGTTTATATTCAAGTAAATGACAACGCAATCACCACAAAAAATTCGCTTTACTAAAATGCATGGTGCCGGCAACGACTTTATTGTGCTGAACGGTATCACCCATGATTTGAGTGCGGTAACAAAAGACCAATGGCGTAAATTAGCCCATCGCCAACTTGGCGTGGGTGCAGATCAAATTTTGCTGGTTGAAAAAACCACGCTTCCGGATGCTGATTTTCGCTATCGGATTTTTAATGCAGATGGTGGTGAGGTTGAGCAATGTGGCAATGGCTCCCGTTGTTTTATCCGCTACATTCACGAGCAAGGACTTTCTACTAAGAATCCGCTGCGGGTCGAGGTGGCACATTCCATCATCACGCTTGAGGCGCTTGCTGACGGGCAAGTTAAAGTCAATATGGGCGCACCCATCTTTGAGCCCCAGCTTATTCCATTTAATCCGACTGGGCTCCCATCCAAACTAGAGTTTCATGAAACCCTCTATGCCTTACCCATTAGCCGTAATGCTGGCACACATGCTGATTGGATCGCCGCCATATCGATGGGCAATCCCCATGCCATTCAAGTTGTCGATGATATTGAGAGCACCCCGGTTGGTACAGAAGGTGCGCAGATTGAGGCCAATTCGGCTTTTCCGCAGCGGGTCAATGCTGGCTACATGCAAATTCTGCACGCTCATGCCATACGCTTGCGGGTCTACGAACGCGGTGCGGGCGAAACACTTGCCTGCGGTACTGGCGCTTGTGCAGCGGTGGTTTCTGGCATTCGGCGCGGCTTACTGCTAAGCCCAGTACGGGTTGAAACTCGAGGTGGAATTTTAGAAATAGTCTGGCCTGGCATGCTTGATGGTCAGCCTCAAGCGGTTGAGATGTATGGACCCGCAATGACCGTTTTTGAAGGTGAAACTAGCCTCTAACGCTACTTGCTAAGCATTAATTCCGTACTTTAAGCGGTAAGCCTCAACCGCTGGCAAATACTGCTTTAAGTCCGTATCGGCTGAAGCGGTTAAAAAAGTCAGCAAATCATGCAGGCTAGCAATAGAAACGACGGGGATACCGAAGTCTTGTGAAATGCTTTGTACTGCAGAGTAAGCGCCTACATCAAGTGCGGTACCCGATTTTTCCATGCGATCAAGGGCAATTAAGACTGCGGCAGGCTCGCCCCCAGCAGCACGAATTAAATTCACTGATTCGCGTACCGAAGTGCCGGCCGAAATAACGTCATCCACAATCACCACTCGCCCCTGAATTGGAGCTCCCACCATCGTGCCACCCTCGCCATGATCTTTCGTTTCTTTCCGGTTATAGGCAAAAGGAATATTGCGCCCCTGCTCAGCTAGAGCAATGACGGTTGCCGCAGCCAAGGTAATGCCCTTATAAGCTGGGCCGTAGAGCATTTCAAACTGAATACCTGATGCCAATAAAGCCTTGGCGTAATACCGACCCAAAGCGCCTAATAAAACCCCGTTGCTAAATCCTCCGGCATTAAAAAAATAGGGTGATAGCCGACCCGCTTTCGTTTTAAACTCGCCAAACGCTAAGACACGTGCTTCGAGCGCAAAGCGAATAAAGTCGTGTTGATTATTTTGTATTTGATTATTTTGTGGGTTCATAAGCCTCTATGTTACGCATCATTTCCGCCAATCTCAATGGCATTCGTTCTGCCGTCAAAAAAGGCTTTTTGCCGTGGATGCAAAACCAAGCGCCTGATTTTGTCTGCCTGCAAGAGCTCAAAGCCCAGCGCGATGATCTAGACGAGACAATTTTGAACCCAACTGGTATGACTGGCTATTTTCATCATGCCCAAAAGAAGGGCTATAGCGGGTGCGGCATTTACTCTAGGCATCAACCCCAAGATGTACTTTATGGTTATGGTAATGCCGAATTTGATGCGGAAGGTCGGTATGTGGAAATACGCCTCAAGAATTTATCCATTATTTCTGTTTATATGCCATCCGGTTCTAGCTCACCTGAGCGACAAGCGGCAAAATTCCGTTTTTTAAAATCATTTCTACCGCACCTGCTGCAATTAAAAAAATCAGGACGTGAAATTATTCTCTGCGGTGATGTGAATATTGCCCATCAAGAAATTGATCTTAAAAATTGGAAAGGTAATCTGAATAATTCAGGCTTTTTGCCTGAAGAACGCGCTTGGCTGACGCATTTGTTTGACCAGGTCGGCTATGTAGATGTTTATCGCCACCTAGAGCCAGCGGCCAGTGATACCGGCTATACCTGGTGGAGTAATCGTGGCCAAGCGTATGCCAAAAACGTGGGGTGGCGCATCGACTACCAAATTGCTACCGGTGGCATTGCTGCTAAAGCAAAGGCGGCGCGTATTTACAAAATTGAACGCTTCTCCGATCATGCGCCCTTGACCATTGATTATGACTGGCCTATTTAAGGCGATCAAAAAATAACTACTCTGCTATTTTTTTGTTCTGCCCAATATTTAAATGCATCGTCAACCAAATCAGAATTAAGACAGGCGCGCCAATAATGGCTGTACTAATAAAAAAAGCTTGATAACCAAATGCATCTACAAATACGCCGGAGAAGCCCGCTAACCATTTGGGCAATAAGAGCATCATTGAACTAAATAGGGCGTACTGTGTTGCTGAATAGCGAATGTTTGTTAGTGAAGATAAGTAAGCAATAAATGCAGCGCTCGCTATTCCAGAACTTAAATTGTCAGCAGAAATGACCCAAATCAAACCCTGTAAATCATGGCCTTGGGCTGCTAACCAAGCAAATAAAAGATTGCTTACCGCCGATAACACAGCACCCACAAATAAAATGCGCATCACGCCAAAGCGCAGAGTTAAAACTCCGCCAATAAAAGCACCAAGCAAGGTCATGATGACGCCAAAGACCTTGCTCACGGCAGCAACCTCATCTTTGGTGTAGCCCATATCCACATAAAAGGGGTTGGCCATAATGCCCATCACTACATCGCTGATCCGATAAATCGCAATTAAGGCCAAGATGATGATGGCTTGATAGTGATAGCGCTGAATGAATTCAGCAAAGGGCTCAATCAAGGTTTGGTATAGCCAAGCTTTTGCATTACGTGCTTGTGGTAGCAAAACTTGCGCTGGTTCTTGGCTAAATAAGGTGGTGATAACGCCAACACTAATTGAAGCGGCCATACAAAGATAAGCAAATTGCCAAGCACTAACATCATAAGATCCACTATCCGTCTCGACCCGCGCTGCCAGCCATAAAACGCCGGCACCGGCCCAGATTAGAGCGAGTCTATAGCCAGTTTGATAGGTGGCTGCCAAGGCCGCCTGATGATTGCTATCGGCCGATTCAATCCGAAATGCATCTAAGGCGATATCTTGCGTGGCAGAACCAAATGCCACAAGTAGTGCGCACCACACGATGGGATTCAATGCAACCTTAGGATCAATACTGGCCATGCCCAGTAGACCTAAAATAATTAAGGCTTGGGCAAAGAGCAGCCAACTGCGTCTGCGGCCAAACCATTTAGTGAGAAAAGGAATTCGCAGACGATCGACTAACGGCGCCCAAACCCACTTAAAGGCATAAATTAAACCAACCCAAGTTAAATAGCCAATGGTGCTACGATCAATTCCCGCCTCGCGCAACCAAAAACTTAAGGTGCCCAATATTAGTAAAAGCGGTAAGCCTGCAGAGAAGCCTAAAAAAAGCATTCGTAAACAAGGCCATTCGAGATAAACCCGAAAATCTTTAAGCCATGACTGAATTACATTAAGCACGTCGAATACGAAATAATGCCAAGCTGCCAAACAGATTGGGTAACAAAGTCACCTCTCTGCCTTCATGCAAAATACATTGATCAATCACCTTGAGACCCAAACTGGAAGCGAGTTTTTCAAAGTCGGCGACAGTTAAAACGCGCACGTTTGGCGTGTTGTACCACTGGTACGGCAGGCTCTTCGAAACTGGCATATGCCCAAAACCTACGGCTAGACGATGTGACCAATGGCCAAAATTTGGAAATGAGATAATCGATTCTTTCCCTACCCGCACTACCTCGCGCAAGATTTTTTCGGTCTGGTGGATAGTTTGTAGTGTCTGCGAAAGCACGACGGTATCAAAACTCTGATCGCCAAATAAAGCGAGGCCACCCTCGAGATTTTGCTGAATGACATGAATATCTTTTTGCACGCAGGCTAAAACCCGCGCATCATCTATTTCGACACCATAAGCTTGCACCGGTTTTTGCTGGCGTAAAAATTCTAGAAAACTACCGTCACCACAACCCAAATCTAGTACTTGGCTAGACGGGGCAATCCATTTGGCGATCGCAATAAAGTCAGCGCGCATCATACGCTAGCCTCATCCATGGTCTGAAAATAGGCCCGAATTAACTGGTGATAACGCGCATCATCTAATAAAAAAGCATCGTGGCCATGCGGGGCATCAATTTCGGCGTACGTTACAGCACTTTTATTAACCAGCAGAGCTTCAACAATTTCGCGACTACGATTGGGTGGAAAACGCCAATCGGTAACAAAACTAATTACCAAAAACTTCGCCTGCACTTCAGCCAATGCGCGACTCAAGCTACCTCCTGAGCGCCGCGCAGGATCAAAATAATCGAGCGCACGGGTAATTAATAAATAGGTATTAGCGTCAAAATAAGTTGAAAATTTTTCACCTTGATGACGTAAATAACTTTCTACCTCAAACTCGACATCAAAACTAAAACGATATTCGTCAGGCGCTCCAGCAGGGCGTTGTAGTTCACGGCCAAACTTTTCTGCCATATCGTCATCGGATAAATAGGTAATATGTCCCACCATACGCGCTAAACGTAAGCCGCTTTTAGGCACCACACCATGCGCATAATAATTGCCACCATGAAAATCGGGATCGGCAAGAATGGCATTTCTAGCTACCTCGTTAAAGGCAATATTTTGGGCCGATAGCTTGGGGGTTGATGCTACTGCTATACAGTGCCCAATACGCTTGGGGAATTGAATTGCCCAGGCAATCGCTTGCATGCCTCCGAGACTGCCACCCATCACGGCAGCAAAACGCCGAATACCCAATTTATCGGCTAAACGTGCCTGAGTATTAACCCAATCTTCAACCGTAATTACCGGGAATTCGGCACCATAAAAAGTGCCAGTTGCCGGATTGATGCTCATTGGACCAGTTGAACCAAAACAAGAGCCTAAATTATTCACACCAATGACAAAAAAATGGTTGGTATCGACTGGCTTACCTGGTCCAACCATGTTGTCCCACCAGCCCATATCGCTGGCATCATCTGGATTGGGGCCGGCAACGTGGTGCGAGGCATTTAAAGCGTGACAAATTAATACTGCATTGCTTTTAGTGGCGTTCAATTTGCCATAGGTTTCGATCACTAAATCGTAACTAGCTAAGATTGCACCGCTTTGCAACGGCAAAGGCTCGGCAAAATGAATCGTATTACGAGAAAGGTTTAGCTCGCTCATTCTGAGAGCAAGATACGCAGGCTAAGTTCTGAAGCCTCTGTGGGTAGTTTTTTGAAGCCGCTGCGCGCAAAGCGATGCCAGCGTCCTAATATATAGCTCATGAGAATGGCGGCACGAATACTAATCTCTTCCTGCCCCAATTTGGCTATCTGCCCGCCTTGGGTTTGCGCAATCCGCAAAGATTGCTTGAGGGATGCCTCAACGCGGTCTAAAACCTGACTAATGCGCTCTTGTAAGCGCTCATCTTCTTGTAAAAGAGCGTCGCCCAACAGCACACGGGTCATCCCTGGATTTTTTTCAGCAAACGCCAATAGCATTTGCAAAATGCCGCGCACTTGGGCCAAACCTGATTCTTCTTTTTGGGTAATTTGGTTGATTAGCCCGAATACAGTTTGCTCAATAAAACCAATCAACCCCTCAAACATTTGCGCTTTACTAGCAAAATGCCGATATAAGGCGGCTTCAGAAACTTGAATTTTTGCTGCCAATGCCGCAGTCGTAACGCGCTCACCTTTCGGGTGTTGCAGCATTTCCGCTAATACTTGCAAAATTTGTAAGCGCCGTTCACCTGGTCGCGGCCGTTTACGCAGTTTGTCAGAGCCCTGACTCTCACCTTGAGATTCTGCTGCAAAGGGGGCGGATTCTCTACTCGGGCTCATTCAACAATTTTCCAGAACTTAGCGTGATCGAATCATGGTACCAAAAGCTTGCTCGGTCAAAATTTCTAACAGCAACGAGTGCTCAATTCGACCGTCAATAATATGTACGGAGTTAACCCCGCTTTTAGCTGCATCGAGTGCTGAAGCAATTTTTGGCAACATCCCCCCCGAAATGGTGCCGTCGGCAAAAAGGCTATCGATTTCGCGGGCAGTTAAATCGGTTAGTAATTTACCGCTCTTATCCATTACGCCATGGGTATTGGTCATCATCACTAATTTTTCAGCTTTGAGAATTTCGGCCATCTTGCCTGCCACTAAATCAGCATTGATATTAAAAGCCTGTCCTTCTGCGCTAAAGCCAATTGGGGAAATTACGGGAATGAAGGCGTCGTCTTGTAAAGCCTTCACTACTGCTGGATTAATCGCTTCAATTTCACCCACAAAACCGAGATCGATGGTTGCGCCCGGCTTAGATTCATCGGGCACAAACATTTTACGGGCATGTATTAAGCCGCCGTCTTTACCCGTTAAGCCTACCGCTTGACCGCCATAATGATTGATTAACATGACAATATCTTGCTGCACTTCGCCGCCTAAAACCCATTCCACGACTTCCATGGTTTCTTCATCAGTGACGCGCATGCCCTGAATAAAAGTGCCAGTCTTGCCAATCTTCTTTAAAGCTTCATCAATTTGTGGGCCGCCTCCATGCACGACCACGGGATTCATGCCGACCAATTTCAATAAAATGACATCGCGCGCAAAACTTTCTTTAAGGCGCTCCTCAACCATGGCGTTACCGCCATATTTAATGACAATTGTTTTGCCATGGTATTGGCGTATATAGGGCAAAGCTTCGGCCAGAATCTCCGCCTTTAACAAGGGGGAAATATCGGCTATAGTAGGTAAAGTCTTCGTCATTAACTAGCTTTAGTTTACGCTTGCCTGAGTTTATATTTGACTTAATTACCGAACAGTTTTTGACGTAGCTCGCGCCGCTCTTGGGCTTCAAGCGATAGGTTTGCTGTGGGCCGCGCAATTAAGCGTGACAGGCCAATGGGCTCGCCCGTCTCTTCACACCAGCCATAATCACCCGACTCAATGCGTGCCAAAGCTTGCTCAACTTTTTTTAACAGTTTACGTTCGCGGTCGCGAGTACGTAACTCCAGCGCATGCTCTTCTTCAATCGTCGCGCGGTCGGCAGGATCGGGCACCAAAATATTTTCCCGCAAATGCTCGGTTGTTTCCGAGGCATTTTTTAAAATATCCTCTTTCAGAGTGGCAAGTTTTAAGCGAAAAAATTCCAGCTGGGACGCATTCATATAATCTTTATCACCCATCTGTAGTAACTCAGCCTCTGTTATAGGCATGAACGTAACGCCTTTCGAGGACGGTTTTGCGCTCGCCTTTGCTGCGGCCTTCACGGTTTCTTTGACCATTGTCGCGCTGACTTTCTCCGTGGTTTTCTCGGCTAACTTCGCGTTACTTGCTGTTTTTGCGATCATCTTTTTCTTCCCAATATTCCTGAAGCATTATTGCCCCATTCTGCCAAGGTTTTAAGTCTTTACTTTAAATCTGACTGTGGCGCGGGATTGTACCTCAAGGAACCCTGCGCCAATTTAAACCAAACATCCCTCTAAGCCCGCCATTAATGTATCTTTGGGTAAATCGATGCCGATAAAGACCATGCGGGTTTGCTTGGGTTCGGCACCCCAAGGCCCAGCTAAGTCACTGCCCATCATTTGATGTACGCCCTGAAACACCACTTTTCGGGCACTCCCCTTCACGTAAAGCACTCCTTTATAACGCAACATTTTTTCACCAAAAACCTCAAGTATTCCACCTAAAAAATCTTCTAACTTTTTAGAATCAAAGGGGCGCTCACTACGAAATACAAATGATTGAATTCGATCGGTATGGCCAGCATGATCATGATGCTGATGCCCATGGTCAGAATGATCATGAGCGGCGTGCTCATGACTATGATCATGCCCACAGTCAGCGTGATCATGCTCTTCTGCGCCTAAGAAATGGGGGTCAATATCGAGTTTGGCATTGAGATTAAACCCTTTTAAATCCAATACTTCATTGAGCGGCACGACCCCCTGAGTAATCGCCTTGATGGGTGCACGGGGGTTCATATGCATGAGCCTACTACGTAAATTCGCTATTTCAGTAGGACTGACTAAGTCTGTTTTGGTAATAAAAATTTGGTCGGCAAAACCCACTTGCCGCTGGGCCTCTTCATGCTCAGATAACTGCTGTTGACCATGTTTTGCATCGACTAGGGTCACAACCGCATCGAGCACATAATGCTCAGCCACATCATCGTCCATAAAAAAAGTTTGCGCTACTGGCCCTGGGTTAGCGACACCTGTTGTTTCAATGACCACGCGCTCAAACTGAATTTTTTTCTGCTGGCGTTGTTCCCATAGTTGATTTAAGGCCTCAACTAAATCGCCACGAATGGTACAGCAAACACAACCATTGCTCATTTGCACAATCGTTTCTTCACTGCTTTGTACCAAAATATCGTTATCGATATTTTCTTCACCAAACTCGTTTTCAATAACAGCAATTTTTTTACCGTGCTGTTCGGTCAAGATATGTTTAAGTAAAGTCGTTTTACCGCTACCTAAAAATCCAGTAAGTATTGTGACGGGAATTAAAGCCATATCAGTTCCATTTCAGTGCTTGGTGAAGATAATAAGCTAGCTATCTTACGCCTTGCTGGGTTTAGCGCGGGGATGAGCCAAATCGTAGGCCTGCGCTAAATGCTGAAAATCCAGGGCAGTATATATTTGGGTGCTGGCGATATTGGCATGGCCCAACATTTCTTGCACTGCGCGTAAATCATGTGAGGATTGCAAAACGTGGCTAGCAAAGCTATGCCGCAGCATATGGGGGTGCACATGGGTTGGTAAACCTGCACGGATCGCTAAGGTACGCAGCCTTACCTGCACCGTGCGCGGGGCTAAACGTTCGCCTTTGGCGGAAATAAATAAAGCTGGGCTAAGTGGCTGAGGCTCTACTGTCTCGAGAAAGTTCCGCCACGCCCGTAATGCCGTCATGGCAGGCAAGCCTACGGGGATGCTCCGGCGTTTACCGCCTTTTCCCAAGACTGTTACCTCAGCCGCGTCCCAATCTAGCCAGCCTGCAGACTCGCGCTGACGGTCACGGCTAATTAAAATATCGATGCCAAGCAGTTCTGATAAACGTAAGCCCGAGGAATACAACAACTCGATTAAAGCGGCATCGCGAAGCGAATCTAAATCCTTTTTTTCTAAAACTTCGCGCTGGGCTTGCTGCACTAGGGCAATGGCTTGCTCTACAGACAGCGCCTTGGGTAGCGGCTTATTGCGCTTAGGCGCTTTCACGTCGGCAACTGGGTTAGTTAATAATTGAATTTTATGAATCCGCTTTTTTTCTGCGCTTTGCTGACCTAGCCAATCAAACCAGCCGCGCCAAGCAGATAAGGTTCGCGCAATACTTCGCGGTGATTGATTCTTTGCATGTAAGCGCGCAGCCCAACGCCGAACCTGCGCATTAGTTGCGCTCAGCAAATCGCTGCCATCCTCCTGGGCAAGCAGTTGTAATTGCCTTAAATCGTGCTGGTAAGCCGTGAGCGTATGGGGCGAAAGCTGCCGTAATACATGCAACTCGTGCACGTAAGCTTGCGCTAATGGTAATAATTCAGGTGGCGGCAGGCTCATAAGCGCGCACACGATCGAGTGCAGCGGCAGTTAACTCAGCAATTTGACGTAAATAAAAAGCCCCCATATCTGCCGTAAAGCGGCTGGCATCTTTACTTGCGAGCAAGAGCACTGCAGGCGCTGACTGACTGCTCAAGGGCAAACCAATCGCCACTAAACTTTGCCATTGATCGTCAATTGCTGTTTGGGTCGCTAGTAAATCAATACTCACAGCGGGCAATTCTTTAGCAGAGCCACACAAAGGATTTTCTAGCCACGGTGAAAAAAATGCTTGGGGGGGCAAAATCAAGGCTGCATCAACCTCAAATACCTCGGCTAAACCAACGGTCACTGCAGCCTCTACTTCAAAGCGAGTGCTGGCCCGCATGAGTAATAACAACCAAGCCACTAAACCCTTTTGGGTTTTATCATTGCGGCTACCAAAATGGAGCATTTCACCCAGCCGACGATTCAGTTCTTGATTTTGGGTGCGTAAGATCGACATCTGCCGCTCTTGTAATGAAATAGCGCTACCGCCATGGGGATGCTTTAAGCGAATTTCATTTAACAAATCGGCATAGCGCTCAAAAAATTCGGGGGTCGCTCGCAACCAATCAGCGACTAGGGCTTCTTGCTCTGCCTGCTTGGAATCGATTGCGCTATGACTAGAACTCATACCCTCTTCCTAACTTAATTTTTTACGTAATAAATCGTTCACTTGTTGGGGATTAGCCTTGCCTTGAGAAGCCTTCATAATTTGCCCTACCAATGCATTAAACGCTTTTTCTTTGCCGGCCCGAAACTCTGCAACTAATTTAGCATTGTCGGTTAACACTTGATCAATTAAAAGCGCTAACTCACCACTATCGCTAATTTGTCGCCAGCCACGCTGATCAATGATGGTGTCAATCGTACTACTCCGTTGACCAGTGCTAGCCTCATCCCACAAAATGGTAAAAATATCTTTGGCAATTTTATTTGAAATCGTGCCGTCAGCCACGCGCTCGAGTAATGGGGCTAAATCGTTCGCACTAAGCGGTGAATCGCTCGCTGCTAGGTTAGCGCGATTCAGCGCCGAAGCAAGCTCTCCCGTAACTAAATTGGCGGCGACCTTTGCCATGGGCTGTCCCACCAAGCTAACCAGGGCATTAAATAATTGTGCCGTCGCCCGATCTTGTGATAACAATTGCGCATCGTAGGCAGAAAGGCCGAATTCTTTTTGCCATTGGTTGCGCACGGCGTCTGGCAGGATGGGCATGCCAGCGCGTACTTTTGCAACCCATGCCTGATCAATTTGTAAAGGCAATAAATCAGGATCAGGAAAATAACGGTAATCATTAGCGTCTTCTTTGCTGCGCATGCTCCGCGTTTCTTTTTTATCGGGATCATACAGACGGGTTTCTTGTTTAACCTCGCCGCCATCTTCGATTAATTCAATTTGTCGACGAATTTCATAATTCATCGCCTCTTCCATAAAGCGAAACGAATTCAGATTTTTAATCTCGCAACGCGTGCCTAATTTCTCCGAACCCATTGGCCTAACTGAAACATTGGCATCACACCGAAATGAACCCTCTTGCATATTGCCATCGCAGACATCAAGCCAAACAACTAAACTGTGCAGGGCTTTGGCGTAAGCCACGGCCTCTGCTGCGCTGCGCATTACCGGTTCGGTCACGATCTCTAGTAAAGGCGTACCGGCACGATTTAAGTCGATACCACTGGAGGGCTCGCCATGGGGTCCAATAAAATCTTCATGCACCGATTTACCAGCGTCTTCTTCTAAGTGAGCACGGGTTAGTTGAATTAACTTGCTCTCGCCATTAAAAATAATTTCTACTTGACCACCCAGCACAACAGGAATTTCATACTGGCTAATTTGATAGCCTTTAGGTAAATCGGGATAAAAATAATTTTTGCGGGCAAAAATGCTGCTGGGCGCGATGGTTGCGCCAATGGCTAAACCAAAGCGAATTGCATGCTCGACCGCTTGGCGATTTAAGACGGGTAACACCCCAGGCAAAGCCAAATCTACTGCGCAGGCTTGGGTATTTGCAGGCGCACCAAAATGTGTGCTCGCGCCACTAAAAATTTTGGATTGGGTTTTTAATTGCGTATGCGTTTCAAGCCCGATGACCGCCTCCCATTCCATTACGCCACCTCGCTCGGCTGCCGCAGGTGCCAATCACTAGCCTGCTGATATTGATGGGCAATTTGCAAGAGACGGGCTTCGGAAAAATAATTACCGATCAGTTGCATACCAATGGGGAGGTTATTTTGATTAAAGCCACAAGGCACACTCATTGCTGGTAAGCCCGCTAGATTGGTTGATAAGGTATAAATATCGGCCAAATACATTTGCAAGGGGTCTTGGGTTTTTGCTCCCAAAGGCCATGCCACATCGGGTGCAACGGGCCCCAAAATGACATCACAGTGCTGAAAGGCTGCCTGAAAATCGGTGGCAATAATGCGCCGTATCTTTTGCGCTTGCAAATAATATGCATCATAGTATCCATGGGATAAAACATAGCTGCCAATTAAAATGCGCCGCTTCACTTCTGCGCCAAAACCTTCGCTACGTGATTTTTTATACAGCTCTTGTAAATCAGAATATTGCGCTGTGCGATGGCCAAAACGCACGCCGTCAAAACGACTTAAATTACTCGAGGCTTCAGCCGGGGCAAGCACATAATAAACAGGGATAGATAATTTTGTTTTGGGCAAAGTGACGGAGCATAAAGTGGCGCCCAAGGCTGCTAGCTGTTCTGCTCCCGCTTCAACTGCCTGAGCTACTTCCGGTGCCAAGCCTGCAGCAAAAAACTCCGTAGGCAAACCAATGCGCAAACCACTTAACGGTTTCGTTGCATTTTTAATTTGCGGCTCACTCCAGCCTTGGTTCAAATAACGGCTATAGTCTTCTCCCGAATCGGCTAATGAAGTGGAATCGCGTCCATCATGAAATGACATGGCACTTAAAAGCCACGCGCAATCTTCTGCGCTCTTACCAATGGGGCCCGCTTGGTCTAAAGAGGATGCGTACGCAATCATGCCGTAGCGCGACACCCGTCCATAGCTTGGCTTAATTCCCGTTAACCCACAAAGTGCTGCGGGCTGACGAATCGAACCACCTGTATCGGTGCCTGTGGCTATCGGTGTTAGCCCCGCAGCAACAGCTGCTGCTGAACCGCCTGATGAACCTCCTGCTACGCATGCAGGATTCCATGGATTAAGCACCGCGCCAAAAGCCGAGTTTTCATTCGAGGAGCCCATTGCAAACTCATCCATATTGGTTTTACCCAAACAAACCATGCCGGCGGCAGTAGGATTTTGCTCATCGGGCATCCCTAGACGGGCCACCACTGCAGCATCAAATGGGCTTTGATAATTTTCGAGCATCTTGGAACCCGCGGTTGAGTGCCAGCCCCGAGTGACAAAAACATCTTTATGCGCCACTGGGATGCCCGTTAAAGGACCGCCTAATCCGCTTGCTCGTAAGGTGTCGGCGGCCTCTGCCTGCGCCAAACTTAAGGCAGGATTAACATCTAAAAATGCATTCCAACGGCTACCCTTGGCGATGCGCTCTAAAAAATAGCTGGTTAACTCGCGGCTAGATACCTGCTTAGCCGCTAAAGCCTTTGATAACAAGGCCACTGTACTAACATGCCAACTCATTCAAGCACTCGCGGCACGAGAAAATAGCCGTCTTTTTGAGCTGGGGCTGAACGCATATTTGCCGTCCGTTGATCGGTTTCGCTCACTTCATCAGTACGAAGCGGTTGAGCTAAGTCGCGTAAAAAAAGAATCGGGTGAGCCAGCGGCTCACAAGTGCTGGTATCCACTGCTTGCATTTCAGCAACCAAAGCAAAAATTGCCTGTAACTGGGGCAAAAGTGCCTCAGCCTCAGGTTCGCTCAATTCGAGCCTAGAAAGGTGCGCAATGCGCTGGACTTCATCGAGTTTCATTGGGCGCTAGGGTATCATTCTTCTTTATCTTCATTAACTCGACTATTTTCCCACTTCCATTATGTTTGGTCTGATTCGTAACTATTTTGCCAATGATCTCGCAATCGATCTTGGTACGGCAAATACTCTGATTTATATGCGCGATCGGGGAATCGTACTCGATGAGCCTTCGGTAGTTGCAATTCGCCAAGAAGGTGGTCCTAATGGTAAAAAAACCATTCTGGCGGTAGGTACTGAAGCAAAAGCGATGATAGGTCGTGTACCTGGCAATATTGAAGCTATTCGCCCCATGAAAGATGGGGTCATTGCTGACTTCACCATTACTGAGCAAATGCTCAAACAATTTATCAAAATGGTGCATGAAAGTAAGCTATTCAGACCCAGCCCGCGCATTATTATTTGCGTGCCATGCGGCTCAACTCAAGTTGAGCGGCGAGCCATTCGTGAGTCGGCTTTAGGCGCTGGTGCATCACAAGTTTTTCTCATTGAAGAACCCATGGCTGCAGCCATTGGTGCAGGCCTTCCCGTGTCTGAAGCGCACGGTTCAATGGTAATAGATGTTGGCGGTGGCACCACTGAAGTTGGGGTGATGTCCTTGGGTGGCATGGTTTATAAGGGCTCTGTTCGCGTTGGTGGAGATAAATTTGACGAAGCCATTGCCAACTATATTCGCCGCAATTACGGCATGCTTATTGGCGAACAAACTGCAGAAAATATTAAAAAAACAATTGGTTCAGCTTTTCCAGGCTCAGCCGTATTAGAAATGGAAGTAAAAGGTCGTAATTTGGCTGAAGGTATCCCGCGCAGTTTTACGATTACTAGTAATGAAGTGCTTGAGGCGCTGACTGACCCCTTAAATCAAATTGTGACTGCAGTTAAAGCGGCGCTTGAACAAACCCCTCCTGAGTTGGCTTCCGATATTGCGGAGCGCGGCATGATGCTCACTGGTGGGGGCGCCCTCCTGCGCGACCTCGATCGTCTTCTATTAGAAGAGACTGGTTTACCCATTCACATTGCAGAAGACCCCCTTACCTGCGTAGCTCGTGGCTCTGGTATTGCGCTCGAGCGCATGGACAAGCTGAGCGGCGTTTTCTCGCAAGAGTAAACAACCGTTTATTCGGTCAGAGCCTTGCAACATAGCGCTCCGCCCCTCTTTAAACAGGGTATTTCAGCCCTCGTCAAACTACTTGCTTGTCTGGCAATTAGCTTAGCCTTGATGATCATGGACTTCCGTTTTAATACGCTAGATCCGGTTCGCAATCAAATCAATTGGCTCTTGCGGCCACTTGAATATGTCAGCCTAACGCCACGCTTGTTTTTTGATTGGACAAGTAATTACTTTACTACCCGTAGCGAGCTCGAACGTGAAAATCAAAGTATGAAGCTACGTCAATCTGAATTAGCATTACTTGCTACTCAGGGCGAATTACTTTTGGCTGAAAATCAAAATTTACGACAACTACTCAATTTCCAAAAACAACTCACTTATAAAACCTTGCCAGTTGAAATTTTATTTAATCCCCCAAATCCCATTTCACAACGGATCGTGATTAATCGTGGCAGCAATGATGGTTTGAAAGCAGGGAACCCCATTGCAAATGATGCTGGTATTTTGGGTCAGGTTGTACGAATTTATGAAAACTCAGCTGAGGTGTCGCTACTTGAGGATCGTGATTTTGCTATTCCTGTTCAAGTGGCGCGCAACGGTTTGCGGGCTGCGGTGTTTGGTACGGGTCGCAGTAATCCTTTAGAACTGCGGTATTTACCAGTTGCTAGCGATTTAGAGGTGGGCGATATTCTCTTAACCTCGGGAATTGATGGCACTTATCCTCCTGGGTTTGCGGTCGCCATGATTACCCGCATCGAACGCAATTTAGAAAAAAACGCTGCAAATGTATTTTGTGTACCGATTGCCCCAGTCAATCGCTATCGCCATGCACTGGCCTTGCTGTATGAAACACAAGGCGATGCTAAACCAGCCCTACAGAAGTCCTCTAGTAATCCAACGGGCCAAACTAGTGATAACGCAGGCTTTGCTCCCGGTCGCCGTCAAACCCGCACCAAAGGCATGCAATGATCGACTTTCAAAGCGGCTACATCCTCCGTCCAGTAAATCGTGGATTTATCTATGTCAGTTTATTGTGCGCTCTTTTACTCAATCTTTTACCGCTGGGCAACTACGCTTGGGTACCCGATTTTTTAGTGCTTGCACTCATCTTTTGGAATATTCATCAACACCGCCTGATCGGGGTTATATCTGCATTTGCGCTAGGCTTACTGATGGACGTACATAATTCTGATGTATTAGGAATTCATGCTTTTAGCTATTCCCTAGCGGCATATTTAGCCGTGACTTGGCACCGCCGCATTATTGCCTTGCCAGTAGTTTCGCAAGCACTGCATATAACCCCCTTATTTTTATTAGTAGCCCTTTTTCCCCCACTAATTCATTGGCTCTTAAGCGGCACGATTTATTGGTGGGCAATGGTTAGCGGAGTATTACAAACCTTGATTGAGGCACTACTTTGGCCGCTTGCCACCCGCATACTGTTGGCCCCGCAACGTCGCCCGCTGCATGTTGACCATACTCGACCCCTTTAAATTTTAAGTATGGGCGCGCTTAAAAAACCCGATTTAGGCTCCTTTCAAGAGCGTATCTACATTGCGACGCTATTTGTTTCTTTTTGTTTTTTACTTTTACTCTCTCGACTAGTGTGGTTGCAGCTTTTTAGTCACCATAAATACTCTACCCTAGCTGAAAGTAATCGCATTGCAATTGTGCCGGCACCAGCTAATCGCGGCTTACTAATCGATCGCAATGGTATTGTCATCGGCCGTAACTATTCAGCCCTAACTTTAGAAGTGAATGCTGGCGAAGTTCAAGGAAATATAGATACCTTAATCGACTCTTTAGCAAAAATTGTTTTAATTACGCCGCGCGATCGTAAAAATTTCAAACGTTCTTTGGACGATTCTCGCAACATGGGCACCATTCCCTTGCGCTCGATGTTAACTGATGCTGAAACTGCCCGCTTTATGGCAAATCGTTATCAATTTCCTGGGGTTGAAATTCGGGCGCGCAGTTTCCGTGAGTACCCTTATAACGAACTTGGCTCGCACCTCATTGGTTATATTGGTCGTGTATCGCAACGCGATAAAGAGCGCATGCTAAGTGAAATAGAAACTGCGCGTCCCGACATTAATCCTTATGCACTGCAAGCATCTTTTTTATCTGGCATTCAATACGTCGGCAAAATTGGCCTTGAACAAAGTTATGAGCCAGTGCTGCGAGGTACCCCAGGCATTGATCAAGTGGAGATTACTGCAGGTGGTAAACCCGTGCGGACCTTGGCCAGCTTTCCTTCAACTCCAGGGAAAAATGTTGTTCTTTCGGTAGACATTAAATTACAGTATTTAGTAGAGGAACTGTATGGCAACTTTCGCGGTGCCTTTGTCGCCATTGAGCCCGCTACTGGCGATATTTTGGCTTTTGTTTCTAAGCCCAATTTCAACCCCAATGATTTTGTTGAGGGCATCGACTCCGTCACTTGGAAAGAATTAAATGAATCGAAACAAAAGCCGCTTTATAACCGGCCTTTAAAAGGCATTTATCCGCCAGGCTCTACCTATAAGCCCTTCATGGCTTTAGCAGCGCTTGAAAATAATAAGCGCAAGCCTAGTGATGCAATTTCCGACCCGGGCTATTTTAATTTTGGCAATCACACTTTTAGGGACGATAAAAAGGGGGGCCATGGCATGGTCGATATGCAAAAATCGATTGTTGATTCTTGCGATACCTACTACTATACTTTGGCGCGTGACATGGGCGTCGACATGATTCATGACTTTATGAAGCCCTTGGGTCTTGGACAAATTACTGGCATCGATTTAGAAGGTGAAAATCGGGGCATCTTGCCTTCAACTCAATGGAAAAAAGCGAACTTTAAAAAACCTGAGCAGCAAAAATGGTATGAAGGAGAAACCATTTCTCTGGGTATTGGTCAAGGCTATAACACCTTTACGATTTTACAATTGGCGCATGCGCTAGCCAACATTGCTAATAATGGGGTTGTGATGAAACCGCACCTTGTTAAGGCGATTGAAGACCCTTTTACGCGGCAAAAAGAATTAACTACCCCCAAAGAAAGTTATCGTTTGCAATTCAAGCCAGAAAATATTGAGGTCATTAAAAAGGCCATGGTTGAAGTAAACCGCTCTGGAACCTCTGCCGCCGTCTTTAAAGATGCGGCGTACCAAACTGGGGGAAAAACGGGCACTGCGCAAGTATTCAGTCTCAATTCACAAGAATATAAGCATTCTGCAACCAGTGAATATTTACGTGACCATGCGCTATATATTGCATTTGCACCTGCAGAAAAGCCGACTATCGTGATTGCCATGGTGGTGGAAAACGCTGGCTTCGGGGCCCAATACGCAGCCCCAATTGCCCGTAAAGCACTTGATTATTATCTTGAAGGCAAATGGCCAAAGGGGGTTCCTGAATGGAAAAGGGCGCCTTAAAAAAATGGTTTAGCCAATTCTTTTTTGGCTTTGACCGCCAACTTGGTCTGATATTTTTAGGTCTCGCCACCATTGGCTTCATTACCTTTTTATCCGCTAGCCAAAATACTGCAGTACGTATTGAAGATGAAATTCGCAATTTTTTCTTGGCCTTCATCCTAATGTACCTAGTTTCTCGAATTCCACCGAAATGGCTCGAAGTTGCTGCGGTCTGGGTTTATAGCATCGGCATAGCGCTGTTGCTGGCAGTAGCAGCATTTGGCTTAATTAAAAAAGGGGCGCGGCGTTGGCTCAATCTTGGCGTGGTTATTCAGCCTTCAGAAATTATGAAAATTGCCATGCCCCTTATGCTCGCTTGGTATTTTCAAAAACGCGAAGGTGTACTGAAAACCTGGGACTATGCCATAGCGGGCTGTTTATTGGCTTTACCCGTCTTCCTGATTGCCCGACAACCCGACCTCGGTACTGCTTTATTGGTCTTTGCAGCCGGCCTCTATGTCATTATTCTGGCGGGCTTTCCCTGGCGCTGGCTTATCCCCGTGGTCGTAGCGGCCGTTATCGGTATCATTTTAATTATTATTTTTGGGAATACCATTTGTACTCCCGAAATGATTTGGCCCCTAGTTAAAGAGTATCAAAAACATCGCATCTGTACTCTTTTAGACCCTTCTAGCGATCCTCTTGGCAAAGGTTTTCATACTATTCAAGCAATTATTGCGATCGGCTCAGGCGGTCTTTTTGGCAAAGGCTGGACTATGGGCACACAATCACACCTTGAATTTATTCCCGAAAAACATACCGATTTTGTTTTTGCGGTTTACTCCGAAGAGTTTGGCTTAATTGGTAATATTGTTTTACTGGGTTTATTTTTTGCCTTAATTAAACGCGGCTTGGCTATTTCAGCAAGTGCACCAACCTTGTTTACCAGACTGCTGGGTGCTTCGATTACCTTAATTTTCTTTACTTATGCATTTGTCAATATTGGTATGGTAAGCGGCTTGCTACCTGTCGTTGGCGTACCATTACCCTTTATTAGTTATGGTGGCACTGCTTTAGTAACCCTTGGATTTGGTGCCGGAATTCTGCTGAGCATTCATCGCCATCGCCGTTTAGTGCAAACTTAAAATTTCCTTTTCAGCCATATATTAATTGGGCTTGGGCTTAATGAAGATAAACCAAATGGCAATAAAAAAGCCCGGCTAGCCGGGCTTTGCTGTAGACAAACGAATTACTTCTTACGCTTATTAACAGAATCTTTAAAGGCTTTACCAGCAGAAAACTTAACAGTTTTAGCTGCGGCAATTTTTAAAGGCTCGCCCGTTTTTGGGTTACGTCCCATGCGTGCAGCACGCTTACCAGATGAGAAGGTACCAAAACCAATTAACTGTACTGAGTCACCTTTAGTAACTGCTTTAATAATATTTTCAATTGATGAATTTAATGCAAATTCAGCTTTCGCTTTTGAAATTTCGGCATCGTCAGCAATTGCTGCGATTAGTTCTGCTTTGTTCAAGTGAGGCTCCTTGTGGATTAGGTTGCGCACAACGCGCTAATAGGATTTTAACCACAATTTATTACAAAAATAAAGTCAATTCGTAAAAATTCCTTATAGGATCGACCCTGAGGGCTAGTCTAGTACAATGAGTTCAGTAACAAAATATTCGGTCTCGCCAAAACAACTAGTCGGCAAGCCAATGTGTTGTTCGTACTTTAAAGCAACTTTTTTACCTAAATTTGCATTAATTTTCTGCGCTACTGCATCATTCCGCACGGTAAAAAGGAATTTTTCCGACATCGTTCCGGGCATCGAAACCATTGCTAATTCACCTTCCCAGGTTTTGCAAATAAAGCCGCGATTCGAGAATTTTTGAACATAGCCAGCTCGCTCGCCACTAGAATAGCTCCAGTTCAAGGTAGCCCAAGTATAGGCAGCCAACAAGCCCCCTATCACCAGGAGGGGCAAAAATAGGTATTTAAATAGCTTGTACATGTGTTTCTTTCATTTCTCTTGGTAATTTAAAAGTACTTTAAACTTTACTCTATGTCGACCAAAACTTCAGATAAAACCCTTGAGCAGCTATTTATAAATAATCGCCAATGGGCTGAAAATCGGGTTAAACAAGATCCTAATTTCTTTAAGCGCCTTGTTAATCAGCAAGCTCCTAAGTATCTCTGGATTGGCTGTTCAGATAGCCGAGTACCTGCTAACGAGATCGTTGATCTTCTTCCAGGCGAGCTCTTTGTCCATCGCAATGTAGCTAATGTAGTGGTGCATACCGACCTAAATTGCCTCTCGGTTTTACAGTTTGCGATTGATTTACTAAAAGTTGAGCATGTTTTAGTCGTTGGCCATTATGGCTGTGCTGGTGTGCATGCTGCACTTAGTGGGCGACGCGTGGGGCTTGCTGATAATTGGTTGCGCCATGTAAAAGATGTAGGGCAAATGCATGAGCGCTATTTAGGTGAAGCGGTGCCAACTGCAAAAAAACAAGATCGCTTATGTGAACTAAATGTAATCGAACAAGTTGTTCATGTGTGCGAAACAACCATCGTACAAGACGCCTGGTCGCGTGGACAAGATTTAACTATTCATGGCTGGGCTTACCGCTTAGAAAATGGCCTGATTAACGATTTAGGTATCACCGTTAGCGACCCTGCTGAACTGGCGATTGCCTATGCTAAGAGTCTCGCACGCTATCAAGCCGAATAATAAAAAACGTGGGCCTGCCATTTTAGGCTTTGCTCTTTTAACTCTTCATTTATTTTCTGCCATTACTTTTATGGAGCTGTTTTGAGCTGGCTTAAATCTGTACTGAATCATCTGCTAGTAGGGCTTTTAAATGCTTTAACCTATTTACCCTATCCGGCCTTAGTTCACCTAGGTTATGGTTTAGGGTGGCTGGCAGCGCATATTCCAAGTGAACGACAGCGGGTTGTTAAGGCTAACTTACAACGCTGTTTTCCAGAGCTTAGTTCGGTAGCTATTGCCTCTTTAGCCATTTCGCATTGGCGCTTATTAGGCCGTAGCTTATTAGAGCGCAGTATCATTTGGCGCGGCTCGGTAAAGCAATTGAGCAAAATGATAGAAGTACGAACAGCAGTTGATCTAGCGGACCGTAAACCCCGCATTCTAGTCAATCCGCACTTTGTCGGCATTGAGGGTAGCATTATTATTAGCGCCCTAGCCACTGAACGCAATTGGCCACGTACTTCGGGATTTTTTCAGCGCATGAAAACCCCCTTCTTTAATCAAAAAATTATTACTTGGCGCAATCGCTTCGGGGGAAACTCGATTGAACGCGAGGGCAATATGATTCAGTTGATTCGCGAAATACGCGATGGTAATTTTGTGATTATTGCTCCTGATATTGATTTAGGTCTTAAAGACTCGGCTTTCGTACCCTTTTTTGGCATCCTCACGAATACAATTACGGCTGTTTCCCGTCTAGCACAAGTAACTAAAGCCGAAGTTTGTATTATGAGTACGACCTTAAAAGCGGATGAATCGGGTTATCTTTGTGAAATTCGTGAGCCCCTAGTTGACTTTCCTAGTGCCGATATCAATGCGGATACTGCTTTTTTAAATCAACAAATCGAAATCCTAGTACGTGAGCGTCCGGCAGAATACTATTGGGTGCATAAACGCTTCAAAAATAGGCCAAATGGTGAAAGCAGTTTTTATTAGGCTTTATCATGAGGGATGACCGAGCGCATTGGATTATTTGCTGACTTACACAGTAATTTAGAAGCTTTTGAAGCTTGTATGGCTCGCGCGAGCGAGCTTGGCGTAACCCGCATAGTCTTTTTGGGTGATCTCGTCGGCTATAACGCTGATCCCGTTGCCATACTAGATCGCATTGGCGATCTCATTGCTGCCAAAAAAGCCTTGGCGGTACTGGGTAATCATGATGCCGCCGTCTTTGAGGATTACAGCAAACGTATGAATAAATCGGCTTGGACTGCGATCGAATGGACTCGGTCCCAATTATCTACCCAGCATATTCATTTCTTAAAAAATCTCCCCTTAATTTTGCATGAGGAAGAAATTTGTTTTACTCATGCTTCCGCTCATCATCCAGAAGAGTGGAATTACATTACCGATAGCCTCAGCGCTTGGAATTGTGTTGAAAGCTCTGGCAAACCCTACACCTTTGTGGGACACGTTCATGAGCAAGCACTTTTTTACCAAACTGCCGTTGGCAAATTATTGCGCTTTGCACCTCAACATAGTGATCCGGTGCCAGTATGGCGCTATCGCCGTTGGGTAGGTATTGCGGGATCCTTGGGTCAGCCACGCGATGGCATTGCTCAAGCCTGCTTTGCTATTTTTGAGCCTGCAATTGAAAGTCTTACTTTTCACCGTGTGCCATACGATAACTACAGTGCCGCCGAAAAAGTTCGCTTAGCTGGTCTGCCAGAAGATTTGGCCAACAGACTGATTACGGGCAGATGATTCATGACCGCGCTGACAACACCTGCAATAGAGGCAGTTGATGATATTTTTCAAGCAGGCAAAATTGTTGATGGGTTTTTATTGGGCGAAGAACTTCATCGTGGTGGCATGGCAAGTCTCTACTCAGCAAAAAAAACGGGGATTGATTTTCCGATTCTGTTAAAAATCCCGCGCGTAGGGCGTGATCAGCCAGTTGAAAGTCTGGTTGCCTTTGAAACCGAATTAACTATTCTTCGTTCTCTTAAAAGCCCTTTCATTCCTCAATTTTTGGGTGCTGGGAATATGGCTACTCGACCTTATATTGCGATGGAACAAATTCCTGGTCGCGCATTAGAAGAAGCCATCAAAGCTGGAAAATTATTTTCAATTCCTGAAGTGATAAAAATTGGTGTCGATCTGGCAAATGCTGTGCAATCTATTCATGCCCAGGATGCAATTCATCTCGACCTAAAACCCGATAACATTTTGCTGGATGATAAGGGTAAATTAACCCTAATTGATTTTGGCCTGGCACATCATGCCCGTTATCCCGATTTACTAGCAGAAGAAATGCGCAAAGGCGTTGGCTCTGCGCCTTATATTTCGCCAGAACAAGTCATGGGTGTACGTGATGATTGGCGAAGTGATATTTTTTCAATTGGCGTCATTCTGTATGAATTATTAACTGGGGAATTGCCTTTTGGTAATCCCCAAACCATGAGGGGGTTGCGAAACCGTATGTGGGAGGAGCCCTTACCACCGCGGGCGCTGCGCAAAGAAATTCCTCGCTGGCTTCAAGAAGTAGTGCTGCGTTGCATAGAGCCTCGGGCTGCCGATCGCTACCAAAGCGCCGTCCAATTGCGCCAAGCGCTACTGCATCCCGAGTCCGTTAAATTAACTGAAAGGGCTGAACGAATTGAGCCTCCCAGTCTTTGGGGGAAAATGAAGCGCTGGTTTAGAGCCTCAGGCTATGAGCCCTCGCCCTGTCCATTACCAAGTACTGCTATCCAGCATGCACCGCTGATTATTGCAGCGCTTGACACCCGTCAAGGTGATGCTCTTTTATTGGAGCGGATGCAAAGCGCAGCAAAAAATCTGCTTTTTGCTGCTCCCGAAAGTCGTCTCATTTGCCTAGCAGCCATTACAGGAACCCCAACTTATGAAGGTAATAAAGAAATTGAAACGGCTAGCGGTATTATGCGTGGCCATTTAGTGCAATTAATGGAATGGGCTAAACCGTTAAAGTTACCTCCCGAGCGAATTTCGTATCATGTCGTTGAGGCCTTAGATCCTGCCAGCAGAATAGTAGAGTTTGCTAAAGATAATGATGCTTCGCTTATTTTAATTGGCGCCTCTCATAAAGCCCCCAATCTCGTTACGCCATGGCGAACTGCGATGACCAAAATTGTTGAAGAATCGCCCTGTAGTGTTCATATTGTGCGCACCTAAATGAATCTTGCTAATTCGCCTCCAGAAAAAGTTCGGGTTTCCAAATTACTATCTGAGCTGGGATTATGCTCACGACGTGAAGCGGATAACTATATTGAACAAGGGCTGGTGACAGTCGATGGTGAGTTGGTAGTGGAACTTGGGACGCGCGCATTTCGACACCAAAAAATCGAGCTTCGGGTGGCAGCCCAACGACAGCAAGAGGCGCGTATCACTGTTATTTTAAATAAGCCAATTGGTTATATTTCTCATTTAGATGATGCTCAAGCTTATGAACCGGCTGCCGCTCTCATTACTGCGGAGCATTATTTTGCCAATCCACTTGACCCCCAACGGGATGCACACTTTAATACCCGCGGTCTTGCCCCAGCTGGTCGTCTTGATATTGATTCTTCTGGCATGTTGGTTTTAACCCAAGATGGTCGTGTCGCTAAGCTTCTGATTGGCGAAGATAGCCCAATTGAAAAAGAATATCTCGTGCGTGTTACCGGCAAATTATCGGCCGCCGGGCTTGAGCAACTCAACCACGGCTTATCACTCGATGGTCAATTACTTAAACGCGCTAAAGTGAGCTGGCAAAATGAAGATCAATTGCGCTTTGTTTTACGCGAAGGGCGTAAAAGGCAAATTCGGCGCATGTGTGAACTCGTTGATCTGAAGGTAGTTGGATTAAAACGAATTCGAATTGGGCAAATTAGCTTGGGGCCCCTACCTTTAGGACAGTGGCGCTACCTCAAAGCGGGCGAGCGGTTTTAATTTCGGTTGTCCTTATACTCTCACACTTATAATGAGCGCTGTTCTGTTATTCCATAGATAGCGCCCCATCGAAACACTTTCATCCAATAGCACAGCCGGAGAAGTTCAGCGACGCCGTAGCTTTGCCATTATTTCCCACCCCGATGCGGGGAAAACAACGCTGACAGAAAAATTGCTGCTGTATGCAGGCGCAATTCAGATTGCTGGCAGCGTTAAAGCCCGCAAAGCCAGCAGGCACGCAACTTCCGATTGGATGGAGATTGAAAAGCAACGCGGTATTTCGGTAGCCAGCTCTGTTATGCAAATGGAATATCGTGATTGCATTATTAATTTGCTAGATACACCTGGTCACCAAGATTTTTCGGAAGATACCTATCGCGTATTAACAGCAGTCGATTCTGCTCTCATGGTTATTGACGCTGCGAATGGCGTTGAATCACAAACCTTACGGCTATTAGAAGTTTGTCGGGCGCGTAATACGCCCCTAGTAACCTTTATTAATAAAATGGATCGAGAAGTAAAAAGTCCACTGGACTTGATGGATGAAATTGAAACTGCCTTAGGTATGGCGGTAGTACCGTTTACTTGGCCAGTTGGCATGGGTAAATCGTTTGCAGGAGTGATCGATATTGCCCAATCTAAAATGCGTTTATTTAAAGCGGGCGAAGATCGGGTTTCCGAAAGCAGTAATACATTTATTGATATTCATGATCCTGAATTAAAAAAACGGCTTGGCAGTGATTTAGATGAAGCGCTTGCTGCAGTCGATTTAATTCGTAATGCGATGCCGGCATTTGATCGTGCAGCTTTTTTAGCTGGCAAACAATCCCCCGTTTTTTTTGGTTCAGCAATTAATAATTTTGGCGTACGGGAAATTCTCAATACTTTAGTTGAGCTTGCACCAGCACCCGGCTCGCGCAAGGCTTTGCAACGCGAAGTAGAGCCTGCCGAGCCTAAATTTTCGGCGATGGTGTTTAAAATTCAAGCCAATATGGATCCTGCGCACCGCGACCGAGTCGCTTTTCTGCGCATTTGCTCTGGCCACTTTAAGCGCGGCATGCGTTTAAAAATTTGTCGTAATGGTAAAGAAATCCGCACCAATAATGCGCTGTCTTTCTTGTCTCAGCGCCGCGATATATTAGATGAGGCCTTTCCGGGCGATATTATTGGACTGCCTAACCACGGCTTACTGCGTTTGGGCGATAGCTTAAGTGAAGGTGAAGAATTGCAATTTACTGGCCTGCCCTTTTTTGCACCAGAAATTTTTCGCATGGTTGAATCGGCCGATCCAATGCGTTCTAAACAATTGCGTATCGGTCTAATGCAGTTGGGCGAAGAAGGTGCAATTCAAGTTTTTCGTCCCATTGCTGGCGGCCCGATGTTACTGGGTGCTTTTGGACAATTGCAATTTGAGGTTGTCAGCCATCGCTTAAAAAGTGAATATGGGGCAGAGGTGCGCTTACTGCCTGCTCGCTTTAATTTAGCCCGCTGGGTTAGTTCAGATGACCCTCTTATCCTCAAAAAATTTATTGAAGAAAATTCCCACCGCATGGCTGAGGACGTCGTTAACGCGCCCGTATTTTTAGCGGCGCATAAATCTGAACTTGATGTTGCCCAACAACGCTGGGAGTCTATTCGTTTTCATGCTTTACGCGAACATGCGGGCCTGGTTTATCAATCTGCACTGGCAGGATAAGGCGTTGAGTTATGCGCATTCTGTAAATTAGGCGCTGCTTTTAAGTCTTGCCCTAATGATTGGCCAATAAATATTAATTCCTAAACCTGCTATCACTAAAGTAGCGGCGGCAATTTTCCAAAGTGGCAAAGGCTCGCTCAAGAAAATTGCGGCCGAGCCGATTCCTAAAACGGGAACTAATAATGAAATGGGCGCAACAACTGCGGCTGGATGGCGGGCTAAAAGCCACGCCCAAGCGGCAAACCCAAATAAGGTATTGCCCCAAGACTGCCATAAGATAGCAGCCCATAAGGTGCTGTTAAGGCCGCCTAAACTAGCCTGTATTAAATCCCACCCTTCAAAGATCAGCGAGAGAATAATTAAAGGGATAACGCTGAAGATACTCGACCACACTACATAGGCGAGCATATTGACTTTACCTGCGTTACGGCTAACCGTGTTACCGATGCCCCAAGATAATGCTCCCAGCAAGACTAAGGCCAAACCTAAGAAATCAGTATCTTGATCAGTATGGCTTGCAATGATGCCTAATCCAATGAGGCAAACCAATAAAGCAATAAATTGAAATTGACGAATCTGCTCACGCGCAAAATACATGGCTAGGCCAATAGTAAAGAAGGCCTGACTTTGGACAACCACGGAAGACAGGCCCGCCGAAATATGGCTTTGAACAGCAATATATAAGAGGCCAAATTGACCAACGCCAATAAAAAAACCGTAAGCGGCTAAGTTTAGCCAGGATACTTTTGGTTTGGGTAAAAAAAAGATCGCCGGCAATAAGGCGAAGACAAAGCGTAAGGCGGCGAATAATAAAGGTGGCAGAGTAAAAAGTGTGAGCTTAATAACCACAAAATTACTGCCCCAAACGGCCACTACTGCGAGAGCTAAAAGAAAGTGGCTAGTAGGTAATTTTTCATTACCCATTCAATGGCTTTGACTGAATTAACTCTGCTAGCCGCTGGGCCAGCATCATCGTGGGCGCTGCTGTATTACCCGAGGTAATAGATGGCATAGCAGCAGCATCGGCTACTCGTAATCCGTCAATTCCTTTAACCCGTAATTCTGCATCTAGGACGGCTTGTAGATCATCCTTTGCGCCCATCTTGCATGTTCCCACTGGATGAAAGATTGTCGTGCCAATATTACGAGCAGCATCGATTAGCTCAGCCTCACTTTGAAATTGCATACCCGGTTTATATTCCTTAGGTTGAAATGGTTTAAATGCTGAACTACTGATAATTTTACGGGTTAAAGCTAACGCTTCAACTGCAACTTGGCAATCTGCTGGAGTAGATAAATAATTAGTGATAATTGTCGGCGCTGCATTGCAATCTGTTGAGCTAATATGTACGCTGCCCCGAGAAGTCGGTCTTAAATTACAAACGCTGGCAGTAAACGCATTAAAGTCATGTAAATTTTCACCAAATTTTTCAAGCGATAAAGGTTGCACATGGTATTCCAAGTTAGGGCGCTTTTGTTGCTCTGAACTATAAGCAAATGCGCCTAGTTGTGAGGGTGCCATTGCCATTGGACCTGTGCGCCGTAAAAGATACTCCAACCCAATCAACGCTTTTCCCCACAGCGAATTGGCTTTAGTGTTCAGTGTGGCAATACCCTTAATCTGATAGATTAATCGCAGCTGTAAATGATCTTGTAAATTTTCACCAACCCCTGGCAAGTCGGATTGCACGGGAATGCCTAATTGTTGCAGATGTTTGCCGCCACCAATACCCGAGCGCTCTAAAATTTGTACACTGCCAATAGCGCCTGCACATAAGATTACTTCTTGCGCACAAGCGACGCTGTGCAAGCGCTGGTCTTTGATAAACGTTACGCCCTCGCAACGCTTAGTAGAGGAATTGATGATGAGCTTTTGTACCAATGCTTCAGTAATGACCTGAAGATTCTTCCTGCTAGCAGCATCTTTTAAAAATGCGCGCGCAGCGTTCAAGCGCCAGCCAGACTTTTGATTTACATCAAAATAGCCCACGCCAAAATTATCTCCACGATTGAAGTCAGCACTTGCAGGAATGCCCTGCTCTTGCGCTGCCTCCTTAAATATCTCTAAGATCGGCCAATTTAAACGCTGGCGCTCGACCCGCCACTCGCCACCAACCCCATGCCAAGTATTTTGGCCGCCAAAGTAATCTTCAAATTGTTTATATCGCTTTAGGCTTGGCTGCCAGCCCCAAGCTGGTTCGCCAGTTTCCTGCGCCCACGATTCATAATCGGCGGCCTGCCCCCGCATATATATCATGCCGTTTATCGAAGAAGAGCCGCCTAAAACTTTGCCGCGTGGATAAATTAAACTTCGGCCATTTAAACCTGGGTCGGCAGTAGTACGAAAGCGCCAATCGGTACGGGGGTTATCAATACAATATAAATAGCCAACGGGAATATGAATCCAGAGGTAATCATCTTTTTTGCCGGCCTCTACGAGTAATACGGAAACTGTAGGGTCTTCCGTCAGGCGTTTAGCCAGCAAGCAACCGGCACTACCAGCGCCAATTATGATGTAGTCGTATTTTTTATCATTCATGCAATAAACTTCAATTTATCAATTTAAGGCTGAATGTTTAATCTTGTTTTTTTAAATTAATTACAGTTAAAAATATTAACAAATTGACTTTCGTTTTCTTTAAAAGACGCTTTTTTGCCGTACTTCACGCAATACGCATTGGCTTGCTCCGTTAACTTCTCCATCGATTCAGTGCCGCTACTAATTAAAGTAACTTGATTTGAGTTCGATGCATTAGTGACGATATTGGCACAAGCAGTCATTCCAAGGGTAATAAAAATGGGCGCCAAACTCATTGTCATATTTTTTTTCTGATTCATTTTGTAACCGCCTTAATTTTGATGATTTTGCTTAATTTTAGCTTGTGCGCTCTTAGGCCTGCTGGCTTTGCTAAAATTGGTCGTTGATTGTTGTAAAGGGAACCAGATTAATTAATCGAGGCAAGGCATGAGGAAATTGAGCAAAAAAGCTAAGTTAACCATTGGTTGGACCGTGTTAATGACAGTAATAGGTACCGCAATCTTGCATCAGCTGGCTTTTTTCTTATTGGGATGTGTTTCCATTGCCTTATTGCTCATCGCCAATCAAATGGGTAAGCTTGACTAATTTCGGCTGGGCACGAGTAAAAAACCAATTGATAAAACCAGCAAGCCTGCGATTACGCTAGCCAACACATAACTGCCTGCAACTAAAAATTCTTTTTCACGAATTAAATAAAATGTTTCGAGTCCAAAAGCTGAAAAAGTTGTAAAGCCACCCATGATTCCAGTAATTAAAAATAAACGCGACTGGGAAGAAAATAGTTCAAATTTTAAAATGAGTCCCGCTAAAATTCCAATCGCTAAACAGCCGATCACATTGACTAAGAAAGTGCCTAAGGGAAAGCGCCAGTTAATTGTTTGATAAAGCACAAAGCCACTTAACTTGTAGCGGCAAACCGAACCAACGGCGCCGCCGAGAGCAACTAAGATGATCGGGTGAAGGGTTTCAAACAAGGGGTAAGTTCGCGAGTAGGATTAGCATAGGTGCAGTATATAAAAAATATTATTCAGTCTATTTTTTTTAATATTTCAATTAATCCGCTGGCTTCATAAGTTGGTGGCGGCCCGATTTCTTCAAATGGTAGCGCATGTCGATTCACCCAGAAGGTGTCAAATCCATACCAGCCAGCGCCCACCACATCCCAGGCATTACTAGAAACAAATAAGACCTCCTGCCTAGCTACTGGAAAATGATCTAGTAACAGTCCGTAAGTTTGGGGGGCTGTTTTAAACAGCCTGATATCTGCGACTGAAATAATTTGATCTAAATAAGGGGCCAGATGATTACTTTCAACAGCAGTGGCAAGCATCTCTTTGCTACCATTCGACAGGATTGCGCTTCTGATGCCAGCTGCTCGGAGGCCCTTTAGCACTTCTGTGCTTTCGGTAAATGCTGCTAATTTTGCATACTGACCCATTAATTGGTCTTCCTGTGCCTGCGAGAGCAGCAAACCTAAGCGCTTGCAACTATAGCGTAAGGCTCGGGCAGTAATTTCCCAAAATGATAAGTAATAACGACTCCCCGCAGGATTAGGGTCACTGATGGTGACTAGGCGGGTATATTCAATTTGCCGTTCGCGCCATAGCTCTGTAAGTTGCTTGCCCTTAGCGGGGTAAATTGACTCAGCCAGCTGACTAATCGAGTAAACATCAAAGAGGGTGCCATAGGCATCAAAGGCAATTAATTTATACATCGGTCTATTTTCCTTGAAGTGGCCTACTAAATGCTATTATTCTCGCCTGAGATCACCATTCTGTGCCCCCATGGGGGAATTAATCAAGCCTAACTTCCCAAGCTAGCCTTCCTTAAGTCATCGCTAATTTTATTGAGGGCTTTTTTATGGCTGTTGGACAAAATCAAAGAACTAGAAAAAATGATTCTATGCTCACTAAAACGGGAAAACCCCGCTTAGGACCGCTGAATCACGCGCAATTAAGCAAGTTGATTGAATCATCAACTAAACCTAAAGACAAAAATAAGTTGGCTCGTGCGCTTGCTAAGCAAAAGCCATCAGCAGCCACGCTTGCTGCTGCTGCAAAAACTGCCAGTGCTGCCGCGGCTATTGAGGCTGTGCAGCCCGCCGCAGAAGCCCCAGTAGTAGAAGTCGCGCCAAACCCAGCAACCGAATAAATTTCAAATTGTTGATAACCTAGTTACAAGCTAAATAGGTTTTTGAATTATTGGTAATCGAATGCTTCGCAATTTCAAGGAATTGCTGCTGAAGGTCGTTTTTAATATAACTGCTAATGATAAAATTAGGCACAATAGTATTGGGCTCAATAATACTGCGGTAAATAAAATTGGTTCCTGTATCTTCTGGCTTTATGCGCCAAGTGCCTTTAAACATTTTAGCGTCGCCAGCAATTTGCTTAAAATCTGCGCCTGCATAAGGTAACTCGGTGTATTCAATAGTTGTTTTGATAGTGATCGAAAAAAATAGAACTGATTGGCTAATAGTGCGATTGACAATGGCCACTGAATCCGATTTACGTGTTACCTCTGACTCAAGAACGCCAGAAATTTTTTTGGCTGCAGCGTAATCAGTTAAATATCGATAAGCGTCACAATTATTTAATGGAGTCTTAAAACTGGCGTTAATTTCAAATAAATCCCCAGTATTGCTTACATTCACTTTGACCTGATGATCGAAACTCTGCGCTAAGGCAGGCGGGCATATTGCCCATAGTAACGCGATGAAAAGGCTGATAATGAGTTTCATTTAAGTGCGTTTAGTGAAAAGTTTAAATACTGATGCAAGGCCTTTTATTTTAGGCAAGAATTTTAGTTTCTGCTTAAGTCATCAATTTGGCTGCAAAGTAAAATCATGATTAAACTCCATGAACTGAGGTGAGCTTTAATATTTACAAAGTCTAGATTTATTTGGTTTAGTATTTAATTAATACAAAATAAGGTTAAACATGAAAAAGTCTCTTTTTGGCATCTTTTTACTAACGGTCTCTTTTGGCGCAATTGCTGCCTGCCCCGGATCTCAACAGTCGCTTATTATTGCTGGGGAAAATATGTGTGGCATGGTTAGTCCAGCTACTGGCAAGGGCATTAAAGCTGGCGCAATTTCTATTACTATGCCCGCCGGCCCAGATTCACAACTTTATAAGCTGCATAAAAATCAGTTAAATAAATTAAAGCCGGGAATTTTTAAAGACTATGTTGAAGATCTCAAGAAAGATGAAATTCCTGTGGGCGTTTCTCATGCTATTAGTTCAGTAAAATTTGCTGCAAACAGTTTGCCACAATACGCCAACAAAACTTATGACTGCGACCTGCCCCACATCAATGAAGCTCCCAAGGGCAATGTCTCTTCAGCTACCTTATTAATTCCTAACTGTGTACTAGCAGCCAAATAGTCCGGCCTAGCCGACAAAGCCGTGCTTAATGATTAGACTACGCCGTGACCTTTGATATAAGTTTCAAGATATTTAATTTGATCGCCCTGTTGGCTAATAATATTTTTTACAATATCGCCAATTGATACCACTCCAACTACCTGATTCTGCTCCAGAACAGGCAAATGACGGATGCTACTTGAGGCCATCAAACCCATGCAATGATCTAAATCATCATTAAGACTAACTGTAATCAAGTTTTTAGTCATGATTTCATGAATCTGAGTAGTTTTTGGATTTAACTCAGGCAATAAAACTTTAATTGCACAATCACCTTGGGAAACAATGCCTAGTAGACTCTTGCCCTCAATTACCAGAACTGCGCGTACTCGGTTATTGCGCATTAATTGTAAAGCCTCGCTAACGGATGCGTTTGGTTGTACCGAAATAATGACGCCAGATTTTTGCTCTAAACAACTTTTAACGCTTGCCAAAATATTCTCCTTTTAGCCTTGAGATAAATGCCAATGGAGCTACATAAATACGCCCGTATTAGTATTTGCCATTTGCTAACTTGTTGCGTAGTATTACATAACTCCTATTATTATTAATGGCTGTTGCGCCTATAATTAGAACGATATACTTATTAAATCTGTAGTTAAGTTCATTGCGATAAGGAAAAAAATGTCAGACCATAATCAAAAAAATACTCTCGTCGATGAGAGCGATTCAGCATTTTCACTTGAAAACATCATTGAAAAATTTATTTTTAATAGTCGCTGGATTCTTTCCATTTTTTATCTTTTTTTGGTGCTTACCTTGGTTTTAGTGGCGATCAAATTTCTCCATGAGTTTCAGCATTTTGCACTTAACTTTTGGGCAGACTCTGAAGCGAAATTTTTAACGGGGGTACTTTCGCTGGTAGATAAAACCCTGCTAGCAAACTTATTGCTATTAGTTATATTTTCGGGCTATGAAAATTTTGTTTCCGTTATTGGTGTTGCAAGACGTAGCACTGATCGCCCTAAGTGGATGGGTGGAGTTGATTTTGCCAGCCTAAAACTCAAGTTAATTGGCTCGATTGTGGCGCTTTCAGGTATCAATCTCTTGGCTGCATTTTTAGAGATTGAAACCACCGATAAAGTAGATTTAGCTTGGCAAATTGGCTTGCATGTGGTTTTTCTATTTACTGGCGTGTTATTTGCCCTATCAGAAAAAATTGCAGCACATGCTGAAGGTCATCACTAACCCCACTCTTAATTACGGCTTTCTTGAAACGCTATTTGTTTAAGGTGCTTTATACCCAAACTGTATTAAGAGCTCTTGGGCTTTTTTACTTTGTAAATATTGGTAAACCTCTTGAGCTAGCGGAGTTGGATTTTTAATTAATACCATGCGCTGTTTAATTGGCCCATATAGTTTGTCATGAATCACGAGGTAATGGGTTTCTTTAGTAAGCGCTGGTGACTGCGCTAAAGAGAGCGCCGTAATACCCATATCGGCTGCTCCGGTCAGCACAAACATCGCTGCTAAAGCCACATTATCGGCAAAGACTAACTTGGGTTTTGCTAATTCCCATAAGCCCATGGCCTTTAAATACTCCTCTGCAGCCCTACCGTACGGCGCAAGCTCTGGTTTAGCCAGTGCTATTTTATTGGCTTTATTTATGGCTTTTATAAGCCCCTCCCTGTCGCCCGTCAGTGATATTCCTGATGAGTTGTTTGCAATTAGAACAATTTTGCCCTGGGCATAAATTTTGCCTTGATCGACTGTTTTCCCTAATTTATATAATTCAAGTGGATATTGCTCATCAGCAGATATAAATAAATTAAATGGTGCGCCATTCATTATTTGCGTGGTGAAATGTCCTGATGAACCATAAATAATTTTTAGTTGATCTAATTTAAGCGCTTGGTTAGCTGCCAGAATGCTTGTAAATGCTTCTTTCAGATTTGCCGCTACTGCAATAGTTGTTGTTTGGCTGCGTGCCACATTGCTAATAAGTAATAAACTTATTAAAACTATTATCACTTTGGTGTGTGGTTTAATCATTAATGAAGTATATTCTTCTCCTGAGTTAAATTATCTGGCCTCGGCATTCTATGCTCCCAATTCTAATTTCTATACAACACATGATGGTAGCTAGATGGCGCTTAATAATTTCTTGTTTATCAGGTTTTTTTATTGCCTTTTTTTTGCTACCTTCGCTAAACTTAGATCTAATTTCTCGCTATATTATTGGCTGGAATTTATCAGCCTTGCTCTTTGTTTTATTCATTATTCATTTAATGTTTAGTGCAAATCACACTTCGATACGTGCCCGCGCCTTAGTTGAAGATGAAGGGCAGTATTTAGTCTTAGCCATCACGGTTGTTGCAACCATTACTGCCATTGCTGCAGTTATTGTAGAGCTTGCTTCAATTACTGAAATTCATGGTAACGCTCGTTTATGGCATATTGCTTTAACGATTTCCACTATTCTTGCAACTTGGATCTTTACTCAATTTATTTTTGCCTTGTACTATGCTCATTTTTTTTATCTTTCCCAACCTGATGGCAAGTTACAAGAGGGCTTAATTTTCCCTGGCACTCCATTGCCTGATTACGCAGACTTTTTATACTTTTCTTGCATCATTGGCACGTCGGCTCAAACTGCTGATGTTAGTTTCTCTAGTAGCGTATTACGGCGCATTGGTACGATTCAGTGTATTTTGGCCTTTTTTTTCAATACGACTATTTTGGCGCTAACTATTAATATTGCTTCTGACTTAATTTAAGCCGACTTTTTCTCAAGCGTCTGCTTTATTTTCATAAATAAAATACAAAGCGCAAATGTTAAGGTAAAGCCATTAGCTAAGATTAATGGCCAATTTTCTAGGGCAATGCCGTATACGAGCCACAGAGAAACGCCGCCGGTAAAAATGACGTACATGCCTATTGAAATTCCCGCCAGGTCTTTAGTGCGATATGATTTAATCGCTTGCACTAAAAATGCGGCGGTAGTTAAAAATGCGGCAAAGTGCCCTATTGCTTCAATATTTATCATCCTGCCATTGATTCTATTACACCGCTTGCTGCCCTAATTAAGAATCGTTTTTTTTGCAGTAATCTTGGCAATCAGTTAAACAGCTTTCTGTATTTTCGCACCAGCTGCGCATAACTAAACCCTGTACGCTTGTCTTCAATTCTGCTGACCTGTTTAATTTGTGCGCTTGCGCGGCATTTTTTTGACTACTAGTGAAATTAAAGATTTTTTTTATGCTGCTTAAGCTGTATTTATTTTTGCCCATCATGACCTTCTCCATTCGACCTTTTGATTACCTTAAGAATGGTATTTTCTACTATTGATCAATTGATTATTTGATCTAAGTCAAAAGATTGTCTATATTTAAGGAATTAGGCTATTTTTATTGCTTCTATGGCCTTGGTGATCTGCTTTAAATAGGTATCGAAAGGTAGCGATTGGGCTAACTCAAAGCCGCCCTGTGCCAGCTTGGCAGCTAGCTTGGGGTCTTCCTGCACTCGGCGGATAGCTTTTTCAAGTTCAGCCAAGTTGCCTACTGGGTAAAGCAAACAATTCACTTCGTGTTTCCAACCAATCTGCCTATAGGGGGCTAAGTCTGCCATAACAACGGGAATTTTGAGATTCGCTGCCTCGAGTGGCGCCAATGGAAAGCTTTCATCTCCAGATGGAAAACAAAATAAATTAGCCTGCGCTAACTCGGCATTAATTTGTTCATGGGGAATAATGCCAACCCACTCATGGCACGGTAGTTTTTGGTTGATGTAATGTGTAAATTCTGGGCCAAATGTATGAGCATGCTGTAAATCGCCAATGAACTTACAAATAATTGAAGTGTCTTGGGCCATCTTTTCAATTACGCTAGCCAAATCTGCTTGTCGTTTTCTTGCATATACCGAGCCTACATTGACGACTCGAAATGTAGAATCCTTTATAGGGTACTGTATTTCTGTTGCCGCCAAATAAGAAGGTGTAATACCATTCGGTATTACCGCAACTCTATTTTTTTCTAAGCGGTAAATAAAGCTACGAAACACTTCCAGCCGTTGCCAATCAGTTTGAAAAATAATTAAGTTAAATTTTGCAAAAAGTCGGGTTAAGTCACCCGCGGTCATGGTTGAATTGTCAAGCCAGGTTTCACCTTCATGAACCCAAAGGACAACTGGAATACTAGCATTTAGTCGGTCGATTTGTGGCGCATCCAATAAGGTATTAATGAGGACAACATCATAATTCTTAAGGTCGACATTTTTAACTGGCTGAATGCCATTTTTTTTAAAATCTGCTTGATATAACACTTCCATTGCGTCATTCACTGCGGCAGCTACTGTCCAACCTAATTCATTAACCCAATAATGAATAGTTTTATTTAACATTATGGCTGCACCATCGGCACCGTAGCTGTGGGTTAAAGATAAAATTTTCATGGGCTTGCTTGGGTTGTCTCTATATCAGCTGGGCTTAAATTAGCTCGCGCGCGCTCGATCATTTTATAAAAGACACCTTCGAGGTGTTCAGTAAATAATTCAGTATTAAATAATGGTAAGTTTATTTTATTTGCTAATAATTTTTGTTTTATTTTCAGGATTTTTTCAGGATTATTGCCATACTCAATGGCTAAAGCTTCGTATCTGATTTGGTTTTCTGCAATTAACTCTGGCAAACCCACGGCCTGCAAAAGACTGGCTGATACCCTCCCCGGGAAGGTTGTACCTTGCTTTGTCAACAACGGTAAACCAGCCCATAAGGCATCACTAGCTGTAGTGTGAGCATTGCAAGGTGAAGTATCTAAAAATAAATCCGCTTGCTGATGACGAGCAAGATGCTCTGCAAGGGGTAAGCGATTCGCAAAAATAAGGCGTGTTGGGTCGATTCCCTGCGTCTTGGCTGCATTACATAGATTTTCTTTTGCCACTAAATTATCGGCCAGCAGCCATAAAACGCTACCCTTTACTGCGCGCAAAATATTCATCCACGCCGTAAATATTTCTGGGGTAATTTTGTAATTATTATTAAAGCAACAATAGACAAATCCGGATGCTGGCAAGCCTAATTCAGTTCGTGAAAACTCGCGGTTAGCAATTACGCGTTTAGCATCATTAACTTGGTAAGAGTTGGGGAGGTAAGCGATTTTCTCATCATAAAATTGCTTGCTACTGGGAGGTATTACGACTGGATCGGCGATGAGATAGTCAATATAGCGAGCCCCGAGAGTTCCTGGAAAACCTAAAAAATTGACTTGTATGGGACTAGGTTTGTACGCAAAAATGCCTTGCCGCCCTTTGCCAAAGTAGCCATTTAGGTTGACTAAAATATCAATCTCCATTTGTTTGATTAATTGCGCCGCCTCTAAGTCTGGTAACGTGCGAATATCAATTAGTTGATCAAATGCTTTTTCTAGGCGCGCACGAATTTCGCTACTGTCGGCAACACCATTATCAAAGGCAATAATTTCAAACTGTTCTGGATTATGATTTTCATAGAGGCCTGTCATTAAAATTGATGTGGCCTGCTCTCTAAATTCTCCACACAAGTAGCCAATGCGAATTTTTGACTTAGGTTCTTTTTTTATGTTTTCTGCAATTATTGTCTGGGCGGGATAAAAATCGGCTGCAAATATTTCGGCACATAGCTGCAAATCGTGTTCTGATTCTGTAAAGGCCATTAATCCAAATGGCTCGGCAACTTTATTTCCAGCAATTAGTCCTGCATGAATGTTGCTATATAACTCATCTAACCCCGTCCATTCGCAAATTAACATTTTGTGGTGCAGTAAAATTCCGAGCAAGAAATTTTCTTGGGGATTGATTTGGTACGCTTGGGTATAAGCTGCTAGCGCCTCTTGATATTGTCCTAATTCACTTAATGTCTTGCCCTTATTAAACCAAGGCTGGATAAAACTAGGTTGAATCGAAATTGCTTTCTCGTAGCAAGTTAAAGCCTCGTTACTTTTGCCCAAATGATCTAGGCATTTTCCATAATTAACCCATGCATTCACGTTATCAGGCGCCAAGCGAGTTGCTGTCTGATGGTGTTGTAATGCCTCGCGATCATGTTGGGAGTCGGAAAGGGCTTTGGCTAAGTTGTAATGTAGTTCACTATCGTTCGGGGTAAGCTTAACTGCTTTTCTAAAATACTGAATTGCTTCTGCATGTCTTTTTGCTAAACCACACACTACTCCCATTAAATGCAGGGCAGCGCTATTTTTAGGTTGCGCACGGATAAATTGCTGCAATAACGATTCTGCACCAATGAGGTTGCCATTTTCTAATGCCATGATGGCTTGATAAAACAGCGGATGGGCTTGAGGATTCACTAATCTATTCACGTCAATTTATTCTGTCATTATTACAGCTGCAACCTTTATTTGGGCTGAAGCTGTTATTCAACCAAAGCTAATGCTTCGATCTCCAGCAGAAAACCATAATGCAGTTCAGATACGGGAATTACAGCTCGCGCTGGCAATGCTGTGCCTGCCCAATTAGCATAAATAGTATTAAAGAGAGGCCAATTACTCATATTAGTGATATAAACCCGCACCTGAACTAGCTTGGAGATACTGGTACCAGCGGCTTCGAGTGCGGCCTGCAGGTTGGCAAGCACTTGATTGGCTTGTTCCTCAAAGCTAGCGGCATTCAATTGCTTGCCTGCCGCTGTAATCGGTAGCTGGCCCGAAATATAAGCGCTACCATTGGCAACGACAACGTGGCTGTAATGCCCACCAGGAGGCGCCATCGTTTTAGGATTGCAATACTTTATCTTGGCCATTAGCAATTACCATCCATAAAAACGCTGCCATGCTGGGCCAATAACCTGCTCATCATTAATTGGATAGTAAGTCGGAAATTGTGCTCCAGTTGCACATGCATGATTAGGCAAAATGCGTAATTGTGAGCCCACTGGAAAACGAGTGGCGATCGTTTGATTGCTGTCTCCCTTTACTTGACTGAGGATGCCATGCTCTTGATTTGCGGCAATGAGTTGATAACCCTCAATTACCTTACCGTTTACATCACAAATTTGCCCATAGCCATAATCGTTAGCCTGTTTTTGCGTTCCTCGATCACGACTCATTGCCATCCAGCCTGCATCTACAATTGCCCAGCCTTTATCAGCCTGATGACCAATCACGGTAGTTAAAATACTAAGTGCAATGTCGTCTAACGAACAAACGCCTACGTTAGACATGACTAAATCAAAAAAAACATATACTCCCGCTCGTACTTCAGTTACACCCTCGAGCTGCACTGCTGATAGTGCAGTTGGAGTGGAGCCAATACTCACATTTGGGCAGGGTAGGCCAGCAGCACGTAGTCGAGTTGCTGCGTGCACACACAAGCTACGTTCTTGCTCAGCAAGGATTTGCAGGGCTTCTGGGGTATGAAGATCATAGCTTGAGCCAGCATGGGTCATTACACCGCCTAAGGTATTTTCTTGCTGATTCAATATATGGCCAATGCTCAGTAATTCATCGCTCTGCGGATTAATGCCAGAACGATGCCCATCTGTATCAATTTCAATCCAAACTTCAAAGGAAATAGAGTGGGCCCTTGAGTAAGCAATAATTGCAGCGGCAGACTCAGCACTATCAGCAATAATTTTTAGTGCACACCCCTGCTGTATAAGTGAAGCTGCTTGCTTCAGCTTAGGCGCAACCATGCCTACCGCATACACAATATCGCTGATACCAGCAGCAAAAAATTGCTCTGCCTCTTTAAGGGTAGAGACGGTTATTCCTTTGGCCCCAGCAGCTATTTGAGCATGAGCGATATCAATACATTTAGTGGTTTTTACATGCGGCCTAAAGGCAACGCCTAGTGTATTCATGCGTTGCTGCATCGCTTGAATATTGCGTGACATCCGCGCTGTATTTACTAATGCAGCAGGTGTGGTCAGCTCATGAATTTGCATTATGCAAGTTGCCGCCTTAAATAGCTAATTACCCAAGCTGCATCGCTATCACTTGGAAATATGGGATAGTGGACCGCTTCTATTACGCCATGATTAGCAATCAAAGTTACACGCTTTAAAAGGGTCATTCCTGCGGCTACAAAGGTCGGCATGTTTAATGCTTTTTGAAATTGATAGTTCTCATCACTCACAATCGGAAAAGGAAGATGCAGCCTTTCAGCCATTTCTTTTTGATATTCTGGGGTTTGCACGCTAAGCCCAATTACTTTTGCGCCAAGCGCTTTAAGTTCCTGGTAATGATCTCTATATGAACAACTTTGCGGGGTACAACCCCTTGCTCCTGGAATTTGATCCCAGCCATCTGGCAGGGCAACATTGGGTTGCCCTGTCATTGGGTAGCAATAAATAACTAACCTGCCTTCGCTATCGTCTAGCGTAATCGACTCACCATTCGTTGCACTTAATGTGACGGCTGGCAGCCGCATTCCTGTTAAATGACGGCTAGCGCCATCATCTTGAGGTATCGGCAAATCGGGGGGAAGTTGACTATAGTTCGATATTGAAATATTCCCTCAAATTACGCTTTTGGCTTCATCCGATAAAAAACCAATAAATCATTTCTTTGAACGGGCTCTGCTAAGTCAGCTTGAACATCATTTAAGAAGGCCGCAAAGTCAGCGGTATCTTCTAGTGAAGCTGCATCAGCGGCATTTTCCCAAATACCAAAACCTTCAATATTATTTTGTGCTTGATTGCCCATAATAATGACGTCATGCAAATCGGGATGATGCGCCATTACTTGTTCTGCAAATTGATGATAGCGTTCGCAGACTTTTGTAAATGAACCTGGCTTTGATTTTAGTGAAATGTGACCAACATGTGACATAAATAAACTTTCTTAAAATTAGTAATTTAAATTCTTGGGGGGATTCAGTGTAATGCTGAGCAATTACTATACTACAATGCGCTTGGTTTGCCTAAAAGTATTATATTAGCCGCATCATTTCGCATATTTACTTAATTCAGCAAAATCCTCTTCAAAAACTTCGCCAATTTCTTTATAAATTAGCTTATTTTTAGAATCTAGGATTAACAATACCGGCACTCCGCGAATTTTCCCAATGGCTTGGCTTAGTTCTGGCGTCATCATTGCCGCCGAAAAGGTATAGCGGTGTTTGCGCATATATTCCTTGGCAATTACTGGCGTTTTATCAATTGAAATAGTAATAATATGCATTGACCCAGGAGGTATTCGTTTAGTAAAGTTTTCTAAGTAGGTGTTTTGACGTTGGCAAAATGGACACCATGATGCCCACAATTGAATTAAGGTGTTTTTGGTATTATTTTTGGGAACTTCAAAATAGGTCCCGTCTAAGGTTTGAATTTTTTGTAAGGGCAATGTTTGACCAATCTCAATTGCCATTGCCGGTCCGGGCATGGTGATGCTAAATACCAAAATGAGCCTGGCAATAATTAATTTGGGTAGTAGTTTTCGCATTTACGGGAAAGCAAGGCAGTTGACTTTATTGACCGATGACTATTAATTTACTCTATATGCTGACTTATTTTCATTTTGGCGATATTTCATCTTGTTATTTATTATGCTTAGCTAGCCCACAAATTCAAGTGATTTAATGCTTCTGGTCTTGGCGCAGCATCGATCAGGAACGAGAATGCCTGACTCTAGCCTTATTTAAAATTCTTGGTGAGTTGTTTTCGTCTTCTTAGTAGATGCCAGATTATGCTCACATGTATCAATATGGCTATAGTAATTCCAAAATATTGAAAGGCGTCATCACTATGCGCATTTTCCCGATAAATTGTATAAAAGCCCAAGGGCATGAATAAAACAATTGCGGTAATAAGCCCAGGGTTGTAGGAGCGTAGAACGAATCCGGCCAAAATATGAACCAACGCATTTACTAAAACAAGATAAGTGGCTATTAATCCATAGCCTTGATTTACATAAAAAGCCAGATAAAGAGAAATAGCAATAACTCCCCACACTCCAAAAATATTGATTACAAAACCTGCTTTATGAGTTAAGAGGTTCTTGCCGTGCCCCAGATGATTATTAATAAATATCCTGAAACGATCATCATCCCACTCTTCATACTGGTGCAGCATGTAGACAGGTAGGGTTAAATAGAAAAGCTTCAGTTCGGTTGGCCAGCCTAAAGTTAGTAGTGGCATCAACAGAAGCATGAGCAATCCGGCCAAGAGGCCGCCATAAACCCAATTTGAATATATTCTGCTCATCATCAAGCATCACCTTACTACAACTATAAACAACAGCCAAGTTAAAAATTTACTTGAAGAAGGTTTTGGGAGGCCAGCGTGGCATTAAACAGTGCCGAGGTGCCTGAGTTAAGCCATAAAATTCTAGATTCTTTTAATCAATGCTTGAAGAATGATCTCGTAAATGTAGAAAAATTTTCTTGCCAAGTTCATTTAAGGCTAAAGAAATTAAAGCGGTAAAAGCGCCCGTTATGAATGCTTCTGTAGTTACCCCGCTATAGTGACTTGGGTGGACATAATAGTCAGCTATAAAGCACATGCCCCCAGTAATACCAGCCACCACATATTTATTGCCAAGCCAACGTTGCGTAAATATGGAAAGAAACAGAACACCAGCACCCGTAATAAAACCGGTCTCTACTGCCTTTTGAAGATGCCCTATAGTTGCCAACCAAATATTACCCTCAACCATGACGAGCAAGCACGCAGGTGAAGCTTCGCAAAAAGGGGTTATAAACATCTTTAATTTTTCTTTAAGCATCCCTAAACCCTCAAGTAGTCTTCGATATGTAAAGGTATCACAACTAAAAAGGAATGCCAAAGATGTCTTACTCTATTTCTTAGCGTTTTCAGATTCAGGCATTGCGGTAAATAGTAATGTAAACATAATAAGGACAACAAAACGAAAAGCTGCTTCTACACCATTCCACTTCTCGGATTGCCACATACAAAACCATTCACCACCAACAACAATAAAACCAAAAAACCACAGCAAAAAACCAGTCAAGCAACCAAGATAAATCCAATTTTTGGCCCTATTAAATGCCAACGGGGAATTCATATTTTTGAGTAGGCCAATAGCGCCTATTAACAACAGAAGGCCCGTTAAAAACTCGGCAAATATGATTAATCCATAAGCAAGACTCCAAACGAAGGGATCAAGAATAGCCCGGTACCTCAAAGTATTATCTGGAAAAACAGTATCCATAGAAAGGGTGTGCCGAACAAAAGCGTAATTAGAGCCGTAGTCCGCCAGATTATTCAAGCAGACTAAAAGAGCGAAATTAGAGAGCGACAGGCAAATGATAATTTTAGAAATCCGAAGAATATTCAACTCTGTTCACCCTGTTAATTACACCAATATTTGATTCTAAAGTATTGGCATAAAGTGAAATTACTTTTTTTCAGTGAGATTTTGTCAGGCTCGTATTCGATTGGCAAATAGTACGTCGCACTCTGACTCAAGAATGCCACCCAACAACTGGGTTTGGCTAAAGCCTCCCTTGTTGATATCTTTTGCGCTAAAGATAAATTGATCAATGCCCGATCTCTTAATCATGCCTATAGAGCTTCCAAAAACAACGCCTTGAATTCCGGCCCAAATTAAGGCACTCATACACATGGGGCATGGCTCTCCTGTTGTATACAAAATAAGATTCCCCCAATTTATATTTCCGTATTGTCTGACGTAGTTATTCATGCATACTATTTCACCGTGATAAGTCGGATTTTCGTATGTTGTATTAACGCCTTTAGCCAGGATAGCTCCATTGCTCGCATTAGTAATTACTGCACCAAAGGGATACATGGGATTTTGTAATGCCATAGCTATTGCTGCGCGCATTGCTAACTCATGCTGTTTTAGCGGAATTGCATCAAGGGTTTTGCTTGTTGGTGGAGCGGCTCGACTCATTCCAAAAGCCCCAATACTGCATAGACAAAGTAAGGCCCGGCGGCGGTTCATATTCTTATCCCAGATAATCTCTACCTAAGCATAATAGAAAAAACTACCCTCAGGTGGTTTCGAGAATTCTTGGTGGCCCAGGGCGGAATCGACCAAGGCCGAGGATGTCTTAATCTATTTCACCTTGTAGCCAGCATGACAAGCAACGCATGCTTGTGTTGTATTGCCCAGCGCAATTAATGCGGGCTTGATATCGCCTGTTGCTGCTGTATTTTGAGCTTCAATTGCAAACTTACTGGCATTTCGATGCATAGCGGTTCCAGCTTCTTGCATACCCTTTGGCATGAACTTAGAATTTTCATATGCCCCATGTAGCTTGAGAGCATTCATACCCAAACGATCTTCTGCAAGCCGTGCGGCTTTGTCATATTGTCCCTTGCCCATCACCTCTTGTATTAGAGAGATTGTTTGCAAGTGATCGCGCATATTCGTCAAAATATGCTCTTTCATTGGCGCAGGAAAATCCACTGCAATACGGTTATCTTGAGTAGCGCTATTACCAGCATGCATCATATGCATTTGTTGCATTTGCTCCCCGTGCATCTGGTGCGTATCGGCGCCTTTATAGCCAAGTAAAGATGGATCCAACATTCCGCTAACCATGGCAATGTGCCCAAAAACTAAGAACAAAGCTACGCAGATCGCATGAATCTTGAGTTTACCCATTTGATCAAGACTTTTATTTACAAAACCAAATTCTTGCAGGGCAATCCAAATTAAAGGCAAGCCACCAATTAAATATGTTGATACCGCCACCACATCAATCACTGTGCGCCATTCACCGGCCTTAGTGATTGGCAAAACAGCAGTTGTCATCAGGTAAGCAATGATGCCAATGAAATACAAGCCTACGGTAGTGCCAGCAAAGCGGTTTAGGTGATAGACAAAACCATCAAACTTACGTGTAAATAAAATATAAAGCTCGGTGATAGCCAGCGTCTCAGCGAGCACAATTGGAATACCCATAAAGATCAACAAATTCCAAGGCTGATTATCAGCAAGTAACTGCATGTAGTGAGTCATATTCATTTGTATCTCCCGAAACTTCAACGCACAAAACCACCCGAAGGTGGCCTTGTAACAACTAACAACACCTTATAGCCTATCCGCAGTTTCTGCTGGACATCATTTGGGGGCTATGTCCTGCAGGCAAAGTAATGCCTTTTTCTTTGGCGCGCTTTTCCATCTCTGTATGTGTAGTGGTCATAATTGCTTGACGCTCTTTTACTGTCTTGGCATCAATCATCTTGTCCATCATGGCAAGTCTTTCTGATGGGGTCATCAACTCACGCATAATTTTCATGTTGGCGTTTTGCCCCATCATTTGACCTTGCATCATTTGGCTGCGCATCATGCCTGGGCCCATGCCATTTCCCGCATTCCCCATTGGTCCTGGCTGAGCATAGGCTACGGCCAATCCAAGGCTCATGACAGTAGCAACACTGATTGCGATTTTATTTACAGTTTTCATTTTGATTTCCTATTAATTTATTTAGTTACAGCAACAACTTGACCCACTCTTACAAGCACCGCTTTTTTCTGTATTAGAAGCCTCTGTGCTCACTTGTGCTCGATAGCCATCCTCCTCTAAAGCCGCAACAATTTCTTGCGCATGTTGCGAGATATTGCCAACAACCTTAACTGCTCCACAGGCAAGGTCTACTTCAACCTTCTGCACCCCAGCAATTGAATTAATGACTTTTTCCACCTGCTTTACACAGGCGTCACAAGTCATGTCGCTTACCGTTAAATTAATTGTTTCCATAGCAGCCTCCTTTGTATGGATTCATTATTGGGCCAATCGTCTAAAGGGCGTATGATTTAGATCATATGGATATCTATATTCCTGAACTGCTAAAGGACCTCCTGCCTAAAGAGCTACTGGGGCAAAGTCATGCCTATCATTTTGAAAAAGGTGATTACCTTTTTCATCAAGGTAAAAAGCCTGAATACATGTTTTTTATTGTTTCCGGTGAAGCTGTTCTTACTAGGACCAGTAACCATGGAGAACCCACCACCTTACAAAGATGCAAAGGTGGCTTCTTAAGTGAGGCGAGCTTATTGTCAGACGCTTATCACTGCGATGCTTTTGCAACTCAAGACGGACAAGCGATTACGCTACCAATTAAATACTTAAGAGACGCACTGACTGATAGCAAGTTCTCACTTAAATGGGTGCAACTACTCAGCAAAGAGATCATGCGACTGCGAACGCAATCAGAACGTTTAGGTCTAAAAGACATTCGAAGTAAGCTAATCCACCTCATCGAGACTGAAGGTAAAAATGGTGTCTTAACGCTCCAGTCTGATTTCAAATCTATGGCCTCAGAGATTGGCGTTACCCATGAGGCTTTATATAGAGTAATTGCCTCACTAGAGAAAGAAGGATTGATGAGGAGGCAAGCCAACTCTTTGGAGTTCCTAAAGAAAAAATGATGCCGATTAGATGCTATCGTTTTAAACGACATTCCTATAATGGGTCAACCCTCTAACGCCAAAGGACCATATGAATGGATCATTACAAAGTATCTTTTAACAGCCGGAATGATTGTATTCATCTCTGAGGCTGCCAAACGTAGTGATCGATTAGGTGGTTTTATTGCGGCATTGCCACTGATGACTCTTTTAACTTTAGTGTGGCTCTATGTAGAAAACCAACCTGAAGAGAAAATTGCTAATCACGCCTATTACACCTTTTGGTATGTGATCCCAACATTACCGATGTTTCTTTTATTTCCATATTTACTCCCTAAGCTGGGATTCTGGTTGACGATGGGTGCGTGTGTTGTAGCAACGGTTATCTGCTTTGGCCTATTTGCCCTGGCAATGAAGAGCTTTGGAATTAATCTTCTTTAAATCAAAACCATCCGCAGGTGGTTTCGAGAATTCTTGGTGGCCCAGGGCGGAATCGACCAAGGCCGAGGATGTCAAACTAAACTTTTAATTAAATAATCAATAAAGCGGAAAGTAGAAGCAAAATTAAGTTGCTATAAAAAGTTGTGGCGAAACCATACGCTCTCATAATTGGATTCTTGCCATACCCCAACCAAAAAAGGAGTCTATAAATATTAAAAGCAACTGCCAAAATGATTAGCATTGCTAAATGCGTACTTGGCAACCCCACGCTTAATCCAAACAGGGCAATTGAAAAAAGTAAAAATTGTTCATGAGTGTTATTTAAAACCTTCACATTGAGCTCTACCTGTGGATCCGAATGGTCGCCTCCAATCGCGGCGCCAAAAAATCTTAAGTAAGCCACTCGGGCAATTAAGACAACAATTGGTATGAGGCCAATTGTTATGGCTATCCAAAGCACATTAAGTCGCCCAGAAATATTTCCAATGAATTCAAATTGAAAAAGAGGCGTAACCCACCAGGAAAATAAAATGATAAGTATTGAAGTCAAAAGACCCAAAACCATCATTTTTCTAATGTAGCTTTGGCTGTTGGTAAGCATATAAGAATTATCGTTAGATTAGTGGCTGCTGTAAAACACTAATCTATCAAATTACACAAAAAAAATCTCCTGCAGGTGGTTTTGATGTTTCTTGGTGGCCCGGGGCGGTATCGACCAAGGCCGAGGATGCCTACATCCACGCTTAGACCAATGCCTACTTTATTCGTAATGAGTCCACATTCTTAAGATTCGAACCGTCTTCTCCTTGCGCAAAATTTCATAAACTAAGCGATGTTGAATATTAATTCTGCGTGAGTAAGCCCCTTTTAGATCACCAACCAACTTCTCATAAGGCGGCGGATTTTGGAGGGGGTTTGCCTCTAAAATATCCAATAAGTCTTGGGCTTTATCTTTAAGACCTGCGGCAGATAGTTTTTTAGCATCCTTAATGGCATATTTGGAATAAGCTAAATTCCAAGTCACCACTTCAACGCCCTTTTACTTTTAGTAATAGGCTCAGCCATAGCGTCTTTAATTGACTCACGCATTCCTGGAATGGCCAATAGATAAAGCGTCTCCTGAATGGCACTCCAATCTTCTTCAGAAACTAAAACAGCATTTGCCCGCTTACCAGAGATGAGTACTGGCTTGTGTGACTCTGCCGTCTGATCAATCAAGCGGTAGAGATCTGCTCGAGCTTCACTTGCGGTTAATGTAGTCATGATTTCGCTCCTTTGCAATATAGTACGTAAAAGCGTACGTTTTGTCAAGTGATTATTCTACCCGCCAGCCCAAAAGAAAATAGCCCAGCAAGTGGGCTATTTACATTCTTGGTGGCCCGGGGCGGAAGCGTCCAGGGCCTAGGATGGTTGATCCTATTTCTAGACTATCGTTTTAAAAGACAATTTTCTCTTGCTCAATATTAACAAATTTGTTAATATACTTGGATGAGCTATTCCATCTTTTATTACAGCGAACAAGTTCAAGAAGACATCATGAATTTACCTGTAACGCTTCAAGCTCGCTATATTGGATTGACCGCCCGAATGATTGAGCATGGGCCGAATTTAGGCTTGCCTCATACGGATTCATTTGGCGGCGGCTTATTTGAATTAAGACTTAAAGGTGCTGAAGGTATTGCCCGAGTTTTCTTTTGTACGATGGTGGAGAAAGAAATAGTGATGCTCCATAGCTTTATCAAGAAGACTCAAAAGACGCCTGAGAAAGAATTAAAGATTGCGAAAGCACGTATGAAGGAGTGGGAAAAATGACAACGCAGAAGAAAACAAAAATGCTTACCCATAAACAAATGATAAGCAAAATGCTTAAAAAGCCCGCTGTCAAAGCCGCAGTCAAAGAACTTGATCGCACTGAATTTGCTATTCTTGATGAGATTCTTACGGCAAGGAAAGAGGCTGGATTAACGCAAGCTCAAGTGGCAAAAAAGATGGGAACGCAAACCCCAGCTATTGCTAGATTAGAAAGCTCTCTGGCTACCGGCAAACATTCCCCAAGCCTAACTACCCTAAGAAAGTATGCGGCGGCCTTGGGCAAGAGGGTTGAGCTTCATTTAGTCTAAAAGGCTCATCCACCCGACCAAAATAAAATACCCCGCATAAAGCAGGGCATTATTTAAATGTTGGTGTCCCGATGCGGAATCGACTAGGGCCTCAGGAGATTCTCATCCTACATCTAGACTACTTCCAGCTAAGGTTCAATTTCTTATGCGAAGCGGCGCAATCTCTCAAATAAAGATTAATGAGGCTTTGATACGGAATGCCCACCTCTTCTGATACAGATTTGAAGTAGCTCACTGAATCCTCATCCAATCTAATGGTTATGGGCTTCTTGAGCATGGAAGCATATGGATTTTTACGGGCTTTTGAGAAATCATATTCTTTACGCATCTTCATCACCTTTTTAATAAGCTATCACTATTAATCTCTACTAAATGTAATTTAAAGTTTTTTAGGCCACATTCTTGACGTGTGAAATACTCGCAATATTTCCACATTTCCGTCCTTTATACGGTACGGGACAATATACGGATATCCAAAAATAACCAACTCCCTAGTTCCTGGGACTCTGCCGGCTCTCCCAAGCTCTGGATATTGAGCTAATTTATTAACACTTTCAATGGTATGAATTAAAAATTCTCTAGCTACTTTAGGGTTATCGTCCGCAATATACTCTGTAGCGTCATTTAGGTTTTTGGCGGCATTACGTAACCACTTAACCTGCATGCTTTTTCACTAACTTAGCAAACTCTTTCTCTGAAATGAAGTCTTGGTTGTCAGCCTCTTTTAAGGCGCCCTTAATTTCATTAACCTGCCAGGCCTCAACTTCTAAATAGCGCTCTATCGCCTCTGAAGCTAAAAAAGATTTTGTGCGTTGAGTGGCCCCTGCCAATTTATCTAGCATTGACTTTGTTTTGTTGCTAACCCGTATGGTTAAAACCGAAGTTTCCATAATCTTTCACCCCAAAGAATACTTTGTATACATTATATACAAACAGGGCTGAACGCACAAAAGAAAATGCCCCGCACGAAGCAGGGCATTATTTAAATCTTGGTGGCCCGGGGCGGAATCGAACCACCGACACAAGGATTTTCAGTCCTCTGCTCTACCGACTGAGCTACCAGGCCAAGACTCGCAATTATAAATCAATCGCCCTTATTTCTTGAGGTGTCTATCCCTAGTGCTTTGAGTTTACGGTAAAGGTGTGTCCGTTCGAGACCCGTAAATTCAGAAATTTTCGTCATACTCCCGCCCATTATTTGCATTTGATTTTCAAAGTAGGCCTTTTCAAATAGGTCTCTGGCCTCACGCAAAGGTAAATCAAAATAACTTTTTGCAATGCCGCTAATTAACTCTAATTCAGGCTGGCCGCTCTTGGCGATGGCCGCGGCATCGAGCGCTACACCAGTTTTAAGTTGGCCCGGGGAATATGCGCCATTTGCGGCCAAAGCATCTTCTGGTTCGGGTCTTTTCAGCGATTTTTCTAATGCCTTATTTACCGTCTTCAGTAATTTTTGCAAAGCAATCGGCTTTTCTAAAAAATTCATTGCCCCTATGCGGGTTGCCTCTACGGCGGTATCGATCGTGGCATGCCCCGACATCATCACCACTGGCATGGTGAGCTGGCCACTCTTTGACCACTCTTTTAGCAATGTAATGCCGTCGGTATCAGGCATCCAAATATCGAGCAAGACCAAATCGGGCCGCATTTGCTCACGAATCGTACGCGCCTGAATGGCACTTTCTGCAGAATAAACGGTATGGCCTTCATCACTCAAAATTTCATTGAGTAATTCTCTTATACCCATTTCATCGTCAACAACTAAAATATTTGCCATATTAAGCGGGCTCTTTTGCAAGGTTCATAAATACAATGGCAACTTTGGCTCCAATCAGTATTTCGCCTTGTAAACGATTCTGAATCTCAATTTTGGCGCCATGATCATCAATGATTTTTTTTACCACCGCTAAGCCCAAACCTGTTCCCTTACTCTTGGTTGTAACATAGGGCTCAAACGCCCTTGCCAATATCTTAGCTGGAAATCCGCAGCCTGAGTCACTTATTGTGAGACGTACTGCATTTTGTTGGGGATGGGCCCCAATCCCATAAGGTACAACACTAGTCCTTACTTCCACCAAAGCGGTATGGTCTTTACCTTCAAGCGTAGCATCTTGGGCATTTTGGAGTAAGTTATGAATAACCTGCCGCAGTTGAGTGGGGTCACCCAAAATGTCTGGGCATTTGGGGTCAAGCTGAACCTCCATTGGGCTGCCTTCGTATAAGCCCAAAATTTCCTGTATTAAGGCATTCAGCGAAACAGGTCGTAATTGTGGCAATGGGGTTTTTGCAAAATCACGAAACTCATTGACCATTTGCTTCATTGCTTGCACTTGACCAATAATAGTTGCGGTATTACGCTTCATCATTTCTTCCAACTCGGGGGTTACTGCGCCCGTTAATTTCTGTTGCAAACGCTCGGCAGACAATTGAATTGGTGTCAAAGGATTTTTTATTTCGTGCGCTAGTCTCCGTGCTACTTCGCCCCAAGCAATGGAGCGCTGGGCCGTAACGACATCAGTAATATCATCAAAAACAATCAAGCGCAATTCATGACTTAACTCGGTGCCGCGCACAAAAAGCGTTACACCAACTTCATTTTCATACTCATTTATCGCATGTAGCCGAATTTGCTTCTGCCATATGGTGGCGCTAGGTTTTTTATGGTTGGCTTGGCTTGCTTCACCTGAAATTGCCATATGCAAAGTTGCAAAGCCTTCGCGAATGGCAGCATCAAACTCTCCTAACAAGGGAAAAGCGTTGATTTGTTGGCCCCGCATTGGCGCTAATTCGGTCCCAAAAATACGATCGGCGCCTGGGTTACTGGAAACCAAACGATATTGCTGATCAAAGATACATACCCCCGCAGTAAGACTATCTAAAATCGACTGTAAAAATGATTTGGATTCTTCTTGCGCTGTGCGTGCATCGGCAATTTGTTTGGTCATCATATTAAATTGACGCGTTAACATGCCTAGCTCGTCGCCTGTATCTAACTCAGGCTTGGGCGATAAATCGCCTTGTGCAACTGCCTCTGTCCCCCGCAAAAGCATTAATAGGGGTTTAGCCAATTCTCCGCCCAACAATAACGCAAGGCTTACTGCGACAAACAGGGCAAAAAATAGGGTTAAGGTTAAGGTACCAATATACATTTTGCGTAAGCCAGTGCGCCCTAAAGCCTTTTCCTGATAATCGCTGTATGCAGTTTGAATTGCCAGGGTATTTTTAGTGACACTAGGAGGAACCTGCTTAACTAATTGCAAATACCTAGCCTCTCGAAGGCCTTGTGGGCTGATCCCAAAGTTGCCAGCTGCTGAGGTCACTCTGCCCTGACTTATCGGGACTACTGCACGTAAAAAATAACTTTGGGAACCATCCCCCTCAATACGCTCATCAATGGTGCCAGTTCCTTTTAATTTATTAGCCTGTGCCAATAAACTCGCTGAGGGAGGCGGGGCTTCCTGAATATTGCTACCAGAAATAGCAATCGCAATTAGCTGCTGCCGAGTATTAAAAATTGCTAATTCTTGAGTATTAGTTTGGGCGCGTAGCCGCGATAATATAAGTGTTAATTCGGCAGCGCTGGCATTATTTGGCAGGCGCGTCAATTGTTCAGCGATATTGCTACCATCATCTTGCAATTCTTGTAAAGAGGCATCCAAGGTAGTGCGCCCTAACTCAAGCGCAGCTCCAAGCGCTGTTTCAACTTTGACATCAAACCATGTTTCAATACTACGCGAGACAAACTGCCAAGAAACACCATACAAAATTAAACCTGGCACCACTCCGACTAAAGCAAAAATCATGGCTAATTTAGCCACCAAGCGCGCGCCAAAACGGCGCTCTTTCCAGCGTACCGCTATCACTGCGCCCAGCACCAAAATGATCGTTAACAAACAAAGTCCAACAACAACGTTGGCACTATAGAGCCAAATAAAATTGTTATCGAAAAATGCGGTGTTGGATGAAGCAACTGAAAGTAATATTAATAACACTAAAGCCAAAAATCCAGAAGCGGTTACGGCTATAGGTAGGGCGCGTCGTTTCCAGCCCTCCCTTGCTAGCGCAGCGCTCCAACGGGCAGGAATAGGGCTACTTATCATTGCGCGATGACGTTCTGGAAACTGGGTGAGAATGGAAAACGCAACCAATCGCTTGAAACATTCCAGTCGCGATTATTTAACGCATTAACTTGAAATGGTTTGGGTAGCTTACTTAAATCTAGGGTCATGCGCAATGCCGCAATATAGGTTTTACCCAAATCAATATTGGCGCGCTCAATAACGCGCCAACCCCCGATCGTACCGGCTGCCTGTAGGGCCTCACGCATAGTTGCTACAGAGAAACTAAAACCCTCCGTAGAGATTCGATATTGCTTGGTGAGAGGCTGGTAAGAAACCCGCGTTTGTCGCGTCACCTGTGAGGGTCTTTCATCAAACCAATACCAACGCCCCCGAGTTAGTTCAAACTCAGTTTGAAATGTTAAAACCAAACCTTTTTGTAAAGCATCCTCTAACCCGGGCGATAGCTCAATATTAAAAACGGCGTTTAACAGCCAGTCGGTGTCAACCCGTTCAATTTCTGCTGCCTTAACTTTAATTCCTTCGGCATAGATTAATGGGCTCAGCCCTAAACCTAAGCCTAAAATTAAATACAAGATCCAATTGTTAAGTCGCCGCGTCATGAACCATTCTTTTTAAATAGAGCATAGTAAAAGCCATCGTGCGTTTTGGCCGGCAGAAGCTGGCCAATAGACTCTAATCGTAATGCATCGGCATAATTTGCTTCAAACCAGCTAGCTTGCTCCTCTCCCTCGGCTGGAAAAAGTGAGCAAGTGACATACAACATTAAACCGCCAGGCCTTAATACTTGCCATAAGGAGTTTAGTAAGGCACGTTGGCTTAGTTGTAGTTGCGCAATATCGTTTTCTCGGCGTAAAAAAGGAATGTCCGGATGGCGCCGCACAATTCCTGAGGCTGAACAGGGGGCATCTAATAAGACCTTATCAAATAATTGCCCATCCCACCAATTGCTTAGAGCAGCATCTGCCTGTTTAATAAGGTGGGCTTCGGATGCTAGCCCCAAACGGGCTAGATTGCTAGCAATTTTGCTAATGCGGTGTGGGTCTATTTCTAGGCTAAGTAACTTAATGTTGGCAGTTTCAAGTAAATGCGCTGTTTTTCCTCCAGGTGCTGCGCAAGCATCTAAAACCCGCTCGCCCGGCTGAAGATTTAACAAGAGCCCTGCCAGCTGTGCACCCGCATCCTGAACCGATACTAAGCCAGTTGTAAAGCCAGGGATTTCTGTCACTGGACGTGGTACTTGCAAAGAAAGTGCGCCTTCTAAGGTATGGCCTGCAATAGGCGGAATTTCTTCATAAGCTAGGCCAGCCTGCGCCAATAGTTCGAGATAAGCGACGCGGGTAATTTTGCTTAAATTAATACGTAAACTTAGCGGCGGGTGTTGTGATTGATGAAAGCAGAGTTGTTTCCATTGACTTGGGTAGCTAGCCTTTAGTTGGGCTAACCACCATGGCGGTAGATACCCGCCCCCTACATCAATCTTGGCAACCTTATTGGGTCCTTGGTCCAGCTCGGTGATTGCCATGCTAATTTTTCGTAATACTGCGTTCACTAATCCCTTCGCGTGCTTGGTCTGAACTGAGGCGTCACACGCCTTCACTGCTTCGTCGACCACGGTATGAGCAGGATACCCCCGCTTCATATTTATCTGGCGCTGCATTAATAGCACAATGGCGATGCTCAAAAGATGGTCTAGTCGCTGGCTGGGCGCTTTAGGCACATATTCTTTAATTAGCTGATGCGCCCCCCGCCACTGGCGCAAGGTCTCGAATGTGAGGCTTTGCACAATGGGTCGCTCTTGGGCGGGTAAGTCTTCAATAATTTGCGTTAATGATTGGCCTGCCATGATCCCATCTATTGCGGTAGCAGACAAACTAATGGCTTTTGCCAGGCCGATACTTTGTTGGGTTTGCCTTAACTGCCCCATTAACAAGATTCGTTATGAAACTGCTGCTGGGGATGTTGTTCTAAAGCTAAAAACCAAATGCGTGCACTGATTTTATTTCTTCCCGGCTTTTGTACTTCAAGCAATTCAATCATGCCTTCCCCGCACCTCACCAACACCTCACCATTGGGGCCACAAAAAATTGCTCCAACTAATGCAGTGCCTGCAGTCACTTCCTTTGGCATCGTATAGCTAGCTATTTGTGAATGCCAAATTTTGAGCACCTCACCATTTAACCGAGTACTAGCCCCAGGAAAGGGATTAAACGCACGAATCTGCCGATTAATTTCGTTAGCACTTTTAGACCAATTTACAACAGCCTCACCTTTGAGAATTTTTTGCGCATAGCTAACGCCTTCGTTTGCTTGAGGCATGCGCCTGAGTGACTGGCCCATTTGTAGCGTTGTTAAACATTGGGTTATTAATTGTGCGCCCATAATGGCTAATCGATCGGTCAAGCTGGTGCTAGTCTCATCAGCAGCGATGGGCGTCTTTTGCAACGCGACCTGATCCCCGGTATCAAGCCCTGCATCCATGCGCATAATCGTGATACCAGTTTGCCTATCGCCCGCTTGGATTGCCCGCTGAATAGGTGCTGCCCCGCGCCAACGCGGCAAAAGAGAAGCGTGCACATTAAAGCAGCCCCAGCGTCCATTGGCTTCGGTTAAATCTAAAATGGCCGGGGGAATTAGCAACCCATATGCAACCACTACCATTAGATCGAAATCGGTTTGAGTGATAGCATCGAACGCTGCTTGGACTAAAGAATTGTTTTCTAATTCACCCGGCTTTATTTTTAAACTGGGCGGTTGCAGCACCGGAATATCATGTTCTAGAGCCAGTACCTTTACGGGGCTTGCTTGCATTAACATGCCCCTACCAGCAGGCCTATCAGGCTGAGTAAGCACTAACACTACTTGATGACCAGCAGCCAAAATTGCCCGTAATGACTGCGCAGCAAACTCAGGTGTGCCAGCAAAAATAACCTTCATAAATGGCTCACCTGTTTTTAGGCCGCTGTGCTGATGCACTAACGAGTTAATAAATCGATCGCGCGCTTTTTCATTTTTAAAGCAATTCGCGCGCGCTTTAAAGGTGAGAGGTACTCGATAAAAACCTTGCCCATTAAGTGATCCATTTCGTGTTGTAGGCAAACCGCTAATAAACCATCGGCCTCAAGCTCAAATTCATTTCCGCTAGGGTCTAATGCTTTAACTTTAATGCTTTCTGCGCGCTCTACTTCATCAAAGTATTCTGGTACCGACAAACAACCTTCCCGCCAAGATTTTTTTTCTGTGCTCGCCCAAACTAACTCGGGATTAATTAAAGCAATAAGTTGATTTTGCTCTTCAGTAATATCAATCACAATAATGCGTTCATGAATATCAACCTGGGTTGCAGCTAAACCAACACCCGGTGCCGCATACATTGTTGCGGCCATATCGCGCACAATATTTTGAATGCGAGAGTCGACCTGTGCCACTGGCTTGGCAATTTTATGCAAGCGCTTGTCGGGATATTGGAGAACTTCTAATAGTGCCATGTAAGAATTATCCAACAGAGTAATAAAGCTGTCCTGACAGACAAAAATTTCCCTACGCCGACAATGAATTGATGCAAACTTCTACGATTTTGGCTATTAGCCGTGGCGCACCCAACTATCCACCCCAGCTTCTCGACCTTCACGACCCGCCGGCGACAATTTATGCCTCGGGCGATGTAGCGCTAATTAATCGCCAGCCCCTAATTGCCATTGTGGGTGCAAGAGCTGCCTCTCGACAAGGCTTGCTCGATGCCGCTTTTTTAGCACAAGGCCTAGTAGAAAGGGGTTTTGGAGTAGTTTCTGGCCTAGCGCTAGGGGTTGACGGCGCCGCGCACCGCGGCACCTTGAGGGCCAAAGGCTTCACTTTAGCCGTTGGTGCAACTGGGTTAGATGTGGTTTACCCCCCACAGCATGAGCAACTTGCTCAAGAAATTGCCTGCCAAGGCCTACTTTTATCCGAATTTCCTGCGGGAACCGCCCCCAAAGCCTTTCATTTTCCGCGCCGTAATCGCTTGATTGCAGCACTCTGTTTGGGGGTTGTGGTAGTTGAGGCTGCGACGAAGTCCGGATCTTTAATTACCGCGCATCTTGCAGCCGAACTAGGTCGCGAAGTCTTCGCTCTGCCAGGCTCAATCCACTCAACGCTTGCCAAGGGCTGCCATCGACTCATTCAATCTGGGGCGAAGTTAGTGACCAGTATTGACGATATTGTGAGCGAATTGCCCGCTTACGGGCTTCAAACCAGCCGACAAATACCCCTGCACAGTGAAATCACCGGTGATTTATCCCCTAAATCACCCGTTTTTGCAGATTTTCCGCTGCTTCGGTGGATTAATTATCACCCCAGCTCCATCGACGAAATCTGTCTTTTAAGTGGCATTTCTACCCAAGAAGCCCTGGTTCAGGCCTTATTGCTAGAGGCTAAGGGCTTAATTGAGCGACTGCCTGGAGAGCGCCTGCGTTTGTTGCAAAAACAATGAATTTGGACTTTTCCTAAAAGATCGGTTAATAATAAAAAAGGGTGAATTTGCCGATGACTAACAAAATCAGGTTAAATTACCCTTCTTTTTAATAATTCTCATTTCTTTTTAAGTTCAACTTTAGGCTCCCGCGTGGCAAAAGCACCTACCAAAACTAAACCCTCCGCTTCTGCAGACGGTGAAACTAAAACCTTGATCATTGCTGAGAAGCCCTCGGTAGCGAATGATATTGCGAAGGCCTTAGGTGGTTTCCAAAAATACGACGATTATTTTGAAAACGCCGATTTTGTAATTTCTTCAGCAGTTGGTCACTTGCTGGAAATTGCTGCACCAGAAGAGTATGAGGTTAAACGGGGCAAATGGTCTTTCGCTAACCTGCCGGTGATTCCGCCCCACTTTGCCTTGCGACCAATTGTTAAAACTGAATCACGCCTCAAGGTGTTACAAAAACTGATTAAACGTAAAGATATTACTGGCTTAATTAATGCCTGCGATGCAGGACGTGAAGGCGAGCTCATTTTTCGCTTAATTGCACAGCACGCCAAAGCCTCACAATCGATCAAGCGACTCTGGCTGCAATCAATGACTCCCAATGCCATTCGCTCTGGGTTTGAAAATTTACGGCCCGACCTTGACATGCAACCCTTAGCTGATGCCGCCCGCTGCCGCTCAGAGGCCGACTGGCTAGTAGGCATTAATGGTACGCGCGCCATGACTGCTTTTAATAGTAAAAGTGGTGGCTTTTTTCTGACTACGGTAGGCCGTGTGCAAACCCCAACCCTGTCGGTGGTGGTTGAGCGAGAAGAACAAATACGGCAATTTATTTCTAAAGATTATTGGGAGGTAAAGGCTGAGTTTATCGCTGCTGCTGGTATTTATGAGGGCCGCTGGTTTGATCCGAAATTTAAGAAGGATCCAGCCGAGACTGATCTGCGTGAAAATCGCCTCTGGAGCGAAGCCGCCGCCCAAAGCATTGTGGCCGCCTGTCGCGGTAAAAAAGGCACGGTAAAAGAAGAGGCTAAACCCGCTACTCAGCTTGCCCCGCAGCTTTTTGATTTAACCAGCTTGCAACGCGAGGCCAACGCCCGCTTTGGTTTTTCAGCAAAAAATACTTTGGGCTTAGCGCAGGCATTGTATGAGCGCCATAAAGTATTAACCTACCCGCGTACCGACGCTAGAGCATTGCCCGAAGACTATCTCGATACGGTTAAACAAACCATCGAAAATTTGGCTGAGCATTCGCAGGAATATAAGCCCTTTGCAAAACAAATCTTACACGGCGACCCGACCGATCCCAAAGCTAAAGCGGGTTATGGTTGGATTAAGCCCAACAAACGTATTTTTGATAACTCGAAGATATCTGATCACTTTGCCATCATTCCCACCCTTGAGGCACCGAAAAATTTAAGCGAGCCTGAATACAAGTTGTATGACTTAGTAGTGCGCCGCTTCCTGGCGGTATTTTTTCCTGCAGCTGAGTTTCGCGTTACCACGCGTATTACTGAATCATCAGGCCATCACTTTAAAACTGAGGGGCGTGTCTTAGTGAGTCCTGGCTGGCTTACTGTTTACGGTAAATCGATTCAGGCTGACGATGAATTAGTGCCTGTTCAAGCAAATGAAACAGTACAAAATGAGGCGGTAGTGGTAGTGCCGCTTAAAACCAAACCGCCTGCTCGCTATACCGAAGCTACTTTGCTCTCGGCCATGGAAAGCGCTGGTAAATGGGTTGATGATGATGAGATGCGCGAGGCAATGGCCGAAAAGGGCCTGGGAACGCCAGCCACGCGCGCAGCCATCATTGAAGGCTTACTATTTGAAAAATACATGGTGCGCGAAGCACGGGAATTAATTCCCACCGCCAAAGCCTTTCAGTTAATGACCTTGCTGCGTGGTCTTGATGTTGAGGAGCTTACACGCCCCGACCTTACTGGCAACTGGGAAAATAAACTGGCTCTGATTGAGCAGGGCAAAATGAAGCGCGAAACTTTCATGCAAGAAATTGCGCAGATGACGCAACGCATTGTGAAGCGCGCTAAAGAATATGATAGCGATACCATTCCGGGCGATTACGCCACCCTAAAAACTCCATGCCCTCATTGCGGCAAAGCAGTTAAAGAAAACTACCGGCGCTTTGCTTGCGAACAGTGTGGCTTTACGATTAGCAAAACTCCGGGTGGGCGAGCTTTCGAATATCCCGAAGTAGAAAGTCTGTTGCAAGAAAAAACCATCGGTCCATTGCAGGGGTTTCGTAGCAAAATGGGCCGTCCTTTTGCGGCCATTATTAAATTAAGCGAAATTCCCGAGGATGACAAAGATTATCCCAATGCGGGCTTTAAGCTAGAGTTTGATTTTGGCAATAGTGCTAACGATGAAACTGAGGCCATTGATTTTACGGGTCGCGAAGCTTTGGGCGTGTGTCCAAAATGCTCGGGCGCCATTTATGAAGACGGCATGCGTTATATCTGCGAACACAATACTGGCCCGAATAAAACGTGTGACTTTAAAACTGGCAAGGTAGTTTTACAACAAGAAATTTCCACAGAGCAGTTGAAAAAATTATTAACTACGGGCAAAACCGACTTGCTCACTAACTTCAAATCAAATCGTACGGGTCGCGGCTTTAAAGCTTATTTGGCACTAGATCCTAGTGGAAAAATTGGTTTTGAATTTGAAGCTAAAGCGGCAGGTAAGGCACCAGTCAAAAAGCGGGCGGGCGAGACGGCAGCAAGTAAATCGGCCGATAAGCCCAAGCGCGCCAGTCGCGCTAAAGCGGCTGAGGGCGCTTGATCGCTAGCGCCAGCTAAGGCTTGTTGCTCAACGCGCGCCTGCACTTGCGCTGAAATAATAGCGGCCGCTAAAGCCGACCACAACACGCCCCTCGAGCCCAGCGCAGTAGCAATGTAGAGGCCCGGCAAAGCGCACACCTCACCAATAATCGGCAGTCGATCGTGAGCAGCGCAGCGTATGCCGACATAACTGCCAGCAAGCTTCAGTTCGGCTAAATTGCCCCGCTCATAATGAAGTAGCGCTGCAGCTTGCTGACGATTGTGCGCATCGCTACTTGGCCATGCTGCTAGGCTAGTTTCATTTTCATCGTAACTCGAGCCAACTACCCAGGAATACGTTTTACTTACTTCATCATATTGCGCAGGCAAACAATAACCTTCGCCTGAAATGGCCGCACTGGGCAAATAGGCTGCCCAAGCACTATTTGCTGAAATTTGAAATTGATTCAGCTGACCACGAACGGGTTTTAGGGGAAGCTGAATTTGCCAATCTGCCACTAACTGTTTTGCGCCATGGGCGCATGCCAATACCAATGATGTTGCTTTCGCTAGCGATTGGCCTTGTCGATCAAGCGCGTGCCAATTTACACCGTCATGACGAATGCTGGCAACTTGTGTATTTGCTTGATACATTAGCGCATCGGGTTGACTAAAAATGGTGGCGCAGGTTTTTTCTAAATTGATGGTTGCGCCCTGTGGAAACCAAATACCATCACGGGCAACACCAGTTAATTGCCGTGCTTCACCAGCGCGCAGAATTTGCGCAGAGGCGTCATTAAAGCCTACACTCGCCAATTGTTCGTTCAGCAAAGCTTCATTTAATCCGGTGTTGGGTTTAAGTGGCTGAAAAATACCTTCTTCGCGCCAATAGGGCTGCCATGTTTGTTTGGCTAAAGCAAAAGCAATGTACGTTAAGCGCTGTAGTAACGGACGCGCGCGTATTAGGCCTGGATGGGCTAAAGCAAAAGCATGAGCTGAGGCTCCAGAGGCGGGCTTGGGTCCACCATCTAATACCCGCACGCGTTTGCCTTGTTGTAAAAATACTTGCGCAATTGCTGCGCCAGCAATGCCAGCCCCAACTAATAAAATGTCGTCTTGGTAAGGCGACACTTAACTACTAAGGCGCGCTTCAATTTTGCTGCGGGTTTCCAATAGCTCTTGGGGCAAGCGCTCTTTTAATTGCTCGAATAACTCTGCATGTAATTTCAACTCGGCATTCCATGCTGCTTTATCAACCGAGATAACGGTATTAAATTGCTCGCATGAAAAATCGAGGCCCGCCCAATGTAAATCAGCATGCTCTGGACAAATACCAAAAACGGTTTCTTGGCCTTTGCCCGTTCCCTCCACGCGCTCCAAAATCCAAGCTAGCACGCGCATATTTTCTCCAAAGCCCGGCCAGACAAACTTACCTTGCGCATTCTTACGAAACCAATTGACACAATAAATTTTTGGTAGCACTGCGCCCTCGCTGGCTAGTTTTTTGCCCACATTAAGCCAATGCTGAAAATAATCGCTCATGTTGTAACCGGCGAAAGCAATCATGGCAAATGGGTCGCGTCGCACTACACCCACTTCGCCTGTAATTGCTGCGGTGGTTTCAGAGCCCATCGTCGCAGCCATATAAACGCCCTCTACCCAATCACGGGCTTCGCTGACCAACGGGACAGTGCTAGAGCGACGTCCACCAAATAAAAATGCATCGATTGGCACGCCTGCGGGATCATTCCAATTAGGATCTACCGCGGGATTATTGGTGGCAGCCATCGTAAAGCGCGAGTTTGGGTGTGCTGCTTTGCGCCCTGCTACTCCATCTGCGGGAGTCCAATCTTTGCCCTGCCAATCGATTAAATGAGCTGGCGGGGTCTCTGTTAGCCCCTCCCACCAAACATCGCCATCGTCAGTCAGCGCGACATTCGTAAATATCACATCGCGATTTAAAGAATCAATGCAATTGGGATTCGTAACTCGATTGGTCCCTGGAGCAACGCCGAAATAGCCTGACTCTGGATTAATGGCATATAAACGCGTTTTCCCGGTTAGTGGATCTTTCCGCGGCTTAATCCAGGCAATATCATCGCCAATGGTGGTGATCTTCCAGCCCTCAAAACCTGCGGGCGGAATCATCATGGAAAAGTTAGTTTTGCCACAAGCCGATGGAAAAGCTGCGGCGATATGATATTTTTTTCCAGCGGGATTGGTAACCCCCAAGATCAGCATGTGCTCGGCTAACCAGCCTTGATCACGGCCCATGGTTGAAGCGATGCGCAAAGCAAAGCATTTTTTACCAAGCAAAGCATTGCCGCCATATCCCGAACCATAAGACCAGATTTCACGGGTTTCGGGAAAGTGCACAATATATTTGGTTGAGTTGTTGGGCCAAGCAACGTCTTTTTCGCCGTGGGCCAGAGGCTTGCCAACAGTATGTATACAGGGCACAAAATTACCCGTGGCGCCCAACTGATCGATTACTGCTTTTCCCATGCGGGTCATGATGCGCATATTAATTGCTACATAAGGGCTGTCGGAAAGCTCAACTCCGATATGGGCAATTGGCGAACCAATTGGCCCCATTGAAAATGGGACCACATACATGGTGCGGCCACGCATACAGCCTGAAAACAAAGGATTTAAGGTGGCGCGCATTTCTTTTGGATCAACCCAATTATTCGTTGGGCCTGCGTCGACCTTTTTCTCTGCGCATATAAACGTACGATCTTCTACGCGTGCTACATCTTGTGGGTCGGATAAGGCCAAGTAGGAATTTTTGCGTTTAGCAGAATTAAGCCGCTTGAAAGATCCCGCTTGCACCAGCAGTTCACAAAGCTGATCGTATTCTGTCTGTGAGCCGTCACACCAATGCACTTGATCTGGCTTTGTAAGGGCGGCAAGATCTGCAACCCATTGAATTAATTGCTGATTTTTAACATAGGCAGGGGTGTTTAAGTTCAGCACGCCTTGGATTGCTGGTTGGTTCATTGGAAACCCTCACTGCATTTTTTATAAAGAAAATGATTTTAACATTTACGGCTTATTTAAGCCCTTTTTCCCTTGGGGCCAATCCCAGCACTGAGCCCTACTTACCAATGCAAAATTGGCTAAATATTTTGCCCAATAAATCATCTGGCAAGGTTCTGCCAGAAATGTCCTCGAGTCGCTCTTGTGCAAGGCGCAATTCTTCTGCTAAGAGCTCAAGGGTTTGATTACCATTCGCGCTATGGCCTTTGGCATTGTGTAAGTGGCTTGCCGCCAAACGAATAGAATCAACATGACGTTGTCTGGCAATGAGAAGTCCCTCGTTGGTACCAGACCATCCCACAGACTTGAGAATGTGCTGGCTAAGAGCCTCAATGCCATAACCCGTTTTAGCAGAAATACTTAAAGCGCCCGCCAGATTGCTGGCTTGATTATTTTCATCTGCGCGTAAATCGGCTTTATTAATCACCAGGAATATTGCACAACTTGCGGGAGCGGTAGTGGCAACGCGTTTTTGTAATTCCAGCTCGGCTTGTTCTGCCTCAACACTTTGTTTACTGCCATCGCGCAAAAAAAGAATTGCGTCGGCCTGTTGTACTGCTTGCCATGTGCGCTCAATGCCCGCCTGCTCAACCAGATCTTGAGTAAGGCGCAAGCCGGCCGTATCAATTACGTGTACTGGTAAGCCCCCCATATTAATTGTGGCTTTGATGCGATCACGGGTGGTTCCGGCAACCGGCGTAACAATTGCCAGCTCATCCCCAGCAAGCCGATTGAGTAGTGCGCTTTTACCAACATTGGGTGCGCCTACCAATACAAGTTGAATACCATCCCGCAAGATTGTCCCCTGAGTTGCAGCTTGCTGTAAGTCAGCCAAGCGCAAGCCAATGCTTTGGAGGCGCTGATGTGCCTGTGCATTTTCTAAAAAATCAATTTCTTCTTCTGGAAAGTCAAGGGTTGACTCAACCAAAATTCGTAAGGCAATAATTTCCTCAACTAGGGCATCGATTGTTTGTGAAAAAGCCCCCTGCAATGAACGTGTGGCGGCCAGCACCGCGGCTTCGCTCTGGGCGCCAATTAAATCAGCAACTGCCTCGGCCTGAGCTAAATCAATTTTGCCGTTGAGGTAAGCGCGCTGTGTAAATTCACCAGGCGCAGCAATGGTTAGGCCGCATTTTTTTCCAAGCTCTAAGCAGCGCTTAACGATCAACTGCAATAATTGTGGGCCGCCGTGACACTGCAGCTCTAAAACATCTTCACCAGTAAACGAAGCAGGCGCTGGAAAGAATAGTGCTAGGGCTTGGTCTAGGGTTTGTCCAGCGGCATTTTTAATCGACACTAAAGTGGCTTGTCGCGCTACCAGTGTGGTGCCCACCAGCGTTTGCATTAAATCGGGTGGGATGGGGGCGCCACTAATGCGCACAATACCAACCCCCGCGCCGCCAGTCGCCGTAGCAATCGCAATAATAGGGGTTTTTCTAGCAAGCATTATTAGCGGGCCTAGGCCGCCTGTTTTTTTCCAAACATTTTGTTAATTTGCCATTGCTGGGCAATCGATAACAGGTTATTAACGACCCAGTAAAGCACTAAGCCCGAGGGGAAGAAAAAGAACATGACCGAAAAAATGAGTGGCATGTACATCATCACTTTAGCCTGAATAGGGTCGGGTGGCTTGGGGTTTAATTTGGTTTGAACAAACATCGATATAGCCATAATGACTGGCAAAATATAATATGGGTCGGGCATTGAAAGATCGTGAATCCAACCAATCCATGGTGCATTGCGCATTTCAACCGACGATAGCAGCACCCAATACAAAGCAATAAATACCGGGATTTGAACCACGACTGGCAAGCAACCACCAAGCGGGTTAATTTTTTCCTTCTTATACATTTCCATCATTGCGGCATTTAATTTCTGTGGATCGCCTTTATATTGTTCGCGCATGGTTGTTAAGCGAGGCTGCACTTCTTTCATTCTTGCCATCGATTTATAGCTAGCCGCGGAGAGCGGGAAGAACACTAGCTTAATTAATACGGTTAACAAAACAATCGACCAACCCCAATTGCTAACCACACCGTGAATTTTTTCCAACAGCCAAAAAATTGGCTTCGCCAAAATGGTGAGATAGCCGTAATCTTTTAATAGCTCGAGACCAGGTGCTATGCCCTCAAGCATGCTTTCTTCTTGCGGGCCAATAAATAAACGGGTCTTTTCGGTAACGGTTGTACCAGCAGCGATTGTCCCTAGCGGAATTTGCATGCCCACCCGAAATAGGTTCTTGTCTATTTTTCCGACATAGATATCGCGTACAGTTTTGTCAGCGGGTATCCAAGCGCTCGCAAAATAATGCTGCACCATGGCAATCCATGCCGGAGAAGCCGCCGGTACATCTTTGGGAATTTCTTGTTTGCCTTTATCGATATCAGCAAAGCTCAGCTTTTGAAACTTATCTTTTTGGGTATAGACCGCAGGCCCTGTAAAAGTACTATAAAACTGGCTCTCTTGTTTTTCGCTACCGTCACGCACTAATTCGGTATATAAAATAATGGGTCCGGCGCTGGCACTGCTCTGCGTTACGCTATGGCCAACCTGAACCACATAAGAGCCAGGAGTTAACAAAAATAATTTCTCTAACTTCACCCCATTGCGTTCTGCGCCCATCACCAAAAATGGCCGGCCCGCACCATCTTTGCCAGAGGACTGCAGCTTAAATACTGAGTTGTGATTGGGTAGCTCAAGATTGGCGCCAGCGATCAGTCCTGAGCGCGCAATATATTGATGGGTTGCGTTTAATTGCAATAGCTCGACGGGGGTTTTGTCGGCATTAAATTCTTGTAATAATTTTGCATTAACAATATTTGCACCGTTGGCACTAAGCTCTAAACGCAAAACATCGTTTTCTAGTACAAATTTTTCGCCGTTATTTTGCTCCAACACGCTAAGGTTTGAGAGGTTGACGTCTTTTGCTGGGCTTGCTGGTGCATTGCTGGGCGGCGCTACTGCGGCCCCCGCTTGCGGCGGTAAATCACCTTTGTTGGCATCAAGTGGTTTTGTGCCACCGCTAAGCGCGGTTGGTGTTGGCCCGCCGAGCAAACTCGGACGCCCTTCATGTACCAACCAATTGTTGTAAAGCATTAGCCCAGAAATGGCAAAAATGGCCCAAAGTATTGTTCTTTTAATATCCATAAAAAATAATTCGCCTAGGTCTTGAGGGTTTGTTTAGATTTTGTTGCCGGATCGTAGCCGCCATGAGTCCAGGGGTTGCAACGCAAAATTCGCCATACACTTAAGCGTACGCCTTTAAGAAAATGGTGGCTGCGCAAACAATCGCAGGCGTACTGCGAACAACTTGGCTCAAACTTACATTGGCCGCCCACATAAGGTGCCAAGACGATTTGATAACCGCGGATGCAGTAAATTCCCAAGAGGCTCAATACGCGCATTAAATTAATTCCGCTATTTTGTTGCGTAAGTTGCTGAACTCGGCTTGGCGCAAGCGCCCACGTGTGGTTTTCCCCACAGCATGGCGCAACTTAATTACTTTATCGTGATGCAGGGTTTGTGCTTGTGTGGTGCGCGCTATGTTGCGGAGCATACGCTTTAATGTATTGCGATCAACCGCCCTTCTTACCCATTTTTTTGCTACTGCAATGCCTAGGTCGGGGTGGTTTTGGTTTTGGGGTTCGGCAACATACACGCCCCAAGATTTATTGCTTTTGGGGGGCGTTTTTAGAAGCTCTGCAATTCTGGCGCTTTTCAACGCAAACTTAAACTGCGAGGCGTTTGCGACCCTTGGCGCGACGGGCATTTAGCACTAGGCGTCCACCGCGCGTTTTCATGCGGATGCGAAAGCCGTGCGTGCGCTTGCGGCGGGTTACTGATGGTTGGTAAGTTCTTTTCATGATCAATCCTGGGAAAGCCGACCATTTTCCTTGCTACGGCCCAAAAGGTCAACCATTGATTCAATTTCGTGATCGAGAATTCACAATTTTTGCGAGTTATTTTGATATTTTTATGAGCATTGCGCTGATTTTATTACGATTTTTTTACTTGTTAACAAGTTATCCACAGGTTTTCCACGCTTTTAGTGCTTGTGGGTAACTTTCAGAGCTAGCTACAATCAATATCTCATAATATGTCTAATCCCCAAATTCCCCCCTCACTGCAAGCCTCTAGCCCCCTTATATTTTGGGATGAGGCCTTAAGTTTGCTAGCGCGTGAGCTGTCGCCGCAGCAGTTTAAAACCTGGATCCAACCCCTTAAGCTGGGCTCCTTTGTTGAGAGTGAGCAATTGCTAACTATTACAGCCCCGAATCGCTTTAAGCTCGATTGGATTAAAAAAACCTTTGCTGAACGCTTTCAAGAGTTAGCTACGGCCTATTTTGCCACCCCGATAAACCTCAGTTTTGTCCTTGAAGTTGATCCTGATGCAGTCGATCGCGTCCTGAATAGTGCCGCGACACCCGCTTTGGTGGGCGCCACCCAAATTGGTCTTGACCCCAACTCCGCCCTTGATGACGAAGAGTTAGTTGGCTTTAGCGATGAGCAGGTATTTGATATCGAAGACCACTCTAAGCTAAATCCAGCCCTAACTTTTGATACCTTTGTCACCGGTAAGGCCAATCAATTAGCTCGAGCCGCTTCAATTCAAGTGGCCCACAACCCGGGCACCTCATATAACCCGATGTTTTTATATGGTGGGGTGGGGTTGGGTAAAACCCACTTGATTCATGCCATTGGCAACCACCTTTTAAAAGAAAAGCCTGGTGCACGAATTCGATATATTCACGCCGAACAATACGTTTCCGACGTGGTTCGCGCTTACCAACAAAAGGCTTTTGATCGTTTCAAGCGCTACTATCACTCATTAGACCTGCTGTTAATTGATGATATCCAGTTTTTTAGCGGCAAATCGCGCACCCAAGAGGAGTTTTTCTACGCCTTTGAGGCCCTTTTAAGCAATCGCTCGCAAGTCATTATTACGAGTGACACCTATCCAAAAGAGATCGTGGGCATCGACGAGCGCTTAATTTCGCGCTTTGATTCGGGCCTGACGGTGGCAATTGAACCACCAGAGCTTGAGATGCGGGTCGCTATTTTGATGAAAAAGGCGGCTCAAGAGGGCATTCCCATGTCGGAAGATGTGGCTTTTTTTGTTGCCAAGCATCTGCGCTCCAACGTGCGCGAGCTTGAAGGCGCCCTGCGGAAAATTTTGGCCTTTGTACGCTTTCATGGTCGCGAAGTCACAATCGATGTTGCGCGGGCGGCCCTCAAAGATTTGTTATCAATCCAAAATCGCCAAATTTCTGTCGATAGTATTCAAAAGGCGGTGGCAGACTTCTATAATATAAAGGTGGCAGACATGTATTCGAAAAAGCGTCCAGCAAATATTGCCCGGCCGCGTCAAATTGCGATGTTTATGGCGAAAGAATTAACCCAAAAGAGTCTCCCTGAAATTGGCGATCTTTTTGGTGGTCGTGACCACACGACGGTTTTACATGCGGTAAGAAAAATTAATGAGGAGCGTGCGCACGATAGTCACTTAAACCACGAGATTCACGTTATTGAACAAACCCTAAAGGGCTAGTTTGCTTAATTTTGCTTGTGGATAAGCCTTTGGATAATGTGTGAATAAGTTGTGAAGAACTATTGGTTGAGGAGAAAATCGACTGCCACTAGGAAGTTATACAGATTTTGTCCACGGCTTATACAGAACTTATCCACAGCTTTTTGTGATTGTAAATTGTTGTTTTAAAATACCTATTTGAGTTATCCCCTGTTTTGGCCGCCCTTATTACTACTACTATAAAGATATATACAAGGACTTAAAAGCAATGCAACTGGTTAATACATCTCGTGATAATTTATTAAAGCCTTTACAGGTCGTTAGTGGCATTGTTGAGCGCCGCCATACTTTGCCTATTTTGGCAAACCTGTTATTTAAAAAATCGGGCGAGCAAGTCGCCTTCGTCTCGACCGACATTGAAATTCAAATTACCACCACGGCAAATTTTGGAGTTGGTGCTGAAGACGTAATCACGACTGTTGCTGCAAGAAAGTTGTTAGATATTTTGCGTTCATTGCCCGAAGGGCCGGTTGCGCTGAGCTTAAAAGAGGGACGCATGGTGGTGCAAAGTGGGCGCAGCCGCTTTACTTTACAAACGCTGTCGGCCTCTGAGTTTCCAGTAATGCAAGGCGTGGGAGAAACAACAGCATCTTGGAATATGCCCCAAAAAGATTTTCGTCAACTAATTAGCCAAGTGCACTTTGCTATGGCACAGCAAGATATTCGCTACTATCTAAATGGCATGCTGTTGGTGGTAGAGGGTAAGCAAGTTATTGCGGTGGCCACTGACGGCCATCGTTTGGCGTTTAGTCAAATTGAGCTTGCAAGCCCGCCAAGCGGAAACGGCGAAAGACAAGAAATTATCATTCCCAGAAAAACCATTCTTGAGTGTCAGCACCTGCTTGAAGAATCAGACGCGCCACTGCAAATCAGTTTGACCAGCAACCAGGTGAAATTTAATTTTGGTGAGATCGAATTAATTTCTAAATTAGTTGAGGGCAAGTTTCCCGACTTTCAGCGGGTCATTCCAAAAGGACAAAAAAACACCTTATCCATGAAACGCGAAGAGTTGCAGGCAGCCCTGCAGCGCGCCGCCATCTTAACCACTGAAAAATTTAAAGGCGTGCGCTTCTCTTTGAGCCCAGATCGCATTACGATTCAATCTACCAACGCCGAGCAGGAAGAGGCACAGGAAGAGATTGAAACGCAATATAATGGCGATGCGATTGAAATTGGCTTTAATGTTGGTTACTTGCTCGATGTGCTGGCCAACCTAAAGCACGAAACATTACAAATAAGCCTTGGTGATGCCAATAGTAGCGCCGTCATAACCCTTCCAGGATCCGAGTCCTTTAAGTATGTTGTGATGCCAATGCGAATTTAAATTAGAAAAAAATGACTGAAGAAATTAAAGTAGTTGAGCAGTATGGTGCGTCATCAATTCAAATTCTCGAGGGCCTTGATGCGGTACGAAAGCGTCCCGGCATGTATATTGGCGACACCTCGGATGGTACGGGCTTGCATCATTTGGTATTTGAGGTTTTAGATAACTCGATCGATGAGGCTTTGGCCGGGTATTGCACAGAAATTACCGTAGTGATTCAAACCGACAACTCCTTATCCATTGTTGATAATGGCCGCGGCGTGCCCACTGGAATTAAGTACGACGACAAGAATGATCCCAAGCGCAGCGCCGCAGAAATTGTCATGACCGAGCTCCACGCTGGTGGCAAGTTTGACCAAAATAGCTACAAGGTTTCAGGTGGACTACATGGCGTAGGGGTGAGTTGCGTTAATGCGCTATCCAAATGGTTAAAGCTCACCATTCGACGGGACGGCAAGTCGCACTATATGGAGTTTGCGCGCGGCGTGATTCAAAACCCAAACATTCAAATGGAAAATGGCGTGGCCATTTCGCCCATCACCGTCACTGGTGAAACGGAAATGTCGGGCACCGAGGTGCATTTTTTGGCCGACGAAACCATTTTCGGCAAGGTTGAATATCACTATGAAATTTTGGTGAAGCGCATTCGCGAACTTTCCTTTTTAAATAACGGGGTGCACATTCGGCTAATTGATCAGCGCAGCGGCCAAGAAGAAGACTTCGCTTTTTCTGGCGGGGTGCGTGGGTTCGTTGAATATATTAACCAGACCAAAACCGTGCTCCACCCCAATATTTTTTATGCCGAAGGTATGCGGCCATCCGATCTAGGTGGTCAAATTACGGCAGAAGTATCTATGCAGTGGAATGATAGCTTCAGTGAGCAGGTCCTCTGTTTTACCAATAACATCCCTCAGCGCGATGGAGGAACCCACCTAACCGGTCTTCGCGCCGCAATGACGCGGGTGATTAACAAATATATCGACGAGCACGAAATTGCTAAAAAAGCCAAGGTTGAAATTTCGGGCGATGATATGCGTGAGGGCCTCACATGTATTTTGTCGGTAAAGGTTCCCGAGCCCAAATTTTCTAGTCAAACTAAAGATAAGTTGGTTTCAAGCGAGGTGCGCGGCCCGATAGAAGAAATTGTGGCCGAGGCTTTAAGTGCCTATCTACAAGAGCGCCCACAAGACGCAAAAATATTGTGTGGAAAAATTGTTGATGCGGCGCGGGCTCGTGAGGCCGCTCGCAAGGCTCGCGACATGACGCGCCGTAAGGGCGTGCTCGATGGCCTTGGTTTGCCCGGAAAGCTAGCCGACTGCCAAGAAAAAGACCCCGAAAAATCTGAATTATTTATTGTCGAGGGCGACTCAGCGGGCGGCTCTGCCAAGCAGGGGCGCGATCGTCGCTTTCAGGCCATTTTGCCACTCAAGGGAAAAATATTGAACGTTGAAAAGGCGCGCTTTGACAAGATGTTAGCGAGCCAAGAGGTTGTTACCTTAATCACCGTATTGGGCACCGGCATTGGCGCGGAAGAATATAAGGCCGATAAGTTGCGCTATCACCGCATCATTATCATGACCGACGCAGACGTTGATGGCAGCCACATTCGAACCTTATTACTTACCTTCTTTTACCGGCAAATGCCAGAGCTAATTGAGCGGGGCCACATTTATATTGCCCAGCCCCCCTTATATAAAGTGAAGTTTGGGAAAAACGAGCAATACATTAAAGATGATGTTGAATTAAATCAGCTTCTCTTAAAAATAGCGCTTGAGTCTGCGTCGATTGAAACTCCCGATGGCGAGCTTATTTCTGGTGACGGTTTGGTCGACCTAGCAAAGAACTATCAAGTGATTCAGTCGGTGGTCGATCGTCTTTCGCGCACAATTGATGAAGACGCGTTGCGGGCCATTGCTGCTGGTGTCCCGCTGAATTTAGATACCGAGGCACAGGCCAATGACTCCGCAAAGCGCTTGCTTAGCGCTCTATCGGAAGGCTTAAACCCCTTGGTTTTGCCGCCCGAAATTACGGTTCAAAAAGAAGATCGCACTGAGCGCTTTAGGTTGTTATTGTCCAGACGCATTCACGGGAACTTAAAACTGTCAGCAATCAATTCCGATTTTGTCCATGGCAACGATTATCAAAGTTTGACCAGTGCCGCCCAAGCGCTTGCCGGTAAGGTGTTGCCAGGCTCTCGCGTACGTCGAGGCGATCCTGAAAAAAATCAAAAAGAGCAGGTTGTGCAAAACTTTCGTGCCGCCTTTGCTTGGTTACTGGCAGAGGCCGAGCGCACCGTGAGCCGGCAGCGTTACAAGGGCTTGGGTGAAATGAACCCCCAACAGCTGTGGGAAACAACAATGGACACAGCAACGCGACGATTGTTAAGGGTACAAATTGAAGACGCCATCATGGCCGATCAAGTATTTACAACCCTCATGGGCGATGAGGTTGATCCACGCCGTGCGTTTATCGAAAAGAATGCGTTGATTGCTCGCAATCTTGACGTTTAACAGATGGCAAAGAAGAATCTTCAACTACCTAAGGTAGACCGCTCACGCATAGTGGTTAAGTCTTCGGCCATTCATGGCAAAGGTGTTTTTGTTGCTAAGCCAATTAAAAAAGGGACGCCAATCATTGAGTACAAGGGCAAGCGCATCTCGTGGAAAGAGGCGGAGCGTATCCATCCCCATGATCCAAAACAACCTAATCACACATTTTATTTTTCTTTGGACGATGGCAGGGTAATCGATGCCAACCAGGGGGGCAATGCAGCACGCTGGATTAATCACTCCTGTAAACCCAACTGCGAAACTGAGGAAGAGTTCTATGGTGGCAAGGCGCGCGTATTTATTTTGGCGAAGCGTAATTTAAAGGTTGGTCAAGAATTGTTTTACGACTATTCGTTGGATGTGGAGGGGCGCATAACGAAGGCCATGAAGCGCGATTACGCTTGCCGTTGTGGGGCAAAAAAGTGCCGTGGCTCGATGCTTGCTGTGTCAGCCAAATAAACCCAGGCAATAACCGTGTTTGTCACAATTCAAGAGTTGGAGGCGGCGATCAATTTTTGGCGTCAGCGAACGCCGCCGGTAGGTGATGAGCAAGCCCTTTCTACCGAGGTTAGCGCCTTAGCAAAGCCGTATGCAATTTTAATTATGCAAGGCGCACAGCGGATGCCGCTCGACCTGATGGGCGCCTCAGCGCAGCTGGCCATTAAGCAATATCAGACTGAAATTTCCTAGCTTAGGGCCTATTCTCAGCCACTTCGGGGTTATCCCTATGCAATGCTGCGCGATCCTGGGTTATCCTCAAATGCTTATCTGCGCAAGCAATTGAGGCTTTGTGGACCATAACGACATTATTTTAAAAACAGTAAATTTAGGGAAGGCCTTTAAAGGGTTTGCGGCGGTTAGCGACGTTAATCTTCAGGTTGCGCGCGGCGGTATTCATGCCCTAATTGGCCCCAATGGTGCTGGCAAAACCACTTGCTTCAATTTATTAACGAAATTTTTGGAGCCTAGTACGGGCCATATTTACCTGAATGGCACCGACATCACCAAAGAGCGGCCGGCGCAAATTGCTCGTCGAGGCGTAATTCGTTCGTTTCAAATATCGGCCGTATTCCCCCATCTTAGCGTTTTAGAAAATGTGCGCATTGCTTTGCAGCGCCAGCTTGGTAGCGAGTTTCATTTTTGGAAATCACCCAGCTCATTAAATATTTTGAATGCGAGGGCCATGGAGTTGTTGCAGGAAGTGGGCTTGGCGGAAATGGCAGATGAGCAAACAGTCAATCTACCCTATGGCAGAAAGCGCGCCCTTGAAATTGCGACGACCTTGGCGATGGAGCCAGAACTGATGCTGCTAGATGAGCCTACGCAAGGCATGGGTCATGAGGATGTGGCTCGCGTTACAGAGTTGATTAAGCGAGTTGCGCTGGGGCGCACGGTGTTGATGGTGGAGCACAACATGAAAGTGGTTTCGGCAATTGCTGACCAAATTACAGTTTTGCAAAGGGGCTCGATCTTGGCCGAGGGGCCCTATAGCGAGGTTTCTAAAAATCCCCTCGTGATTGAGGCCTACACCGGCAGCGAGCCTGAGGCAGAGGTATGAGCGCGGCGGCCTTAAATGTAAAGCAACTTGAAGCGTGGTATGGCGAGTCGCATATTTTGCACGGCATCGATTTTCGTGTTGCTGACGGCGAAGTTGTTACTCTACTTGGTCGAAATGGCGCTGGCCGCTCCACTATTCTTAAGGCTATTTTGGGATTAACGGGTAAGCGCACTGGATCAATTGAGGTAAATGGCAAACAAACCATTGGCATGCAAACCTTTCAAGTGGCGCACCTTGGTATTGGATATTGTCCCGAAGAGCGCGGTATTTTTTCAAGCTTAACGGCCGAAGAAAATCTACTCTTACCCCCAGAGGTCATGCAGGGCGGTATGACCTTGGATACGATTTACGACATGTTTCCAAATTTGTATGAGCGAAGGTCAAGCCCGGGCGCCCGCTTGTCGGGTGGTGAGCAGCAAATGCTAGCAATTGCCCGCATCTTACGCACGGGCGCTAAATTACTTTTGCTGGATGAAATTACCGAGGGCTTAGCCCCAGTCATTGTGCAGAAGTTGGGCGAAGTAGTTACCAAACTTCGTAATAGTGGTTTTACGATTGTCTTGGTTGAGCAAAATTTTCGTTTTGCTGCGAAGTTGGCAGATCGACACTATGTCATTGAAAGCGGACATGTAGTCGAAGTGGTGCAACGTTCAGAATTGGCTGCTAAGGCTGAATTGCTGAACGGGTATTTGGGGGTTTGATGGGGTCAATATTTACTAAAGGAAAAAAATGAAACAGACATTAATTTCAAGTGCCGTGGCAGTGCTGATGGCAGCCTCTGGTTTTGCGCAGGCCGCCGATCCGGCGCCAGTCAAAATTGGTTTTATTACCGATATGTCCGGGCTCTACGCCGATATTGACGGCGATGGTGGCCTCGAAGCGATCAAAATGGCCATTGCCGATTTTGGCGGCACAGTGTTGGGCCGCAAGATCGAAGTGATCTCTGCAGATCATCAAAATAAGGCTGATATTGCAGCGTCAAAAGCGCGTGAGTGGGTTGATCGTGATGGCGTAACCGTACTTTTCGGCGGCACAAACTCAGGTACAGCGCTAGCAACGGCCAAGGTTGCTTCGGAAAAGAAGCGTATTTATATTAATAATGGCGCAGGTTCATCGGCACTTACTAACGAACAATGCAGCCCCTATACTGTGCATTACACCTATGACACCATTGCAATGGCTAATGGCACAGGCAAGGGCATGATTGGCAAGGGTGGAAAAACCTGGTTTTTCTTAACCGCAGACTATGCTTTTGGTTACGCACTTGAAAAAGATGCAGCCGCAGTAGTTGTAGCAGATGGCGGTAAGGTGCTGGGTAATGTACGACACCCCTTAAGCGCTAGCGATTTTTCATCTTATCTCCTACAGGCGCAAAACTCCAAGGCACAGGTTTTAGGCTTGGCGAATGCGGGTGGCGACACGATCAACTCAGTAAAAGCAGCTAATGAATTTGGTATTACCAAGACCATGAAGATTGCCGGCCTATTGGTCTTCATTTCTGATGTCCATAGCATGGGCTTAAAAAGTGCCCAAGGCCTTTATGCAACTGAAGCATGGTATTGGGATCAAAACGAAGAGACCCGTAAGTTTGGTAGGCGCTTCTTTGGCAAAATGAAGCGCATGCCCACGATGGTTCAGGCCGGCAATTACTCATCAACCATGACTTATCTTAATGCGGTAAAGGCAGCAGGTACCGATAACGCTGATAAAGTGATGGAGCGGTTGCGCAAGGTGAAAATTAATGACATGTTTACTAAGGGCGGCTACATTCGCAAAGACGGAACCATGGTGCATACCATGTATTTGTTTGAAGTTAAAACGCCAGCTGAATCAAAGTCTCCTTGGGATTATTACAAGTTGATTTCCACCATTCCTGGTGAGAAGGCGTTTCCCATTGCGTCTTATTCGCAGTGTGCCCTGAAGTAATCCTTGGAAATTTTTGGTCTATCCACTTCAGCCCTGTTAAGCCAACTCCTCTTGGGGTTGGTTAACGGGAGCTTCTATGCCATTTTAAGTTTGGGCCTAGCGGTTATTTTTGGCCTCTTAAATGTCATTAACTTTTCGCACGGCGCGATGTTTATGCTGGGCGCAATTGTGACGTGGATGGCTGGCCAATATTTTGGCTTGAACTATTGGGCGATGTTATTGTTGGCGCCGCTAGTCGTTGGCGCGATTGGCGTGGTGATTGAACGGCTTTTATTGCGGCACCTGTATCAGTTGGATCATTTGTATGGGCTCTTATTGACTTTTGGTTTGACGCTTTTTATTGAGGGCATCTTGCGCTCAATTTACGGTTCTTCAGGTCTGCCATACTCAACCCCTGAATTACTTACTGGTGCGACTGATTTAGGCTTTATGATGCTGCCAAACTACCGCGCATGGGTTGTGTTTGCATCGCTCTCGGTGTGCTTTGTAACGTGGTATGTCATCGAAAAAACGAAACTGGGCTCTTACTTACGGGCTGGAACCGAGAATCCAAAATTAGTTCAGGCGTTTGGCATTAATTTTCCGCTAATGATGACCTTAACTTACGCCTTCGGGGTTGGCTTAGCAGCATTTTCGGGCGTGCTTGCCGCGCCCATTATTCAAATTTCTCCGCTGATGGGCTCAAATTTAATTATTGTGGTCTTTGCGGTTGTTGTTATTGGCGGCATGGGTTCAATTTTGGGTTCAATTTTGACGGGCCTAGGGCTTGGTTTAATCGAGGGGCTTACTAAAGTTTTTTATCCCGAGGCCTCAAACACCGTGGTGTTTGCAATTATGGCGATTGTTTTGTTATTCCGACCTGCTGGTTTATTTGGACGGGAAAAATAACATGTTCTCGATGAAATCGTTTAAATCGATTTTTTATCTGCTTCTGCTTTCGATCGGCATACTTGCGCCGTGGTTTTTTTATCCGATCTTTTTAATGAAGATTTTATGTTTTGCTTTGTTTGCTGCGGCATTTAATTTGTTATTGGGTTACACCGGCCTGCTCTCGTTTGGCCATGCAACTTTTTTTGGCGGCGGTGGCTATGCCTTGGGATTTTTCATGCGCAATGCCGGACTTTCGCCGGAGCTCGGAATTATTTTAGGAACTACTTTCGCAGCTTGTTTAGGCGCAGCAATGGGTGGTTTGGCAATTCGTCGACAGGGAATTTATTTTTCGATGATTACTTTAGCCTTGGCGCAAATGTTTTATTTCATTTGTTTGCAAGCCCCCATTACCGGTGGTGAAGATGGCTTTCAGGGCATTCCAAGGGGAAGTTTATTTGGCTTGATTGATTTAAGCGATGATCTGACCTTATATTATTTTATTTTAGGTTTGGTGGTATTTGGATTTTTACTAATTGCGCGTATTGTTGCTTCGCCTTTTGGACAGGTCTTAAAAGCGATTAAAGAAAATGAGCCGCGTGCAATTTCTTTGGGCTACGACGTGAATCAATTTAAGTTTTTAGTCTTCCTTTTATCTGCCGCCCTAGCGGGCTTAGCAGGCAGTGCGCAGGCTTTGGTGCTTGGCTTCGAAACGCTTAGTGATGTGCATTGGTCGATGTCTGGTCTAGTTATTTTAATGACCTTAGTTGGTGGCGTTGGCACCTTGATCGGCCCCTTAGTGGGCTCACTAGTCATTGTGGTGCTTGAACAGAGAGTCGGTGAGATTGGTAATTTTTTAGCTAAGCTAACTAGCGTACAGTGGTTTAATTCGCTGGGCGAGTCGGTCACCATTGTTACCGGCCTGATTTTTATTTTGTGTGTAATGCTCTTTCGCAAAGGCTTGGTTGGCTATTTTGTAAAACCAAAATAAGTTTTTATTTTTTAAAGAGCGCATCATCGAATTTTCAATTTACTTATGGCCACTGTTATTGGCGCTCGCTTTTTTTGCGGGGCTGGTTGATGCCGTGGCTGGCGGCGGGGGCTTAATTCAATTGCCAGCATTATTTGCCGCCTATCCCGAACTACCCCCAGCTGCGCTGATGTCAACTAATAAAGTAGCCGCCATTGGTGGCACGCTCAATGCAGCGCGGCGCTATTTGCGGCACGTTGATTTACCTTGGGCGATTGTGGGCCCCGCCATTGTGTTTGGTTTTATTGGCGCACTACTTGGTGCTCAGGCGGTGACGGTATTTCCTGCCGAACCCTTGCGGAAGGCACTGCCATTCGTACTCTTATTTTTATTGTTCTATACCTGGTTTCAACCAGCATTGGGTGGTGCGCACGACCCAGTGGAGAAGAATTTTTTGGTGCAACTCAAGGCGGCTTGCCTGGGCCTAATCATCGGCTTTTATGATGGTTTTTTTGGACCAGGCACGGGCAGCTTTTTGTTATTCGCCTTTGTGCGCTTTTTTAACTTTGATTTCTTACATGCCTCGGCTGCGACTAAGCTAGTTAATGTGGCTACAAATTTGGCTGCAATTGGCTTATTTGCTAGTTTGGGCTACATTCATTGGCCGCTGGCTTTGGCGATGATGGTCGCCAATATTGCCGGCAGTCAGTATGGCAGTAAGCTAGCCATTCGCCACGGCAGTACCTTTGTGCGCAAAACCTTTTTAATTGTTGTGAGCGCGCTCATTTTAAAATCAGCTTACGACGGCTTTTTTACCAATTAAATCAATAACTTACTGATATAATTAGGACTTAGTCCGAACCAAATTAACTAGAGTTGCATTTGCATGGAACAAATTTGTTTCACGTGAAACAGACAAAATGCTATGATCATCGCCCTATCTTGGTTAATTCATGCGCTATTCCAAAAATTTTGAGGTGATTGTTGTCGGTGGGGGCCATGCTGGCACCGAAGCCGCGCTTGCAGCCGCCAGAATGGGTTGCGATACCCTGCTAATCACCCATAACATTGAAACCTTGGGTGCCATGAGCTGTAACCCCTCAATTGGCGGAATTGGCAAAGGCCATTTGGTGAAAGAAATTGATGCATTGGGCGGCGCGATGGCAGCGGCAACGGATGAGGCGGGGATTCAATTCCGCATTCTTAATTCAAGCAAGGGGCCAGCTGTGCGCGCCACTAGAGCCCAAGGCGACAGGGTCTTGTATCGAGCGGCCATTCGTCGACGCCTAGAAAATCAGCCTAACTTAACCCTATTTCAAGCCGCAGTAGATGATCTTGTAGTTCTGAACAATCAGGTTCAGGGTGTAGTTACGGCCCTTGGCTTAACCTTTTGTGCACCTCGCATTGTATTAACAGCAGGCACCTTTTTGGGCGGTAAAATTCATGTTGGGCTAGATAGTCACGCGGGCGGTCGTGCCGGTGATCCCGCAGCCAATACCCTGTCTCTGCGCCTGAAAGAGCTGCAATTACCTCAGGGGCGGCTTAAAACTGGCACCCCACCGCGAATTGATGGCCGCACCATTGATTTTTCAGTCATGCAAGAGCAGCCTGGTGATCTTGATCCCGTTCCAAGCTTTTCATTTTTGGGTCGTCCAGAACAGCACCCTCCTCAAGTATCCTGCTGGATTACCCATACGAATGAACAAACCCACGACATCATTCGCCGTGGGCTTGATCGTTCACCCATGTATACCGGCGTGATAGAGGGCGTCGGACCACGATACTGCCCGTCAATTGAAGACAAAATCCATCGTTTCAAGTCTAAAAATGCCCATCAAATCTTTTTAGAGCCTGAGGGCTTATCAACCAATGAGTTTTATCCTAATGGCATTTCTACCAGCCTACCCTTTGATATTCAGTGGGATCTGGTAAGAAGTATTCGGGGCATGGAGGCGGCAACGATCTTGCGCCCCGGCTATGCAATCGAGTACGACTTTTTTGATCCACAACACTTGCGTCACACCCTAGAGACAAAAGCCATCACAGGGCTCTATTTTGCTGGCCAAATCAACGGCACAACTGGCTATGAAGAGGCCGCTGCACAGGGTTTGTTGGCAGGCATTAATGCTGCTTTAGCTATTTTGGGCAAAGAGCAGTGGATACCCAAGCGGAGTGAGTCCTATATTGGCGTCTTGGTGGACGACTTAATAACCCGCGGAGTGCAAGAGCCCTACCGGATGTTTACAAGCCGGGCCGAATACCGTCTCAGCTTACGTGAAGATAATGCTGATTTGCGCCTGACAGCTATCGGGCGCCAATTGGGCTTAGTCGACAATATCCGTTGGGGGTTCTTTTGTGAAAAAGAAGCTGCTGTTTCACGTGAAACATTGCGCCTCAATAGCATTTGGGTTGGTCCCCGGCACGAAAAAGCAGGTGCATTGGTACTTATTTTGGGGCAAGCACTGGCACACGAGTGCTCTTTGGCTGAAATACTCCGGCGCCCTAGCATAGGTTATAGCGAGTTAATGGCAGCCGAAAAAGGTTTTTGGCATCCAGGCGATTTGGCAGACGACCCCATTTTGGACCAGCAAATTAAAGATCAAGTAGAAATTGCCATCAAATATCAAGGTTATATCGATCGACAAAGCGCAGAAATTGCGCGTCATGCCCATTTTGAGGGCCTAAGCTTACCCATAAACTTGGATTACCTCGAAGTTCATGGTTTATCGGCTGAGGCTCAGCAGAAGCTAAACTTTCATAAACCCGCTACGCTTGGCCATGCTGCCCGCATTTCAGGAGTAACCCCTGCCACCATTTCTTTATTGCTCGTGCACCTGAAGAAGGGGCTTGGTAAGGGCACTGTTCTCTTATGAGATTAGGCGCCCAATGAGCCAGCTAGCAGATGGGCTCCAAGATTTAAGCGTGGCTTTATTGCCAGCGGCAGTCGCTGACCTCGAGCTATTTTTGCTAGAGCTTGAGCGCTGGAATCGGGTTCATAACTTAACTGCTATTACTGAAGAAAACGCCTCTATAAGTCTGCATCTCCTTGATTCTATTGCAATTTTACCTGGAATGCTGGTGGCTTTAGAGGCGCAAGCGGGGAGCACATCACAAACCAGTACGCAGCCCTATAGAATTGCCGACCTCGGGTCTGGAGGGGGCCTACCCGCAATTCCTTTGGCCATTGCACGGCCAGACTGGCGTTTTAGCCTAATTGAAAAAGTCCGTAAAAAAACCGCTTTTTTACAGCACCTTAAAGGTCGGCTGCATTTAAATAATGTGGAAATACTAACTATGCGGGTTGAGGATGCGGGCGCGAAATTTGCAGGCGAGTTTGACGCAGTTATTTCGCGGGCTTTTACCAATTTAGCTGATTTTTTGCGCTTAGCCGAACCCTTTTTAAAGCCAACCGGCGTGGTTTTTGCCATGAAAGCAAAACACGTTGAAGCTGAAATTAGCTCGCTCCCTCAAGAACGGTGGCGCTTAGTTGCCGATTTGCCGGTGCATCTACCCAATTGCACAGTCGAACGCCATTTACTCACCTTTACCCAACTGCACTAATCTTTTATAGAGCATTTTTTTACTATGGCTAAAATTTTTTGTGTTGCCAATCAAAAAGGCGGGGTCGGTAAAACTACCACCGCTGTTAATTTAGCAGCGGGCTTGGTGGGTCATCAGCAACGCGTACTATTGGTAGATCTAGACCCGCAAGGTAACGCCACTATGGGTTCCGGTATAGAAAAAAGCGACTTAAGCAAAACAGTCTATCAAGTATTAATTGGTCATGCAGCAGTGCAAGAGGCCGTGCAGCGTTGCCCTAGTGCTGGCTACGACGTATTACCAGCAAACCGTAATTTGGCTGGCGCAGAAATTGAATTGGTCGATCTTGATGAGCGTGAGCTGCGTCTCAAAAATGCTTTGCATAGCGTTGCGCACGACTACGATTTCGTTTTGATTGATTGCCCACCAGCCCTTTCATTGCTTACCTTAAACGGCTTATGCGCAGCGAATGGTGTAATTGTGCCAATGCAATGTGAGTACTTTGCACTAGAGGGTTTATCCGACCTAGTGAATACGATTAAACAAGTGCATGCCAAGTTAAATCCAGACCTCGTCATCATAGGATTGTTGCGAGTGATGTTCGATGCACGGATGACATTACAGCAGCAAGTGTCTGAGCAGTTACTGGCCCATTTTGGCGATAAAGTTTTTAGCTCTATTATTCCGCGCAATGTGCGCTTGGCCGAAGCCCCCTCATACGGTATGCCCGGAGTCACCTTTGATAAGGCTTCCCGTGGTGCCCAGGCATATTTGGAGTTTGGTGCCGAAATGATTCAGCGGGTGCAGACAATGAACATAATGCAGGGCAATTCAGCAGAGGTGAAACCATGAGCGTTGCTAAGAAAAAAGGCTTAGGCCGAGGGCTTGATGCCCTTTTGGGCGAAACAAATCAGTCTGAGGTAGCAGGATCAAGCATTGCCTCCTTACCACTTACCGCTTTGCAGGCCGGCAAGTATCAACCTCGTCAACAGATTAAGTCAGAGGGTTTGCAAGAGTTGGCTGAGAGTATTCGTGAGCAGGGCATTATGCAACCGCTATTGGTGCGTGAGGTGGCTCCAGGCAAATATGAAATTATTGCCGGCGAACGACGCTTTCGCGCGGCCCAATTGGCTGGCTTATCCGCTGTGCCGGTATTAATTAGCATGGCGAACGATCGCTCTGCAGCGGCAATGGCATTAATCGAGAACATGCAGCGTGAAGATTTAAACCCCCTTGAAGAGTCTCAGGGCTTGGCGCGCCTCATTGCAGAGTTTGGTTTTACCCATGAGGCTGCTGCCAAGGCAGTTGGCAAATCGCGTAGCGCCATTAGCAACTTATTGCGTCTCTCTCAACTAGCCAAGCCGGTGCAAGCCATGCTCATGGCTGGTGAGCTCGATATGGGTCACGCACGCGCCCTCTTGCCGTTACCCGGCGCAAGCCAAATTATTTTGGCGCAACGCATTGTGGCTCAAGGCTTGTCAGTTCGCGAGGCAGAAAAAATGGCAAGCGCAGCCACTATTGCTATGGGTCAAATTGGGCAGAGTAAAAAATCGTTGGTAAATTCCGCCTCAGCTGCGGCCAATAAAGATCCTGATTTACGCCGTTTAGCCCAAGAGATAGCTGATCTAATCGGCTTAGCAGCACAATTTAAAATAAAAAGTAAGGGCGGCGAGCTCTGTATTCGTTTTAGCCAATTTGATGAGTTAGATGCCTTACTAAAAAAGTTGGGTATTGCGCATGTGTAGAAAAAATACCCGGCAAAAAGTTCAAAATCAATTGACCAATCATGTTGGTAACACTAAAATATGCGGGCTAAATTGATTACCCAAAAAAATCAATTTCCGCCGAAGTGTCAATGGGAAGAGCCCGAAGAGGCCTTTCGGACCTACAGCAAAGCAGAAATGAGCGCCTTACGGGCTGCACAGCCCGCGCAATTTTTTGCCTTGTCGTCTTGGCGAATAATTTTGGGTCAGGTGGTAGTAACACTGCTTAGCGCGGTTATTTGTAGTTTTTTTGGGAGCCCGTTGGGTATAAACCTTTATACTCAGTCGGCTTTGGTGGGTGGCTTAATTGGGTTTTTACCAGCGAGTGTCTTTTTATTGCGGCTGCAAATCGCGAGTAATTCCACCAAACCTAGCGCAGGGCAGTTTTTGGCGGCGGTGATTTCTGGAGAGTTAATTAAGATCACTTTAACTTTAGCCTTGTTTGTGGGGTTTGCGGTCAAGCAGCCAGATTTAAAATGGTTGCCGTTGTTGCTGACTTATTTTTTAACCTTGAAGTGCTATTGGTTTATGTGGCGCTTCAAGCAGGTAGCAAAATGATTGAAACAGGGAATTGTTGATAGATGTCTAGCGAAGCAAATCTGGCAAATGGAGTCGCATCGCACGGTGCAACTGAAGCCATTACGCCCACCTCATATATTGCTGAGCATTTGCAAAACCTCAATAATATCGGCGGCAAACAAGCTTCAATTATTGACTTTAGCGTTATTAATTTAGATACCGTTTTTTGGACCTCGTTAATGGGCGTCTTAGCGGTTGTCTTGTTGTTAATCGCTGCGCGGCGTGCAAGCCCCGGAGTTCCAGGGCGCTTCCAAGCATTGGTGGAAATGCTGGTTGAAATGGTCGAAACCCAATCCAAAAGCATTATTCATGGGAACCGCACTTACATTGCCCCTCTCGCCCTATTCGTGTTCTGTTGGATCATTTTGCTAAACACCCTTGACCTCATCCCGGTTGACTGGATTGTCGGCGTGAATCAGTTCGTTGGAAGTTTTGGCCTGCATGTGCCCCATCACAAAATTGTGCCGACTACCGATCTCAACGCCACTCTCGGACTATCCTTTTCAGTGCTCTTGTTAGTGCTTTTTTATAGTTTCAAAATTAAGGGCGTTGGCGGTTTTATGCATGAATTAATTTCTGCGCCATTTGGGGCTAAATGGTATTTGGCGCCAATTAATCTAGCATTAAATTTAATTGAGTATGTAGCTAAGGGCGTCTCCTTAGGTATGCGACTTTTTGGCAACATGTATGCAGGCGAATTAATTTTCTTGCTCATTGCGCTTCTGGGTAGCATTTGGACCTTTAGTCTGGACATGACGATGTTTGGATTTGTCGGTAACGTCATAGCCGGATCAGCGTGGGCGATATTTCACATACTTGTTATTTTGTTGCAAGCGTTTATTTTCATGATGCTGACTTTGGTCTACATTGGCCAAGCGCATAGTCACCATTAATTTTTTCAACCTCACCCCTTTTAATACTTAGGAGTTAACATGCAAGCATTTTTAGCCAACATCCAGGGACTGACAGCCGTCGGTATCGGTCTTATCATTGGTTTGGGCGCCTTAGGAGCCTGTTTGGGCATTGGCCTTATGGGCGGAAAATTTATTGAAGGTGCAGCCCGTCAACCTGAGTTGATGAACGAACTGCAAACCAAAATGTTCCTTTTGGCTGGTTTAATCGACGCAGCGTTTTTGATCGGCGTTGGTGTGGCAATGTTGTTTGCCTTTGCAAACCCACTGCTTGCCGTCATCAAGTAATTGTTGCGGTTTAGATGACTAAATTGGTCATCTCTCCGCTTTTAACAATACCGAAAGGAACATCGTGAATCTGAACGCGACCTTATTCGCGCAAATGATCGTTTTCTTCATACTATGGTGGGTTGTTGCACGCTTTGTGTGGCCGCCGTTGGTGAAGGCATTAGATGATCGCGCCACGAAAGTAGCCGAAGGCTTGGCTGCTGCAGAGCGAGGCAAAGCCGATTTGGCATCTGCTAGCAAAATTGCTGAACAAGAATTAGCCGGTGCTCGCCAAGAAGGTGCACAACGGGTTGCCGAAGCTGAAAAGCGGGCACAAATGGCCGCCGAAGAAATTCGTTCCAATGCCCAAGCCGAAGCTGCCCGAATTTTGGCGCAGGCTAAAGAAGATGCAGACCAACAAGTGAGTCGCGCCCGGGAAATTTTACGGCTTGAGGTGGCCGCCCTAGCAGTACAAGGCGCTCAACAAATTTTGCAACGTGAAGTCGATGCTAAATCCCACGCAGCATTATTAGATCAATTGAAGGCGCAACTTTGATATGGCTGATTTAGCAACGATTGCCCGCCCTTACGCTGAGGCCTTATTTGCTAGCGCTCAGCCAACTGATTTAGCGCCGTGGGCAGCTCAACTAAACGAGCTAGCGCAAATTGCTTCAGCACCAGAATTGGTCTTGTTGGCCAATAACCCCAAGGTGTCTGCCGCAGACTTAAGTCAGCTCATTGTAGGCATGGCCAAAACACCAATAAGTGAACGGGTTTTGAGTTTTTTGCGCTTACTTAATCAAAATCAGCGCTTAGGTGTTTTGAGTGAAATAGCGGCGCAATTTAGTTTATTAAAAAATCATAGCGAAGGCGCTGCAGAGGTCATGATTACTAGCGCATTTCCACTTGAGGGCGAGGCCTTAAGTAGTTTATTGGTCAGCCTAAAAAAGCGCTTCGGCGGCAAAGAATTGCGCCCAACGATTGCTCTTGATCCCAGCTTAATTGGCGGCATTCGGGTGCAAGTTGGCGATGAAGTGTTAGACGGCTCAGTAAAAGCGCGCTTGGCTCAGATGCAAATTAGCCTAAGCGCATAAGTTAATGAAGAACATACGAATTAAGACCCAGGAGTAAGCAATGCAACTCAACCCTTCCGAGATCAGCGAGCTGATCAAAAGCCGAATTAGTGAATTAGGCATTGATACGCAGATGCGTAATCAAGGTACCGTTATTTCGGTAACTGATGGTATTTGCCGAGTATATGGACTGTCTGGGGTGATGCAAGGAGAGATGTTAGAGTTTCCTGGCGGCACCATTGGTCTTGCTTTAAACCTAGAGCGTGATTCGGTTGGTGCGGTGGTGTTAGGTGAATACACCCATATTAAAGAGGGCGATCCAGTTAAGTGCACGGGCCGAATTTTGGAAGTTCCCGTAGGGCCTGAATTATTAGGTCGAGTGGTTGATGCATTAGGCCAGCCCATCGATGGCAAAGGCCCCGTTAATGCAAAATTAAGCGACTTCATTGAAAAAGTTGCACCAGGCGTGATTGCTCGCCAATCCGTTAGTCAACCCGTACAAACTGGCCTAAAGGCAATCGATGCAATGGTGCCCATTGGGCGCGGTCAGCGCGAATTAATCATTGGCGATCGTCAAACCGGTAAAACTGCCGTCGCAGTTGATGCCATCATTAATCAAAAAGGCAAAGGCGTTTATTGCGTTTACGTGGCTATTGGACAAAAAGCCTCCACTATCGCCAACGTCGTGCGCAAGCTCACCGAGCTGGGCGCCATGGAGTACACCGTGGTGGTTGCAGCTAGTGCGTCCGATTCGGCGGCAATGCAATATTTATCGGCTTACGCGGGTTGCACCATGGGCGAATACTTCCGCGATCGCGGCGAAGATGCCTTAATTGTTTATGATGATTTAACCAAGCAAGCAGTTGCTTACCGTCAAATTTCGCTGTTATTGCGCCGTCCGCCTGGTCGTGAAGCCTACCCTGGCGACGTGTTTTATCTGCACTCACGCTTACTTGAGCGCGCTGCTCGGGTGAATGCGGAATATGTTGAAAAGTTTACGAAAGGCGCCGTAAAAGGTAAAACAGGATCGCTTACAGCATTGCCCATTATTGAAACCCAAGCGGGCGACGTCTCTGCATTTGTGCCAACAAATGTGATCTCGATTACCGATGGACAAATCTTTTTAGAAACCGACTTATTCAATGCTGGTGTGCGCCCGGCTATTAATGCTGGTATTTCTGTATCACGGGTGGGCGGTGCTGCACAAACTAAAGTGATTAAAAAATTATCGGGCGGTATTCGTACCGACTTAGCGCAATATCGCGAGTTAGCGGCGTTTGCACAATTTGCTTCCGACCTCGATGATGCTACGCGTAAACAGCTTGAGCGTGGGCGTCGAGTGACTGAACTACTAAAGCAGCCACAATACATGCCCATGCAAGTTTGGCAAATGGCTGCATCACTCTACGCTGTCAACAACGGCTTCTTCGATGACATTGATGTGAAGCAAGTGCTGCCCTTTGAAAAAGGTTTGCATGAGTTTTTAAAATCCAAATATGCTGCGTTAGTAGCCAATATTGAAGATACCAAAGACTTAAGCAAGGATGATGAAGCTGCATTACGTGCAGCGGTTGAAGACTACAAACGCGCGGCCGCATAAATAGACTATGGCAAGCACAAAAGAAATCCGCTCCAAGATTAAAAGCGTACAAAATACGCGCAAGATCACCAAGGCCATGGAAATGGTTGCCGCCTCGAAGATGCGGCGTGCGCAAGAGCGGATGCGTGCAGCTCGCCCCTATGCTGAAAAAATTCGTGAAATTGTTGCTAATTTAGCCAAAGCAAATCCCGAGTACCGCCCAAGTTATATGACGGTGCGTGAAGTCAAAACCATTGGCACTATTTTGGTCAGCACTGATAAGGGCTTGTGTGGCGGCTTAAATACCAATGTACTGCGCTTAGTGATGAATCAGGCACGCGAAATGCAAGAGGCCCAGATTGAAATTGAATTTACCGCCATTGGCGCTAAGGGTCTGCAATTTTTAAATCGGTCTAAGGCAAAAATTCTATCCGAAGTGATTCAGTTGGGTGATACGCCCCACATGGATATTTTGATTGGCTCTATCGCTGCACAATTGACAGCTTTTGAAAAAGGCGAAGTTGACGCGGTCTATTTGGCCTATACCCGCTTTATCAATACCATGAAACAAGAGCCCGTGTTAGAAAAACTTTTACCTCTCGAGCCAAGTGCTTTAGAGCCGCAACAGTCAGCCCATGCATGGGATTATATTTACGAGCCAGATGCCGAGTTGGTGCTCAATGGTCTATTAAAACGCTATGTCGAGGCTTTAATTTTTCAAGCTGTAGCTGAAAATAAAGCCTCGGAACAATCGGCGCGCATGGTCGCTATGAAGTCGGCTTCGGATAATGCAAAAAATGTGATTGGTGAATTGCAACTGGAATACAACAAAACGCGTCAAGCGGCGATTACCAAAGAGTTGTCAGAAATTGTTGGCGGCGCGGCGGCGGTATAAGCCGAGCCTATTTAGTAGCAAGAAAGAATTTTAGGAATTAAAAGCGGAGAAATACGATGAGTAACGTAAGCAACGGCAATATCGTGCAGTGCATTGGTCCTGTAGTAGACATTCAATTTCCACGTGATCAAATGCCCAATATTTATGATGCCTTGACTCTGGTCGATAGCGGGGAAGCATCGTTTGCTGAAAAGGGGCTCACCTTTGAAGTGCAACAACAAATTGGCGATGGTGTCGTACGTACGATCGCGATGGGCGCCAGTGATGGTTTGCGCCGCGGCATGGAAGTAAAGTCGACCGGCAAACCAATCTCAGTACCGGTTGGCCCCGCAACGTTGGGCCGCATTATGGATGTGTTGGGTCGCCCAATTGATGATGCTGGTCCAATTGCAACCGATGTGCGGCGCGCAATTCATCAGCCCGCCCCTAAGTTTGAAGATCTCGCCCCTTCAGTAGACTTGCTTGAAACGGGCATTAAGGTAATCGATTTAGTTTGTCCATTCGCTAAAGGCGGTAAGGTTGGCTTGTTTGGTGGAGCAGGAGTAGGTAAAACTGTCAACATGATGGAGCTCATTAACAATATTGCTAAACAACACTCGGGATTATCTGTATTTGCCGGTGTTGGCGAGCGTACCCGTGAAGGTAATGACTTTTATCATGAGATGAAAGAGTCAAATGTAATCGATAAAGTGGCCATGGTGTTTGGTCAAATGAACGAGCCCCCAGGAAATCGTTTGCGCGTGGCCTTAACGGGTTTAACCATGGCCGAAGCATTCCGTGATGAAGGCCGCGATATTTTGTTCTTCGTCGACAATATTTATCGTTACACATTAGCTGGCACAGAAGTCTCCGCTTTATTGGGGCGGATGCCCTCTGCTGTAGGTTATCAACCAACTTTGGCTGAAGAGATGGGGAAATTGCAAGAGCGTATTACCTCAACTAAAACTGGCTCAGTGACATCAATTCAAGCGGTTTATGTCCCTGCAGATGACTTAACCGATCCCTCTCCGGCGACAACCTTTTTGCATTTAGATTCCACCGTGGTGCTCTCAAGGGATATTGCAGCTTTAGGTATTTATCCCGCAGTTGACCCACTCGATTCAACTAGTCGTCAGCTTGATCCGCAGGTCGTTGGTCAAGAGCATTATGAAGTGGCTCGCGAAGTGCAGATGACCTTGCAACGCTATAAAGAGTTGCGCGATATTATTGCTATTTTGGGGATGGATGAATTATCGCCAGAAGATAAGTTAGCCGTATCGCGCGCGCGTAAAATTCAACGTTTCTTGTCGCAACCATTCCACGTCGCTGAAATTTTTACTGGCTCGCCGGGAAAATATGTGCCTTTAAAGGAAACCATTCGTGGCTTTAAAATGATTGTGAGTGGCGAATTAGATCACCTGCCAGAACAAGCTTTTTATATGGTTGGATCTATCGACGAAGCGATTGAAAAAGCCAAGAAGCTTTAAGGACAAAACATGGCAACAATTCGGGTTGATGTTGTGAGTGCTGAGCAGTCCATTTTTAGTGGCGAAGCCAACTTTGTTGCGCTTCCTGGTGAAAGTGGCGAGCTGGGAATTTTGCCTGGTCACACGCCACTCATTACCCGTATTCGTCCCGGATCAGTGCGCATTGAGAAGGTAGATGGCGAGGAAGAATTTGTGTTTGTTGCGGGCGGCTATTTAGAGGTACAGCCCGATCACATTACAGTTTTGGCCGATACGGCGATTCGCGGTCACGATCTGGATGAAGCAAAAGCCCTCGAGGCAAAAAAACGCGCGGCAGAGGCTATGCAAAATCGGGGTAGCGAATTTGATTTGGCTTTAGCACAATCCGAATTTGTTATGGCCGCCGCTCAATTAGCTGCACTTGCGCGCTTTCGGCGCAAAAAATAATTCTTTGTCAAGCTAGCCTTGCTGAACGATCGATTCCTTAAGGCCTGCCTTGGCGAGCCAACGGATCGAACGCCGTTGTGGCTGATGCGCCAAGCTGGTCGTTATTTGCCAGAGTACAACGCTACGCGCGCCCGCGCGGGCAGTTTTTTAGCGCTAGCCAAGAACCCCAGTTTAGCTACTGAAGTTACCCTTCAGCCACTTGATCGCTACCCCTTAGATGCTGCAATTTTATTTTCCGACATCTTAACTATTCCTGACGCCATGGGCCTTGGTTTGCAATTTACCGCTGGCGAAGGCCCCAGCTTTGAAAGGCCTTTGCGCACAGCGGATGATGTAGCTAAGTTGCAAGTGGCGGATATGAATCAGCTGAAGTATGTTTTTGATGCGGTTGCAGAAATTCGCCGCGCGCTAATGCAAAATGGTCAGCAGCGTATGCCACTGATTGGTTTTTCAGGATCGCCGTGGACACTGGCTTGTTACATGATTGACGGCTCAAGCGCTGATGACTTTCGTCATGCTAAAACCATGATGTTTAGTCGGCCAGACTTACTGGCACAGATTCTCAAAATCAATGCCCAGTCTGTAGCCCAATATTTAAGCTTGCAATTAGAGGCCGGCGCTCAAGCATTAATGATTTTTGATACATGGGGCGGCATGCTGCCCGACAAGTGGTATCAAAGTGTATCTTTAGCAAGCATGCGCGAAGTAATAGCGCAGCTGCCCCGAGAGCACCAAGGGCGAAAAGTGCCGATTATTATTTTCACCAAAGGGGGTGGCCTCTGGTTAAACGATATGGCACAAGCTGGTGCTGATGTCATTGGTCTAGACTGGACTATCTCTCTGCAGCACGCGCGCGCAGCACTGGTAGCGGCTAATACCCCCATAGCACTTCAAGGCAATATTGATCCCCTTGCCCTATTTGCCGAGCCCGCCCAAATTCAGCAATTAGCGTGTGAAATACTCGATGGATTGGCGTCAGCGCCGCCTATGCGCCCCAAACTACATCCCTTAGATGGACATATCTTTAATTTGGGCCATGGCATTTCACAATTTACCCCCCCAGAGCACGTTTCTGCGCTAGTTGAGGCGGTCATAAGCCACTCCCAAGCCCTTAGAAAGTAGGCTAAACCAGAGCCGCTTGGCCTGTTAATTTGGTGCATTGCGAAAAGTTATGCACATAGTTATGCACAGCCAAACACGAGCATAAGAAATTCAGTAAGATTCGCTCGAAGCTTCAGATTACCCCTGCATAATTTAGTCTAAGTAATTGTTTTAATTGAATAAATAGTCGTAAAGCACCCCTCACGTAAGACTTTAAAAATGAACGCTAATGAAAAGATAATGGCAAACTTAGCGATATCCACAGACTTATCCACAAGTAAAGTTAACCCGCTAAAGCGCTGTAATGACTAAGCCCCTCATTGTTCAGGTTGCGATTGATAAGCCCCTGCGCCAATGCTTTGACTATATTTGGAATAGTGAAAAATTAGGGCAAGATCCCCTTATTGGCCAATTGGTTGAGGTACCATTTGGCCGCGGAAATTTAGTTGGGGTTGTGGTTCAAGTAAGCCATGACACTGCCCTAGAGCCGGCCCAATTAAAGACAGTTACGCAACTTGCACCGATTCCGGCCTTAGACCCCCAATTAATGCAGCTCATGGTATTTGCCAGCACGTACTATATTCAAGGGCTTGGCGAAACCCTCATTCCAAGTATTCCGCAATATTGGAAAAAACCCAAAAATTGGCCAAAACTACAACTTGCGCTAATGGATCAGGCGGCCATTAGTCAGGATAGTGGCCCCCACTCCAGCAGCAAAAGCGCTAAGGCTACCGGCGCCATTCTGACGGCAGCGCTAAATGCAGAGCAGGCCGCTGCGTTAACAAAATTAAATAATCAAAAACAAGACAGCCAGAAGAGCGGCTTGCGCGCCACATTATTGCAGGGCAGAACAGGTAGTGGCAAAACGGCCGTTTTTTTAAATTGGCTGGCTAATATATTGGCAGAAAAAAATGCTCAAGTGCTGATTTTGGTGCCCGAAATTAATTTAACCCCGCAATTAGAGAGAAGTGTGCGTGCGCATTTTCCAGGGCACACACTAGCTGTCTTACATAGTGCGTTGGCAGAAAAAAAACGCGGCATGGCCTGGTATGAAGCACAAATTGGTCGGGCGCAAATCATTCTTGGTACCCGTTTAGCTGTCCTTACTCCCATTCCGCACTTAAGGGCAATCGTCGTTGATGAAGAGCACGATACATCGTATAAACAGCAAGAAGGTACGCGTTATTCAGCACGTGATTTAGCAGTTTGGCGCGCTCATAATTTACACATTCCTATTGTTCTTTCTTCTGCTACACCCTCTTTAGAAACTTGGTTGGCCGCACGCAATAGGCGCTATGACTTAATCCAGCTAAACCAGCGAGCACAAGGCGGTGCAATGCCAGAAATACGCTTGATTGATTTAAAAGACAAAAATAATCAATCTGCTGGTGCTAAAAAAATTCATCTTTCAAGGCCTCTGGCCAATGCAATTGATGCTAACTTACAGCAGCAGGAGCAAAGTTTAGTGCTAATTAATCGCCGTGGGTATGCTCCTGTTTTAACTTGCTTATCTTGCGGCTGGCTTTCACAGTGCGCGCAATGCAGTGCATATTTAGTCTTGCATAAGCCAGGTGCAATTACTGCTAAGCCGATTTTGAGTTGTCACCATTGTGGCTTGGTAAAGTCTGTACCTAAGAGTTGTCCTGAATGCGGAGATGCCGATATACGACCCATTGGGCAAGGAACACAAAAAATTGAAGATGCAATCGGCCTAGCTTGGCCAAACGCCCGCATCTTGCGGATTGATGCTGATAGTAGTCGCAGGGGGCGTGGCGCTGAAGATATGATGCAGGCGGTGCATGCTGGTGAAATCGACATTATTATCGGCACACAAATGATTGCGAAGGGTCATGACTATCAAAATATCCGTGTAGTTGGCGTATTAGATGCTGATGCGCGTTTATATTCTCACGATTATCGTGCTCCGGAACGCTTATTTGCACAACTCGTTCAGGTCGCTGGGCGCGCTGGTCGAAGCGATGGTGTAGAAAAAATAAGTCAAATTTATATTGAAACCCGCCATCCAAATGCCGCTGTTTTTCAATACTTAATTCAGCATGATGTCGATGGTTTTTTAGCGCAGTTAGCAACTGAACGTGAAGAAGCGCAGTTGCCGCCTTTTACTTTTCAGGCCTTGATTCACGCCGAGGGAAAAGTGTTAAGCAAGGTATTGGTATTTTTAGCGCAGCTTAAACAAGAGGCAGCCAGCCACTTTGACGCCGAACAGCAGGTAAAAATATACGATCCCGTAGCGAAGAGTATGGTGCGAATTGCAGGCTTAGAACGCGCCCAATTAGTTATTGAAGCCAATCATCGGAATCATTTACAAGGTGTTTTAGAGCAAATTGATACCTTCTTACGAGGTCAGTCGCAAGGGCGTATTAGTAAGAAGGACAAAATACGCTGGTCGATTGAGCGCGATCCAGCGCTTATTTAAACTAAAGGCCCTACCTACTCTGTAGACCTTAGTTATACCCAAGCCGACGTTAGGTTTTAGCTGAGCCCGTACGATGAGTACGGTTATAGAGGCAGCTGGCACAAATCCAGCGCTGTTTGCGATTGCTCGTAGGAATCCACGTACCACCTTCTAAGCGCTTCTCGCGACTACAAGATGAGCAAAATTTAAGGCTTTGTGAGGTGTCTTGGGTTGGGGCGGTGGTTGAGGTGGTCATAAGCATTCCGAGGGGTACTAATCTACAGAAATGCTATTTTACCCGTTTTAGCAAGCTGGGGCAGGCGTCAGCATAATTTTCACTGAATCAGCGGTTTTATTGCCATCAAAATCTAGCCAGGCCTTATTTTCAAAGTCATACAGCTTACAAGCTCTGGCAGTATCAAAATACCATTTCCAGGAGAATTTTTGGATAAAAATTCGCTCTGGTAAAACAGTTTCTAGCTTCGCCTGAGCCTCTTTAAGACGATATAGGGGAATCGACATATCTACATGGTGAGCCGTGTGCTCCATGATATGGTGCATTAATGCGCCCCAGACAAAATTAAAAGTCAGATGAACGGTGGTAGAAACAAAGGGCTGAGCCCTTAACCATTCCGATTTTTTATCGTACCAAGACACTGAGGGGTGGGTGTGGTGTACGTAAACTACAAAACCAATCATGCCATTCCAAAATAAAAATGGCAAAGCAAAACCGGTGAGCAGGGTAATCCAAATCGATTGGTCGGTAAGCCAAGCCCCAGCAATGAGTGAGCCAAGCCACAGAACCGCAAAGGCCGAGACCAAATAGTTATCTTTCATAAAAATGGCACGGTTCGCTGGCTTATAAGTGGCATTGGGAAAGTATTCTCTTTTCCACCAGATTTCAATCATGTAATACAGTACTGGGCCCCAGCCGCTGCGATAAATGCGCTCAAGGGTTTGGCGCCATGCAGGTAAAGCATCAAACTCGGCTTTTGAAAGTGGCGCCCACACAAAATCAAAACCTTTTAAATTCGTTTGCCCGTGATGAACAACGTTGTGACCAATGTCCCAGAGGCTGTAGGGGGTTAACGAAGGCAAAAAGGCAATGCGTCCAAGTACTTTATTCAGTTCGCGATTAGCGGTAAAGCTTTGATGACAAGCATCGTGCCCAAGGATAAAGATACGTCCTGTGATAAATCCTGCGATTACGCCAAAAAGTATTTTAAGCAAAATATGTTCAAAATAGACGGTGGCAAAAATGGCGCCTAGCCAAAGTGTTGCGTCAAACATAAGTAAAGCAATTGCCCGACTCGTTTCGCCCTTCGCCATCGGCTCTAACCAGCTGCGAATAATTTTACGGTGAGGCAATGGTTGATCGGGCGTTAGCGGCGCAACGCGCGAAGAATCAACATAGGAGGGGTTTAAAGAGTTGGACACAATGTAAATAGAGGTTTAGACGCTTGAATGATAGAGCTTTTTGGTTTTTTCCGCTTGATTTGGATCAAAGTTACCCATGCTGGTGCGCCCGGCGCGAATCGAACGCGCGACCCTTGGCTTCGGAGGCCAATACTCTATCCACTGAGCTACGGGCGCATTAAGAACTAAGGCTCTATTGTAAGTGCCGGAATCGTTCGGGCTGGCTATAATTAACAAATCAACGAAAAAAACTAGCAAAAGAGCAAAATAATGAGCAATGGTCACGGTAGTTTAATTAAAACCCCAAAACAATTAATTGTGGTGGTTAGCCTCAGTTTTTTTGTACCGCTTCTCATTATTTTATTGTTAATGGTTTATGTTAATAGCGGCCAACGCGAATCTGGCGGCAGCATTGAGGCAGAAAAAGGAATCGCACAACGGATTAAACCGGTTGGGCAGGTTACCCTGAGTGCGGCCGCAGCACCACCCTCAGTGGCGGAAAATACAGCGCCAGTGCCACCCGCGGTCGCTGCAATCACAGCTCCGGCCGCGAAGGCCGCAGCCAAATAGAGTTAATGTTTTTTAGCCATCAGCGCTAATTGATACGCCGCTTTTTGGGGCATGCCGGTAGCCGTAGACACCACCTTAGCAATCTCTTTGCTACCTAAATATTCAGCAAGTACATTAATCCAGCGATGTACTGCCACTGCGTCGGCTGACTGTGGTTCACTAGACTTCTCCCCGGCGACTAAAATAATAAATTCTCCCTTAAGACTAATTGCGTTGGCAAGCCAGTCTTTTAAGGCGCCTGCAGTTAAAAAAGCGATTGCTTCAAATTTTTTAGTCAGCTCACGACCAATAATGATTTCGCGCTCAGGTTTAAGAATCGCTGATAGATTCAATAAGCTAGATTGGATTTGATGTGGCGACTCAAGAAAAATACTCGCTTGCGCAGACAAATTAATTTCATTTAAAACGCGCTCACGCTCTTTTACCTTATGGGGCAAGAAGCCAATAAATTGAAAGCGGCCTTGTAAATGATCAAGTGCCCCGCCGCCAACTGAGGCAATCGCAGTAAGCGCACTGGGCCCCGGAATGGGGATCACCCGAAACCCCGCTTGCTGAACAGCGCCGACGAGCTTAGCGCCGGGATCTGAAATGCCTGGCGTACCAGCATCCGAAATATAAGCCCAACGTTGCGACTGCTTTAAGTGGGAGATCATTTTTTTAGTAGCCGCAACCTCATTGTGCTCATGTAGCGCTACACATTTCTTATGAATGCCAAATGCCCGCAACAGGGCAGCGCTATGACGCGTATCTTCGCAAGCAATGCCATCAACTGCATTTAATACATGTAACGCGCGCAAGGTTATATCACCTAAATTACCGATCGGTGTAGCCACTACATACAATGCACTAGCCGGTAAATCTTGTTGTTGTAGAAAATCCGCTATACCCAATTCCATGGTGACACTCCATTCACATTCACAACATCGGTAAAAAAGCTGAAGCAGCAGCAAAAGAGTATCTTCAATGCGCAGGTCTCAACTTCGTCACCTTAAATTATCGCTGCCGCATGGGCGAGATTGATTTGATTATGCGTGATCAAGCTACTTTAGTGTTTGTAGAAGTCAGGGCGCGTAGCTCAAGCAATTGGGGCGGCGCCCTAGCTAGCATTAACGCCAGCAAACAAAATAAGATTTATAAAACAGCTCAATACTATTTGCAATCCCACTATCGCGCTAAGGACTATCCGTCGTGCCGCTTTGACGTGATTGCTATAAAAGGCGATCAACTAGAGTGGCTTAAGGCCGCATTTTGATGGCAGCTTATCGCCCCTTGGTAAAACTAGGGGCATAATATTAGGATGAATAACCAGACCCTGCCGAGCTTAGAGACGCGAACCGCGCAGCATTTCTTAGATAGTATTGCGTGCCAAGAAGAGGCTGCGAAGACTCTGTCAGCGCTAGCAGCCCAAGCCATTTTGGCGATGGCTAACTGTCTTCAGGCCGGCGGCAAGATTATGGCGTGTGGTAACGGGGGTTCAGCCGCCGATGCACAACATTTTGCTGCCGAACTGATCGGTCGTTTTGAGCGCGAGCGGCGGGAGTTAGCAGCAATCGCCCTCACCACCGACACCTCTATTTTGACTGCAGTGGGTAATGACTACAGCTATGACGAAGTGTTTAGCAAGCAAGTGCGCGGCCTTGGCAAAACCGGTGATATTTTATTGGCCATCACTACTTCTGGCAACTCTAAAAATGTGTTGAAAGCAATTGTGGCGGCGCAGTCCATGGGCATTCAAGTCATTGCCTTCAGCGGCAATGGCGGTGGTCAGTTAAGCAACTTACTAGGCGTAAACGATTTACTTTTATGTGCGCCCGCGTCGCGCACGGCACGAATTCAAGAAACACATTTAATTCTGTTGCATGCCTTATGCGATGGGATTGATCATGTTTTGCTCGATTAACTTTAGAGGTCAGGTCAGATGAAAACGCTATTTCGTTCAGTGAGTGCGCTGTTATGTCTGTTGTCATTGCTGGGCTTATTAAATGCCTGCGGTGTCATTGCGGTCGGCGCAGTTGCAGGCAGCGCAAGCGTGCTAGCCGACCGGCGCACCGCAGCTGCTCAAGCAACCGACATTGGAATTCAGTTAGAAGCTGGGGCGCAGCTCAGCAATAAGTTTGGCAAAGACGCGCACATCAATGTAACGTCATTTAATCAACAGGTTCTTTTAACTGGTGAAGTAAAAACAGCAGAAATGAAAAGCCAAGCAGAAGCAGATGTGAAGCAATTAAAAAATGTTCGTACTGTCTTTAACGAACTTACCATTGGGCCCATTAGTTCTTATACGGCACGAGCCAATGATGCCTATCTCACTTCAAAAATTAAAACGGAAATGATTTTTACTAATAATCTCCCATCCAATTCAATGGATATCGTGACTGAAGGTACAAACGTTTATATGCTCGGTATTTTGACCGCAGCCGAGGCTGCAAGTGCAAAGAAAATTGCGAGCTCAACAAATGGTGTGAAAGCGGTTTATACGTTTTTTGATTTGATTTCTGAGGCTGACAAAGAACGCATTGATCAGGCCAATAAAAATTCAGCTGCAGCGGCTACTAAGCCGGCACCACAAAACTAAGCTAGCAACCCAATAAAGATGCCAGCGCTAGGCCTGCTTATTGGGCCTTGGTTTTTTTCAGCAACCAGCGTAAAGCTTTATTTGATTGATTTAGATTGGATTTAACGGCGAAATCAAAATCTGCAAGCTGGACATTAACGGCCTCAGCAAAAATCGTGCTGGAATTTGCGGGTGGTAGCTTTAAGCAGGCTTCCGCTTCACCATAGGCATAGTCAATTTGCATACCTGCTTTTAGTGCCAAATGCACCATGATTTTATTTTGCGCTAAGCAATGCACAAATAAAGTGGTGACCTGAGTATTGCGCGCATGGACGATTGCTCGTTCTAGTAATGCAGCGCCACACCCTTGATAACGATTTTCGGCTAGAACGGAAACCCCAAATTCGGCAGCTTTACTGCGTTTGTTCCCAACCGGTAAATAGGCTAGGTGAGCAATCGCGATCAGCTTTAAGTTGGTATCGAAAATTCCAAAAATTGCATCCCGCTTAAAGTCAAGTTCGGCAACATAGATTTGAATAACGACATCAGTAGACGGAAGGCCAAAGCGTAAACGGCGATCTTCCGCTTCTAAAAGCAAAAAATGCGCCAAGATAGCAGCGCGATGACCGGCATGCAGTTCTCTCACTGGCAGGCTATTAAGCCCACAAATAAATGGTTTGCGGGTAGGTTTTGCGGCACCCTTAAAGCATATTTTGTGCATTGCATCATTTTACCCTGTTTTGCGCTTTTGACTAGGGTTTTCCCTAATCTTCAGATTTGGCCGTTTTTTGTAAAGAATTTCTGAAAATATCAGCAGAAATACCTAGATGGGTGTTGACATCTTGCAATTCTTGTGTCATAGTAGCGGACTTCGCTGAAATTTCTTAAAAAAGCCATTTCAGCCCTCTTTAAAAATTAGTCAATCGATAATTGTGGGTACTGGGTAAAGGCATCCAGTCCTTCGGGACAGATGTAAATAAAACAGTACTCAAGACAGTAAAAAGATTTGGTTTTTAACCAAGTCAATTTCTTGAATGAGTGCGACGATCCGCAAGGATCACAGGAATTAAACTGAAGAGTTTGATCCTGGCTCAGATTGAACGCTGGCGGCATGCCTTACACATGCAAGTCGAACGGCAGCACGGGTGCTTGCACCTGGTGGCGAGTGGCGAACGGGTGAGTAATATATCGGAACGTGCCTCATAGTGGGGGATAACGCAGCGAAAGCTGTGCTAATACCGCATACGCCCTGAGGGGGAAAGCGGGGGACCGTAAGGCCTCGCGCTATGAGAGCGGCCGATACCTGATTAGCTTGTTGGTGGGGTAAAAGCCCACCAAGGCGACGATCAGTAGCTGGTCTGAGAGGACGATCAGCCACACTGGGACTGAGACACGGCCCAGACTCCTACGGGAGGCAGCAGTGGGGAATTTTGGACAATGGGGGCAACCCTGATCCAGCAATGCCGCGTGAGTGAAGAAGGCCTTCGGGTTGTAAAGCTCTTTTGTCAGGGAAGAAACAGCAGCTCTAACACAGTCTGCGAATGACGGTACCTGAAGAATAAGCACCGGCTAACTACGTGCCAGCAGCCGCGGTAATACGTAGGGTGCGAGCGTTAATCGGAATTACTGGGCGTAAAGCGTGCGCAGGCGGTTATACAAGACAGGCGTGAAATCCCCGGGCTTAACCTGGGAATGGCGCCTGTGACTGTATAGCTAGAGTGTGTCAGAGGGGGGTAGAATTCCACGTGTAGCAGTGAAATGCGTAGATATGTGGAGGAATACCAATGGCGAAGGCAGCCCCCTGGGATAACACTGACGCTCATGCACGAAAGCGTGGGGAGCAAACAGGATTAGATACCCTGGTAGTCCACGCCCTAAACGATGCTGACTAGTTGTTGGGAATTTACATTCTCAGTAACGTAGCTAACGCGTGAAGTCAGCCGCCTGGGGAGTACGGTCGCAAGATTAAAACTCAAAGGAATTGACGGGGACCCGCACAAGCGGTGGATGATGTGGATTAATTCGATGCAACGCGAAAAACCTTACCTACCCTTGACATGTCACTAACGAAGTAGAGATACATTAGGTGCCCGTAAGGGAAAGTGAACACAGGTGCTGCATGGCTGTCGTCAGCTCGTGTCGTGAGATGTTGGGTTAAGTCCCGCAACGAGCGCAACCCTTGTCTTTAGTTGCTACGAAAGAGCACTCTAAAGAGACTGCCGGTGACAAACCGGAGGAAGGTGGGGATGACGTCAAGTCCTCATGGCCCTTATGGGTAGGGCTTCACACGTCATACAATGGTGCATACAGAGGGTTGCCAACCCGCAAGGGGGAGCTAATCTCAGAAAATGCATCGTAGTCCGGATCGAAGTCTGCAACTCGACTTCGTGAAGCTGGAATCGCTAGTAATCGCGGATCAGAATGTCGCGGTGAATACGTTCCCGGGTCTTGTACACACCGCCCGTCATACCATGGGAGTGGGTTTTGCCAGAAGCCGTTAGCCTAACCGCAAGGAGGGCGACTGCCACGGCAGGGTTCATGACTGGGGTAAAGTCGTAACAAGGTAGCCGTATCGGAAGGTGCGGCTGGATCACCTCCTTTCTAGAGAAAGATGCTGGAACTTTAGTGCCCACACTTATCGATTGACAACAAAAGCCACGGGTCTGTAGCTCAGCTGGTTAGAGCACCGTCTTGATAAGGCGGGGGTCGTAGGTTCAAGTCCTACCAGACCCACCACCAAAAGCAATACAGACTTAGTGGGTCGATGGGGGATTAGCTCAGCTGGGAGAGCACCTGCTTTGCAAGCAGGGGGTCGTCGGTTCGATCCCGTCATCCTCCACCATCAAACTAAATAGCAAAACTAAGCGATTCAAAACGTTTAGTTTTGCCATTTTCTTTTGGCTGTTCTTTAAAAATTTGAGTAAGCAAAGTGTCTGATGTATCTTTGAGAGTGCATCAGACAAGTAATATGGGTAGTGATTGAATCATCAATCAAAAGTAATACAAGCAAGAGTTTTAAATTGTTTGGATTACGGCGCAAACATGTCAGAAGTAGAAGTAAAAACCTGTAACGGTTACTAGCAATGGTGCTCGTTATAGGATCAAGTGAATAAGTGCATGTGGTGGATGCCTTGGCGATTACAGGCGACGAAAGACGTTATAGCCTGCGATAAGCCCCGGGGAGCTGGCAAATAAGCTTTGATCCGGGGATTTCTGAATGGGGAAACCCGCCGCTTTTGCGGCACCCACACCTGAATACATAGGGTGTGTGGAGCGAACCTCGTGAACTGAAACATCTAAGTAGCGAGAGGAAAAGACATCAACCGAGATTCCCAGAGTAGTGGCGAGCGAAATGGGAAGAGCCTTCTAGTGATAGCTCAGTAATTAACAAAATGGAATGGAAAGTCCAACAATATAGGGTGATAGTCCCGTATGTGAAAATTATTGGGTGGTACTAGGCTAGAGACAAGTAGGGCGGGACACGTGAAATCCTGTCTGAATATGGGGGGACCATCCTCCAAGGCTAAATACTCGTAATCGACCGATAGTGAACAAGTACCGTGAGGGAAAGGCGAAAAGAACCCCGGGAGGGGAGTGAAATAGATCCTGAAACCGCATGCATACAATCAGTAGGAGCCTCGTAAGGGGTGACTGCGTACCTTTTGTATAATGGGTCAGCGACTTACATTCAGTAGCAAGCTTAACCGAATAGGGAAGGCGTAGCGAAAGCGAGTCCGAATAGGGCGTTAGTTGCTGGGTGTAGACCCGAAACCAGTTGATCTATCCATGGCCAGGTTGAAGGTGCGGTAACACGTACTGGAGGACCGAACCCACTAACGTTGAAAAGTTAGGGGATGAGCTGTGGATAGGGGTGAAAGGCTAAACAAAACTGGAAATAGCTGGTTCTCTCCGAAAACTATTTAGGTAGTGCCTCGTGTATCACCATAGGGGGTAGAGCACTGTCATGATTGTGGGGTCCATTGCGGATTACCGCGTCATAGCAAACTCCGAATACCTATGAGTGCAAGCACGGGAGACAGACATCGGGTGCTAACGTCCGGTGTCAAGAGGGAAACAACCCAGACCGCCAGCTAAGGTCCCTAATATATGCTAAGTGGGAAACGAAGTGGGAAGGCTAAAACAGTCAGGAGGTTGGCTTAGAAGCAGCCATCCTTTAAAGAAAGCGTAATAGCTCACTGATCGAGTCGTCCTGCGCGGAAGATGTAACGGGGCTAAGCATATAACCGAAGCTGCGGATCACAGCAATGTGATGGTAGGAGAGCGTTCTGTAAGCCTGTGAAGGTGTGGTGTAAACCATGCTGGAGGTATCAGAAGTGCGAATGCTGACATGAGTAGCGATAAAGGGGGTGAAAAGCCCCCTCGCCGTAAGCCCAAGGTTTCCTGCGCAACGTTCATCGGCGCAGGGTGAGTCGGCCCCTAAGGCGAGGCAGAGATGCGTAGCTGATGGGAACAAGGTTAATATTCCTTGACCATTGTTAGATGCGATGGGGGGACGGATCGCGGAAAGTTGTCCGGGTGTTGGATATTCCCGGTTCCTGCATTGGAGATGGCTATTAGGTAAATCCGGTAGCGTAATTCAAGGGTGTGGGACGAGTGAGCTTGCTCGCGAAGCAATTGGAAGTGGTTCCAAGAAAAGCCTCTAAGCTTCAGTCTAACAAGACCGTACCGCAAACCGACACAGGTGGGCGAGATGAGTATTCTAAGGCGCTTGAGAGAACTCAGGAGAAGGAACTCGGCAAATTTGCACCGTAACTTCGGGATAAGGTGCGCCCTGGTAGCTTGACCGTGAACAACGGAAGGGCAAAGGGGTTGCAATAAAAAGGTGGCTGCGACTGTTTAATAAAAACACAGCACTCTGCAAACACGAAAGTGGACGTATAGGGTGTGACGCCTGCCCGGTGCTGGAAGATTAAATGATGGGGTGCAAGCTCTTGATTGAAGTCCCAGTAAACGGCGGCCGTAACTATAACGGTCCTAAGGTAGCGAAATTCCTTGTCGGGTAAGTTCCGACCTGCACGAATGGCGTAACGATGGCCACACTGTCTCCTCCTGAGACTCAGCGAAGTTGAAATGTTTGTGATGATGCAATCTACCCGTGGCTAGACGGAAAGACCCCATGAACCTTTACTGTAGCTTTGCATTGGACTTTGAACCGGTCTGTGTAGGATAGGTGGGAGGCTTTGAAGTTAGGATGCTAGTCCTGATGGAGCCAACCTTGAAATACCACCCTGGTTTGTTTGAGGTTCTAACCTTGGCCCATTATCTGGGTCGGGAACAGTGCATGGTAGGCAGTTTGACTGGGGCGGTCTCCTCCCAAAGTGTAACGGAGGAGTACGAAGGTACGCTTGGCACGGTCGGACATCGTGCCTAAAGTGCAATGGCAAAAGCGTGCTTAACTGCGAGACCGACAAGTCGAGCAGGTGCGAAAGCAGGTCATAGTGATCCGGTGGTTCTGTATGGAAGGGCCATCGCTCAACGGATAAAAGGTACTCTGGGGATAACAGGCTGATACCGCCCAAGAGTTCATATCGACGGCGGTGTTTGGCACCTCGATGTCGGCTCATCTCATCCTGGGGCTGTAGCCGGTCCCAAGGGTATGGCTGTTCGCCATTTAAAGAGGTACGTGAGCTGGGTTTAAAACGTCGTGAGACAGTTTGGTCCCTATCTGCCATGGGCGTTGGAGATTTGACGGGGGCTGCTCCTAGTACGAGAGGACCGGAGTGGACGTACCGCTGGTGTACCTGTTGTTTCGCCAGAAGCATCGCAGGGTAGCTATGTACGGAAGAGATAACCGCTGAAAGCATCTAAGCGGGAAACTTGCCTGAAGATGAGATCTCCCGGAGCTTTAAGCTCCATAAAGGGTCGTTGAAGACCACAACGTTGATAGGTCGGGTGTGGAAGCGCAGTAATGCGTTAAGCTAACCGATACTAATTGCCCGTTAGGCTTGATCCTATAACCAGCACCATTGGTGTTGGATGTTTGTGCGATTGATATAAATTGAATCGCTATCCAAATTTGCTTACTCAAATGGGGTTGTTGAATAAACAACCCCACCCTCTACGCCCGGTGACCATAGCGAGTTGGAACCACCCCTTCCCATCCCGAACAGGACAGTGAAACGACTCAACGCCGATGATAGTGCGGATTACCCGTGTGAAAGTAGGTAATTGCCGGGCACCAATGTAACGCCCAGACCCTCTTAGGTCTGGGCGTTTTTACTTGTGGGAAAAGGACTTACAGATTGACATGCCGGCTGGTTCAGGTGAAAATGTTCGGTTCGCGGAGAGATGCCCGAGCGGCTAAAGGGGGCAGACTGTAAATCTGTTGGCTTACGCCTACGTTGGTTCGAATCCAACTCTCTCCACCAGATGTAAAGAATACAGTAGTGCTTCTCAGTAGTGGCGGTAGGAATTAGCAATAAGCAGCGGGTTAAGAGATTTGAGTGAAGATAGTTGGCGAATGAGTTGATAAAACGCTGCGGGTGTAGCTCAATGGTAGAGCTGAAGCCTTCCAAGCTTATGACGAGGGTTCGATTCCCTTCACCCGCTCCAGCTGAATATCAGCAGTAGATTTTGCCCATGTGGCTCAGTGGTAGAGCACTCCCTTGGTAAGGGAGAGGTCGGCAGTTCGATCCTGCCCATGGGCACCATGTTTTTTGTGCAAGTGAATAGATTTAATTAATTAAAGAGTTAAACAGAAGGCAGATAAAAAATGGCAAAAGAAAAATTTGAACGGACTAAACCGCACGTTAACGTCGGTACGATTGGCCACGTTGACCATGGCAAAACAACCCTGACTGCGGCAATTACCACCGTGCTCTCTAAAGTGTTTGGTGGCGAAGCAAAAGCGTACGATCAAATTGACGCTGCGCCAGAAGAGAAGGCTCGCGGTATTACCATTAATACTGCCCACGTTGAGTATGAGACCAAGAATCGTCACTACGCGCACGTCGATTGCCCAGGTCACGCCGACTACATTAAGAACATGATTACTGGTGCTGCACAAATGGACGGCGCCATCTTAGTGGTCTCTGCTGCCGATGGCCCAATGCCCCAAACCCGCGAACATATTTTGCTCGCCCGCCAAGTTGGCGTGCCTTACATCATCGTCTTTTTAAATAAGTGCGATATGGTCGATGACGCTGAACTACTCGAGTTAGTCGAAATGGAAGTGCGTGAGCTCTTATCCAAATACGACTTCCCTGGTGATGACACCCCCATCGTTAAAGGTTCGGCTAAGCTTGCCTTAGAAGGCGACAAGGGCGAACTCGGTGAAGGCGCCATCATGGCCTTAGCCGAAGCCTTAGATACTTATATTCCCACCCCCGAGCGTGCAGTTGACGGCGCGTTCTTGATGCCAGTAGAAGATGTCTTCTCGATCTCCGGTCGCGGTACAGTCGTTACTGGCCGTATCGAGCGTGGCATTGTTAAAGTTGGTGAAGAAATTGAAATCATCGGTATTAAGCCCACCATCAAAACCACCTGTACTGGGGTTGAGATGTTCCGCAAATTACTCGATCAAGGTCAAGCAGGCGATAACGTCGGTATTTTATTGCGCGGCACTAAGCGTGAAGAAGTCGAGCGCGGCCAAGTCTTAGCGAAGCCCGGTTCAATTACACCGCATACCCACTTCACCGCTGAAGTCTATGTGCTGTCAAAAGATGAAGGTGGTCGTCATACGCCCTTCTTTAACAACTATCGCCCCCAGTTTTACTTCCGTACTACTGACGTAACCGGATCGATTGAGTTGCCAAAAGATAAAGAGATGGTGATGCCAGGCGATAACGTCACGATTACCGTAAAACTGATTGCTCCCATCGCCATGGAAGAAGGCTTACGTTTTGCGATTCGTGAAGGTGGCCGTACAGTTGGTGCTGGTGTAGTTGCAAAGATTTTGGCTTAGGGTTTGATTAATTGAAAAATAGGGGCGTAGCTCAATTGGCAGAGCGTTGGTCTCCAAAACCAAAGGTTGGGGGTTCGATGCCCTCCGCCCCTGCCACACGTTTGAATTGAAATTACATGTCACAACAGTCGCTTAGTCATAACGAATCTAAATCTGCTTGGGTTACCTTCCTTGCAGTAGCTATCGTTATTGTTGCTTTAGTTTTGTATTACATCCTGATTGATCAAACAATTTGGCTGCGTTTAGCAATTTTGTTTGGCGGTATTGCACTGGCAGTAGGTATTGTTGCCATCTCCCCAGAGGGCAAACGTTTCATTGTTTATGCAAGAGAGTCTTGGTATGAGGTCAAAAAGGTAGTCTGGCCCACCCGCAAAGAAGCAACCCAAATGACTCTGGTTGTTTTTGGCTTTGTCCTAATCATGTCGCTATTTTTATGGTTTGCAGACAAATTAATTGAATGGTTAGTTTTTTCAGTCCTGTTGGGCTGGAAGTGAGTAAAAAATGATTGATGCAGAATTAGCCACCAACCCCCAAGCCACTGGCAATATGCGCTGGTACGTGATTCACGCCTACTCCGGCATGGAAAAAAGCGTGAAAAAGGGCCTGGAAGAGCGGATCGCCCAATCGGGCATGCTCGATAAATTTGGCCGTATTTTGGTGCCATCTGAAGAGGTTGTAGAGATTAAAGCGGGGCAAAAGTCGGTTTCAGAGCGGCGTTTTTTCCCTGGATACGTACTCATTGAGATGGAAATGACCGATGAAAGCTGGCATTTGGTCAAAAATACCCCCAAAGTTACGGGTTTTGTCGGTGGAGTGCGCAATCGCCCTTCCCCCATTTCAACTGCCGAAGTCAGCAAAATCATGGATCAAATGCAGGCTGGGGTTGATAAACCTAAGCCGAAGACCTTATTTGAAGTTGGCGAGATGGTGCGGGTTAAAGAAGGCCCGTTTACCGATTTCAATGGCAATGTCGAGGAAGTGAACTACGAGAAGTCACGTTTACGTGTTTCTGTTACAATCTTCGGTCGCGGTACGCCAGTTGAGCTCGAGTTTGGCCAAGTGGAAAAGATGTAATTTGTTTTAGTTTTTTCGTATTTGCAGTAACCGAGGAGCCGATCCAGCATTGCCAAATCTGGTGAAGCGTCTACTCAACGGCGGCTTTGTATTCTATTAATGAACACGCGGCGCGCTTTTTAGGAGTAATTCATGGCAAAGAAAATTATTGGCTTTATAAAACTGCAGATTCCTGCAGGAAAAGCCAACCCATCACCCCCCGTTGGACCAGCTTTAGGTCAGCGCGGCCTCAATATTATGGAATTTTGTAAAGCGTTTAATGCTCAAACCCAGAGCATGGAGCCTGGCTTACCTATTCCCGTCGTGATTACTGCCTTTGCAGACAAGAGCTTCACGTTTGTGATGAAGACCCCGCCTGCTTCAATTTTAATTAAGAAAGCGGCCAAAATTGAAAAAGGTTCGCCGCGTCCTCATACCGATAAGGTGGGAAAAATCAGCCGGGCACAAGCTGAAGAAATTGCTAAAACAAAAATGCCCGATCTTACTGCTGCCGATATGGACGCTGCCGTGCGCACGATCGCAGGTAGCGCTCGCTCGATGGGCATTACGGTTGAGGGCCTCTAATCATGACAAAATTATCCAAGCGCACCAAAGTCATTCAAGCCAAAGTAGACCGTAACAAGTTTTACTCCTTAGATGACGCGCTCAACTTAGTTAAAGAATGTGCCACTGCTAAATTCGATGAGTCGATTGACGTTGCTGTGCAATTGGGCATTGACGCTAAAAAATCCGACCAAGTGGTGCGTGGCGCAGTAGTATTGCCCGCAGGTACTGGTAAGCATGTGCGAGTAGCAGTTTTTGCCCAAGGCGAGAAAGCCGAACAAGCTAAAGCTGCTGGTGCAGAAATTGTTGGCATGGAAGATTTAGCTGAACAAATTAAAGGCGGAAAAATCGATTTCGATATTTTGATTGCCTCGCCAGACACGATGAAAATCGTTGGCACCTTGGGCCAAGTTTTGGGCCCACGCGGTTTAATGCCGAATCCTAAAGTTGGTACGGTGACGCCAGATGTTGCTACTGCAGTTAAAAATGCTAAAGCAGGTCAAGTGCAATTTCGTGTAGATAAGGCCGGCATTGTGCATGCAAGTATTGGCCGTCGTTCGTTTGAGCCAACTGCGCTAAAGAGTAATTTACTTGCTCTGCTTGAGGCATTAAACAAGGCGAAGCCTACTTCAACTAAAGGTATTTATTTAAAGAAAGTCGCGGTTAGCAGCACGATGGGTGCTGGTGTACGCGTGGATCAAACTTCGTTACAAGCGGCTCAGTAAGGCGCTGGTAACAAAAAAGAACTTTGGGTCGGCACTGTAAAAGTGTCGAACATCAAAGACCGTTGGTGGGGTAAATGGTGGTACTCATTGAACCCTTAATCATTGCAATTGCAATAACCAACGCAGATGGCGAGCCTGGAACCCATTCGTAGCAGTTTGTGCGATTGACGAATCAGACGCTGGTGTATGAAGCACCCAACTGGTAGCAGTTGGTTTTGGAGGAGTTAAACCGTGCCTTTGAATGTAGAAGACAAAAAAGCGATTGTTGCTGATGTCGGCGCACAATTGGCGGCGGCTCAAACGGTGGTGTTGGCTGAATATCGGGGCATTCCCGTTGGCGAGCTGACGACGCTGCGTGCAAACGCGCGTGCCCAAGGTGTTTATTTGCGTGTTCTAAAAAATACGTTGGCGCGTCGTGCTGCACAAGGAACCCAATTTGAGCCTCTGGCCGATTCGATGGTTGGACCCTTGATTTACGGCATTTCTGTTGACCCTATTGCATCTGCAAAGGTCCTGCAGCAATTTGCTAAAACTCAAGAGCATCTAGTCATTAAAGCAGGTCTGTATAACGGCAAGATGTTAGACGTCAATGGTGTGAAAGCGTTGGCAACGATTCCAAGTCGTGACGAATTGCTTTCGCAGTTGTTGGGTGTCATGTTGGCCCCTGTCTCAGCGATGGCCCGAGTGTTGGGTGCAGTTGCTGCGCAAAAAGCCGCTGGTGCTCCTGCACCTGCAGCTTCACCAGTTGCAGCAAGCGAAGCAGTAGCAGAAGCAGCGCCTGCTGAAGTTGTCGCCGAAGCAGCGCCCGCTGTCGAAGCAGCCGACCAACCCAATGTTGAACCCCCCGCTGCTGAATAAGCGCCGGATTAATTATTTAAGTATTAGGAGCTAAAAATGGCAATTACCAAAGAAGAAATTATTGAAGCAGTAGGCACAATGTCGGTAATGGATCTGAACGATCTAGTGAAGGCATTTGAAGAGAAGTTTGGCGTATCAGCAGCAGCAATGGCTGTAGCTGGCCCAGCTGGCGGCGGCGGTGGAGCAGCTGCTGCCGAAGAGCAAACCGAATTTACGGTTAACTTGCTTGAGGTTGGTGGTAACAAAGTTGCTGTGATTAAAGCAGTACGTGAAATCACTGCACTTGGCCTTAAAGAAGCAAAAGACTTAGTCGATGGTGCACCCAAGCCAATTAAAGAAGGCGTCGACAAGAAATCTGCTGAAGAAGCCAAGAAGAAACTTGAAGAAGCCGGCGCTAAAGCCGAAATTAAGTAATTTAAAAAAGCCATGGTCCTGCATTGCAGGGCTTTGGCTATTTTGGTTTGACTTTTTAGAGGTCAAACCCGATTTCATTTGTTGAATTGAAATCAGGTTTGCCTTCTGATACGACTGCAGAAGACAAGTTTGGTCGGGCACTAAATCGATACGGTTTAGTGTTGTCCGCCAGTGGTTGGTAGAGGCCAACCGCCAAATCTTTGCTCAGTCGCTGAATTCGGAGATGAAATGAACTATAGCTTCACCGAACGTAAGCGTATTCGCAAAAGTTTTGCTAAACGCGTTAATAATCACCAGGTTCCTTACCTGATTGCAACCCAGCTTGAGTCCTATGCAAAATTTTTGCAGGCCGAAAAACCGGCCATGTCTCGCATTAATGAGGGCTTACAGGCAGCCTTTACTTCAGCGTTTCCCATTGTGTCAAACAATGGATATGCACGCATGGAGTATGTCTCATATCAATTATCGCAACCCCCATTTGACGTTAAAGAATGTCAACAACGGGGCTATACCTACCACTCTGCCTTACGCGCCAAGGTGCGTTTGATCATCTATGATCGCGAAGCGCCAACTAAGGTTAAGGAAGTAAAAGAGAGCGAAGTATATATGGGCGAGATTCCGCTCATGACCCAAAATGGCTCTTTTGTAATTAACGGTACCGAGCGTGTGATTGTTTCGCAGTTACACCGTTCGCCTGGCGTGTTCTTTGAGCACGACAAAGGTAAAACGCATAGTTCCGGCAAATTGCTGTTCTCTGCTCGCATTATTCCTTACCGTGGCTCATGGCTCGATTTCGAGTTTGATCCTAAAGATATTTTGTATTTCCGGGTTGACCGCCGTCGCAAGATGCCCGTAACCATTTTGCTGAAGGCAATTGGTTTAAGCAACGAACAGATTTTGGCCAATTTCTTTAATTTTGATCATTTCACCTTAAGCCCTAATGGCGCCTCGATGGAATTTGTGCCACAGCGTTTGCGTGGCCAATTAGCCAACTTTGATATTTTGGATAAAAACGGCGAAGTCGTGATTCAGAAAGACAAGCGCATTAATGCTAAACACATTCGTGATCTTGAGGCCGCTAAAACGAAGAGCATTGTTGTGCCTGATGATTATTTAGTTGGTCGGGTAGTGGCAAAAAATATTGTTGATCCCGAGTCGGGCGAAATCCTAGCTTATGCCAACGATGAAATTACCGAAGAACTATTAGCGACATTGCGTGATGCCAACATTAAGCAACTGGAAACAATTTATACCAATGATTTAGATTGTGGTGCTTATATTTCGCAAACCTTGCGTGCTGATGAAACTGCCGATCAAACTGCTGCTCGTATTGCTATTTATCGCATGATGCGTCCTGGTGAGCCGCCTACAGAAGATGCAGTAGAGGCCTTGTTCCAACGCTTGTTTTATAACGAAGACTCCTACGATTTATCCCGCGTCGGTCGCATGAAGGTAAATAGCCGCTTGGGTCGTCCAGAAATGGAAGGCGCAATGGTTTTATCCAATGAAGACATTCTCGACACCATTAAGTGTTTAGTTGACCTGCGGAATGGCAAAGGCGAAGTGGACGATATTGACCACCTCGGTAATCGTCGTGTACGTTGTGTAGGTGAGTTAGCAGAGAATCAATTCCGCGCTGGTTTATCTCGAGTAGAGCGTGCAGTTAAAGAGCGTTTAGGCCAAGCTGAAACTGAAAACTTGATGCCGCATGATTTAATTAATAGCAAGCCAATTTCGTCGGCAATTCGTGAGTTCTTTGGCTCATCACAGCTCTCGCAATTTATGGACCAAACCAACCCGCTGTCAGAAATTACGCATAAGCGGCGTATTTCTGCTTTAGGACCTGGCGGTTTAACGCGCGAACGTGCCGGCTTTGAGGTGCGTGACGTACATCCAACGCACTACGGTCGAGTTTGCCCAATTGAAACGCCAGAGGGACCAAACATTGGACTAATTAACTCCCTCGCTTTATTTGCCCGCTTAAACGAGCACGGTTTCTTAGAAACCCCATATCGTAAAGTTAATAATGGCAAGGTAACTGATGAAGTCATGTATCTATCGGCTATCGAAGAAGCGAAGTATGTTATTGCTCAGGCTAATGCCACGATCGATAAGAACGGGAAATTAGCCGATGAATTAGTTTCTGCACGTCAGGCTGGTGAAACCTTAATGCTTAGCCCAGATCGGGTTGACTTTATTGACGTCGCCCCAAGTCAAATCGTTTCTGCGGCTGCATCATTAGTGCCCTTCCTTGAGCACGATGACGCTAACCGCGCCCTGATGGGTGCGAACATGCAACGTCAAGCAGTGCCTTGTTTACGTCCTGATAAGCCATTAGTAGGAACTGGTTTAGAGCGTATTGTGGCAGTTGACTCGGGCACTGTCGTGTTGGCGATGCGTGGCGGTTTAGTTGATTATGTTGATGCCAATCGAATTGTGATTCGGGTTAATGATGATGAAACCGCAGCTGGCGAGGTTGGTGTAGATATTTATAACCTCACTAAATACACGCGCTCGAATCAAAATACGAATATTAATCAGCGCCCCATCGTGCAGGTTGGCGATCAGGTTGCGCGCGGCGACGTAGTTGCTGATGGCGCTTCAACCGATTTAGGTGAGTTGGCATTAGGGCAAAACATGACCGTGGCATTTATGCCGTGGAATGGCTATAACTTCGAAGATTCGATCTTAATTTCTGAACGGGTTGTTGCTGAAGATCGCTATACCTCAATTCATATTGAGGAATTATCGGTCGTGGCCCGCGATACTAAATTAGGCTCGGAAGAAATCACCCGTGATATTTCTAATTTAGCGGAGTCACAACTTTCTCGCTTGGACGAGAGCGGTATTGTTTACATTGGCGCTGAAGTTGAAGCAGGCGATGTCTTGGTAGGCAAGGTAACCCCGAAAGGCGAAACCACGCTGACTCCTGAAGAAAAGCTCTTACGGGCTATCTTTGGAGAAAAAGCATCTGATGTGAAGGATACGTCTTTGCGTGTGCCCTCCGGCATGATTGGTACTGTTATCGACGTACAAGTCTTTACGCGTGAAGGTATTGATCGTGATGCCCGCGCACAAGCCATTATTCAAGAAGAGCTACAGCGTTATCGGCTCGACTTAAATGATCAATTGCGTATCGTAGAGGGCGATGCATTTAGCCGTCTAGAGAAATTGCTCATGAATAAGGTCGCTAATGGCGGTCCGAAAAAATTGGCCAAGGGTAGCAAAATAACCCAAGAGTATTTGACTGACTTAGATAAATACCATTGGTTCGATATTCGCCCGGCGGATGATGATGTCGCTATGCAAGTAGAGGCGATTAAATCTTCCATTGAAGCCAAGCGTAAGCAATTTGATGATGCGTTTGAAGTGAAGAAGACCAAGCTGACTCAAGGCGATGACTTGCAGCCAGGCGTAACCAAAATGGTGAAAGTCTATTTAGCGGTGAAGCGCCGCTTACAGCCTGGCGACAAAATGGCTGGACGTCACGGCAACAAAGGTGTGGTTTCTAAAATTGCACCTGCCGAAGATATGCCTTTTATGGCTGATGGCCGTCCCGTCGATATCGTACTGAATCCCTTAGGCGTTCCCTCACGGATGAATGTGGGTCAAATCTTAGAGACCCACTTAGGTTGGGCTGCCCAAGGTATTGGTAAGCGAATTGACAGCATGATTAAAGATCATGTGAAGCAGGCCGAAATGCGCAAGTTCTTGAAGCAGTTGTATAACGAAACTGGGCGCGTTGAGGATATCGACAGCTTTACGGATGAACAAGTCAATATGCTGGCTGAAAATTTGCGTCAAGGTTTGCCATTCGCGACGCCCGTGTTTGACGGGGCTACCGAAGTAGAAATTGGCAAGATGCTCGATTTAGCTTATCCAGAAGAGGTTGCTGCTGCACTCCAAATGACACCGTCACGGCAACAAATGATTTTGCGTGACGGTCGTACTGGTGATCAATTTGAGCGTCCTGTCACAGTTGGCGTAATGCATGTCTTAAAACTCCACCATTTGGTCGATGACAAGATGCACGCCCGCTCAACTGGGCCGTACTCGCTGGTAACCCAGCAGCCATTGGGTGGTAAAGCCCAGTTTGGTGGTCAGCGCTTTGGTGAAATGGAAGTGTGGGCCTTAGAGGCTTACGGTGCAGCGTATGTATTACAAGAAATGCTTACCGTGAAGTCGGATGACGTTACAGGCCGAACCAAAGTGTATGAAAACATCGTCAAAGGCGAGCATACGATTGATGCGGGCATGCCCGAATCATTCAATGTGCTGGTAAAAGAAATCCGTTCGTTGGGTATTGACATTGACATGGAGCGTAACTGATATGAAAGCATTGCTCGATCTATTTAAGCAAACACAGGGCGAAGAGCAGTTTGATGTCATTAAAATTGGCCTCGCTTCTCCCGAAAAAATTCGTTCGTGGTCATTTGGTGAAGTACGCAAACCAGAAACGATTAACTATCGCACTTTTAAACCAGAGCGCGACGGCTTATTCTGTGCCAAGATTTTTGGTCCAACTAAAGACTATGAATGTTTATGCGGTAAATACAAGCGCTTGAAATTTCGTGGGGTTATTTGCGAAAAATGTGGCGTTGAAGTTACTTTGGCGAAAGTGCGCCGTGAGCGCATGGGTCATATTGAGTTAGCAGCACCCGTTGCGCATATTTGGTTCTTAAAATCATTGCCATCCCGCTTGGGCATGGTGCTCGATATGACTTTGCGTGATATCGAGCGGGTGCTGTACTTTGAAGCATATGTGGTGGTTGATGCTGGCTTAACTCCCGAGGGAGCGATGAAGCGCGGCCAAATTATGTCGGAAGAAGAGTACAACGCGAAACTTGAAGAATTCGGTGATGGCGCATTTACAGCCATTATGGGAGCTGAAGGCATTCGTGATCTGTTGCGCTCAATCGATATTGATCGCGAGGTTGAAACTATCCGTGCCGATTTAAAGGCAACCGGTAGCGATGCCAAGATTAAGAAGTATGCAAAACGCTTGAAAGTATTAGAGGCATTCCAGAGCTCAGGAATCAAGCCTGACTGGATGATCATGGAAGTGCTGCCAGTGTTACCCCCCGAGTTGCGCCCCTTGGTGCCCTTGGATGGCGGTCGGTTTGCTACCTCTGATTTGAATGATCTTTATCGCCGTGTTATTAATCGTAATAATCGCTTAAAGCGTTTACTAGAGTTACGCGCACCTGAAATCATTGTGCGTAATGAAAAACGCATGTTACAAGAAGCCGTTGATTCATTACTTGATAACGGTCGTCGCGGTAAGGCCATGACTGGCGCCAATAAGCGCCCTCTCAAGTCTTTGGCTGAAATGATTAAAGGTAAGAGTGGTCGTTTCCGGCAAAACTTGTTAGGCAAGCGCGTTGACTATTCTGGCCGTTCAGTCATTGTGGTTGGCCCAACCTTGAAATTGCATCAGTGCGGTTTGCCAAAATTAATGGCCTTAGAATTATTTAAGCCATTTATTTTCAACAAGCTTGAAACTTTAGGAATTGCAACTACCATTAAAGCTGCAAAGAAAGAAGTTGAGAGTCAAACGCCAATCGTATGGGACATTCTCGAAGAAGTCATTCGTGAACATCCAATCATGCTCAATCGTGCACCTACATTGCACCGTCTTGGTATTCAGGCTTTCGAGCCAATGTTGATTGAAGGCAAAGCGATTCAGTTGCATCCCTTAGTTTGCGCAGCATTTAATGCCGACTTTGACGGCGACCAAATGGCGGTGCACGTGCCTTTGTCGCTCGAAGCGCAAATGGAAGCACGCACTTTAATGTTGGCCTCGAACAATGTCTTGTTCCCTGCTAACGGCGAGCCATCCATTGTGCCGTCACAAGACGTTGTATTGGGCTTGTACTACGCTACTCGCGACAAGATTAACGGCAAAGGTGAAGGTATGGTTTTTGCCAATATCACTGAAGTTGTGCGGGCTTATGAAGCTGGTGTAGTTGAGTTAGCTTCCCGTGTTGCCGTGCGAATTACCGAGTTTGATATTGTTGATAAGAAGGCCGAGGGCGACGCCCGTTTTGCCGAGAAAAAAACGATTTATCAAACCTCAGTAGGCCGTGCCATTTTGTCTGAAATTTTGCCTAAAGGCATGTCCTTTGAAGAGATTAACAAGCCACTTAAGAAGAAAGAAATTTCGCGGCTTATTAATACTTCATTTCGGAAGTGTGGCCTGCGCGAGACGGTGATTTTTGCTGATCGACTCTTGCAAGCGGGTTTCCGTTTAGCCACTAAAGCAGGTATCTCAATTGCAATTGATGACATGCTAATTCCGCATGCTAAAGAGCGCATCATTACTGATGCTTCCAATAAGGTGAAAGAGTACGACAAGCAATTTATGTCGGGCTTAGTAACCAATCAAGAGCGTTATAACAACGTGGTTGATATTTGGGGCGCGGCTGGCGATCAGGTTGGTAAAGCCATGATGGATGAGTTATCGCACGTTGAGGTTTTAGATCGCAACGGCAATAAAGCCCGTCAAGAATCATTTAATTCCATTTACATGATGGCCGATTCAGGTGCGCGTGGTTCAGCTGCGCAAATACGTCAGTTGGCTGGTATGCGTGGATTGATGGCAAAGCCTGATGGCTCAATCATCGAGACGCCAATTACGGCTAATTTCCGTGAAGGTTTGAATGTTTTGCAGTATTTCATTTCTACCCACGGTGCACGTAAAGGCTTAGCCGATACAGCGTTGAAGACCGCAAACTCGGGTTATTTAACACGCCGTCTATGCGATGTGACCCAAGATTTAGTGGTCATTGAAGATGATTGTGGTGCTACCAGTGGCGTGACCATGAAGGCGCTAGTTGAGGGCGGGGAAATTATTGAGGCCTTACGCGACCGCATTTTGGGTCGGGTCTGTATCGAAGATATTCTCAATCCCGAGACGCAGGAAGTCATCATTCCACACGATACCTTGCTTGATGAAGATCATGTCGATCAAATTGTGGCACTGGGTATCGATGAAGTGAAAGTACGCACCGTCTTATCTTGCTTAACTCGTTATGGTTTATGTGCGAAGTGCTATGGCCGTGATCTTGGACGTGGTGGTCTGGTTAACGTTGGTGAGGCAGTGGGCGTGATTGCTGCTCAGTCAATTGGCGAGCCTGGCACACAGTTAACGATGCGTACATTCCACATCGGCGGTGCTGCATCACGGGCACTAGTGGCAAGTAATGTTGAAGCAAAATCAAGCGGTACTTTGAAGTTTTCCTCATCGATGCGCATGGTTAAAAATGCCAAAGGTGAGCAATTGGCGATTTCTCGTTCAGGCGAAGCACTCATCGTTGATGATAATGGCCGCGAACGCGAACGGCATAAAGTACCTTATGGCGCAACATTAGTTTTAAAAGAAGGCGCTGCAGTTAAAGCAGGCGCTAGTTTGGCCACTTGGGATCCCTTAACTCGTCCTATTATTTCAGAGTACGCTGGTATTGCGCGCTTTGATAATGTGGAAGAGGGAGTGACGGTTGCCAAGCAGGTCGATGAGGTGACGGGTCTTTCAACCCTAGTCGTTATTGACGGCAAGCGGAGAAGTGCAGCTAGCAAAGGGGTTCGGCCGGTGATTAATTTGATCGACGATCAAGGTGCTGAAGTCATGATTACGGGCACCGACCATCCGGTCACCATTGGTCTGCAAGTGGGCGCTTTAATTACCGTTAAAGATGGCCAGAAGGTTGAAGTTGGCGAAGTCTTGGCACGTATTCCCATAGAGTCACAAAAGACTCGCGATATTACAGGGGGCTTGCCGCGCGTTGCCGAATTATTTGAAGCGCGTTCGCCAAAAGATGCCGCAGTATTGGCAAAAGTAACGGGCACAGTATCGTTCGGTAAAGAAACGAAAGGTAAGCAGCGTTTAGTTATTACCGATATGGATGGCGAGGCCAATGAGTTCTTAATTGCCAAAGAGAAACAAGTGTTAGTGCATGACGGCCAAGTAGTAAATAAGGGCGAGATGATTGTCGAAGGCCCAGCTGACCCACACGATATCTTGACACTCAGAGGCGCAGAAGAGCTAGCCATTTACATTGTTGATGAGGTTCAAGACGTTTATCGCTTGCAAGGCGTGAAGATAAACGACAAACACATTGAAGTCATCGTGCGGCAGATGTTGCGCCGTGTGCAGATCTCCGATCCAGGCGATACCGGCTTTATTATGGGCGAGCAAGTTGAGCGCTCGAAGTTGTATGACGCCAATGATCGGGTGATTGCTGAAGGTAAGCACCCTGCTCAGTTTGAAAATGTGCTCTTAGGTATTACTAAAGCCTCTTTATCAACCGATAGCTTTATTTCGGCAGCTTCTTTCCAAGAAACCACACGTGTTTTGACCGAGGCCGCAATTATGGGCAAAGTCGACACCTTGCGTGGTCTCAAGGAAAACGTCATTATTGGGCGCCTTATTCCAGCGGGCACCGGCTTGTCTTATCGCCGTGCGCGTAAGGTTCGTGAACAATTTGAGCGTGATCGCGCACAGATGATCGCTGCCGAGGAAGAGGCCTTAGCAAATGCACCCGAGCTCGCGGTTGAGGGCGAAGTGCTTGTTGCAGCCCCCGAAGGAGAGGCAGAGCAAAGCTAAGCTCAGTTCACCATTTTGTTGCCATTCTGGCCAGTTTTTCTCGTTGCAGGTTGACGGGAAAGGCTGGCCAAGCTAGAATGCTGAGTTCTACTGAATTAGTAGGAAATCAGCTTTATTTGGCAATCTGAGATTAGTTGCCTAAGTTACTGATTTTCTTATAAAAAAGCATTAAGAAGTACTAACCGAGCCATTTATGCCGACAATTAACCAGTTATTGCGTAAGCCTAGAAGTAGGCTTACCGTTAAGAGCAAAAGTCCAGCCCTGCAGAATAGTCCGCAGCGCAGGGGTGTTTGTACACGTGTTTACACCACTACCCCAAAGAAGCCTAATTCTGCTTTACGCAAAGTAGCAAAAGTACGATTAACCAATGGTTTTGAAGTTATTTCGTACATTGGTGGCGAAGGCCATAACTTGCAAGAGCACTCGGTTGTGCTGATCCGCGGCGGCCGTGTAAAAGATTTGCCTGGCGTGCGTTATCACATTGTGCGTGGTTCGCTTGACTTGCAGGGCGTAAAAGATCGCAAACAGTCGCGCTCAAAATATGGCGCGAAACGCGCTAAGAAGTCTGCTTAAGTTTTGCTGTTGTAGTAGGTATTTGTAGTATCTGACTGAAAAGTCAAGTAAGTGGTTACTTCGTTTTTAGTCCTAGGAATTTAAAGCTAAAAATAGTTGAGTAACCGAAGCGGGAGTCTGATATTAGTCTCCCCTAACTGAACTGATAGGAGTTGTTATGCCGCGTCGTCGCGAAGTCCCCAAAAGGGAAATTCTTCCTGATCCAAAATTCGGGAATGTAGAAGTAGCTAAATTCATGAACGTCCTGATGTTGGACGGCAAAAAATCGGTAGCCGAGCGTATCGTTTATGGCGCTTTTGATCACATTGAGAAAAAAGCCAATAAAGAGCCACTAGAGATTTTTTCAACCGCGATGGGTAATGTAAAGCCCATGGTTGAAGTTAAGAGTCGCCGTGTTGGCGGCGCAAACTACCAGGTTCCAGTAGAAGTTCGTCCATCCCGCCGCTCTGCTTTGGCAATGCGCTGGTTGCGTGAGGCCGCTAAAAAGCGTGGCGAAAAATCGATGGCACAGCGCCTTGCTAATGAATTACTCGAAGCTGCTGAAGGTCGCGGCGGGGCAATGAAAAAGCGCGAAGAAGTACACCGTATGGCTGAGGCTAATAAGGCCTTCTCCCATTTCCGTTTCTAAGAATTCAGTCAAGAAGAGGCAACAGTGGCACGTAAAACACCTATTGAGCGATATCGCAATATCGGCATCTCAGCTCACATCGATGCAGGTAAAACTACCACGACTGAGCGCGTGCTGTTCTATACCGGCGTGAATCACAAAATTGGTGAAGTTCACGATGGCGCTGCCACCATGGACTGGATGGAACAAGAGCAGGAGCGCGGAATTACGATTACGTCTGCGGCTACCACCACCTTCTGGAAAGGCATGGGGGGAAATTATCCAGAGCATCGTATTAACATTATTGATACCCCTGGCCACGTCGATTTCACGATTGAAGTAGAGCGTTCAATGCGCGTGCTGGATGGCGCATGTATGGTTTATTGTGCAGTAGGCGGAGTACAGCCACAGTCTGAAACAGTGTGGCGTCAGGCCAATAAGTATGGCGTACCCCGTTTAGCGTTTGTGAATAAAATGGATCGTACCGGTGCGAATTTCTTCAAGGTCTACGATCAAATGAAGGCCCGCCTTAAAGCCAATCCTCTCTTAATTCAAATACCTATTGGCGCTGAAGAAAAGTTTCAAGGTGTGGTCGATTTAGTGAAGATGAAGGCGATTTATTGGGATGAAGAATCGCAAGGTACTAAATTTACCTATGCTGATATCCCTGCAGAACTACAAGCTTCTGCTGAAGAGTGGCGTGAAAAAATGCTCGAAGCTGCTGCCGAAAGCTCTGAAGTGCTGATGGATAAATACCTCAGCGGCGAAGCCTTAACGGAAGAAGAAATTAAAGCCGCTCTACGCCAGCGTACTATTGCCGGTGAAATTGTGCCAATGCTTTGCGGCACTGCGTTTAAAAACAAAGGCGTACAGGCCATGTTAGACGCGGTTATCGATTTTCTACCCTCACCATTAGATGTACCGCCAGTCGATTGTGAAAAAGAAGACGGTACCCCAACGACCAGAGCAGCTGCGGATAGCGAAAAATTTTCCGCCTTAGCATTTAAGATCATGACCGACCCCTTCGTCGGTCAGCTCATCTTTTTCCGTGTCTATTCTGGCGTAATGAAATCAGGGGACACCATTTACAACCCGATCAAGGGTAAAAAAGAGCGTGTGGGTCGCCTCTTACAAATGCACGCAAATCAACGCGAAGAAATTAAAGAAGTTTTCGCTGGCGATATTGCTGCAGCAGTAGGCCTAAAAGATGCAACTACTGGCGAAACGCTATGCGATCCCGATAGTATTGTGATTCTCGAGCGGATGGTTTTCCCAGAGCCGGTTATTTCTCAAGCTGTCGAGCCTAAAACCAAAGTTGACCAAGAAAAAATGGGCTTAGCTTTAAATCGCTTAGCGCAGGAAGATCCATCGTTTCGGGTAAAAACCGATGAAGAGTCTGGTCAAACCATTATTTCTGGTATGGGTGAGTTGCACTTAGAAATTTTGGTCGATCGCATGAAGCGCGAGTTTGGCGTTGAGGCAACTGTAGGCAAGCCGCAAGTTGCTTATCGCGAAACCATTCGAAAAAATTGTGATGAAATCGAAGGCAAGTTTGTTAAGCAGTCTGGCGGCCGTGGTCAATATGGCCACGTCGTATTAAAGCTAGAGCCACAAGCACCAGGTAAGGGTTTTGAATTCGTCGATGCAATTAAAGGCGGTGTAGTACCGCGCGAATATATTCCTGCAGTTGAAAAGGGTATTGTTGAAACCTTAAATGCTGGTGTGCTAGCTGGATATCCGGTAGTTGATATCAAGGCTACCCTCTTCTATGGTTCGTATCACGATGTCGACTCGAATGAAAACGCATTTAAGATGGCAGGCTCCATTGCCTTTAAAGAAGGCATGCGCCGCGCATCACCCGTATTACTAGAGCCAATGATGGCGGTCGAAGTTGAAACCCCGGAAGATTTTATGGGCAACGTAATGGGCGATCTATCTTCACGCCGCGGTATTTTGCAGGGCATGGATGATATTCCTGGTGGCGGCAAAATTGTGCGCGCTGAAGTGCCTTTAGCAGAAATGTTTGGCTATTCAACTAGCTTACGTTCGCTAACGCAAGGTCGTGCTACATACACCATGGAATTTAAGCATTACTCAGAAGCACCCAAGAATGTTGCCGAAGCAGTGATGGCAGCCAAATCAAAGTAAATCGGTAAAGTAATTTTACGTAACCTTAATTTTTGAAGACTGAACTTAGTTAAACAGAAGGCAGATAAAAAATGGCAAAAGAAAAATTTGAACGGACTAAACCGCACGTTAACGTCGGTACGATTGGCCACGTTGACCATGGCAAAACAACCCTGACTGCGGCAATTACCACCGTGCTCTCTAAAGTGTTTGGTGGCGAAGCAAAAGCGTACGATCAAATTGACGCTGCGCCAGAAGAGAAGGCTCGCGGTATTACCATTAATACTGCCCACGTTGAGTATGAGACCAAGAATCGTCACTACGCGCACGTCGATTGCCCAGGTCACGCCGACTACATTAAGAACATGATTACTGGTGCTGCACAAATGGACGGCGCCATCTTAGTGGTCTCTGCTGCCGATGGCCCAATGCCCCAAACCCGCGAACATATTTTGCTCGCCCGCCAAGTTGGCGTGCCTTACATCATCGTCTTTTTAAATAAGTGCGATATGGTCGATGACGCTGAACTACTCGAGTTAGTCGAAATGGAAGTGCGTGAGCTCTTATCCAAATACGACTTCCCTGGTGATGACACCCCCATCGTTAAAGGTTCGGCTAAGCTTGCCTTAGAAGGCGACAAGGGCGAACTCGGTGAAGGCGCCATCATGGCCTTAGCCGAAGCCTTAGATACTTATATTCCCACCCCCGAGCGTGCAGTTGACGGCGCGTTCTTGATGCCAGTAGAAGATGTCTTCTCGATCTCCGGTCGCGGTACAGTCGTTACTGGCCGTATCGAGCGTGGCATTGTTAAAGTTGGTGAAGAAATTGAAATCATCGGTATTAAGCCCACCATCAAAACCACCTGTACTGGGGTTGAGATGTTCCGCAAATTACTCGATCAAGGTCAAGCAGGCGATAACGTCGGTATTTTATTGCGCGGCACTAAGCGTGAAGAAGTCGAGCGCGGCCAAGTCTTAGCGAAGCCCGGTTCAATTACACCGCATACCCACTTCACCGCTGAAGTCTATGTGCTGTCAAAAGATGAAGGTGGTCGTCATACGCCCTTCTTTAACAACTATCGCCCCCAGTTTTACTTCCGTACTACTGACGTAACCGGATCGATTGAGTTGCCAAAAGATAAAGAGATGGTGATGCCAGGCGATAACGTCACGATTACCGTAAAACTGATTGCTCCCATCGCCATGGAAGAAGGCTTACGTTTTGCGATTCGTGAAGGTGGCCGTACAGTTGGTGCTGGTGTAGTTGCAAAGATTTTGGCTTAGGGTTTGATTTAGTTTTTTAGTTTTCGGTTTGCAATTCACCTGGCCTTGTGCTGCAAAGTCAGGTGCGCTCTTTAGATAGATAACCGCGGCAGCACCGCATTGCTCTTTGGAAAAATTATGCAAAACCAAAAAATTCGTATTCGTCTTAAAGCATTTGATTACCGCTTAATTGATCAATCTGCAGCTGAGATTGTTGATACCGCAAAGCGTACGGGGGCAGTTGTTAAGGGTCCTGTGCCATTGCCAACCCGCATTGAGCGGTTTGACTTGCTGCGTTCACCGCACGTGAATAAAACCTCGCGCGATCAGATGGAAATCCGTACCCATTTACGTTTAATGGATATCGTTGACCCAACTGAAAAAACCGTTGATGCGTTAATGAAGCTTGATTTGCCAGCGGGTGTAGATGTAGAAATTAAGCTGCAGTAAGGTTATATAGCCCAGGTTTCTTGCTAAGCGCCTGAATCTGGGATAGAATCATAGGCTTTTCCGGGTTTATAGCAGCATCAAAACCCCTAGTTTTCATGCATTTTTGTTGAAATATTGTTTTAAGTCATTGATTTATAAGTAATATTTTACTTATAAATTAGTTATTAAATTATTGCCGGCCAATCGAAGTCGGCGTGGAGTTTGAAAATGAGCTTAGGCTTGATCGGCCGTAAGGTCGGCATGACCCGTCTTTTTACGGATGAAGGTGAAGCAATTCCCGTCACGGTAATCGACGTTAGCGATAACCGAGTTGCACAGGTGAAAACCCTGGCTACTGATGGCTATGATGCTGTTCAGTTAGCTCACGGTACCCGTAGAGCAAGTCGCGTTACTAAATCTATGGCTGGGCACTTTGCTAAAGCAGGCGTTTTGGCAGGTAACGGTCTTAATGAATTCACCCTAGACTCAGCTAAAGTTAGCGAATTCGCGCCCGGTCAAGTTGTCGGCGTCGATACGTTTACTGCTGGTCAAAAAGTTGACGTACAAGGCGTGACTATTGGTAAAGGTTACGCTGGCACGATTAAGCGTCACCACTTTAAGTCGGGGCGCGCTAGTCACGGTAATTCGCGTTCACATAATGTCCCCGGTTCGATTGGTATGGCTCAAGATCCAGGTCGAGTTTTTCCTGGCAAGCGTATGACCGGTCACCTTGGTGATGAAACTCGTACTGCACAAAATTTAGTCATAGCCCGTATCGATGCAGAACGTAGCCTCATTATGGTTAAGGGCGCAGTTCCAGGAGCGCCTGGCGGCAAAGTCATTGTTACTCCAGCGGTTAAAACACCGCTGAAGAAAAAATAAGGAGAGCCCCAAATGGAAATTAAGCTTCTCCAAGATAACGGCACATTAGCAGCTGGTATTCAAGCATCACCAGAGATTTTTGAGCGCGAGTATAACGAGGCACTTATTCATCAAGTGGTGGTTGCTTATCAAGCCAATGCGCGCAGCGGTAATAGCGCTCAAAAAGACCGTGAACAAGTAAAGCACAGCACGAAAAAACCGTGGCGCCAAAAAGGCACAGGTCGGGCCCGTGCTGGTATGACTTCATCACCACTGTGGCGTGGAGGCGGTCGGATATTCCCGAATTCACCAGAAGTAAATTACAGCCACAAAGTAAATAAAAAAATGTATCGCGCTGGCATGAAATCGATTCTGTCGCAGTTGGCTCGCGAAGGTCGCCTAAATATCATCGATGAATTTAAATTAGACGCCCCAAAAACGAAGCAATTAGCCGATAAAGTCAAAGCCATGGGTCTTGACTCAGTGCTTATCATTGTTGACCAAGTTAGTGAAAATTTGTACTTGGCTTCACGTAATCTGTACAAAATTGCAGTCATGGAGCCACAGCATGCAGACCCATTGGCATTGGTGCAGTTCCAAAAAGTATTGGTTAGCAAAGCAGCGATTGCAAAAATCGAGGAGTTGCTGAAATGAATCTAGTGCGCAAAAATGATCACAAACTAATGAAGGTATTGCTAGGTCCAGTTATTTCGGAAAAAGCAACCATGGTGGCTGATAAAAATGAACAAGTGGTTTTCCAAGTTGCTCGCGAAGCCAATAAGTTAGATGTCAAGCAAGCGGTTGAATTACTCTTTAAGGTGCAAGTTGACTCGGTACAAATTGTCAATCAAAAAGGCAAGCCGAAGCGCTATGGCCGTTTTGAAGGACGTCGTGACCACACCAAAAAAGCCTATGTCAATTTGAAGCCTGGTCAAGAAATTAACTTTGAAGCGGAGGCAAGTTAACCATGCCACTGATGAAAACAAAACCGACTTCGCCAGGTCGTCGTTCAATGGTCAAGGTGGTCAATCCCGATCTGCATAAAGGCAAGCCTTTTGCAGCGTTAGTTGAACCACAGTTTCAAAAAGCAGGCCGTAATAATAATGGCCACATCACTACTCGTCATAAGGGTGGCGGTCATAAACACCATTATCGGGTAGTAGATTTCAAGCGGAATGATAAAGATGGCGTGCCAGCAAAAGTAGAGCGCTTGGAATACGATCCCAATCGCAGCGCCAACATTGCTTTATTGTTATTCGCTGATGGCGAAAGGCGTTACATCATTGCCACTAAAGGCATGACTGTTGGCCAACAAATTATGAATGGCTCTGAGGCTGCAATTAAGGCGGGCAACAATTTACCGATTCGTAATATTCCGATTGGTAGCACGATCCATTGCGTTGAAATGTTGCCAGGCAAGGGCGCACAAATTGCTCGCTCTGCGGGTGCTTCGGCAGTATTGTTAGCGCGCGAAGGCGTTTACGCTCAAGTCCGTTTACGCTCAGGCGAAGTTCGTCGGGTGTTAATTGAGTGCCGCGCCACAATTGGTGAAGTGGGCAATGAAGAACACAGCTTGCGCCAAATTGGTAAGGCAGGCGCAAATCGTTGGCGGGGAATTCGTCCAACTGTACGTGGCGTTGCAATGAACCCAGTTGATCACCCACATGGTGGTGGTGAAGGCAAAACTGGCGAAGGTCGTGTACCTGTATCGCCATGGGGAACGCCAACCAAAGGTTATCGTACGCGTCGCAATAAGCGCACGACGACCATGATTGTTCAGCGTCGTCAGAAGCGTTAATGACTAAGCGATTAAGGAAAAATACATGACACGTTCCGCGAAAAAAGGCCCATTTTGTGATGCCAGCTTGGTAAAAAAAGTTGAAGTTGCACAGGCCAATAAAGATAAAAAGCCGATCAAAACTTGGTCGCGCCGTTCCACAATATTGCCAGACTTCATTGGCTTGACGTTAGCTGTGCATAACGGACGTCAGCATGTGCCAGTCTACGTATCAGAAAACATGGTGGGTCATAAGCTAGGTGAGTTTGCCTTGACCCGTACTTTCAAAGGTCACTCGGCCGATAAGAAAGTTGTGAAGAAGTAAGGGGATGATGATGGAAGTGAAAGCAACTCATAAAAGCGCCCGTATTTCGGCACAAAAAACGCGTTTGGTCGCCGATCAAATTCGTGGTTTGCCAATTGCTCGCGCAATGCATATTTTAAATTTCAGCCCAAAGAAGGCAGCTTTTATTGTTAAAAAAGTAGTTGAATCGGCGATCGCAAATGCTGAGCACAATAAAGGTGCCGATATTGATGAGCTCAAAGTAGCCACCATCATTGTCGATAAAGCAACGTCATTAAAACGTTTTACTGCGCGCGCTAAGGGCCGTGGTAATCAAATTGAAAAACAAACTTGTCACATTTGTGTGACCCTGAGTAATTAAGGAAAGTTATGGGCCAAAAAATAAATCCCACTGGATTCCGACTCTCGGTAACCAAGAATTGGACTTCACGTTGGTATGCTAACAATACCGATTTTGCCAAGATGCTGAAAGAAGACGTTGATGTTCGTCTTTATCTCAAAAAGAAATTAAAGAATGCATCCGTTAGTAAAGTCATTATTGAGCGCCCTGCAAAAAATGCGCGGATCACAATTTATAGTTCACGCCCAGGTGTTGTTATTGGCAAGAAGGGCGAAGATATTGAAGTGCTTCGCCGCGAATTACAAAAGCGTATGGGCGTTCCTGTGCATGTCAATATTGAAGAAATTCGTAAGCCAGAAGTGGATGCGCAGTTAATTGCAGATTCGATCACACAACAACTTGAAAAACGCATCATGTTCCGTAGGGCAATGAAGCGTGCCATGCAAAGCGCAATGCGTTTGGGTGCTCAAGGCATCAAAATTATGTCTTCAGGTCGTTTAAATGGTGCAGAAATTGCGCGCCGCGAATGGTACCGTGAGGGCCGCGTGCCATTGCATACCTTGAAGGCCGACATTGATTACGCGACCTCGGAAGCAGAAACTACTTACGGCATCATTGGCGTAAAAGTTTGGGTTTATAAGGGCGATACCTTGGGCCGTGGTGCTGAAGCGCCACCCGTAGCCAGTGCGCCAGCCATTGAGCCTAGTGTTGATGATAAAAAATCCCGTCGCGCTCCTGCCAAAACTGCACGTCGTGGTCCAGCTGGCGATAAGGCGGCAGTAGCAGCAGATGACAAACCAAAAGTAACAACTAAGCCCCTTGTGAAGCGGGTACGTAAAGCAGTTGAAGTGGGTGCTGCAGAAAACGCAACCCCTGCTGCTGATACGAAGAAGTCAGGAGATTAAGTATGTTACAACCTAAGCGTCGCAAATTTCGTAAAGAGCAAAAAGGCCGTAATACAGGCGTTGCTACTCGTGGTAGCTCTGTATCATTTGGCGATTTTGGCTTAAAGGCTGTGGGTCGCGGGCGTTTAACTGCCCGCCAAATTGAATCAGCAAGACGAGCCATGACGCGCCACATTAAGCGTGGCGGTCGAATTTGGATTCGTATTTTCCCCGATAAGCCTATTTCACAAAAACCTGCTGAAGTACGTATGGGTAACGGCAAAGGTAATCCTGAGTATTACGTGGCAGAAATTCAGCCAGGTAAGGTTTTATACGAGATGGATGGTGTTGATGAGGCATTGGCGCGCGAAGCTTTTAAGCTGGCTGCAGCTAAATTGCCACTCCAAACCACCTTCGTAATTCGCCATCTGGGCTAATTAGGTAGATGAATATGACAAATAAAGACTTACAAACAAAAGATCTGGGTGCTTTAAATAGCGAACTTTCAGAATTGCTCAAAGCCAGCTTCAAGCTGCGCATGCAAAAAGGCACTCAACAACTTCAAAATACCAGTCAATTGGGTAAGGTCAAGCGCGACATCGCACGCGTAAAAACCTTTATTACCCAAAAAACTGTACAGAAATAAGGTGGGCATATGACAGAAACTTCTACACCCTTACGCCGCACTTTAATTGGACGAGTGGTAAGCGACAAAATGCAAAAAACCGTGACAGTGTTGGTTGAGCGTCAAGTTAAGCACGCCTTGTATGGCAAATATGTTGGCCATTCTAAGAAATACCACGCGCATGATGAAGCTGGTCAGTACAAAATGGGCGACACCGTTGAAATTGCCGAGTCCCGCCCTATTTCACGTACGAAATCATGGGTAGTTACACGGTTGGTTGAGGCTTCAAGAGGTATTTAAGGAATATTCCAGGGTTATAAGGGGAATTTGCTTGCCAGACCCCATAATTCGTTATAGAATCATGGGCTTTTCGCAGTAAACAATGCAGTAAACGAGAGTGTATTTTCATTAATTCCGGGTTTTGGCTGTTCTGCCAGAGCCCTTAGACGGAACCAAGACTGTTTGCCTTTGGCCAATAAGTTGGGGATTAAAAATGATTCAGACCGAAAGTAGATTGCAGGTTGCCGACAATACAGGCGCCAGTGAAGTGTTATGCATCAAAGTATTGGGTGGGTCTAAACGACGCTATGCCAATATTGGCGATGTCATTAAAGTCAGCGTGAAGTCTGCTGCACCACGTGGCCGCGTTAAAAAAGGCGATATTTATAATGCTGTGGTCGTACGTACAGCCAAAGGCGTGCGGCGCCCAGACGGATCCCTCATTAAGTTTGATGAAAATGCAGCGGTGCTATTGAACGCTAAATTAGAGCCAATCGGCACCCGTATTTTCGGACCAGTAACGCGCGAATTACGCACCGAGAAGTTTATGAAAATTGTTTCGCTTGCTCCAGAAGTTATTTAAAGCAGAGATTTAAGAGGCTGATATGAAAAAAATTCGTAAAGGTGATTCGGTGGTGGTATTAACGGGTCGAGATAAAGGTAAAACCGGCACAGTGACAACCGTGCTGGCAGAAAAGCTTGTGGTAGAAGGTGTCAACATCTACAAAAAGGCGACCAAACCAAATCCTGCCGCAGGTGTTACGGGTGGAATGATTGACAAAGTCATGCCTATCCACATCTCCAATGTTGCATTGCTTGATAGCAACGGCAAAGCATCACGCGTGGGTATTAAGCTGGCTGATGGCAAAAAGGTCCGCTATTTGAAAACCACTGGCACAAGCTTAAGCGCTTAAGGAATTTGGAGATATTATGAGCACCCGTTTTCAAGAACATTACAAAAATAAAGTGGTTACTGACTTAATGGCGAAGTTTGGCTATAAGTCGGTAATGCAAGTGCCACGTGTGACCAAAATTACGCTTAACATGGGTTTAGGTGAAGCAGTAAACGATAAGAAAATTATTGAAAATGCCGTTAGCGACCTAACTAAAGTTGCCGGTCAAAAACCAGTTGTTACCAAGGCACGCAAAGCCATTGCCGGTTTTAAAATTCGTCAAGGTTATCCCATTGGCGCCATGGTAACTTTGCGTGGCGCAAAGATGTATGAGTTTTTAGATCGCTTCGTCACCGTCGCATTACCCCGAGTTCGCGACTTCCGCGGTATCTCAGGTAAGGCTTTTGACGGTCGCGGTAATTACAACATCGGTGTGAAAGAACAAATTATTTTCCCCGAAATTGAGTACGACAAAATTGATTCCCTGCGTGGTCTCAATGTAAGCATTACTACTACTGCCAAAACTGATGAGGAAGCGAAAGCACTCTTGGCAGCGTTTAAATTTCCTTTCCGCAATTAAGAGGTTAACGTGGCAAAAATGTCCCTGATTGAGCGCGAAAAAAAGCGCATTAAATGTGCTGAAAAATATGCGGTAAAGCGCGCCGAACTTAAAGCCATCATCGCAGATACTTCAAGAAGCGATGAAGAGCGCTACGAAGCTCGCTTAAAGATGCAAGCCCTACCCAGAAATGCAAGCCCGATTCGTCAACGAAATCGTTGTTCATTAACCGGTCGGCCACGCGGCACATTCCGAAAGTTTGGTTTGGCGCGCGGCAAAATTCGTGAGATCGCTTTTCGTGGCGAGATCCCCGGTTTAACCAAGGCCAGCTGGTAAGCGGCGAAAGAATTCAGGAGAACTTATGAGCATCAGCGATCCAATCGCCGACATGTTAACAAGGATTCGCAACGCGCAAGCGGTGCAAAAACCAAACGTTACTATGCCGTCATCAAAAATTAAAGTTTCCATTGCTAGAGTCTTGCAAGATGAAGGCTATATCGATGGTTTTGAAATTCAAGGCGAAGCAGCTAAGCCAGTGCTAAAAATTGAACTTAAATATTATGCAGGCCGTCCTGTCATCGAGCGTATTGACCGAGTATCAACTCCGAGTTTGCGCATCTACAAAGGGCGCCATGACATTCCTGAAGTAATGAATGGTTTGGGAGTGGCAATTATTTCGACCCCGCAAGGCGTAATGACTGATCGCAAAGCACGCGCTACCGGCGTGGGCGGCGAAGTTATTTGCTATATCGCCTAAGGAGATCTTTATGTCTAGAGTCGGTAAATCCCCCATTCCAGTGCCTAAGGGCGCAGAAATTAATATTAGTGGCGCTTTGGTGACGGTTAAAGGCCCACTGGGAACCTTGACGCACAATTTACATCCCTCTATTGGTTTGCAGCAGGCCGACGGAATGATTATCGTTGAGTTAAAAGATAGCTCACCAGAAGCAGGCGCATTGTCAGGCACGACTCGTGCTTTGGTGAACAATATGTTGCTGGGTGTCACACAAGGCTTTGAGCGTAAATTGAGTTTGGTTGGCGTAGGCTATCGCGCGCAAGCTCAGGGCGACGCCCTAAAATTGCAATTGGGTTTCTCGCACGACATTATTTATAACCTGCCAAAAGGCGTAAAAGCAGAAACTCCGTCGCAAACGGAAATTATCATTAAAGGCGCCAGCAAGCAACAAGTTGGTCAGGTTGCTGCTGAAGTGCGTGCGTATCGTTCACCCGAGCCCTATAAAGGCAAAGGCGTACGCTATGTCGACGAAGTAGTTCATCTGAAAGAAACTAAGAAGAAGTAAGCGAGATCATCTATGAATAAAGACGAATCAAGACAACGGCGTGCACGCCAAACGCGTATTCGAATTGCAGAGCAGATTGCTAATCGCCTTACAGTGATTCGCAGTAACGCGCACATTTCTGCGCAAGTGTATAGCCCCTGTGGCACTAAGGTGCTAGCGGCTGCCTCAACAATGGAAAAAGATTTACGCCAGGCGCTTAAAAATGGCGGCAACAGTGCAGCAGCGCAACAAATTGGCAAATTAATTGCTGAGCGTGCGGTTAAGGCCGGCATTGTCGATGTGGCATTTGATCGCTCTGGTCACCGTTATCACGGACGAATTAAGGCATTGGCTGAGGCAGCACGCGAAGCCGGCCTCAAGTTCTAATTATTGGGTTTAGGAAAAAACATGGCAAAAATGCAAACCAAAATGCAATCTGAAGAACGCGATGATGGTCTTCGCGAAAAGATGATTGCAGTTAATCGCGTTACTAAGGTAGTTAAAGGCGGGCGGATTCTGGGTTTTGCCGCATTAACTGTAGTTGGTGACGGTGATGGCCGAATTGGTATGGGCAAAGGTAAATCAAAAGAAGTCCCAGTCGCTGTTCAAAAGGCGATGGATGAAGCGCGTCGCAAAATGATTAAGGTACCCCTTCGTAAGGGTACCTTACAGCACTCGGTTATTGGCCAACATGGCGCCTCACGAGTCTTAATGTCGCCCGCTAAAGAAGGTACGGGAGTGATTGCTGGTGGTCCAATGCGCGCTATTTTTGACGTGATGGGCGTGACCAATGTAGTTGCTAAGTCGATTGGCTCTACCAACCCTTACAACATGGTACGCGCAACCATTGACGGTTTAAGCAAGATGAGTACTCCGGCTGAAATTGCCGCTAAGCGCGGTAAATCAGTGGAAGAAATTCTTGGTTGAGCAGATCCAGAATAGGAATTAATTATGACAACAAATCAATCCAATCCAAAAGTCAAATTGCAGCTGGTGCGCAGTTTGGTGGGCACTCGTGAAAGCCATCGCGCAACTGTGCGTGGCTTAGGGCTGCGCCGTATTAATTCAGTTTCAGAATTGCAAGATACCCCAGCGGTGCGCGGCATGATGAATAAGGTTTCTTATTTGATCAAGGTCATTAGCTAAAAGATCAGAAAGTAAATAGGTAAAAAAATGCAACTTAATACAATTAAACCTGCAGCTGGTGCCAAGAAAAATCGTCGTCGGGTTGGCCGTGGCATAGGCTCAGGCTTAGGTAAAACTGCGGGTCGTGGCCATAAAGGCCAAAAATCGCGCTCGGGTGGTTTTCATAAAGTTGGCTTTGAAGGCGGTCAAATGCCGATGTATCGTCGTTTGCCAAAACGCGGTTTCGTTTCTTTAACACGTCGCCACGTTGGCCAAATTACCCTGAATGATTTAGAAAAAATGGGTGTAGCCGAGGTCGATTTGTTGGTGTTAAGACAACATGGTTTAGCGGGCGAACAAATTCAGGCAGTAAAAGTCGTTAAAACTGGTGAACTGAAGCGCGCTGTTATTTTAAAGGGCTTAACAGCTACAGCTGGTGCTAAGGCAGCAATTGAAGCGGCTGGCGGCCAAGTTTTGGAAGCAGTTTAATTTACTAATCCCATGGCAATCGCGACACCTACTATCTCCAGCATTGCGCAATCGGGCAATAAGTTCGGTGACTTACGTCGTCGCTTAGTGTTCCTTTTGCTCGCTTTACTGGTATATCGCATTGGCGCACATATTCCCGTGCCTGGAATTGATCCTGATCAGTTGGCCCAGTTATTTGCCGGCCAAAAAGATGGCATTTTAGGGATGTTTAATTTATTTTCAGGCGGTGCGTTATCGCGCTTTACGGTATTTGCGCTTGGCATCATGCCGTATATCTCGGCTTCCATCATTATGCAGCTCATGACCATTGTGCTGCCCTCACTTGAGGCCATGAAAAAAGAGGGTCCAGCAGGGCAGAGAAAAATTACCCAGTACACGCGCTACGCCACAGTTTTATTAGCAACTTTTCAAGCCCTCGGAATTTCTGTTGCGCTTGAGGCTCAGCCTGGCCTAGTCATTGATCCAAGCATGATATTTCGCTTAAATACTGTAGTTACTTTGGTTACGGGCACAATGTTTTTGATGTGGGTTGGTGAACAAATTACCGAGCGTGGTCTTGGGAATGGTATTTCGATTATTATTTTCGGTGGCATTGTTTCAGGACTTCCCAGCGCTTTAGGTAGCTTGCTCGAGCTAGTGCGTACAGGTTCAATGAATGTTCTGTCAGCCATCTTAATTGTGACTATTGTCATTGGCGTAACGTATTTTGTGGTTTTTGTCGAGCGGGGTCAACGGCGTATCTTAGTCAATTATGCCAAGCGCCAAGTAGGCAATAAAGTTTACGGCGGCCAATCGTCGCATCTGCCGCTGAAGTTGAATATGGCGGGCGTTATTCCCCCTATTTTTGCTTCATCAATTATTTTATTTCCAGCCACCATCGCCGGTTGGTTTACCTCAGGCGAAAATAGCAATATGTTTAGTCGCGGCCTGAAAGATTTGGCCGCAACGTTAGCCCCTGGTCAGCCGGTTTATACGATTCTTTATGCTGCAGCAATTATTTTCTTTTGTTTTTTCTATACAGCACTCGTATTTAATAGTAAAGATACTGCTGAAAACTTAAAGAAAAGCGGCGCATTTGTACCAGGAATTCGCCCAGGCGAACAAACCGCTCGCTATATCGACAAAATATTAGTACGACTTACTTTAGGCGGCGCCATCTATATGGTTTTAGTTTGCCTATTGCCTGAATTTTTAGTACTGAAGTACAACGTGCCATTTTATTTTGGTGGTACCTCTTTATTAATTATTGTGGTTGTTGCCATGGATTTTATGGCGCAAGTGCAATCATTTGTGATGCAACAGCAGTATGGCTCTTTAATGAAAAAAGCCAATTTTAAGATGGGCTCCGCACTGTAATTATGTCTAAAGATGATGTTATTCAGATGGCGGGTGAGATTATAGAAAATTTACCCAATGCAATGTTTCGGGTGAAGTTGGAAAACGGGCATGTTGTTTTGGGTCATATTTCAGGGAAGATGCGTATGCATTACATCCGCATTCTGCCAGGGGATAAGGTAACGGTGGAGATGACTCCTTACGACCTAACGCGCGCAAGAATTATTTTCCGTGCGAAGTAGTGATGAAGTAGTCAGCATATTTAAAGAGGTGAATGATGAAAGTTTTAGCATCCGTAAAAGTTATTTGCAGAAATTGCAAGGTCATTAAGCGTAAACGCGTTGTGCGTGTGATTTGCTCGTCAGATCCACGTCATAAGCAGCGCCAAGGCTGATTCGGTTAATAAAGAGGAAATCTCATGGCACGTATCGCTGGGGTCAATATCCCAAATCATCAACATACCGTTATTGGTTTGACGGCAATCTATGGCATTGGTACAACCCAAGCTAGAAAAATTTGTCAAACTACTGGTGTTGCTTTTGATAAAAAAATTAAAGATCTCACAGACGCTGATTTAGAAAAGCTCCGTGATGAGGTTGGCAAATTGACGACCGAAGGCGATTTACGCCGTGAAGTCACAATGAGCATCAAACGTTTGATGGACTTAGCCTGTTATCGTGGCGTACGTCATCGTAAGGGCTTGCCGGTTCGCGGCCAACGTACCAAGACGAATGCACGTACCCGCAAGGGCCCGCGTAAGTCTGGCATTGCACTGAAGAAATAATCAAGAAAGCGTACTGAAATGGCAAAACCACAAACCGCAGCAGCAACCGCTCAGCGTGCTCGCAAAAAAGTAAAAAAGAACGTTGCCGACGGCATCGCGCACGTGCACGCATCTTTTAATAACACCATTATTACGATTACTGATCGTCAAGGGAATGCCTTATCTTGGGCTACTTCTGGCGGACAGGGTTTTAAGGGCTCACGCAAGTCAACCCCGTTTGCAGCTCAAGTAGCTGCAGAAGTAGCAGGTAAAGCAGCGATTGAATGTGGGATTAAAAATTTAGAAGTACAAATTAAGGGCCCAGGCCCAGGACGTGAATCTGCTGTGCGTGCGTTAAATTCATTGGGCATCAAAATTACTGAGATTCAGGATGTAACCCCAGTGCCGCATAATGGCTGTCGCCCGCCTAAGCGTCGTCGTATTTAAGTTTTATTGTTGTTATTTGGTTTTTAAAAGTTTTATTTTTTAATTGTTTAAGCCCACTGTTCGTTTGAATCTAAAGCGAACTAACCGCTGGTCGAAAGACTGCGGCAAAGAAAGGAAAGCATCGTGGCACGTTATTTAGGCCCTAAGGCCAAGTTATCTCGTCGGGAAGGAACCGACCTATTTTTAAAGAGCGCTCGGCGTTCATTGTCAGACAAGTGCAAGCTTGATAGCAAGCCTGGTCAGCATGGACGGACATCGGGCTCACGCACCTCTGATTATGGCAATCAGTTACGTGAAAAGCAGAAAGTAAAACGAATTTATGGGGTTTTAGAGCGCCAGTTTCGTCGTTACTTTGCCGAGGCCGAGCGTCGAAAAGGTAATACGGGTGAAACCCTCCTGCAGTTACTAGAGTCACGTCTTGATAATGTGGTTTATCGCATGGGCTTTGGCTCAACACGCGCCGAAGCACGCCAATTAGTTTCTCATTGTGCAGTCATGTTAAATGGCAGTGCAGTAAATATTCCATCGATTCAGGTTAAACCTGGCGATGTAATTTCAATTCGTGAAAAAGCGAAGAAGCAAAACCGCATTCAAGAATCTTTGAATTTGGTTCAGCAAACTGGCGTCATTAGCTGGGTTTCAGTTGATGCGGCAAAGCTCGAAGGAACATTTAAGCAAGTGCCCGACCGCGAAGAAATCAGCGGTGATATTAATGAAAGTTTGATCGTCGAATTATATTCGCGCTAATTAGGCACCCATAAGGAAAACATATGCAAACAAACTTGCTCAAGCCAAAAATTATTTCAGTAGAAGCACTTACCCCCAATCAAGCTAAAGTGGTGATGGAGCCATTTGAACGTGGCTATGGCCATACGCTGGGAAACGCTTTACGCCGTGTGTTGTTGTCATCGATGGTTGGCTTTGCGCCAACTGAGGTCGCTATTTCAGGTGTGGTTCATGAGTATTCAACGCTCGATGGCGTGCAGGAAGATGTTGTTAATCTCTTGCTCAATCTTAAAGGTGTAGTCTTCAAATTGCAGTCACGTGATGAAGTGACGATTAATTTACGTAAAGATGGGCCTGGTGTGGTCACCGCTAAAGATATCGATTTACCCCACGATGTAGAAATTATTAATCCAGATCATGTCATTGCCCACTTAGCTGCCGGTGGTAAATTAGATATGCAAATTAAAGTGGAAAAAGGGCGTGGTTATGTGCCCGGCAATATGCGTCAGTATCATGATGAAACAACTAAGCTTATTGGCCGCATTGTTTTAGATGCTTCTTTTAGCCCCGTTACTCGTGTTAGCTATGCAGTTGAATCAGCTCGTGTTGAACAGCGTTCCGACTTAGATCGCTTGGTGATGACCATTGAAACTAATGGCGTCATGACACCTGAAGAGACGATTCGTCAAGCAGCTAGTATTTTGGTCGATCAATTAGTTGTATTCGCAGCATTAGAAAGTAGCGAAATTTCAGGCGATTTGGTACCTAGCCGCTCTTCGATGGTTGATCCGATGTTAATGCGCCCAGTCGACGATCTCGAGCTAACTGTGCGTTCCGCTAACTGCTTAAAAGCAGAAAACATCTATTACATTGGCGATTTAATCCAGCGCACTGAAAATGAGTTGTTAAAGACGCCTAATTTAGGTCGTAAATCATTAAATGAAATTAAAGACGTGTTAGCGGCTCGTGGCTTAAGCCTTGGGATGAAACTTGAGAGTTGGCCACCTGCTAACCTTGGAAATAATTAGAAAGGAAGCATCATGCGTCACGGAAACGGTTTACGCAAACTTAATCGAACCTCATCGCATCGTTTAGCGATGCTGCGTAATATGTCGAATTCGCTTTTGGAGCATGAAGTAATTAAAACCACTCTACCAAAAGCAAAAGAATTGCGCATGGTTGTTGAGCCCTTAATTACTTTAGGCAAGAAAGATAGCTTAGCGAATCGGCGTTTAGCTTACAACCGCACGCAAGATCGCGACATTGTTGCTAAATTATTTGCCGAGCTTGGGCCGCGTTATGCTACACGCCCAGGCGGTTATTTACGCATCTTAAAGTTTGGCTTTCGGCAGGGCGATAATGCGCCTATGGCCTTGGTTGAATTGGTTGATCGCCCTATTGTTGAAGAGGTTGTAGCTGAAGAGAGTTCAACTTAATTGTGAGTATGGGGTATAGTGAAAAGCCAGACTTCGGTCTGGCTTTTTCATTTATATAGGACCGAATTAAATTGATGCAAATACATAACACACTACTTAAGCTAGTACTCACCTTTTGTTTATTCATTTCCAGCGCTTTTGCAGCGCCTGATTTTTTACCACCAGAAAAAGCGTTTCAAGTGCAAGCCACTTGGCTAGAAAATAGAACGCAGGTTGAAATTGATTTCAAACCCGTTAAAGGATATTACATTTATCAGCATTCATTGCAATTTCATGTGCTTGAAAATGGGCAGCCAACCTATCAGTTTCAGCCCCCCTTACCCGCCGGAGAAAATAAATTTGATCCTACTTTTAATAAAAATCTTATTATTTACAAGACCCCATTTCAAGTTCAAATTAATTTAGATCAGGCCATCAGTAGTATAGGTAAAGCAGCTGATGCATTCAGTAATCGAGTTAAGGGTTTGCGTTTGCAAATTCAATTGCAAGGTTGTGCAGATGGTGGAATTTGCTACCCACCGATGACCTTAAACTTTAACTTAGCAGCCCCTGGTGTTAAGGCCCAACCATTGCCCGATACAACGGAGATCGCACCACCCTCAGAAAAATTGAGTTTAGTTAGCTTATGGGGGCAGCGTGAAGATATCAACGCAGTCAATCAATTTTTAGCTCAAGCATCTATTCCTTACCTATTTTTAGCATTTTTTATTTTAGGAATTGCGCTGGCATTTACCCCCTGCGTTTTACCCATGTTGCCTATTTTGTCGAGTATTCTCTTCAATTCAGACCCTGCTAAGTCAATTAAAAAAAGCCGGGCTGCCGTCTTAGCCATTGCCTATATCTTGGGTATGGCTAGCCTCTATTCAATCGCAGGAATGCTCATGGCTGCGCTTGGCAGTGGCGCTCAAGCAGCGCTACAAAATCCCTTGGTCTTATTGGCTTTTGGCCTAGTTTTATTAGCTTTGGCCGGCAGTTTATTTGGGTTTTATCACTTACGTTTACCGCATGCACTGCAACAGACCATTGATCAGTTTGCTGGGCGCCAAAAGGGCGGCAGCATTATTGGTGCATTTATCCTGGGTGGGCTTTCAACCCTAATTGCTAGCCCATGCATTACGGCACCATTAGCTGGGGTATTGGCATTTATTGCCCAAACTGGCTCGGTAGCACTTGGCGGCAGCTTGTTATTTATTATGGCTATCGGCATGGGTTTGCCTCTACTCTTGATTGCCCTCGAGGCGCGGGTTTTGGTCCCCAACACAGGCGCATGGATGTTATGGTTACAGCGCATCCTGGGTGTTTTATTGGTGGCTCTGGCAATTTGGATTGTCTGGCCAGCCCTTTTTTCAGGGTCGCAAGCACTCTTTCAAACTCAGCAAGCAAGCCCATCCAAGCAAAATTCGCAACGTACCATCGCAGCAAATTTACACTTTACTGTTGTTCAATCCTCAGCCGAATTAAAGCAGGTGCTTGAAAAAGCGAACATAGAGCGGCGCCCTGTGTTGCTCGATTTTTATGCCGATTGGTGTATTAGTTGCAAAGAAATGGAACTCCTTACTTTTGCTGATCCAGCCGTTGCTCAAGCCTTAAGTAAGTTTGTCTTAGTGCAGGCCGATGTGACCAAAAATACACCCGAAAATCAAGCGTTGCTCAAGCAATTTAATCTATTTGGGCCACCCGCAATACTATTTTTTGATGCCGAGGGGCGCGAGCAAACAACCCAACGGATCATTGGGTTTATGGCGGCAAACCGTTTTTTAGTCTACTTAAACTCGCTTAAATAAGCGATTTTTAAGACATTTAGTTATTTTTTAATTGGCGCGCGGCTTCTAAAGCAAAGTAAGTTAGGACGCCGTCTGCGCCGGCACGTTTAAAGGCAATTAAGCTTTCCATCATGACTGCATCATGATCAAGCCAACCATTTTGAGCAGCAGCTTTGAGCATGGCGTACTCACCACTAACTTGATATACATAAGTTGGATAAGAAAATGCCTCTTTAACTTGACGAACGATATCCAGATAGGGCATACCCGGTTTTACCATCACCATATCGGCGCCTTCGCTAATATCAAGCGCTGTTTCTGAAAGGGCTTCGGCACTATTAGCCGGATTCATTTGATACGTTTTTTTATCGGCTTTACCTAAATTTTTTGCCGAACCAACGGCATCACGAAATGGGCCATAAAAAGCCGAAGCATATTTAGCAGAATAGGCCATGATGCGGGTATGAATCAAATTTAACTTTTCAAGCTCTCGACGAATTGCGCCAATACGCCCATCCATCATGTCTGAAGGTGCAACAATATCAACCCCTGCTTGCGCTTGTGTTATTGCTTGCTGTACCAAAACAGCAGTAGTGACATCATTGAGTAGGCGATTTTGTTCATCTAAGATGCCATCTTGGCCATGACTGGTATAGGGATCAAGGGCGACATCTGTCATGATGCCTAAATTAGGAAAGCGTGTTTTCAAAGCTTCGACTGCGCGCGGAATTAAACCATTAGGGTTTAGCGCTTCTTTGCCATCAGGTGTTTTTAGGGTTGGATCAATGACAGGGAAAAGTGCCATCACAGGAATTCCAAGCTCAAGACATTCTTCAGCAACCTCAAAAAGTAAGTCGAGCGAGAGTCGATTGATTCCAGGCATTGAAGCAATTGCTTGCGATTGCTTGCTGCCTTCTAATAAAAAAACCGGATAAATTAAATCATCTACCGTTAAGCGGTTTTCTTGCATTAATCTTCTAGACCAATCGTCGCGGCGCATACGACGCGGACGATGAGCAGGAAAATGGAGTGGGTTCATTTAGTTTTCCTCGGTTTGGGTGAAGACATCAGGCAGAGTCGGAACAGCAAATAACCAATTAATAATAATTTTATCTGCTTCTACCAGCCCAATGCGTTTTGTACTGGAAAAGAGTTGCGCAGTAATTTGCGGCTGGGGCCCAGCCAAATTGACTGCCGGCCCAGCTAATTCAGCTAATCTTTTCTCTACGGCCTCTAGGGTATGACGACACTCGGTATGGTTGAGCTTATCGCATTTACTTAAAAGTAAATGAATTGGTTTACCGGTCGGTAAAAACCATTGAATCATTTGTTCATCTAAGTCAGTCATCCCGCGGCGTGAATCAATGATTAAAATCATGCCAACTAGTTCGGGGCGTTCTTGCAAATAGTCGCTGACTAAACTATTCCAGTGGTAGCGGGTTTCATGATTGACGGCGGCATAGCCATAGCCGGGCAAATCAACGAGATAGGCTAATAAATCATCTTTTGCAAACACGCCAAAATAATTAATATGTTGAGTCCGCCCCGGCGTTTTACTCGCAAAAGCCAAGCGCTTTTGATTGCATAAAACATTAATAGCGCTCGATTTGCCAGCATTTGAGCGCCCGGCAAAGGCTACTTCCCGCAGGGGGCCCTGGGGCAGACAATGCAAATCGTTTACGGTGGTAAAAAAGCGGGATTGAAAGAGTTTAGACATGTCTGGAAGCTATTGTAAAATCACATAAAATATTAAGATCTGCGGGATTTGGCCAGCAATAGCCAGCCAAATCTTCTAAGGAATTTTTGCCAAGGTAAACATAATGCGTCATAGCACCCAAATCTCCAAATTAAGTCGCTTAAAAAAGCTGTTTTTAGGCCTTTGCAGTATTTTCATATTATCTGCTAGCGGCTCTGTGGCCATTGCTAACGAGCCCGCCAAGCCAGCACCAACTGCTGCAGTTCCTGCTTCAGCCACGGCTACCGCTGTAGCCCCAGCGCCAGTAGCTATAGCGGCTAAGCCTACCAAGGGCGATGCCGCCGCGGGCGAGGCCCTCTATAACAGCGGTGATACTAGCCGCGGCGTAGTGGCTTGCATTACGTGTCATGGCCCCAAGGGGATGAGCGCCGTGGCAACTTGGCCTAAGTTAGCCGCGCAACATGGAACTTATTTAGCTAAGCAATTAAAAAGTTATAAGGACGGCACGCGTGCTAATCCCATCATGATGGGTATGGCGGCGACCTTAACCGAGCAAGATATGTTGAATTTGGCTGCGTTTTTAGTAAAACAGGCACCTCCCCAAGGCGAGGCGCAAGATAAGGCGACCCTCGAGCTCGGACAACTCATTTATCGTGGTGGCATCGCTGCCAAAGGCATTCCTGCTTGTGCGGCTTGCCATAGTCCAAATGGGGCTGGTATTCCAGCGCAATACCCCCGCTTGGGTGGGCAATGGGCAGAATACAACGCTGTACAACTGGGGTATTTCCGCGATGGCACCCGTAAAAATGTACAAATGAATATGATCGCTGTCAAACTATCTGATCTTGAAATGAAGGCCGTTACCGATTACATGGCTGGACTGCATTAAGGCTGGCGAAGTACTATTTTTTTTGCGGTAAGAGACGCTCTTTTGAGAGCAACTCAGCAACGGTTTCGCGTTCACGGATGATATAAGCTTGGTTGCCATCGACCATCACTTCAGCTGCTCGAGGGCGAGTGTTGTAATTCGATGCCATCGTAAAGCCATAAGCCCCGGTCGATAAAATCGCCAAAACATCATTTGCTTTAATTGCCAGAGCCCGATCTTTACCAAGCCAGTCTCCCGATTCACAAACTGGTCCAACTACATCATAAATTTGTGTTTCAGCCTCATTATTTTGAACTGCCACAATGGCGTGATACGCGCTATAAAGTGCAGGGCGTAATAAATCATTCATCGCCGCATCTACTATGCAAAAATTTTTACTCGCTCCAAGTTTGATATATTCGACGCGCGTGAGCAAGACGCCTGCATTACCCACTAATGAGCGCCCAGGCTCAAGAAGAATTTCTAGGTTGGCAAAGCCGCGTTCAGCAATCCGATCTAAAAGCGCGTTAGTAAATTCGGTGATAGCAGGCGAACTTTCATCGCCATAATCAATCCCAAGTCCACCTCCTAAATCGAGGTGTCGTAACTTAATCCCCTCTTTTTTAAGTTGTGTTACTAAATCAAGTACTTTATCAAGCGCGTCCAAATAAGGCGCGGTAGAGGTAATTTGTGAGCCAATATGACAATCAATTCCCACGATATCAAGATGCGAAAGTAAGGCAGCCTCACGATAGGTTTTTAGCGTTTCATGATAAGCAATACCAAACTTGTTATCTTTGAGTCCAGTAGAAATATAGGGATGTGTTTGTGCATCGACATCGGGATTCACTCGCAAAGAAATTGGCGCACGACAAGATAATTCTGCTGCGATCTGATTAATTTGTTCAAGCTCGGCAACAGATTCAACATTGAAGCATTTCACTCCAACCGTAAGGGCCAGCCGAATTTCAGCAGCAGATTTACCAACCCCTGCAAAAACTAAGCTTGCTGGATCGGCGCCAATTGCAAGTGCGCGTTCGAGTTCCCCGCCACTAACTAAATCAAAGCCTGCGCCAAGCTCTTTAAAGCAATTCATTACTGCAAGATTACTATTGGCTTTCACTGCAAAGAAAATTCGCGCTCGTCTTTTGCCTTGTGCGTTAAAGCAGGCTTCTTCATAGGCAGCAAATGCAGCCACCAAAGCACGTTTGCTATAAACATAGAGTGGCGTACCAAATTGCGCCGCCAGTTGGGCTAAGGGGAGTGCTTCAATAAACCAGCAGTCATCACGTACAGAAAACCCTAGCAAGCTTTGCAAGGCCGGTAAGGAATTGTGATGTTTTGCTTGACTCATTTGCTTTCCTCAGGTGAGGCCTCCTTATTATCAACAGCGGTATTTGGGCCGGGAGCTGGGTACAACTTACCTTTTGGTTCAACTTGGGCAGGAATCGGCGGTATATTTGGCACGCTTGGCAAATACAGGGGCCCTCTTACCCCACATCCTATGAGGGATATTATGATGCTAAATCTAAAGGCTCGAATAAGAATCGCTATCATGAAAGTCTCTAAAACGAATGATTGAATATAGCATGCAGCATCCAGTAAATACCCCAGCCGCTGAACCCATTGACGATAAACAATTTCATCAGCTAGCCAGTCAACTCTTACACTCGCTCGAGATTACGCTTGAGGCCGCCGATGATCAGTTAGATCTTGATTTAGATGTTGAGCGACAGGGTGGCAATGTGATTAATATTCGTTTTCGTGATCGTAGCGTCATTGTTGTTAATAGCCAACCCCCCTTGCACGAAATTTGGGTAGCAGCTAAGGCTGGCGGTTTTCATTATCGCTGGGCTGGTACTACTTCATCACCACTGTGGATCGACTATAAAACAGGCAAAGAGCTATTAAGCGATTTAACGCAATTTATTAGTGCGCAGGCTGGTCAAGCGGTAACTTTAGGCCGGCATCAACCTTAAGCAGCGCCAGTAGCAAGTAAAGTTTCTTGAACTAGTGATGCGGGGGCGGCTTCAATGATAGCTGCACCTAGCGGGTTAAGAACCACATAGCGAATTTGACCGCCCGCGGTTTTTTTATCTAATTGCATTAATTCGAAGTAGCGCTCAAGCCCGAACTTTGGTGCTTCAGTCGGTAGTCCCATGGCATGAATGAGCTGCTTTAGGCGCTGCACCTCGGGGGCTTGAATTTTGCCTAAGCGCATCGAGAGATCGGCAGCCATAACCATTCCGCAACCAACCGCCTCCCCATGTAACCATTTGCCATATCCCAGGCCAGCTTCAATTGCGTGCCCAAACGTATGACCAAAATTTAAGGTTGCACGAACGTTGCTTTCACGTTCATCGGCAGCTACCACTGCCGCTTTAATTTCACAAGAGCGTAGTACAGCATGCGCTAGCGCAGCAGGCTCGCAGGCCAACAAGGCAGCCGTATTTTTTTCGATCCAAGCCAGAAAATGAATATCAGCCATAGCACCATGTTTAATGACTTCCGCCAGCCCTGCCGAAAGTTCACGGGGAGGTAATGATTGTAAGGTGCGTAAATCGGCAATGACAGCCACGGGTTGATGAAAAGCGCCAATCATATTTTTACCCAGCGGATGATTAATGCCCGTTTTTCCGCCCACCGAGGAATCTACTTGAGCTAATAAAGTCGTTGGAACTTGAATAAAGCGAATGCCACGCATAAAGCTTGCTGCAGCAAAGCCAGCCATGTCGCCAATGACCCCACCACCGAGCGCAATAATGGCAGTATCGCGATCAGCCCCAGATTGCAGCAGGACATCAAAAATCGTTTGTAAATGAGTCCAATCTTTGTAAGACTCGCCATCGGGTAAAACGATCAGATGCACCCGTTTTTTTAGTTGCTCAAGAGTTTTGGTGAGCGCCTCTGCATACAATGACGCAACAGTTGTATTGGTCACAATGAAAACTACCTCACCCTTAAGGTGGGGATGAAAGAGACTGCCTTGGGAGATTAAATCACTTCCAATATAAATGGGATAACTACGTTTACCCAGTTCGACCTTGAGTGTATTCATGGGCTTAATTCTAGCTGCATCAACAAAGTATGAACCAATTGATTGACGCTGGGCTTGCCAGTTTCAATAATATGCGTGGCAATACCGCGATAAAGGGGATCACGCTCTGCATACAGCGTTGTCAAAATTTGCCGTGGGTCGCCATTTTGTAGGAGGGGCCTGCCCTCACTGCCTTTAGTTCGATGCCACAACTCATTGGGGTTAGCGTGCAAATAAATGACAACCCCTCGTTTGCTTAAGGCCTGCCGATTTTCAGGTGCAAGAATTGAGCCACCACCCGTAGCCAAAATAATGTCATTTTCTTGAGTTAACTCGGCAATCATTTGGGCTTCACGTTTACGAAACCCGGACTCACCTTCCATTTCGAAGATAAGGGGAATTTTGACGCCGCAGCGCTCTTCAAGCGCATGGTCGCTATCAATAAAACGGCGTCCTAGTTTGCGCGCCAATAATTTCCCTACGGTAGACTTACCAGCCCCCATGAGACCAATTAAGAAAATATTGTTAGATTTGTTTAATAAGGAGTTCACATCCTGATTTTATAAGGGTTTGGGCAGGACGGTGGGGGTTAAGAAAACCAGCAACTCTTTTTTATCGTGTAGTTTGGCGCTATGCCTAAATAAATGGCCCAAAATGGGGATATCACCAAGCAAGGGCACCTTAACGATGTCTTCTCGCTCAATGGTTTGATAAATTCCACCAATAATGACAGTACCCCCATTTTCTACAGTTACTTCTGAGCTTAGCGTTTTCGTATCAATGGCATAGCCCTGTTCAGTTTTCATGCCAATGGTGTCTTTAGTAATGCCAACTAACATCGAAATCATGCCATCAGGATGAATTTTAGGAATGACCTCAAGACGCAGATTTGCTTTACGGAATTGCAATTTACTGCCGCTTTGGGTTGAAACTTGATAAGGTAATTCAGTGCCCTGTTCAATTGTTGCTTTGACTTGATCTGAGGTCATGATGCGGGGATTCGAAATAACTTTGCCTTGGCCTTGAGCTTCAAGCGCAGAAAGTTCAGCCTGTAAAAGCTGGCTAGCATTTTTAGATAAAAGAGTGGCAGCGGCACTGACGGGACTAAATCCATTTAAGCCATTGGCCGCTAAATCAAAACCCGAGCTCATTTTAGGATTCAAATGCGAACTCGCTCCTTCACCCAGAAAGCTGAGCTTAGCACCCAGATCACGAGCAAAGCGGTCATCAGCTTCAACGATTCTGGCTTCGATTAAAATTTGTTTAGGGCTCTGTGCGTGGTCACCCCCAAATGGTAAGGCTGCATCTTCACGACGGTGTTTTTGAAAGGCATTAATTTCAGCGTAGGGGCCAATCCAGAAAATATCGCCATGCCTTAGCATGCTCAACCCTTTGCTAGCTAAGATTGATTGCACCGCACTACCCCATGGAATCTGCTGCAAATCAACTGAAATCGTGCCTTGAATCGATTCGCTAATTAAAAAATTCGTTTGCCCAAGTCGTGCCAATTCTTTGAGTAAGGTACTGACTTCAATATTGGCAAAATGTAGGCTAATGGTTTTTGCTTGAGCCGCCTGCGCTATCTTCTGTGGGCTAGTTGAGGTCCCAGTTAACGATGAGTCTGCATAAGTTGGTGTGAGCAGCGGCAGCCATAAAAACCATAGCGCTAAACAGAGCCGTGCGTAGCTACGAAAGGAGTGGGTCTTGAGCCTCATGGCTGACGCTTTAATTTAAGCGTGACAACCTGTCCAGTGGCTGCAGTAAGTTTGGCATGCTCTGCCCTAATTTCGCTTAAGACCCATGTCCCTAGTACCGCAGTATGAAGAGCTAAGGATAGGGTTTTATCACCAGTGTGAAAAAAAGCTACCGTACCTTGACCAGCGGTGCTCATGCCTAAATATCGCCACTGACTTAAGGTGGCCTCTTCCGCTTTTAATTTACGGTTGAGCTCCAGCGCTTCTTGGCGCATAGGATTATGAGCAGATTTAATACTGCGAGAACCTGCACTAAGTTGTGCGGTATAAATCTGGTCGAGTTGCTCGCTGAGTTCCGCATGATAATTGCTTGCAGTGTCTTCTTGTTCTGTTAGGGCTTGCTTGAGTCGATTGATTTGCGCTTCCAGTAAGCCAAATTGGGAATGCGTGTTCTGCTCTAGAGCAATGAGTGCGCTAATTGTCCAAGCTAATGCACCAAAGGATACAAGGCCAATTAAACTTGGTATCCATTGGACTGGTTTGGCGAAGGTGTGGCGTATTTGTGCTGGCGGCTGAAGGCCAAGGCTGTGCTTGGCTTCGGCTGGTGCGGCCTCGGCAGCCAGTTTATTTTGCTGGCGAGCAGATAGCTCAGGTTCCGGGCTTGAAGTCACTGGATTCTGCATGACTGGATCATCACCCAGCACGCTCAAAATGGCATCAAAAGATTGGGAAGTAATTTTACGTATCGGCACCCCCTATTCTTTTCTAAACTCTTTCCTAAATCTAGCAACATAGGCTTAAAGACGCGTAGGAATAAGCCGATTTAGGCATGGCTCTTATAATTCAAGCTTATGGCACAAACCCCTCAAGACAGGCCGCCCCTGAAGCCAAATGCACGCAATCAGCCCAGCGGCACGATTCGCCCTCGCTTGAACTCCGGAGGTCATTCTTTTTGGACCGCGATTCGTAGCCCGCTCGTGAAAGCCTTATTAATTCTGGGGCTGGTCTTGGCAATTTTACTGAGCTTGCTGTTGGCTTACGCTTTTATTGTGGCCAAGCCAAATTTACCGAGTATTTCCGCTTTAACGGATTACAACCCTAAAGTGCCTTTGCGAATTTATACCGCAGATAAAGTCTTAATTGGTGAGTTTGGCGAAGAGCGACGTAAGTTAGTGCCACTAAATCAAATGCCGCAACAAATGAAAAATGCGGTCTTATCAATAGAGGATGATCGTTTTTATTCCCATGGCGGAGTTGATTATTTCGGAGTGTTGCGTGCCGGACTAGCTAATTTGCGTGGCCGCTTGGCACAAGGTGCGTCAACTATAACCATGCAAGTTGCCCGAAATTTTTTCTTGGGAAATGAAAAAACCTTTAGCCGCAAAATTTATGAAGTTTTATTGGCCTGGAAAATTGAAGCTGAGCTGAGTAAAGACAAAATTCTTGAAATTTATATGAATCAAATTTTTTTGGGACAGCGCGCTTATGGTTTTGCAAGCGCGGCGCAAATTTATTTTGGTAAAGATATTCATGAAATTAGCATTGCCGAAGCAGCGATGTTGGCCGGCTTACCAAAGGCGCCATCAGCCTATAACCCAGTTACTAATTATCGTCGTGCGAAAGCGCGCCAAGAATATATTTTGCAACGGATGCGCGATTTATCCTATATTACTCCCGCAGAATACGATAAAGCGATGAAGGAGGAATTACGCGTGCGGGGCTTGGGTAATGAATTTAGAACCCGCGCTGATTTCGCTGCGGAAATGGTAAGACAAATTTTATTTGCCCAATATGGTGAGGCAATTTATTCCCAAGGCTTAGATGTGTACACGACACTTTTAAAAGCTGATCAAGATGCGGCTTACCGCGCAGTGCGCCGAGGTATTTTTGAGTATGACTTACGGCACGCTTATCGTGGTCCCGAGGGCTTTATTGAATTGCCAGTAGATAATTTAAAGCGCCAACGGGCCATTGATGATGCTTTGCTTGAGCATCCACCGCTCGATGAGCTTCAGTCAGGCGTGGTATTGGCAGTCAAGCCTAAAGAGCTTGAGGTGATGATTGCGACGGGAGATGTGATTGTAATCAAAGGCGACGGCATGAAACTAGCCTTAGCCACACTCACTGATAGCGCACAGCCCAAGAAGCGCTTACGGCCTGGAGCGATAGTGCGCTTGTTAGCTGAAGATGGCATGTGGAAGTTGGCCCAACTTCCACAAGTTGAAGCGGCATTCGTATCGATGAATCCAGAAACTGGCGCAATTTTATCCTTGGTAGGCGGTTTTGATTTTCATCGTACGCAATTTAATCATGTGACACAGGCAATGCGCCAACCAGGCTCCTCGTTTAAGCCCTTTATTTATGCCGCAGCACTTGAAAAAGGATTTTCACCCAGCACCGTTGTTAATGATGCGCCGATTTCGATTGGTATTTTAGAAACCGGCAGTCAAGCTTGGGAGCCGAAAAATTATGATGGGAAGTATGAGGGGCTGATGCGCTTGCGTACTGCCTTAGCAAAATCCAAAAACGTAGTTTCGGTGCGCCTATTACGCACTATTGGCCCCTCGTATGCGCAGGAATATATTCAGCGTTTTGGTTTTGAGCCAGAAAAACACCCACCTTACTTAACCTTAGCTTTGGGCGCAGGCTCAGTTACCCCATTACAAATGGCAGCAGCGTATAGTGTTTTTGCCAACGGGGGTTATCGAGTGGACCCTTTTTTAATTGACAAAATGATCGACAACAAAGGGGTGGTGTTATTTGAGGCTCAACCCGTGCGGGTGCATGAAAGTGGCACGCGAGTGCTAGATGCGAGAACGGCATTTGTGATTGATAGCATGTTGCAAGAGGTAACTAAAACTGGCACTGCTGCAAGTGCACGAGCAAAATTAGGACGAACTGATATAGCTGGCAAAACAGGTACGACTAACGACTCACATGATGCCTGGTTTGCAGGGTATAACCCAAAAGTCGTGGCAATTGCATGGATTGGTTTTGATAAGCCTGCGAGTTTGGGTGATCGGGAAACCGGCGGCGGCCTTGCCTTACCAATTTGGATTTCATATATGACCACGGCACTAAGAGGCTCACCAGAAGAGGCGCGCGTTGTCCCAGATGGCGTAACGCAATTTGATGGCGATTGGTTTATTCCTGAATTTGCTCCGCAGGGTGGTATTCGCCAACTCAACTAGTTGACGACCTGAATTATGGCCCGTCAAGCACGCATCGTGATTCCAGGTCAAGCTATGCATGTCATGGCTCGAGGTAATAATCGCCAAACGCTTTTTTTTAATTCGGCAGATCGCCGCATTTACTTAGATTGGTTACGCGAAGCGGCTAAAGAATTTGGGTGTACGGTGCATGCATTTGCTTTAATGCCGAATCATCTACATTGTCTTTTAACCCCCCAGCATGCGCATTCCCTAGCAAAAACCATGCAGTCCTTAGGTCGCAGGTATGCTCAATACTGCAATCAGCAGCAAAATCGCTCTGGAACAATTTGGGAAGGGCGATACCGTTCTTCACTCATTGACGCTGAACATTTTTTACGTTGCCAACGGTATTTAGAATTAAATCCTGTTCGGGCTGGTTATGAATCAAGCCCCGCCGCTTCTAGTTGGACTAGCTACCTTAGCCATACTGGAGAAAAGGTAGAGCCATGGTTAGTCGACCATTCCAGCTTTTGGGCCTTAGGAAATACTCCATTTGAACGGCAATTAGCCTGGCAGCACTTTGTACAGGAGGGCTCCCCCCACCGTGAAGACCTAGAAATAACAGAATACCTATTGAAATCAAAGCCTTGGATTTCTCAGGCAACGGCTATGCAACTTTTTAAGAGTCCCTTAGACGTGGTACAAATTCGGCCACGTGGGCGCCCTAGGCAGAGAATTTAACGAATCTGTCCCCAATAAGCTAAAATGAACGTACTGTCTATTCGTTAATTGGGACAGAGTCATTTTATTTCTATTGCATCTAAAGGGGTATTCCCCTATATTAGTTTCTCCCAACTAGTAATGCTGCTAATTTTTTAAGCTCCACCGCGAGATTGATGATGATGACAACTGAATTACGCCCTGTTAAACAAGGGCTTTATGACCCACAAAATGAACATGATGCCTGTGGCGTAGGATTTGTGGCGCATATCAAAGGCAAAAAATCCCACGATATCATCACGCAGGGATTAAAAATCCTCGAGAACTTAGATCATCGTGGCGCAGTTGGCGCTGATCCGCTGATGGGTGATGGCGCTGGCATTTTGATTCAAATACCCGATCAACTGTATCGGGATGAAATGGCTTTACAAGGTGTAACTCTACCGCCCTTAGGCGAGTATGGCGTCGGCATGATTTTTTTACCTAAAGAGAACGCATCCCGGTTGGCCTGTGAACAGGAATTAGAGCGGACAGTACGTCTTGAAGGACAAACGGTATTAGGTTGGCGTGATGTACCAGTAGACGTTCAATTGCCCATGTCACCGACGGTGAGAAAAACCGAGCCCGTCATTCGGCAAATTTTTATTGGGCGTGGGCGCGACATTATGACGACTGATGCCCTTGAGCGTAAGCTGTACGTTATTCGCAAAACAGCTAGCCATGCAATTCAAGATTTACATTTAAAACATGGTAAAGAATATTTCGTCACTTCGATGTCGGCTCGTACCATTGTTTATAAAGGCTTGCTCTTAGCCAACCAAGTTGGAGCCTACTATCAAGACTTAACTGATGAACGTACCGTTTCAGCCTTGGCATTAGTGCATCAGCGCTTTTCAACGAATACCTTTCCTGCTTGGGAGTTAGCTCATCCTTACCGCATGATTGCGCACAATGGCGAAATTAATACCGTAAAAGGGAATGTCAATTGGATTAATGCGCGCACTGGCGCAATTAGTTCACCCGTATTAGGGGATGACTTACAAAAATTATGGCCACTAATCTATCCGGGGCAATCGGACACAGCCTGTTTTGATAACTGCCTTGAATTACTAGTAATGGCTGGCTATCCTATGGCGCAAGCCATGATGATGATGATTCCTGAAGCTTGGGAACAACACAATTTGATGGACGTCAATCGGCGGGCTTTTTATGAGTACCATGCCTCGATGATGGAGCCTTGGGATGGTCCAGCAGCGATGGCATTTACCGATGGACGTCAAATTGGCGCAACCCTTGATCGTAACGGTTTACGCCCCGCACGGTATTACGTAACCGACGATGATCTTGTCATCATGGCATCCGAGGCTGGAGTATTAGCAATACCTGAAAGCAAGATTGTTCATAAGTGGCGCTTACAGCCCGGCAAAATGTTCATGATTGATATGGAACAGGGCCGCATTATTGAAGACGTTGAGTTAAAAGACGCGGTTGCTAAAGCAAAGCCTTATAAAAGCTGGCTTGATGCAGTACGCATTAAGTTAGACGAGGTTACCGTAAGTGCAAGCGATCGCCTTGACGAAAAACGCGTCATTCGACCTATCGCGAAATTACTCGACCGCCAACAGGCCTTTGGTTACACCCAAGAAGATTTAAAATACTTAATGGCTCCAATGGCTAGCGCCGGCGAGGAAGCCATTGGCTCGATGGGTAACGATAGCCCCTTGGCGGTGTTATCAAATAAAAATAAATCACTTTATAACTACTTTAAGCAATTATTTGCGCAGGTAACTAATCCGCCGATTGATCCTATTCGCGAAAATCTAGTGATGTCATTGGTATCGTTCATTGGTCCTAAGCCCAATTTATTGGATACCAATAATATTAATCCGCCTATGCGCTTAGAAGTGAGTCAACCGATTCTTGATTTCGCTGACATCACTAAAATTCGTCACATTGAGCATTACTCTAATGGTAAGTTTCGCTCTTACGAATTGGATATTTGCTATCCAGCCGCCTGGGGTAAAGCTGGTATTGAAGCGCGGCTAGCGTCACTGTGTGCCGAGGCGGCTGATGCTGTGCGTTCAGGCTATACCATCTTAATTGTTAGCGATCGTCAGGTAGATCAACATCATGTGGCCATACCTGCATTGTTAGCAACGTCAGCCATTCATCAGCATTTAGTTGAAAAAGGTTTGCGCACTAGTGTTGGCTTGGTCGTTGAAACGGGCAGTGCACGCGAAACCCATCACTTTGCTTTATTAGCGGGTTATGGCGCTGAAGCAATCCACCCTTATCTTGCAATGGAAACTTTAGCGCAAATGGCTCAGGGTCTTCCTGGAGACTTATCGGCCGAAAAGGCGATCAAGAATTTTGTAAAGGCAGTTGGCAAGGGATTACAAAAAGTGATGTCCAAAATGGGCATCTCAACCTATATGTCGTACACCGGCTCACAAATTTTTGAGGCCATTGGTTTAAATCAAGAGGTAATCAACCAATATTTCAAGGGCACCTCATCTAATGTCGGTGGCATCGGGGTATTTGAGGTAGCCGAAGAGGCTTTACAGATGCACCAAGCTGCATTTGGTGATGACCCAGTCTTAACTAATATGCTCGAAGCTGGCGGAGAATATGCTTATCGGATTCGCGGTGAAAACCACATGTGGACGCCTGATACGATTGCCAAGCTGCAGCACGCAACCCGCATTGGGCCAGAAAAAGGCTATCAAACCTATAAAGAGTACGCCAACATCATTAATGATCAAAGTAAGCGGCAAATGACTTTGCGGGGCTTATTTGAATTTAAAATTGATCCAGCCAAGGCTATCTCACTCGATGAGGTAGAGCCTGCTAAAGAAATTGTTAAACGCTTTGCAACGGGCGCAATGTCATTGGGCTCGATTTCGACCGAGGCTCATGCCACCTTAGCAATTGCCATGAATCGGATTGGTGGAAAATCAAATACGGGTGAAGGTGGAGAAGACCCCAATCGCTATATTAATGAACTAAAGGGTATTCCAATTAAAAAAGGCGAAACCCTCGCCAGTATTCTTGGCAGTGATGTGGTGGAGGCCAACATTCCACTGCAAGAGGGTGATTCATTGCGCTCTAAAATTAAACAAGTCGCTTCAGGTCGTTTTGGTGTAACCGCCCAATATTTGCGTAGTGCAGATCAAATGCAAATTAAGATGGCTCAAGGCGCAAAGCCTGGTGAGGGGGGCCAATTGCCAGGTAGTAAGGTATCGGATTACATTGGCAACTTGCGCTTTTCCGTGCCTGGTGTAGGCTTAATTTCACCGCCACCACACCATGATATTTATTCGATTGAAGATCTCGCCCAGCTAATACATGATTTAAAAAATGTGAATTCTGCCGCTGATGTATCAGTCAAATTAGTTTCTGAAGTGGGTGTTGGTACGGTTGCTGCTGGTGTCGCTAAAGCGAAAGCCGATCATGTGGTCATTGCCGGTCATGATGGTGGCACAGGGGCTTCGCCATTGTCATCTATTAAGCACGCCGGCTCACCGTGGGAATTGGGTTTGGCTGAAACCCAGCAAACTTTAGTATTGAATCGTTTGCGCAGCCGAATACGCGTGCAGGCTGATGGTCAAATGAAAACGGGTCGGGATGTCGTGATTGGCGCATTGTTAGGCGCGGATGAATTTGGTTTTGCAACGGCGCCCTTAGTTGTTGAGGGCTGCATCATGATGCGCAAGTGTCATTTAAATACCTGTCCCGTTGGCGTCGCTACCCAAGACCCTGAATTGCGTAAACGGTTTGCAGGTAAGCCCGAGCATGTGGTGAACTTCTTCTTTTATATTGCGGAAGAAGCACGTGAATTAATGGCCCAACTTGGTATTCGCAAATTTGATGATCTGATTGGGCGAGTAGATTTGCTCGATACGCGTAAGGGTGTGGAGAACTGGAAAACCCGTGGTTTAGATTTCAGCAAAATATTTGCTGCTCCGCGGGTCCCTGCTGATGTACCGCGATATCAAGTATTAAAGCAAGATCATAATTTGGGTAGCGCACTTGACCATATTTTGATTGAAAAAAGCGAGCCTGCTCTTGAGCGTGGTGAAAAGGTTTCCTTTATCGTGCCAGTGCGTAACGTCAATCGCACTGTGGGTGCGATGCTTTCGGGTGAAGTAGCACAACACCATGGGCATGAAGGTTTGCCCAAGGATACGATCCATATTCAGTTGAACGGCACAGCGGGCCAAAGTTTTGGCGCATTTTTGGCGCACGGAATTACGCTAGATTTAGTTGGCGATGGCAATGACTATGTTGGCAAAGGTTTGTCGGGAGGTTGCGTTATTGTACGTACTCCCCATGAATTCCGTGGCGATTCTGCAAAAAATATTATCGTGGGCAATACCGTTTTATATGGCGCCATTAGTGGCGAAGCATTTTTTAATGGCGTAGCAGGTGAACGTTTTGCAGTGCGTAATTCAGGGGCTACAGCAGTAGTTGAAGGCACAGGCGATCACGGCTGTGAGTATATGACTGGCGGGACGGTGGTGGTCCTGGGTCAAACGGGGCGTAACTTTGCTGCTGGCATGAGCGGCGGTATAGCTTATGTCTATGATGAAGATGGCTTATTTGAGAAGCGTTGCAATACCAGCATGGTCACCTTAGAGAAAGTGTTAACCAGCGCAGAGCAAATTGCGCAAATGCCGCAGTCAGAGTGGCATGCGCCAAGCGATGTGAAAGATGGTGGCGAGCGCGTAAGCGATGAGGTGATTTTAAAAGGCTTGGTTGAGCAGCATTTCCGCCACACGGGTTCTGAGCGTGCCAAAGCCATTTTGGCCGACTGGGAGCAAGCGCGTAACCGCTTTATTAAAGTGTTGCCCACCGAATATAAGCGTGCTTTAGGTGAGCTCTGGCTGAAGTCAGAAAATCAAGACAAATTAATTACTGCTTAAGTAAGTGTAAAGAAAAGGAACACAGGGGTTATGGGTAAGGTTACGGGTTTTATGGAATTCGAGCGGGTCAATGAGACCTACGAGGCACCAACGCAACGCATTCATCATTACAAAGAGTTTGTGCTGGCTTTAGAGGACGCAGAGGCGCAAGTGCAAGGCGCGCGCTGCATGGATTGTGGCATTCCCTTTTGCAATAACGGCTGCCCCGTAAACAATATCATCCCCGATTTTAACGATTTAGTTTTTCGTGGTGATTGGCAAAATGCGCTTGATGTTTTGCACTCAACCAATAATTTTCCTGAGTTTACTGGACGTATTTGTCCAGCGCCGTGCGAGGCTGCGTGCACCCTAACAATCAATCGCGCGCCGGTTGGCATTAAGTCTATTGAACACGCCATTATTGATAAAGGCTGGGAAAATGGTTGGGTTAAGCCACAGCCAGCTAAACACAAAACAGGTAAGCGCATTGCAATTGTTGGTTCTGGCCCAGCAGGGATGGCGGCAGCGCAACAACTTGCTCGGGTTGGCCATGAGGTTACCGTCTATGAAAAAAATGATCGGGTAGGCGGCTTATTACGTTACGGCATTCCAGATTTTAAAATGGAAAAATGGCTCATTGATCGGCGTGTCGAACAAATGCAAGCCGAGGGCGTCGTATTTAAAACTAGCGTTTTTGTTGGTAAAGAGGCTCTGCACGAGAAAATTAAAAATTACTCAAGCAAGACTATAGATCCAGCAGAATTACTTGCTACATTTGATGCGGTCATTATTTCGGGGGGCGCCGAGCAGCCGCGCGATTTGCCGGTACCAGGCAGAGAATTAAGTGGCATTCATTACGCGCTCGAATTTTTAATTCCGCAAAATAAAGAAGTTGCTGGTGATAGTACGAATGAAATTCGGGCTACGGATAAGCATATTGTGGTGATTGGCGGCGGCGATACGGGTTCGGATTGTGTGGGCACATCGAATCGACACGGGGCTAAAAACGTGACCCAATTCGAACTTTTGCCCCAACCACCTGAGCGCGAAAATACCCCCTTAGTTTGGCCCTATTGGCCGACCAAATTACGCACCTCATCTTCACATGAAGAAGGCTGTGAGCGTGATTGGTCGGTAGCAACCAAACGCTTTGAAGGTAAAAACGGTAAAGTAGAAAAATTAATTGGCGTGCGCTTAGAGTGGCAAGATGGCAAGATGGCCGAAATGCCCAACTCAGAGTTTGAAATCAAAGCCGATTTAGTTCTTTTGGCAATGGGCTTTGTTTCGCCCGCCCAGCAAATTCTGGCTGCATTTGGGGTTGAGCAAGATGCACGCGGTAACGCTAAAGCTACTGTAGATGGGCAAAAGGCCTATCACACGAACATTCCACAAGTGTTTGCTGCCGGCGATATGCGCCGCGGACAATCTTTAGTGGTTTGGGCGATTCGTGAAGGACGCCAATGCGCGCGTGCGGTGGATGAGTTTCTAATGGGCTCTTCCGTTTTGCCTCGATAATGCCAGCATGCATAAAGGTTTATCCCCCTCACTCTCTCAACCCTTAGCTTCAAGCTTTGCAGGAGAAGTGGTGGTCGCCATTCGGGGCGTTGATTTTTCCTACAATCTAGGCGAGCGGCAAATTTTGTCTGGTTTAAATATGGAATTTAAGCGTGGCCAAGTCGTTGCGGTAATGGGCGGCTCAGGTTGCGGTAAGACGACCATCTTACGTTTAATTGGTGGTCAATATACCGCGCAGCGTGGCCAAGTTATATTTGAAGGCCAAGATATCGGCAAGCTAAGCACAGCGCAATTGATGCACGCCCGCAGACGGATGGGGATGCTTTTTCAATTCGGCGCACTTTTTACCGATCTCAGTGTTTTTGAAAATGTGGCCTTTCCTTTGCGTGAACACACTGACTTAAATGAAGCATTACTGCAGACCTTGGTGCTGATGAAATTAAATGCTGTGGGCTTACGTGGAGCTCGTGATTTAATGCCGGCGCAAATTTCGGGCGGCATGGCAAGGCGGGTTGCCTTAGCGCGTGCCATCGCACTAGATCCACCACTAATTATGTATGACGAACCATTTGCCGGACTAGACCCAATTTCATTGGGGATTACGGCACGCTTAATTCGTAATTTAAATGATGCACTTGGTTCCACTAGCCTCTTAGTAACTCATGATGTCGAAGAAACTTTTGCAATTGCAGACTATGTGTATTTCATTGCCAATGGCAAAATTGGCGCTGAAGGCACGCCAGCAGAGTTAAGTCATTCGCTTGATCCCTTTGTACGCCAATTTTTGGACGCTTCACCCGATGGCCCAGTGCCATTTCATTATCCTGGACTGAGTTTGCAAGATGATTTTGAGATGAGGGTGTAATGGCGAATTTAGCGCTTCACAAAACCCTCGATTTTTTTGCTGACCTGGGGTTTTTTATACGTAGAAATGTTACCGACCTTGGTTACGCTACGCGCATGTTTTTGGCCATTTTGTTACGTTCTGGCTCGCTGTTGCGTAGGCCCAGCTTAGTTTTAGATCAAATTCTTTTTCTTGGTAACCATTCATTTGTCATCATTGCAGTCTCGGGTTTATTTGTGGGTTTTGTATTGGGCTTGCAAGGTTATTACACCTTAAACCGGTATGGCTCAGAGCAAGCACTGGGCCTATTGGTGGCTTTATCTTTAACGCGCGAGCTTGGCCCAGTCATTACGGCCCTGCTTTTTGCTGGGCGTGCAGGCACTTCATTAACGGCTGAAATTGGTCTCATGAAAGCAGGCGAACAATTAACGGCGATGGAAATGATGGCGGTTGATCCTTTGCGGCGCGTGATGGCACCTCGCTTATGGGCCGGAATGATTGCAATGCCGATTTTGGCGACCATATTTACTGCTGTCGGTATTTTTGGCGGCTATTTAGTTGGAGTACCGTTAATTGGGGTAGATACCGGTGCATTTTGGGCACAGATGCAAGGTGGCGTCGATTTATTTAGCGATATTGGTAATGGTTTTATTAAAAGCCTTGTCTTTGGAGTGGCTGTCACCTTTATTGCCTTGTATCAAGGGTACGAGGCTAAGCCAACTCCAGAGGGCGTTTCGCGCGCCACGACTCGCACAGTGGTGCTATCTTCCTTGACCGTCCTAGCGCTTGATTTTTTGCTAACCGCATTGATGTTTTCGAATTGAAATATTGAGGGAATAAACTGAGATTCTTATGAGAAAAAGAGCAATTGATATTTGGGTTGGGTTATTTGTCGCTATTGGCCTATTGGCTGCTTTATTTTTAGCGCTAAAAGTGGGGAATATGAATGCGATTTCATTTCAACCTACTTACACTGTAACGGCGCGCTTTGACAATATTGGTGGGCTAAAACCACGTGCGCCAGTAAAAAGTGCCGGGGTAGTCGTGGGTCGGGTGGGCAGTATTTCTTTTGATGACAGTACATATCAAGCTACTGTACTTTTAACCCTAGATACAAATTATAAATTTCCGCAAGATTCCTCGGCCAAAATTTTGACTTCGGGTTTGTTGGGCGAGCAATATATCGGTCTTGAGGCCGGTGGCGCTGACCAGATGTTGGCGCAAGGTAGCAAGATTACCCAGACTCAATCAGCCATCGTGCTTGAAAGTTTGATTAGTCAATTTTTATATAACAAAGCTGCCGATAGCGGACAAGATAAAGGCAGCACTACAGGCGCAAGTAAGTGAAAATAGTTTTACGGCGTGCTTTAGTGACGCTCGTGTCGACGCTGTTATTCGCTTGCGCTAGCATTCCTGCTGGCACTCAACCCTCTGAGGCCGATCCTTGGGAACCCATGAATCGAGCTGTATTTGCTTTTAATGAGGTGCTCGACGAATATTTACTCAAACCAATTACGGCGGCGTATCGTTTTATTTTGCCTGAAATAGTACGTACTGGTATTTATAATGTTTTTGGAAACTATAACGATATTTATACTGCCTTAAATAATTTATTACAAGGTAAGCCCGCTTTAGCATTTAATGATTTCATGCGCGTAATGGTCAATACCATTTTTGGTCTTGGGGGCTTGCTCGATGTTGCTACCCCCGCAGGCCTGGATAAACACAAAGAAGATTGGGGTCAAACCTTTGGGGTTTGGGGTGTGCCTGCTGGGCCCTATGTCGTGTTACCCTTCTTTGGTCCAAGTTCGGTACGCGATACTTTTGGCACGGTTGCCGATCTCGAATCCGACTATTTATTTACATACGTAAAAGATATTGGTTTACGCAACTCAATTACTGCGTTGCGAGTAATTAATGCACGTAATACGTATTACGAAGCCGGAGATTTGCTAGATGGTGCGGCAATCGATAAGTACACCTTTTTAAGAGATTCTTATATTCAGCGGCGCGCATATCAAATTAATGACGGACGTACTACAGATGAAGAGCCATTAATGCCGCCTTATGAAAATCCATACGAGTAATTTTAGGCTAGTAAGGCTAAAATTAGCACTCGATTGTTGAGATCCATTATTGCTAGAAAGTGTAAACATGTTGAAAGTAATAGCTTGGGGACTTTGTTTGTTGAGTGCGGTAGCCTTGGCGCAGGGTGTAACTAGTCCCGCCCCAGTTACTCCGCCCGATATGTCAACGCCTGACGGCATGATTAAAGCGGTGGTAAGCGAGGTAATGGCAGCCGTGAAGGCCGACCCCGAAATTCAAAAAGGTAATATTCCCCGCATTGTTGAATTAGTTGAAAAGAAAATTGTGCCCAATGCTGATATGCGTCGGACAACTGAAATGGCTATGGGCGCGAATTGGAAAAAAGCAACTCCCGAACAGCAAACTCAACTCATTCAGGAGTTCAAAACATTATTAATGCGTACGTATTCTGGCGCGATTAGTCAATTACGCGAGCAAACAATCCAGTTCAAGCCTTTGCGGGCAGCTGCAGACGATAAAGAGGTTACTGTTAAAACGGTGGTGCTGGGGCGTGGCGATCCGGTGCCCTTAGATTACCGCTTAGAAAAAACTGCGAATGGCTGGAAAGTCTATGACATGAATATTATGGGTGTTTGGCTCATTGAGGCATACCGTAATCAATTTACAAATCAAATTAGCCAAAATGGTATCGATGGACTGATTAAGTTTTTGCAAGAGCGTAATAAAGCACTAGCCGCTGGTAAGCCGAGTTAATTTTTTACTAGCCAATTTCCGTTCATGCCCTATTTTTTGCCTGCCACTGTAACCTTAAAAAATGCTAGTCAGATTGAGGCTGATGGCTTAGCCAATTGGGCACATGTAAATGAAATTGATTGTGTCAACCTGAATCAATTCGATTCGTCCTTGTTGGCAATTTTATTAAATTGGCGAAAAAAACGCTTAGCAGATCAGGGTTATTTTTTAATCCTCAATGCGCCACCTAAGTTAGCGGTCTTAGCTCGCGTTTATGGCGTGGCAGAGTTGTTGGGCTTGCCCGCATGACGCTAGCGATTCGGGTTGACCATGTTTCTAAAAGCTATGGCGAATTACGTGCTTTAAATGATATCTCGCTTGAAATAGAGCAGGGCGAATTTTTTGGCCTACTTGGCCCGAATGGCGCAGGTAAAACGACCTTAATTTCAATTTTGGCAGGTTTATGTAGGGCTGACACGGGCTTGGTTGAGGTGATGAATACTAATATCCAAACTGATTTCCGTTTAGCGCGCAGACTCCTGGGGGTAGTACCTCAAGAGCTAGTCTTCGACCCCTTTTTTACAGTGCGTGAGGCCTTACGTTTTCAATCAGGCTATTTTGGACTACGTAATAATGAGGATTGGATTGATGAAATCATGGCCAATCTTGACCTTACCAGCAAAGCGAATAGTAATATGCGGACGCTGTCGGGCGGCATGAAACGCCGCGTATTAGTAGCACAAGCCTTGGTACATCGCCCCCCTGTTATCGTGTTAGATGAACCTACTGCTGGGGTTGATGTCGAGTTGCGTCAGTCCTTATGGCAATTTGTTAGCCGCCTTAATCAAGATGGGCACACTATTGTCTTAACTACCCATTATTTGGAAGAAGCTGAAGCCTTATGTCAACGCATTGCGATGCTCAAGCAGGGGCAAATTGTGGCCTTAGATACCACCGCAAACTTACTGAACCGCTATGGGGTTACAGCTAAAAGTGGCAGTGCAGACGTAGACCTAGAAGATGTTTTTGTCAATATCATGGCGCGTGATTTAGCATGAAGTCGATGCCAATTACATACGCTAGCGGCTTTCCTACGCTCTTGTATAAAGAGGTACTCCGCTTTTATAAAGTCAGCTTTCAAACTGTGGCTGCTCCAGTATTAACGGCCATTCTGTATTTGTTGATTTTTGGACAAGTCTTACAAGGCAAAGTACTGGTCTATGAGCGCATTAGCTACATTGCGTTTTTAGTGCCCGGTTTAGTGATGATGAGCTTATTACAAAATGCTTTTGCTAATACATCATCATCACTCATTCAGTCGAAAATAATGGGCAATTTAATTTTTGTGCTCTTAGCGCCATTAAGCTCATTTGAGTTTTATGCCGCATATGTGCTGGCCGCAATCGTGCGCGGTATCGCAGTAGCATCAGGAGTTTTATTGATCACCATCTGGTTTGTGCCACCGAGTTTTGAATATCCACTCTGGATCGTGGTCTTTGCATTATTAAGCGCAGCGATATTAGGTGGCATGGGATTAATTGCTGGCATTTGGGCCGACAAATATGATCAGTTAGCAGCCTTTCAGAATTTTTTAATCATGCCGGCGACAATGTTATCTGGGGTTTTTTATTCGATTCATAGCTTGCCACCAGTTTGGCAAATGATTTCGCATTTCAATCCATTCTTTTATATGATTGATGGTTTTCGCTATGGCTTTTTTGGCGTGTCTGATATTTCACCATGGACTAGCCTCATGATCGTGGGCGGGTTTTTTATCGCAGTTTCAGTCATTGCCGTACGTTTATTACAAACGGGCTTCAAATTACGTTATTAAAAATCAAATTGGAATAAACATGTTGCCTACACCAGAACAAATTGAGTCATACATTAAACAGAGTATTACTTGTACTCATTTAATGGTTGAGGGCGATGGCCAACATTTTTATGCCACGATTGTGAGCCCTGATTTTGAAGGTAAGCGCTTAGTTCAGCGTCATCAGCTGGTTTATGCAGCGATGGGTGAGCGCATGAAGGCCGAGGTACATGCACTTTCTATTAAGGCATTTACGCCGACTGAATACCTTGAAAATCCTCCGGCCTAATCAGCGCTGCCGCTATGGATAAGTTGCGCATGATTGGTGGCACCCCTTTACATGGGGAGGTTTTAATTGCGGGCGCAAAAAACGCTGCCTTACCGATTTTATGTGCCAGCCTCTTAAGCGCTGAACCGATCGAGCTAGAGAATGTACCCGACCTGCAAGATGTGCGTACTATGCTCAAAATTTTGCAACAAATGGGGGTGACAGTTAGCTTCCCTGAGCCCACTAAACGCAGTCGAATAATCTTACAGGCAGCCCATATTCCGCGCCCCGAGGCAACTTATGAGATGGTCAAAACCATGCGGGCCTCTATTTTGGTTTTAGGGCCCTTGTTAGCCAGAATGCATAGTGCCAAGGTATCTTTGCCCGGCGGTTGCGCAATTGGCGCGCGACCGGTTGATCAGCACATTAAAGGTTTAAAGGCCATGGGTGCGAGCATCAAAATTAAAGGCGGATATATTCAGGCGCAAGCCGAACGCCTTTTGGGAGCCACAATTTTGACCGACATGATTACGGTTACTGGCACTGAAAATTTATTAATGGCGGCTTGTTTGGCTCAGGGCACCACCATTTTAGAAAATGCAGCACGCGAACCCGAGGTTGGTGATTTGGCTGAATTACTCGTGAAGATGGGAGCCCAGATTTCAGGTTTGGGCACCGAGCGTTTAGTGATCGAGGGAGTCGAACGACTGCATGGCGCGCAACACACCATTATTCCGGACCGCATTGAAGCCGGTACATTTTTATGTGCTGTAGCCGCCACAGGGGGGGAGATTTTGGTGAAGCACTGCCGCCCTGATAATTTAGAGGCCTTGCTAGCGAAGCTGAGAGAGGCGGGCTTAAAAATGGCAATCGGCCCCGATTGGATTAAGGCAAGTATGGCTGGTCGCCCTCAGGCAGTGAGTTTTGCAACCTCCGAATACCCTGCTTTCCCGACCGATATGCAGGCGCAGTTTATGGTCTTAAATGCCCTAGCCAGTGGCAGCGCCACCATGACCGAAACCATTTTTGAAAACCGCTTTATGCATGTGCAGGAACTCAATCGCCTGGGCGCCGAGATTGCGATTGATGGCAATACTGCCATGGCCCAAGGGGTTGAAAGCCTCTCAGGCGCTATTGTCATGGCTACCGATCTGCGGGCCTCAGCCAGTTTAGTCATAGCTGGCTTGGCAGCGCAAGGCGAAACCCAAGTTGAGCGTATTTACCATCTCGATCGGGGATATGATCGTATGGAGCAAAAATTGACACAATTAGGCGCGAACATCCAGCGCATGAAATAATTGCCTGATGAAGTTAACTCTAGCCCTTTCGAAGGGGCGTATCTTCGAAGAATCAATGGCAATCCTCAGTCGGGTTGGAATTCGGCCCTTAGAGGATCCTGAAAAATCACGTAAGCTCATTCTTGAGACTTCGCATGCCGATGTTCGCCTAATTATTGTGCGGGCTGCCGACGTACCGACCTATGTGCAATTTGGCGGTGCTGACTTTGGCGTCGCTGGCTTAGATAGCTTGCTTGAAAAAGGCAGCGAAGGTTTATATGTGCCACTTGATTTAGGTATTGCGCAATGTCGTATGTCCGTTGCTGTCCGCGCTGGCTTTGATTACGCTGCAGCAGTTCAGCAGGGCTCGCGTTTACGTGTGGCCACTAAATATGTAAATTGCGCGCGCGATCACTTTGCCAACAAAGGCGTTCATGTTGACACCATTCAGTTATATGGCTCGATGGAGTTAGCGCCTTTAGTTGGTTTGGCTGACGCGATCGTCGACTTGGTTTCAACGGGCAATACTTTAAAAGCCAATGGCTTGGTTGAGGTTGAGCGCATTGCTGATATTAGCGCGCGCTTGATTGTTAATCAGGCTGCTTACAAACGTAAGCGTAGCCAAATACAGCCTCTTCTAGACCAATTGCAGCCATGAGCGCAAGTGTGAAAATTCAGCGGCTTGAAAGCGGTGCGGCTAATTTTCAGCAAACCCTATTAGCTAGCCTATCTATTCCGCTTGCGGAAGATGTCGCAATTGATCTTAAGGTAGCGGAAATTATTCTAGCAATTCAAACTCATGGCGATCAGGCTTTACTTAAGTACACCAGTCAATTTGATCGCTTGCAGGTGCAAACCGCCCGCGCTTTAGAAATTCTGCCTAGCGAACTTGAAAAGGCTTACCTGCAATTGCCCGCAGACCAGTCTCAGGCTCTGAATAGTGCAGCCAAGCGTATTCGTAGCTACCATGATCAGCAACGCTTGCATGCTGGTTGTCAAACTTGGGATTACACCGAAGCCGATGGTACGCGGCTGGGACAAAAAGTGACTCCGCTGGATCGAGTAGGTATTTATGTGCCAGGGGGAAAAGCGGCCTATCCCTCATCCGTATTAATGAATGCTATTCCAGCCAAAGTGGCTGGGGTAGCTGAAGTCATTATGGTGGTGCCAACTCCCGCTGGCGTTCGCAATAATTTAGTCTTAGCAGCAGCGTGCTTAGCTGGAGTTGATCGGGTGTTTACTATAGGTGGTGCTCAAGCAATTGCTGCTTTAGCTTATGGTACAGCCACGATTCCTGCGGTCGATAAAATCGTCGGACCTGGCAATGCCTATGTTGCTGCCGCTAAGCGCAGGGTGTTTGGTCAGGTTGGGATCGATATGATTGCAGGACCATCAGAAATTTTAATTATTTGTGATGGCACTAGTAATCCCGATTGGGTGGCAATGGATTTATTTTCACAAGCAGAACATGATGAGCTGGCCCAATCAATCCTAGTTTGTCCTGATGTCAATTTTATCAATCAAGTCGATGCGAGTATGCAAAAACTCTTGCCGGAAATGCCACGCCAAGAAGTCATTCGCGCTTCTTTATCGAAGCGGGCATTGTTCATCCAGGTAGATGATATGCAGCAGGCTTGTGAAATTGCCAACACCATAGCACCTGAGCATTTAGAAATTTGTGCACAAAATGCGCGGCAATGGGCAGAGTTGATTCGCCACGCCGGCGCCATCTTTATGGGTAACTACACCAGTGAATCGTTGGGCGATTATTGTGCCGGACCAAACCATGTATTACCAACCGCCCGTACGGCACGCTTTTCTTCGCCATTAGGTGTGTACGATTTCATTAAGCGGTCAAGCATGATTGAAGTAAGCGAAGCCGGTGCGCAAACCTTAGGTCAAATCGCTAGTGCCATCGCCCATGGTGAAGGTTTGCAAGCCCATGCTCGCGCCGCAGAAATGCGTCTCAAAAAACCTGGCGCTTAGCGCTGAATAAATACTAAACAATTTCTTGCAATACTTGAATGAGTTCAGCGTTTTGCTCATCTGTGCCAATCGTAATGCGTAAAAAATCTGCGATGCGCGGTAAATTAAAGTGCCGCACGACGATCCCTCTGGCCCTGAGAGTTTGATATAACTCAAGGCCAGTATGTTTGGGGTGGCGGGTAAAAACAAAATTGGCAGTCGAGGGAATGGTATTAAAACCTAGTCGATCAAGAGCGGCAATTAATTCCTGGCGGGTAGCAATCACTTTAGCGGACATGGCTTCTAAGTACTGTTGATCTGCAATAGCTGCGCGTGCGCCAGCTTGCGCTAAACGTCCCAAGGGATAGGAATTAAAACTATTTTTCACCCGTTCTAAGGCCTCAATGAGGCGGGGATGACCCATGGCAAAACCCACCCGTAAACCTGCCAAGGCTCGGGATTTTGAGAGCGTCTGAATCACTAATACATTTTCTGGGCAGCCGGCCCCTTGCAATAGTGGCACGCAAGATTCCGTACCGTAATCGACATAGGCCTCATCAATCACGATGACTGAATTGGGATTAGTTTGAATTAGGCCAGCTATGGCTTTGCTTGCTAAAGCGCGCCCGGTAGGCGCATTGGGGTTAGGAAAAATAATCCCGCCATTCGGCTTGGCATAGTCCTCTAGGCAAATTTCAAAATTACTTCCTAAGGGAATAGTTTGCGCCTGAATGCCAAATAGCTTGCAGTACACCGGGTAAAAACTATACGTAATATCCGGAAATAAAACAGCTTGCTCGTGCTTCAAAAGACCTAAAAAAACATGCGCCAAGACCTCATCAGAGCCATTTCCTAGAAAAATTTGTTCAGTCGCTAGGCCGAATTGCTCGGCAATGATTTGCTTTAGTTCGCAACCATGAGGATCGGGATACAGCCGCAAATCAGGCGTATTTTGCTCAGCAATGGCTGCGAGCACCATGGGCGAAGGTCCGTATGGGCTTTCATTGGTATTGAGCTTCAGCAGCCGCTTCAATTGAGGCTGCTCACCAGGCACATAGGGGGTAAGGGTGTGTACGACAGGGCTCCAAAAGCGACTCATGGGTTTAGGGTGGTGTTAGGGGGTGCAGTGTGAAGGGATAGTGCTGGGCAAGTGAGAATGATATTATGAGTCTTCAATCAATACTTCGCCTTTCGGCGCACTGAAGCATGCGGCAAGCCGACGTTACACGCAACACCTCAGAAACAAAAATCCACATTGCGCTCAATCTGGATGGTACTGGACAGGCTGAATTAGCCTCTGGTGTGCCCTTTCTTGATCACATGCTCGACCAAATTGCGCGCCATGGCATGATTGATTTAAAGGTCAGCGCCAATGGAGATACCCATATTGACGATCACCATACGGTCGAAGATGTCGGCATTGCTTTGGGACAGGCAATTGCCAAAGCGGTCGGCGATAAAACGGGCATTACCCGTTATGGCTATGCTTATGTGCCTTTGGATGAGACGCTATCAAGAGTGGTGATCGATTTTTCTGGACGCCCGGGCCTCGAGTTTAATGTGCCCTTTACCCGCGCGCGCGTGGGCGATTTTGATGTCGATTTAAGTATTGAGTTTTTCCGTGGTTTTGTGAATCATGCGGGGGTTACTTTACATATTGATAATTTACGCGGCGTGAATGCACATCATCAAATCGAAACAGTTTTTAAGGCTTTTGGGCGTGCTTTGCGCATGGCTTTAGCGATTGATCCGCGCGCTCCCAGTCTTGTTCCATCCACCAAGGGAAGTCTGTAATTATTTTCAAACCAGTTGAGAATAGCAAGATGCACCCTTTAAAACCAAAAACTGAAGGCCGCTTTGGCACACCATATTGCCATCGTTGATTACGGCATGGGAAACTTGCGCTCGGTTTATCAGGCGCTTAAGCAAGTGGCACCCAATACCGAGATTTTAATCGCGCGCACTGCTGCCGAAATTCAGCAAGCTCAACGGGTAGTTCTGCCTGGACAAGGAGCCATGCCCGACTGCATGAAGCATTTACATACCTCTGGCTTGCTTGAGACTGTATTAGCTGCCGCAAAAACTAAACCCCTATTAGGCATTTGTGTGGGCGAACAAATGCTCTTTGACAGTAGCGCTGAATCCTCTAGAGCAACAGCGACGCCGTGCTTAGGATTAATTTCTGGCAAGGTCGAGCGTTTTGCTTTGGCTGGTCGCTTGCAGGCCGATGGCGCAGAATTTAAAGTCCCCCATATGGGCTGGAATCAAGTGCGGCAAGATAAGCCTCACTTTCTTTGGACTGGTATACCCGACCTTAGTAATTTTTATTTTGTGCATAGCTATTATGCTGTGCCAACCAACCCAGAAGACACCGTGGGTTCAACCGAATACGGCACATGGTTTGCTTCTGCCGTGGCGCGTGATAATATTTTTGCGACCCAATTTCATCCGGAAAAAAGTGCAGAATACGGTTTAATGCTGTATCGTAATTTTGTCGCTTGGCAACCTTAGATTAACTACCTATATCGATTTTATTATGCTGCTAATACCTGCAATTGATATCAAAGATGGGCACTGTGTACGTTTAGAACAAGGCGACATGGAGCGTGCCACGGTTTTCTCTGAAGACCCAGCTGCGATGGCAAAACATTGGCTTGCCAAAGGCGCACGGCGTTTACATTTAGTTGACTTAAATGGCGCTTTTGCGGGCAAACCTAAAAATGAATTAGCGATTAAAGCGATTTTAAAAGCAGTAGGCGATGAAATACCCGTTCAACTCGGTGGTGGTATTCGCGATTTAGAAACCATTGAGCGCCTCTTAGATGATGGCATTCAAACCATCATTATTGGCACAGCAGCAGTAAAAAATCCCGGTTTTTTACAAGATGCGTGCACTGCATTTAGTGGTCATATTATGGTTGGTATCGATGCGCGCGACGGTAAAGTTGCCACCGACGGGTGGAGCAAGCTTACTGGGCATGAGGTAATAGATTTGGGTAAGAAATTTGAAGACTATGGAGTTGAAGCCATTATTTATACCGATATTGGTCGCGACGGCATGTTGCAAGGGATTAATCTCGAAGCGACTTTAAAATTGGCGCAAGCTGTGCGAATTCCCGTCATCGCTAGTGGGGGATTATCTAGTAACGCCGATATCGATGCCTTGTGTGCGATTGAAAACGAAGGCGTGATGGGCGTGATTGCAGGACGTTCAATTTATGCGGGCGATTTAGATTTAACAGTAGCGCAGCAATATGCCGACCAGTTGTCAGAAAAATTGCGGCATGCCCAACCATGATCATGGCTATTGATGTTAACTAAGCGCATCATTCCTTGCTTAGATGTTACAGCAGGGCGGGTAGTGAAGGGTGTGAATTTTATTGGTTTGCGTGATGCTGGTGATCCACTTGAAATTGCCCAGCGCTATAACGATCAAGGTGCCGATGAATTAACTTTTTTGGATATCACGGCCACTTCAGATGGTCGTGATTTGTTATTACCTATTATTGAAGCCGTAGCAGCTAAGGTATTTATACCCCTTACCGTTGGTGGTGGCGTTCGTACTGTGCAAGACGTGCGCCGCTTGTTGAATGCAGGCGCTGATAAAGTCAGCATGAATTCATCAGCGGTACATAATCCTGATTTGGTTTCCGAAGCTGCTGCCTATTACGGTTCACAATGTATCGTGGTAGCAATTGATGCCAAACAAACAGCACCTGGTTTTTGGGAAGTATTTACCCATGGCGGCCGTAATGCAACCGGAATCGACGTCTTGGCTTGGGCTGCTGAAGTAAGTCAACGCGGAGCTGGTGAAATTTTGCTCACCAGCATGAATCGGGATGGCACCCAAGACGGGTTCGATTTGGCATTAACGGCGGCAGTTTGTCAGGCAGTACCTATCCCGGTAATTGCATCTGGCGGGGTAGGTAATTTACAGCACTTAGTTGATGGCATTACCAAGGGACATGCTGATGCTGTGCTCGCTGCAAGTATTTTTCATTACGGTGATTTCACCGTTAAACAAGCAAAAGAATTTATGGCCAGTCAGGGCATTGCCGTAAGGCAATAAGGAAATAAGTCAAAATACCATTTATGACTTCATTTATACCCACACCTACTTTGCAAAGCGGCCCTTGGCTGGAGCAAATTCAATGGAATCAGCAAGGCCTGGTACCCGTTATTGCTCAAGAAGTTGGCTCAGGCGATGTCTTAATGATGGCTTGGATGAATCGTGAGGCTTTATTAGCTAGCCTGCGTTTGGGGCAGGCGGTCTACTGGTCGCGCTCACGCAATCAGCTGTGGCACAAGGGTGCAGAGTCAGGGCACACCCAAACCATTGAGGCTATTGGCCTTGATTGTGATGGTGACACCCTCTTGTTGCAGGTCATCCAAAAAGACCGGATTGCGTGCCATACCGGGGCGCACAGTTGTTTTTTCCAGGTCTGGGATGCTGCTAGCGCAAGCTGGCTTAATGACGGCATAAAATTAGCCAATGACTCAGGTAAATAAAAAAATGTCGGCCGATGCAAATCTAGATGCTGTCTTAGCCCATTTGGCTGATGTTGTAGAACAGCGTCGTGTCGCTTTACAAAATGGTACCGCAGACCCAAGTACATCGTATATCGCCGCCCTATTCAGCAAGGGCGACGATGCCATTCTGAAAAAAATTGGCGAAGAGGCCACCGAAACTGTAATGGCGGCAAAAGATTCTCGACAGGCCAATTTAAGCCCCGCAAAGCAAGCGCTTTTGGTTGGGGAAATGGCCGATTTATGGTTCCATTGCCTAGTTGCCCTAGCGCAATTTAATCTCCGCCCAGAAGACGTGTTAGCCGAGCTTACGCGTCGTGAAGGGGTTTCAGGCATAGCTGAAAAAGCCGGTCGAAAACCCGTATGAGCGTTTTAAGCCATGATCCTGATTGTTTATTTTGCAAAATTATTGCCGGGGTAATTCCGGCGCGGAAAATCTATGAGGATGATGAAATTTTCGCTTTTCACGATATTAAGCCGGCAGCCCCAGTTCATTTTCTAATGATTCCTAAAAAGCATTTACCGATGCTAGCGTCGGCAACGCACATTGACGCCCCTTTGCTAGGTAGAATGATGGCATTAGCCCCTCGTCTTGCTCAAGAACAAGGTTGTCGACCGGGTGAAGATGGCGGCTTTCGTTTAATGGTCAATAATGGCGCAGATGGCGGGCAAGAAGTCTATCACTTACATTTGCATGTGATGGGCGGTGAGCGGCCCTGGAAAAAGTAAGCAAGCTGATTGATTTAAGGAGAAAGAAATGGGTTCATTTAGTATTTGGCACTGGTTAATTGTGTTGGTTATTGTGATGCTAGTTTTTGGTACCAAAAAATTACGCAATATTGGTACCGATTTAGGTGGCGCGGTGAAAGGCTTTAAAGATGGCATGAAAACCAGCGAGGAAGCTAAAGCTGAACAAATTCCCCAACAGGCTGCCAATGCCGCAGAAAAGACGGTCGATGTGCAAGCCAAAGATCTGAATAAATAGTTTTCATGATCGCCTGTAAATGATTGATTTAGGGGTTTCAAAGCTTGCCTTAATAGCAGTGGTAGCTTTAGTGGTCATTGGACCTGAGCGTTTACCCAAACTAGCCCGCATGGCAGGGAATTTGTTTGGTCGAGCGCAACGCTATATGGCTGAGGTGCGCAGTGAAGTCAATCGACAAATTGACTTAGATGAATTTAAAAAGTTGCGTGAAGAAAGTGCCGCAGCCATTAAAGATGTGGAAAGTAGTTTAAGCTCTACTTTTACCGAAGCTGGTGCGCACTTAAGTGATCAAGCTGATAGCTACGACTATTCCACCAGTAACAATACTTTTCCAGTTGGTTTGCAGATTGATGAAAACAAAGTATTTCGTGATAGCTTGCGTCAAGGCCGTGCCAGTTGGCGAGTTCGCCAAGCAGCGCGGCCACTGTGGTACAAACATGCCTCTGGAGTACGGCTGCGGGTGCAGTCGGGAGCGGCACGTATGAAGCGGTTTCGGCATAGCGCCGCGCAATAATGTTGAGACTAAATCATGCATGACCCTAGCGCCCATAATAATACGCAGCAGGACAATACCCAGCAAGCCAATACCAATTCAGATAATGCTTCTCCAGCCAGTGAGGGCTTGCAAGAAACTTTTATTTCGCATTTAGTTGAGCTGCGTGACCGCATTATTAAAGCAGCGCTTGCCATCATCATCATTTTTATGAGTTTGGTGTATTGGGCGCCGGAAATTTTTCATTTGTTTGCCCAGCCTTTATTAGCAGCTTTACCCAGCGGTGGAAAAATGATCGTGACTGACATTACAGGTTCCTTTTTTGTGCCGATGAAAGTTACCATGTTGGTTGCGTTTGTCATTGCCTTGCCAGTAGTGATGTATCAACTATGGGCTTTTATTGCGCCTGGACTATATACCCACGAACGCCGTTTAATCGTGCCTTTGGTCGTTAGTAGTTATTCTTTATTCATTATTGGTATGTCGTTCGCTTATTTTTTAGTATTCCCCACCGTCTTTAAATTCATGGCGCACTACAACGCTCCGCTAGGCGCCGAAATGCTGACCGATATCGATAACTATTTAAGTTTTGCAATGACCACCTTCTTAGCATTTGGGATTACCTTTGAGGTGCCCGTAGTTGTCGTGGTATTAGTGCGTATGGGTGTTGTACCCTTAGCTAAGCTTCGAGAAATTCGTCCATATGTGATTGTCGGTGCCTTTGTCGTTGCTGCAGTCGTAACGCCCCCCGATATTTTGTCGCAATTATTGTTAGCAGTTCCTATGTCTTTGTTGTATGAGCTCGGCTTATTTATTGCCCGTTTCTATGAAAAAAAACCTGCTCAAGTCAGCGACAAAGAGGCAACTGATGGCGCGGCAACGAATGCTTAAAATCGAGATTATGTACATGTTTGCTTAGTGGCCACGACTTGGGATGGGCAATTTTTTGGCGGCAAGGTGGTGGGCAAAATTTTGCAGTAACCATTGACTTAAGCGCTCGAAGCGATAACGCCGCTGGCGTAAATTTCCTTCACCTGCAGCCAAAAACTCATCATCGTTCGGTTCGCGAATTACTGCTAATTGTTCTAGTGCTTTGCTTGCAGCAAAAAGACAACGACGCTGTTGGATGGTTTCAATTTGGGTGAGGCGTGGCAAAATTTTAGGCAATTCCCAACGCACATCTACCACCACACAATGTTCAAGTTGCAGCTGGTCAATTTCTGCCAACAATAACTCCGCTTTACTAAAATCAAATTGATTGGCAATCACAATTCGGTGGCACATCAGCATCCGTCCTCCAGTCAATTGATGATCGCTGTGTCGAGCCAAAGCGAGTTCAGCACATTGAGCCAAGTCAAACCACGCATTTTGTGCCGGGTTGGGACAGCTTAGTAAAATTTTCATCAATAAGGTATGGGCCGCTGTAATACCTTGTTGATGTGCTTGCCAGGCCCAATAAGAGGCTTGTAAGCCAGTGATTTTTTCCTGCAGCTTATCGCGTTTGCGCCATAAAGTGGCCGCTTTGCGAAACTGCGCTGCTGCATGCCCTAAGTCGGCAGCGCGATCAAAACAGCGATCACTTTCTTGGGCGCTATAACCTGAAAATTGGGGGCGACGATAAATTTCACCAAGTGCATACCAAGCTTGGGGATCTCCATCTTTGCCAGCCAACTCAAGCCAATGTACCGCTTTTTTCAGCGGCGCATTCGATTTACTCGAACCATTACTTTTTTCTGCTTGGATTTTAGGTTGTGCTAAACGTAAACCTAGGGTTAGTTTTGCAGTAGTTAGTCCTAACTCAGCCGCTTGTTGCAGCGCCGACTCATCTTGAGTCGACAGCCAGTTATTCCAAAGTGACGTGAGTAATTCATTTTTAGGCTGTAATTGAATTAATAGCTCTTTTGCTTTGTTCGCTAAAAAACTTTCTTCGGCAGCAATGATTTCTAAATAGCGCTTGCATTGGGTTTGTAGTTTTGCCAAGCCTTCAGTGTCACCGGGAAACCGTTTACTTAGCCATGCAGCCAATTGCTCCTGCAAGCTCAATTGCTGAGGATTTAATAAGAAATTAGCCAACTGCCAGCGGGCCTCACTATTACCCTCATGCGCTAACTCCCAAAATCGATCCCAAGCAAACTGAAATGATGGCGAGCCAAAAGTTGTCGCTAGCGGAATTTGCACTAATTGCGCAAACAATGCTCTAAGCGGGTTATTGGGGGGGTTACCAGGGGAATCAACTTGTAAGTGAGGAAGTGAGATTTTGCTTAGAGTGGCTAAATAGGCCTTTTCAAGCCAAACTAAGGCATTATTGGGCTGAATTGGGGTGTTAAAATAGCCCTGAAGATAAACTGCAGCCAGTTCTTGTTGCGCAAAAACATCACCCTGACGGGCAGAACGTAGTATTTTCAGGAATTCGCGACTTGCCATCTGACAATTTTGGCATCTAAATACCTTTAATACCCCAAAAATAGGGCCATGTTGTCGAGATACAACAAAGAAAACCAAAAAACTCCCTTTTCACAAGCAAAAAGCGGGGGTATCTGCCCTCAAGCTAAGTGGACCGCAGCAAAAGGTCGATACTTCATCAGTCCCGAATTTTTATGGGCGCATTCTTACTTTATGGAGATTTACGAATGAAAAAATCGCTATTTGCACTTGCCGCTCTCGGCGCTTTTGCTGGTGCTGCTTCGGCCCAGTCAAGCGTGACCGTGTACGGTGTTGTTGACGTTGGTTACTTAAATCAAAAGGCTACTGGCGCAGCTGCTAACGCTGCCGGTACTGTTGCCCCATCAGGCCAAGCTAATAGCGCCAGTTTTGGTAACTCGATGGAACAGACCAGCCGTTTAGGCTTTAAAGGTACTGAAGATTTAGGCGGCGGCATGATTGCCTTCTTTACTTTAGAAACTGATATGCAGCCTACTAACGCGTCGATGTCGTCATGGCAGACTCGTCAGGGCTTTGGTGGTATTGGTAAAGCAGGCGTAGGTCAGTTTGCTTTCGGTACTCAATACACCCCCATGTTTAACCAAATTGCCGCAACTGACGTTGGTAACACCAACAACATGCCCGGTAACGCAGTTTACCCAACCACAAACTCAGGTAATTCCTCAAATGCTACAGCACGTGGTTACACTGACGCATCTGGTGTTGGTGGTCAATCTGCTGGTGTAACGGTTCGTACGCAATCTACCTTGTCGGCTCAAACCGCAACGTTTAGTGGTTTCAAGGTTGCTGCTAACTACACCTTAAGAAACGATACCGTAACAGCCAACACTTCAGCTAGCCGTTTGCCAGTTACCAACAACTACTCTGGTTGGGGTTTATCTGCTGACTACACATGGCAAAAACTGTATGTTGGTTTAGCTTATCAAGCCTACAAATCAAACAATGAAGGTCAAGGTGGTGCAACCGCCGGCGCTTCAGCATCTACTCTTGCCACACCTGCTCCAGCAGCTTGGATTGCTGCATCGGGTGGTTCAAATACTCAAGACAATCAATACTACGGTGCTGCTACCTATGACTTTGGTATCTTGAAGGGCTACGTGCAATACGGTAACCGTAAGGTTGGTAGCGTTATTGATACCAGCTATTACGCTAAGCGGACTGCGCAACAGATTGGTGTTCGTAGCTTCATGACACCCACCATCGAAGGTTGGGCAGTTGTTGGTAATGGTAAAGCCTCCAGCTATGGTCGTGGAAGCCCAAGCGCTGGCTTCACCGCTTATCAAGTTGGTTTGAACTATTACCTCAGCAAGCGTACCAACTTGTACGCAATCTACGGTTCAAATAATGAATCAGCCAGCTCTGTTCAAGTTTCAACCAGAGTCACAGGCTTAGCTTTTGGTACACGTGTAACGTTCTAATTATTGTTAGTTAAGTTGTTAAAATACTAGTAATACATTAGTTCAGCATTAAATCAAACCCACTGTGGCAACACAGTGGGTTTTTTCATGGCTAAGCTTTATTAAGTCAGGCTTTGATGTAAATCCACAATTAAAATAATGCTAGCATTGATTTAATAGCGTTATCCCATGAATAATTTTGCATAGACTCGCGCACCTTTATGCGATTGATTTGTGCTCTGCCATGGTATGCGTCTTCCATTAAATCAACTATTTGATCAACAGAAGATTCACCCCAATCCAATAACCCAAGACCGTGAATTTGTTTTTGAACAGTTAGTGGAAAACAATTATCGGTCTTAATGATGTCAAGATGACCAGTATTTTTCGATATTAAACAAGGCAAGCCAGATGCAAGTGCCTCCATGGCAACGAGGTTAGTTCCAGCTTCACAGCGATTTGGAAATACTGCCAAATCTACCTCACGAAATACTTCTGGCATAAGCCTATTCGGCATTGCCTCGAGACAAATAATTTGCTCAGATTTAACTCCATTTCGAAGAATCCATTCATAAATAGACCTGCCCATATCATCGGAAATTTGCAAAGGTTCACAAATGCCTGAGTGATTTATAGATCCGGCAAATTGTCCTTCCCAAGGAGAGCGCCACGCGGTAATCAATACTACATCTTCATATTTTGAGGCTAGTTTCGCAAAAGCTTTTAGTAAAATATCCTGTCCTTTACGATATTCTAGTTTTCCCCCGCTAAAAATTACAAATTTATCTTTTAAGTATCGTTTTGGAGCTGGTTGAAATAACTTCAAATCAATGCCTTGTATTACGGTATGTACAATAATTTTCTCATCTTTTAATACCGAAGAATTCCAACTTGATCCAGAAATAATAGATTCAAATTTTCTTAAATTTTGAATCTCATTTGAAGGCAAAGGATTCGTTTCACTAAAAATTACACCAATGTTTCTATATCTATTATCGACAGTTGATTGATTTACATTACCAAGTGCGGTTAAAAAAAGATCATTATTTTTTAACTCAATATTGGTATTTGGACTTGGTAACTTTTCAGATAAGAACTTTACAGTTAAGGGGTCGATGGGATAAAGAAAAGAGGGGGGCTCAATAGGAATGACTTCAAAAGAATCGTTCATTGAACCGTAAATGAGAAGGTTTAAACCATAAATTCCCCACCCATAATGATCTGAAATACCCCAGTCAAAACATAGCTTACGTTTTGGTTTCATTGTGCTCTTTACTCAACATTCTTTAGAAAATATTAAATAGATTACTGTAACTCAAAGAATTTAAATACTCACTGTTTAAATCAATCCGAAGGGTAAATTTGCATTCTGGTGAGGCGATAGAATGGCTGAATGAGCCTGACTACAACTCACAATTAAAATTAATGGAAGCCTTATTAGATAGGAGATTTACAGTATTTTTGACACAACACAAAGGCTATACAAAATCCTTGGGTTGACCAAGGATTGTTAAATTGAGGGGTAAAAGGCGCTTAAAGCTCTGGCCAGGCGTTGCCTTAACCCCCTTGACTACAGCGTCAGTGACTGATGAGATGGGGGCAGGAATGGCCTAGAGGGGCTGATAACTCAGCCTCCAAGCCTTTTTAACTAGTAGCTTGGTTAGCTGCACAACCCACTGTGCCAAAACAGTGGGTTTTTTCATGGGCGATTAGAATTGAAGATATGTCAGCAGCGCATCCCCAACCTCATCACGGTTTGCAGCAGAGCAAAGCAGATCTTGCGCTGTTAACCCAATTACAGCAGGCCGAGCGATTTCTGCAAGATGGTCTTATCTCAGAGGCTCGCAAGTGCTATGAAATAATTCTTCAGGCTTATCCTCAACAAGCAGAGGCCCTCCATTTTTTAAGTTTAATTTATTTTCAGGCAGGAAATGCACAGGCTGCTCTACAAGCAATCGATGCAGCATTAGCAAGCTCACCAAATTATGCGCTCGCCCATAATAATAAGGGTAGTATGTTAATTGAGTTAAAGCAAGCACTGGCAGCTTTAGCTTGCTATGAACAAGCCATTGCTTGCGACCCCCAATTTGCACTTGCCCACTTTAATCGCGGGGTAACACTTTATGATTTGCGCAAATTAGAGCAAGCCATACAAAGTTATGATGCGGCAATTGCAATTGACCCCCAATATGTTCAGGCTCACAATAATCGGGCAAATACGTTAAAAGAGTTGCAGCATGTAACAGAGGCTATTGCTGGGTACAACCAGGCTTTATCGATCATGCCCAATTTTACCGAGGCCTATTGGAATCGAGCCTTAGCCTATTTGGTATTAGGAGATTACGAGCAGGGGTGGCCAGCGTATGAGTCACGCTGGCAATCCCCTGAATTAAGTCGTGCAGCAGGTGAGCGAAAACTGAATGGCGCACTCTGGCTTGGGCAAGAATCGCTGCAAGACAAAATTATTTTGCTTCATAGTGAACAAGGTCTTGGTGATGCAATTCAATTTAGTCGCTATGCTGAATTGGTGGCTAAATTAGGCGCCACAGTTATTTTAGAAGTTGAAAAACCCCTGATGACTTTATTTCAGACTTTAGCAGGCGTTTCACAAATAATTGAGAAAGGACAGCCCCTTCCCCCCTTTGACTTTCATTGCCCTTTAATCAGCTTGCCCTTTGCTTTTAAAACCACATTAAACAACATTCCCTTCGCTGAAAAATACTTAAGTGTCGACCCTGCTAAACAAATTTTATGGCAGAAAAAATTAGGGCCGAAAACAAAATTACGCGTTGGCGTGGTTTGGTCGGGGGGCTTACGCCCCAATCAACCAGAGGCCTGGGCCGTGAATGAAAGACGTAATATTCCATTGGCTTTGCTTGCGCCATTAAAAAATACGGCAATTGATTTTTATAGCTTGCAAAAAGGTCAACCGGGAGAGTCAGAATTAGCCGCCTTAAAAGCCGCTAATTGGGGCGGCCCTGATTTAATCGATTTAAGCGCAGATTTAGACGATTTTTCTGCCACTGCAGCGCTCATTGATCAGCTCGATTTGGTGATAACGGTAGATACGGCCGTCGCTCATTTGGCTGGAGCTTTAGCCAAACCCGTCTGGCTCTTGAACCGTTTTGATACCTGTTGGCGCTGGCTTTTAGACCGTAACGATAGCCCTTGGTATAGCTCCATGCGCCTATTTAGGCAAGGCCAACCGGGGCAATGGACGCCCGTGGTAGAAGCCGTCCAAGGTCAATTGCAGCAGCTCATTAGAAGTAGTTCAACAAGGTAGTTAGGCTAATTCTCAGCAGGGCGTAATTAAATACCAGGCTAAAAAGGCAATGTCAGATGAGGGTATTCCCCAAAATAGGACTTATTGGCCGCTAGGGGCTAGATAAAACCTTTAAAGTCTGCTAAAAATAGGGGTTCATTAAAACCCCATTGAAACTCTAATCCGATTAACCTCACTAGATAAGACCAGTCATGAAAAAACCTTCACGCTTTATCAAAACCACGCTTTCTGCTGCAATGATTTCCGCTTTTGCTATTAGCGGTATGTTCGCCGCTGCGGGTGCAATGGCAGCAGGCACTTTAGACAAAATTAAATCGACTAGCTCTGCCACGATGGGTGTGAGAGAGTCTTCGGGCGCGCTGTCCTATACGATTGGTGACGGCAGATTTGCTGGTTATCACGTTGAAATCTGTCAGCGGGTATTAACTGAAATTAAAAATCAATTAGGTATTAATGTTCTAGAAATTAAATATTTACCAGTGACTTCACAAAATCGCATTCCTTTAGTTCAAAATGGCACCGTTGATATTGAGTGCGGCTCGACTACCAACAATGCGGCCCGTCAAAAAGATGTCTCTTTTGCGGTCACGACGTATGTTGAGGAAATTCGGATTGCGGTGAAGGCCAACTCAGGAATTACGTCTTTGAATCAACTTAATGGCAAGAAAGTTGCCACCACCACGGGTACAACTTCGGTGCAGTTGCTGCGCAAGCACGAAAAAGCCACAGGCGTTAATTTTGATGAAGTCTTTGGTAAAGACCATGCCGATAGTTTCTTATTGCTCGAGTCGGGTCGTGCCGATGCATTTGTGATGGATGGCTCGATTCTTGCGGGGAATATTGCTAATGCAAAAAATCCCAAAGATTTTAAAATTGTGGGTGAAGTCATTGCGGTTGAGCCAATCGCAATCATGATGCGTAAAGATGACCCCGCTTTTAAGAAAGCCGTAGACGACAGCCTCAAAAGGATGATGGCTGACGGATCATTAACCAGACTTTGGAATAAATGGTTCTTGCAGCCCATTCCACCTAAAAACGCCATGGTCGGTTTAGCTTTATCTGAAAGCACCAAACAGGCTTGGGCTAATCCTAATGACAAACCTGCTGAAGCCTATCAAAAGAAATAAGCATTTTCTCTTATAAGAGTTGGTAGTTTAAAAGTGGCAATGGATTGGGGTGTCTTTTGTAAAGACACCATTACAGGAGAGGCGGCCGATAACTGCCTCTCTTCTATTTTTCAACTTGGCAAAGACGCCGACCCAACCTATTTAGATTGGCTGCTTAAAGCCTGGGGCTGGACCTTATTAGTAGCAGCACTCAGTTTAGTCATTGCGCTCGTGTTGGGCACCCTCATGGGTACGCTCAGAACAATTCCAGCAAATGTGAAGGGAAGCAAATGGTTGGTGGGTTTTGCGACTGCTTGGGTGGAGGTATTTCGTAACATCCCAGTCTTGGTGCAAGTTTTTGTTTGGTACCACGTCGTGCCGAATATTTTCCCCGTTATGAAGGGCTTACCAGCCTATTGGTTAGTCTGTTTTGCTTTAGGGTTTTATAGCTCAGCACGCATGGCAGAGCAAGTGCGCGCGGGTATTCAGTCTTTATCTTCAGGTCAGCGTATGGCTGCCTTGGCTTTGGGGTTAAGTACCTACCAAAGTTATCGGTATGTGATTTTGCCAACTGCGTTTCGGATCATCATTCCACCACTCACCTCAGAGTGTATGAATTTAATCAAAAATACCTCAGTGGCCTTTGCGGTATCAGTACCCGAACTCACTTTATTTGCAATGCAAGCGCAAGAAGAAACTTCTCGTGGTGTCGAAATTTATTTGGCTGTGACTTTGCTCTATGCTTTTTCAGCTTTTGGTGTCAATCGGATTATGACCTTGATCGAAAAACGCGTCGCCATTCCGGGTACGCGTAGTAATTTGCTTACGAGTCATTAAAGATGCAAATAAAAATAAGCGTGTCCCATGCTTAATTTAGACCTCAGTATTTATAATTGGGAGCTCTTTTCAAGCTATATCTTGAAGGGGCTGCTCTTTAGTACACAGCTCACTGTTGTTGCTACCATTGGGGGTATTTTTTTTGGCACAATCTTAGCTTTGATGCGCTTAAGTGGTAAACCTGTTCTGGTTTATATCGCCACAATATATGTCAACACCATGCGTTCTATTCCACTAGTGATGGTGATCTTATGGTTTTATCTCTTAATTCCAATTTTAATCGGCACGCCTATTGGGGCTGATTTATCCGCCACCATTACCTTTATTGCTTTTGAGGCAGCGTTCTTTTGCGAAATTGTGCGGGCCGGTATTAAATCGGTTGGTACAGGACAAACCTTTGCTGCAGAGGCATTGGGAATGAATTATTCACAAACTATGAGCCTCATTGTCTTGCCACAAGCATTTCGAAACATGATTCCGATTTTTATGACTCAAACCATTGTGCTTTTTCAGGACACGTCTTTGGTATATGCCATTGGCGCTTATGATTTATTGAAAGGTTTTGATATTGTTGGCAAAAATTTTGGCCGTCCTATTGAAGCGTACTTATTAGCCGCAGTTACCTATTTCTTGATTTGCTTTTCACTGTCTAAATTTGCGCGTTGGGTTCAAAGTAAGGTTGCTATTATTAAATAAATTAACCAATAGAAATAGAGAAGCTTTTAATGATTGATTTTAAAAACGTTTCAAAGTGGTACGGCACTTTTCAGGTCTTAACAGACTGTACTACCTCGATTAAAAAAGGCGAGGTAGTGGTGATCTGTGGTCCATCGGGCTCGGGAAAGTCGACTCTAATTAAAACCATTAATGCACTTGAGCCATTTCAGGCAGGTGAAATAACGGTGAATGGGATTTCTTTACATGATCCTAAGGCCAATCTTCCACAACTTCGTTCAAAGGTTGGCATGGTATTTCAGAATTTTGAATTATTCCCACATTTAAATGTGACTGAAAACTTAACGTTGGCGCAAATGAAAGTTTTGGGCCGATCTGCAGCCGAAGCTAAAGCCCATGGCCTAAAATACCTTGAGCGCGTCGGCTTAATGGAGCAAAAAGATAAATTTCCTGGCCAGCTATCGGGCGGGCAACAACAGCGAGTGGCAATTGCGCGGGCCTTAACGATGGACCCCATCGTGATGTTGTTCGATGAGCCTACTTCAGCTTTAGATCCAGAGATGGTGGGTGAGGTGTTAGATGTGATGGTTAAGCTCGCTCAAGACGGTATGACCATGTGTTGTGTAACGCATGAAATGGGCTTCGCGCGCAAAGTAAGCCATCGGGTAATTTTTATGGATCAAGGGCGCATTGTTGAAGATTGTTCACGCGACGATTTCTTTAACCGACCTGAAGAGCGTTCGCAAAGAGCCAAAGACTTTTTGTCAAAAATTTTGGCGCACTAGCGCGGTCTGAGAGCCCACCAGGATTCATTAGGGCTTCCTAAATAGGCGCTTAGCAGACTTATTGTTTCTTTGCTGCCTGCGGACGCTTACCAATCGGCACTTGTAAATTCAGTTCTTTTCCTTTGCGTAATATTTTTAAGTTGGCCTGGTTACCTGGGCCGAGTTGGGCAATAACGTTTAGTAATGCAGTGACATCGGCAACAGAACGTTCATTGACAGCAATTAAAATATCGCCGGGCTTTACGCCACCACGATCTGCTGGACCACCTTCCAAAACACCCGATAATAAAACGCCTACAGTAGTGCTTGGTAAATTAAACGATTTAATTAATTCCTTTGAGAGGTTTTGGGGTTCGACCCCAATCCACCCACGAGTAACACTCCCGTTAGTGAGAATCGATTCCATGACCTGTTTTGCTAAGTTCACGGGAATGGCAAAACCGATTCCCATTGAACCACCACTTTGAGAGTAGATGGCAGTATTAATGCCGATTAAATGACCGCGAGTATCAACCAAGGCCCCACCCGAATTTCCAGGATTAATTGCCGCATCGGTTTGGATAAAATTTTCAAAGGTATTGATACCCAGATGATCGCGACCCAGGGCTGAAACAATGCCTGAGGTCACTGTTTGCCCAACGCCAAAGGGATTACCAATGGCTAAGACAATATCGCCAACATGGACTGACTCAATTTTTCCGAGGGTAATGGGTGGTGGCAATTGTTTTAAGTCGATCTTTAGTACCGCAATATCGGTATCGGGGTCGCTACCAATTACTTTAGCTTTGGTCTTTCTGCCGTCAGATAAGGCAATATCAATATCATCGGCTCCCGCAACCACATGGTGATTGGTGAGGATGACGCCTTCGGGGCTCACCAAAACACCCGAGCCTAAGCTGGTGCTTGGCTCATCTTCTGGCCCTTGTTCGCCAAAGAAAAATTGATACCATGGTTCATTGCGATGGGCATTATTTTTCCCATTTAAGCTTTTAGCCAGAGCCTTGCTGCTAAAAATATTGACTACTGCTGGCATCGAACGTTTAGCCGCTTCATAGTGCGAGCCGGGGCTAATGGAGTGTCCGTCATAACTAGCTTCTTTGAGGTTCACATTATCTACCAAGGAACTGATCTGCACGCCGGTTAGCCAACTGGGCTTTAGGGTAGCCACAATAAACCAAACGGCAAGCAAGACCGTAATTACTTGGGCAAATAAAAGCCAGAGGCGTTTAATCATGTCTCTCCAAAATAAGGCAGTATGCCGTTTATTTTTTCAAGCTATCGCGAATTTCGCGTAACAGGGTAATATCCTCTGGCTCTGGGGCAGGCTTAGCCGGAGCTTGCTCAGCGGCATCACTTAAGCGCACGCGATTTACCATTTTGACCATTTGAAAAATTACAAAGGCCAGCAAAAAGAAGTTAATGGAAATGGTAATGAAATTACCATAAGCAAACAGGGGCACGCCCGCTTTCTTCAGTGCTTCATAAGTACGGGGCACACCTTCGGGGGCTTGACCCAAAATAAAAAAGAGGTTAGTAAAGTCAATGCGGCCCCCAAGCAAGGTAGAGAGTAGGGGCATCACTAGATCATTGACCAATGAATCGACAATTTTGGCAAAAGCAGCGCCAATAATGACGCCCACCGCCAAGTCAATCACACTCCCTTTAACAGCAAATTCGCGAAACTCTTTTAAGACACCCATCTTTAATTCCTCTTCAATTGGCCCAAAGTTAAACGCATAAACCTCTTTTTACTTTAAAATAGGTGGTTTAAGCAATTTTTACCCATAAAATGCATTTTTCAAGGAATTGTGTAAATGAGTGACCAGCCTAGTACCGACACAGGTCGACGGAATTGGCTAATTGCCACCTCTGTCGTAGGGGGAATTGGAGGGGCAGTTGTGCTTGTGCCTTTTGTGACCAGTTTCCAGCCATCCGAGCGCGCCAAGGCCGCAGGAGCGCCTGTTGAGGTCGATATTAGTGGCATGAAGCCCGATGAGGTAAGAACCGTTGAATGGCGCGGTAAGCCGGTATGGGTGGTTAGGCGGACCCCAGAACAGGTCGCCGAATTGCCCAAAAATGATCCCGAGCTGGCTGACCCGAATTCCTTGCGCAATCAAGACACCCTAACCCCCCCATATGCGCGCAATCAGTATCGCTCGATCAAGCCAGAATATTTTGTGGCGGTCGGTATTTGTACCCATTTAGGCTGCTCACCATCAGCTAAATTTGAATCTGGAGCCCAACCCTCTTTGCCCAATAATTGGCCTGGTGGTTGGTTTTGCCCCTGCCATGGGTCCACTTTTGACTTTGCTGGTCGAGTTTATAAAAATAAACCTGCCCCCGACAATCTCGAAGTGCCACCCCATAAGTACTTAAGCGACACAATGATTTTAATTGGCGATGATGCAAAAGCCTAATTAGAAAGCTCAGGAGAAATACATGGCATTTCATGAAATAAAAGTTCCAGACAATGCGCCAATAACGCAAAAATTGCTGGCTTGGGTTGATTCACGTTTCCCTTTGTCGTCGACTATTAAAGCTCACCTTACTGGTTACTATGCCCCTAAAAATCTGAATTTTTGGTATGTCTTTGGCGCTCTCTCAATCGTCGTTTTAGCTAATCAAATCATTACCGGCATTTTCTTAACCATGAATTACAAACCCGATGCCGCTAAAGCATTCGAATCGGTTGAATACATCATGCGTGAGGTACCGTTTGGCTGGCTAATTCGTTATATGCACTCTACCGGCGCCTCGATGTTTTTCATCGTGGTGTATTTGCATATGTTTCGTGGCATGATTTACGGCTCTTATCGTAAACCTCGCGAACTCATTTGGATTTTTGGCACGGCCATCTTTTTATGCTTAATGGGCGAAGCCTTTTTTGGCTACCTCTTACCTTGGGGGCAAATGTCGTATTGGGGCGCACAAGTCATTGTGAATCTATTTTCAGCCATCCCTTTAATTGGCCCTGATTTATCACTTTGGTTACGGGGCGACTATGTAGTTGGCGATGCAACTTTAAATCGCTTTTTTGCTTTTCACGTTATTGCTATTCCACTTGTTTTAGTTGGTTTGGTTGCCGCACATATTGTGGCTTTGCACGAGGTTGGCTCGAATAATCCCGATGGGATAGAAATTAAAGACACTCTTGATGCTGATGGACATCCCGTTGATGGCGTACCTTTTCATCCCTTTTATACCGTACATGATGTAATGGCGCTGAGCATATTTTTAATTATTTTTGCGCTAATTATCTTTTTTGCGCCAGAGATGGGCGGATATTTTATTGAAGCAAATAATTTCATCCCCGCAAATCCATTTCAGACGCCTGCCCACATTGCGCCAGTCTGGTATTTCACGCCCTTTTATTCGATGTTGCGTGGCACTACTACTTCTTTCCTTATTCCCTTATGGATCTTTTTTGCGGTGATCTTAGGAATGTCCATGGTTCGTGCCAAGACCTTGATAATGAAAGCCCTCTGCGTCTTCATTTTGGCAGCACTAGCTGTTGGTTTTTACTTGCTAGATGCCAAGTTTTGGGGCGTGGTCATTATGGGCGGTTCAGTAGTAGTAATTTTCTTTCTCCCTTGGCTTGATCAATCTAAAGTGAAATCTATTCGGTATCGCCCCAATTTTCACAAATATATTTACGGTGTATTTGTAGTGAGTTTTATTATCTTGGGCTACTTGGGTATTCAGCCACCATCGCCTGTGTTTGAAAAGATTTCCCAGATTTGCACCATTTATTATTTGGGCTTTTTCTTGGCAATGCCTTTTTGGAGCCAGCTTGGTCAGTTCAAGCCTGTTCCAAGCCGCGTTACTTTCCAGCCCCATTGATGTGGACTACTAAGAAGAATTAGGAACTAGCATGCAAGCGATTCTGTCAATCTTTAACCATATTTGTCGAACTAGCGCAGTAATAGCGACCTGTGGCTTTTTATTCTTAGCCGAAGTAAATGCTAATGAAGCCGGCTTTCCTTTAGATGCTGCGCCTCAAAGAGTAAGCAATCATGCCTCGCTGCAAAACGGCGCAAAACTCTACGTTAACTATTGCGCTGGGTGTCATTCGGCTGAATCGGTTCGCTATAGCAGCTTACGTGATATTGGGCTAACTGATAAGCAAATTAAAGATAATTTAATTTTAAATGGCGCCAAAGTGGGCGATTTAATGACGATATCCATGTCAGCCAAAGACGCTAAAGAATGGTTTGGCAAAGCCCCTCCCGATTTATCGGTAGAAGCGCGTGCTCGTGGCGCCGATTGGATTTATACCTACCTACGCACTTTTTATAAAGATGACTCAACCCCAACGGGGTGGAATAATTTGGTCTACCCTAATGTTGGCATGCCGCATGCATTATGGCAATTGCAAGGCGAGCGCGGGGCAAAATTTGCTGAAGTCAAAGACCCGCATGACCCAAGTAGAATAGAAAAAAAGTTCATTGGTTTTGAGCAGATCACCCCCGGAACCATGAAGTCTGCAGAATACGACGATAATGTGGCAGACTTAGTCGCATTCATGTCATGGATGGCCGAACCTGTGCAGCTAGAGCGTAAACGTCTGGGTGTGTTGGTGGTGTTATTTCTGGCGCTCTTTGCTGTATTTGCATGGCGCCTGAATAAGGCCTATTGGAAAAACATTCACTAAGTTATTTTTTTAAGGATATTTGCATATGATGGTGTTGTACTCGGGCACAAACTGCCCATTCTCGCAACGCTGCCGCCTAGTGTTATTCGAAAAAGGCATGGATTTTGAGATTCGTGATGTTGATTTATTCAACAAACCCGAAGATATCTCAGTGATGAACCCCTACGCTCAAGTACCAATTTTGGTCGAGCGAGATTTGATTTTGTATGAATCCAATATCATCAATGAATATATCGACGAGCGTTTCCCACATCCCCAATTAATGCCACCCGATCCAGTTGCACGGGCTCGGGCTCGTTTATTCCTCTTTAATTTTGAAAAAGAACTCTTTATTCATGTCATTGGTTTAGAAAATGAAAAAGGCAAGGCCGCCGAAAAAGGACACGATAAAGCCCGCTTGGCAATTCGTGATCGCTTAACCCAGTTAGCCCCGATCTTTATCAAAAACAAGTACATGTTAGGCGATGAGTTTTCTATGCTTGATGTGGCTATTGCGCCGCTATTGTGGCGCCTTGAACACTATGGCATTGATTTATCGCGTAACGCTGCGCCTTTGCTGAAATATGCCGAACGTATTTTCAGTCGCCCAGCCTATATTGAGGCTTTAACCCCTTCCGAAAAAGTCATGCGTCGCTAAGCAGTATTAGACTCAGACCTAAACTAGGGGTTTTGTACCCGTCGAACACATGGCCGATCACACCCCTAGTACAAAACCCTATTTAATTCGCGCACTACATCAGTGGTGCAGCGATTTTGGTTTTACTCCATTTATTGCTGTTTTTGTAGATCAGCAGGTTGAAGTGCCAATGGAGTTTGTTAAAAATGATGAGATTGTTTTAAATCTTTCAACTGAAGCATGTCATGAATTACAGCTTGAAAATGACTCAATTAGTTTTCAAGCTCGCTTTAGTGGGGTTCCTAAAAAAGTTTTCGTGCCTATTTCACATGTCTTAGCAATTTATGCGCGTGAAAATGGCCAAGGCATGTCATTTCCTTTTGAGGCAAATCCGCCAGATGATAGTGCTGCAGAGTCCTTAAGAAAAAGTAAGCCAGCGACTGCTAGTAGGCCAGCCTTAAAAATTGTTAAGTAATATCTACTGAGTATGCATACGCCTATGCAACTACCACCATTATTAATAACTTCGGCAATTAGCATTGCTGATCAGCAACCCGTTATTAGTGATCCAGACGAACGTCTGCGACTTACTTTGGTTGCGATTGGTAAATGGCTGGAACTAGAACCTGAAATTCAAATGGTGATTTGCGACGGTTCTAATTTTGACTTATCTACCATCATGCGCACCCATTTCCCCCAAGCGAAAATTGAATGTCTCCATTTTCAAAATGATGCTGCGCTTGTTGCCAAGCTTGGCAAAGGTTATGGTGAAGGTGAAATCATTAACTATGCTTTAGATCATTCAAAGCATTTGCAGGCGGCCAGTTTTTTTATTAAATGTACTTCAAAAGTATGGATAAAAAACTTTTCTGCCTGCCTGCGGTATTGGAATGGTAGATTTATTTGCAATGCCGATTTTTCGAATGTCACGAAATTTAAGCCTTACACCTTAAATCATATTGATACACGTTTTTTTATCGTTGATAAAGCGTTTTATCGCGAAACTTTTGCGCAAGCCTATTTGCAGGTCAACGATCCTTTGCGGCAAACGATTGAGCAATGCTTCAAAAAAATCGTTTTAGAAAAAAAACTACAAGCATTTATATTGCCAATTTGGCCGGCTTTAGCTGGTTTTGCTGGCTCAACTGGTGAAGATTATGAACTGTCGCGTTTAGGCCTTTGGAAGGAAGATTTCAAGCGTATGGTGCTTCGTTGGCGCTCGCCCTTAGTGGCAAATAAGTAGTTTAAAATAGCTACATGCCCCATTAGCTCATCTGGTAGAGCAACTGATTTGTAATCAGTAGGTGGTCTGTTCGAGTCGGACATGGGGCACCACTTTTTTCGATTGAAAATTACAGCACATGGCTAGCGATTTTGAGACCATTACCGGCATTGGCATTCAATGCGCACAGGCCGGCAAAAACCAAGAGGCGCTTGACTGGTTTAGCAAGGGCATCGCTTTAAACCCAAAATCAGCTCATGCCCACCTCTATCTAGCAAATGCCTATAGTGCACTGGGAAATTATCCCGCTGCATTGAAAAGTTATAACAAAGCAATTGATTTAGATCCGCACTTTGTCGAGGCTTATAACAATCTCGGCTTACTTTTAATTCAGCAGCAAGATTATCGCAACGCATTAATTTATTTTGCGCAAGCGATTCGGGTTGACGCTCATTTTTCTGAAGCTTATCTCAACCAAGGCTTCGCTTTATTTGCCTTAGCTGAATATGATGCAGCTTTACAAAGCTATGAAAAAGCAGTGCACCTGCAACCAAATAATGCGCTTGCCTATAATAATTTAGGCAATACTTATAAGGCCTTAGAAAAACCGCTAGAGGCTTTGCAGTGTTACGAAAAAGCGCTGCAAATAAATCCTGGTCTTGCCGATCCTTGGTATAACCGCGGCATTTTATTGGGAGATATGGGTCAAGAGCAGGAAGGTGCTCTTAGTTGCGATAAGGCCTTGGCCATTAATCCAAACTTAGCGCGCGCAAAATGGGCGCGAACTTTTCTGCAAATTCCCCAAATTGAGGGTTTTGGAGCAAATCTCAAAATTGCACGCGAACAATTTACAGCTAGTTTGCATGCATTAGATGCTTGGTTTGCCGCACCTGAAAGTCACGCTACAGCCCCGCTTGGAGTTGGGGTCGGCCCTGATGTGGTAGGTAGCTTTCAGCCTTTTTATTTGGCTTATCAGGCGGAAAACAACCGTGAATTAATGAGCACCTATGGTCAGCTATGTCGTCGATTAATGGCTAATTGGGAGCAAAGCCAGGGATACCAAGCCCGGGAGTTTGCGGTTCGTGGACGTATTCGCTTGGGTATTGTGACCCATTACTTATGTGATCATCCCGTTTGGAATGCATTTTTAAGAGGTCTCGCTCATCATTTAAAGCGTAGCGAATTTGAATTAATTTTCTTTTATTTAGGCCAAGTGCACGATCAAGAAACGCAACTAGCACGCTCTTTGGCCACATCATTTATTGAGGGTAAGACGGCAGTAGCTGATTGGGCTGAAACGATCTTGGCCCAACAAGTAGAAGTCTTAATTTATCCCGACGTTGGCATGGATCAAATGACTACAAAGCTGGCCAGCTTACGATTGGCGCCGTTGCAGCTGGTGATGTGGGGGCATCCAGAAACCACCGGTTTGCCCACCATGGATTATTTTATTTCAGCACAGTGTTTTGAAAATGCAGCTTCGCCCAATAACTATTCTGAACAATTATTAGCCTTATCTAATTTAGGCTGTTGCTATGAGCGACTGAGCGTCAACCCAACCGAAGTGAACTTAGCGCACTTTGGCATCAATACAAAATTACCCATTTTGCTTTGTCCCGGCAGTATTTTTAAATATGCTGCGCAATTCGACTGGGTTTTGGTGGAAATTGCCCGTCGCTTAGGGCCCTGCCAGCTTGTATTTTTTGTGGCGAACAGCAAAGCCAATTTAACAGCACGCTTTGAGGCACGATTAACCCAAGCCTTTGCCAAGGAACAGCTAAAGTTAAGCGATTTCGTGGTCTTTGTGCCTTGGTTAGAACGCCCCGATTTTTTTAGTCTCATGCAGCAGGCTGATGTATTTTTAGATACGCTTGGGTTTTCAGGTTTCAATACCGCCATGCAAGCCATTGAGTGTGATTTACCGATCGTCACTCTAGCTGGAGAATTTATGCGTGGACGGCTCGCAGCAGGAATTTTACAGCGCATTAATTTACCTGAATTAATTACCCATTCAGCCGAAGAGTACATAGCGCTTGCTGTCCGTTTAGCGCAAGACTCAGTCTATCGCACTAACATCGTTGCGAAAATACAAGCAAATCGAGATATCTTATTCGATGATGTTTTACCGATACGCGAACTCGAAGCATTTTTAAGTGCGCACTGCCGTAGTTAATGATGCAAGTTAATGCGGCGGGTTTCGGGTAAATAAAAAATAGCAAGTAGCGCAGCGCTAGCTAAAAATACCGTAGGGTACCAAAGCCCAACTAAGGGGCTGGCCCAAGTTTGATTTAGCCAAGTCACAATTAATGGTAATAGACCACCAATCCAGCCAGCAGCAAAATTGTGTGGCAGGGTGGCAGCACTACTACGACGTTGTGCAGGAAAAAGTTCAGCCAATAAGGCCGATTGTGGACCAATGACCAATGCTAATGGCAGAGATAGCGCCACCAAAACCCAGATCAGCGCAACGCTATTTTGTGCTGCATTGCTAGCCAAGTGCCCCAACAGAGCAAAAGCAGGCAGAATGAAAAGTGTACCCAGAATAAGACCGGCAATCACAATTGGTTTTCGACCAAAGCGATCAGAAAGTGCGCCAGCAGTGATGGTCAAGGGGAATAAAGCGCAAGTGGCATAGATACTGAATGAATTAACTAATTGGGGATCTATTTTGAGGGCCGATTTTAAATAGATTGCGGTGTACACCTGCACACAAAAGAACAGTACTGAGCCACCCGCTGAAATACAAAAAAATAAGATGAACATATGCCGCCGGGTAGTTTGATCACGAAAATTATCCCGTAAAGGCGTTTTGCTAATTGCCTGTGCAGTATGAAGCGCAGTAAAAATCGGTGTTTCCTCTAAAGCGACGCGGGTCTTTAAGGCAATGATGAGCAGTAATAAGGAAACCCAAAAGGGCACGCGCCAACCCCATTCTTGAAATGCCTCGGGACTAAGCACAAATTGCAAATAGGCGATTTGCAAGGTTGAGGCCAATATGCCTAGCGGGCCCATTAACTGCAAAAAACTCGTTTGAAAGCCACGCTTTTCGAAGTTAGCATGTTCGGCTAAATACACTGCGCTACCGCCAATTTCTCCACCAGCCGATAAGCCCTGTAACAAGCGCAGAATAATTAATAACACTGGAGCGGCATAGCCAATTTGATTAAAGGTGGGTAAGAAGCCCACCGCTAAAGTTGATCCACCCATCAGTGTCATCGTGATCAAAAATACGGGGCGCCGACCAATGCGATCAGCCAAAGATCCAAAAAAAGCTGCACCAATAGGGCGAAACACCATGCCTACGCCAAACGTCGCTAGGCTCGCTAGCAGACTATTGGACGAAGTGCCATCTGCGCTACTAAATGGGAAGAATAAGGGGCCAAATTGAATTGCTAGCGCAGCAAAGCACAGAAAGTCATACCACTCTAAAAAGGTGCCAAAACAGGCCGCTACGGCAACTTTACGGTATTTCATAGAATTATTTTTTATATCTAAAGTATTGATTTTATTGAACATTTTGCCTATATGAGAATTATTTGTTGCAAAGCAGCAAATAATTCTTGATTTCTATTCGCTGCTCCATTAAAGTACTATGGTGCAGTGCAATATTAATGATGTATTTTTTAATCGCTTTTAATTTATAAATGGAAACCCACATGAACCAAGATCAAATTACCGCTAAATTGTCGCAAATTCAAAGCAAAGGCCTCGAGTCTACTTTTTCTTTAAGCGAAGCTGCTCTAGAAAACGCTGAGAAATTAGCTGCCCTGAACTATGCTGCCTCTAAAGAAGTTTTAGTCAATGCTCAAGATAGCTTCCAAGCTGTGCTGAGTGCCAAAGACCCAAAACAAGTAACTGAAATGATGAGTGTTGATGCCTTGCAAGAAGTAAGTGATCAAGCTTCCGATTATCAACGTAAAGTAACTCAGTTATTGCGTGATAGCAATAAAGAGTTTGTGAATGTAGTTGATGCCAGCATTGATGAAATTCAAGCGAGCGCGCAAGATTGGATGAATACCTTGGCCAGCAATGCACCTGCAGGATCAGACGTCTATATTTCTGCCTTCAAAACTTCATTCGGTAGCGTTTTACAAGGTTTTGAGCAGTTCCGTGCTGCAAGCAAAGAAGCCCTGGCTACAGTTGAAAAGAATGCTGACCAAGCAATGGATTCGGTTAAAGGTCAATTGAACCAAGTTAAAAAAGCAAGCACACCAGCTTCACGTGGACGTAAAGCAGCAAAATAATAGTCTAGTTTTAGAATTAAACAAACCCTGTTACTACGGTAACAGGGTTTTTTATTTATTCGTTCGCAAGGTCTGCCGAGTCAGCTGCTTCAATTAACATGGTATCAATTAATTTACTGGGCTTTACGCCTAAGGCACGTACCTTTTCAGCAGCACGAATTAAATTGCCTTTACCCGATTTAAGTTTACTAAAGGCATCGTGGTATGAGCTTTGTGCTTGCTCAAGCCGCTGACCTAATTTTTGTAAATCTTCTACAAAGCCAACAAATTTATCGTAGAGCGCGCCACACTGACGAGAAATTTCAAGCGCATTCCGATTTTGTTGATCTTGTCGCCATAAATGAGCCACCGTTCTTAAAGTCGCCATGAGAGTGCTGGGGCAAACTAAAACAATATTTTTAGACAAGGCCTCATCTTGTAAGTTGGGCGCAGCCTTCATGGCGGCAATAAAGGCGGGCTCAATAGGAATAAACATTAAAACAAAATCAATGGCACCTAAGCCATGCAGAGCACTATAGTTTTTACTAGAAAGTCCCTGCATATGTTGTCGAATCGATTGAATGTGTAAATTTAACTCGGGCTGGCCAATTTCTGGGGTAAGCGCTTCGGCATAACGTGCATAGGCTGTAATTGAAACCTTGCTATCAACCACGATATGACGGCCTTCAGGCAAGCGGATGACAACATCGGGCTGTAAACGGGAGCCATCAGCCTGCGTATGACTGTCTTGCACTAGATATTCTTCACCTTTGCGTAAACCAGAAGATTCTAGAATCGATTCAAGAACCAATTCTCCCCAGTTTCCTTGTGCCTTGGAGTCGCCTTTCAGGGCTTGAGTAAGCGAACGGGTTTCATCAGACATGCGTAAATTTAAATTAGAAAGCCGCTCAATTTCAGTTTTAAGTGCAAAACGTTCTCGCGCTTCGTTCTGATACGAGCTATTGACTTGCTCTTTGAATTCTGTAAGCTTGGTTTGTAGTGGCTTTAGTAAGGCATCTAAGCTGGTTGCATTTTGTTCTACAAAGCGTTTGCTTTTATCTTCCAAAATGTCATTAGCTAAATTTTTAAATTGCGCTGTCAGGGCTTCTTTCGCTTCATTGAGTGACTCGAGCCTTGCCTGTGCTTGACGGCGCTCTGCAGCTAATTCTGCTTCTAGTCGAATCGCATTTTGAATTGCCAGATCACGTTCATTGCGTAGGCTTTCAATCAAACCATTTTCGGTAAGGGTAAGGGTCTGCTGGTTTCTTAAGGTGGATTTAAGATTGAGTGCATAGACCAATAGGGCAGCGCACGAACCGACCAACAGGCCAAATAAAAGTAGGATAGAAAAATCCAGCGCCATGGTGATAGCTTACGCTAGCTGCGCTAGATTTAGGGCTTAATTAATTTTTGTAGTTCGCCACTTTCGTACATTTCTGTCAAAATATCTGAGCCGCCCACAAATTCACCGTTAATGTAGAGCTGGGGAATAGTGGGCCAATTGGCATATTGTTTAATGCCTTGGCGAATACCCTCATCATCAAATACATTCACTGTATGTAAGTGCTCGACACCACAGGCGCGGAGAATATTGACTGCATTGCCGGAAAAGCCACACTGAGGAAACTGCGCAGTGCCTTTCATGAATAACACTACCGGGTGGCTAGTAATAATTTCTTTAATTTGTGCTTGGGCGTCCATTTTGAATCCTTCATAAATTCTGTATTTGATTAATTAATTACCACTGAAGACTTTCCTCGATTTTAAGACCGAATGCAAATTAGGGTTATTCAGCTAATTTAGCTTGCGAGCACTAACTACCCGGGGATGTCCAGCTAGATCGGTATACGATTTCACCGCTTGTAGCCCAGCCCGGTTCATCATCTGCAGGACTGAGCTCAGTTGATCATGGCCATGCTCCACTGCAATGAAGCCCTGCGGCCGCAAAAATAGGGGCGCGCCTGCAATAATTGTGCGCAGACAACTTAGTCCATCTATTCCATCGCTTAGGGCGGCTAAGGGCTCAAAACGTAAATCACCCTGCTGTAAATGCTGGTCTTTTGCATGAATATACGGCGGATTACTCAGAATGAGGTCAAAAGTCCCAGTAAATAGGGGTTGCGGTAAAGCGTGATACCAATCGCCCTCAATCAATTCGATGTGTTGATCAAGATTTAAATGTACCGCATTGAATTTGGCTACGCGAAGGGCCTCGGCGGAAAGATCTGTTGCCACAATGCGGGGCTGACTTATAGCCTCCTGAGGTTCGTCAAAGGCTGCGGCAATGGCTAGGGCAATGGCGCCAGAACCTGTGCCGAGATCGAGTATATGGCGAGCAGCAGCTGGGTTTTGCTGTTTTAGCCGAGCCATTTCCTGCAGGGCAAGATCAACCAATAATTCTGTTTCAGGGCGGGGTATTAATACGGCCGAATTCACCGCTAGTTCAATTTGATGAAAAGGCCGTTTGCCAATAAGATAGGCAATGGGCTCGCCGTTCATGCGTCTGGCTTCTAGGGCTTGCCAGTCAGTGAGGAAAGGGCCAGAAAGGGGCATCTCATCACGGCTAATTAAGGCTGACTTCGGCAGCTGAAAATAGTGCGCGAATAAATGCGCCAATAAAGTGCGGGCCTCGGCAGCCGGCAAATCAGTTTTACTCAATACCGAACGAATGGTGGCCATGAGGTGAATTAAGGGGTTGTGGCGACTTAAGTATCGCCAAGGGCAGCTAAAAGTTCAGCCTGATGTTCGGCCGCTAGCGCATTCATCAGATCACCTAAATCACCATCCATCATGGCTTCAATTTTGTATAAGGTGAGATTAATACGGTGGTCGGTAATGCGTCCTTGTGGAAAGTTATAAGTCCGAATTCGATCGCTACGATCGCCTGAACCAATTAGCGATTTACGGGTTTGCGCTTCCTGTTGATGGTGTTCACGGTGGCGGGCATCCATAATGCGTGCAACCAGTACTTTCATGGCCTGATCTTTATTGCGGTGCTGGCTTCGATCGTCTTGGCACTCCACCACAATGCCAGTCGGAAGATGAGTAATACGCACGGCTGAATCGGTTTTATTAATATGCTGTCCCCCCGCACCAGAGGCACGAAAGGTATCGATGCGTAAGTCAGCCGGATTGATTTTTACCGCCTCAATTTCATCGGCCTCAGGCATGACCGCAACCGTACAAGCGGACGTATGAATCCGTCCTTGAGTTTCTGTTTGTGGCACGCGTTGCACCCGGTGTCCACCCGATTCAAATTTCATGCGCGCATAGACCGATTGACCAATTAAGCGCAAGACTACTTCTTTGTAACCCCCTAAAGCAGATTCAGCAGCACTCACGATTTCCACTTTCCAACCTTGTCGCTCAGCGAAACGGGTATACATCCGTAATAAATCATTGGCAAATAGCGCACTTTCATCGCCGCCAGTTCCAGCACGAATTTCTAGAAAGACATTGCGTTCATCATTTTCATCTTTGGGCAAAAGCAAGGTTTGTAAGCTAGCTTCAAGCTCAAGCATTTGATTGCTAGCTTGTTTTTGCTCTTCATCGGCAAAATTTTTCATTTCAGGGTCGCTCCGCATCTCTTCAGCAGCCGCTAAATTTGCTTCGGCTTGGCGATAAAAGCCAAATTGCTCAACCACAGTAGCAATTTCTGCATGTTCTCGTGTCAACCTGCGATACGAGTCCATATCCTTGGTTGACTCTGATGAAGTTAAGAGAGAGTTAAGCTCAGCCAAACGGGTATCAAGATGCACCAGCTTGGCCCGCATGCTGGGTTTCATTTAATGCTCTGGCTTGGCGGGTTTGGAAGCGCTAATAGGGTCTGAAGAATGATCGGTGCCATGGACACCAGTTTGCGCAATAAATAGCTTGGGTAAGAGTTTAATTAAGGCATCCCGTTCTGCGCCATTAGCATGCTGTAAGGCGTGTAAGGAACCATGTAGAAATTTATTGGTTAAGCCTTGTGCCATGAGATTTAAAACCTCAAGTGGATCATCGCCGCGCATTAAGCGCTTCATCGCTCGCTCTAGCTCAATTTGCCGGAGATGCTCGCCGCGCTGCTGAATATCTTGGATTAAAGGCACGGCATCACGGCCTTGTAGCCAATGCATAAAATTACCCACTCGATCAGTAATGATCGCTTCAGCTTGATCAACCGCCGCCAAGCGGAGCGAGGCGCCCGTTTGAATCATTGCACCAAGGTCATCAACGGTATATAAATAGATATCGTTTAAGCGCGTAATTTCTGGTTCAAAATCACGTGGCACTGCCAAATCAATCATCACCATTGGCTTCCGTCGACGGAGTTTGAGCGCACTTTCGACCATTCCCAAACCAATAATCGGCAGGGTGCTAGCGGTGCTGGAAACAATAATGTCAAATTCATGCAGCCGACTCGGTAACTCAGAGAGACGTAAGGTTTCTGCTGGAATGCCCTGAGCAGAAATCGCATCGGCTAACTCTTGACCACGCTCAAGAGTGCGATTAGCAACGGCAGCAAGAGCCGGTTGACGAGCCACAAAATGGGTGGCGCAAAGTGAAATCATTTCCCCTGCGCCAATAAATAAAATTTTCTGCTCAGCTAGTTTTTCAAAAATACGTTCGGCCAAACGAACTGAGGCTGCAGCCATTGAAATGGAATGTGCACCAATTTCGGTTGAGCCGCGCACTTCTTTGGCAACTGCAAAGGTTTTTTGAAACAGTTGATTAAGATAGGTGCCTAGGGTGCCAGCTTCATTAGCTGTGCGTACAGCGTCTTTCATTTGCCCCAAAATTTGGGTTTCCCCAATCACCATTGAATCCAGCCCGCACGCTACCCGAAAAGCATGCCTTACAGCATCTGATTGTGGCAATGAATAGAGGTGGGGTTCTAAAGTACTGGGCGCCAATTTTTGGCTTTTAGCCAGCCAATCGAATGTAGCCGCGTGCAATAAAACTTCAGACTTAGCATCATTCGCAGCGCAGTACAACTCGGTACGGTTACAAGTCGATAAAATGGTTGCTTCGGGCAGGTGAGTGCTATTTACGCTGCTAAGGTGCGAGCGTAAATCATGCAGCGCATCTTGGAGAGATTCAGGATCAAAAGCCACCTTTTCCCGAACTGCCACTGGCGCTGTGTGATGATTGATGCCTAGTGTCAGCAGCTTCATGCTGGTGATTATAGATATGATGGCGTTGTTAATGGGGATAGTGATGGGGTTTTTAGCTTTTCTGTTGCTTGGGGGTGCTGTAGGCTGGTCAGCCTGGTACTTTTATCCTGCACGAAAAACGCCCTCGAATAGGGGGGGAGGGCGCATAAAAGGCATTATTGGCGCGATCGGCGCAGGTTTTATTGGGGCCTGGGGAGGTTCATTTTTGGCCTTAATGGGAGCCCTTGTAAAGCCAGGTCAAATGCTCGAATGGTTCATTGCCATTTTGGCCGCTTGGATGGTGGCGGCAATTTACACCAGTTTTACCCGCTAGCCCAGCTAATTTCGGCTTTCCCTAATTTCTGCAGCCATTGGTTACTTTGTATAAAGTGCCGGCAACTACCGGTATTACCGGCTTCTAAAAAAGGTTTTTTAGTTTTATAAACCCCCAAGCCTGAGGGGTGAGAGGCTTGCAAAATCAAGGGCTGTATGCCCGTTTCAGAGCGCTCAATGAGCGGTAATTTAGCTTGCGCATGCCCTCCCCACAAAAGCCAGACTAAGTTGGGGCGTTGCCTTGCTAGCTGGAGAATAAGGTGATCAATCAGGCTGCCCCAACCCAAATGGGTATGGCTAGTTGGTTTACCCAGACGCACACTTAAAGCCGTATTGAGAAGCAGCACACCTTGTTTAGCCCAATGACTAAGGTCACCATGTTTGAGTAAACCAAGCCCTTCAAGAGCCAGCGCTTTACTAATATTACGTAAGGAGCTGGGAAACTGTTTGGAACGAATGGCAATATCTGCAGGAATTGAGAAGGCTAGTCCTTGGGCTAAGCCAGGGGAGTGATAAGGGTCTTGACCGAGAATGACCACTTTTACTTGATCTACCGCAGTCAGTTCAAGCGCTTTAAAAAAAAATTCAGGCGGCGGACAAATGGCTTGGGGATACAACCTAATTTCGGCTTGCAGGCGAGACTGTAACTCATGCCAAGCCGCTGACTGCAAATAATCCCGCAATAATTCACGCCACGACAAAGGTATCGCGTCAGTTAAATTTCTCATTGCTCGGCAGCAATTGGTATTGAGCGATAGGCTCGAGTATTTTTAATTGCAGCCGAGTCTCGTGTTCCAGGTCTTGACGGAAGTAGCGGATCCGAATGCGTTCACCAAGTTTGAGTTGATTCAGTACGCTATTCCAGCGCGCAACAGTGACACGCTGCTCATTAATGCTAATGAGTAAATCGTGTGGAGCTAGTCCTGCTATTTGGGCAAAGCCAGAATCAAATACATGGGTAATTTTGAGCCAGCCTTGTGCCTCAATAAAACGAAAGCCAAAATCGAGCTTAAGTTGCTCAATATGAGCAAGGGTTTTGAGTTTGACACGAATAATTTGGGGGTCAAACCATTCTTCTAAAGGAATATCTTCGGTACCGTTGATATAGCGCGCTTTAAAATCTTTCCAAGGTTTAGCAAATTCTGGCCCCAAGAGCACTAACATAATTGCATCTAGTCCTTCTTCAGGAAGGCCTTTTTGAGTGCGGCCATGCCATTTCCAAAGTAGGCGCATGGCATCATCTAATGATTTACGTTGCTGCGAAAAGTGGCGGATAAGCAAATCAAGACCCAAGGCGAGCATTGCGCCTTTAGCGTAATAACTGACTACGGCATTAGAGGTATTTTCATCGCTTTGATAAAATTTTGTCCAAGCGTCAAAAGAGCTGTCGGCTAGACTTTGCTTGTGCCGTCCTGAGCCGCGTAACACACTATTCCAGTTATTTGCCACACACTCTAAATAGGTTTTAAGCGTCATGCGCTTACTGCGAAATAAGAGTAAGTCATCGTAATAACTCGTAAAGCCTTCGAAGAGCCAGAGCAAGCGCGTATGCGTGCGCTGATCGAGCCGATACGGTTGAAATACTTTTGCTTGGATACGCTTAACCAGCCAAGCATGAAAATACTCATGACTACATAAGCCCAAAAATTCGCGGTAGGCAGATTCATCAAGCACAGCATTAATTTGGGGAATTTGCTCACGTCGACATAACAAGGCCGAGCTATTGCGATGTTCAAGCCCACCGTAGCCAGCAAGTACTGCGTTCACCAAAAACGTGTAATTGGTGAACGGGGGCTTTTGGGTTTTAGGCTCAAAGAAATGAATTGCAGTAGTGCAGATAGCTTGTAGGTCATTGCCAAGGCGCTTGGCATCAATTGCTAGTCGGCAGCCCTGAATGGCCATAGTGTGCCTTACACCACCTGAGCGCCAGTGGACTAGCTGAAATTGGCCTAAGGCAACGGGATGATCTAATAAATCATCATAGTTTCGAGCCAAATAAAAACCAAATCCCTGTGTATCTACTTTGGCGCTCGTTAAAGTGGTTTGTACCTGCCACTCATTTGCTTGCTTGAGATTGTGTTGCGGAGGCACTAGGATGAGCGAACAAGGTAAATCAGTTTGACCGTTTACTGCCAAGCAGAGACTGCTTGCATTAAAAAACCCCCGCTCCTGATCTAAGTAAGCAGTACGTACTGAGGGATCAAAGGCGTAAATGGTGGCATTCACTTCTACTGCTCCATCTACTGGGGGTAATTGCCAACGATCATTATCAAGTCGAGTTAATTTCAGTGGCTTAAGCTTAGATCCAATGCGAGCAAAAGCGGTTAGCGTTTCGATTTGTTTACTAAAATCGCGGATTAAATAGCTACCTGGAATCCAGGCGGGCATTTGCAAAATTTGCCCATCGGCATGGGGTTTGAGAATGCATAAATTGACTTGAAAGCGATGCCCGACTAAATCAGCAGGCCAAATGGTGTATTGAATTACAAAGGGTTCATCGGCATTTAAAGTCGGGGATAGAGTTGAGGTCGACATGGTTGCGCAGAGTTGACTTATTTTAAGGAGGCTAATTTTTTCTCTATATCACTTACTTGGGCTGCACCAGGAATACGACTACCGTCGGTAAAAAATAGTGTCGGTGTGCCGGTAACCGAATAGGTTTTTGCCAATGCTTGGTTTTTTTCAATTGGCGTCGCACAATCTGCTTTACCCGTTGGTGCAATACCGTTAATCATCCAGTCGTGCCAAGTTTTCAAGGGATCGGTCGAGCACCAAATTTGTTTTGATTTTTGGGCCGAGTCAGGTGAGAGAATGGGTACTAGGTAGGTATAGATGGTGATGTTATCAAGGGGTTGCAGGGCTTTCTCAAGACGCTTACAGTAGCCACAATTAGGGTCGGCAAAAATCGCTAATTGCCTACTGCCATTGCCCCGCACATCCTTTAAGGCATTGCTCGGTAAAAGATCGGCCCAGCGAATGCGGTTTAAATCGGACTGCCGTATTTCAGTTAAATTTTTACCGCTGACTAAGTCAATCAAATTACCCTGAATCAAGTATTTTGCGTTGGCATCGGTATAGACAATTTCATTACCCACCTGAACTTCATAGATACCGCTTACTGGGCTCGGGATCACCCCTTTCACATTGGCAGAGGTGCCCAATTTTTTTTGTAATTCAGTTTTAATTGTGCGTTCGACGTTACCTGGAGTGATAACGACACTTGGGGTTGCACTAACTACTGGCGCAGGCGCCTTAACGGGAGTACTTTGCGCGTTTACTTGGGAAATTGATAGCAAGAGCAATAGAGGATAAAAAAAAGTAGCTAGAAATTGTGAAGTAATAATTCTATTCAAAATGATTTTCTCCTAATGCCTGATGAATTAAACGGCGTTTCAATAAATGGCTCTGATTAACTAAACCAAGGCCCCAATTCCGTAAGCCCTGCTCGAAAGTGCTTTGCGCAGCAAATAATTTTTTTAGGCGATCGGTAACCCAAAGTAGGGCACTAGTATCGCCCTGACGCTCGCGTTCATAGCGACGCAACAACACGCGGTCATTTATTTGGCGAAAAGACTCCCTTTTTTCTAGTACCCGTAAGACGGTTGCCACATCGCGTAAGCCTAGGTTAAGTCCCTGCCCTGCTAAGGGGTGCATCACATGGGCGGCATCGCCGACTAAAATAACTTGGGGATTATGCGCAGGTCCAATGAGTTGCTTGGCCCGAATTTTACTTAAAGGGAAGGCTGCCGGTGCAGAATTGAGACGCAGGTTTCCTAGGGTGGCATGCACCGCGCCCTGAGCTAATTCAGCAAAGCGCACCTGCCATTCACCCTCATTGAACTTTAACAAGGTATTGGCATTTTCAGGCGAGGTAGACCATACCATGGACACTTGCTGATCAGGTAGCGGCAACATGGCCAGAATGTCGCCATCGCTTAGAAACCATTGATAGGCGGTTTCTAGGTGAGGCAATTCGCAGAACCAATTTGCCACTACAGCGCTTTGTTGGTAATTATTCTGCTCGACAGTAATGCCAGCAAATTCGCGGATGTTCGAGCGGGCACCGTCTGCGCCAATTACCAGTTTGGCCCGAATTTCCACTTGATTATCGAGGGTCAATTTAGCTTCGGTCTCTGTAAATGCAAGTTCGGTGACGGTAGCATCGAGCCGTTCAAGTTTGTTTTGAAAACGGCTAGCCTGGTCTAAGGTTTGCTCAATTAAGTTTGCCTCACCGATCCAAGCGAGTTGCGCTGTACCAGCTTCAAAGGCTGAAAAATGCAATTGATCTTGGGGGCCATTGCGATCACCAAAGATACGCATATCCCGCACGACTTGAAAACGGCTTAAATCAAGCGCGTCCCATACTTGGATTTTTTTCAGGAGGGCTTGGGAGCTGGAAGAAAAGGCATAAATTCGTTGACTCCATTGGCCTGCTGCTGGGGTGGTGCTGAGTTGAGAGAGAGTGGGTGCAATGTGCACAGTAGAGAGCCCCAACTGGGCCAATCCAAGGGCGCTTACTTTACCGATCAGCCCAGCACCAACCACTGCAATATCAAATTGACGTGGTTTAAAAGAGGGCGGTAATGAGCTCATGTACTGATGATAGCGAAAAAGCCCCTTTACAATAGCCCTATGTCTTTAAAATGTGGCATCGTCGGCCTGCCTAATGTCGGCAAATCAACCTTATTTAATGCCCTTACCAAAGCTGGTATTGCGGCAGAGAATTATCCTTTTTGCACTATCGAGCCCAATGTGGGCATTGTGGAGGTGCCCGATACCCGCTTACAAGGCTTGGCAGCAATAGTTGTACCAGAACGCATTCTGCCGGCAGTGGTGGAATTTGTGGATATTGCCGGTCTCGTTGCTGGGGCCTCAAAAGGCGAGGGCTTGGGCAATCAATTTCTAGCAAATATTCGCGAAACCGATGCCATTACCCATGTCGTGCGTTGTTTTGACGATGCCAATGTGGTTCACGTGGCGGGCAAGATCGATCCGATTTCCGATATCGAGGTGATCGATACCGAATTAGCCTTGTCCGACTTGGCAACGGTAGAAAAGGTCCTTAATCGCTCAAGTAAAGCTGCAAAATCTGGCAATGATAAAGAGGCGGCTGCTTTAGTGGCAGTTTTGACTAAAGTGCAGGCGCAACTCGATTTGGCTAAACCAGTGCGTAGCTTGGCATTCAGCGATGATGAAAAGGTCCTTTTAAAACCCTTATGTTTGATTACCGCTAAGCCAACGATGTATGTTGCTAACGTGAAGGAAAATGGCTTTGAAAATAATCCTTATTTAGATGCCGTTAAAAATCATGCCGCTAAAGAGGGCGCGCCAGTAGTGGCAGTTTGCGCAGCAATCGAGGCTGAAATTGCCGATTTAGATGAAGCAGATAAAACTGAATTTTTGACTGATTTAGGGATGACTGAGCCAGGTTTAGATCGAGTTATTCGTGCCGCCTATTCTTTACTGGGTTTGCAAACCTACTTCACTGCAGGCGTGAAAGAGGTGCGCGCTTGGACAATTGCTGTGGGTGCCACAGCCCCACAAGCGGCAGGTGTCATTCATACGGATTTTGAGCGCGGCTTTATTCGTGCCCAAACAATTTCATTTACCGATTTTATTCAATACAAAGGCGAAGCTGGTGCAAAAGAGGCCGGTAAAATGCGCGCAGAAGGTAAGGAGTATGTCGTCAAAGATGGTGATGTATTGAATTTTTTGTTTAACGTTTAAGCAAAGATTTGGCTTAGCGCAAGCCCAGGCTCGGGCGCTCGCATAAAAGCCTCGCCAACCAGAAACGCGTTCACTCGATTGGCTCTCATCAGCTCTACATCACAGCGCTGTAAAATTCCCGACTCGGTCACAATGCGCTTGTCGCTAGGAATTTGAGGTAGTAAATCGAGTGTAGTTTGCAACGACACATTAAATGTTTTTAAGTTGCGATTATTAATTCCTAGCAAGGGCGTTTTTAGTTGTAAAGCTAAATCGAGCTCTTCTCTGTTATGTACTTCAACTAAGACATCGAGGCCCAAAGCGAGGGCGCAAGCTTCTAAATCTTGCATTTGCTTGAGATCAAGCGCAGCCACAATTAGTAAAATAGCATCCGCACCCATTGCTCTTGCTTCATAGACTTGATAAACGTCAATGGTGAAATCTTTACGTAAGACTGGCAGCTTACAGGCAGCTCGTGCCGCCTCAAGATAAGCAGAACAACCCTGAAAATAATTCACATCAGTTAATACTGATAAACAAGCGGCGCCATGTTCTGCATACGATTTGGCAATAGCACTGGGGTCAAAATTTTCGCGCAGTACGCCTTTACTTGGGCTAGCTTTTTTTATTTCAGCAATGACAGCAGAACCTTCAGTCAAAATTGAGCGTTCAATTGCTTGAGCAAATCCGCGGGGTTGAAAGTCGGAATTACTTTGCTGGCGTTCGACTTGAGAGCGCAATTGGGCAAACGCAACAAGCGCTTGCGCAGCAAGGACTTCTTGGCGTTTGGTGGCCACAATCGTAGTGAGAATATCGCTCATAATAAATTGAACTAATACTTAATTCGTGTTTTGAGTGGCAGCCACAAAAGCAGCCAGCTTACTTTGTGCTGCCCCAGTAGCAATCATTTCTTTCGCCAAGATAAAACCGCTGGCGATATCGGGGACACAGTCTGCCGCATAAAGTGTAGCGCCCGCATTAAGACAAACAATTTCGCGCGCAGCATCAAAAGCAGCGCTAGCAGCGGGGTTTAAAACACCCAAAATGATCGCTTTCGATTCTGCTGCGTTGGCAACTTGAAAGGCGTTTGTAGGGCTTAGTTTTATACCAAAATCGAGCGGATTAATTTCATACTCGTGTACTTGACCATCTTTTAATTCGCCAATTAGGGTTGGCCCTTGTAATGAAATTTCATCTAAGCCGTCGCGACCATAAACCACTAATGCATGTTTCATGCCAAGGTTTTGTAAGACCCGAGTTTGAATGCCAACTAATTCGGGACGAAAGACGCCCATCAGCATATGTTTTGCATTGGCAGGATTAGTGAGCGGACCTAAAATATTAAAAATCGTGCGCACACCCAGTTCTTTTCTCACCGGACCCACATTTTTCATGGCCGGATGGTGATTGGGGGCAAACATAAAGCCAGCGCCTATTTTTTCAATACATTGCGCAACTTGCGTCGGCGAGAGTTGTAAATTAACCCCAAGGGCTTCGAGAACATCAGCGCTTCCTGACTTACTACTGACACTACGGTTACCATGTTTAGCAATTTTTGCCCCAGCGGCAGCAGCTACAAACATAGCGGCTGTAGAAATATTAAAAGTTTGTGCGCCATCGCCGCCGGTGCCCACTACATCCACTAAATGATCTGCATGGGCAACCGTCACTGGCGTAACAAATTCGCGCATGACTTGGGCAGCTGCAGTAATTTCTCCCACCGTTTCTTGTTTGGCGCGTAAGGCAATTAAGAAGCCTGCGGTAAGCACTGGTGAAAGCGCGCCACCCATAATTAAGCGCATCATTGCCAGCATTTCGTCATGACTCAGCTCGCGCTGGTCAAGGCAGCGCTGGATGGCCTGTGGTGGGGTGATTGAAGAATTCATCAGGGCTAATAATAAGTTAAGCGCTAAGCCGCAAAAAGTTTTTTAATAAGGCATGGCCTTGCTCCGACAAAATGGATTCCGGATGAAATTGCACGCCCTCAATTAAATATTCACGATGCCTTACTCCCATAATTTCGCCATCGGCTGAAGTGGCGGTAATTTCTAAGCAAGCAGGTAGGCTACTGCGTTCAATCGCTAGCGAGTGGTAGCGCGTCACAGTAAATGGATTCGGTAAATCGCTAAAGACGCCAACACCCGTATGTTGAATTAGGTCGGTTTTGCCATGCATCACTTTTTGTGCGCGAATCACCTTGCCCCCAAATGCCTCACCAATGGCTTGATGACCAAGACAGACACCTAGAATTGGAATTTTGCCTGCATAGGCTTGAATGGTCGCGACTGAAATACCTGCTTCAGTAGGACTACAAGGCCCAGGAGAAATACAAATCTGCTTTGCGCCAGTTTGCGCGATATCAGCCACACTAATTTCATCGTTACGCACAACCCTCACCTCTTCACCCAATTCAGCAAAGTATTGCACTAGGTTATAGGTAAATGAATCGTAATTATCAATCATCAAGAGCATTGAGACCCCCTTGCACTAAATCAGCAGCCATTAATACAGCTCGCGCTTTGGCTTCGGTTTCGCGCCATTCAGAGTTTGGATCTGAATCGGCCACGACTCCAGCTCCCGCCTGAGAATGCAAAACGCCATTACGAATAATGCCGGTACGAATGGCAATCGCCACATCCATATCCCCTGTAAACGACAGATAACCAACCGCGCCACCATATACACCACGCTTTACTATTTCCATTTCATCAATAATTTCCATTGCCCGAATTTTAGGGGCGCCCGACAAAGTGCCAGCAGGAAAAGTGGCGCGGAGAACATCCATATTGCTCATCCCTTCTTTTAATGCGCCTTCGACTGAGCTAACAATATGCTGTACATGGGAATATTTTTCAATCACCATGGATTCAGTAACTTTAACAGTGCCGGTTTGCGCAATGCGTCCAACATCATTACGCGCTAAATCGATGAGCATGACATGTTCAGCAATTTCTTTGGGATCAGCTAAAAGCTCACGCGCCAATCGCTCATCTTCTGCGGGCGTCGCCCCGCGTGGTCGGGTTCCAGCTAAAGGACGAATGGTCACTATTTTTTGGGTGTCTCGAGGTTCTTGGCGAACCAGAATTTCGGGAGATGAGCCGACTACTTGAAAGTCGCCGAAATCATAAAAATACATATAAGGAGAAGGATTCAATGAACGCAGTGCACGGTACAACTCAAGCGGCGAATTAGTAAACGGCTTACTAATACGTTGGCCAATTACCACTTGCATGCAGTCACCCGCTAATATGTACTCTTTCGTTTTACTAATTGCCGCCTCAAAATCAGCTTGTTTGAATTTGCGTAGTAATTCAGTTTTCTGGCTTGGTGCTGAGGGCTGCAGCGTAATGGGTTTATCGAGAAGCGCGCGTAGTTCATGTAAGCGATTTTGCGCTCGATCCAGAGCATCAGTTTCGGCGGGATCAGCATAAACAATGAGATAGATTCGCCCGAGTACATTATCGATAACGGCTAATTCTTCAGTAAGTAATAATTGAATATCCGGTAAGCCCAATTCATCTGGTAAGTGGTGTTGCGCTAAGCGGGGCTCAATGTAGCGAACCGTATCGTAAGAAAAATAACCCGCTAAGCCTCCACAAAATCGCGGTAAACCGGGCTTCAAGGCAACCTTAAAGCGCTTGAAATAGGTATCGATAAAATCTAAGGGGTTATCGTAATTAGTTTCAACCACGACGTCATTGGTGATAATTTGTGTCACCGGGTTTTGCGGAGTCCCACCTGTTTTAAGTAAGGTTTTAGCGGGCATACCGATAAAAGAAAAGCGCCCAAACCGTTCGCCACCAATGACGGACTCTAAGAGATAGGAATTTTTTTGGCCACCAGCTTGTGTTAGTTTGAGATACAGGGATACGGGCGTCTCTAAATCGGCTAACACCTCGTGAATCACTGGAATACGATTAAACCCCGCTTGCGCCAAGGCTAAAAATTCTGCTTTTTGCATTACGTCTGACCTAGCGCTTGTGCACATTCGTGCCGCATTGCCGCAATAATCTCGCTGTAGTTTGCGTTACCAAAAATAGCTGAACCAGCGACAAAGGTATTGGCACCGGCTGCCGCAATTGCCCCAATGTTATCGACTTTGATACCACCATCTACTTCAAGCCGAATATCTTTAGCAGTTTCTGCGAAATGGCGGTTCAGCAACTGCCGCACGCGACTAATTTTTTCTAGTGTACTGGGAATAAATGCCTGACCACCAAAACCCGGATTAACCGACATGAGTAACACCAAGTCAATTTGCCCTAGGTGTGGCAAGAGCCCTTCAATTGGAGTTGCTGGATTTAGTACTAAGCCAGCTTGACAGCCATTAGCCTGAATCAATTGCAAGGTTTTTGCCACATCTTTACTGGCTTCTGGATGAAAGCTAATGAGATCAGCGCCCGCGTTAGCAAAGTCGGGAATAATGCGATCCACCGGCTCAATCATGAGGTGCACATCAATCATGGCAGGCCGCCCATCTTTGTGGACATGGGAACGAATAGCCTCACAAACTAAGGGGCCAATAGTGAGATTGGGCACAAAGTGATTGTCCATTACATCAAAGTGAATCCAGTCAGCCCCAGCCTTTAAAACCGCCTGAATCTCGGCGCCAAGGCAGGCAAAATCGGCCGATAAAATGGATGGGGCAATGATGAGAGGGGTATTTTGACTAGCCATCCCTAGATTCTAGCTTGCAGTTGGCTCAAGGATAGAGCAGAATTCGTGCATGAAGACTCATGAAATCAGTATTACGGTACGAACCCAGTATTTGCCAGAACAGTCTGACCCAGATAATCGGCAATTTGCCTTTGCCTATACCATTACGATTCGTAATAGTGGCCAAACCAGTGTGCAACTGATTGCCCGCCATTGGTTTATTACCGACGGCGATAGCGATGTTCAGGAAGTACGGGGCTTGGGTGTGGTGGGCCAGCAACCCCTGTTACGGGCTGGTGAACAGTTTGAGTACACCAGTTGGGCTACTTTGCCGACCCCCGCAGGCACCATGCGGGGCGAGTATTTCTGCGTTACCGAGGAAGCCCAGTTTTTTCAGGCGCCTATTCCTGAATTTGCGCTAGTGATGCCCAGAACTTTGCATTAAGTTGGGGCCTAGTCTTTGCGCCCCGAGCCGGTCCAAAAAACAATGAATAACAAAAGGCCTAGGGCAAGCAATGCCTCGAGCACAAATAGCAAAGAAGGGTATGCATCAAATAAATTAGCTAGCATGGTAGTTTCCCGTTTCCTGAGTATCTTAGCTTGTACCAGCATCTTATTACTAACGTCTTGTGCAATGCCGCCCACGGGAACTGCAATTAGCCAGGCACCCGCTAATAGCAGCACAAGTACTAGCTTGAGAAATGCCCCATATACCTCGGCGATCACCGGTTTTAAACCGGTTGATTGGCAGCAAATTAGTGGGTGGCAAACGGATGATTTAACCCAGGCATGGCCAGCTTGGTTAAAAAGCTGTGAGGCTTTACGTAAGCGTAAAAGTGAGGTGCAGTGGGCTGAAGTCTGCGCGCGGGTGATCGGTATTTCAGCCGAAGACGGGGTGGCAATTAGACGTTATTTTGAGACGTATTTTCAAGCGTATGAAACCTTTGCTTTAAGTAATAACAATTATTCTGGTTTGGTAACAGGTTATTACGAGCCCGTGATGAATGGCTCGCGTCAACGCACCTCTTTATTTACTGTGCCTTTATATGCCTATCCAAAAGCTTGGCAGAAGGTCAAACCCAATCCAGCACCAACGCGAGCTGAATTAATGAGTGCCAATAATTTAACTGGAAGCGAGTTGGTATGGGTTCAAGATCCCGTAGCTGCAGCATTTATGCAGATCCAAGGTTCGGGCAAGATTCGTTTAAATGATGGTCAAGTATTGCGTTTAGGTTTTGCTGGCACTAATGATCAGCCCTTCAAATCATTTGCCCAGTGGTTATTAAATCAAGGCTACATCACGCGTAGCGAAGCGACGATGCAAGGTATTCAACAATGGGCGCGTAACAACCCTCAGCGGGTAGAAGAAATGTTAAATGCCAACCCACGCTTTGTATTCTTTAAAATTTTGCCGAGCAATGTTGCTGCCGATCTTGGCCCCATTGGCGCCTTAGGTGTGCCATTGACAACAGAGCGCAGTATTGCCGTTGATCGATATTCTTTACCGCTAGGTGCCCCAGTGTTTTTGTCAACCACTCGGCCCTCGAGCACACAAACACTGCAACGCTTAGTGATGGCGCAAGACACAGGCACAGCTATTGTGGGGGCAGTGCGGGCTGATTATTATTGGGGTAGTGGTGAGGCAGCAGGAGAGCTCGCCGGACGGATGAAACAAGCAGGCCGAGCCTGGCTATTGTTGCCGCGCTAAGCCAAAAACCGTTGCGCAAGCTTAACCCAATAACTGACTCCAATAGGAATCAGGGCATCGTTAAAATCATAAGAAGGGTTATGTAAGTGGCACGGTCCCATGCCATGCCCAAGCGCACGGTGATCACCGTCGCCATTACCAAGAAACACATAGCAGCCGGGTTTTTCTAAGACCATAAAAGCAAAATCTTCCGCACCCATGGTCGGATCAATTTGTGCATCGACATGCCCCGCCCCAACTAAATCGGTGATAACACTGACGGCAAAATCCACTTCTTCTTGATGATTAATAAGTGGTGGATAGCTACGGATAAATTCAATTTCGGCAGTGCAATCGAAGGCGCCCGCAACACCATGGGTAATTTCACGCAGCCGGGTTTCAATTAGATCAAGTACTTCTAGGGTGAAGGTGCGAACCGTGCCACCAATAAAAGCGCTATCAGGAATGACATTGCTGGTTTCGCCCGCATGAAATTGGGTGATCGATAAAACCGCAGCGTCTACTGGTCGTTTATTACGCGTAATAATACTTTGTAGGGCTTGCACCACATTCACGCCCGCTATGACTGGATCGGCACTATTGTGTGGCAAAGCAGCGTGCCCTCCCCGACCTTTAACGGTAATTTGAAAGGCATTACTCGATGCCATCATCGGTCCCGCCGTGACACCAAAATCACCAACCGGAATACCAGGCCAGTTATGCAAACCAAAAACGGCATCACAAGGAAATTGTTTAAAGAGACCATCTTTAATCATTTCACGAGCACCACCACCACCTTCTTCAGCGGGTTGAAAAATAAAAATCACGCTGCCTTTAAAGTCGCGATGATTCGATAAATATTGAGCTGCTCCCAAAAGCATCGCGGTATGACCATCATGGCCACAAGCATGCATCTTGCCCACGTGGCGAGATGCATGGGCAAACGTGTTGTGTTCTTGAAGTGGTAAGGCATCCATATCGGCACGTAGACCAATCATTTTTCCAGGCCCAAGCTCACCATCTAAGCGGCCCACCACGCCAGTTTTGCCCATGCCGCGAACAAGCGGAATTCCCCAGCTTGATAGAGCCTCAGCCACTAAATCAGCAGTGAGCTTTTCTTCAAAACGGAGTTCAGGGTAGGCATGAATATTACGGCGAATGACCTGAATTTCAGCGGCGGAAGCAAGTATTTCGGGAAGTAGTTGCATAGTTTCATCTTAGCTGAAAGTGCAGGATGATGCTCTTTTCGGCTCAATTTTTGACAAAATTAGGGTAGTTTGAGGGATTTTTTAGCAAACGCTAAGGCGGATAAGGAATAAGGGGTATTCCCGCTTTTTTGCAGTTCAGGGGGTAAGTAGTCAATTACACCCAACAGAGGAGCGGAAATTCGCTCTTGTAAGCTTCTAAGGTTTTCTGCGAGTAGGGGCATCTGTGGATGTAAGCCATTAGCAACCCAGCCTGCCAGCTTAAGACCGCGCTGCTCAATTGCCGCTACAGTGAGTAAAGCGTGGTTAAGACAGCCAAGCCGCATGCCCACCACCAGGATGACGGGTATTTCTAGTAGCTCAACAAGATCGGCCAAATTCATTTCAGCATTCAATGGCACTAAAAAACCACCGGCACCCTCAACGATTACCGCGTCAACTTGTCGGCTTAACTGTTGATAGGCGGCGAGCATCACATTGCACTTCAGTTCAATACCGATTTGTGCCGCAGCCAAATGCGGGGCAACCGCTTGCTCAAGTTGATATGCACATAGCTGCGTGGCGGGAAGCCCGAGACCCGAGGCGAGCATGAGTGTTTCTAGATCTTCATTGATCAATTGATGATTGGCATTACGTTGCATTCCAGCTACTACGGGTTTAAAACCCGCGACGCGTGCAAAATGTTCTCGCAAGAGCAAAATCAACGCACCAGCAACGAGTGTTTTACCTATCTCTGTATCGGTTCCAGTAACAAAGTAATGACGATTCATATTATTGAGTATTGCTTGCCAGTATTGTTAATTCAATTTGCTTGAGGGTGTCGATCAATTCGCGCACTTCTGCAATGGTGTGACTTGCTGAAAATGTGACGCGCAGCCGCGCACTACCAGACGGCACGGTTGGCGGCCTTATTGCAGGAATCCAATAACCAGCCTCAGTTAAGCGCTGTGCCACTGCCAAGGCCGTTTTATTTTCACCCAAAATAATCGGCTGAATGGCGGTCGTTGAAGTCATTTTTTGCCAGCTCGAAAATACCATTTCTGCTTGCCACGTTGCAATTATTTGCCCTAGTTGTTGACGGCGCTGTTTACCTTCAGCAGACGTAATCAGCTGCAGACTACATAGCAATGCATGCGCGATCGCTGGTGGTGTAGCCGTGCTATAAATATAGGGTCGGGCTTTTTGCAAAATAAATTCAACTAAGGTCGCTTCGCCACAAATGAAGGCGCCACTAATGCCGGCGGCTTTACCGAGGGTGCCAATATAAATAAGTCGTTCTGAATGGAGTTGCAGCGCTTCTAAAATACCGCAGCCGTTTTCGCCTAATACACCAAAGCCATGAGCATCATCGACAATCAGTAGTGCGTCATGACGTTCAGCTAAGGCAAGTAACTCAGTGAGTGGAGCTAAGTCGCCATCCATGCTAAAGACCCCGTCGGTCACGATCAGTTTGAGTGCAGCAGTATCGCGTGCTAACTTGTGCTCTAGGTCGAGTAGATCATGATGATCAAAAATCACGGTATTGGCTTTGCTTTGGGCTGCCGCTAAACGCACCCCATCAATGAGCGAAGCGTGATTAAGCTTGCCAGAATAAATTGTCGTTGCGCTACTCGTAGAGTCATTTTCTAAGCTAGCTAAAGCAGTAATAGCACTCAGGTTGGCTAGGTACCCAGTGCAAAAAAACAAGGCACGGGCGTGAGGAATAAAAGGCGCTTGCAGACTTGCTAAGGCACCCTCTAAATTTGCATGAGCCATGCTGTGACCACTAATTAAATGAGAAGCGCCACTACCGGCGCCATATTTTTTGGCGCCCGCTGCTAAGGCAGCGATTAAGTCAGGATGGTTGGCGAGCCCTAAATAATCGTTACTGCAAAATGCCTTCAGCGGCCGCCCATCTACTGTGGGATGGGGGGTGCATGGCGAGCTTGTAGTACGCAAGCTGCGCTTGAGGAGGTTTTGATCAAGCTCTGCGAGGCGTGCTTGGGCTTTTATTAGGGCATGCATATTAGCGCGGTCGACCCGTAGCAAGGGTTTTATCAACAGCGGTACGAATTCTACTGGACATCAACTGGGTTTCTTCGGCGCTGAGTATATAAGGAGGCATTACATAAACGGTATTACCTATTGGTCGCACTAATACACCAGCTTCTAAGCCATGTTGAAACAGTTGCGGGGCAAAGTGGGGGGTTATTGCAGCAGAATGCTGCGCTGTATTTTTGACATCAAAAGCCAAGATCATGCCTTGTTGACGAAAGTGTTCAATTCGCTCATCTGTTTTGGCCCAAGCAAAAGCCTGATTTAACTCTCGCGCCCGTCCAAGGTTTTTTTCCAACACCTGCTCACTAGAAAAAATAGCCAAACTAGCTAAGGCTGCAGCACAAGCCAGTGGATTACCGGTATACGAGTGGGAGTGTAAAAAACCCTCACGCAGATCAGCATGATAAAAAGCGTAATAAATGGAATCAGTTGTTAGTGAAATTGAAAGAGGTAAGTAGCCGCCACTAATGCCTTTCGAGAGAGTTAAAAAATCAGGCCAAATGCCGGCGTGCTCACAGGCAAAAAAAAGGCCAGTACGACCACATCCAACGGCAATTTCGTCGGCAATCAAATGAATTGAGTAGCGATCGCAGAGCTGCCGTATTTGCTGCAAATAACTGGGCGAATGCATGGCCATTTGCCCCGCACATTGCACGAGTGGTTCGACAATAAAGGCAGCAATATGCTCATGTTCGCGAGCAAATAATTGTGCCACGTCCGCAACTGCACGCTGGGTAAACTCAGCAGCGGTTTCGTCTGGTAGCGCTTGGCGTAAGTCGGGCGACATCACGGTATGTACGGTTTGCAATAAGTCGCCGTAGGCTTGTCTAAAAATAGCGACATCAGTTACAGCCAACGCCCCTAAGGTTTCACCATGATAGCCATTAGCTAAACAAACAAATTGGTTTTTTTTGGCTTGTCCAGTCTTGCGCCAAAAATGGTGGCTCATTTTGAGGGCAATTTCGACCGCGGAGGCGCCATCCGAAGCATAAAAAGCATGACCTAAATTTCCCTGGGTTAAGGCGCTGAGTTTTTCTGATAATTCCACCACGGGTGGGTGGGTAAACCCCGCCAACATCACATGCTCAATTTTTTCTAATTGCGCATGAATTGCTTGGTTTATTTTGGGATTCGCATGGCCGAAAAGATTCGTCCACCAAGAGCTAATCGCATCTAAAATGGCGTGGTCATTTGCAGTGAAAAGCCAGGGCCCTTTGCCATGAGTAATGGCTACCAGAGGAAATAATTCATGCTGCTTCATTTGCGTGCAAGGGTGCCAAACTGCCGCAAGACTTCGTTTTACCCAGGCCGCATTGCTAGAGATGTTTGTCATAAGGGATATTTGAACACTAGTTTTTCTTTTTTTGGCGATTGCTTGGAAAGCCTTGCCTTCATAGGCTCTATGGCATGATTCATATTCTTGATAAGCATTAGAATAGAAAATAAACCGTGATGAACCCAACCCAAACTAACACCAAGCCATTAGTCCAACTGCAGAGGAAAGCTGCTGCAGGTAATGAATTGGCAAACAACACCGTTGCGAAGCCAGAGGCCTGGAGCTTGACGGCAGTGGCAGCGCTCTTTAGCTTGCCCTTGAACCAGTTAATGTGGCGAGCGCAAGAAACCCACCGCGCTTATTTTCCCGATGGCGATATTGAGTTTGCCACTTTAGTTTCAATTAAGACCGGCGGTTGCCCAGAAGATTGTGGCTATTGCCCGCAAGCAGCCCGCTATCACACTGGGGTTGAGGCCACTAAACTAATGACACTGGAGGCAGTTTTAGCCGCCGCCCAAGCAGCCAAAGCAGCGGGCTCGAACCGCTTTTGTATGGGTGCGGCTTGGCGAGAGCCGAAAGATCGCGATATTGAAAAAGTCGTTGCGATGATTCGGGGGGTTAAGGCGATGGGCCTTGAGACTTGCGCTACGCTTGGCATGCTAGAGCCTGAGCAAGCGAAAACCTTAAGCGCTGCTGGGCTCGATTTTTATAACCATAACCTCGATACCAGCGAAGATTTTTATTCTGAGGTAATTCAAACTCGAGTCTATCAAGATCGCTTAGATACGATTGACCATGTTCGGGCTGCAGGCATGTCAGTCTGCTGTGGCGGCATTGTGGGCATGGGTGAGTCGCGCGCCCAACGAGTGGCTTTCTTGACGCGCTTAGCGAACTTAAACCCATACCCAGAATCTGTACCAATCAACCATTTGGTTCCCGTAATTGGTACGCCTTTAGAAGCGCAAAAGCCCTTAGATCCCCTCGAATTTGTGCGGACGATTGCCGTGGCTCGTATCACTATGCCCAGTGCCCGCGTGCGCTTATCGGCTGGACGTCAAGAGCTCGGCAGAGCCGTACAAGCAATGTGTTTTCAAGCGGGCGCAAACTCTATTTTTTATGGTGAGCAACTACTCACTACCAGTAACCCAGAAGCAGAATATGACCGTGCCTTATTAGCCGACTTAGGCTTAAAGGTAAAAGAAACGTATAAAGCCGAGGTTGAGATTTAAATGTTCAGCTTAGCTGATCGCTTCATTAGTGAATTTGATGTGGCTTTGCGTTCGGTTGCGGGCGGTGCGGTTGCGCAGCGCCCAAGCCCTAGTCAGGCGCACTTAAACGCAGTTGATTTACCGCAGTTAGGCCCAACAGAAAGCGCCCATGCAGCGGGTTTAATGCGTATTAATCATGTTGGCGAAGTGTGCGCTCAGGCGCTTTACCAGGCGCAAAAATTACTCGCTCGTGACCCGCAAATTGGTGCGATGCTAGCCCAAGCAGGTCAAGAAGAGTTAGATCATATGGCCTGGTGTGAAACACGTCTAATCGAATTGGGGTCACACACGAGTTACTTCAATCCGTTTTGGTACAGCGGGGCGTTTGTCATTGGGTTACTTGCAGGCTTAGCCGGAGATCAATGGAGCCTTGGTTTTGTAGCAGAAACTGAAAAACAAGTTGAGCACCACCTAGACCATCATTTAAATACTTTGCCAAGTCATGATGTGCGCTCACGTGCCATTGTTGATCAAATGCGACTTGATGAAATAGAGCATGGTCAAGCAGCCTGGACTGCAGGCGCTCAAACATTACCAGAGCCCATAAAAAAAGCCATGGGCTTAGTTTCTAAAATAATGACGACCATTGCCTACCGAATTTAAAAGCCAATTTAAATGAATACTGTATTTAAAAACAGTATATTAAGCGATTTTTAAGTATTATTAGCTTAAATAGCTAAGACATAATCTCAAGTGTATTTTCCAAGCCCTTGTTTATTTTAAATATTTTATTGTCGTTAATTTCTTAAAAGAATTCGCTAAGTGTTTGTAATCACTAGAGAATTTACTAAAAAAACCCCTTAAAAGACTTGACCCTAAGATTCCTATCCTCTAAAGTGGGAGGAAGTGTGAAAAAGTGGGGTAATTTGTGTTTCAAGGCGCTTCAGCTCTTAATTTAGATGCAAAAGGTCGCATGTCTGTGCCGGCTAAGCATCGTGACGCACTTTTATTGCAAGGTGATGGTCGCGTCACCTTAACAAAACACCCCGATGGTTGCTTATTGGTTTTTCCGCGCCCTGAATGGGAAGCTTTTCGTGCGCGAGTCGCGCAATTACCAATGGATGCGCATTGGTGGCGCCGGATTTTTTTAGGTAATGCCGCTGAAATAGAGCTTGATGGCTCAGGAAGAATTTTGATTAGTCCTGAATTGCGAGTTGCAGCAAGTATTGAACGCGAAGTCATTTTGCTGGGCATGGGTAGTCATTTGGAGTTATGGGATGCCCAGATTTACTCCAGTAAAGAGCAGGCCGCAATTGCCCAAGGCATGCCTGAGGCCCTTAAGCAATTTTCTTTTTAATGATCGGGCAACATGAACTATTCACATCGCCCAGTGTTGCTGGCCGAGGCGGTGACAGCATTGACAGGCGGCAAGTTGAGCAGCAATGCAGTGCTAATCGACGGCACATTTGGGCGCGGTGGTCATTCCCAAGCTTTACTCAACATCCTCAGTCCGCAAGCGCAACTATTGGCCTTCGACAAAGATTTAAGTGCGCTTGCCGCTGCCCAAACAATAACCGACTCTCGTTTCACCATTGTGCACAGCAGCTTTGCCGCGATAGCGCAATTTGCGAAACCAGCATCGGTCGATGGGGTATTACTCGATTTAGGAATCAGCTCGCCACAAGTCGAAGAGGCGGAGCGCGGTTTTTCATTTCGTCGCGATGGCCCGCTCGATATGCGGATGGATACTTCGCAGGGCATTACTGCGCTGCAATGGTTGGAACAAGCAAGTAGTGAGGAAATAACAGAAGTGATAAAGATTTATGGCGAAGAACGATATGCTCCAGCAATTGCCCGCGCAATTGTTGCTGAGCGCACCACCGAAAAATTACCTCAAACAACTGTAGGCTTAGCGCAATTAATTGCCAAAGTAGTGCGTTCACGCGAGCCAGGACAAGATCCTGCAACCCGTACCTTTCAGGCTTTGCGTATTTTTATTAATCGTGAATTAGATGATTTGCAATTGGGACTACAGGCCGCATTAACAGTCTTAAAACCCGGAGGTCGTTTAGTCGTTATCAGCTTTCATTCTTTAGAAGATCGCATCGTTAAGCAATTTATGCGGGCGCATGCCACGGTAGAAATGCCGCGAAAGTTACCCGTACGTGCGAAAGATCTGCCACAGGCAGTGCTCAAACTTATTGCCCGTGTGCGCCCCAGCGCTAGCGAAATCACCGAAAATCCCCGCGCACGTTCAGCAGTGATGCGTGTGGCTGAAAAGCAGGGCACTGACGCATGAATCGCGCAACCCTTACCTTGCTCGCTTTACTTTTAATCTGTGCTTTGTCTTTGGTGGCGGCTCAGCAGAAAGCCCGTAAGTTATTTATCGCAATTGAACGTGCACAAATGGAAGAGCGTCGTTTAAATCAAGAAGCCCTGCGCTTGGAATACGATCAACGGACGCTATCAAAATCAGCGCGCATTCAAGATAGCGCTCGTAATCAGTTGCGTATGCTACCGATTACACCAGATCGAACTTTGTATCTGAAGGATGCGCAGTGAAGCCACTCGGTTTTTCTACTTCGCCGAATTTGGTACTTCGGCTACCGATGTGGCGCTCACGTCTCATGCTGTTTTTATTATTTTTTGCTTTTATGATGTTGGTACTAAGGGCATTATGGATTCAGGGTCCAGGTAACGCCTTTTACGAAGCGAAAGCAATTAAAGGGACGCAACGGGAGCTTGAGCTTTCAGCTAGTCGCGGAAAAATATTAGACCGCAACGGACAGGTGATTGCAACGAGTTTAGAAGCAAAAGCAATTATTGCTTATAACGATGTCGTACCAGATAACCTTGCGCCAGAAAAAATTCGTCAATTAGCCCAGCTATTGCAAATTAGCGAGCTTGAGCTGCGTAAAAAATTACGCGATGAGCGTACCCAACTATTTTTAAAGCGGCAAGTTGAGCCCCAAGTTGCCCAAGCTATTAAGCAATTAGAAATACCGGGCATTGCTATAAACAACGTCTACCGCCGCTATTATCCCGAAGGCGAGGCAATGGCTCATGTCGTTGGCTTTACTAATGTTGAAGATCGCGGACAAGAAGGGATGGAGTTATCTCACCAGAACGAATTGGCTGGGCACGCGGGCAAACGTAAAGTCGTAGTCGATCGCTTGGGTCGCGTGGTTGAGGAAATGGCAATTTTGCAATTACCTCAAAATGGTAAAGATTTGCAGTTGTCGATTGATAGCAAAATTCAATACTTAGCCTACAACGCAGTAAAAAATGCGGTCGAACAACACCATGCAAAAGCTGGTGGGGCAGTAGTAATTGATGTTCAGACCGGTGAAATTTTAGCTTTAGCTAATTGGCCAAGTTACAACCCCAATGATCGCAGCCACTTAAGTGGCGAGCAGTTAAGAAATCGGGTGCTTACCGATACCTTTGAGCCTGGCTCAACCATGAAACCATTTACCATTTCGGCGGCTCTAGAAAAAGGTATCGTGCAGCCAAGCACTTCAATGGCTATTGGTGCGAAGTTTTTAGTTGGACCCAAGCCCATTACTGATACGCATCCTTACGGTATCTTAACGGTTTCACAAATTATCCAAAAATCGAGCAATATTGGCACGGCTAAAATTGCTTTACAGATGCCGCCTAAAGATATGTGGGACTTATATACCGCAGTGGGCTTTGGGCAGGCGCCGAAAATTGGCTTTCCAGGTGCAGTGAGTGGTACTTTGCATCCTTATCAAAAATGGGTACCAACGGATCAAGCGCGCATTGCTTTTGGTTATGGAATATCCACGTCATTATTTCAAATTGCTCGCGCGTATTCTGTTTTTGCCCGTGACGGCGAGCTCATTCCCTTAACAATTGAGCGTAGCCCTGGAACGAAATCAGGCCCCCGCGTCATGTCGGCTAAGACTGCAATTGAAATGCGCGATATGTTGGAATTAGTTACCGAGCCGGGAGGTACTGCAACTAAAGCACGTGCTGAGGGATATCGGGTCGGTGGTAAGACAGGTACATCACATAAGTTTTCTGGTAAGGGCTATTCGGCGAATCAATATCGTGCTTATTTTGCCGGCCTTGCTCCCTTAAGCGCTCCCCGCATTGTCGTTGCCGTGATGATTGACGAGCCCACTGGTGGTAGTCATTATGGTGGCGATGTTGCTGCGCCAGTGTTTTCAGCCATCGTTGGGGAGACACTAAGAACCTTACACGTTGTACCCGACACCACAGTAAAACAAATGGCTTTAAAGGATTTTGATCCAGTCGATCAGGTAGTGCCAAACATCAACGCACAAAAAGTGGTACTGAAGCGATGAGGGTGACTGAATTGATTAAGCCAAAAGACCTCATCCAAACTTTGCACAGTTTAGTGAAAGCGGATGCACAGATCACCTTAGATACACGGCAATTACGCCAAGGCGATATTTTTTTGGCTTATGCCGTTGGTCATGGGAAAGACTTAAACGATAACCGTCAATATATTGATCAAGCTATTGCGCTAGGTGCAGGTGCAGTCCTCTTTGATCAGCAAGCAAGTGAGCAAAACAAAGGCCTTAAACCATTTACTTTTCGCGAACGCTTAGACTGTATAGAGGTACCGCAGCTCAGCAGTCGCGCTGGACCCCTCTGTTCTGAATGGTATGGATTTCCAAGTCGCCATATGAATGTAATTGGGGTCACAGGCACCAATGGCAAAACCACAGTTACTCAATGGTTGGCAAACGCCTTAGATTCAGCAAAAAATCTTGCCGGCGAACGCGCAGCACTAATCGGTACCTTGGGCGTTGGTTTTCCTGGGGCTTTAGATAAAACTGGCTACACCACCCCCGATGCACCGCGTTTGCAAACCGAATTAGCGCGATTACGTGATCGGGGCGCGCAGTTTGTCGCTATGGAGGTTTCATCACATGCCCTTGAGCAGCAGCGGGTTGCTGGTGTGGAATTGACTGCAGCCATTTTTACTAATTTAAGTCATGATCATTTGGACTATCACGGCAGCATGGCTGAATATGCGGCAGCAAAAGCAACTTTATTTCAGCAAGCGGGTTTACAGTTGGCAATTATTAATTTAGACGATGTCTTTGGTCGTGAGCTAGCCATTCAACTACTCACCAAAGAGAGCAGCAAAGATAATCTTGCAGTGTGGGGCTATGGCTTAAACGCAAAGGCATTTGCTGGCTTTGAAAAATGGCATAGCCGCTTAAAACGTGTCTATGCCCAGAACACTCAGCTACAACAAGCAGCTTATACCACCGAGTTTGTTAGCGAAGCTGAGCAACCAGAAGAAATTTCAGCAGCCATCATCGGTGAATTCAATCTTAGTAACTATCTCGCCGTTTGGACTACATTACGGGCTTTGGGTTTTTCTGCTGCCGAAGCTACTTCGCGCTTAAGCCGAGTGCAGCCAGTGCCAGGCCGCATGGAATTGATGTCACCCTCTAAATCACGTCAAGCAAAAGGGCCTTTAGTCGTTGTCGACTATGCCCATACGCCTGATGCACTAAATAAAGTCTTGCAAGCATTACGCCCCATAGCAGTTCAGCGAGGTGGTGAAGTGTGGTGTGTGTTTGGCTGTGGCGGAGACCGTGATGAAGGTAAACGGCCGCAAATGGGGCAGGTAGCCTTTGCGGGTGCCGATCACATCGTTGTCACGAGTGATAATCCGCGTTCAGAAGATCCAGAAAAAATTATTGCCATGATTTTGGCGGGGATGCCCTCTACTACCACGATGTTGGGATCATCCATACTCAGTATTACTGATCGTGCAGCCGCAATACTAGCTGCTGTGCGTAATGCGCAAATGAATGATGTCATTCTAGTGGCGGGTAAAGGCCATGAATCAAGCCAAGAAATTCGTGGTAAGCGGGTTGAGTTTTCCGATCAAACTCATGTTCAGCTAGCTCTAGGAGATAGAGCTTGAGTGCAGTAATGACAAATTTAGCGGCAATTCATGCCATGTTGCCGCGCAGCCGCTTATTAAATATTTCGCCGGCAGCGGCCCAGGAATTAGCAATTCGATCGATTGGCAGCGATAGCCGTCAAATTTCAAAAGGTGAATTATTTGTGGCCTTGAGTGGGGAGCGATTTAATGCACATCAATTTTTAGACGAAGTACACCAGGCTGGCGCAAGTGCAGCGTTAATTAGTGAAAGCGAAAAATGTCCTGCTGATTTTCCGGCAGTTTGTGTTAGCAATACTCGCTCTAGTTTAGGTGAGCTAGCGCAAGCATGGCGAAGCCAATATGATTTACCGTTAGCAATTGTGACTGGTAGTAATGGCAAAACCACAGTTAAAGAAATGATTGCAGCAATTTTCAAGGTGGCAGTAGGCGACGCTAAAGCATTAGCAACTCAGGGTAATTTTAATAATGATATTGGCTTACCATTAACCCTGTTACGCTTACGTCCCGCACACACTTTAGCCGTAATCGAGTTGGGCATGAATCATCCAGGCGAAACCGCGCAATTAGCTACGCTTGCGCAAGCCACAATTGCCATTATTAATAATGCACAGCGCGAGCACCAAGAATTTATGGGCAGCGTTAACGCAGTGGCTGAAGAGCACGCAGCAGTACTCGCAGCTTTACCTGCGAACGGTACTGCAGTTTTCCCCGCAGATTCGGAATTTACCCCGCAGTGGCGCCGCGCTGCTCATACTTGTAACATCATTGATTTTGCGTTACAAGGAAATACGCCAGTTGCTGCTGCAGTAATGGGGCGGCTTTTAGAGCATGGCGCATTGGCCATACATACTGCCCAAGGGGAAATTGAGGTGCGCTTAGCTACCTTAGGCCACCATCAGCTATGTAATGCGCTCGCCGCAACTGCGGTTGGTTTAGCTGCCGGAGTTGATTTACAACAGATTCAACGTGGACTAGAAAATTTCACGCCCGTAGCCGGTCGCATGGCAGGTAAATGGCTGAGCCCTACACGCTTGTTAATAGATGATAGCTACAATGCAAATCCCGATTCGGTAAGGGCAGCAATCGATATGCTGCAGCAGAGCGGTAAAGAGTCTTGGCTAGTATTGGGCGATATGGGCGAAGTGGGCACACAGGGTCCTGAGTTTCATCGCGAAGTGGGCGCTTATGCTGCCGCTTGTGGAGTGAGTCGTTTATTTGCAATTGGCGAGCAAAGTGCCGATGCCGTTAGTAGTTTTAATGCACTAGAAGCCCATGCCAAACATTTTGTAAACATGGAAGATCTTTGCAATACCTTAAATCAACAACTGGCTTTACGTGATGAAAGAGCTGACTTACAAATATTGGTTAAGGGTTCTCGATTTATGCGCATGGAACGGGTCGTGCAAGCCTTGTTACAGGAGGCTAAAGCATGCTCCTAATGTTGGCCCAATGGTTACAAGACGATTTTGGCTCTTTCCGCGTTTTTAATTACATTACTTTTAGGGCGGTGCTCGCGACCTTAACTGCCCTATTAATTGGCTTAGTGTGTGGACCTTGGGTAATTCGCAAACTCAGCGCCTTAAAAATGGGTCAAGCAGTGCGTAATGATGGACCGCAATCCCATTTAGCAAAATCTGGTACGCCTACGATGGGCGGAGTACTAATTTTACTGGGCATTTTTATTTCCTGTATGTTGTGGGCCGATTTAAGCAATCGCTTTATTTGGATTGTGCTGCTCGTCACTTTTGGATTTGGTCTGATTGGCTGGATTGATGATTATCGGAAGGTAACCAGGCAAGACCCTAAAGGCATGTCATCGCGCGAGAAATTTTTTTGGCAAACATGCATCGGCCTATTTGCGGCACTCTATTTAGCTTTTTCAGTTTCAGAGGTGAATAACCTAAAGGTACTTCAGCTATTTTTAGATTGGATTAAAAGTGGCTTTACTTTAGATCTACCGGCCAAGTCCAATTTATATTTACCTTTTATGAAAGAGGTGAGCTATCCACTGGGCGTTTTTGGCTTCATTATTTTAAGTTTTCTCGTCATTGTGGGTAGTAGTAATGCGGTGAATTTAACCGATGGTTTAGACGGACTGGTGATCATGCCAGTCATTTTGGTGGGGGCGGCATTAGGCGCTTTTGCCTATGTCATGGGCAATGCTATTTACGCTAAATATTTACTCTTTCCATACATTCCTGGTGCTGGCGAATTACTCATTTTTTGCGGCGCGATGGGGGGTGCAGGCTTAGCTTTTCTTTGGTACAACACCCACCCAGCCCAAGTATTTATGGGCGATGTCGGGGCGTTAGCTTTGGGTGGCGCGCTGGGCACAATCGCCGTCATTGTGCGCCAAGAGATCGTTTTATTTGTCATGGGCGGAATTTTTGTCGCGGAAACGTGTTCAGTCATGTTGCAAGTTGCCTGGTTTAAGTACACCAAGAAAAAATATGGCCAAGGTCGACGAATTTTTAAGATGGCTCCCCTACATCACCATTTTGAATTAAGTGGTTGGCGTGAAACCCAAGTGGTAGTGCGCTTTTGGATTATTACGATTTTATTAGTTTTAGTCGGATTATCGAGTTTGAAGTTAAGGTGAAAAACAGGAAATGATGCAAGGATTAAATCAAGCTTTTTTAAATATCCAGACTGAACAAGGTTCAGTTGTGCCGACTCACTTTTTAGTACTTGGTCTGGGTGAGTCTGGTTTAGCAATGGCCAAGTGGTGTTTGCAGCATGGCGCCACGGTAGATTTAGCTGATACACGCGCTCCTGCTTTGCTATCAAATCAACAACAAGCTGCCCTTGAGGAATTAAAAACACAAGGCTTAGGTCAGTTATATTTGGGTAATTGGACAGCAGGTGAGCTAGAACAGCAAATAGCAGTGATGTGCGCTGGAGTGTCTGTGATTGGTATCAGTCCAGGCTTATCACCTTTACAAGAGCCATTAAAAACCATCTTGAGTTACGCGCATAGCCATGCGGTAGCAGTATGGAGTGAGATTGAATTTTTTGCGCGTGCCTTAACTGCGCTGCAGCTGGAGTTTGGTTATCAACCTACGGTACTAGCAATTACGGGTACGAATGGAAAAACTACAAGCACAGCTTTAACTCAGCAAATTTGTGAGCGCGCAGGAAAAAAAGTAGCGATGGCTGGCAACATTAGTCCAGCAGCCTTAAGCAAGTTAAGTGCTTGTCTTGATGAGGCCAATACCCTACTGGATTTGCCAGAAATTTGGGTTCTTGAGTTATCCAGCTTTCAGTTGCAATATACCGAGAGTTTGAATGCCACTGCAGTAGCAATTCTCAATATTACCCAAGACCATTTGGATTGGCATGGTGATATGCAGGCCTATGTTCAGGCCAAGGCAAAAATCATTGGCACCAATAGTATTTGTATTTTAAATCGCGATGATCCTTTGGTATCAAACCTTCGATTGCCAAAAGAACAAACTCGGCAGAGTGTGATTACATTTGGTGTGGGTTGCCCAACTGAACCTGGAGCGTTTGGTATTGAACATGATTTGCGCGCAGGCGGGATCGATTGGTTAGTGTGGGCTGAAATCGATGAAGAGCCAGAGAGTACGCCGAAACGACGTCGTAAAGTCAGCGGCGTTGAACAGACAGAGTTACGATTAAAGCGCTTAATTCCAGCGGATGCGCTCCGCATTCGCGGTCGCCATAATGCGCTCAATGCCTTAGCTGCGCTCGCCTTAGCACGCTGTGCTGGGCTACCGATGAATATCTTGTTGCATGGCTTACGTGAATATCGGGGTGAGCCGCATCGGGTTCAAAGTGTGGCTGTAATTGAGGGTGTTGAATATGTTGATGATAGTAAGGGCACGAATGTTGGTGCAACGGTAGCTGCACTCAATGGCCTTGGCGCAACTACAGCAAGTAAACAGATTTGGCTGATTGCTGGTGGCGACGGCAAAGGGCAAGACTTTAGTCCATTGCGTGAACCGATTTTACGGTTTGTAAAGGGTTTAATTCTGATCGGTAAAGATGCGCCTCTCATCCGTGCTGTACTTGAAGATAGCTTTGCGAGCAATGACATCGACTGTGTGCAGGTCGATTCATTAAGTGCAGCGACCCAATTGGCTGCTCAACGCGCCCAATTGGGCGATATTGTCTTGCTCTCGCCAGCGTGTGCAAGCTTCGATCAATTTCGCGACTATCGACATCGAGCAGAGGTTTTTGCGTCTGCAGTCACTGAGCTAGAAATGCAATTTAATTCGACCAATCAACCCGTTGGGGCTGCAGTATGAGCGTCAAAGAAAAATTATCCTTAGCCCAGCGCCTAACTCTGATGCGGTTTTGGAATTTTTCACGCGGCGGCATTAATCAATTTCATAGCGGACTAAAAGATGCTGTCTCGGGGGTTGAGCAAACTCGCTCGCGCATGATGGAGTACGACCAGTTATTAGTTTGGGCGGTTTTGTCATTAACATTAATTGGCTTGGTGATGGTGTATTCCGCTTCAATTACATTAGCCGATAGCCCTAAATACGCAAATTACAGCAGTAATTTTTTCTTATTTAGACACTTAATTTCTTTATCTATTGCCTTTGCAGTAGGCGCTTGGGTCTTTAGGGTGCCCGTGAAGACTTGGGATCGGTTGGCCCCAAGCATTTTTATTTTTACTGTAGTGCTCTTAATCGCGGTATTAATTCCAGGTATTGGCAAAGGGGTCAATGGCGCAAGACGCTGGATTCCCCTAGGTCTCATGAATTTTCAGCCCTCTGAGTTAATGAAATTTGCCGTACTCATTTTTGCTGCTAGTTACACCGTCCGGCGCCAAGAATATTTACATTCATTTGTTAAGGGATTAGTGCCCATGGGTTTAGCGGTCGCGATGGTGGGCACCCTTTTGATGTGGGAACCCGATATGGGCGCTTTTGTAGTGGTCGCCCTAATCGCTTTTGGGATTTTATTTTTAGGTGGTATTAACGCTAAATTATTTGGCGGACTGATCACGATTGGTATTTTAAGCGCGGCCATCATTATTGTTTTATCCCCATTTCGGCGCGGCAGAATCATGGCTTTTTTAGATCCATGGCAAGTTGAAAATGCCGCAAATAAGGGATACCAATTAACCCATTCATTGATGGCATTTGGGCGCGGTGAATGGTTTGGAATTGGCTTGGGGGGTAGTGTTGAAAAATTAAATTACTTACCAGAAGCGCACACGGATTTTATTTTGGCAGTGATCGGCGAAGAATTGGGTTTTGTTGGTGTGCTGGTCATCATTTTCTTGTTCTACTGGATCGTGCGCCGCGCATTTTTAATTGGCCGCACCGCCTTACAACTCGATCGGAGTTTTGCCGGCTTAGCTGCTAAAGGTGTTGGCATTTGGATTGGCTGGCAGGCCTTTATCAATATGGGTGTGAATTTGGGTCTATTACCGACCAAGGGACTTACATTGCCTTTAATTAGTTATGGCGGCTCGGGTATTTTGATGAATGTGGTGGCGTTTGCCTTATTACTCAAAATTGATTATGAAAATCGAATCTTAATGCGCGGGGGAAAGCTGTGACAAAACCTTCCATCTTGGTCATGGCAGGGGGTACGGGAGGCCATATTTTTCCAGGTCTTGCAGTGGCAGAGCTATTGCGCAGTCGGGGCTGGCAAGTAGCTTGGTTAGGTCATGCCAAAGGCATGGAACAAGGCTTGGTAACTGCTCGCGGCTTTAGTTTTGAGGCAGTGCAATTTGGAGGTTTACGCGGCAAAGGGTGGTTAACAAAATTACTATTACCCTTTAATTTATTACGTGCTTGTGCGCAAAGTTGGCGCATTATTGCGCGTCTAAAGCCCAGCGTGATATTAGGAATGGGTGGTTACATCAGCTTTCCTGGCGGCTTAATGAGTTTCTTATTGCAAAGACCATTAATTATTCATGAATCTAACGCCATAGCTGGAAGTGCCAATCGCCTCTTAGGGCATGTTGCAAATAAAGTATTAACCGGCTTTCCTCATACGCTTGCAAAAGGGGAGTGGGTCGGAAATCCGATTCGTGCCGAGTTTAACGAAATAGCTGAACCTAAACTACGTTACGGCCAGCGGCAAGGCTCGCTGAATGTTTTGGTTGTAGGCGGAAGTTTAGGTGCTCAAGCATTAAATAAAGTGTTGCCTGCAGCTTTGGCTTTAATACCTTTTGCACAGCGTCCAAAAGTGATTCATCAGTCGGGCGAAAAGCATTACAGTGAACTTAATTTACGTTATGAGGAGCATGGCGTAGCGGCTGAAGTATTGCCTTTTATTGCCAATATGGCAAACGCATATGCCCAAGCCGATGTAGTAATTTGTCGGGCTGGTGCAATGACTGTTTCAGAGTTAGCCGCGGTTGGAGTGGCGGCTTGTTTAGTGCCCTTCCCCGCTGCTATAGATGACCATCAAACAGCTAATGCACAATTTTTAGCGACTGCAGCTGCGGCAATTTTATGGCCTCAAACCCAATTTAATGCACCTGATTTAGCACGCCAAATTCAAGCTTGGACACGCCCAGAATTACAAGCAATGGCTGAACGTTCTTATGCGCTTGCTAAACCCAATGCAACTGAACAGCTTGCTACGATCTGTAAGGCAGTAGCGGGGGTGCCAGCTTGAAACATATTGTGCAACAAATACACTTTGTTGGCATTGGTGGAGCCGGTATGAGCGGCATTGCTGAAGTACTATTGAACTTAGGCTATCAAGTTTCGGGCTCAGATTTGGCTGCAGGAGCAGTCACTAAGCGCCTTGCAGAACTAGGTGCGGTAATTCATCTAGGTCATGCAGCTGAAAATATCGGCACGGCAGAAGCGGTCGTTATTTCAACCGCGGTGGCTGGCAATAATCCCGAAGTGTTAGCAGCGCGTGCAGCAAAAATTCCCGTCATTCAACGAGCGGTGATGTTGGGTGAATTAATGCGCTTAAAACAAGGCATTGCAATTGCGGGCACGCATGGCAAAACTACTACCACTAGTTTAGTAGCCTCTGTACTAGCAGAGGGCGGGCTTGATCCGACTTTTGTGATTGGGGGCAAGCTGAATTCAGCCGGCGCTAATGCACGTTTGGGGCAAGGCGACTTTATTGTGGTTGAGGCAGACGAGTCAGATGCTTCTTTCTTGCAATTATTTCCAGCTATGGAAGTGATTACAAATATTGATGCTGATCACATGGACACGTATAAGCATGATATGGCGCGATTAAAACAGGCCTTCGTGCAATTTACGCAGCGCATGCCATTTTATGGTGTGGCCGTTTTATGCGTCGATGACCTTAATGTGCGCGACATTATTCCGTTTGTATCACAGCCCGTCTTACGCTACGGCATTGCGGCCGATGCCGATATTCGCGCGAGTGAAATTAAAGCTGATGGCACGGTAATGCATTTTAGGGTTGAGCGGCGGACAGTTAGGCGTCATGGCGTAAAGCCAGGACCCTTGCAAATTACGCTGAATTTACCCGGCTTGCATAATGTGCGCAATGCCTTGGCGGCGATTGCCATTGCCACCGAATTAGGTGTCAGCGACCAGGCAATACAAGTCGCGTTAGCGCAATTTAGTGGTGTTGGTCGGCGGTTCCAGCGTTACGGTGAAATTCCTTTAGATGCGGGGGGTAGCTATACATTAATTGATGACTATGGTCATCACCCAGTAGAAATGGCGGCCACACTAGAAGCCGCTCGAGGCGCTTTTCCGGGCCGTCGTTTGGTGCTGGCATTTCAGCCTCACCGATATACTCGCACGCGCGATTGCTTTGGCGATTTTGTGGCAGTTTTGCGTAGTTTTGATGCACTGGTGTTAACGGAAATTTATCCCGCGGGCGAAGCGCGAATAGCGGGTGCTGATGGTAAAAGCTTGCTGCTGGCAACGATTGCTAAAGAGCGTTTAGATAATAAAAATGGCTTAAGCCAAAACGCAGCAGTATTTGTTTCCCAGGTTGCTGAAATACCAACAGTTTTAAAAACAGTCCTGCGCGCCAATGATGTCTTGATCACGATGGGGGCAGGATCAATTGCCAGCTTACCGCACTTGTTAAGTGAGGCGCACCATGGCTAATTCAATCTTAGCCAAGAGCACATGGGGTGAGCGGGTAGCACGCGATCTCAGTACTTTGAACCCTCAGTCATTAGGTAAGGTGGGTGTTTTATTAGGCGGTCGTTCAGGCGAGCGAGAAATTTCCTTGCTATCTGGCAATGGAGTTTTAGAGGCCTTACGCGCAAAAGGGGTTGATGCACATGCATTTGACACCGGCCTACGTAAGCTCACTGAAATAGCTACGGCCCATTTTGATCGCGTCTTTATTGCTTTACATGGCCGCTTTGGGGAAGATGGCACCATTCAAGGCTTACTTGAACTACTCAATATTCCTTATACAGGTAGTGGCGTGCTAGCTTCTGCGTTAGCGATCGATAAAATTGCTACAAAGCGTATTTGGATGAGTAGTGGTTTAGCTACGCCACAATTTGAACTGCTTAGCGCAAGCAGCGATTGGTCTGCGGTCGTGCAAAACCTAGGGCTCCCACTCATCGTTAAACCTGCGCATGAAGGATCTTCTTTAGGCTTGACCAAAGTGCAAGCGCTTGAGCAATTACCAGATGCATATGCTCTAGCGCTTAGCTTAGATAAAAAAGTCATGGCCGAATCTTGCATTATTGGTCCTGAGCTTACCTGCCCACTTGTAGGTGAAGGTGAAACTGCCGAAGCCTTACCAGTAATTCAGATTATTCCACCCAATGCTAATTACGATTTCCATCACAAATACTTCTCTAATGAAACCCAATATTTATGCCCTACAGAACTCGATGAAAAACTAAATCAAGCCGTACAAAGATTAGCCCTCGATGCGTATCGCGTATTAGGATGCAAAACTTGGGGGCGGGCTGACATCATGATTGATGAGAGCACTAGACAGCCGTATTTACTTGAGATGAATACTTCGCCTGGCATGACTTCGCATTCACTTGTGCCAATGGCAGCAAAAGCAGCTGGCGTTTCATATAGCGATTTAGTGCTCTGGATTTTAAGTCAATCATGAGTCAATTTTTATCTCGTTTAACTGGTATTACAAGCTTTGTGATGGCGCCGTTATGGAACAATGCCCAGCGCATGCAGTACCTAACTAAATGGCTTATCCGTAGCTTTGTCGTGCTGATGGTGATAGGTTTATTGGTGTGGTTAAGTCAGCGCCCGATATTCACTCTGCAACAAATTCAAATTGAGCCCGTCGGTAGTCAAGCGTTAAAGCATATTAATTTACCGATTGTGAAAAATCAAATCTTAGAAAAAGTGCAAGGTAATTTTTTTAGTGTGCGGCTAGAGGATGTAAAGCGCTCCTTTGAGGAAATGCCTTGGGTACGCCGGGCTAGCGTGAGACGTTCTTGGCCTAATGGCTTGGTTATTGGCATTGAAGAGCAAATACCCCTTGGTACTTGGAATAGTACTGAAGGCCAAAAATTAATTAATGCGGCAGGCGAAGTATTTAATGGCAACGTAGCCGAGGTAGACGAGGGAGTAGTTTTGATCAGTTTTAGCGGGCCCGAAGGTAGCGGTAAAGAAGTAGTGCGTCTCTATCAAAAAGCCAATGACTGGTTTAAGCCTTGGGATGTCAAGGTAAGCACACTCAATCTGACTGAGCGATATGCCTGGAGTGTGAAGCTGACGAATGGTCTACGAGTGGAGTTTGGTCGCGACGAAGAGAATATGAGTCAACATTTAACTACTGAACGGGTTGCGCGGTTAATAAAATATTGGCCTCAGGTTCAAGCAAAGTGGCCAACCCAAATTGATGCCGTTGACTTGCGTTATGGCAACGGTTTCGCAGTGCATATGGCAGCAAATAATTCAAAAAGGATAAGCACTAAATGAGTAAGGACAATCGCGATCTGTTGGTCGGCCTAGATATTGGAACCTCGAAAGTGGTAGCTTTAGTGGCTGAACTAACACCCGACGGTAATTTTAATGTTGTTGGCGTGGGGCAAACCACTTCAAAAGGCTTAAAAAAAGGTGTCGTAGTCAATATTGAGGCAACGGTGCTATCAATTCAAAAGGCCCTAGAAGAAGCAGAAGTGATGGCTGATCGCCGCATTGTTCAAGTCTTTACAGGTATCGCGGGTAATCATATTGTGAGCTTTAATTCTAGTGGCATGGTCGCCATTCGCGATAAGGAGGTTGGCCCAAGTGATGTAGAGCGAGTTTTAGAGACCGCTAAAGCAATTAATATTCCCACCGATCAACAAATTTTACATATCTTAGTACAAGAATTCATCATTGATGGCCAAGAAGATGTGCGCGAACCCATTGGTATGAGTGGCTTGCGGCTAGAAGTTCAAGTGCATATAGTGACGGGCGCAGTTAGCGCAGCACAAAATATTGTGAAGTGTGTACGCCGTTGCGGGCTTGAGGTGAATGATTTAATTTTACAACCCTTGGCATCAAGCTTAGCTGTGTTGACCGAAGACGAGAAAGAATTGGGTGTGGCTTTAATTGATATTGGTGGTGGTACTACTGATATTGCGATTTATTGTCAAGGTTCGATTCGACATACCGCAGTAATACCCATCGCCGGCGATCAAATTACGAATGATATTGCGATGGCCTTGCGGACACCCACTTTAGAGGCGGAAGATCTAAAAATTCAACATGGCATTGCGCGGCAAGAAATGGCAGACCCCAACATCATGATCGAGGTTGCAGGTGTAGGTGATCGTGAGCCAAGGCCCATGTCAAAACAAGCTTTGGCTGCAGTGATCGAGCCGCGGGTTGAAGAGTTATTTATCTTAGTGCGCGATGTGATGCGTGAATCGGGTTATGAAGAGTTGGTTGCGTCAGGCATTGTTTTGACAGGCGGATCGGCCTTAATGCCCGGCATGGTTGAGTTAGCCGAGCAAGTTTTTTTGCGCCCAGCACGTATTGGTGTGCCTGAATATCGCGGCCATTTACATGAAGTCTTACGCAGCCCACGTTTTTCAACCAGCATTGGTCTTTTGCTTGAGGGACAAGCCCAATTATTGCGAGGTCGGCGGATAGCCGATTCAGGAACCTTTGAAGGCGTTGTTTCGCGCCTCAAGGAATGGTTTACAGGAAATTTTTAGTTTTTTTCGTCGTCGTCAATGTCATACTAAGGAGGATTTATGGAATTTGAAATGGTAGAACAAGAAGTAGCCGGGAAGACCATTATTAAAGTGGTTGGTATCGGAGGCGCTGGTGGCAATGCTATCCAGCATATGATTCGTCGCGGTGTCGACGGGGTCGAATTCATTTGCATGAATACCGATGCAGGTGCATTGCAGCGGTCAGAGGCAAAATTGAATTTGCAATTAGGCTCGAGTGGTTTAGGAGCCGGAGCGAAACCAGAGATTGGCGCAGCTTCAGCCGAAGAGGCACGAGCACGTATTGCCGACGCTTTACAAGGTGCGCATATGGTTTTCATCACCGCTGGAATGGGGGGAGGTACAGGCACGGGAGCAGCGCCGATTGTTGCGCAGGTAGCCAAAGAAATGGGCATTTTGACCGTTGGTGTCATCAGCAAACCATTTGATTTTGAGGGCGTAAAGCGCCTGAAGGTGGCGGAAGATGGGGCTTTTGAATTAGAACAATATGTCGATTCTTTGATTGTGGTTTTGAATGAGAAATTATTTGAAGTCATGGGCGAAGACGCTGAATTTGATAAAGCCTTTGCCTGTGCCGATGATGTTTTGCACAATGCCGTTTCCGGTATTGCGGAAATTATTAATGTGCAAGGTCTCATCAATGTCGACTTTGAAGATGTCAAAACTGTAATGGGTGAGCAAGGTAAAGCCATGATGGGCACTGCCACCGTCTCTGGCATGGATCGCGCGCGCTTAGCGGCAGAAGCGGCAGTTGCCTCTCCATTACTAGAAGGTGTCGATCTATCAGGTGCACGGGGTGTGCTCGTGAACATTACAGCGAGCCATTCTTTAAAATTATCTGAAACCCGCGAAGTCATGGCTGCGATTCGCGGCTATGCAGCAGATGATGCCACCGTCATTTTTGGTACTGTGTATGACGATAGCTTGGGTGATGCCTTACGGGTAACGGTGGTTGCAACTGGCCTAAATCATCCGCAAGCACGCGCTCATAATCAGCCTGAAGTCATTTGGCGCCAAGCAACGGGTACGCATGATGCCATGCCTGCGATCACCGATCTAAATAGTTTTGCCCCAACGAGTGCTTCTGCAGCCATGAGCAAGGTTGGTATGGAGGCATCAAGCACAAGTTTTGCTAGTCCAGACCTGAGTAATGCCAATTCACTTGGGAATCCTCATGCGTCTGGGGCTCTGGGGTCGACTGGTCGAGGCGTTGATTATGGTGAACTCGATCGACCCAGTGTTTTTCGTAATGCCCGCGCTGGCGGAACTGCACCTACCTTAGGGGCTGATAGCTCGCCACAGGCGAAAACAATGCTCGATAAAGGGACGGATTACTATGAAATTCCGGCTTTTTTACGTAAACAAGCCGATTAAGTAAATGGTCAATACAATAGGAAATTGAAAAGCACCAACGCGCAGCGCCTCCGGACGACGAATCCTTTGCTGGCGTTGGTATCCTATTTAATTAACTTATTGGAGAAACCATGATTGCAGTTGGCCAGAAATTACCGAATGCCACCCTCTATGAATTTTTAAATGAGGCATCTGAAGGCTGTGCTATTGGGCCTAATGCCTTTGAGGTTGACAAATTAACGGCAGGTAAAAAAATTGTTATTTTTGGCTTGCCTGGCGCATTTACACCGACCTGTTCAGCCCAGCATGTCCCTGGTTATATTGAGCAATTTGACGCTATAAAAGCTAAAGGCGTTGATGAGATTTGGTGTGTGTCGGTAAATGATCCATTTGTAATGGGGGCTTGGGGCCGAGATCTAAAAGTAGGTAATAAAGTGCGCATGCTAGGTGATGGCAGCGCAGAATTGACCCAAAAACTGGGTTTGGAATTCGATTTGACTAAGCGCGGTCTAGGCGTACGTTCGCAACGGTATGCCATGGTGGTTGACAATGGTATGGTCAAGCATCTAGTGGTTGAAGAGCCGGGTAAATTTGATTTCAGCGATGCTAAATCGATTTTGCAACAGCTTTAATCTAACCCTTTTTCATTTATTCAAATTACATGTTGAAGCAAAAAACCATTGCCGCAGCGGTCAAAACCGTCGGCATTGGCTTGCATTCAGGGCGCAAGTCAACCCTTACCATTAAGCCGGGGCCAATCAACTCAGGCATTCAGTTTGTCCGGGTTGATTTACCAGAGCCCCTGCAAATTCCAGCACACGCATTAGCGGTGTGCGATACGCGCCTAGCGTCAGTCATCCAAAAAAACGGTGTGCGTGTTTCTACCGTTGAGCATCTGCTTTCTGCCTGCGCAGGGCTCGGTTTGGATAATTTAATAATCGAGCTCGATTGCGAAGAAGTGCCTATTATGGATGGCAGTGCTGCTTCATTCTTATTTTTAATTGAGTCGGCAGGCATTATTGAGCAAGCCGCACCAAGACAATTTATGGTAATTAAAAAACCAGTTGAGGTGCGCGAGGGCGATAAGTTAGCAAGACTCGAACCCTTTGCGGGTTTTAAGCTTGATTTCACCATTGATTTTAAGCATCCCGCTTTAGATAAAACAGGCCAACATTTCTCGATTGATTTTGCTGAACAAGCTTACCGCAGTGAAATTGGCCGCGCACGCACTTTTGGGTTTGCCCATGAAGTAGAGGCTTTGCGAGAAATTGGTTTAGCGCGTGGGGGTAGTTTAGATAATGCCATCGTCTTGGATGAGCATCGCATTCTGAATAATGAAGAATTGCGTTATGAAGATGAATTTGTGCGCCATAAAATCTTAGATGCCATTGGTGATTTATATTTGGTAGGGCATCCCATCGTTGGCGCTTATGTTGCCGAGAAGTCAGGTCACGCTTTAAATAATGCCTTATTACGGCAATTACTAGCCGACCCAAGTGCTTACGAAATTACTACAATCTCGAAAAGCAAGGCTCCAGCAGCCTATTTACACGAATCTCAACCCCTCTTTATTTAGGTCGTGCAGCAAGTAGGCGCTCAATCGAGTGGCGCAACTTTGAGTCGGGGGGTAAGCGGTTTAATAAATTTAACCAGGCTAAGCGCGCCACCGCATTCAGCCCTTCAGCTGGCTTGGGTTTGGGCCTCACGCGTAAACTTGCACCCTGCGACTCCCTTTGACTAGGTGCTAAGCGTACTCTAATATTTTGACAGCGATAATGATGCCGAGCTAGTTCAATAGAGAGGCTGGGAAGCACTTGTTCGAGTCTGGTAGCGAGCGCGGCATTGGGCACAATTAAAAGCAGTTCCTCTTGGGGTGAAGTGCGCCAAGTGGGCTCAATGCGATCACTAAAATGAGCTAGGTTGAGAGAGGATAGCGCCAGTTTCAGCACGCTTTTTAGTTTGGCCAACTCCTCTGCGCGGGCCATAACCCCACTTAATCCATTTTGGCTGCGCAGCCAATCTAAGCAATCCTTTGCCAGCTTATTTGTGCTATTTTTAGGGTCAAAATTCATTGCTGATGGTATTCATGGTTAAAAGGTGTGGTGGGTGATAAACTCAAGGGCTTAATTTTCCTCAATATTCCATGGTAATCGGTCTCATCAAAACGCTGGTCGGAAGTCGTAATGACCGCCTTTTAAAGCAATATCGCAAGATTGTTGCCAAGATCAACGCATTTGAACCTGCCATGCAGGCTTTGGATGATACTAGCCTGCAGGCAAAAACTGCTGAATTTAAAGCTCGCTTAAGCGCCGGTGAGGCGCTGGAAGATCTCGCTGCAGAAGCTTTTGCTGTCGTGCGTGAAGCAAGTTGCCGAGTCATGAAAATGCGGCATTTCGATGCTCAGCTTATGGGGGGTTTTGCTTTGCACCAAGGCAAAATTGCCGAAATGGGTACTGGCGAAGGCAAAACCCTAACTGCAACTCTACCCGTTTACTTAAATTCCCTAACCGGAAAAGGGGTTCACGTTGTTACGGTAAATGATTATTTAGCCCAGCGTGACGCAGAGTGGATGGCGACCCTTTATAACTTCTTAGGTTTGCAGGTGGGGGTGAATTTATCACAGATGGATCACGCTACTAAGCAAGAAGCCTATGCTGCCGATATTACTTACGGTACCAATAACGAATTTGGTTTTGATTATTTACGTGACAACATGGTGCAAGATGTGGGTCAACGAGTGCAGCGTGGTTTAGCGTATGCCATTGTTGATGAAGTCGATTCGATCTTAATTGATGAGGCCCGTACCCCGCTTATTATCTCTGGGCAGGCTGAAGATCATACCGATTTATACCTACTTATTAATGCCTTGCCGTCGTATTTAGAGCGGCAAATCGGCGAAGAAAAAGCCGATGGCACTGGAGTTGAAAAGGCTGGCGATTATTGGGTAGATGAAAAATCGCAACAAGTGTATCTCACCGAAATGGGCCATGAAAAGGCCGAAAATGTATTGGTGCAACTGGGCGCGCTGAAAGCGGGTGATTCTCTATACGCCCCACAAAATATTACCTTAATGCATCATGTGTATGCTGCCTTACGAGCGCATTCACTTTATAACCGCGACCAACACTACGTCGTACAAAATCAGGAAGTCATCATCGTCGATGAATTTACTGGGCGCTTAATGCAAGGACGGCGTTGGTCTGACGGCCTTCATCAGGCAGTTGAGGCTAAAGAGGGTGTAGCCATTCAAAATGAGAATCAAACTTTAGCAACCATTACCTTTCAAAATTATTTCCGCATGTATGGCAAGCTTGCCGGTATGACCGGTACGGCCGATACTGAAGCCTATGAATTTAAGGAAATTTATAATTTAGAAACTGTGGTGATTCCGCCAAACCGTTTAAGTCAAAGAACCGATCGCCAAGATCAAATCTATAAAACTTCACGCGAGCGCTACGATGCTGTGGTTAAAGATATTCAGGCTTGCTATCAAAGCGGACAACCCGTCTTAGTTGGCACGACCTCGATTGAAAATTCAGAATTAATTGCGTCCATGTTAGATCGTCTTCAACTGCCGCATCAAGTACTTAATGCAAAGCAGCATGCTCGTGAAGCAGAAATTATTGCCCAAGCAGGACGACCAAAAATGATTACGATTGCCACCAATATGGCGGGACGTGGTACCGATATTGTTTTGGGCGGTAATGTTGAAAAACAAGCGGCATTAGTGACTACAGATAACGCGAAGATTCAGCAATTACGCGATGAGTGGCAAGGCCTCCATGATCAAGTTATTCAGCACGGTGGTTTGCATATTATTGGTACCGAGCGGCATGAAAGTCGACGAATTGATAATCAGTTAAGAGGCCGTTCCGGGCGTCAAGGTGATCCAGGCTCTTCCCGCTTCTATCTTTCTCTAGACGATCCCCTGTTACGTATTTTTGCTGGTGATCGTTTGCGTTCAGTCATGGAGCGCTTAAAGATGCCTGATGGTGAGCCGATTGAGGCGGGTATGGTGACGCGTTCAATTGAATCTGCCCAACGCAAAGTAGAAGGGCGAAATTTTGATATTCGTAAACAACTCTTGCAATACGATGATGTGGCAAATGATCAGCGTAAAGAAACCTATCGCCTGAGAAATCAAATTCTCGAATCTCAAGATATTGGCGAACTCATTGCAAATTTACGAGAAGATGTTTTGCAAGGTCTTTGTCGTACTTATGTACCCCTTGAATCAATGGAAGAGCAATGGGATTTACAGGGCTTAGAAAATGTGCTGGCGAACGATTGGGGTCTAAAAGTCGAGCTACTTCAATGGGTTGACGGTGCCGACACAGTTGATGATGAAGCGGTTGTCGAGCATGTGATACAAGCGGCAATTGCCACTTATGACGCTAAAGTGGATTTATCAGGCCGAGAGTCTTTCGCTAGCTTTGAGCGTTCAGTGACTTTGTTTAGCTTGGATAGCCATTGGCGCGAGCATTTAGCCGCACTTGATCATTTACGTCAAGGCATTCATTTACGCGGCTATGCTCAAAAAGATCCTAAACAAGAATATCGTCGTGAGGCATTTGAGTTATATGCCGAATTGCTGGATGTCATCAAGGCTGATGTCATTAAAACGATTATGACCGTACAAATTCGTAGCGCCGATGAACTTGAGCAGGCTGCAGAGACTATCAATGAGGGAATTACGAATCTTACCGATGTGCAGTATCAGCATGCTGAAGCTGGCCCCGACTTAATGGGAACGGCTCCAGAATCAACTGACTCAGCAGTGCCATCAACCAAACCAGTTGTTGCGCCTATTAAAGCTGGCCCTAAGGTCGGTAGAAATGATCCTTGTCCATGCGGTAGTGGCAAAAAATATAAGCTGTGTCACGGCGCGCTGAGCTAATCAATTGAGTTATGCCGGTTAATTTACCGTTACCTATTCCAAATGAATTAATACCAATTGCGGGCTTTAAGCTTGGTACTGCTGAGGCAGGTATCAAAAAAGCCAATCGTAAAGACATCTTGCTAATGACTTTTTTATCTAGTGCAGAAGTAGCTGGTGTTTTTACGCAAAATCGGTTTTGCGCTGCACCTGTTCAGGTTTGTATCAGCCATCTACAGACACAAACCGTGAGTAAAAAAATTCAGGCTCTGATAGTCAATACCGGGAATGCAAATGCCGGGACTGGCGAGACTGGTTTACAAAATGCCCTCCAAACTTGCGCTGCTTTAGCGCATGACTTAAAGCTAGAACCTGAACAAGTTTTACCTTTTTCAACGGGAGTGATATTAGAGCCCTTACCCATCGAAAAAATAATTGCTGCGCTACCTAGGGCAATCGCGAATTTAGACGAAGACCATTGGTTTGCGGCAGCTGAAGCAATCATGACAACCGACACACAGCCCAAGGGAGCATCAGTCATACTTGAGACGCCGCAGGGTAAAGTCAGCATGACTGGTATTTGTAAGGGTGCAGGCATGATTCATCCTAATATGGCTACCATGCTCGGCTTTATTGCTACCGATGTAGCCTTTGCGCCGGGTTTATTACAGGAATTAATCCGCGAAGTTGCAGACCTGTCGTTTAATGCGATTACGATTGATGGCGATACCTCGACTAATGATGCCTTTATCGTCGTTGCTACTGGTCAATCTGCCCTTACCGTGCAAAGTCAAAATGACTCCCTGTATAAACCAATCCGCGAGGGCCTTATCGGTTTAGCAAAGCAATTGGCACAAATGATTGTGCGTGATGGTGAAGGCGCCACTAAATTCATCACTATTACGGTTGAAGGCGGCAAAACAGCTCAAGAATGCCGCTTGGTTGCCAAGGCAGTGGCCCACTCCCCCTTAGTGAAAACAGCTTTTTTTGCTAGTGATCCTAATTTAGGCCGTATCCTGGCAGCAATTGGTTATGCGGGCATTACAGACCTCGATGTTAATCAGGTACAGCTTTGGCTGGGCAACGTTTGGGTAGCCAAAAATGGTGGACGCAACCCTAGCTATATAGAGTCAGATGGGCAAGCGGTAATGCAAGCGGCTGAAATTAATGTAAAAATTGATTTAGGACGTGGAGCTGCGACACAAACTATTTGGACCTGCGACCTATCGCATGATTATGTTTCCATTAATGCCGACTATCGCTCTTAAGACTAACTTCTAGGCAAACTGATGAATGACAAACTTGATCGGCTATTGACTCATTTAGAAACATTTTTACCGCGACCCATTACGCCAAGTGATTGGCAGACAGCACGGGCATTTCGCTGGCGTAGACGAGATAGTATTTTTGGCAGCATTGGCTATTTACAGCCAGTGAAGCACATTTCTGATATTACGTTTGCAGATCTGCAACATATTGATCGGCAGCGTGATGCCATCCGCGACAATACCCGCCAATTTATAGAAAAAAAACCAGCCAATAATATTTTACTAACAGGTGCACGTGGCACAGGTAAATCATCTTTAATTAAGGCTTGTTTACATGAATTTGCAGAGCAAGGTTTACGCTTAGTCGAAGTAGATAAAGAATACTTAGCTGATTTGGCTGACATTACTGATTTATTAGCAGAACGGCCAGAACGATTTGTGATTTTTTGCGACGACTTATCGTTTGATGAAGGCGAGACGGGGTACAAGGCAATGAAATCTGCCTTAGATGGATCGGTCTCGGCACAAGTTGATAATATTTTAATCTATGCAACTTCTAATCGACGCCATTTATTGCCTGAGTATATGAAGGATAACCAAAGCTATGCATATTCAGATGAAGGCGAAATTCATCCGGGTGAAGTAGTAGAGGAAAAAATTTCTTTATCTGAACGCTTTGGTTTGTGGCTATCTTTTTATCCGCCTAAACAAGACGAGTATTTAGCTATCGTGGCGCATTGGTTACAGCATTTTGGGGTTAGTACCGCTGAGATTGAGAGTGCTAGACCGGAAGCATTAGTTTGGGCTTTAGAGCGTGGCTCGCGTTCAGGCCGAGTAGCCTGGCAGTTTGCGAAGTTTTATGCGGGTAATCGTGTCTGATAGTACGACCATGGCAAGGCCGATAGTTGAAGTAGCGGCAGGCATTTTGCTTAATACCGAAGGCCGATATTTATTAGGTCAGCGCCCACCAGGAAAACCATATTCTGGATATTGGGAGGTACCAGGCGGGAAAATTGAAGCCGGGGAAACGGTTTTTATTGCGCTTCAGCGCGAGCTACAAGAGGAGCTTGGCATTCAAATAGAAGCGGGTGAAGAGCTGATGGTGCTTGACCATGCATATACTCATGCGCATGTCCGTTTGCACGTTAGCATTATTCGCCAGTGGCGCGGAACCCCAAAGGGCTGCGAGGGCCAAAACCTATCATGGGAATTATTGAGTCATCCTAAGCCGCAGGTGAGCCCTTTATTACCTGCCGCTTGGCCAATGCTAGAGCACTTGCGCCAACATTTGGCAAAATAATCAAAAGCCATGCTGGAATTTAGCTTTTTAAAGGCAGCTCTATAAAACTAAACCCTAAAATTGACAAAGAGTTAGCTTAAAAGGGATATCGTCGATACAAGTTTGTGGCTTTGATTCACGTTCGGTTTTTAGAAAACGAATTGAAAGTAGATATTTATTAGCGCTAATTTCAGCAAACAGCGTGTCATCCTCAACGCCAATGCGCATCAGATGAAAAATTTTTCCTGCAGGAGCTTGCTGAAACGCACCTTGGTAGGCTACCACTTCATATGCCTCGCCCGACTCACGCAATAAACGTAAAAATAATTGACAAGCCGCTTGCCAAGGTAAAAGAGGGGCAATATATTTTTGTAAAGTTTCCCGTCGTTGATTTGCAGAACTATTTTTCCAAGCATGATAACTGGGCAAATCAATCGGACTCGTTCCGCCAGGAATATTTAAGCGATTGCGAATCGAGTTAAGCCATTCACTGTCGGTAATGATGGCATTAGGTTTACCAAGAGATTGATTAATTTGTTCGGCGGCTTTTTCAATTTCATGAAGCGTGAGGTTTAAGGTTTCTTGATCAACCCGCTTCGAATTCTTTAAGCCGTGCAAAGTATATTTTTGCCGTTCAAACTCTTTCAGTAAGAGTGATTTAATATCCCCGCGTGCGCCAATATCGCCTAACTCAAATAAAGTGGCAATACCGTTGTGATGTAGTTCAGGGTCATCAGACTTAAAAAAGTGATTAAAACGAAAGAAAAGGTATTCCAGCCGAAGCATGCTTCGAACCAGCTCATTAAAGGGATATTCATAGACAATCACAGGGCTTTATTCTATGCTGAAGTGGCATCAATAGGCAAAAAACCCTGAAAAAGGGCATTACCTACGCGTGAGTCGCTGATGTAGCTCAGACGTTTGCTGTAAGGCTAGGGCTAAATCACCATCATTATTGATAATCGTATCAGCATGAATAAGTCTTGCTTCCCTAGTTACTTGGGACTGCATGATTTGCTCCACCTCAGCCCGCTTGAGCTGACTACGCTGCATCACGCGCATGATCTGATTTTCAGGGGAGCAGTCAACCACTACCAGATGATTTAAATGCGCTAGCCACAGCCCTGATTCAATTAAAAGGGGTACAACAAAAACTAGATAATCAGCCCCATCATCCATTTGTCTTTGGGCTTGCCGCAAGGTTTCCTCGCGAATGAGGGGGTGGGTTATAGCCTCTAGTTGCAATTTAGCTTGGGGCTCGGCAAATATCAGCTGACGCATTTTGCTGCGATTTAAGGCGCCCGAATCCAAGAGATAGCTTGCGCCAAAGGTTTGGCGGATTGCCTCGATGGCCGCGCCATTTGGGCCTGTAATGAGGTGGGCAATTTGATCGCTATCGATAATACTTGCGCCTAGCTCAGCTAAATGTAAAGCAATGGCAGATTTACCCGCGCCAATTCCGCCAGTTAGACCGACTAATGGAATCTTACCTTTGAAAAAACTCAGGTCGAGAGGAGGCGACTGGGAAGCAGAAGAAAATTGGGCCATAACAGTGTAATGATGCCAGCAAAGGCTAAAAAAGGGCCAAATGGAAATGCTTGCGAAGTCGCTAGTCGTTGCCAACGCAACCAAATCCAGCCACCAACTAGGCCCATCAGGGCGGCCAATAGCAGAATATCAGGGAGGGCTTGCCAGCCTAGCCACGCCCCTAGCGCGGCAAGCAATTTTGCATCACCGAGACCAATACCATCTTGTTTTTTTAGTAAGCGATAAAGTAAATTCACGCCCCAAAGAAAGCCAAAACCCAGGACTACGCCGACTAAAGCACTGTCAAACGAAGTAAAACCTGGCTGATAAAAGTAATTAAATCCTAAGCCCGCCATCATCAGGGGCAAAGTAATGAGATCAGGCAATCGAAAAGTACGAAAATCAATTAGCGCTAACACCAATAAGGTCAAGGTTAAGATACTGCTAGCTAACACTTGCAGGGGTTGATCGAGTGGCATAGTTAGACGATTTGTCCTAAATTAAAAATGGGTAAATATAAGATCAGCACTAAGCCTCCAATCAACAAGCCAACTAAAGCAATTAAAACAGGTTCTAGATTGCGACTGAATAATTTTAGTTGTTGATTTAATTGCTGAGATAAAGTGCTTGCGCGGTTAAGCAGCATTGCTGGTAGCGCACCGCTTTCTGAGCCAATACAAATTATTTGCCAGGTCTGACGATCAAAATACCGATAGTGGGAGTCGGCTCTTAAGATTGCCTCGCCCAGTGGCCAACCTTGCGCCAGCAAAGTAAATATATTGGCGCTAAGGTCATGAGTGAGCCAATGATTAGATGAGCGTGCTGTAATGCGGAGCGCATCCAGCAAAGGAATTTCAGCACTTAATAAATGACCTAAAGTGCGGCACCAAAAAGAGAGCGCCGAAAGTCGCAGCAGCTCACCGAGCAGGGGAATTCTCAACCACATGCGATCGCAGTAATTCTGTAAGCGAGGTAAACGGTGCCAAGCAACTATCCACAAAAAAATGAGTGCGCTCAAGAGGAGCAAAATTGTTAAAAAATAGCGCCGCAAGACAGAAGTACTATAGAGCAAAGCCTGTGTTGCCCAAGGAAGCTCGGCTTGAAATTGGGCGAAAACGTCGCGAAAAATAGGAATAACCCAAAAAGCCATGACCAAAAATAAAAAAAGGGCTGAAGCCACAGTAATGCATGGGTAAGCCAGAGCCTGTTGAATTTGCTGGCGTAATTCCATTTGGGTCGTAAGCTTCGTCGCAATGGAGTCAAGCGCCTGACTTAATTGTCCCGAGCGTTCGCTAACTTCAACTAAGCCAATAAAACTATGGTCGAGTGGGTGCAGTGCTTGGCGTAGGCAGGCAGAAAAGGCATTCCCTTGCCGCAATTGGGTTTCTAGCTGAAGAAGAAAGGGGTGCCAATGCGCTGGGGCAGATTGGCGCAATAAAATTAAGGCATGTAGTAAGGGTAGGCCTGCATTTAAGAGGGTGGCAAGTTGACTTGCAAAATGGCATTGATCACGTAAGCTAAATGGCTTGCGCAAGCAATCGGGGATTAAAAAGCATCGACGTAATAAAGTAAATGACATAAGTGGGTAGCAAGTTATTGAATCTGGCGATACAACTCAGCTTCACTAATGTAGCCATGCTTCACTTGTAATAAGCCGGCCGCTAGGAGGTTGAGATAACCCAACCCCTTTGCCCGTTGGCGTAATTGCTGGGTGCTAGCGCCATCACAATACGCTTGCGCGAGCTCTCCTGAAAACGGAATGACCTCATGAATGCCAAGGCGCCCAAAGAAGCCATTGCCCAAGCATAAGTCACAACTATTTCCACGATTGTGACACGCGCTACAAATACGGCGCACTAAACGCTGGGCACTAAGACAATGCAAACAACTACTCAGCGCTTCAGAGTTAATGCCCAAATGCTGTAGTCGATCAATTGCGCCTAGGGCATCTTGAGTATGTAATGTACTTAAGACCAAGTGGCCAGTTTGTGCTGCTTGAATGGTCAGTTCAGCTGTCGCTTGATCACGAATTTCACCAATCATCATGACGTCAGGATCCTGCCGTAACAAGGCTCGCATAATAGTCGGAAAATCAAGACCTGCCTTAGGTTGATAGGCGACCTGATTGACGCCTGCCAGATGAATTTCAATGGGGTCTTCGATCGAGCATAAATTACTATGCAGGTGATTCAGATGTTGTAAAAAAGTATAGAGGGTACGAGTTTTACCGCTGCCGGTAGGACCGCAAACTAAAATCAAGCCGTGTGGTTTTTCAATTGCTAGTTGCGCAATAGCCAGTTGTTGCGGCAATAGACCCAGTTGATCAAGTGCCAGATCAGCGAGATTACTAGGCAATATACGAATGACAATTTTTTCGCCGTAGAGGGTTGGCAGGCAGGAAACGCGACAATGGATGTTGGCTTGATTTAATGTTAGACCAATACAAATTCGACCGTCTTGCGGAATGCGTTGTTCAGCTATATCGAGGCGCGCTAAAATTTTAATGCGGGTAATAAGGCGTTCGTGGAGAGATTTATTTTGGCGGCAGAGAACATGAAGATAGCCGTCAACTCGAATACGAATTAAGGTAATGTGTTCCTGAGGCTCAATGTGAATATCGGTCGCTCGAGCCGAAATCGCTTTAGCCGCAATTTCTTGCCAAGCACGAATAATGAGAGAGTCATCGGTTAAGAGCGCCAAGCTTAAACGGCTTGAAAAGCTGTGGGTCGATACAAGCGCACAGTTTTAATACCCTGATCGTCAAACTGCATAATTTCCATCACCACTCCAGCAATTTTAAGGCTGACATCATGTTCTGGAATTTGTTCAAGGTCTTCTAAAATTAAGCCATTTAAGGTACGGGGTCCATTAATTGGTAAGGAAATTTGTAATAGGCGGTTCAGGTCACGCAAGTTTGCGCTACCGTTTGCTAAGTAGGTACCATCCGCTTGCCACCGCGGTTCATGAGCTAAATTGGAAAAAGAGGTAGTGAACTCGCCAATTAGTTCTTCAACAATATCCTCAAAAGTGACTAAACCCATGACGTCACCATATTCATTTACTACCAGACTAAGTCGTTGTTGGTTATCTTGAAAAAATTGCATTTGTTGTAGTACCGGTGTACCGCTAGGGATAAAGTAAGGCTCTTGTAACAATTCTAGGAAATTAGCATGGTTTAATTCATCATTGCCCAAAAGAGATAAGGCTTTTTTAACCGATAAAATACCAATAATGCGTTCGGTATCACCCGCTATTACAGGTAATTTATTGTGATAGCAGGTTTCTAATTGCTGCACAACTTCCTCAATAGGTCGAGATAAATCGAGAATTTCAATTTTGGCTTTGGGTGTCATGACGTCATCAACCAAAATATTTTTTAAATTAAATAGATTTAGTAAGATATTGCGATATTGACTTGAGACAAAATGATTTGATTCTAAAACTAGGCTACGCAATTCATCGACCGACATAGCCGCATTATTGCCAGTAGTCGATAGCCCAAATATGCGCATTAAACCAGAGACAAAACTATTAATGAACCACAGTAAAGGTTTCAGAATATAAGTAAGGGGCAGGATAATCCAACTGACTTTGCTAGCGATAGCTTCGGGAAAGGCTGCACCGATTACTTTCGGGGTAATTTCACTAAAAACGATAATTAATAAGGCGATGACGATGGTCGAGATCGATAACACTAAACCACTATGACCAAATAAATGGAGCGCTAAACTGGTTACCAAAATAGGAAGTATGGTGTTAATCAGATTATTAGAAATGAGTAACACCGAGAGTAAAGAGTCGATGCGTTGCAGCAAGCGATCGGCAATGGCAGCCCCCGGATTTCCTTGGCTTGCCAGCAACCCTAAACGATGACGATTAGAGGCCAGCATACTAGTTTCTGACATGGAAAAAAATCCTGAGAGCACGAGTAAAAAAATCACTAAGACCGCTTGGCTCCAGAGGGGCCAGCCGTCAAAAAAAGAATCCATGATCTGTTCCTAAAGTGGACAATAAGCGTTTTAATATAGCAAACATCAATCAAAAAAGCGTCAGATTGCATGTATTCAGTTGTCAGTACTTATGGAATTATCTTGAATGCCTAAAAACCCCCCTCTGCCAGTCTTTTTAGACCCTACCGCGCAAATTTGCGTAATACCTGCTCCCTTTGGAAGATTGGGTATACAAACTGAAATTGTTGACGGTAGTTTGATGGTGGCAAGAATTACGTATTTGACCGCGCAGACCGACTTACAAAGCCCGAACAATGACTTAGCCAAAGAATTGGCATGCCAGTGTGCCCACTATTTTCAGAATGCTAATTTTGTTTTTGATATTCCTCTTAAGCCCGCTGGAACATTGCACCAGCAAAAGGTGTGGGCTACAGTAGCTAAAATTCCAGTGGGGCTAACAACGACGTATGGTGCAATTGCCAAAAAAATAAAAAGTGGCCCGCGGGCTGTCGGCGCTGCTTGCGGCGCCAATCATTACCCTTTAGTGATACCTTGCCATCGAGTGGTGGCAGCAAACCATCTGGGGGGTTTTATGCAAGAGGATACCCCTGGATTTAATCGGCAAATAAAACAATGGTTATTGCATCATGAAGGGGTTATTGTGGATTAAGGCCTTATTGCTACCCTTTTTAGCGGGCGGGCAGCACAATAAAAAAATAGTTTGATTAAAGTATTCGAGTGTGCCGCTATAAGGGTAAAGTGATAAAACAGAGCGACAGTACGGCGAGAAATTTTCTGCGGCTGGTGTTTAGTTTTCTTGCTGGCTGCTAGTTTATCCAGTGTTAATACGGCTAAACCAAGGGCCAGCAAACAAAATCGCCGCATTCCAAATTCTGCCTTGGGGATGAAAAGAATATAAGTTAGGGCGGCATCGAGTTTTTGTATTGCCAATGCTAACAGTTCAGCTTGAGTCACATTTTGTGGTAACCATGAAACTCCGCGAGCTTGATCCTCAAGTGAGTCTTTTAAAATATTGGTCATTTGTAAGGCTTGACCAAATGCCATCGCAAGCGATTCTTGCTTAGCAATGGCTTGGGCAAATTGCGATGAATGGGCAGCAAAAAGACTAGTTAGCATTTCACCCACCACGCCAGCTACAACATAGCAATACTCTTCAAATTCCTGAAGATTTTTTAGTCCTAATGGATTTTGTTTAGCATGAAAACGAGTCATTCCCTGCGACATGATGCTGATGCAGCGCAAAATAGCTGTTTGTTGATTAGCGGGGCAGCAATGCAAAATACGGACTACTGTAGCGGTGTGCGCGATTAAATCGCGCTCGGCTAAATTAGGGTGTAATTCTAGGGCCGTACTACAAGACTGCATAAACTCACTAATGGGTTTTTGGTTTAGGCAAGCTGCGAGAAACAGTTCTGATAAAACCACTTTTTCAGGTGCTGCTAAGCAGCTCGCATCTTCGATAGTATCGACAATACGGCACAGCAGGTAGGCGCACCCAACCGCTCTTTCAAGCGGAGGCGGTAATAATGGAATCGTAATGGCAAAAGTACGCGAGACCAAATTCAGGGTGTCTTTTTGATAGGCTAAATCAGCTAAGTCAGCTAAGTCAGGGTCGTTTTTAATGGCCATGCGGGCATTATGTCAGACCCTTTTATTGCGCTGCTCCCGCTGACCAAAGAATCCACTTATTATTAGGTATGCATTCCCTTTTAAGACGCTTACAAATGCGCTTACCCTGCGCGCTTTTCTTCTTATTTTCACACCTTCTAACACAGGCAGCTATGGCCATTGAAGAACCTCAATATACGGTAATTGAACAGCAGGCACCCTATGAATTACGTGCCTATGCGCCACATATTGTGGCGGAGGTCTTAGTTGATGGTGACCTCGATAGCGCTTCAAATAGCGGATTTCGCCTCATTGCTGCCTATATTTTTGGCGGCAATCAAGCACGCGCAAGTGCTGCCAACAATGCACTGTCCGGCAGTAGTGAAAAAATTGCCATGACCGTGCCGGTCAGTATTCAACCATTCGATCCAGCTACTGCCTCGCCGAACCAAAAGAACCAGCCAGTTTTAGAAGCGCAAAAAGCTGGTCAGTGGAAAGTGTCATTTTTAATGCCTAGCCAATACACTTTAGCAACTTTACCTGTACCACTTGATCGCCAAATTCAGTTACGGGAAATTCCAGCGATGAAGAAAGCAGTGATGCAATTTTCAGGGTTCAATAGCGCTGAAAAAGTAGCAGAAAAAACAGCCGAACTCCGCTTATGGATGGAACAAAAAGGTCTTAAGCCAATAGGAGAAGTCCAATTTGCCCGCTACAACCCGCCTTGGAGCTTGCCGTTTATGCGCCGTAGTGAAGTGCTATGGCAATATTGAAAGCGTTTTTTGCTAACAATTTTCTTAACTGGCGCTAGCGGTTTTATTGGACAAGCGCTACTAAAAAAATTAGTTGCTAGTCAGTGCCGACTCATTTGTCATGTTCGCTCTGCAGAGGCAGGTGAACAGGTTAAGGCGCTGGGAGGAGTTGCTTGGCAGTGCGAACTAGATCAGCAACAAGACCTAGAAACGCAATTTAGTCATTGTGATGTCATCATTCATGTGGCAGCCTTATTAAAGTTAGGAAGTACGCCAGCCGAATTTGCACGCGCGAATATTGAACTAACCCACACGCTTTTAAAGGCAGCCCAAGTAGCGGCAGTTAAAAAATTTATTTATCTTAGTGCCGCATCAGTAGCGATGCACGCACCGCAAGACTTATTTGATCTGGATGAGACTGCGCCTTTAACTCAATGTGTTGAGTTACCTTATTCATCAAGTAAAGCCCGCGCTGAAGAACTGGTCTTAGCAGCCGCAAGCGCTACGTTTCAAACGGTGGCTTTACGTCCAGCATTTGTGTGGGGACCCCATGATGCGGTGGAACGCATCATTGGCCCTGCTGTCAAGTTAGGCCAATTTGCTTGGTTTGGTCATGGGCAGTATTTATTTTCGACCTGTTATGTGGGGAATTTGTGCGCAGCTGTGTTATTAGCAATGGATCATGAGGTAGGCGGTCAAGCTTTTTATATTAGCGATAGGGAAGTTCTCACCTTTAAGGAATTTATGACTGCGCGGTTGCAGGCGGGGGGTTTTCAAGCCCCAAGTTGGTCATTGCCAAAAAGCTTAGCTTGGGCTTTAGCCCATTTCGCAGAAACGGGGTGGGCTTATTTGCCTTTAAGAGGTAAACCCCCTTTAGTGCGTGAAATGGTGCGGTTGATGGGCTATGCCTTTACCTTAAATACGGAAGCTGCACAGCAACAACTGCATTACCATCCGCCCTATTCAATAGCCCAAGGCATGGCCGCAATCAAAGCCAGCCTAGATAATCGTAAGACAGCCAATTCTATGTAGTCTTCGCGCTAGAGTGAGCTGGGGTGCCGACCATGAATTTTTGTCAGCAAAATCTCGGCCTGTTCGAGAGCTTGTTCAGCATCGACTCCGGTAATATCGGCACCAACCTGCGCAATGAGTTCAGGGTGTGCAACAAAAATAGGCCCACCCACCATAATGCCGATTTTAGGATTCTTTGAGTAAGTTCGAATGGCTTTAATAAAGACCGCTAAGGCATCGAACTGATCTTGGATGCTGACTGAAATGCCGATTAAATCAAACCATTCTGCTTGAATGACCGTCATAATCTCTGCTTCCGAGTTCGCCCATTCGCCCCATACTTTCCAGCCAGCACGGCGGAAAAATTCAGAAACCATAAATAAACCCATGGTGTGTTGCGAGCCCGGCATTGGAATTAGAATGGCGCGAGCACCTAAGGTATTGGAACGGGCAAACTCTTGAAATAGCGGACTAAGGTCATACATCAGTTGTTTCAGGCGCCATAAACCGACGGTCACTTGGTGGAAGGTGCACTCGTCGCTATCCCACATTTCCCCTAAACGTCGCGCAACTGGGGCCAATAAGCGCAAATAGATTTCATCTAAAGGAATGCCGCTGGCATGTAACTCGCTAACATAACTACCTGCAACTGAACTTTCATCGGCTAGCACTAAGCCAGCTAAAGTGGCGATTTTTTCTGGATCTTCAGTTGAGTTGGATAAAAATTGTTCGGCTTCAATTTCACTCTCAGCATGCAGATGAGCCGAGAGCAGTCGTGGAATGATCGATTTTTCAATTGTGCGTACTAGCCATCCCAAGTGTTCATTTGGGCCAGAATCGATTGGCACCGGCTCAGGCCAAACCGAGAGGCGAGGTGAATTAAGGGCTATCAAGTTGGCTTCACCTGTAACCGCACCATCATCACACGAGAGATCAACCGCTTTTGATAGCTTCACTAAAAACGTCATTCCTTAAAAAAATTAGCAACGATTGTGTTAAATCACTCTCAGTAATCTAAATCTACGCAGAGAATTGGGAAATCCCGATTTACTTTTAAGGGTATACCCTTGTTTGTAATTAAGTTTTTACCCTAGGTTATGTAAAATTTAATTGACACTTTATTTGTTTTTATTAAAAATGGGTGTTGGGAGATTAAATGGCCGAGCTAGCAGCTGTGCGCACTCAAAAAAAGTCAATGAACATGGTTTTAATTACCATGGACACGCACTTAAATAGTGCTGCGCGTCGTGCTGAGCGAGATCTACAAAAAACAATTCCTGGATTCTCTTTAAAAATTCACTCTGCTAGTGAATATGCCACTAGCGATCAATTATTAAATGAGTGCAAAAACGATATTGCAGAAGGCGATATTGTGATTGTCACGATGCTGTTTCTTGAAGATCATTATTTACCCATCGTCGAAAACTTACGCACCCGACGGGATCATTGCGACGCAATGCTATGCGCAATGTCGGCGGGAGAGGTTACTAAGCTAACGCGTTTAAGTAAGCTTGACATGAGTTTACCGGCCAGCCCTTTAATGGCCTTAATGAAAAAATTGCGCCCAACCAGTAAAAGCAAGGATGGCAAGAGCCAAGGGGGCTCGAGCGCTGGGGCAAAACAAATGAAAATGTTGCGGTTAATTCCCCAAGTATTGCGTTTTGTGCCGGGCACGGCGCAGGATCTGCGGGCTTATTTTCTGTCTTTGCAATATTGGTTAGGCGGCTCACAAGAAAACCTATTTAATTTAATGAGCTATTTGATCAATCGTTATGCGGCAGGAGCGCGGGCTAGTTTACGCGAGAGCGCAAAAGCCATTGATCCGGTAGCTTACCCCGATCTAGGGGTTTATCACCCCCGCATGAAGGTCCGTCTAAGTGAGAATTTACAAGACTTACCCATAGTCGTGCCCCAAACGAAGGCCCGTGGCAAAGTGGGTATCTTGCTCTTGCGCTCCTATTTAGTTTCAGGCAATAGTGGCCATTACGATCCCGTCATTGCTGCTTTGGAAGCTCAAGGTTTGCAAGTGGTTCCAGCTTTTTCATCCGGATTGGATTCGCGCCCAGCGATTGATGCTTTTTTTACACAAAATGGCGCAGCAAGTATTGATGCACTGATTTCGTTGACGGGCTTCTCATTGGTTGGTGGTCCTGCATACAACGATGCCAAAGCAGCTGAAGAAGTTTTAGCAAAATTAAATGTGCCTTATATTGCCGCCCATCCAGTGGAGTTTCAAAACTTAGAGCAATGGGGTGGGTCTGATCGAGGTCTGTTACCAGTTGAGAGCACCATTATGGTTGCTATTCCAGAGCTCGATGGTGCAACTGTGCCAATGGTATACGGTGGCAGACCTGGTGCGGCCGGCAAAACTTGCCATGGTTGCCATAAAGAGTGCACCTTTAACGAGGAGCATCATCCTCAAGATATGTTTACCTGTATTGAGCGAGTCGGCATGTTAGCTGCTCGGGTAGCAAAGTTAGTTGATTTGCGTCGCTCAGAGCGCGCCCAACGCAAAGTAGCGATTGTCTTGTTTAATTTTCCACCGAATGCAGGCAATATTGGTAGTGCTGCCTATTTAAGCGTATTTGAGTCAGTGCATAATTTGTTGTTAGGAATGAAGGCCAGAGGCTTCACCGTAGAGGTACCTGCTACTACTGATGAATTACGCACGCAATTACTAAAAGGCAATGCCCAGCAATATGGAGCCGATGCAAATGTCCATACTTTAATTGCCACCGATGATCACGTTAAACGCGAGCGCTGGTTAAAAGAAATTGAAGCGCAGTGGGGCCCAGCACCTGGTAAACAATTAAGTAACGGTAGTTCTATTTTTGTATTAGGTAAGCAATTTGGTAATATTTTGTTGGCAGTACAGCCTGCCTTCGGCTATGAAGGCGATCCGATGCGTCTATTGTTTGAGCACGGCTTTGCTCCTACCCATGCCTTCTCGGCTTTCTATCGCTACCTAAGAGAAGATTTTGCGGCAAATGCTGTGGTCCATTTCGGCACGCATGGTGCCCTTGAGTTTATGCCAGGCAAACAAACGGGGATGAGCGGCGCTTGCTGGCCAGATCGCCTGATCAACGACCTACCCAATATTTATCTTTACGCTTCTAATAATCCATCCGAAGGCGCGATTGCAAAACGCCGTTCAGGCGCAACCCTAGTAAGTTATTTAACGCCGCCAGTAATGCAAGCTGGGCTTTACGCAGGTTTAGCTGATTTAAAAGCCTCTATTGAACGCTGGCGAAGTCTGGAGCCCGAAGCAGAACACGAAAGCCATGAACTAGCAATTTTAATTCAGGCACAAGCTGCTGCAATTGATTTATGTGCCGCTGAGCCCTTATGGAACCTTGCAGATCAACGGGCTCTAGAACAGGTGGTCAGTAAGCTCTATTCTGATTTAATAAAGTTTGAATACACCTTGATACCGCATGGCTTGCATATTGTTGGCGCTGTTCCGCCCTTGGCTGAACGTTTTGGTTTATTAAAAGCCATGGCAGATGTGGCTTTAGATCATCCCATCGCTGATGCAGTGGTGCAGGCATTACTTGATGGAAAAAATCCTAGTGAGGTAGTAGGTCAGTACCCCGACTTACTTCAACTTGGTTCGCTAGAGACGCTTGAAGATTTATTCGCAAAAATGATTCGCGCCAATCTGCTCATGTCACAAGAGACCGAAGTTACTGGCATGCTCGATGCCCTCGATGGTCATTTTATTCGGCCTGCAGCAGGCGGTGATGTGATGCGTAATCCTGAAGTCTTACCCACTGGGCGCAATCTACATGGCTTCGATCCTTTTCGCATTCCCAGTATTTTTGCAGTTAAAGATGGTGCTAAGCAAGCTGAAAAAATCGTGCAAAAATTTATTGCTGATGGCAATGCAATACCAGAATCGATTGCCATGGTTTTATGGGGTAGTGATAATTTAAAATCGGAGGGCGGCCAAATTGGCCAAGCCCTAGCTCTAATGGGAGCCTTACCACGCTTTGATAGTTATGGCCGGCTTGCGGGTGCACAGTTAATTCCGCTGGCAGAATTAGGTCGACCGCGCATTGATGTAGTGATTACACTCTCGGGTATTTTCCGCGACTTACTACCATTACAAATTAAATTATTAGCCGAGGCTGCCTTTATGGCAGCAAGTGCTGCTGAGCCCCTAGAGCAAAATTTTATTCGCAAACACGCTTTGGCCTATCAAACCGAACATGGTTGTGATTTGGAAACCGCGGCTTTAAGAGTCTACGGCAATGCCGATGGTGCCTATGGCGCTAATGTTAGCAATATGGTGGAAAACAGTGTCTGGGCAGAAGAAGATGAGTTAGCTGAAACTTACACTAGGCGCAAAGGATTTGCCTTTGGTCGAGCAGGTAAGCCAATTCAAAATAGTGCGCTGCTAAAAAGCGTTTTGGCTAATGTTGAAATGACTTATCAGAATCTCGATTCGATGGAGCTTGGAGTGACCACGATTGATAATTATTTTGACACCTTAGGCGGTATTACGCGAGCGGTTAAGCGTGCTAAGGGCGGTACAGATGTGCCAGTTTATATTGGTGACCAAACCAAAGGCGATGGAACCGTGCGCTCGCTCTCCGAGCAGGTAACTCTTGAAACCCGCACGCGGATGCTCAATCCAAAATGGTATGAGGGTATGTTGCAACATGGCTATGAGGGTGTCCGGCAAATTGAAGTGCATATCACTAATACTATGGGTTGGTCGGCAACTACAGGTCAAGTACAGCCTTGGGTTTATAAGCAATTAACGGAAACATTTATGCTAGACCCCGATATGCGCGAACGTTTGGCTAAACTCAATCCGACAGCAGCTGCACGCTTAGCAAATCGCTTGACTGAAGCTTCCCAGCGCAATTATTGGCAACCCGATTCAGCCATGTTGTCAGCAATGCAAGAGGCTAATGATGAATTAGAAGATCGGCTGGAAGGTGTACACGTCAGTGGGATTAAAGTAGCCGCTTAAAAAGAAGCATAAATACACTTTATGATTTTAAAAACTGCCAGAGTGCCTTAAGGCCTTCTTGAGGCTGTTCTTCTTGGGGAATATGACCAATGTTGGGCAAAGGTACTAATTTGGCCTTGGGCATCAACTGTAAATAATCTTGTGCATTGCGAATCGGAATAAAGCCATCGCGCTCACCCCAGAGTAATAAAGTAGGTGCTTGAATTTGCCCTAATAGTGGGCGGGGGTCTTGTAAGACATGTTGTCGCATGATTTCGAGCAGACTTGCGCGTACACCGGGCGCCAGCATTAAATCATAATAACGTTGAGCTAGCGCTTCATCCATGATGGCAGGATTAGCATAAGCAGGTTTTAAATTCATTTCTAAAATAGCTTGCGGTAAAAAAAAGCGCATGACATGCAGCAAGGGCGAAATGCTCGGCTTCTGACCATATTGAAAGCCCTTACTGGCAAAACCATCAGGCGAAATTAATACCAATTTATCTACACGCTGAGGCTGCGCTACGGCCATTTCCCAGGCATAGCGACCACCCATTGAGTTTCCAATCCAGACTGCACTTTGAATTCCGAGTTGATCTGCAAAAGCGCCTAAAAATTGCAGCACAAATGCATCGGAGTAGTTTGCGCTGGGGTTTGCACCAGTGAGGCCAAAGCCAGGTAAATCGAGACTTACTACCCGATAATCTTGCGCGAGGGCAGCGACCCATGCATCCCAAGTTTGTAAACTTGAGCCAAAGCCATGCAAAAAGATTAAGGTTTGTGGTTTTCTTTTGATTGAGGCGGGCGGCCCAACATCACGGTAATGCACGCGCATATTCAGCACCTCAATAAAAGCACTGGGTGCGGTAGCATAGATTTTTTCTAAGTCAGCGCGGTTTTTATCGGGGGCCCATGCCCAAATTAGAATCACGCATAGCAGAAACGCACAAACCCCAACAAGCCACAACATAACTGATTTAAACTGATTCTGCTTCATGGGTGAATTTTAATGTACCCCACCCCTAACCCACGGCATAATATTTATTTTTAGGAGAAGTAGTATGGCGCGGTACTATCCGTTTTCTGCAATCGTTGGGCAAGAGGATATGAAGCGCGCTATTTTGGTCGCCGCTCTTGAGCCGACGATTGGTGGTGTTTTGGTCATGGGTGATCGCGGCACTGGAAAATCAACTGCCGTAAGAGCATTGGCTGCTCTATTGCCGCCAATGAATGCCGTTGCTGATTGCCCCTATGGTTGTGATCCCAAGGCACCTGCAGGACTCTGTTTTTATTGTGATGGCTTGCGGGCTAGGCTGAGTGCGTTTAACGCGAGCCAAGTTATTGCAGGAAAAAAAAGTAAGCCAGTCCAATTAAAAACCATTAAACGTCTTGTACCTGTGGTTGATTTACCCTTGGGAGCGACAGAGGATCGGGTAGTAGGTGCCTTAGATATTGAAAAAGCCTTGACTCTAGGAGAAAAGGCATTTGATCCAGGCTTATTAGCGCGCGCTAATCGTGGCTTTCTGTATATTGATGAAGTCAATTTGCTCGACGATCATTTAGTTGATTTACTCATCGACGTAGCTGCCTCAGGTGAAAATGTCGTTGAGCGTGAAGGCTTAAGTATTCGCCATCCAGCTAAATTTGTCTTGGTCGGCAGTGGCAATCCAGAGGAGGGTGAGCTAAGACCCCAACTACTTGATCGCTTTGGCTTGGCAGTAGAGGTAAAAACACCAACCAATATGCAAGACCGAGTCACAATTATTAAGCGCCGCGATGCATTTGAGCGTAATGCAGTTACTTTTCTTGCAGAATGGCAAGAACAGGAAGATGTTCTTCGTAAATCACTTGAGTTGGCGCGTAAGAAATTACCCCTGGTGAAGGTGAGCGATAAATTATTAGAGCAGGCTGCAACTTTATGTAGTCATCTTGGTACAGATGGTTTACGCGGAGAGCTTACCTTGCTGCGCGCCGCACGCGCTGTTGCGGCTTTAAATGGAAAAAATACCGTCACCCTAGACGATCTCAAAGCCATTGCGGTGCCTGCTTTACAACATCGCTTAAGGCGCAACCCATTAGATGATGCTAGTTCAGCAATTCGGATTAAACGCGCCTTAGCCGAAGTATTTCCTGCATGAGTCTGGCGCTTTGGTTGCGCGCACGATTAGTAGCGCAAATTCTACAGAGTAATCCCCATGGCTTTGGCGGTATTATTTTACGCGCCCGCGCTGGACCAGTGAGAGACCAATGGCTTAATTATTTACAATCCTTGGCACGCAATGCCGGACTTAGGACTCCTTTACGGCGAATTCCTTTGGGTATTAGCGATGAAAATTTATTGGGTGGACTCGACTTAGAGGCAACTCTACACACAGGTAAGCCCGCCTTCAGAAGCGGTATCTTAGCCAATAGCGATGGCCAGATTCTGTTGCTGCCCATGGCAGAACGAGTTGATGTGCATGTCGTGTCGCGAATCTGTATGGCATTAGATCAGGGGCAGTTGCGCCTAGAGCGAGATGGACAAAGCTATGTATTGCCCTGCCAATTCGGCATCGTTGCCCTAGATGAAGGGAGTGAAGCTGAGGAACGGACGAATATTAAACTTCAGGACCGTCTGGCGTTTCATCTGAATTTAGACGAAATTCATTGGCGTGATATAGCTGAAACTGAAGCCAACCTTTTTGAATTGGATGCCAGCAAGCAATTGCAGGACGAGCAATTCTGTTCTCAAACTCAAAACATGAATTCGGCCCAAACCATGCTCACCGATGAGCAATGGTTTGCTCTCACTGAAACTGCTATGCAGTTAGGTGTGCATTCAGTTCGGGCTTTGCACTATGCTGCAAAAACAGCCTGCTACTTGGCGACTATGCAAGGTGCTGAGCAGGTGGCTGATAGCCACCTCAGCGAAGCAATAGCCTTGGTAATTGCACCACGGGCAACCCAAATGCCGGGTGAAGAACCAGCGCCCGCAGAAGACATCCTCGATGAAGCGGAAGCTGACACACTTCCCGAACAAAATGCCGCTCCGGAAAATACGCTTGATAACGCATCTACGCCAGAGATGCCACCACCAGAAAATCAGCAGGAAGAAATAGAGCCAACCAAGGAGAGTCTGCTTGAAGCTGCTAAAGCTGCTATTCCAGCCGATTTATTAAGCGTCTTATTAAAGGGCCCTTTGCTGCAAAATCAAAAGGGTTTTGGCGGGAAAGCTGGGGCAAGAAAAATCGGCCGGCTGCGTGGTCGACCGCTGGGTTCCATTGCTGGCAATCCTCAGGCTGGCACAGCACTTTCTTTAATCGACACTTTACGTACTGCCGCGCCTTGGCAGGCCATGCGAAAAAAACAAAATAGTTTGTTGGCAGCACCTCGTAACCATAAAACAATTCTTATTACTAAGAGCGATTTTCGGGTGCGACGTTATCAAGAGCGCACTCAAACCCTCACCGTCTTTGCAGTTGATGCATCGGGTTCCGCAGCAATGCATCGCTTAGCTGAAGCCAAGGGCGCAGTCGAACTTTTATTGGCTGAATGTTATGTTCGGCGTGATCAGGTAGCTGTCATTGCATTTCGTGGCTTGGGTGCAGAAATTATTTTGCCGCCAACCCGTTCGCTAGTTCGCGCTAAACGCAGTTTGGCTGAAATGCCAGGTGGTGGCGGTACCCCATTAGCTGAAGCAATTTATATGGCTACCGAACTGGCGCAAAATGCCCAACGTCAAGGCTTATCTCCGGCAATTGTTTTTCTTACGGATGGCCGAGCCAATATTGGTCGTAACGGGGTACCCGGGCGCGCGCAAGCTCAAGTGGATGCAGAACAAGCGGCGCGCTATTTAGGACAAATTGCAATTAAATCGCTGTGGATCGATACTTCGCCACAAGCTCGTGTTGAAGGTGAGCAGCTTGCCAAGCTAGTTGGTTCAATCTATTTGCCCCTACCACAGGCAAATGCGCAAGCGGTTTCACAAGCAGTCTTGCGTACCTTACAACAATAATAATTCATGCAAAATAAGCTCAACCGTTTTTTGCGGTTCTAATTCATGCATCAGATGACCGCCACTCCACTCAATCACAGTGGCTTGTGGAAAGTAACTGGAAATGATCTGCCGCAAACGCTGCTCAGGAATCCAAAGATCATTTTTTCCTAACACCCAAATTAATTTAGCACGGCATGTTTTAGCTTGATTTAGCACCGCAGTAATATCCGCTGCAGCCATAAAATTCATTGCCCCAAGCACATGATTGGTTTGAGAAAATAAGCGACGATAAAAGACTCTACGCGCTTCGGGAAGAATGGTATTGGTGGAATCCAATAATCGATCAATCATCGAGCTTGCGCCCGCTAACTTTGCCAAGATAAATGAGGCGAGTGATGAGCGCGTAAGTGGGCTTAACAGTGGCCCAAAAAGCTGGGTATAACTTGCTGGCGGTGGCACTAAAGAGGGATTTAAGCCAATAATGCACTGAATTTCTGGATTGATTTCGGCATAACGCAAAGCCAATAAAGCACCAGCAGAGTGGCCAACTACCAAAGCGGGGTCCGGTAAAGCGAGGGCCTTCATTAATTTTTGGAGCTCAAGCGCCATATTATCTAAACGAAGCGAGCTGATGGGTGCATGCAAGGTAAAAGCATGCCCAGGCAAATCGGGTACTACGACGCGAGCATGCTCGGCAAGTTTATTAATTATTTCTGACCAAGAATGTGCTGAGGCACCAGTGCCATGTAATAACAAAATCGTGGGCCCAGCATCGCCTGCAATTTGTACGTGCCAAAGCAGAGTGCCAACCGCAATAGAGCGACTTCGTGTGCGGTTTGGCCAATCATTTGGAATACGGCTAAGTGAATTCACTAGGGTTTTTACTGACTCATTAATGATTGACCTTAAAGTATAGATGTATATATCCTAAGGGCTTCATAACGGTAATGCGGTATATATGTCAGAAAATATCACAGTGATTCAAGGCATTGAACTAAAGCTCCATGAAGCGCTGGCACTAACCGATTCAAAATTTGCACCACCAACTTTAGTGCAGGCCCTCCATCACGCTATTTTTCCGGGGGGCGCGCGGATTCGCCCCCAATTGTGTTTAGCAGTCGCTGCAGCATGTGGCAACGATGATCCGGCTTTGTCATTAGCGGCAGCGGCAGCAATTGAATTACTTCATTGCGCTTCTTTGGTGCATGATGATTTGCCGTGTTTTGATGATGCAGCAACTCGGCGGGGTCAACCTTCAGTGCATGCGGCTTACGGTGAGCGGTTAGCAGTATTAGCTGGCGATGCTTTAATTGTTTTGGCTTTTGAAGTTATTGCGCGGGCCGGCAGTCGCTCGCCATTACGGTTAGCGCCACTGATTACCACGGTTGCCACTAGTGTTGGCAGCCCAAATGGCATTGCAGCTGGACAGGCCTGGGAGTGTGAAAGTAAAGTTTCTTTAAGCCGTTATCAAAAAACTAAAACGGGAGCTTTGTTTGAGGCGGCTACTGCTGCTGGTGCTCAGGCAGCTGGTTCTGATGCTGAAACATGGCGCCCTCTTGGCGAGTGGTTAGGAGAAGCTTATCAAGTAGCTGACGATATTCGCGATGTCATGGCAGACCAAAGCTTGACAGGAAAGCCTGCTGGGCAAGATATTGCGCATGATCGCCCGAATTCAACTAAAGAACTAGGCGTGATTGGTGCGATTCAACATTTTGATCAATTGGTGATGAAGGCGATTAAATCGATCCCTAGCTGTAAAGGGGAAAAATTATTACGAAGCTTAGTTGCCAAAGAGGCTGCCCGATTAATTCCTGATGATTGGTTTTTAGAAGAACAAAGGCCAATACACAGCCAATATATTGCAAGCTGATTTTGAAACAGCTACGCGATTATTTTTTTGACTGGCGTAACCAAACTATTGCCTCACCGCGTTTTCAACGTTGGAGTGCTCGTTTTCCCTTAACCCGTGGCATCGTTCGTAAACAGGCTGCCGCACTATTTGATTTAATGGCAGGCTTTGTATATTCACAGGTGCTATTAGCCTGCGTGCAGGTAAATATATTTGAGGTTTTAAGTCAGGGCGCCAAATCTTTTAGGGATTTATGCGCAGAAATACCGCTACCTGAAGCAGGCTTACGCCGCCTGCTCGACGCTGCAGTGGCGCTGAATTTATTAACCCGGCGCGGCACAGATCGATATGCACTTGGTATGCTTGGTGCACCGTTAGTGGGTAATGAGGCGTTAATGAATATGATCAAACACCACATTGATTTGTATCATGATTTAGCCGATCCGCTTGCCCTGTTACGCGGAGATAATCAAAGCGCAGCAATGGCAGGGTATTGGCCATATGTATCTCAAGACCAAAATTTAGCTCCAGAAAAATTGCGGGCCGACCAGGTGCAAGCTTATTCAACTTTAATGTCGCAAACACAACCTTTGGTTAGTGCTGAAGTACTTGAAGCCTATTCATTTGCGCAGCACAAAAACTTACTCGATATTGGCGGTGGAGAGGGTAAATTTGCACTTGATTTAGCACAACAATATCCCAATTTACAAATTACGCTATTCGATATTCCCGCAGTAGCCGCTTTGGCGAATGCGCAATTTAAACAAAGGCAATTCGGTTCTCGCACCCAAGCGATTGGTGGTAATTTTTTTGATCCCTTACCCCAGGGTGCTGACATAGCCACTTTAATACGAGTCATTTTTGATCATGACGATACCAGGGTAAAACAGTTGCTTGCCAACATATACGATGCATTAATACCCGGAGGGGCTCTACTTTTGGCGGAGCCAATGGCGGGCACGCCCGGCCAGTTAAAGATGGGAGATGCCTATTTTGGCTTTTATTTATTAGCCATGGGCAGGGGGCGCCCGCGTTCGCAAGGGGAAATTAAAAACCTCTTAGCAGAGGCTGGGTTTGAGGCAATTCGTTTACTACCCAGCGCAATTCCGCTAAATGCACAAATATTGCACTGCACAAAACCCCAAAAGCCTTAAAACTAGTGAAAACACCTAGAGAACAAAGCTAGCGTTTTATTAGGAAAGTTGGTTAATATGTAAATAAATGTTTACACATTTAATTGTCAACTGGGCTTACTTAATAACTCAATGAACGCGCTCCTTAAAACTACAGCAATTGTGCTCGAAAAGCCGGAGAACATCTGTTTAAGTGAGTTAGATCTCATACCCGCCACCACCGATGACATTATTGTCGAGGTCGAATGGAGTGGGATCAGCACCGGGACAGAAAAATTATTATGGACTGGGCAAATGCCAAGCTTTCCGGGCATGGGTTATCCGCTTGTACCGGGTTACGAGTCAGTTGGACGCGTCATCCAGGCCGATGATCAACAACGCTTTGCACTTGGCCAACGGGTTTTTATCCCTGGATCAAGCTGTTTCGTAGCGGTGCGGGGGCTATTCGGTGGCGCTGCATCGCGCTTAATTGTGCCAGCCAAGCGCGCAGTAGCAGTTGCAGAAAATGTTGGTGAAGAAGTAATTTTGTATGCTTTGGCTGCTACTGCCTATCATGTGACTGCAGGTCTTGGTAATGAGCAACCCGATTTAATTGTTGGTCATGGCGTGCTCGGCCGTTTACTAGCGCGACTTGCTGTACTAGCGGGTAAACAACCTGTGGTTTGGGAGATTGATGCGCAGCGACGTGAGGGTGCAGTAGGCTACCAAGTTGTTGATCCACAGACCTGTGCAGCAGCGAAATATAAAACAATTGTCGATGTGAGTGGTGATGCCAAACTACTTGATACCTTAGTGAGTCACTTGGCGCCGGGCGGCGAAATTGTTTTAGCCGGTTTTTATGACACCATCACCTTTGCCTTTCCTGCCGCCTTTATGCGTGAGGCTCGTATTCGTATTGCCGCACAGTGGCAACCAAGCGACTTAACAGCAATTCATCAGCTAGTTGAGTCTGGCAACTTGTCGTTGGCCGATCTAATAACGCACCGCGCGAGCCCCCAAGATGCTGCTGAAGCTTACCGGACCGCATTTCATCACAAAGATTGTTTAAAAATGGTTTTAGATTGGAGAACACGACAATGAACGCACCGACAAAAGTAAAAATCGACGGCATTCCAAGCGAGGCAACCATTCAATTTATGAATTTGAAAAAAGAAGCCGCAATTGAGCCTGATGCGGTTTCAACTGGACCCATTACCAAAGAAACCCAAATTATTGCTATTTACGGTAAAGGAGGCATTGGGAAAAGTTTTACCTTAGCCAATTTGTCATACATGATGGCCCAGCAGGGTAAAAAAGTTTTACTCATTGGTTGTGATCCAAAGAGCGATACCACCTCGCTCTTGTTTGGCGGAAAAGCTTGCCCAACCATTATTGAGACATCATCAAAAAAGAAATTATCAGGTGATGCGGTAGCTATTGGCGATGTTTGTTTTAAGCGCGATGGAGTCTACGCGATGGAATTAGGTGGGCCAGAGGTAGGGCGGGGCTGCGGTGGCCGCGGCATCATTCATGGTTTTGAAACGCTTGAAAAATTAGGCTTTCATGACTGGGGTTTTGATTTTGTCCTCCTTGATTTTTTAGGCGATGTGGTTTGTGGTGGCTTTGGCTTGCCGATTGCACGCGATATGTGTCAGAAAGTTATCGTCGTGGCTAGCAATGATTTGCAATCGTTATATGTCGCTAATAATGTCTGTTCAGCGGTGGAATATTTCCGCAAGCTCGGCGGGAACGTAGGTGTAGCGGGTATGGTGATTAATAAAGATGATCATACGGGTGAAGCCCAAGCTTTTGCCGAAAAAGCAGGTATACCGGTGTTGGCAGCTATTCCAGCCGATGATGATATTCGCCGTAAAAGTGCAAGCTATGAAATTATCGGTCGCCCAGGTACCCAGTGGGGTCCTCTTTTTGAAGAGTTGGCTAGCAATGTTGCCACAGCGCCGCCCGTAAGGCCCAAGCCATTAAGTCAAGATGATTTACTCGGACTTTTCTCGGCCGACATTACCGGTCGTGATTTTGTGCTTGAGCCAGCAACGGTAAAAGACATGATGGGTAAAGATGCCGTCATTAAAGAAACCCTCGAAGTAATTTACGACCAAGCTTAAATATTGAGCCGCAGATGACTACCGCAACTATTCCAATCGTGCCAGAAAAGCTGCTTGTCGATCCAGCTTTAGGCGATGGTGTGGGCTGTCATGCTGGCAAGGAGCAGATGAATGTAGCTGCACGCGCGGCAGGTAAAACAGCAATTTTGCAGCAGTATGAAAAAGATTACCCAAAGGGACCACACGACCAGCCCCAAAGTATGTGCCCCGCATTTGGTTCTTTAAGAGTGGGTCTAAGAATGCGGCGAACCGCAACGATCCTATCAGGATCAGCATGCTGTGTTTATGGCTTAACGTTTACATCGCATTTTTACGGCGCGCGGCGTAGCGTGGGGTATGTGCCATTTAATTCAGAATCATTAGTCACGGGTAAGTTGTTTGAAGATATTCGCGAGGCGGTTTACAAAGAAGCTGACCCCGATAAATATGATGCCATTGTGATTATTAATTTATGCGTGCCCACTGCTAGTGGCGTGCCATTGCAATTGCTACCCAAAGAGATCAATGGCGTACGCATTATTGGTATTGACGTCCCAGGTTTTGGTGTGCCAACCCATGCTGAAGCAAAAGATGTTTTGGCTGGGGCGATGTTGCAATATGCACGTAATGAAATTCTCGCTGGACCGGTACCAGCACCACGCTCAGGTAAACAGACCAAACCCACTGTCACTTTATTAGGTGAAATGTTTCCGGCTGATCCCGCCGTAATCGGCATGTTGCTAGATCCAATGGATTTGGCTGTCGGCGCTACCGTGCCTACTCGCGAATGGCGTGAGTTATACCAAGCCCTTGATTGTGCAGTCGTTGGGGCGATTCATCCCTTTTACACCGCTAGTATTCGTGAATTTCAAGCGGCGGGTCGACCCATTGTGGGTTCAGCCCCAGTGGGCTATGAAGGTACTGCAAATTGGTTGGCGGCAATTGGTGCGGCAACGAATACCAGCGCTGAAAAAATTGCTGCTGCACAAAATAAATTTTTACCCGCTATTAAAGGTGTGCTCGGCGCAGCACCAATTAAAGGACGCATTAACGTCAGTGGTTATGAAGGCTCGGAATTATTAGTTGCCCGCTTACTCATAGAAAGTGGAGCCGAGGTGCGCTACGTTGGTTCTGCCTGTCCGCGAACAGAATGGAGTCAAGCTGACCTCGAGTGGCTCGAGGCAAAAGGGGTGCAAGTAGTCTTTCGCGCGTCACTTGAGCAAGATTTAGCGGCGATGGCTGAGTACCAACCAGATTTAGCGATTGGCACGACTCCGGTAGTGCAGGCTGCTAAACAAGCCTCTATTCCCGCTTTATATTTCACCAATTTAATTTCTGCACGGCCCTTAATGGGACCCGCTGGTGCGGGGTCATTAGCACAAGTGATTAACGCAGCCCTCAAGAATCAAACTCGCTTTGATGAGATGAAAGCTTTTTTTGGCAATGTGGGAAGTGGCTATGCAGCCGGAGTTTGGGAGGATGTGCCGGTAGATCGCCCCGAGTTCAAAGCAGAAACCCGCCGTAAGCTCGAGAAAAAAATCAAGAAGCGCAAAGCTGAGGAGATGATGTAATGTTTGTCATTGATCACGACCGTGCTGGCGGATATTGGGGCGCTGTCTATGTTTTTACGTCCATTAAAGGTTTGCAAGTTGTCATTGATGGACCAGTTGGGTGTGAAAATTTACCAGTCACCTCAGTATTGCATTACACCGATGCCTTGCCACCCCATGAGTTACCTATTGTAGTAACCGGTTTAGCCGAAGAACAATTGGGACGAGAAGGTACAGAAGGTGCAATGAAACGGGCTCATGCAACCTTAGACCCCGATTTACCTGCAGTGGTTGTTACTGGCTCGATTGCCGAAATGATTGGTGGTGGAGTAACGCCAGAAGGCACTAATATTCAACGCTTCTTGCCGCGGACGATTGATGAGGATCAGTGGCAATGCGCGAATCGTGCGATGTTTTGGTTGTGGAGTGAGTACGGCATCAAGACGGTCCCCACCCGCCCACCTAAAAAATCTGGCGAAAAACCCCGCGTCAATATTATTGGCCCTTGTTACGGCACTTTCAACATGCCAAGCGATTTAGCTGAAATTCGCCGCTTAGTAGAAGGTATTGGCGCTGAAATTAATTTGGTTTTTCCTTTGGGTGGTCATCTAGCCGATGTCGCGCGCTTAGTTGATGCTGATGTGAATATTTGTATGTATCGCGAGTTTGGACGGATGTTATGTGAGGCCTTAGATCGTCCGTATTTACAAGCCCCCATTGGTTTGCATAGCACGACTCAATTTTTACGTACTCTAGGTGAGCATCTTGGGTTGGATCCCGAGCCTTTTATTGAGCGGGAGAAGCACACAACGATTAAACCTATTTGGGATTTGTGGCGCTCGGTTACACAAGATTTTTTTGGCACGGCTAGTTTTGCGGTAGTAGCGAACGAGACCTATTCTCGTGGCATTCGCCATTTCTTTGAAGACGAAATGGGGATGCCCTGTAATTTTGCCGTGGCGCGTAAACCCGGTGAAAAAACGAATAATGAAGAAGTGCGAAAATTGACCAAAGAAAAAACGCCGCTGATTATGTATGGTAGTTACAACGAGCGCATGTATTTAAGTGAAATTGGTTCAAAGGCCACGTTTATTCCCGCCTCATATCCGGGAGCATTAATTCGCCGCCATACAGGTACGCCTTTTATGGGTTATGCCGGCGCAACCTACCTAATTCAAGAATTTTGCAATGGTTTATTTGATGCACTATTTCATATTATTCCTTTAGCTACTGAGATGGATAAGGTTGACGCCACCTTGGTACGGCAAAAGTTATTGGCTAATTTGCAATGGGCAGCAGACGCTCAAAAAGCCGTTGCCGATTATGTCCAAACCCAGCCGGTATTAGTGCAAATTTCAGCGGCGAAATTATTGCGTGATCGAGTTGAGCGGGCTGCTGAAACAGCTAATGAAGAACAGATTACTTTAGAGCGGGTGCGCATCTCTTGCCCAGAAATTTCAGTGGGAGAAACAGTATGAAGCTGAACCCCATCCGCTTTCCAAAATTTGGCAGCAGTAAGCCATCTGCCCATGGCGCGCGGGCTTTGCGCGGTAACGGTCGAAAGGCCATTTTAAGGAGTGATCTCGTATGAGTGATAACAGAACAGACTCAATCTCTGGTCTCACCGACGACGAAGCCAAGGAATTCAATCAGTTTTATGTCCAAGGCCTAGTTGGGTTTGTAGCAGTTGCAGTGGTTGCACACATTTTGGTGTGGGCTTGGCGTCCTTGGTTCCATTAAGCAGAAATTAGCGGGAGGTATATATATGAAAAATATCACTTTAGAGAATACCGATCAGGATTTTCTGGAAAAGAATTCTTTGCAATTTAAAGCAATTTTTTTCTCAGGCTTTATGGTGTTTTTTGTAATTTGCCTATCAGCAAAATTTTTGCCTAAACAATGGAGCTCTTGGCTACCAATTGAAGAAGGGAAGCATTCTGTGGCACGGGATGCAAGTACAGCGGTATATAGCTTTATGTCGTATTTAACTTAGGAGAAAAGTATGTGGAGAATATGGAAACTATATGACCCATTGCGCGCTATGGTAATTCAAGGAATTTTTCTGTTTGGATTAGCCGCCATGATTCATTTAATCCTGCTTAGTACTGTGCGCTATAACTGGTTGGATGGCATGAACCAGGCTCAGTTCAAGGCTGCTGAATCTGCAGGTTCTGCAACACCACCAGCTGTACCTGCTGGGAAGTAATTGCTGTATGCGAACGAAGACAGATAAGACAAGAAGCTTAAGCCTTGTCTTATCTGAATTCCTAGAAGGGGGGGAGTAAAAATGGCAATGCTGAGTTTTGAGAGAAAGTACCGAGTTCGTGGTGGCACTTTAATTGGTGGCGACCTTTTTGACTTTTGGGTCGGCCCCTTTTACGTTGGTTTTTTTGGTATTACCACCGTATTTTTTGCCTTTCTTGGAACGGCAATGATTTTATGGGGAGCATCTCAAGGACCCACTTGGAATCTGTGGCAAATTAATATTGCCCCGCCCGACCTGAAATACGGTTTGCATTTCGCTCCCTTGATGGAAGGCGGTCTGTGGCAACTGGTTACGATTTGTGCGCTGGGTGCATTTGGTTCGTGGGCTTTGCGCGAAATTGAAATCTGTCGCAAATTAGGGATGGGCTTGCATGTCCCCTTTGCTTATCTGATGGCAGTTTTTGCTTATTTCACTTTGGTTGTGATCCGCCCAGTATTAATGGGCGCCTGGGGTTATGGTTTTCCATATGGCATTTTGAGCCATCTTGATTGGGTTTCAAACACAGGTTATCAATATCTACATTTTCATTACAACCCTGCACACATGATTGCGGTGACATTATTTTTTACGACTACCTTAGCTTTATGTATGCATGGTGGTTTAGTTTTGTCTTCTACTAATCCGCAAAAAGGACAACCAGTTAAGACACCAGAACACGAAGATACTTTTTTTAGGGATTTTATTGGTTACTCGGTTGGGACCCTTGGAATTCATCGCCTTGGTTTGTTCTTGGCCTTGGCGGCAGTATTTTGGAGTGCCGTTTGTATTGTAATTAGCGGCCCATTTTGGACTCGTGGTTGGCCAGAATGGTGGGGTTGGTGGTTGAATTTACCAATTTGGCGATAGGCCTAAGGGAAAAACAATATGGAATATCAAAATCTCTTTACCCAAGTGCAGGTCGTTGGTCCCATTCATCACGGCATACCCTTAGATCGATATGAGCAACGGAATCGTATCGGTAAACCCTTCTTATTTCATTTAATAGGGCGTCTTGGTAACGCCCAAATTGGTCCGATTTATTTGGGTTGGCTCGGAATAGCTTCCTTATTTTTTGGCACTATTGCAATTCAAATCATGGGCTGGAATATGCTGGCCTCAGTGAATTGGAGTCCGATTCAGTTTGTTAAGCAATTATTTTGGCTTTCTTTGGATCCGCCCCATCCTAAATATGGCTTGAAATTATTTATGCCTTTAGCTGAAGGTGGTTGGTGGATGATGGCCGGTTTCTTTTTGACCCTTGCAATTTTATTATGGTGGTTGCGCACCTATCGGCGTGCAGTTGCATTAGGCATGGGAACACATGTGGCTTGGGGATTTTTAGCGGCTATTTGGCTCTTTTTAGTTTTAGGATTTTTACGGCCATTACTGATGGGAAGCTGGAGCGAGGGCGTGCCATTTGGCGTCTTCTCGCACCTCGATTGGACTGCCGCTTTTTCTTTACGTTATGGTAATTTGTTTTATAACCCGTTCCACATGCTTTCAATTGCCTTCCTCTATGGCTCGGTGCTGTTATTTGCGATGCACGCGGGAACAATTTTGGCTGTGTCCCGTTTTGGCGGCGAGCGTGAAATAGAGCAGATCGTTGATCGTGGTACTGCCTCAGAAAGAGCGGCTTTATTTTGGCGCTGGACGATGGGCTTTAACGCCACCATGGAATCAATTCATCGTTGGGCTTGGTGGTTTGCAGTGCTCACGCCATTAGTCGGCGGCATTGGTATTCTTTTAACCGGCACGGTTGTCGATAACTGGTACTTGTGGGCAGTAAAACACCATGTGGCCCCAGCCTACCCAAATGTTTTTGGGGGCATTACGGTTGATCCTGCCAGTACATTTGTCGCGCCACCACCACCAGTGCCACAAATTCCAATGCAGGGGATGAAACCATGAAGATTATTTATGCCAAACTCAGTCTGCTGCTATTGCTGTGTAGCATGCTGGTCTTAGTAGGTTGTGAGCGACCTCCAATAGAAGGTGTGCAGCATGGCTATCGCGGCACCGGAATGGATGAAATATATAACCCTCGTACCTTGGCTGCGCAAGCCGCTAACAATGTGGTACCCGCTTCTTATCCAGTGCCAGCAGATGGACCCAAGGCAGCCACTGCATATAAAAATGTCAAAGTCTTAGGGAATTTAAGTACCGCGCAATTTACAACCTTTATGGTTTCGATGACGAGTTGGGTATCACCACAACAAGGCTGTGCTTATTGCCACAATGTTGAAAATTTTGCTGATGATAGTAAGTACACCAAGGTCGTTGCACGTCGCATGATTCAAATGAACCAACGGATTAACGGTGATTGGCAAAGCCACGTTAAGCAAACCGGTGTGACATGCTATACCTGTCACCGGGGGAATAATATTCCTCAGCAAGTATGGTTTACTGCCCCCGAACAAAAGCAGGGTAATGGTTGGTTAGGTAATAAAGACGGCCAAAATACGCCAAGTCAATCAGTTGGGCTTTCTAGTTTGCCCTATGATCCATTTACACCATTTTTGTTAAAGGACAGCATGATTCGGGTCGAGGGTGATACCGCTTTGCGTACCAATAACAAGCGCAATATTAAAGAGACAGAAAAGACCTTTGGTCTGATGATTCACATGTCGAAGTCATTGGGAGTAAATTGCACTTATTGCCATAACACGCGCGCTATTGCTAGCTGGGAAGAAAGCCCGCCACAGCGCTCAACTGCTTGGTATGGAATTCGTATGGCGCGTGATATTAATAATAATTTTATGGTCCCGCTAACCAAGGTATTTCCAGCCCATCGCTTGGGTCCAACTGGCGATGTTGCCAAGGCAAATTGTGGCACTTGTCATCAGGGTGCGTACAAGCCTTTGTACGGTGTTTCGATGTTGACTGATTACCCTTACTTACGTGGCAGTGGCATAACTACTGCAGCAGCGGCTGCCAGTGTAAGCAATACTTCGGTGAAATAGTCTTACGGTAGACCGTAAGACTACTCGTATTTATGTTGAAAAAGACGGTTATTCATGATGACACTAGACCCGTTGCCTTAGTCATTGGCAGCGGTTTTGGTGGTTTAGCTGCGGCAATTCGCTTAGCTCATCATGGCTATCGGGTACGGGTTATTGAGAAACTGGCTGCGCCAGGTGGTAGAGCGTCGGTCTTTAAAAAAGATGGCTTTACTTTTGATGCCGGCCCCACGATTATTACAGCACCATTTTTATTGGAAGAGCTCTGGGAGCTATGTGGCGAAAAATTGAGTGACGATGTTGATTTACGTTTAATGGACCCGTTTTATCGGATTCGTTTTGACGATGGTACCTACTTTGATTACACCGGTAACTTAGCGCAAATGCGTCAAGAGGTCGCCAAGTTTGCGCCTGAAGATTTGGTGGGATTTGATCAGTTTCTTCAAGAGGCTGAGAAATGCTATAAGTTGGGTTTTGAAGATTTAAGTTCAGTCGCTTTTGATTCGCTGAAAGATTTACTTGCCGCCATTCCATCTATGATGCGCATGAAAGCATGGGAAAGTATTTATACGTTGGTAGCGCGGTATTTTAAAAACCCGAAATTACGTCAAGTAATGAGTTTTCACCCACTATTAATTGGCGGTAATCCATTTTCTGTAACAGCCGTGTATGCCTTAATTAATTCACTTGAAAGAAGGCATGGAGTTTTTTCAGCAATGGGTGGTACTGGCGCAATTATTCAGGGCTTAGTTAGGCTATTACGCGATCAGGGCGTCGAGATTGAATGCAATACTGAAGTGAAGAAAATTGTCGTAAAAAATGGCCAGGCAACTGGTATCACTACGGCTGATGGCAGTTTTATAGCTGCTGATATCGTAGTTTCGAATGCCGACGCGGCATGGACTTATCAAAAATTAATTGATCCCGAACACCGTCGGGTATGGACTGATCAGAAAGTAATGAAAAGCAAGTATTCAATGAGTTTATTTGTTTGGTATTTTGGCATTGATCGACAGTATCACGATATTCCACATCATATGATTTTATTGGGTAAGCGGTATAAAGAATTATTAACGGATATTTTTAAACGCAAAATATTAGCTGACGACTTTAGTCTTTATTTGCATCGACCCACTGCTACGGATCCCTCTTTAGGTCCGATGGGTTGTGATACTTTTTATGTTTTATCACCGGTTCCGAATTTAGATAGCGGTACCGATTGGCAGGCATATGCAGAAACGTATCGTCAAAAAATTGCTGATTATTTAGAGGCCACAGTCATGCCAGGGTTTCAAGCGCATCTTAAAACCTCTTTTTGTATGACGCCGCAAGATTTTCAAGATCGCTTACTGTCAGTAAAAGGTGCGGCCTTTGGTTTCGAGCCACTCTTGCTACAAAGTGCTTGGTTTAGACCCCACAATCGCAGCGAAGATGTACAGGGACTTTTTATGGTGGGCGCAGGTACGCATCCTGGCGCAGGCATTCCTGGGGTTTTATCTTCTGCTAAAGCCTTGATGTCGGTTGTACCAAAGGCTATTCATCAACCACCTAAAGTTTGCAGCCTTTAAAGGAGAATGCTGGATGAGTCAATTTAGTAACGATGTTGCCCAGTGCACTGAAACGATGCGAGTTGGCTCAAAATCATTTTTTGCTGCATCACGTCTTTTGCCCAAACGGGTACGCGACCCAGCCATCGCACTCTATGCCTTTTGTCGTCTGACGGATGATATTGCCGATGCGATTGATGCAAAACCCGATGCTATTGCGGGCTTATGTAAGCGCTTAGAGCGTATTTATCAAGGTAAGCCAGACCATCAAGCGGCTGATCGGGCCTTAGCTGAAGTAGTCCGTTATTACGATATTCCCCAAGAATTATTACAAGCACTCATTGAGGGTTATGAATGGGATAGCCAACATCGCCAGTACGTCACTCTGGATGCTTTATTAGATTATTGCGCACGCGTTGCTGGTTCAGTTGGGGCGATGATGTGCCTGCTGATGGGCAAGCGTGATCCAGCAATCATAGCCCGTGCTTGTGATCTTGGTTTGGCAATGCAACTAACTAATATCGCGCGTGACGTTGGCGAAGATGCGCGCAATGGCCGCTTATATTTGCCGCGTAGTTGGTTGGTAGAAGAAGGAATTGATCCCGATCAATGGCTTAAAAATCCCCAATTTAATCCTGCCATTGCCAGAGTAGTCGAGCGCCTCTTAAAGCAAGCAGATGCTTTATACGAGCAAGCCGAAATTGGTATAACTAACCTACCCTGGGATTGCCGCCCAGCAATTCAAGCAGCGCGCTTAATTTATGCTGAAATTGGCCGTCAAATAGAACAAAACCAGTTGAATTCTATAGCCCTACGTGCGATTGTATCGAGCCAGAAAAAAATGCATCTATTAAGTCGCGCGATGTTAGTTACTGCTAAGCGCAATTGGAGCAAACGCTTCATTCCAGCACATCCTGCAAGTCAATATTTAATTCAAGCAGTTATTAAAGCACCGCATCAACCTCATTATGGTGGTTCAATTCACGAACGTATCGTTTGGGTGGTGAATTTATTAGAGCGGGTTGAAATGCGGCGTCGTGAGCAAGCGAAGGTAGCAGTAGCAGCACAAAAAATGGCTGCCTAATTATCTAATGACTGCATTTTTAGCGTATTCGCGGCATTCGCCAAGCTAACATCCATTGCACAATTGGTGAGGCGAAGCGAGGCACATTGAGGGTTTCATGAAATGAAATCACTGGCTCGCCTAATAACTCTGAAGACAAAATCGAACGAGCATAAAACGGCGTATCTTCTAGGGTTTGTATTAATTTCAATGAAGGCTGATCAGCATTGCGCATCTGTCGTTGAATTTGCCAAGCAGTTTTGGGTAGAGTTTGCCGTGGGGGTGGCACAAAGGGTTCAACGCGACCATCTGGATGGAAGAGGAGAGCGTGCAATTTTTCCACCCCATTTTTTTGGCGCACATCATATATGACTGCAGTACGTTTGCCACTCAATTCGGCGCGCGACCAATCCCACTCATGAAAATCGGGTGCTAGCGGGCCATCGCCTTCATTGGAATCTAAATACCCATTGCCTTGCCAATGTAAATCAGGCTTACTCAGTTCAACCTGGACGCGTGCTCTTGGGGCAAGCGGCCCCCAGCGATGACGACCTTGATCATCAAGGGCAGTTGAAAAATTAAACAGTTGTTCTGGATAGATTCGAACTGTGCCACGAACAGCTTGACCAAAGGGTACTGCCCGTTCTCTGATTTCAATGGTGAGGCAATCTTTATCCCAGCGTAATGAGCTTGGGCCAATGACAAACTCATTAGCGCTGCGGCATGCACTGCGCGCACTTCTTTCGGTCATAGTCCAACGCTTTTTTCCTGGCGAATAAATTGCGACATTTAGCGTGCAGTGATTTTCAGGATCGCCTTGCCCCGTTTTTTTATGGGCTTTCGCATAGTAGGGTGAAAAAACACTGCCTACAAAAGCAATAATGACAATGCCATGTTGGCGATCATCGCTCAGGGCATCGAGATACCACCAGAGATAAGCTCCTTTCCCGAGGGCTTGATCAAACCGAGGTGACCCATCAGGGTTGCGGCCGCCATGCGTCCCGATAGGGCGGCCATGGGCACTCCCGCCCCTGGATGGACGCTCCCCCCCGTTAGATAAAGGCCCGGAATAGTGCTCTGCGCGGCAGGCCGTTTGAAGACGCCCATCCAACCATGGCTGGCTGTTCCATAGAGTGCTCCACCCGTTGCCGGAAATAACTGACTGAAGGTATGCGGCGAAGTACGCGTTACCGTGTTGAAATTGGGATTGAGCTCGAGACCACATTGTTTTAATAAAGCGAATGCCTGACTTTCGCATGCTTCAATCTCCTCGGTAGTGAGTTCGGGTCGCGGGCTTAGGTGTGCTGGCGCATTGACTAAGCAAAAGATACCTTGTTCATGGGGATAATCAAGATGGACATCGGTTTGATCTTGCGCGCAAATATAAACTGTTGGCTGTTGAGGCAACTGCCGGCGAAGAAAAATGTCATCGAATTCAGCTTGATAGTTTGCATTAAAAAAGACAGTATGCCGTAGAAGCGGAAATCCTTGGGGTTTAGCTACCATCGACCAAGTTAAGGCGGAGAGTGATGGTGTCGCCTGGCGATCAATCGTGCTAGCATTTTTCAGTCCCGCACCCAATAAGCCCACTTGAAGCGCTCGGGCGTCGCCATTAAAAATAATCGAATGGGCGTAATGAACGTCATCATTATCAAGACGTACACCGCAGACGCGTCGATTATTCAATAAAATTTCAGTACATGGATGACCTGTTATGAAACGCACCCCTTTTTGTTCTGCAAGTCGTTGTAGGGTCTTCACTAAAGTAGACATACCGCCGGCGACGCTCCAGACGCCTTGCATTTCTACTTCGGCAATGAGCATTAAAGTAGCAGGAGCCTCAAAAGGAGAGGAGCCACAATATGTGGCATAGCGCCCAAAGAGCTGACGCAAACGCGGATCATGAAAGTAGCGACCTAAAGTTTTCCAGAGATTGCTAAACAAGCCAATATCAAATAATACCTTTGAACCCGAAGTCCCTAAGCTAGCCATCATACTGCTCATGCTTGGCCGCCCAGAAAGCAGGTATGGTTTTTTTAAGGCCTGATACAGTTGGCTAGCTTGACTACAAAAATCAAGAAAGCGGTTTGCTTCGGCTCGCGAAGAAAATTGTGCAATAGCTTCAGCTGATTGCATGCGGTCGGCAAATAAATCAAGCATCTCATCTTTACTCCATGCATGGCGAGCTAAAACAGCTAAAGGTGAAATCTGCATTTCATCTTCTAGGCTGGTGCCGGCTTGACGAAAAAGCTCGTCAAATACCCAGCGCATGGTGAAAACAGTAGGGCCTGAATCGATCGCTTGCTCACCGGCTTGAATCTGCCGAATTTTTCCACCTAAGGTGGATTCCTTTTCAATCACCGTCACTTCAAGCCCAGCACAAGCCAGTGCTAAGGCGCTAGCAAGGCCACCGATTCCACCACCAACAACAATTACTGTTGACTTATCCAAACGCGTGACCGCCCCAGCTACCTTGAGGGTTGATCGGCTTAAAGCGGGCAAACATCGATTCAGAAAAGTAATGATGAAGATGGGCTGCTTGAATCGCTTTTAAATGACTGCCTGAGCGGGCATAGTCATTCATAGCAACTTCAGATTCCCAAATCGTAAAGGTAGCCTGCCTTAAGAGTGGCGCCTCACCTACTCCCGCTGCCAGAAGACAACCTGAAGTGTGTTTTAGCTCGGTTTCAGCAGGCGGCGCTTTGCTCCAAAATTGTTGTGCATACCAAGGTTTAATCGAAGCTCGGGTGAGTGAGGCAATAGCCCCTGTTGGAATTTGGGCATCATAAATTGGCAGCGACTTACCCCCCCAACTGCCCTTGCAAGAGTAGGTCTGCAATTGCGTAGTAAAAAAATCATCGGCATGATCACGATACCAATGCAATAATGCCGACCCATGTAAAAATTGTTCGGCTTCTTGTTGGTTATTAAAAGCCGCAAAAATACCTTGATGAAGGGCGCTTGGCTTTACTGAGAAGCCCCCATTCACCCCTGATCCTAAGTATTTAATTAGTTGTAAGCCAGGTACAGATCCAAGTTGATAACGGCCAAACATTAGCTTGGCAATACCGCTCAATTTTGCATCTTCAGCGATTTTGACTAAAGCCATGATTGCCACTGGTGCACCCATTAGATTGGACACTTATTGCTCCAAATCATTCTCTTTAGAGCCGTCATTAAGACCAAATTTTCTCAGTTTGATATAAAGACTTTGGCGCGATAAGCCAAGCATTTCAGAAGCAGCTACGCGATTACCTCGTGATAAATCAAGCGCAGCCTTAATACATAACTCTTCAATTAAATCGGTAGTTTCATTCAGAATTTCTTTTAATGGTAGGCGACCAACTAGTTGGGTTAACTCTTCATTCGACCGCGAGATACCTTCACCAACTTGATATTGGGGCCGAATGCGGGAGCCAACCTCGCGTATTGAGAAGCCGATACAGGTTTTGGGGCTAGCCATAGCGGACGCAGATATTTCAACAGGATGAAAAGTTCCAAAGGCATCACGAATGGCAGTTGCGAATAATTTAATAGTTCGTTCTGCTTGTAAATTAGATAGCATCACCTTTAAATCAATGCTGGCCCGTTCGAGCCAAATCTCCAGCGATTCATGGAGTAGCTGCTCTGGCTTTTCGACCATAATCATTTTACGAAAAGCATGATTAGTACTCATAATCATGCCCTGTAAATTGGTAACCACAAAAGCATCAGCTGAATTTTCCAAGGCAAATAAAGCGAGCGCTTGACTACTATTAATTCCAGCAATCTCAGTATCTTGTACTGTCTTCATGGTGATCAAAATTAAGGATTGATTTGCGCTTCGAAAGGGCGCTGCAATTAAAAACACATTACTGCTATTAAAAGTTGCATTGAATTCAATTTTTTCGCTACCATAGCTCGCTTTGGTTAAGGCCGTACGTACGGCATCAAGATCTTTTTTAGCCAAGTAATCAAGAAAAGATTTTCCAATAATTTTTTTTATGGGTTCCCCCACAATTTCAACAAACCGAGCATTTGCTTCTAAAATTTTAAAATGAATACTATCTATAACAATATTTTCACTAGAGGCAATTTCAAATAAAATACGATTACGCGTTTCCATTTCCCGCAGACGCGCATGGTCTAGCTCGATAGTTTGTTGGGCATCAATTAAGCGTTGCTGTAATAAAGATACCTCACGCAAATCTCGGTACAAAGCCACAATTCGCCGACTACTGGGTAAATAAATAGTGGCACAGAGAAATGGCAAATCAGTGGCCCCAGGAATAGCAATATTGATTTGTCGCAGTCGTGAAGTGCCCGTTTCTTTTGCGTCTTTAAGTAGAGTTTTAACTTTAATACGACTTTCGATCGAAACTGTGTCTTCCCAGTTTTGTCCTACCCAAGCTTGAAGATTTTTACTGTAGAGCTCAGAATTGCCGAAGGCCAAACCTAGAATGATGCCTTGCTCATCCATCACAATCGCTAGATCTGACCCAGCTTGAATGACCGTTGCTACCTCCTGTGGCGCGAGCGAGCCAATATGAAGGAGGGGATTTAGGGTTGATGACGACAAGACATGCCTTGGTGGATTGATTTAACCCACTATTTTACTAGGCTTGCCGCCGTTTTAATGGCTTCATCAAGATCACTAGTGCAGCTATCGGCACTCGATTGATCAAGTAATTGGGGCTGCGCTCTAAAAAGTGCGCCGCCAACCATAATGTGTAATTGAGGGTTTAAAGATTGACTACGAATGAGTGGGATCATTTTCTCTAGCTCATCCCAATGCTTAAAGGTGGAGATGGAAATAGCAACAAAATGAAAAAAAGCCCCTTTAACAGTATCTAGAATTTCTGCTTTACTAATTTTAGGCGCTGCTAAAACATTCCAGCCATGTTGAATCAGGTTTTCAGCTAACAGAAATACGCCTAGCGTATGTTGCGAATGAGGCATTGCAAAGGCAAAGGCATGACCTTTAGTTTGATAGTGAAGGTCTGCTTGCGTATGAAAAAGCGGATTAAGCTCACGCAAAATAGCTTGCAAATGACCGATTGCTATAGTTGTTGAGCCAAACGTACAGGCGTCAACCTCCCAGAGGTACTCTAAATTTCTTGCCGCATCAACCGCTAAGCTATAGTAAATTTCATTAATTGAGCAACCCGAATGACATAAGCGTAAAGCGTAATCACGACACTCGTTATAGGAAGTAGTTAGTAATAAGATCGAAAACTGACTAATTTCATGAGCAGAAACATGCCGCGGCAATTGGGTAATATTTTCTAGTTTTAACTTTTTAATATTTGCATGATCGGCCAATAAACGGGGTAATACCTTTTTTTCAACCACCATCTTGAGATAACTGGGTTTAGCACGCCGGTTTTTTTGCAGTGTATTTGGCGCAAGATCGGAAGCCGTGGACATTTCACATGTTGGTAAAGGTCGATTGAGTGCATCCACATAAACTCCAGTCATTGAGGTGAAAATATTGCACCGCAACAATTATTTAAGCTTGAGTCCGTCCAAGACTTGTGCGCTATACCCATAGATTACGCAATTAAGAGCCCAACTGTCAAATTTTAATTACATCAACTAGGGGTAGATACCTAGTGGGCTAAAAAACAGAAAAAGCGTAAACTTTTGTTTACACATTGAGCAATGGAAGCCCCTGGTTAAGCGTCATGGCAAGAACTTATGAACCCCTCTATACCCCTGCCCAACGGCTGAGGCGGGACCGCACTAAATGGACTTTAGTGCAGGGCTTATTGGCGCCAGTTCAATTCGTCGTTTTTCTGGTTAGCCTGTATCTGGTGGTGCGGTTTTTAATGACTGGTTCTGGAGAAGATGCAGCTAATATTTCGGTATTAATAAAAACTTTTTGTCTTTATACCATCATGGTAACGGGCTGTATTTGGGAGAAGGTGGTCTTTGGTAAATATCTCTTTGCTAAAGCATTTTATTGGGAAGATGTATTTAGCATGTTGGTCATTGCCCTTCATACTGCTTATGTTGTGTGCTTAATGATGGGCTTATTAACAGAGCAGGAATTAATGTATTTAGCTTTGGCGGCTTATTTCACGTATGTTATTAATGCTGGGCAATTTATTCTGAAATTACGGGCCGCACGCTTACAGGAAAAACGCCAAATGAACCAAGGGCTACCAGCATGAGTGCCGTCATTTCCCCGCCTGTCGAACGGCAAGTGTTGCCAATTATTAAAGAGCGCGGGCAGCGCGAAGTCTTTTGTGGTTTAACTGGAATCATCTGGCTACACCGCAAAATCCAAGATGCATTCTTTTTAGTAGTAGGCTCACGCACTTGTGCCCACTTAATTCAGTCGGCAGCTGGCGTGATGATTTTTGCTGAACCTCGTTTTGCCACGGCAATTATTGATGATCGTGATTTAGCTGGCTTAGCAGATGCGAATGAAGAGCTCGATCGGGTAGTAGCAGAGCTATTAGAACGGCGTCCCGATATCAAACTTCTTTTTTTAGTGGGCTCTTGCCCATCTGAAGTCATTAAATTAGATCTAGCCACTGCTGCCCAGCGCCTTAGTAGAAATTTTATGCCGCAAGTGCGCATTCTGAATTACTCAGGAAGCGGTATTGAAACAACTTTTACGCAAGGCGAGGACGCTTGTTTGGCAGCCTTAGCTAAAGATATTCCACTACCTACTGCTGCTCAGTCACAAGCGCCAGCGGAGTTATTGGTCGTGGGGTGCCTAGCTGATGTGGTCGAAGATCAATTTATTCGCATCTTTAAAGATTTAGGAATTGAACAGGTGCGTTTTTTCCCACCCCGTAATTCAAGTAATGTGCCAGTCGTTGGTCCGCATACCCGTTTTTTATTGGCGCAACCTTTTTTGGCAGATACCGCGCGAGTACTAGAAGAGAAAGGTGCACAGCGGCTTGAGGCGCCATTTCCACTTGGGGTTGAAGGGACTGAAAAATGGTTTGCTGCTGCTGCCTTGGCTTGGCAGGTTCCAGCAGAGCAATTTGAACTAGTAATCGCCCCTAAAAGGCAGCGGGCAAGCTCAGCCTTAGCCCGTTTTAAAACACAATTAGCCGGCCAAAGCATTTTTTTCTTTCCTGATTCACAATTAGAAATTCCATTAGCGCGTTTTTTACATCGGGAATTAGATATGGTATTAACCGAGGTTGGCGTGCCCTATTTACATCGTCAGCATATGGCCAGCGAATTGGCCCTCTTGCCCGAGGGCGTGCAATTATCTGAGGGGCAAGATGTTGAGCGCCAACTGGATCGGTGTCGAGCGATTAAACCAGACTTAGTCGTTTGTGGTTTGGGTTTAGCTAACCCGCTAGAGGCGGAAGGCATTACTAGCAAGTGGTCAATTGAATTGGTTTTTACACCCATCCAAGGCTTTGATCAGGCTGCCGACTTGGCTGAATTATTTGCGCGTCCGCTCTTACGTCATTTGAAATTGGCCGCCTAATATGCAACTAACCTTATGGACCTACGAAGGACCTCCGCATGTGGGAGCGATGCGAATTGCAACCGGCATGGAGGGTGTGCACTATGTACTGCATGCGCCCCAAGGTGATACCTATGCTGATTTATTGTTCACCATGATCGAGCGTAATCATCGTCGTCCACCCGTTACTTACACCACTTTTCAAGCCCGTGATTTAGGTAGCGACACAGCTGAATTATTTAAAGAGGCAGCGCGCAATGCCTACGAACGGTTTAAGCCAGAACTCCTTATGGTGGGATCTTCATGTACCGCTGAATTAATTCAAGATGATCCTGGTGGTTTGGCTGCCGCACTGAATTTACCCTTACCAGTTTTGCCCTTAGAACTTCCTGCCTATCAAAAGAAAGAAAATTGGGGCGCAGCAGAAACGTTTTATCAAATGGTGCGTTTATTAGGCGCTGAACATGCTTTAGCACCTGGTGTGAAAAGAACCCCCCGACTCGCCAATCAAAAGCCACGTTGTAATATTTTAGGCCCAACTGCTTTAGGTTTTCGGCATCGAGACGATGTGACCGAGATTACCCGCTTACTGAACCAGATTGGCGTTGAAGTAAATGTTGTTGCACCATTAGGCGCAAGACCAAGCGATATTGCCCGTTTGCATGAGGCCGATTTCAATGTGGTGCTCTATCCAGAAATTGCCAATTCGGCGGCGCAATGGCTAGCGCGTAACTTCAATCAAGCTAACACTAAAACTATCCCGATTGGCTTTAAAGCCACGCGCCAATTTATTGAAGAAGTTTGCACTTTAGCTGGTATTGAGTGCGATGTAGACGCGCTAGTCAATAATTCACGGGCGCGTTGGTATGCACTCTCGGTTGATTCAACCTATTTAACTAATAAACGGGTTTTCATCTTTGGCGATGCCACCCATGCCATCGCTGCCGCTAAAGTAGCGCATGAAGAAATGGGCTTTCAAGTTGTAGGTTTGGGTACCTATAGCCGTGAATTAGCCCGCGAGGTTCGTGAGGCTGCTACTCTGTACGGCATTGAAGCCTTAATCACAGATGACTATTTGACGGTTGAGCGAGCTATTGCTGAACTACAGCCTGAATTAATTTTGGGCTCGCAAATGGAGCGACACATTGCTAAATGCCTGAAGATTCCTTGTGCGGTTATTTCAGCCCCAGTTCATGTACAAGATTTTCCAGCACGCTACTCGCCACAAATGGGCTTTGAGGGTGCGAATGTGTTGTTTGATACTTGGGTGCATCCATTAATGATGGGCCTAGAAGAGCATCTTATTGGGATGTTTAGAGGCGATAGTGAATTCCATGAAGAGGCGATGCCTTCTCATTTGGGTCATGGCTCGACATTAGAGCGGAAGCCTGAGACAGAAACTCGTATGACTACAAATTCGCAAGAGTTGATTTCAATTTGGGATGACGAGGCGCAATCGGAGTTGAAAAAGATTCCATTTTTTGTGCGCGGTAAAGCTAAACGAAATACCGAACGTTTTGCTTTGGAACAGGGCGTACAAACAATTTCGATTGAAACACTTTACGATGCAAAAGCGTATTACAGCCGCTAATGTGCGGATAACCTAGGGGATTTACCATGGAAGTAACGAATATACCAATTAGCCAAACTGGACGAGTACGGCCACCAGATGGCGAGGGAAGTGTGCAAGTTGAACTTGACCCGAGCGTCAAAATTGGCAAAGCAAAAGTATTCGCGGTTTACGGTAAAGGCGGCATTGGTAAAAGCACCACTTCCTCGAATTTATCAGTAGCCTTCTCCAAATTAGGTAAGCGCGTTATTCAAATTGGTTGCGATCCAAAGCATGATTCGACTTTTACCCTCACTAAAAAATTAATGCCTACGGTGATCGACGTTTTAGAGCGGGTCGACTTTCATTCGGAAGAGTTACGGGTCGAAGATTTTGTTTATGAAGGTTACAACGGCGTGATGTGTGTTGAAGCGGGCGGGCCACCGGCTGGTACTGGTTGTGGGGGCTATGTCGTTGGTCAAACGGTTAAATTACTGAAAGAACATCACTTACTCGATGATACCGACGTGGTGATTTTTGATGTGCTTGGTGATGTGGTGTGCGGCGGGTTTGCTGCACCCTTGCAACATGCTGATCGCGCTTTAATTGTAACTGCCAATGATTTTGATTCCATCTTTGCCATGAATCGAATTGTGCAAGCAATTGGTGCTAAGGCGAAAAATTACAACGTGCGTTTAGGTGGTGTGATCGCTAATCGCAGTAATGCTACTGATCAAATCGATAAGTTTAATGAACGGGTGGGCTTGAAAACGATGGCCCATTTCCCCGATTTAGATGTCATCCGTCGTAGTCGCTTAAAAAAATCGACCTTATTTGAGATGGAAGATTCACCAGAACTAGAAGCAGTAAAAAAAGAATATATGCGTTTGGCTGCAGCGCTTTGGGTTGGCACCGCACCATTGCCAGCTGAGCCAATGAAGGACCGCGATATATTTGATTTACTGGGCTTTGATTAATAAAGGCTGGGCCATGCAACATCGCTCTTATGTCGATAAACGCAATCAACTAGAACAGTACTTTGATCGTACTGCGGTTGAGGCGTGGGCAAGACTAACTACATCAGCCCCAGTAAGCGGCATTCGTGCAACGGTGCGGGCGGGTCGTGATGAGATGCGTAAGACAATATTGGCCTACTTACCTCTTGATTTAACTGGTAAGCGCGTGCTTGATGCTGGCTGTGGCACTGGTTTATTAGCAGTCGATTTAGCACGCCGGGGCGCGCGTGTGATGGCGATTGATATTTCTCCTACCCTGGTGCAATTGGGTCGAGAACGCGTGCCGACCGATTTGGGCACAGGCTCAATTGAGTTTCTTGCGGGTGATATGTTAGACCCCGCCTTAGGGGAATTTGATTATGTGGTGTGTATGGATTCGATGATTCATTACAACCGTGCAGACATTACTAAGGCCTTAGGCTTACTGGCAGCACGCACGCACCAGGCAATTATATTTACCTTTGCCCCAAAAACCCTATTCCTAGCAGCCCTAATTAGTGTGGGACGGTTATTTCCTCGCGGCGATCGCGCCCCTTTCATTGAACCGGTAGCAGAAAAAAAACTTGCCAAGTTAATCGAGATGGGTGAAGATTTAAGCGCATGGCAAATTATTGGCAGTAAAAAAATCTCTCGCGGGTTTTATAAATCACAAGCCATGGCTTTAGGGCGACAGTAAACCAGATCATGCGTTTTCAACCTCGCTTCCCTCGTCTCAGCTCACGCTTTATGCCATTTGCGGATGTCGCCACGGCTGAATTACCCTTGAGTCGCCTCTTGCGTTTATCCCTATTTCAGTTCTCAGTGGGTTTGGCAGCAGCTTTATTAATTGGCACGCTCAATCGCATCATGATTATTGAGTTGCATGTCAGCGCAGGTTTAGTGGCTTTAATGGTGGCACTCCCTTTATTGTTTGCGCCATTTAGAGCCTTAATTGGCCATCGCAGCGATCGCCATAAATCTGTTTTAGGTTGGCGTCGGGTGCCTTATATTTGGATTGGTACGTGGTTGCAATTTGGCGGCTTAGCGATCATGCCCTTTGCGTTAATTTTACTTTCAGGAGATACGCATTGGCCCATGTGGTTTGGTGAAGGTGCATGTGGTTTGGCCTTTTTATTAGTTGGAGCCGGCATGCAAACTACACAAACTGCTGGACTCGCTTTAGCGTGTGATTTAAGTACCCCCAGCCTTCGCCCAAGAGTAGTTGCTTTAATGTATTTAATGCTTTTAGTGGGTATGGCAGCTAGTAGTTTAGTTTTGGGATTTCTTTTAATTGATTTCACACCAGTGCTATTAATTAGGGTGATTCAAGGCGCCGCTAGCCTCACCTTAATTTTGAATTTAATTGCTTTATGGAAACAAGAGGCACGGCAGCCGCATTTAACTGCCCCGCATTTGCCACGCAAAAGTTTCAGTGAGTCGTGGAAATTATTTTCTGCGCAAAAAAAAGTGCTGCGATTTTTATTGGCCCTAGGCATTGGAACCGCCGCATTTAGTATGCAAGATATTATTTTGGAGCCCTACGGAGCTGAAGTCCTCCACTTATCTGTTAGTTCTACCACTGTACTGACTTTTATAACGGCGTTAGGCGCAATTTGCGCTTTTGCCTTGGCCGCTAAATGCTTGAATCGCAGTATTGAGGCTTATCGCTTAGCTGCAATTGGCGCCCTATTAGGTATTCTGGCGTTTACTTGCGTCATTTTTTCTGAGCCATTGCAGTCGCCTTGGCTGTTTCGTTGTGGTGCCTTCCTCATTGGTTTTGGCGGCGGCTTATTTTCCGTCAGTACCTTAACTGCGGCAATGTCATTTGAAACCGATGATATGAATGGGTTGGTATTGGGAGCTTGGGGAGCAGTACAGGCTACGGCTGCGGGCTTGGCGATTGCTTTAGGCGGCTTAATTCGCGATTTAATTTCAAGCTTAGCCCAATCAGGGCTATTGGGCTCTGCCCTTGACTCTAACGCAACAGGCTACAGTTTTGTGTATCACCTCGAGTTTTATTTACTATTTGCCACTTTAATTGTGCTCGGGCCCTTAGTCGCATACCGGCCGACCAAGATGATGGCAGAAAGTACCGTTGATAAAAAGTTTGGTTTAGCTGAATTACCAGGGTAGTGGATGCTTGTAAGTTTGTTTAATTAAAAGGAAATTGATTATGGGAACCGGAGCAATTACACAATATGTTGATTTAGCGCAACTCATACTTTATGTGTTTTGGGCATTCTTTTTCGGCTTAATTTATTACCTTACGCTTGAAAGTAAGCGTGAAGGCTTTCCCTTGGAATATGACCAAGCTGGCAAGATCAGGCGTAATCCGGGTTTAATTGGCATGCCCCCGCCTAAAGTATTTAAAACTCAATTTCATGGTGATGTGCTTAATCCGCGCTCAGAACCATTAGATGTTATTAGCAATGCGCGTCCCGCGCACCGTTTTAATGGCGCCCCACTTGAGCCCATTGGTAATCCCATGTTAGCCGCCGTAGGTCCTGGCTCGTATGCCAATCGCCCCGACTATCCAGATGTAACTTTTGAGGGCCAGCCAGTGATTGTGCCCATGCGTATTTTGCCGGGCTTTGCAGTTGCGAAACCGGATATCGACCCCCGGGGCTTGCCAGTAATTGGTGCTGATGGCGCACGCGGTGGGGTCATTAAAGAGATTTGGGTTGATCGTGCCGAGATGGTGATTCGTTATTTAGAATTAGAAACAACTGCTGAAAATGGTAGTCGCAAGGTGATGCTACCAATGAATTTTGCGCGTGTACAGAGTAAGAAAATTGCAGTCGAGTCTATTTTAGGAAAGCAGTTTGCAGAAGTGCCCACAATTAAAAGTCAGGACCAAATTACCATGCTCGAAGAAGAGCGGGTTATGGCGTATTACGGCGGGGGAACCTTGTATGCCACCCCCGAACGGCGAGAGCCCTTAATATGAAATTGCTTCACCGCTCGCCAGAGCATGAATTTGAGTCAAGCTATGGCTTACCAGAAGCCTTGCCAGCTGGCGAGCAAATTTTATGGCAGGGCAGCCCCAATTGGTTTTCATTGGCGCGTCATGCTTTCCACCTGCCCGCTTTAAGTGCTTATTTTAGTTTCATTATTTTGGCCAAAATTATTTCGGTTGCACTAGGTGATGTGGCTTGGTCCGCCGAGCTGGGCAGTATTGCATTAGTGATTGCTTTATCTTTACTAGGCTTAGGTTTAGTTGCGTATTTAGCTTATTTAGCAGCGCAAACAACGGTTTATACCCTTACCAATCAACGCGTTGTAATGCGAGTAGGCATTGTTCTCACAGTCAGTTTTAATTTACCTTTCAAGCGTATTGTGCGTGCCGATATCCATGAGTTTGCTGATGGCACTGGTAATATTCCTTTGCAATTAGCGGCTAGCGACAAAATCGCCTATTTTCATTTGTGGCCGCACGCTCGTCCTTGGTATTTTGCCCACCCTGAACCCATGCTCCGCAGTATTCCCAATGTCACTGTTGTTGCTCAGCAACTAACTAGCGCATGGCAGACTGTTCATGCCCATCAGGCGATGAGTAATGTCAGTACCGGTAATGCATTTGCTGAGTTGGCAGTAGAAGAACAAGTCGCATGAGATTGACCTTGGAACCTAAATTAATTCCCAGGGGTATGGGAATTGCGGTAATTTCAGTCATGCTGCTCACTTTTACTTGGGTCGCCATGGTCAGTTTGCAGGGTCATGATATTGGTGAGCCATATGCTCCCACTCAACAAGTTCGCCAATTACGCTTTGAAGATCGTGCCGATGGATCGATTGCAGTAATTGAGTTCATCAGTGGGCAGCAAATTGATAGCGTGGTTGGTGAGAGTGGTTTTGTAAGGGGCGTCTTGCGTGGCTTAGCGCAAGAGCGAAAGCGTGAGGGTTTTGATAGCTCAAGGCCTTTCGAATTAATTGGCCATACCGACGGTCGTCTAACTTTGATTGATCCAGTAACGAAACGTAAGGTTGATTTGGATTCATTCGGGCCAACTAATGCTGAAAATTTTTTACGGATGTTGACAAAGCCTGTTAAGGAGCAGAAATAATGGAAGTCAAAATGGAGAGTGTGGAAACCTTGCTCGGCTCGCAAATGAGCAAAACAGCCCAGTTAAACTCATCGACCGAGCGCGCACTCGAAGACGCTGTATTAAGCCCGCGTTTTTACACTACAGATTTTGCTGAAATTGATCGAGTCAAGATCGATAGCTTACGCCGTGAGTGGGATGCACTGATGGTTGAATATGAGGCTGATACCAACAACGATCACTTCCAGCGTCCTGCCGACATGGATAAAGATTATTCAAAAGTAGATCCGGAGCTCTACGATGAATTCGTTGACTTTTTAATTAGCTCAATTACATCTGAATTTTCAGGTTGTATTTTGTATGCCGAAATTAAACGCAAAGTAAAAAATGAAGATATGCGTACCTTGTTTGGCTATATGGCCCGCGACGAAAGCCGCCATGCAGGATTTATTAATCAGTGGCTCAAAGATTTTGGGATAGGGATTGATTTGGGGTTTTTAGCAAAAACAAAAAAATATACTTACTTCAAGCCAAAATTTATCTACTACGCCACTTATCTTTCAGAAAAAATTGGCTATGCGCGTTACATTACGATTTTTAGGCAAATTGAGCGTAAGCCCGAGTTGCGTTTTCACCCGATATTTTTATGGTTTGAAAAATGGTGTAACGATGAGTTTCGGCATGGTGAATCATTTGCCTTAATCATGCGTGCAAATCCAAAATTACTAACCGGCATCAATAAATATTGGATTCGCTTTTTTATTTTGGCAGTCTATGCCACGATGTATGTACGAGATCATTCACGCCCCCAGTTATATAAGGCATTACAGATTTCACCTGCCGACTATGATCGCCAAGTTCTGCAAATTACCAATGAAATTACTAAGCAAGTATTTCCGGTGACCTTGAATCTCGATGACCCACGTTTTTATCAGGGCTTGGAGCGAATGTTAGCGCTGTTTATCCGCATGGAAGCAGTAAAAAAACAGTCAACTTGGTTTAAAAAAATACATGTTGCATGGTTGGGCGCACAAGTTGGTATTGAGTTTATTCGCGTCTATTTTTTGCCAGTGAACGACAATGCCTTGCCTAGTTCAGTGCGGATGGTGCCGACTTGGTAAGTCATTTTAAAAAATCATGAGTATGTATCTCTGGCCACTGCTTTTTACTATCTTTGCTTGGTGGTTTGGCACCGGTATTATTTTATTTTTGAACCAACGCTCTCCGACAACGTATCAGGGAACTTTTTGGTTGAGTGGATGCGTCATGCTATTTGCCATTGTTGGCATTAAAACCAGCAGCTCTATGGATACTGTAGCCGCTGCTTATTGCGGTTTTACATGTGCACTATTAGTATGGGCTTGGCAGGAAATTGGTTTTTTATTGGGTTTTATAACGGGCCCACGGCGTATTGCTTGCCCACCCGAAGCTAGGGGGTGGAAGAAAGTAGGCTTCGCCTTTCAAACCATACAACATCATGAAATAGCCCTGATTGTGTTGGCAATTGTGGTAACGGTAGCGAGTTGGGGTGGGGTAAATCAAACCGCTTTTTGGACATTTATTATTTTATGGAGCATGCGCCAGAGTGCTAAGTTGAACTTATTTTTAGGGGTACTAAATCTCAACGAAAATTTTTTACCGAACCATCTGAAATATATTCATAGCTATTTTTCGCGCAGCTTAATGAATCCTTTATTGCCGATTTCGGTTATTGCTGCGACGGTAGTGGCGGTGCCAATTTGGCAGGCCGCTTTTGCGGTTGGAGCCAGCCCCTATCAAATTACCTCCTGCACTATCTTAGGAACCTTGTTGTCTTTGGCGATTCTTGAACATATTTTGATGGTACTACCCATTAGCTCTGAGGGATTATGGAGATGGAGCTTTCGCGCCTAGCGCCTATGAGCCTCAGCCGCATCTGGCCATCGGGCAGTGCTGCCCTTGAGCTTTTAAAACCCATTACTTGGTTTCCGCCGATGTGGGCGTTTGCTTGCGGTGCAATTGCTGCAGGTGTCCCATTTTCCGGGCACTGGCCAATATTGTTAGCCGGCATTATTTTGGCTGGGCCCCTAGTGTGTGCAGCAAGCCAGGCGGTAAACGATTGGTTTGATCGACATGTGGATGCTATTAATGAGCCGCAAAGACCCATTCCCTCGGGCAGAATGCCCGGCTATTGGGGGCTTTATGTGGCCATCATCTGGACTTTACTTTCTGCGGTATTAGGCTATTACATTAGCCCCTGGGCCTTTATTGCAACCCTCGTTGGCTTGGGCTTGGCTTGGGCTTATAGCGCTCCGCCTTTGCGCCTAAAACAAAATGGTTGGTGGGGTAATGCGGCATGTGGACTTGCCTATGAGGGTATTGCTTGGTTCACCGGCACTGCAGTGATGATGGGTGATGCTATGCCGTCAAAGGCATCGATTATGCTGGCGGTTTTGTATAGTATTGGGGCCCACGGCATTATGACCTTGAACGATTTCAAGGCTATCGACGGAGATCGTCAAATGGGTGTGCGGTCTATACCCGTGCAACTCGGTGTTCGTGGTGCAGCAATCAATGCTTGTAGCTTGATGTTATTTCCACAAGCGATCATTGTGCTCATTTTATTTGCATGGGATATGCCTTGGCGCGCTCTTGTTATTGCGAGCTTAATGCTAGGACAAGGCGTGATGATGCTATATTTTTTGCGTGACCCCATTAAGCGCGCTTTATTTTTAAGTGGTTTTGGCGTGCCTTTATTTGTTGCTGGAATGATGGTTAGCGCTTTTGCTGTATCGAATTTAAATTAATGCCTGAAGGATAAAAGTATGAATTCGTATGAACTTTTTGATGCCGTCGTCGTTGGCGGCGGTCCAGCAGGTGCAACTGCTGCAGGCGATTTGGCGCGCTTAGGTCATAAGGTGTTATTGCTTGATCGAGCGGGTCGTATCAAGCCATGCGGGGGTGCAATACCGCCGCGACTCATTCAAGATTTTGAAATTCCAGATGAGCTCTTGGTTGCGAAAGCAAAGTCAGCGCGCATGATCTCACCCAAAAATAATAAAGTCGACATTCCAATTGAAGGTGGCTTTGTGGGAATGGTTGATCGCGATCAATTTGATGAGTGGTTGCGGGTACGCGCAGCGAATGATGGTTGTGAACGGCGTGTTGGTAATTTTGAAAAATTGTCACGTGATACCGATGGGGTCAGCATTGTTCACTACATGGTTCGCTCTAGTAATAAAAATGAGCCCAATACCTCAATGGCCGTGAAGGCAAAAGCAATTATTGGCGCTGATGGCGCTAAATCTGGCGTTGGTCGGGCTGCTATCCCCAGTGCCAAAGACGTTGAATATGTTTTTGCTTATCATGAAATTGTGCGTACACCCGATCTGCCGCCGGCAGATTTTGATGGTTCACGCTGCGATGTTTTTTATCAAGGTACGATCTCTCCCGATTTTTACGGCTGGATTTTCCCTCATGGCAAAACGATGAGTATTGGCACTGGTAGTGCAGACAAAGGGTTTTCATTACGTAGTGCAGTGGCTGACTTAAAAAAAATTACTGGCCTCGAAAATATTGAAATGCTGCGTCATGAAGGTGCACCGCTACCGATGAAGCCGCTAAAAAAATGGGACAACAATCGCGATGTGGTGTTAGCTGGTGATGCAGCAGGAGTGGTGGCACCAGCTTCGGGCGAAGGTATTTATTACGCCATGGTTGGTGGGCGCTTGGCGGCTGAGTCAGTGAGTGAACTTTTATTGACCAATAATCCGAAGAGTCTAGCTAAGGCACGTAAGCGTTTTATGCGTGAACACGGCAAAGTCTTTTTGGTGTTGGGGATTATGCAATGGTTTTGGTATATCAGCGATAAACGGCGCGAGCGCTTTGTAAAGATTTGCGAAGATAAGGATGTGCAAAAACTCACTTTTGACGCGTATATGAATAAAAAGCTCGCAAAACGCGATCCTTTAGCGCATATTCGCATCTTCTTTAAAGATCTGGCGCACCTTTTTGGTTTGATTAAGGTCTAAAGTTTATTTGCTAAGGGTGTAAAGTAAGTTATGACTATGTTTAGAAAACCCGTTATCGTTGCCCTTATTTGGGGGTTATCCGTTGCTATTTTAGGTGGCTGGGCAACCAATTTAGACGCTTGGTATCACGCCTTAAAAGAACCCTTTTGGAAACCGCCCGATTGGTTATTTGGGCCTATTTGGTCGGCTATATTTATCTGTTCTGGCACGGCCTGGGTCATCGCTTGGGATCGAAATCCCGCCCCCACAGCGGTGCGCCACCTAAGCCTTTTATTTGTACTAAATGGGCTCTGTAATTTACTTTGGAGTTTTTTATATTTCCGCCTAGAGCGACCTGATTGGGCTCTTTATGAGGCTAGTCTTTTATGGCTATCGGTATTGGCAATTATTTATACCACTCGCCACTATTCACCAAAGTCGAGCTTACTAATGTTGCCTTATTTAATTTGGGTAAGCATTGCCATTGTTTTAAATTGGGATACCGTTCGACTTAATGGCCCCTTCGGCTAGTTGAGCATTTAGTGAAGCAGATTGTGATTGTGGGCGGTGGTGCTGGCGGCCTTGAGTTAGCTACTCGTCTTGGTAATACTCTAGGCCGCAAAGGCAAAGCGCGGATCATTCTGGTAGATAAGAACCGTACCCATATTTGGAAGCCAAAACTGCATGAGATTGCTGCCGGTAGTATGGATTTAGGCCAGCATGAAGTTGACTATATGGCGCAAGCCCATTGGCATCATTTTGAGTATCGAATTGGGGAAATGACTGGCCTTGACCGCGCCCAACAACTCATTTTCCTCAACCCATACTTAGATGAAGGCGGCCATGAAGTGATGGGAGCGCGTAAATTGCGCTACGATATTTTGGTACTTGCAGTTGGTAGCCTAACGAATGACTTTGGCACTCCAGGGGTCGCTGAATATGCCCTCAGACTTGAATCACCATTGGATGCTGAGCGTTTTCATACGCGCATGTTAAATGACTGTATTCGGGCGCAAGCGCAAAAGACACCGTTGAAAGCGGGCCAACTTCATGTTGCCATTATTGGCGCTGGTGCAACTGGCGTTGAATTGGCCGCAGAACTCTATCGCACCACGCGCGAAGTCGTAGCTTACGGCTTAGATCGAGTCGATCCAAATAAAGATTTACAGATTAATGTGATTGAGGCTGCCGATCGAATTTTGCCCGCCTTACCCGTGCGCTTATCACTAGCCACCGAAGTTTTGTTAAAAAACCTTGGCGTTGATGTGTATGTCAATTCGAAGGTGGCCGCTGTTTTACCCGATGGCGTACAGTTTGAAAATGGACAAATTTTGCCGGCCGAATTAGTGGTTTGGGCCGCGGGAGTGAAAGCACCTGAGTTTTTAAAAGACATGAATGGGCTGGAAACCAATCGCCTTAATCAGTTACAAGTATTACAAACTCTCCAGACCACTCGTGATCCTCGTATTTTTGCTATGGGCGATTGCGCTGCTTGTCCATGGCCAGAATCGCATGGTGGCAAGGGAGGTGTTGTGCCGCCGCGCGCACAAGCCGCACACCAGCAGGCAAATCATTTATATCAACAAATTCAACGGTGTTTGGTTGGCCAGGAACTGAAGCCCTACTATTACCGAGATTTTGGCTCCTTGGTATCGCTTGGTAAATTTAGTACGGTAGGTAATATGATGGGTGGGTTAATAGGCGGCTCCATCATGATCGAAGGATTATTTGCTAAAATGATGTATTTATCGTTGTATAAATTACATGAATTGGCATTGCACGGTTGGGTAAAGACAACCTTAGATACTCTAGCGCGGCTCATCACGCGGCGCACCGAGCCTCATGTGAAGTTACATTAATTATCTGCTATGGGTTGATTGGAGTGAAGGCAGATTACAGTCAAGACGGAAGAGAATGAAATGAAGATTTGTATAGTGGGCGGGGGTGGTGCAATTGGCGGGTATTTAGCAGTGATGTTAGCCCGAGCCGGTAATGAGGTAACGGTGGTCGCCCGTGGTGCAACCTTGCGCGCAATTCAAGAGCGTGGCTTGGCCCTCATTATGGAAGATCTGCCAGAGCCATTACACGCTGAAGTACGGGCGGTAGAAAAGTTGACTGAAGCAGGTAAGCCCGACTTGGTAATTTTGGCAGTAAAGGCGCATCAAGTAGAGCCGCTAGTAGGCGATTTAGTCAACATCATTGGCCCCGAGACAATTTTAATCCCCATGCAAAATGGCATTCCATGGTGGTATTTTCAGAAGCTTGCTGGGCCATATGAAAATCATTCGGTTGAGACAGTTGATCCAGGCGCAGCCATTATGCGGGCCATCAATCCAGCCAACATTATTGGTTGCGTCGTTTATCCGGCAACCGTAACTCAAGCCCCCGGGGTCATCCGTCACGTTGAGGGAACCCGCTTTCCCATGGGTGAGCTTGATGGCAGCAAGTCAGAGCGAATTCAACAGATTACTAACTTAATGGCTGAAGCGGGCTTCAAGTCACCTATTTTGGATGATATTCGTGCCGAAATCTGGCTTAAGCTTTGGGGAAATATGACTTTCAATCCCATTAGTGCGTTGACCCATGGTCATCTGGAAGGAATTTGTCAGTACCCTCTCACCCGCGAGCTAGCCCGAAACATGATGATGGAAGCTCAGCTCATTGGGGAAAAATTGGGCGTAACATTTCGGGTAGATATCGATCGTCGTATTGCCGGCGCCGAAAAAGTGGGTCAACATAAAACCTCTATGTTGCAAGATTTAGAAGCAGGACGAGCGCTGGAAATTGATGCCTTATTAGGATCGGTAATTGAACTAGGTCAAATTGTGCAAATACCTACACCCTGTTTGAGCAGTGTTTATGCTTTAACCAAGTTTTTAGATGTCAATGTGCAACATGCCAAGGCAAGCTTAGCTTTACCTTTTGCAACTGGGTATTAATACAAAGGCACCCGACAGAATTCTAGTGACGCTGCTTCGATAGCAAGGCAGCTTCAGTCACAACTAGGCAAACTGGTTGGTGAGGGTGCCAAGGCCCTCAATCACAATGCTAACTGTGCTGTCTGGTTTCATACTGCCTACCCCGATTGAAGTACCGCAGGCAATGACATCGCCGGCTTCAAGCGTCATCTGTTGGGATAGCAAGCTAACGAGTTTTGCTGGCGGGAAAATCATATCTGCCACGGGATAGTTTTGCCGTTCTTGATCATTCAAAATGGTTTGAATACGCAAGCTCAGCGGATCTATATCAGTCGTGATGTAAGGCCCAAACACCCCAAAGGTATCGAAGCTTTTAGCGCGCGTCCACTGGGCAAAGCCAGGGTCTTTTTGTAAAATTTCAATTGCGGTTACATCATTGATGCAGGTATAGCCAAAAATAGCTTCTAAGGCTTCAGTTTCAGTTAAGTCTTGTGATTTTTTACCAATCACAATTCCAAGTTCACCTTCATAAACTACTTTACCGCTATAAGATTTTGGTAGGCAAATAGTTTTACCGGCAGCAAGAAATGAGTTATTGCCTTTGAGAAAATAGAGCGGCTCAGCTGGCACAGCATGGGCTAATTTTTCAACCAAAGCATAAAAATTATCAACTAAAGCCACCATTTTTGAGGGCACACAAGGTATATCAAGCTCAACTTCTGCAAGCGCAAAAGATTCGCCTGTGGCCTGAGGGCGATCAAAAAGATTGCCTTCATACACCGAAATTTGGGCTTGATTTAATTGGCCAAAGTAGGCCTTGCTGTGATGATTAAAACGAAGCCATTGAGCCATATTATCAATTTATTCTCATAAGAATTAAGTGGTCGGAATGAGAGGATTCGAACCTCCGACCCCCTCGTCCCGAACGAGGTGCGCTACCAGGCTGCGCTACATTCCGTGTTGCTGAAGGTATTTTAGCGCGGCAGCTTAGGTTTGCCGATTTAGTGAATAGGCACACAAGGCTCGTAAGGCCGCAGTTGCTTCATTGTCAGGAAAATTACGAATTGTTGCCAAGGCTAAATTCGCTTCGCGCTCAGCCGCTTGGTGGGTATATTCCAGTGCACCTGAATCTTGCACCGCTTTTAATATTTGACTAAAAACATCGTCAGGTAGATCAGTGTTTTGGGTGATTGCTTCACGCACTAGTAAACGCTCGTCTTGACTACCGTTCTCTAACAAAAAAATCAGTGGCAAGGTCGGTTTGCCTTCACGTAAATCATCGCCAGCATTTTTGCCCATTTGTGCTGCATTGGCAGTGTAATCAAGCATGTCATCCATGAGTTGAAAGGCAGTGCCAATATGCCGACCAAAAGCGGCGGCTAACTCTCGATCAATTTCTGAAGAACGGGCTAATAAAGCACCCAACTCTGCCGAAGCCTCAAATAGTTTTGCGGTTTTATAGCGAATGACTTGCAAATAGCTTGACTCGCTGACCTCGGGGTCATTCATATTCAGTAGCTGTAACACCTCGCCTTCGGCAATCGTATTAGTAGCGTCCGAGAGGATTTGCATGATGCGTAAATCATTTGGTGTCACCATCATTTGGAAAGCGCGTGAATACAAAAAATCCCCCACCAGCACGCTAGCGGCATTACCAAAAGCAGCATTGGCAGTTTCGCGACCGCGGCGCAGGGTTGATTCATCGACAACATCATCGTGCAATAGGGTGGCGGTATGAATAAACTCCACTACGGCGGCGATCTCAAGGGTATGGGGGGTATCTTGACCATGCGCTAAGGCTTTTGCGGTAAGTAAGAGCAAGGTAGGCCGAATGCGCTTACCGCCGGCTTGGATAATATAGCTGGAAATTTGATCAATTAAGGCCACTTCGGAAGCAAGACGACGCTTAATCACCTCATCCAAAGCCTTTAAATCAGGGGCTATGGGGGCCAATATGGGGGCTAGATCGATGTTTTTGACACTGCTTATCATGCAGGATATAATAATGGGCTTAGCTAATCCTTGGTGGATTAGCCGCAAAAGTGATTAAAAGTTGTCTTAAATTGAGGTCTCTACCATGTACGCGGTCATAAAAACCGGTGGCAAACAGTATAAAGTTGCTGCAGGTGAAAAATTGAAAATAGAACAGATACCAGCGGATATCGGCAGCGAAATTACCCTTGACCAAGTTCTCGCCGTAGGCGAAGGTGCTTCACTCAAATTGGGTGATCCACTGGTTAATGGTGCCGCTGTGATGGCCACGGTCATCTCCCAAGGACGTCATGACAAAGTGACAATCTTCAAGATGCGTCGGCGCAAGCATTATCAAAAGCACCAAGGTCATCGTCAGAATTTCACTGAAATTCTGATTAACACAATCAAAGCCTAATAAGGCTTAAGTTGTAAAGCAGGAGAAAGAACAATGGCACAGAAAAAAGGCGGCGGTTCCACACGAAACGGTCGCGATTCAGAATCGAAACGCCTAGGCGTAAAAGTGTTCGGTGGCGAGCATATTAATGCGGGTAGCATCATTATTCGCCAACGAGGCACCAAGGTACATCCTGGCGTCAATGTAGGTATTGGTAAAGATCACACCTTATTTGCATTGATTAACGGACAAGTGCAATTTAGCGTCAAGGGTGCGTTGAATAAAGCGCAAGTATCGGTTTTACCACCTACCGCCTAAATTTTTATTAGGCGCCTGGCTGAGACCAGTTTTACGGCAATTCGATGGCTTGTTTAAATCGAATTGAACTAAATTCACCAACCTCAGAAGCAGGCCTCGCGGCTAGCGAGGCCTTTTTTATTTATGAAATTTATTGATGAAGCCCGAATTGAAGTAATCGCTGGCAGCGGTGGCGCAGGTAGCGCCTCAATGCGGCGTGAAAAATTCATTGAGTTTGGTGGCCCCGATGGTGGAGATGGTGGGCGAGGGGGCAGTGTGTATGCGATTGCTGATCGCAATATTAATACCCTCATCGATTACCGTTATGCTAAAACCCATTTAGCTAAAAATGGTGAGCCTGGGCGTGGCGCAGATTGCTACGGTCGTGCGGGCGAAGATATTGAACTTAGAATGCCCGTTGGCACCATCATTAGTGATTTTGAATCTGGTGAGCCCATTGCTGATTTAACGACCCATGGTGAGCGTCTTTGTTTAGCAGAAGGCGGAGTAGGCGGTTGGGGAAATATACATTTTAAAAGTAGTACTAATCGTGCTCCCCGTCAAAAAACCAACGGCAAAGAAGGTGATCGTAAAAAATTAAAGCTGGAATTAAAGGTCTTGGCTGATGTCGGTTTGTTGGGTATGCCTAATGCTGGTAAATCAACCCTGATAACCGCCGTATCCAATGCACGACCCAAAATAGCCGACTATCCATTTACAACCTTACACCCCAATTTAGGGGTAGTGCGGGTTGGGCAAGAGCGTAGTTTTGTGATTGCCGATATTCCCGGATTAATTGAGGGTGCTGCCGAAGGTGCTGGGTTAGGGCACCGGTTTTTGCGACATCTACAACGTACTGGAGTTTTATTGCACTTAATCGATATTGCTCCTTTCGATGAAGCGGTTGATAACGTTGCTGATGCTAAAGCTATTGTGAACGAATTGCGTAAATACGACGAAGCCTTGTATGAAAAGCCACGGTGGCTAGTTTTAAATAAAGTCGACATGATTCCTGAGGCAGAGCGAAAAAAAACCATCGCTGATTTTATTAAACGCTTTAAGTGGTCAGGCCCAGTTTTTGAAATTTCAGCTTTAACAGGCGAGGGTTGCGATCGCCTATGCTATGCCTTGCAAGATTATCTCGATTCAAAACGGCGAGAGCGTGATAAATTAGAAGAACAGGCTGTCGATCCCCGTTATCAAGGCAGTATCGATTTAGATAAGCCCTAAAGTCAAGCCTGCGCAGCATTCAGGTAGATTAAAATTGAGTTGAGAACCTTGTCATGACAACGCAGCCAATGAAACGCATCGTAGTAAAAGTGGGCTCTAGCCTAGTCACTAATAATGGTGATGGTTTAGATCGAGCAGCAATTGAACGCTGGGCTGAGCAAGTTGCGGTGCTTTTACAGGCTGGTCATCAACTATTAATGGTAAGTTCTGGGGCAATTGCTGAGGGCATGCAACGCCTAGCTTGGCATGAGCGCCCAACTGCAATTCATCAGCTTCAAGCTGCTGCGGCTGTTGGGCAAATGGGTTTGGTGCAAATGTATGAAAGTTGTTTTGCCCATTTTAATTTGCAGAGTGCACAAGTTTTACTAACTAATGCCGATCTTGATCACCCCGAGCGTCGAGCTAATGCGAAAGCAACGTTAGATACTCTATTAGGCCTAGGAGTAGTACCTGTCATTAATGAAAATGACACGGTAGTAACCGATGAAATTAAATTTGGCGATAACGATCATCTTGCTGCCTTGGTAGTTAATCTCATTCATGCTGATCTATTAATTATTCTCACTGATCAGGGTGGCTTATTTACAGCCGATCCTCGCCAAGATCAGGCGGCAACGTTAGTAACAGAGGCTAGCGCCGGAGATCCCTTGCTTGAGAAAATGGCTGGCGGAGTTGGTAGCGCCATTAGCAAGGGCGGCATGCTCACCAAAATTTTAGCCGCCAAAACGGCTGCACAAACGGGTGCATCTACTGTGATTGCTTCTGGGCATGAACCGCAAGTACTCAATCAGATCGTCGCGGGTTTGCCAATTGGTACCCTCATCAAGGCCGCCGCAGGTTAAAAACGATGTGCGTCAGCATTGGGCTTACCAGTAAATTTATTCGGCCGTAAGGAATCGAGGATTAAACCTTTATTTTTTACTTGTGATTTATTGTTGCAAAACGCGCCTTGCGCTAGTGCGCCGTGGTATCGATTCGCCTCATTATTTTTAATATCGGTCCAGGTTTTACGTTGATTCGCTTGCCAAATTGAGTTGGTATTGAGAGTGGCGTACAAAGCAAACTGAAAAGTTTCGCAGCGAATACCTTCAAAATTAATTTGTTGACTACCGCTTGGACTCGTAATGACCAGCACATAGCGGGTTACGCCATCAGGGTCGATACGAATTGAATCAGGATCAATAGCAAATTTAAAAACTGAGTGTTGAGATACATGAAAAGGGATTAGATTCGCCGTATTGGGCGGCTTAGTAGGTAGGGGCACAACGGTATCTTCTTTAAAGATCTTGGGAGCAAAGGGATCTTCGTAGGCATCCGGTGTGGTGCCGGCACAGGCACTTAGCAGGCAGACAACAAGCAAGGTAAGCGGCCAGCTCAAGCCTGTCGGTTGCCGCTCTAGCGGTGGCCCTAGGGGCAATTTATTTGGTTGAGTCAAGATCGGCTGCTTTCTTGGGGGGTGAATGAGCTTCAAGGGGGGCACCCCAACTGGCATCTTGCATGCGCATCCCACTCGTAATAAAGCGCGCTAGCTCAGATAGTGCGAGTTGATACACTTCTCGTTTGAAATCAATTACCGTAGCTAATTCAATCCAGTAGGGGTGCCAACGCCAAGCATCAAATTCAGGGTGGTCTGAAGCTCGCAGATGAATATCGCTGTCCAAGCCAGTTAAGCGCAGTAAAAACCAGATTTGTTTTTGACCACGGTAGGCGGTGCGATGCGGTCGAGCGGCATTTTGGCGACGCAAAAATGCCTCGGGCACTTCGTAGCGAAGCCAATCCCTTGTGCGCCCAATAATTTGGACGTGTTCTGGCAGCAAGCCAACCTCTTCGTGCAATTCGCGGAACATGGCTTGCTCAGGACTCTCGCCATATTGAATCCCGCCCTGCGGGAACTGCCACGAATGCTGCCCAACGCGTTTTCCCCAGAAAACGTCGTTATGGCCGTTAAGGAGGACAATGCCGACATTGGGTCTATACCCTTCACGGTCGAGCATGATGGTGCCCCGAATCCTTTAAAATCAATGATTTGATTATATCCACACATGAAAGCATCTCAGTCATTTCTCGTTACCCTGAAAGAGGCGCCCGCCGACGCCGAAGTGGTTTCTCATCAACTAATGGTGCGGGCCGGCTTAATACGCAAGCTAAGCGCTGGTATTTATTCTTATTTGCCATGCGGATTAAGGATCATTCGTAAAGTCGAAAATATTATTCGTGAGGAAATGAATCGGGCTGGCGCAATTGAATTACTGATGCCTGTGGTGCAGCCTGCCGAATTATGGCAAGAAACTGGGCGCTGGGAAAAAATGGGCCCAGAGCTCTTGCGCATTCAAGATCGCCATCAACGCGATTTTGTTATTCAACCCACTTCTGAAGAGGTCATTACCGATTTAGCGCGCGCAGAAATTAAAAGTTACAAACAACTTCCAATTAACTTCTATCAAATTCAAACGAAATTTCGCGATGAACGCCGCCCGCGCTTTGGCATTATGCGGGGACGCGAGTTCACCATGAAAGATGCTTACTCGTTTGATCGCGATACCGCTGGATTAAAGCAGTCTTATCAATTGATGTTTGACGCCTACACTCGTATCTTCAAGCGCATGGGTTTACAGTTTCGCGCAGTAACGGCCGATAATGGCGCAATTGGCGGTTCGGGTAGCCAAGAGTTTCATGTAATTGCTGATACTGGGGAAGACGCTATTGTTTATTGTCCCGATTCTGCTTACGCCGCAAATTTAGAGGCAGCTGAGTCGCTAGCGTTAATTCCGCAGGGCGGAGTGCCAAGTGTAGCCTTAGAGAAAGTGGCGACGCCAGAGCAAACTCAGTGCGATAAGGTAGCGCAGTTTTTAGGCTTGCCACTACCGCAAATGGTGAAATCTTTATTGCTAGCTGCAGATCAGGCAGAAGGTCCGCCCAATTTATTTATGCTGCTGCTGCGTGGCGATCATGAGCTCAACGAAGTGAAGGCTAGTAAGGTGTCGGGCTTAGAAGCATTCCGTTTTGCTACCGAGGCCGAAGTACTTGCTGCCTGTGGCTCACCACCTGGCTACATTGGTCCCCTTGGCTTAAAACTACCAGTCACGATTGTGGTTGATCGTACTGTTGCCAATATGACTGATTTTGTCTGTGGTGCAAATGATGCTGGGTACCATTTTAAAGGCGTCAATTGGGGGCGCGACCTACCTCACGCGAGCGTCTTCGATTTACGCAATGCGGTAGTGGGTGATCCCTCACCCGACGGTAAAGGGATGGTTGATATTTGTCGTGGCATTGAAGTAGGTCACGTATTTATGTTAGGAACACGCTATTCTGAAGCAATGAAGTGCCTTTATCTTGATGCTCAAGGTCAGGCACAACCGATGGAGATGGGATGTTACGGTATCGGTGTCACGCGTTTATTGGCCGCGGCAATAGAACAGGGTCATGATGAGCGCGGGATTATTTGGCCACTCTCGATGGCTCCGTTTGAAGTGGTAATTTGCCCGATGAATTACGATCGATCAGAAGTGGTGCGCGTAGCAGCCGATACTTTGTATGCCGATTTACTTGCTGCAGGGATTGATGTCATTTTGGATGATCGCGGTGAACGACCAGGTGCGATGTTTGCCGATTGGGAATTAATTGGCGTGCCATTTCGAGTCGTCGTTGGAGAGCGTGGCCTTAAAGAGGCAAAAGTTGAATTTCAGGGGCGTACGGAAAGTGAAGCACAAATGATTCCGCTAGCGAAGATTAAAGAACACATTATTGCTGTACGCGACTTATTTCTTAAACAAACCACCTAAGCCTTTAGCGGCTCCCCGGGCTGCCATTGATCCCATCATGCGGGCCATTTTGCCGCCTTTAAATTGCTTCATCATGGTTTGCATTTGTTCAAATTGGGCTAAGAGGCGGTTGACCTCTTGCACTTGCACCCCAGCGCCAGTAGCAATACGCCTTTTTCTACTGGCTTTGAGTAATTCGGGCTTATTGCGTTCTTTGGCGGTCATGCTATCGATCATGCCTTGCATGCGTTTTATCTGCGCATCGGCTTGCCCTAGATTTGCTTTATTGGTAGCTTGGGTTAAATGACTTGGGAGTTTATCCATCATATTGGCCATACCGCCCATCTGTTGCATTTGGCTAATTTGCGCGCGAAAGTCATTTAAATCAAATCCCCCCTTTTGAATTTTGCTAGCTAACTTTTCTGCTTTAGCAATATCAACATGCTCTTGGGCTTGTTCAACTAAGGCCAGAATATCGCCCATGCCTAGAATGCGATTTGCCATGCGTGCCGCATCAAATGGCTCAAGACCATCCATTTTTTCAGCAACACCAATAAATTTGAGCGGTACGCCAGTCACGCCTCGCACCGAGAGCGCCGCACCTCCGCGAGCATCACCGTCAAGCTTAGTCAAAATGACGCCTGTGAGTGGCAGGGCCTCATGAAAGGCTTTGGCAGTGTTTACAGCATCTTGACCCAGCATGGCATCGACAACAAAAAGGGTTTCAATCGGTTTAAGTTGAGTATGTAAGTTACGAATTTCTGCCATCAACTCAGCATCAATGCCTAAGCGCCCAGCAGTGTCAACAATGAGGACGTCAAAGTAATGCCGTTTGGCCCAATCGAGGGCAGCTAAAGCAATGACTTCAGGGCGTTGATCAACCGAGCTGGGGAAAAATTCAACGCCAACTTGAGCGCTAACTGTTTGCAGTTGTTGAATGGCAGCAGGACGATAAATGTCGCAAGAAACAGTCAGCACCTTTTTTTTCTTTTTCTCATGCAGCCATTTCGCTAACTTACCGACCGAAGTAGTTTTACCTGCGCCCTGCAGGCCCGCCAGCAAAATCACTGCAGGGGGTTGGGTGGCCAAATTCAGCTCGCCACTGTCATTTAAATTGCCCTGCATCGCTTGGGTCAATTCACGTTGTACAACACCTACTAGCGCCTGACCAGGACTTAGACTACCTATGACGGCTTCACCCAAGGCCTGCACTTTAATTTGTTCAAGCAAGGTTTTTACCACCGGCAGCGCGACATCTGCCTCTAGCAGGGCTAAGCGGATTTCCCGCAGCATCTCGGCGGTATTACTTTCTGTCAGGCGAGCTTGGCCCCGCATCGTTTTAACAACGCGAGAAAGGCGATCGGTGAGGTTGTTGAGCATTTATCGATTAGACTTTAGTTATGTCGATTTTAGATTACCCAAGTAGCGCATGGCTGCCATCCTTACTTTATCTTGGTTTATTGGTGGTTTTAAGCTGGCGGCCGCGCTCTCGTCCTGAAACATGGACATTTACCTTGCTTGTCCAAACCTTGATTTTATTAAGTCTGATGATTCAGGGGATCTATTTGCACGATTCTGTCTTTACGCCCGCAGGATTTATTTTTGGTTTTGCCCAAGACCTCTCATTAATGGCATGGGTCGGGCTCTTATTTTATTGGTTACAAAGTTGGTATTTGCCAATCGCTAGCTTGCGCTTAATGGTGTTGGTATTTGCGATGCTGTGTGCATTTTTGCCCATTTTATTTCCTGGAACCTTGATCTCGCCCCGCGCGGTAGCTGACCCCTGGTTTAAAGCCCATTTTATAGTGGCGACGATTGCCGTCGGTCTACTGACCTTGGCGGCGATGATGGCAGTGTTAATGGAGGTGCAAGATCGTGCAATACGGCGCACCTTGGCTTATGCGCCTGATAGTCGCTTAGCGCATTGGTTAGAAGGTTTGCCACCATTATTAACCATGGAAAATTTACTGTTTAATTTAATTTATTTTGGCTTTGCATTATTAAGTTTGACGATTTTCTCTGGCATCTTTTTTTCTGAAACCTTATTTGGTAAGCCAGTGGTATTCGATCATAAAACGATTTTTGCTTTTGCCTCGTGGTTACTATTCGGCGGGTTAATTGTGGCGCGTTTGCGGGTCGGCCTTAGAGGTCGCTCGGCATTGCGTTGGGTCTTGTGGGGCTTTGCGGCGCTCCTGTTGGCATATGTAGGTAGCCGCTTTGTGCTCGAAGTTATTTTGCATCGGCTTTAACCCCATGCTGAAATGGGTTCTTCTCGGCGCCGTGGCGGCCTTGTTTTATTTCTGGTTGAAGAGGCCTAAACTCGCTGCTGCCCCTGTTCCAGCCCCACCCCGTATTACCGAGCCACTACCAATTGTTCCCTGTGCCTATTGTGGGGTGCATCTGCCTGCCCAAGATTGTCTAGAGCGGGAGCAGCGTTTCTATTGTTGTAGTGCGCATTGCAATGAGATGGACCCAGCGGGATGGTATGGACTGGCACGCTGGCGCCCTTCACCGAACTTCGACGCCCGACCTACTGGAATACAACCTGAATTAGTTTTAATTCACCATATTAGCTTGCCGCCAGGGCAATTTGGACAAAATTACATTGGTGATTTTTTTCAAAATAAGCTCGACCCTACTGCGCATCCCTATTTTGCCGAAATTGCTGCACAAAAAGTCTCAAGTCATTTTTTGATCGAGCGCAATGGATTGATTAGCCAATTTGTTTCGGTACAGCAACGCGCATGGCATGCGGGAGAATCCGATTTTTTGGGGCGCAAGCAATGCAACGATTTTGCTATTGGCGTGGAGTTAGAAGGTGACGGCGAAACCGCCTTTACAGATGCGCAATATGTTGCTTTAGCACAACTGATTAAAGTACTTGGCAACGCCTACACTCATTTAAGCTTTGCCGGCCATAGCGACGTAGCACCAAAGCGAAAAGTGGACCCCGGCAGGCATTTTGATTGGCAGCGACTACAACGCGAAAATCATTTGCTGCAAGATCAGCTGCCCTTTGGTCTAGAGTTTCGAGCCTAATTAACTCCATTGTTTGTTTATATGTGAGCACTAGCTTACATAACTACATGGGGGATCAGCACTATAAAAATCGATAGACCTAAGGAAAACCCTGACAAAAAATTGTGAGAAAAAGCTTATCAAAGATGAAATAATTCCCTATACTTAGTGTCAATAAGTGCTTAAAACACTAGATCTAGTATTTTAAGCGATGCACAGCAGATAGCTGCCGAAGCCCTGTATTGATTGAATTTAACCCTTTTTACCCTATTAGAGTCTAGGAGTTCTATGTCTTACGCAAACCCACAAGCGGCTGGTTTGGCTTCTAACACCCAAACGACAGGCCTGAATCCTGGGGCCCCAATCAGCCAAACGCCCTCAGCAGGCTTTATGGCGGGTGGGGTTGGGGCGGGTCAGACGACCCAATTATCCGATTACAAAATTATTCGGCGCAACGGTTCTGTGGTCGCATTTGAGCCATCTAAAATTGCCATCGCTGTGACAAAAGCATTTTTGGCAGTTAATGGTGGGCAGGGCGCAGCCTCGGCACGGGTTCGCGAGCAAGTTGAGCAATTAACGAGCGTTGTTGTGCGTGCCTTGTTGCGCAGTCGCCCCAATGGCGGAACTTTTCATATTGAAGATATTCAAGATCAGGTCGAGCTAGCATTGATGCGGGGTGGTGAGCATAATGTGGCGCGATCCTACGTGCTTTACCGTGAAAAGCGCAATCAAGAACGCGCCTCGCAGCAGGTTTTAACGACAGAGGCAAAAGGTCAAGCAGAATCAGCACCCCCAATTCTGCAAGTTATGGACGAGGGCGTTTCGCGACCGCTAGATATGGGTGCTTTACGCACGATTATTGAGGCCGCGTGCGAGGGTTTGGGTAATCATCTTGACGCTAGCCCAATCATTACCGAAACGATTAAAAATTTATACGATGGCGTACCTTTAACGCAAGTATATGACTCTGCAATTTTGGCGGCGCGCACCTTAATTGAAAAAGATCCTGCCTATAGCCCCGTGACGGCACGCATACTAATGCACGTGATCCGCAAAGAAATTTTGGGACGTGAAGTATTACAGGGGGATATGCAAGCGGAGTACCCAAATTATTTCCCTAAATATATTCGCCAAGGAATTGATGCCGAATTACTGGATCCCCGTTTGCTGGAGTATGACTTAACCCGATTATCGGCAGCGCTAAATGCTGATCGCGATTTGCAATTTAACTATTTGGGTTTGCAAACACTGTATGACCGCTATTTCTTGCATATTGAAGACCACCGCATAGAAATGCCGCAAGCGTTTTTTATGCGTGTTGCGATGGGCTTGGCTCTCAATGAACTAGATCGCGAACGGCGCGCAATTGAATTTTATGAAATTCTGTCAACCTTTGATTTTATGTCGAGTACCCCGACTTTATTTAATTCGGCAACGACCCGCCCCCAACTATCAAGCTGTTATCTCACTACGGTAGATGATGACTTAGATGGCATTTACGAGGCGCTCAAAGAAAATGCCTTGCTCTCTAAATTTGCTGGTGGTTTAGGCAATGACTGGACTAATGTACGCGCCCTAGGAAGCCACATTAAAGGCACCAATGGTAAGTCACAAGGCGTTGTACCGTTTTTGAAAGTGGTGAATGATACTGCTGTCGCAGTCAATCAGGGTGGTAAGCGTAAGGGGGCTGTGTGTGCCTATTTAGAAACTTGGCATTTAGATATCGAAGAGTTTTTAGAGTTACGCAAAAATACGGGCGATGATCGCCGCCGTACGCACGACATGAATACCTCGAATTGGATTCCAGATTTATTTATGAAACGGGTGATGGAGAATGGCGATTGGACTTTATTCTCACCCTCGAATACCCCTGATTTACATGATAAGTTTGGCAAAGCCTTTGAGACAGCTTATGTTGCGTATGAGCAAAAAGCCGAACGTGGCGAGCTCAAGCCAAGTCGTAAAATTCCTGCGCAACAACTCTGGCGCAAGATGTTGGGTATGTTGTTTGAAACCGGGCATCCCTGGATTACATTTAAAGATCCCTGTAATATTCGTAGCCCCCAGCAGCATGTTGGCGTAGTGCATTCGTCGAATTTATGTACGGAGATAACTCTGAATACGAATGAGACTGAAATTGCAGTTTGTAACTTAGGTTCAGTCAACTTAACGGCCCACATGATCAGCGATGCCAATGGCAAACTGGTTTTAGATCATGCTAAGCTACAAAAAACAATCCGTACGGCGATGCGCATGTTGGATAACGTCATCGACATTAACTACTATGCTGTAGCTAAGGCGCGCAATTCCAATTTAAAGCACCGTCCAGTCGGTTTGGGCATTATGGGTTTTCAAGACTGCTTACACATGCAGCGAATTCCGTATGCCAGCGAGCAGGCCGTGCAATTTGCCGATAGCTCGATGGAGGCGGTGTGTTACTACGCTTACCAAGCATCGAGTGAATTAGCTGAAGAACGGGGCACCTATAGTACCTATACGGGTTCTTTATGGGATCGTGGCATTCTGCCGCAAGACTCAGTGCGCCTATTGGCTGAAGAGCGTGGTGGGTATGTTGAGGTAAACATGTCCTCGACGCTGAACTGGGATGGTCTGCGCAGCAAAATTAAGCAACATGGGATGCGCAACTCGAATTGCGTAGCAATTGCGCCAACGGCAACGATTTCTAACATTATTGGCGTATCGGCTTGCATTGAGCCGACCTTCCAAAATTTGTTTGTGAAGTCGAATTTATCGGGCGAATTTACGGTGGTGAACGAGTACTTGGTGCGCGACCTAAAAGATCGTGGCTTATGGGATGAGGTCATGATTGCCGATTTGAAATATTTTGATGGCACCTTATCGAAAATTGATCGCGTACCCCAAGATTTACGCGATTTATATGCTACCGCTTTTGAGGTCGAGCCAAGCTGGTTAGTGGAAGCTGCGTCGCGTCGTCAAAAATGGATTGATCAAGCGCAATCGCTCAATATCTATATGGGCGGCGCTTCGGGCAAGAAGCTCGATGACACTTATAAGTTAGCTTGGTTGCGTGGCCTGAAAACCACCTACTACTTGCGTACCATGGCCGCCACCCACGTTGAAAAATCTACCGTAGCTAGCGGTCAACTGAATTCTGTTTCAAGTGGCGGTGGCGTCGCTGGAACTGATGCGGCAGCGAGTGCGAATAATGCTCTTGCCACCGATGGTCCGGCTTGCACGATGCGACCTGGTGATGCAGGATTTGATGAATGTGAAGCTTGTCAGTAAGTTGCAACTTACAACAAGTATGAAAGTATTAAGGAGAAGCGTATGTTGAATTGGGAAGAGGATGTAGCGCCAGCACTAGCTAAAGCAGGTTTGGCCCCTCAGCCAATAGCAGTGGATGTAAAACGGAGTGAGCCTTTGCAACACCAAGCTGATGAGGTCGCCAAGGTTGCGCCGCAGACGCATAGCGTCAATATTCCGGCAAAGGACGATGCCGTAGCGCGGCGGGTTAATGTTGCCGATAAACGGGTAATTAATGGCACTACCGATGTCAATCAGTTAGTCCCCTTTAAATATAAATGGGCTTGGGAAAAATATTTAGCCGGTTGCGCCAACCACTGGATGCCACAAGAGATCAATATGAATCGCGATATAGCGCTTTGGAAAGACCCCAATGGCTTAACCGACGATGAACGCAGAATTATTATGCGTAATTTGGGCTTTTTTACTACCGCCGACTCATTAGCGGCTAACAATATTGTGTTGGGCACTTATCGCCAGATTACCGCGCCAGAATGCCGTCAATACCTCTTGCGCCAGGCATTTGAAGAGGCAATTCATACGCATGCCTACCAATATATTGTGGAATCATTAGGCTTAGATCAGGGTGAAATCTTTAATGCTTACAACGAAATTGCTTCTATTCGTGACAAAGATGAGTTCTTAATTCCCTATATTCACGTCCTAACTGACCCTGCATTTAAGACTGGGACATTAGAAAACGACCAAATATTACTCCGTTCCTTGATCGTTTTTGCCTGCGTAATGGAAGGTTTATTCTTTTATGTTGGTTTTACGCAAATACTTGCAATGGGTCGTCAAAACAAAATGACGGGGGCTGCTGAGCAGTATCAATACATCTTGCGCGACGAGTCAATGCATTGCAATTTTGGGATTGATTTAATTAATCAAATAAAGCTGGAGAACCCACAGTTATGGACTTCCGCGTTCAAAGATGAGATCAAAACGATCTTTGAAAAAGCAGTTGAATTAGAGTACCGATATGCCGAAGATACGATGCCAAGAGGAGTGCTTGGATTGAACGCGCCGATGTTCAAAGGCTACCTCCGATACATCTGTAATCGTCGTTGTATGCAAATAGGACTTGACTCTATGTTCCCAAATGAAGAGAATCCATTTCCATGGATGTCAGAAATGATTGATCTGAAAAAAGAACGTAACTTTTTTGAGACCCGCGTTATTGAGTATCAAACTGGTGGTGCGCTGAATTGGGAGTAAGTATTGAATTGCAGTGAGCGTACTCAGCAGATGAATAGGAGATTAGTCGGTTGAATAGTTTTAGTAGCCAATATTTGAGCCTAAAAGAATTCCGAAAACCCTTTCAACAGGGTGCGTGGAAGGCTCTTCCCCTTTTCTCCAACCTATTTAAAAAGCCGTTATCTGCAAGGATTACGGCTTTTTTTCCCAGATTCATTAGCGTGCAGCATTGTGTATTAGGCCGCATGCCGATGAATGGCTCGCTTGTTTGTTCTGCAATGCCGCAAGGTAAAGCAAAGCTAAATGGTCGGGTCTTCTTAATCGGAAGTTCGTTTTAAACTTCATTGAAGGAGTAATACTATGGCCATGGCCAAGAAAAAACCTGCTGCAAAGAAAAAAGTAGCTGCTAAGAAGCGCCCAGCTGCTAAGAAAAAAGTAGCTGCTAAGAAGCGCCCAGCTGCTAAGAAGCGTCCAGCTGCTAAGAAGCGTCCTGCCGCCAAAAAGCGTCCTGCCGCCAAAAAAGCTGCAAAGAAAAAGCCTGCTAAAAAAGCAGCTAAGAAGAAAGCTGCAAAAAAAAAGTAACTAAAAAACCTGCCGCCAAGAAGAAAGCGGGCTCAGCAGTAAAAAAGCCCGCGGCTAAAGCAGCCCCAGCCTCAACGCAAACTGCGTTGAATCCTGCAGCAGCTTGGCCCTTCCCAACCGGTAGCCGTCCTTAAGTTTCAAGTTTTCTGACGCTCATGGACGTATAGTTACTTGGATGGGGTCCTTCGGGACCCCTTTTTATTGGGTTAATCGCTTGGAATTAATAACGATAGCCAAAGGCCTTAGCAAATAAGTCGGCAATTTCAGGAGCCCTTGGTTGATGGTTTTGTGGGCCTTGATGGGCAATTTTGATTGAACCCATCAGGCTGGCCAATTTACCAGTCGTTTCCCAATCCATGCCTTGATTTAGACCATATAGCAAGCCGGCTCGAAAAGCATCACCACAACCTGTTGGATCGATTAGCTCTGTGGCCTTGACCACTGGGATTTCTAATTGCCGGCTGGCAGTAAAAATGGTGGCACCAGCAGCGCCTTTAGTCACAATTAATGCTTGTACCCGTTCGGCTAGTTGCTTTAAAGACATCCCCGTGCGTTGCGCCAGCATCTCGGCTTCATAGTCATTCACCGCTAAATAACTGGCTAGGGCTGTGAGCTCTAGTAACTCTTTCCCATTAAACATGGGCAAACCTTGGCCAGGATCAAAAATAAAAGGTATGTGCGCCTCCGCTAATTGATGGCAATGCTCCCACATACCTTGACGTCCATCAGGAGCAACAATGCCTAAAGTGGGCAAAGATTTATTTGTGCGCCGACATTCATCTAAGACTTGCGCCACCGAATTGAGATGCGAAGCATTCATTGCCCCAGGATGAAAGGCAGTAATTTGGTTGTTGGCAAGATCGGTGGTGATCATCGCTTGGGCAGTAAACGACTCTGGGATTTGGCGAATATGGGTGGTATCAATTTGTAGTCGACTGAAGCGTTCGAGGTAAGGCTTAGCATCACTACCTACGGCAGCCATGATGATCGGTTCACCATTTAACAGTTTTAAGTTATAGGCAATATTGCCCGCACAACCCCCAAATTCGCGCCGCATCTTCGGCACTAAAAAAGCGACATTCAAAATATGAATTTGCTCTGGGAGAATTTGTTCCTGAAAGCGACCTTCAAAGTTCATGATGGTGTCATAGGCCACCGAGCCGCAAATCAAACTAGCCATGTTGTACTTTCTAAATAAAGTAGCTGCAAAAATTAAGGATACACAATTCGCAAGCGATAGCCTGCGGCTTGAGCTGGTAATTTTAGTGGCATAGCACAGCTCACTTTTAGGCCAGCTGCTGCACCGGTGTGCTGAAAATCAGGATGGTCAGCTTGAAATTGAGCTGATAGCCACGTTGCCGGCAAAAACTCAATTCGACTTAGGGTGTTTTCGGAGATATCAATTAAAGTTAGCTCAATATTTGGCCATGCAACAGGCAAAGCCAAACGATTTTGTAATTCAAAAGACAAAATAGAGGGGATCTCAGCGTCTTTAGAGGCGTTATTTTTATTTTCCATGCCCAAGCTAGCCGAATCTATCTTCCACGCCTCAAACGCCTTAATCGGTGCTTCCTTGCAACTGAGATATTTGCACAGAATCGTATTTACTTTTAATACCGAAGTAAAAGCGGCAAGATTCAAGGGATTTATTTTTTCATCCACTTGTGGTGCAAGTGAGCGTAACAAGGGCGCCCTAAATAAATGACTGCCGCCGATGAGCAAAAGCAACACCAACAAACTACTGAGTAAAACATAGAGAAGCCAAGATTTTTTAGGTGTACGAGTTGCTGGACGAGGCCCCGTAGCAGCCAAATTCAGTGGCAAGATACCATGCAAACAAACCCAACCTTCACTGTCTCCCACTACTGTGAGAGGTAGCCACTGGCTATAGGCCGTCGCGATTTCAGTAGCCTGACGCGCCAAGATACCAGAAAGAATAAGGTGTCCACCTGGACGTAAACGACTGATTAGCAGGGGGGCTAACAGCTGCAATGGGTTAGCTAAAATATTCGCCATCACAATATCAAACTGCGTTGATGCTAGCGCATGGGTGATTTCACCATCGGGCAAAACAAAATCGATTGCTACTTGGTTTATTTCAGCATTACTGGTGGCAGCAATAATGGCTTGCGGATCAATATCAATTCCCAGCACCGGATTGCAACCCAATTTTTTTGCAGCAATGGCCAAAATGCCAGAGCCACAACCGTAATCTAAGAGACTACGGCCATGTAAATTAAATTGACTTTCTAGCCATTGCAAACAGAGTCGTGTGGTGGGGTGGCTACCCGTGCCGAAAGCAAGTCCAGGATCGAGGGCTAAACAAATTGCGCTGGTATCAACCGGAGTGTCATGCCAAGAAGGTACGATCCAAATACGCTGGCCAATTTGAATGGGTTCAAATTGACTTTGGGTGAGGCGAACCCAATCTTGCTCTGCTACCATTTTTACCAGCGGCGGCGCTAACTTAAAATCTGCCGCAGTTAAAGCACTTAAAATGGCCCTTAGCTCTTCATTAGCGTCTGCCAGCGAAGGTGGGAAGAGCGCAGTAACCGTAGACCGTTCCCATGCCTGAAGATCTGGAGCTAGCCCAGGCTCGCCATAAAGTGGGCTTTCATCGTAACCTCCTGCGCTTGCATCTTCAACCGTAACTGAGAGCGCGCCTAATTCAAGTAAAGCATCCCCAAGGGGTTCAGCAACTTCAGCAGCCACCATGAAAATGAGTTCACGATAAGACACGATTAGCTTTTGCCGCGGCTGGCCGCCTGTTCCTCAAGGCGATGTTCTAAATAATGAATACTCGTTCCGCCCTCAACAAAATTAGGATCTAGCATAAGCTCGCGGTGGAGGGGGACATTCGTTTGAATGCCATCAATGACCATTTCTGATAAGGCAATGCGCATGCGTCGAATAGCCTGCTCACGGGTTTTGCCGTAAGAAATTAACTTACCAATCATGGAGTCATAATTTGGGGGCACCATATAACCGCTATAGGCATGCGAATCAACCCGAATACCAGGGCCCCCTGGCATATGCCACGATAAAATCCGCCCTGGGCTGGGCGTAAATTTAAAGGGATCTTCGGCGTTCAAACGACATTCAATGGCGTGACCTTGGAAGACAATATCTTTTTGGCGAAAGGCTAATTTGAGGCCTGCGGCAATGCGGATTTGTTCTTGCACAATATCAATGCCCGTAATCATTTCGGTGACAGGATGTTCGACTTGCACACGGGTATTCATTTCAATAAAAAAGAATTCACCGTTTTCATATAAAAATTCAAAGGTTCCCGCACCACGGTAAGCCATTTTTTTGCAGGCCTCGGCACAGCGTTCACCAATTTTTGCAATCAATCGTCGATCAATTCCAGGAGCTGGGGCTTCTTCGAGGATTTTTTGGTGGCGCCGCTGCATTGAACAATCGCGCTCACCTAACCAGACCGCATTACCATGGGTATCGGATAAAACCTGAATTTCAATATGACGTGGCTTCTCGAGAAATTTTTCGAGATAGACTTCGGGATTACCAAAAGCCCGTCCTGCTTCTTCGCGGGTCATATTAACGGCATTAATGAGGGCGGCCTCGGTGTGTACTACGCGCATGCCTCGACCACCACCTCCGCCAGCAGCTTTAATAATGACGGGATAGCCAACGCGCTTAGCCGCAGCAATAATTTCTTTTGGGTTATCTGGTAATGCCCCTTCTGAACCTGGCACACAAGGAACACCTGCTTTAATCATGGCCCGCTTAGCCGAGACTTTATCGCCCATTAGGCGAATCGTTTCAGGCCGAGGGCCAATAAACGCAAAACCTGATTTTTCAACCCGCTCGGCGAAGTCGGCATTTTCAGAAAGAAAGCCATAGCCTGGATGAATGGCTTCAGCATCAGTTACTTCAGCCGCAGAAATAATAGCGGGCATATTTAGATAACTTAAGGGGGATGGCGCTGGCCCAATACATACAGCTTCATCAGCCAACTTAACGTACTTGGCTTCTTTATCTGCAACCGAGTAAACCACTACGGTTTTAATGCCCAGCTCGCGACAGGCGCGCTGAATGCGAAGCGCAATTTCGCCTCGATTAGCAATCAGGATTTTGTCAAACATATGCGTTTCGGAAAAGTAAATTAGACAATCACAAAGAGGGGTTGGTCGTATTCAACCCCTTGGCCGTTTTCGCACAAAATTTGCTTGATGACACCAGCAGTCTCGGCTTCAATCTCATTTAACAACTTCATAGCCTCAATAATGCAGAGGGTTTGGCCAACGGTAACAATATCACCGACTTGGACAAAATTAGGCGATTCTGGATTCGGTGCGCGGTAAAAAGTGCCCACCATGGGCGAGCGGGCAATGACGCCTTCGGCCGCAGGCTGATCTTCTTCGGGCGTTTTGCCCTGATTTGTTTCTGCAGTCGAGCTCGCTAGCGTATTCGGACTCACTGTGGGCGCAGGAAAATTTAAGTTGCTTGGGGCATGGCTAAGATTGTGCGCGCCAGATGCCTGCGCATCTCGGGTATTCACAATTCGCACTCGGTCTTCGCCTTCATTTACTTCGAGCTCGGAAATGCCTGAGTCGGCAACCAAATCAATTAAGGTCTTGAGTTTTCTTAGGTCCATAGCCATTTACTTTCTGCTTACTGAATGAAGCTGTAGGGAGATTGAACGACATGAAGGGCTTGCAATGATTTAGCCAACTTATTGCGCAGGTGCCTGCAGCTGCTGCTGGGCTGCCTTGAGGGCTAATTCATAGCCAAGGGGGCCAAGACCACAGATAACGCCGATTGCAAGATCCGATAAATAAGAATGTTTGCGGAAGGCTTCACGTTGATGAATATTGGACAAATGAACTTCAATAAAGGGGATCGCCACACCAGCCAAGGCATCCCGCAAAGCAACACTGGTATGGGTGAAACCGCCTGGATTAATCAAAATAAAGTCGACGCCATCTTGTTTGGCTTTTTGAATGCAATCGATTAGCTCACCTTCATGGTTGCTTTGATAGGTTTGCAGCTCAATGCCAGCCTTCTGAGCGATTAAATTCAGTTCAGCATGAATCTCAGCTAAGGTTTTCGAACCATAAATACCAGGCTCACGGGTACCCAGCAAATTGAGATTAGGGCCCTGAATAACGAGAATTAATGGTTTTTTCGACATAAATAACAACTTTTAAGTACAGTTAAAGATAAAAAGGCGGGAAAGCTATTTTTACCATCGTCAAAGTATACCCGCTTGAGGGCTTAAAAATAGTAAAGCCGCAAATAAAAACCCGTAAAAACGAATCAGGATACCTCAGCTCTGGGGGTAAAAGAGTAGATTAAAAATGGCTAAGTTCAGCTAACTTTTGTTAAATAGCCTTTAAAATGACATTTTTTAGCTCATCTGCATCTATCTTGCCTAATTTTCGGTAGATGATCTGTCCTTTTGCATCGATAATCACAGTAAAAGGTAGTGCTCCCTGGCTATTGCCTAAAGTCTTGCCCATTTGACTGCCCTCTAGGCCGCCAATCACAATGGGGTAGGAAACAGGGGTTTTCAGTAAAAATTCGCGGATATTACTTGGTGAGTCAATGCCAACGCCAATAAAAATCACCGGCTTTGACGCTAGATCCTTACTCAGTTGGTCTAAGGCCGGCATTTCGGCTACACAGGGTGGACACCAAGAGGCCCAAAAATTCACGAGTACTAAACGGCTTTGCCAAATCGCGGGGTTTAATATTTGTCCGTCTGGTTTGACCCACTCCTGCTGGAAAAATTGTTGCGCACTCGGGTCACCGCTTAAGCGGTTTTTAGCCAACCAGTGAGAAATTCCAATGCCGGCGAAAAGGGCAATAATGGCAATCAGGGCCACACTTAGCCATTGTTTTCGGTTCATTCTTTGACTCACACCAACACTCCTTAGCTAAAATTCAGTAATGCATATTCATATCTTGGGCATTTGCGGTACTTTCATGGGCGGCATTGCTGCAATTGCTCGACAGTGCGGACACCAGGTCACTGGATGTGACGCCAATGTCTACCCGCCAATGAGTACACAGCTAGAGGCCCAAGGTATCAAACTCATTGAAGGATACTCCCCCGATCAATTATTGCAGCTTGAAGCAAGGCCCGATTTATTTGTCATTGGTAATGTGGTTTCCCGTGGTAACCCGTTGATGGAGTCCATCATGAACCTAGGGTTACCTTATACCTCTGGGCCCCAATGGTTGGGCGAACAAGTGCTAGCTGGGCAACATGTCTTGGCCGTAGCAGGCACTCACGGTAAAACGACCACGGCGGCCATGCTCGCCTGGATACTCGAATGCCACGGTCTTGAACCAGGTTATTTAATTGGTGGCGTGCCCCTGAATTTTTCTGTGTCGGCGCGCCTTGGGGCGGGCCAATACTTTGTTATTGAGGCCGACGAATACGATACGGCGTTTTTTGATAAGCGCAGTAAATTTGTGCATTACCGTCCGCGTACCGCCTTGCTCAATAATTTGGAATTTGATCACGCTGATATTTTTAGCGACTTAGCGGCGATTGAAACCCAGTTTCACCACTTAGTGAGAACAGTACCGGGCAATGGATTAATAGTTGTGAATGCCGGCGAGCCAGCATTAGAACGGGTTTTGCAACGCGGCGCGTGGTCGGCAGTAGAGGGGTTTGGTCGCGACAAAAATGCTAGCTGGTCATTGTTGCCACAAGCTGCTGATGCCTTTACGGTGCTTCATCAAGGGCAGCCAGTTGCCGAGCTAGTGTGGGAAAAAGATTCAGGTGTAATGGGCACACATAATCAACTGAATGCCCTAGCTGCAATCGCAGCCGCCCATCATATTGGCATTAAGCCAAGTGAAGCGGCAAAGGCATTGGGAACATTTCGAAATGTTAAACGCCGTTTAGAAGTCATCGGCATAAAAAACCACATCACGGTATACGATGATTTTGCCCATCACCCCACTGCCATTGCAACTACACTAGATGGCTTACGTCGCCGAGTGGGTGGGGCACGTATTTTGGCAGTACTAGAACCCCGTTCCAATACCATGAAATTAGGGGTAATGAAAGCCCAACTACCCGCGAGCCTAAATTTGGCAGACCATGTTTTTGCGTATGAGGCCACAGCAGGTAAAGGGGCCCTCAGCTGGGATTTAGAAGGCGCATTGGCACCACTCAACCTACCATCACTCGCACCCAAAGCCCTGGTTTTTAGTGGCCTAGAGCAACTAATTTCAGCAGTTGTAGCGGAAGCCAAATCAGGCGACCATATTTTAGTGATGAGTAATGGCGGGTTTGGTGGGATACACCAGAAAATTTTAGAGTGCCTTGCTTAATTTATGTTGAGTTGAGCTATTCTGAGTCTCGATTGAAATAACCAAAAGGATAGGTCATATGCAGCAACGTTTGCACGATAAAGTAGCCATCATTACTGGCGGAGCAAAAGGGATTGGTTTGGCAACCGCAAAACGCTTTGCTGCAGAGGGAGCCAAAGTGATGTTGGCTGATGTGAATCTAGAAGCAGTGCAAAAGGCTGCCGCTAGTTTGGCAGGCGCCGAAGCTTATGCCATTAATGTGACTGATCGCACTTCTATTCAAGCAGCAATTGAGATGATTATGCAGCGCCATGGGCGCATTGATATTTTAATTAATAACGCTGGCATTACCCAAGATGCGCGGCTGATCAAAATGACCGAAGCCCAATTCGATGCAGTCATCGATGTGAACTTAAAAGGGGTATTTAACTGCACCCAATTAGTTGCGCCTTATATGCTAGAGGCTGGTAAAGGCGCTATCGTGAATGCTTCCAGTGTAGTTGGTTTGTATGGTAATTTTGGTCAAACCAATTATTCCGCTTCGAAATTTGGGGTGATTGGGTTTACTAAAACGTGGGCGCGTGAATTAGGACCTAAAGGCATTCGAGTCAATGCGGTTTGCCCGGGTTTTATTGCTACCGAAATGGTCAAGGCCATGCCAACCGCTATCTTGGCTGATATTGAAAGGCGATGCTGGTTAGGGCGCTTAGGTACACCAGCAGAAATGGCCAATATCTATTTATTTTTAGCCAGCGATGAGGCGAGTTACGTTAATGGTATTGCGCTCGAAGCGAGCGGCGGAATTTCACTTTAAGTATGCAACTGGTATATGAAGAAAGCGGCGAAATTCGTGCTGCAACAGTTATATCTTCTAGTGGTTCAGGCGATAGCGAGTCATGGTTAGTGGCCAGCCTTTCTGGCAAACAACTAAAACTGAAGGCAAAAGAAGTTTGGTTACGGTTTGAACAACCTAGTGCCCAAATTGCCATCGACGCCGCCGCTGTCGTGGCACAGGAAATCGATTTGCAGCTACTCTGGGATTGTGCCCCTGCTGAAGAATTTATCTTTACTGATTTAGCAATTGAGTATTTTGGCAATGCAGTTACTGTGGCGCAAAAAATCGCTTTAGCCATTGCCTTGCAGGGCGCGCCGATTTATTTTCGGCGTAAGGGTCGGGGTCGTTTTCTGCGTGCGCCACTCGAGCAATTACAAGCAGGTTTAGCGGCAATTGAACGTAAAAAGACAGAATTAGCGCAACAAGCTTGTTGGGCAGATGAATTGGTCGCAGGAATTTTTCCGTCGGGCTTACGCAACCAAATTAATAACTTACTTTTTACGCCAGACAAAAATAGCTTGGCATATAAGGCGGTGTTAGCAGCTTGTGCCACTGTTGGCGAAACTCCCGCACAATTATTTATGCGCTGTGGTGCGCTTGAGTCCCCTTTGCATTATCACCAAGGGCTTTTTTTACAACAGCATTTCCCCCACGGAGTTACTCACGCTAGCGGCCTGAGTATTGCTCCGCATGCCCTACAAGAAGCGCTAGCGAATTTACCAGAGGCCCCAGTCCAGGCCTTTTCGATTGATGATGCCAGTACAACTGAAATTGATGATGCCTTTTCAGTGAGCGCCATTTCCGGCGGGGGGTTTCGGATTGGCATTCATATTGCAGCCCCTGCTTTAGCAATTCACCGAGATGACGCTTTCGATCAAATTGCCCGAACTCGCATGTCGACAGTCTATTTTCCTGGCGACAAAATTACCATGTTGCCTCCCGACTTCATTCAGCAGTTTTCGCTCGATGCTGGCTTTTCTCGACCAGCTGTTTCCTTATATGTGGAAGTCGATGCAGAAGGAGAATTAACCGCTGCTAGTCCGCGCTCTGTCATTGAATTAGTGTCAATCGCAGCAAACTTACGTTTGGAAGATCTTGAGAAACTCGTAAGTGCTGAAATGCTTGAAGAACATGCGGGTAAAGAAAGGACCTTAGCTGCCCCCTTTCAAATGGAATTAGGGGTCTTATGGCGAACCGCAAAAATATTCCACGCCCAGCGACAGGCTCAACGTGTGGCCAATGGTCTCAGGGCCGAGCCACTGGGGCCTGCTGAGCCAGGCGCCTTAGCGCGCGATTTTCTGTTTGAGATTACAGGCGCTGTAGGAGCAGAGCAGATTGAAATTATTCCTCGCCAGCGGGGCTCGGTATTAGATACCGTCGTCGCTGAGTGGATGATTTACTGTAATAGCACTTGGGGGCGTCTGCTTGCTGAACAGGGTCTGCCGGGATTATTTAGAACGCAAAAAGGTTGGGGACCCTTGCGCACTCGCATGCAAACTACCCCTGCGCCGCATGAGGGCTTGGGTCTGGAGTATTACGCTTGGTGTACTTCTCCCTTGCGACGCTATACCGATTTAGTCAATCAATGGCAATTACTCGCCATTATTCGTCATGGAGTAATGGCAAAAATGGTGGCCCCCTTTCCGCCACGCGATGCCGATTTAATGGGTATCGCAGCCGACTTTGAGGCTTGTTATCAGGTCTACGGAGAATATCAAGATCGGCTTGAAAAATATTGGTGCTTACGTTGGTTGCTACAAAATAATCTGCCAACTGCAATTACAGTGCGGCATTTAAAAGAAGGGATGGCAAGGGCTGAATTCATTCCCCTGCACTTACCCATTCCTGAGCTGGCTTCCCACGGGCGTCTGACCCGTGCCATGATTGAGGTTACGGCAGTCGATTTATTACAGCTCACTGCGAGTACGCGGGTGAAAGAAATTGAGGCTTTGGTCGATGTAGCAACGGTAAGCACAGCAACTGACGGAATACCTAAGATTAATGACGAAACTGCAAACCCATGATTTTGCTGAGCAACAAAACGCTTTTCGCTTCAGGTTTAAGCGCGCCTGTTTAAGACACCCTATCTGGTGCGCTTTACTAGCGTCAATTGCTTTACACACAATTTTTTTGTCTTTTCGCTGGGGTTGGCAGGAGACGCAAAATCGTCGCTTGAATACGGCCTTAAGTGTAATTTTGGTCAATGCGAATAGTCAAAGTGCGTCAAAGCAGGCCAATCAATTAGCCCAAGCTGATTTACAGGGGGGTGGCGCCGCACCACCCCAGAATGCCAGCGCTATGCACCGCGCTCGCTTGGGAATAGAAGCGCAGATGGAGGTCTTAGAAAAACAACAAAAAAAAATGTTGGCCCAACTCGATGCTCAGCACAAACAGTCTGGCGGCAGACTTAGTGGTGAAGAGCAAACTGCAAAACCCCAATTTAATGCTTTAGAGACAGAATTGGCACAGCGTTTGCAGAATCAAGCAGGTCAGTCGCAGCGCCGCGCAATTTTGACGGCGAGCAATGCAAAGGCAGTGGTCTTTGCGCAGTATTACGATGCGATGCGCAAAAAAATTGAAGCGTATGGCAGCACCTTTTTCCCTCGTGCCAATGGTCGACCAATTTACGGTAGCCTCATTGTATTAATCAGTGTCGATAGCGCTGGAAATTTACTCGTCGCTCGACCCAATTTAACTGGTATTGAAATTAGTCGCCCCTCTGGCATTGCTGAGTTAGATCGTCAGGCGCTAGCAATTGTGCGCGCCGCCGCACCTTTTGGACCCTTCCCCGCGGAGATGCGCAGGCAATTAGAGGTTTTAGATATGGTGGCTACTTTTGAATTTACCCGTGATGCTAGTTCGCCAGGAAGTAACCGTTTGGAATTGCATCGGTAAACTAGCACTATGGACACCAAACTTTTTTACGATCAAGTTGATCCTGCAACTATTTTGGGTAAAGCATGCTACGCAGTGGTTGGCAATCCCATTGGCCATAGCCTCTCGCCTTGGATTCACCAACGTTTTGCTGAGCAGGCAGCGCAGGCCATGTATTACGGGCGCATACAGGCTCCAGTAGAGGGGTTTCAAGCCACTGCTGAGGCTTTTTTTCAGCAGGGTGGTCGAGGCCTGAATGTGACCATACCTTTTAAATTAGAGGCCTGCGCCTTTGCCAAACAACTTACTGCGCATGCGCAACTTGCCGGTGCGGTCAATACCCTATGGCAAGCCGGAGGCCAAATTAATGGTGATAACACCGATGGTTTAGGTTTAGTGCGCGATTTAGATGCACAAGGAATTGAATTAAAGGGCATGAAGATTTTGATATTAGGAGCAGGCGGTGCAGCCCGTGGGATCATTGGTCCTTTACTGGCGCAAAGTCCAGCAGCTGTAATGATTGCGAATCGCTCACCTAGCAAAGCTAAGCAGTTGGCAACACTATTTGCCGAGCTTGCGCATTCGGTAGGCGTCGCATTAACGGCAGAATCAAGCGAAGATTTAGTAACGCAAGTGAGCTCAGGCACACTCGGTCAATTTGATTTAGTGATTAACGCTACTGCGGCCAGCTTAACTGTGCTTTCCCCTATTAGTGATCAAGCCGCTGCGCAGCTTTTTCAGCCTCGTACTTTTGCCTATGACTTGGTTTATGGCAAGCCGACGCCCTTTATGCAGCAGGCCCTGCAACATGGATCACGTGTGAGTGATGGGCTTGGTATGTTAGTAGAACAAGCCGCTGCCGCTTTTTTAATTTGGCGTGGTGCAACTTTCAGTAGCACAATTAATCCGCGGCAAGTCTTGGCCGAATTGCGTCATGTTTTGGCTTAAAACCCACCTCAGTTATTTTTTGAAGTGTGTGGTTTTTGGAATTGTGGCCATGCAAATTTATTTTGTGATTCAAATTGCACTGTGGTCAGTATTACAACCAAGCTCAACTGCCTTTCAGCGTGCCGAACGTTGGCGCTTATGTACTTGGCATTGGTCTTGCGCAATTGAATCTAGCTGGACACCGTATCAGAAAATATCTAGTAATTTAAAGCGCGCTATTTTGGTGAGCGAAGATGATATTTTTTTTCAACATCATGGCGTGCGCCTTGAGGACATGCAAAAAGCCTGGGAGCGCAATCAGCAAAAAGGGACGCAAGCCGTCCGTGGCGGCTCGACGATTACTCAGCAGTTAGCCAAAAATTTATTTTTATCTGCAGAGAAAAATTATTTCCGCAAAGCCCAAGAGTTAGTGATTACAGGCCTGCTAGAGCTTATTTTATCGAAGCAGCGGCTGTTTGAAATCTATATGAATGCAGTCGAGTGGGGTGAGGGGATTTTTGGGGTCGGCGCTGCTGCACAGCATTATTTTGTCACCACGCCAGCTGCTTTAAGCCGTGATCAGGCCGCCGCCTTGGCATCGGCCTTACCTGCGCCGAAATGCTTCGATAAAATTAAATATTGCCGTAAGGCGAGCATTCATTTTCCAACTAGGCAGGCTTTTATTTTGGAGAATATGGATCGCATTGTGCTACCGCGACCCTAATTGCAGCGCGCGTACTGAGAGCGGCTGTGCGGGCGGCGCTAGCAAAATTAGCGCCAGCGCTGGCATACAAAATGGCCCGTGATGAATTAATAATCATGCCTGTGCCCGGCTGCCCGGCAATTTGCCCTGCTTTTACGGTGGCATCTATATCACCGCCTTGAGCACCAATACCCGGAATTAATAGGGGCATATTACCGATGATGGCACGTACCTGGGTAATTTCTTCTGGAAAAGTGGCACCAACTACTAAGCCAACTTGTCCAGAGGTATTCCACTCTTGGCTGGCTAAGCGTGCCACCTGCAAATAAAGGGGTTCAGACCCCGCTTTGTTCATCACGGGTAAGGCTTGCAAGTCGGCACTACCAGGGTTAGATGTCCGACACAAAATAATGACCCCTTTGCCGGTATAGCGCAAATAAGCCTCAACCGAGTCGTGTCCTAAGTATGGGCTCACCGTTACTGCATCAGCCTCATAGCGCTCAAAGCTCTCTATTGCATATTGTTCGGCGGTGCTGCCGATATCCCCTCTTTTAGAGTCCAAAATAATAGGAATATGGGGATAGGTTTTTTTGAGGTAATGCATCAACTTTTCCAGTTGCGGCTCAGCCGCTTGAGCGGCAAAGTAAGCAAATTGGGGCTTAAAGGCGCAGACTAAATCGGCCGTGGTATCGGCTATTTCTTTGCAAAAAGTGAAGACGGCGTCCTTTTGGCCCACTAGGCAGGCGGGTAAGCGCTTTGGATCAGGGTCAAAGCCTACGCACAGCAGGCTTTCTTGCGCAGCCCAGGCCGTCTGAATTTGCTCAATAAAGCTGACTGAATTTGATTTCATAAAGAAGATGATTCATTTAGAGAATTTGTCATAGCTCATAGGATAAACTAGCGCATTCCTTAGGAGTTCACCATGATCAACTTGTTCGTCCTGCAAAACGGTCGACTCTCTCAAGAGCAAGTCGAAGATCGCAATGAACTACTCCAGCACGTTAATCCCATTTGGATTGATGTGGTTGATCCCGAAGAGGAAGAGCTCATCTGGATTAAAGAGGCCTTTGATGTGCTTCTCCCAGAGCTCGATGATTTGGGTGACCTGGAGGCTTCTGCACGGTATTTTGAGGCAGATGATGGCCATATGCATATTCGTACCGACTTCTTGTTAGATGAAGACGAAACCTCGCGTAACGTACGGGTTGCTTTTGTACTCACAAAAAATGTCCTGTTTTCGATCCACGATGAAGATTTGCCAGTTTTCCGCTTAGTGCGGTTGCGGGCCCGCTTACGTCCGGGCTCGGTCAGTAATGCGAAAGATGTTTTATTAGACTTATATTCCACCGATGCCGAATACTCTGCCGACGCTTTGGAAGAAGTCTATGAAAATTTAGAGCTCGCCGGTAAACAGGTTTTATCCGACGACATAAGCGATGCGGATGCCGCTGATGTACTCGAAACTATTGCTAAAGAAGAAGATACCAATGGCCGAATTCGGCGTAATGTAATGGATACGCGCCGTGCCTTATCTTTTCTCATGCGTAGCAAATTACTTTCCGATGAGCAACAAGAAGAAGCCCGGCAAATTTTGCGTGATATTGACTCCTTAGAAAATCACACCGCTTTCTTATTCGATAAAATTAACTTCTTAATGGATGCAACGGTAGGTTTTATTAATTTGAACCAAAGCAAAATTATTAAGATCTTCTCAGTGGTTTCAGTGGCTTTAATGCCGCCAACATTATTAGCGAGTATTTGGGGAATGAACTACCGCTTTATGCCTGAACTCCAGTGGGAGTTGGGTTATCCCATGGCTATTGGCATCATGATGATTTCAGCCATTATTCCGCTGTGGTATTTCCGTCGTAAAGGTTGGATGAATTAAAGCCAATGCGCCTTGCAGGGCAAAGGCGCAAGCTTGTGTTCGGACCGCTGCTCGATCGCCAGCAAAATGTTGGGTGTTGACTTTAACTAGCGCTGGCGAAGGCAGATTGTTTGCTACCGGCGTGAATGCCCAGCCAAAACAAACTGTCCCAACTGGCTTGCCGGGACTGCCACCTGTTGGCCCAGCGATTCCTGTAATCGCAATTGCTAGGTTGCTGGCACTATTTTTTAGGGTACCCTCGGCCATTGCTTTGGCTACTTCTTCGCTGACTGCACCAAATGAACCAATGAGTTCAGCACTAACACCCAGACACTCACTTTTTGCTTGATTACTATAGGTAATGTAACCCCGTTCAAACCAGGCGCTTGACCCCGCAATTTCAGTAAGGCTGGCGCACACTAAGCCGCCTGTGCATGATTCCGCTAGTGCCACACTCCAACTATGTAGGCTTAGTTGTGAGCCTAATGACTGCGCTAATTGCACAACGGTGTTTGCAGTCAAATTGTTTGTGATCATCAAAATACCAGCGTTTGAAATAAAGCAATGATTAAGAGTGTAAAGAAAGCTGCCAAGACATCATCAATCATGATGCCAAAACCCTGCCACAGGGTTTGCCAAAAATTGGGGTTTTCTGCTGCTGGAGCTTTTTTAAAATAGCGATCTACTAAGTGAATTGGTCCGGGCTTAACTGCATCAAAGAAGCGAAACAAAATGAACGCTGCGGCTTGGGTCCAAAGGTTGGTCGGCATGATAAAAAATAAGATCAACCAAAAGGCGATGATTTCATCCCACACAATACCGCCGAAATCGGCCTGGCCAATTTCTTTGCTTACCGAACCACAAAGCCAACAACCAAAAACGAAACCAAGCGCAATAATCCAGGCCCAATCATTAGCCGAAAAAAAATAGTTACCGAGCCAAAATATTGCCCATGCCCATAAAGTACCCATGGTGCCAGGTGCAAAAGGGCTGAGGCCGCTACCAAAGCCCAGCGCAAAGGTCCGATTGCCAGTTTGCAGCATCCAGCGCAATGAGATTTGGGGTTGGATCAGCATGCGTAATTAAGCAAAGTGATCAAATGAGCGCAGTAAATTTGCGGCCATGATTGCATCGATGGGTCGCCCTTGACCATCCAAGAGATGAATTGCAGCATCAGCCGACTCACTTGTAAAACCAATCCGCGTTAATGGTAGAGGTAAGGTTTGACTTAAGGCTTCTATTTGTTCGCGTTTCTCAGGTGCGGCAGTAAAACATAATTCATAGTCATCACCACCTGCAGCCGCGCATTGCCAGCGAATCGTTTCCGGTTGCTGCGCCAGCGACGCTGAAACTGGTAGCGCTGACACATCAATCACCGCGCCAACCTGTGAGGCTCTTAAGAGGTGACGTAAATCACCGAGGAGACCATCGGAAATATCAATTGCGGCACTGGCTAGTGACCTTAAGCCGAGGCCCAAGGCAATGCGTGGAGTAGGCAAATGCATGCGTGGTAAGACCTCAGCTAAAGCGTGGGGACTGATAGACCATTCCTTACGTAGCGCGCCTAGCGCTAAACGTGCATCACCAACGTGGCCTGAGACCCAAATATCATCACCGAGTTTTGAGCCCGCTCGGCGCAGTGCTTGCCCAGCACCAACCTGACCCATAATCGTAATGGAAATAGTTAGTGGCCCAGCGGTAGTATCGCCGCCAATTAGGTGGCAGTTAAATTGTTTAGCCAGTTGAAATAAGCCCGCGGTAAATTGATTTAACCAAACCGGGTCTGCTGCAGGTAAAGCCAGAGCTAAAGTAAAGGCAATCGGTTGTGCACCCATGGCTGCTAAGTCAGAAAGATTAACAGCCAAAGCTTTATGACCAAGCCACTGCGGGTTCGCGCCTGGCAAAAAATGCCGCCCCTCTACTAACATATCCGTGCTAATTGCTAAGACTTGATTGCGAGGTATTGCTAATAAGGCACAGTCATCACCAATGCCGAGTGCAATCGACGCGCGATCCTCCTCGGTAAGATTTGCTCTTGGCGCCATTGCTTGCGCACCTGCCTTAAAGTATTTCTCAATTACGGCAAATTCACGCATTGATGAACTCAGCGATGAATCTGGTAGAAGTTTGGCTGGCGCACTCATCTAGCTATTTTATGTTGCAAGCGCTCACAAGGCGCAATAGCTAGACGGGCAAAATGACTAGAAGGCGTAGGAGGACTAGAATGAAGGTTTTTAGCCCAATTTTTAGCCCAAAATACCTTGAAATTGGGCTCGTTAGAGACGAAAGTTCGCATGAGCGCAGCAGAAACCGCAAAAGAGCAGCAAATTAAAGCCCTTCGTGAGGCGGCTTTGCAGTATCACGAGTTTCCAACCCCCGGCAAAATTGCCATTGCCCCTACCAAGCAATTAACCAATCAACGTGATTTAGCCTTAGCGTATACGCCCGGCGTCGCTGCTGCATGTGAAGAAATTGCCCGTGATCCAAGGAATGCATTTCGGTACACTGCGCGCGGCAATTTGGTAGGCGTAATTACGAATGGCACCGCGGTTTTGGGCTTAGGTAACATTGGCCCACTCGCCAGTAAGCCGGTCATGGAAGGCAAGTCGGTTCTGTTCAAAAAATTCGCTGGAATTGATGTCTTTGATATAGAGGTGAATGAAAATGATCCCGATAAGTTAGTCGAGATCATTGCTGCTTTAGAGCCTACCTTTGGCGGCATTAACCTAGAAGATATCAAGGCCCCCGATTGCTTCGTGGTTGAGCGAAAATTACGCGCCCGCATGAAAATTCCCGTTTTTCATGATGATCAACATGGCACGGCAATTGTGGTGGCAGCAGCGATTCTGAATGGCCTGAAGGTAGTTGGCAAAGATCTCAAGCAAGTGAAGTTAGTAACTTCAGGTGCTGGCGCAGCTGCTTTAGCCTGCTTAGATTTACTAGTTGATTTAGGCTTACCCCGCAAGCATATTTGGGTTACCGATATTGCCGGTGTGGTGTATGAAGGCCGTAAAGAATTAATGGATCCACAAAAAGATCCCTTTGCCCAAGTAACGCAATTACGTTCTTTGGGCGAAGTGATGGAAGGTGCCGATATTTTCTTGGGCCTATCGGCTGGCGGAGTCCTAAAACCAGAGATGGTTAAAAAAATGGCTGCGCGCCCATTGGTTTATGCCTTAGCGAATCCCACACCAGAAATTCTGCCAGAGGAAGTGAAGGCAGTAAGACCTGATGCCGTGATGGCCACTGGTCGTACCGATTATCCCAATCAAGTGAACAACGTGCTGTGCTTCCCTTTTATTTTTCGCGGGGCACTCGATGTTGGAGCCACTACCATTACCCGTGGCATGGAAATTGCGGCGGTGAATGCGGTTGCCGAGCTGGCACAAGCAGAGCAAAGCGAAATAGTTGCTGCGGTTTATAGCACTGAAAACCTTTCCTTTGGTCCCGAGTATTTAATTCCCAAGCCCTTTGATCCTCGCCTCATTACCGTCATTGCCCCAGCAGTAGCTAAAGCAGCGATGGATGATGGTGTGGCCTTGCGGCCGATAAAAGATTTCAGTGCCTATCGTGATCAGTTGCAGCAATTTGTGTATCACTCGGGCACCATGATGAAGCCCTTGTTTAGTATTGCTAAGCAAATTCCAGCCGATCAAAAACGCATTGTATTTAGTGAGGGTGAGGACGAGCGGGTTTTGCGCGCAGTACAAATTATGTTGGATGAAGGCTTAGTTACCCCCATCTTAATTGGTCGACCCAGTGTCATCGAGCACCGCATTGAAAAGTTTGGTTTACGGATGCAGCTTGGTACCGATATTGAGATAGTGAATCCTGAAAGTGATCTACGCTACCGCGATTTTTGGCAAAGCTATCTCAAACTAACTGAGCGCCAAGGCGTGACTGAATCTTTTGCTAAATTAGAAATGCGCCGACGCAATACCTTAATCGGCGCAACCTTAATTTCTAAAGGGTTTGCCGATGGCATGATTTGTGGCACGATTAGTGATGTCAATACCCATCTGCGTTATATCGATGCGGTCATTGGACATGAGCCTGGTGCGAATGTCTATGGCGCGATGAGTGGCTTGGTTTTACCGGGGCGACAAATTTTCTTAGTCGATACCCACATCAATGCTGATCCAAGCGCCGAGCAATTAGCCGAAATTACCTTGATGGCCGCGGGCGAGTTACGCAAGTTAGGCATCGTGCCTAAAGTGGCTTTGCTCTCGCACTCCAACTTTGGCTCGAGCGATTCCCCTTCAGCGCTCAAAATGCGTGCCGTGTTAGCCCTCTTAAAACAGCTAGCACCAACTTTAGAAGTCGATGGCGAAATGCACGGTGATTGTGCGCTCGATCCCGAAATTCGTGCTGCGGCAGTGACATCCTCTTCGTTACGGGGTGAGGCCAATTTATTGGTACTACCCAATATTGATGCCGCCAATATTTCTTATAACCTGTTGAAAACCGCTGCCGGCAATGGCATTGCTATTGGGCCCCTCTTGCTAGGGGTGGCCAAGCCAGTGCATATTTTGACCCCGGCAGCGACGGTCAGACGTATTGTGAATGTGACGACTTTAGCAGTCGTAGAGGCTGCCAGCAATGCCCGAGGCCTCATTTAGGGCCGCAAAAATACCCCTTTTAGGATTAGGTTAGCCTTCACTCTCATATAATTTTATTTAATATAATCATATACTTAGCTATAAACTGCCATATTGAGGCTTGATTTGATCGCCGGTTCGGGGTAATCTTATAGTCATTATGAATACACTTCCTGAAAATAACTCTTCAGCAAGCTTAGAAGACCATAGCCGTGCGGAACAATGGGATAACAGCGACCGAACTGAAATTGAATCTTCGGCCGCCAGCATTTATGCGCAGGGCGGTTTATCTCATTTACAAACCTTTGCAGCAAATCAAGTTTTGGGGAAAAAAGTGACAGCTTCTTGGCGTGCAGCTTTAGCCATTCGGGACGCAGGACCTCCTGCCATGCTACGTAGTGTGCGTCCCAATATTGTGCAATCGATCCGAGCTTTTCGGACTAACGACCTCATGGAGGCTGCTAGTGAGCTTGGGCAACACTTTGTGTATACCAATTGTGCGCAAGCGATGACCAAAGGCGAAGTGCTGGAGTCGATTGCCAATGCCTATATGTTTACTAAACAGCAGGCGAAGAATTTTGACCCATTGTTAGATGCTTTAACTACTTTGGTCGATAAAGCGGGTCCACAGCCAGGCTTTGTGGTGGTGCTCGAAGGCTTGCCTTGCACACAAAAGTTCGACAAAGAGGCGCGCGAAACCTTACTCGATGTTTTCCGTGACGCAGTTGATTTTTGGTCGGAGCGTCGCGTGCCTTATCGCGTATTTTATTCTTTCGCCTAAGCTGCTGAGGTCATTAGCGCCAGATTGCATGTACGGTTGTAATCGCCACAATTCCAGCAGTTTCTGTGCGCAAAATTCGCTCTCCTAAAGACAGCAATTGGTAGCCTGCAGCTATGGCTAGTGTTTCTTCAGCTGGCGAGTGACCACCCTCAGGTCCAATCATCAAAATACAATTTTGCGGTGGGGTAGCAGCCAAAACATCGGCCAAATGCACTTTAGCATCGGGGCTGAGTAATAGTTTTAAAACGGGCGCTGGCTTGGTTGTCAAGAAGGACTCAAAACTCTGAATGGGCTCTAGGGTGGGCAAGACGGTACGGTCGCATTGCTCACAAGCGGCTTGCACAATGCCTGCCCAATGCAGACGCCGTTTTTCCGCCCGTTCTGCATCGCTTGGCCGCAGCAACTTTAATAGCGAGCGCTCACATTGCAAGGGCACGATCGATTGCACACCAGTCTCAACCGCTTTTTCCACAATCCAATCCATTTTGTCGCCCCCTGCTAAGGCTTGCGCCAGCGTAATGGCATAAGGGGCTTCGCGCTGCCGATCTAAGCGAATAGCGCTCAGGGAAGCCAAGCCTGATTTATTTCCTAATTCAAGAATAGTGGCTTTGGCCACCATGCCTGCACCATCAAAAATGGGGATAGTTTCACCGGTTTGAATGCGCCGCACCCGCAGGTGGTGCACTAATTCAGTGGATAAGTTCAGCGGTTTTTCGGGAGTCCAAGGCGGGGGAAGATAAAATTGAGGCATTACCTAATATATAGCGAAATCCATACTTACGATGCCAACTCCCCCAAATGCAATATTACAAATCCGCATGGCGAATGCCATTCGGCATTTAGCAATGGATGCAGTCCAACAAGCCAACTCGGGTCATCCTGGAATGCCTATGGGGATGGCCGATATTGCTGTAGCACTCTGGGATCAACATTTAAAACACAACCCGAGCGATCCACAGTGGCTCAATCGCGACCGCTTTGTACTGTCAAATGGTCATGGCTCGATGTTGCTGTATTCCTTGTTGTATCTTTCTGGCTATGACTTACCCATTAGCGAATTAAAAAACTTTCGGCAGTTGCATAGTAAAACTCCAGGCCATCCCGAGTTCGGTATTACCGTAGGGGTTGAGACTACGACAGGGCCATTAGGCCAAGGAATTTCTAATGCGGTAGGTATGGCCTTAGCTGAAAAATTATTAGCCGAAGAATTTAATCGCCCGAGGTTTGACATCATTGATCATTACACCTATGCATTTTTAGGTGACGGTTGTTTAATGGAAGGTATCAGCCATGAATCTTGTGCCTTAGCTGGTACCTTAAAACTGAGTAAGTTAATTGCGCTGTGGGATGACAATGGCATTTCCATCGATGGCAAAGTAGGTCCTTGGTTTAGTGAAGATACGCCACAACGTTTTGAAGCCTACGGTTGGAATGTCCTGCGTAATGTCGATGGCCATCATGCCGCCGCCGTCTCGCGCGCTTTAGAGCAGGCTAAACAGAGTGATAAGCCAACACTAATTTGCTGTAAAACCGCCATCGGTTATGGTTCACCGAATATGGCTGGTAGCGATAAAGTGCATGGTTCGCCATTGGGTGCAGAGGAAATCGCCGCCACGCGCGTAGCGCTGGAATGGCCACATGCCCCATTTGAGATCCCGCAAGATTTATTAGCTGCGTGGAATTTTCAAGCGCGCGGTAAAGCTGCACAAGCCAGTTGGGAAAAACAATTTGCCGCGTATCGCCAAGCCTACCCCGAGTTAGCAGCAGAATTGCAACGCCGCATGCAAGGCAAGCTAGCCAATAACTTCGCTAAAACTTTAAGTGATTATCTTGCCCTCTGTCAAAGCAAGGCGGAAACAATTGCGACGCGCAAAGCAAGTCAAAATGCCATCACCGCCTTAGCCCCCGCTGTTCCAGAGCTAATAGGGGGTTCAGCCGATTTAACGGGTTCTAATTTAACCAATTGGAATGCTTGTAAACCCGTTCGCGCCAATCAGTGGGGCAACCATATTAATTATGGGGTTCGCGAATTTGGCATGAGCGCCATCATGAATGGGATGGCATTGCATGGCGGCTATATTCCTTTTGGTGGGACATTTTTAACTTTTTCCGATTACAGTCGCAATGCTATTCGCATGGCAGCACTCATGAAAATTCGGGTCTTATTTGTGTTTACACACGACTCGATTGGCTTGGGTGAAGATGGGCCAACGCATCAAGCGATCGAGCAAGTTGCCAGCTTACGTTTAATACCGAATTTAATGGTCTGGCGCCCATGTGACACGACCGAAAGTGCAGTTGCTTGGGGCACAGCCCTCGAGCGCCAAAATGGTCCGAGCGCATTAATTTTCAGCCGGCAAAATTGCCCCTTTGTACCTCGTAGTGCGCAGCAAATTGCCCAGATTCAACGTGGCGCTTACGTATTACAAGATGGCAAGGGCAAACTCGATGCAGTCATTATGGCTACAGGCTCAGAAGTTGGTCTAGCTTTACAAACTGCTGCTGCGCTTACTCAGCAAGGCCGCTCAATTCGGGTGGTATCGATGCCATGCACCAAGCTCTTTGATCAACAAAGTACCACGTATAAGTCGCAAGTGTTACCACCTCAAGTACCCCGCATTGCTATTGAAGCTGGAGTAACTGATTTTTGGTGGAAGTATGGTTGTGCTGCGGTACATGGTGTTGATACCTTCGGTGAATCGGCGCCAGCCCCCGAGTTGTATGCTTATTTTGGCTTGACAGTAGAACAAATTAGTAAAACAGTGCAGCAATGTATTGCCAAGCACGATTAGGTAAAGAGAATAAGGAACTAGCATGACAATTCGAATTGCAATTAATGGCTATGGGCGCATTGGTAGAATGGTCTTGCGCGCGTTGTACGAAGAGCAACCCAGACGCGACATCCAAATTGTGGCAATTAATGCTATGGGCAGTCTAGATGTCAATGCCCACTTAACCCAATATGATTCGGCCCACGGCCGTTTTCCTCTGCAGGTTGATATTGATGGCAATGACATGATCGTCAATGGTGATCGTATCAAGATGTTTTCGACTCGCAATCCGCTCGAAACCCCTTGGGGAGAATTAGGCGTCGATTTAGTTCTCGAGTGCTCCGGTAAATTTACCTCCAAAGAGAAAGCGCTAGTGCATATACAGCAAGGCGCCAAGAAGGTTTTAATCTCAGCGCCCGGTGAAAAAGATGTGGATGCGACGATTGTGTATGGTGTCAATCAAGCGGTCTTAAAACCAACTGATATCGTGGTCTCAAATGCGAGTTGCACAACCAATTGCTTGGCGCCATTAGTAAAGCCTTTGCTTGAAAAAATTGGTATTGAATCGGGCTTGATGACGACGATTCATGCATTTACCAACGATCAAGTGTTAACCGATGTGTATCACAAGGATATGCGCCGTGCTCGCTCTGCAGTGAGCAGCATGATTCCTACCAAAACCGGTGCCGCAAAAGCCATTGGCTTAGTTTTACCTGAATTGGTAGGGCGCTTTGATGGGTTTGCTATGCGGGTCCCAACCATTAATGTTTCAGTCGTCGATCTCACCTTTGTGCCCAAGCGCGCAACCACGGTAGCTGAAGTCAATGCGATTTTGCAAGCTGCGAGTGAAAACGAATTAAAAGGCATTTTAGGTTTTAATACGCTGCCTTTAGTCTCCATCGACTTTAATCATGATCCGCGCCCCAGTATTTATGACTCTACTCAAACTCGCGTATCGGCGGACGGTAAATTAGTGAAGGTCTTGGCTTGGTACGACAATGAGTGGGGTTACTCAACCCAAATGCTAAATGCCGCGGAAGCGCTCATGGCTGCTCACTAGCATTAGAGCAATTCAAGCTTGCAGCATCGGGGCGACGTCTATTTTAATTTATTGCGACAGTTCTTTTTTTGGCAATGCCCATACATCGCTAAGCTGTGCTCCTGCAATTTAAAGCCAAGATTTTTAGCAATATCTTTTTGGCGGCGCTCAATTGCTTCATCAACAAATTCTTCGACATGACCACAGTCAAGACACACTAAATGGTCGTGATGGTTACCCTCGTTTAATTCATAAATGGCTCGGCTATCGCCTTTGCTCGATTCAAAATGGCTACGTAATAAGAGGCCAGCTTGTTCAAATTGGGTTAAGACCCGGTAGACGGTAGCTAAGCCAATTTCTTGGTCTTCTTGGGTCAGGGCCATAAATACCTCTTCGGCACTGAAGTGGGAGGCTGGATTTTGGTGGAAAAAGTGCAAAATCTTCATCCTTGGCCCAGTGGCTTTCAGGCCAATTTCACGGAGGTTAGAAGGGGTGGTCGAGTGGTTCATATCAAGCAAGCGCTAAAATCAAACACTTAATGATACGGCTTGCCACGCAAATGTGTTTTTTCTGTTTTCTTCGCGCTTTAAGGATTTTCCTTAGTCCCCTCATAGTGGGTTCTTTGGCTAGTGTTTTCGTCCTCAGCGGCTGTATTCCAAGCGTAGAAAATGTTCAGCGCGACTGGGTTAATCGCATTTTTAGGCCTTATGTGCCCGACGTGGTGCAGGGCAATTTTATTTCTAGTGAGCAGTACGCCAAACTGCAGCTGGGTTTAACTCGCGAACAAGTACAACAAATTATGGGTACGTCTTTATTGGCCGATTATTTTCATGCTAATCGCTGGGATTACGTCTTTGAATTTAAACGTGAAGGTCAAAAAATTAGCCAGGAACGTCTAGTGACGATTATTTTTGCCGATAATAAAGTTATTAAATTTGAAGGTAACGCTTTGCCAACCGAAACTGAGTTGGTTGCCGAAATCGACAACTATGCCAAACGCAAGCGCACTTTTTGGCAATACTTAACCGGCACAAATAAAGGTCCAGCGCCGGTAGCAGAGCCAGAGCTGCTGGTGCAAGGCCTCCCTCAAGGTGGACCCATTACCGGTAATGAGGGTACCTTGACCCCCTTTAGAACACCGCAGTCGGCCGGCCCTCTTGAGAAAGAGTTAAGCCAAGCCATCGCTATAGAAAATGCTGCCAAGGCAGCCGAAGCAACTAAGGCAGCCCAGTCTTCTGGGGTTGTGCCGATAACATCACTTCCCGATGCGCCCGTCGTCACCAATATCCGTTCTGGTGATATGCCCGATCCAACTGCTCCTCCAAGCAATATTCAAGCAAAATAAGCTTATGACACAGTCCACTATCAAAATTGCCGTTGCCGGTGCAACCGGTCGCATGGGTCGCATGCTAATTGAAGCCATTCTTGGCAACCCCCAGCTGCAGTTGGTGGGTGCTTTAGAGCAGGCCACTACCCCTCAAGTGGGTGAAGATGCGGGGGCGTTTTTAGGCAAAAAAACGGGCGTTATTATTACTACTGATATCGCGCAGGGCCTTAGGCAAGCCGACTGTTTAATCGACTTTACGAGGCCGGAAGGTACTTTGCAGCACCTCACTTTTGCCCTACAGACAAAAGTAAAAATGGTCATTGGTACTACGGGTTTTACTGCTGAGCAACTCAATACCCTCACTGCAGCGGCAAAAAAAATTGCCATTGTGATGGCGCCTAATATGAGTCTTGGGGTTAATGCAACTCTTAAAATTCTGGCTGAAGCTACGCGCTTATTGAGCAAGGGATACGATATAGAAATTACCGAAGCCCATCATCGTCACAAGGTAGATGCCCCTTCAGGAACCGCACTGAAAATGGGTGAGGTGATTGCTAGCGGCTTAGGCAAAAAGCTTTCTGATATCGCTGTTTATGCACGCGCAGGTCACACTGGCGCGCGCAAGCCTGACAGTATTGGATTTTCGGCGATACGTGGCGGCGATATTGTGGGCGACCACAGCGTATTTTTTATTGGCGAAGGCGAGCAGATCGAAATTCGCCATCACTCGACTAGTCGGCAATCGTATGCACAAGGTGCCTTACGCGCCACGCAGTTTTTGCAAACCCAAGCTGTGGGCTTATTTGATATGCAAGATGTATTAGGAATATAAGCCCGCACACGATGACCCCGGATTATGATTACCGTGCCATTGAGGCCGCAGCACAGGCCGATTGGGCTGCGAGCAATGCCTACTTGGTTATAGAGCACGCCTTAAATCGAACAGGCCAGCCTAAGCCCAAGTTTTATGCCTGTTCCATGTTGCCTTATCCCTCAGGCAAATTGCATATGGGCCACGTACGTAACTACACCATTAATGATGTAATGGCGCGTCAATTGCGTATGCAGGGCTACAACGTCTTGATGCCAATGGGCTGGGATGCATTTGGCATGCCTGCCGAAAACGCCGCGATGCAAAATAACGTGCCACCAGCGAAGTGGACCATGGAAAACATTGCTTATATGAAAAAGCAAATGGTCGCGATGGGCTTAGCAATTGATTGGTCGCGTGAGTTAGCAACTTGCCAACCAGATTACTATCGCTGGAACCAATGGCTGTTTTTAAAGATGCTCGAAAAAGGCATTGCATACCGCAAGACCCAAATTGTAAATTGGGATCCAGTCGATCAAACCGTCTTAGCGAATGAGCAAGTGATTGATGGCCGCGGCTGGCGTTCTGGTGCATTGGTTGAAAAACGGGAAATACCTGGCTATTACCTCAACATCACTGCCTATGCCGATCAACTGCTGAGTGGATTAGATGATTTAGGCTGGCCAGAGCGCGTCAAAATCATGCAACAAAATTGGATTGGTAAAAGCCACGGTGTGCGCTTTGCTTTCTTGCACGACATTGCTGAAGATACAAATGATGCAGCGCGTAAGCCAATTATGGACGGCAAACTGTATGTCTATACGACCCGCGCCGATACGATCATGGGCGTAACCTTTTGTGCAGTAGCTGCTGAACATCCATTGGCAACAGTGGCGGCCAAAAATAATCCCGCTTTAGCCGCCTTTATTGAAAAATGCAAAAAAGGCAGTGTCATTGAAGCTGATTTAGCGACCCAAGAAAAAGAGGGCATGTTTACCGGGCTGTATGTCACCCATCCACTGACGCATGAGCAAGTACCAGTGTGGGTTGGTAATTATGTCCTGATGAGTTATGGCGATGGCGCAGTCATGGGAGTCCCAGCGCACGATGAACGCGATTTCGCCTTTGCCTTAAAGTACCAAATACCCATCAAACAAGTCATCGCCTTAAAAACACCATCATCCTTATTTAATTTAAGCCATTGGCAAGACTGGTATGCACAAAAGGACGGTATTGTTTGTTTAAATAGCGGTAAATATGATGGCATGTCTTTTGCAGAAGCGGTCAAAGCTGTAGCAGCCGATTTAGCAGCTAAAGGCCTAGGTGAAATGAAGACTACCTATCGTTTGCGTGATTGGGGTATTTCGCGGCAGCGGTATTGGGGCACTCCCATTCCGATGATTCATTGTGGTGATGAGCAGCATCCAGGATGTGGTGCAGTACCTGTGCCAGAAGCCGATTTACCGGTTGTATTGCCAGAAGATTGCGTACCTGATGGCAGTGGCAATCCGTTAAATAAGCACCCCGCATTTTTAGCAGTGACTTGTCCTCGGTGCGGCAAACCAGCCCGCCGTGAAACTGACACCATGGATACCTTTGTCGATTCATCTTGGTATTTCATGCGCTACGCGAGCCCCCAGGCTAGCACGATGGTTGATGCGCGTACGGCATATTGGATGCCGATGGATCAATACATTGGCGGCATTGAGCATGCAATCTTACATTTGCTGTATGCGCGATTTTGGACCATGGTCATGCGCGATTTAGGCTTAGTTGAATATGCCGAACCGTTTCAAAATTTATTGACGCAAGGCATGGTGTTAAATGAAACCTATTACACCGCAGATGCGAATGGTAAAAAGATTTGGCGTAATCCAGAGGATATTGAATTAACACTTGATGAAAAGGGACGCCCGACTGGCGCACGCTTAAAAAATTCAGCACACATCAAGCCCACAGAACTAAACCATCAGGTCGTCATTGGTGGTATTGAGAAAATGGCTAAGAGTAAAAATAACGGTGTTGATCCACAGGCCTTAATTGATCAATATGGCGCAGATACGGCGCGTTTATTTACAATGTTTGCCGCGCCCCCCGAGCAACAACTCGAATGGTCAGGGGCTGGCGTTGAGGGGGCCGCGCGTTACTTGCGACGTTTATGGCTTTACGCCAATAGTCAGGCGAGCAGCATTGCCGCAGTCAATCAAGCGGGCCACACTAATCTTGCAGAGCAAACTTATACTTCAGCCGAGACGCAGTTGCGGCGCGAAATGTATACCATCTTGAAGCAAGCCAATTTTGATTATCAGCGGCGGCAATATAATACGGTCGTGTCAGCAGCCATGAAGATGCTGAATTTGCTTGAGCCAATCAAAATTAATACCGATAGTAGTCAGATCAGTCCGAGAGTATTAACTGAATGCTTAGACCTATTGTTAAAAATTCTTTATCCTATCGTGCCCCATCTCACGCATGTGTTGTGGCAACAGTTAGGGTACGCCAAAGTGCAAGGTGAAATCTTAGATGCCGCTTGGCCTGAAGTCGATGAAGCCGCCTTAATACAAACAGAGGTCACCTTAGTCTTGCAAATTAATGGCAAGCACCGTGGTGAAATTCATGTAGGCATGAAGGCATCTACAGCGGAAATTGAAACTGCAGCTTTAGCCAGTGATGCGGCATTGCGTGCTCTAAACGGGGGGTCGGCAAAAAAAGTCATTGTAGTGCCGGGCCGATTAGTTAATATCGTTGTTTAGCGATGAACATTTAAATTAGGATAAAGACCATGACTCTGTTGGCGCGCCGCCAAGCATTAAATTATCTCATTGGATTGTGTGCAGTTACCGGCATCACTTTAATGGGCTTAGGCGCGTGCGGTTTTCAGATGCGCGGGGCGGTTAATTTACCTTTCAAAGCGATATACATCAGTGGACCAGTATCGATTGGTTTGCGAGCCGATTTAGAAACTGCAATTACCACTGGTAGTAATGCCAGAATTGTTAATAACGCTCGCGAAGCTGATTTAATTTTAGAAGTTGTAAGTGAGCTGAATTCGCGCGATATCTTGACTTATAACGCCACCGGGCAAATTACCGCTTATCGGCTGACAACGCGAGTGATATTTAGGGCCTTCGATACCACTGGCGTAGAAATTGTTCCCGAAGCTGAAATTTATGTAACTCGCGATATGGACTTTACGGTCTCCACAGTGTTATCGGCCGATTTCCAACAACAACAGTTTTTACAGTTGATGCGTCGTGATCTGGCCTTGCAAATGCTCCGTCGTGTGGCGGCTTCAGCACGGATGTTGCAAGCTCCAGCAGTTGCACCGGTTGTACCTCCAGCCTCATCTGTGACACCCAATATGGCTGCTCCTCCCGCCTCACCAACTAAACCCTAAAGTAACTGTAGGCGATGATAAAAATTGATGCCTTGCAAGCGCACATGAGCGGCTTAGCAGCGGCAACAGCGGCAACAGCGGCAAAGTCAGGGGCAGGAAGCAAAGCGCAGGTGCAGGGTTTGTATGTGTTATCAGGAGATGAACCTCTTTTACTCATGGAGGCGATGGATCAATTACGCGCGACAGTAAAAAAAATCGGCTATACCGAGCGTGAGATATTGATGCACGAACGGTATTTCGATTGGAGTCAATTACTAAGCGTTGGACAGACGATGTCTTTGTTTGGAGATAAACGCTGGTTGGAGTTGCGCATTCCTAGCGGCAAACCTGGGCGCGATGGCGCTGAAGCCTTAAAACAATTTGCTGCCCAAATAGTGGCGCAACAAACGAATCCAGAACTACCGGAAACAGTAGTGTGTATTGTTTTGCCGCGGATTGATGCAAAAACTAAAACCTCCTCTTGGTTTAGCGCCCTCGATGCTGCAGGTATGGTTGTGCAAGTCGATTCGCTGGAGCGCTCCTATTTACCGCATTGGATTGCAGCCCGCTTAAAAAAACAAGGTCAAGCGGTCGAGGCTGGTCCAGCTGGGCAACGCGCTTTAGAGTTTATGGTGGATCAGGTGGAAGGGAATTTAATCGCCGCGCATCAAGAAATTCAGAAGTTGGGTTTGCTTTATCCAGAAGGTCAGTTAAGTGAGGCAGAGATTCGGGCCGCAATTTTGAAGGTAGCGCGTTATGATATTTTCGAATTAACAGCAGCAATGTTGGCAGGTGATTTGGCCCGCTTGAATCGCATGCTAGATGGGCTAAAGGGCGAAGGCGAGCCTTTGCCATTGATTTTATGGAGTGTGACCGAAGAATTGCGTTTGTTAGCGAAGTTAAAGGTAGCTACTGACAAAGGTGAGTCGGTTCAACAATTACTGAAAACTTATCGTATTTGGGGCGCCCGTGAAAAGCTTTACCCCGCAGCATTGCGTCGCATTGGCGCTAAGGCGCTAAGGCGCGCTATTCAGGTTGCCGCTGGCCTCGATCGTCAAGCAAAAGGCCTTGCGGCCGCTGAATTACCCGCCGACCCCTGGGACGGCTTACGTCTAGTGGGTCATTTACTCCGCTAAGGCGGTAATTTCCGCTCTCCCAGTCGGATAGTGAATAATTAGGGTATTGAAGTTCAATTGCCGTCAATTAGAGGACACAGTGCAAGCCAGCGTAATACCCCAAGAATCCATTCGAGCCCTGATGAAAGACATTGGCCAGCGCGCCCGCGCTGCTGCCCGCATCATGGCCAGAGCCAGTACGGCGCAAAAAAATCAGGCCCTTGCCGACATAGCCAAAGCCATTCGTCAGGAAGTTCCGGCGATTTTTACTGCTAATCGACTAGACATTGCTAGAGCGCAAAAAAATGGCCAAGATGCTGCGTTTATTGATCGCCTCACCATGAGTGAAAAATCGATTGAAACGATGGCTTTGGGGCTCGAGAAAATCATTACTCTAGATGATCCCATTGGCAGTGTTACGCCCTACAAAAAACAGGCATCAGGAATTGAAGTGGGACAAATGCGCGTACCTTTAGGCGTAATTGGCATTATTTATGAATCACGTCCGAATGTAACGATTGATGCGGCAGCATTATGTTTAAAGACCGGTAATGCTGTAATTTTACGCGGCGGTTCTGAAGCCATTGAATCGAATACATTGTTAGCCAGCTTAATCCAAAGGGGCTTAAGTGCAGCCCAATTGCCGCAGGATGCAGTGCAGGTGGTAAGCACAACTGATCGCAGTGCAGTCGGTGAAATGATCACCATGAATGAATATATCGATGTGATTGTGCCGCGTGGCGGCAAGCGTTTAATTGCCCGCTTAATGGCCGAGGCACGAGTGCCGATGATTAAGCATCTCGACGGGATTTGCCACATTTATATTGATGCTGATGCAGATCTTGATTTAGCCGTGCGCGTTTGCGATAACGCGAAGACCCAACGCTACGCGCCGTGTAACGCGATGGAGTCATTATTGGTTAATGCTGCTATCGCACCTAAAGTCTTACCGACCTTATGTGGCATTTATCAAGCCAAAGGGGTTGAGCTACGGGTCGATGCAGCAACTCGTCAAACGCTCGAGGGCGCCAATTTTAATAATCTAGTCGATGCGCAAGAGGAAGATTGGCACACCGAATATTTAGCCCCAATTTTATCGATTAAAACCGTAGCTAATTTAGATGAAGCGATCGAGCATATTGAGCACTATGGCAGCAAACATACTGACGCCATTCTCACGCAAAATGAGGCACATGCACAACGATTCTTGCGCGAAGTCGATAGTGCTAGTGTGATGGTGAACACCAGCACCCGCTTTGCCGATGGCTTTGAATATGGGCTCGGCGCAGAAATTGGTATTTCCAATGACAAACTCCATGCCCGCGGTCCAGTTGGGCTTGATGGCCTCACATCACTCAAGTATGTGGTGCTAGGTCATGGCGAAATTCGTAGTTAAGATCTTATGGGAAACGCTTATCTTTGGACTAAAACATTCCATATCGTTTTAATTACTTCATGGTTTGCAGGTTTATTTTATTTACCGCGTATCTTTGTTAATTTAGCCAGCGAAGCTGACCCTAAGACCTACGAGCGTTTATTAGGAATGGCGGGGCGCCTCTATCGGTTTATGACTATTTTGATGGTGCCAGCGGTTCTTTTGGGCTTATTGCTGTGGCTCTATTTTGGCATTGGCATGGGCATGACATGGATGCATCTTAAAATTTTCTTTGTGTTAATTATTTTGGGCTATCACCATGCCTGCGGAAAATTATTAAAACAGTTTCGCTTAGGTACCAATACCCATTCGCATCGATGGTATCGCTGGTTTAATGAAGCGCCCGTTATCTTATTACTTGTGGTGGTTGCGCTAGTTGTCATCAAACCTTTATAAAAGAGATATTTTTTCATGCGAGACCCATGCGCTTTTTCGTAGTTTGCCCAGGCGGCCTTGAGGGCGCCTTAACGCAGGAATTAAATACCATTGCTAGCATGCCAGCAGCTAAGGCCCTAGGGCAATGGCTGATTGATCCAGCGCCCACGAGCCCCACGGGAGGAGTTGGCTTAGCAGCCCCATTAGCAGGGGCGATGGTCTTAAACCTGCATGCGCGAATTGCTAGCCGAGTGTTGTTACAACTGGCTGAAGCGAGTTATCGCCAAGAGGATGATTTATATCGCTTAACGCGCGGTTTAGCTTGGGAAGACTGGTTTAGTGCCCAACAAACTTTGCGGGTTGACGTAACGGCGCATCGTTCACCATTAAAAAGTTTAAATTTCGCTACCTTACGAATTAAAGATGCGATTGTCGATCGGCTGCGAGAAGTGAGTGGTGAGCGCCCGAATATTGATACTGCATTTCCGCAAGTGCGAGTTCAGGCGCATTTAAGTGCAACTCAATTAACGGTCTATCTCGATACTTCCGGGGAAGCTTTATTTAAAAGAGGCTGGCGCGATGAGAAAGGTGACGCACCTTTAAAAGAGAATTTAGCAGCAGGTATTTTGACCCTTACAGGCTGGCAAGCAGGGCAAACCTTATTTGATCCAATGTGCGGCAGCGGTACTTTTTTAATTGAAGCTGCACAAATAGCTTTGCAGGTGCCAGCAGGCGCAATGCGGGCGGGTTTATATGAGCGTCAAGGTAAGGCGACCCCAAAACCAAGTCGCTTAGCCTATCGCCCACTAGTCAATGCCGCGGATGGTTTTGGATTTCAGCGCTTAAAACCATTTATGGTGCAAACCGAATTACAGCATTGGGAAAATATTTGTCTTGCCGCTCTAGCTCAGATGGCGGAGGGCCAACAGCGTTTTCCGACAGCGCAAAGTTTATGCATTAGCGGCAGCGATATTAATGAGCAGCTCGTCAATATGTGTAAAGGCAATTGGCAGCGTGCTCACTTACCAGGAATGCCTCTGGTACGTCAGGTTGACGCTTTAGTCAGTAAGCCACCAGCGATAGCAAGCGAGTCGAGCGGTGAGCCCCTCATGCTATTAAATCCACCGTATGGCGAACGTCTAGCAATTCAGGGGGGGAGAGGCGAGAATAGCGAGAACCGAGATGATCGTGATGAGGTTCACGCCTACTATGAAGCGAATACGGAAACGGGCCGCCAAGGCGCTAAGCGCTCTAGCCGGGAATCGCTTAAAGCCTTACAAGCCGAAGCTGAATTAGACCCACAATTTACCTTGTTCTTGCAGCAATTTGGTCAGCATTTAAAAGATGACTTTGGTGGCTGGGAGGTCTTTATATTAACTACCGACATGGCTCTTCCTGGGCAACTACGGATTAAAGAGTCCCGCCGCACGCCTTTATTTAATGGTCCCCTAGAGTGCCGCTTATTTCGTTTTAAAATGAATCCGAAGTAAATTGATGGTGCTTTCGCCTCGATTTTTTTAACCGACTTGTCATAATTAAAAAGTACTTGGAGTAACTTGCATTGAAAACATATATGTGTCTTATTTGTGGATGGATTTATGACGAGGCAACTGGCTTGCCAGATGATGGCATTGCTGCTGGCACACTTTGGCAAGATATCCCCATGAATTGGACTTGCCCAGAATGTGGCGCCCGTAAAGATGATTTTGAGATGATGGCCATTTAATGAACCAAAACGAAATCCTCTTTGAGCGCGCGCAAAAAACCATCCCTGGTGGAGTTAACTCACCAGTAAGGGCATTTCGGCAAGTGGGCGGCACGCCGCGGTTTATTCAAAAAGCCTTGGGACCATATTTTTGGGACGCTGACGGCAAACAATATATCGACCTCATCATGTCTTGGGGGCCAATGATTGTTGGGCACGGGCATCCAGAAGTGGTCGAGGCGGTACACAAGGCCGCCACCACTGGTTTTAGTTATGGGGCTCCAACTGCCGGTGAAGTTGAGTTAGCCGAGCGTATTTGTGAATTAATGCCCAGCGTTGAGCAGGTGCGGATGGTATCTAGTGGCACAGAAGCCACCATGAGTGCTTTGCGTTTAGCACGTGGTTATACGGGTCGCGATCTAATTGTGAAATTCGAGGGTTGCTATCATGGCCACGCCGATAGTCTTTTAGTTAAAGCGGGATCAGGTTTATTAACTTTTGCCGATTCAACGCAAAATGCTCCATCCTCAAGCGGTGTGCCACAAGATGTGGTGAAGCACACTTTAGTCTTGCCTTACAACGATTGTGCTGCCCTTGAAGAAGCTTTTCGGTGCAACGGCAATCAAATTGCTGCAGTTATTCTCGAGCCCATTGCCGGCAATATGAATTTAATTCGTCCTTCAGCAGAATTTTTGGCAGCTGTGCGTAATTTGACTCAGCAGTATGGCAGCGTACTTATTTACGACGAAGTGATGACGGGTTTTCGTGTAGCTCTGGGTGGAGCACAATCCTTACAAGGAATAACTCCCGATCTCACCTGTTTGGGAAAGGTCATGGGTGGTGGCATGCCCATGGCTGCGTTTGGCGGTAAAAAAGACATCATGGCAAAGCTGGCGCCCCTAGGTAATGTGTATCAGGCTGGTACCTTATCGGGTAATCCCGTGGCAGTAGCAGCGGGCTTAAAGACTTTAGAAATTATTTCCCGTACAGGTTTTTTTGACTGCTTGGGTACCCAAACTGCAAAGCTGATGTCTGGCATGCAGGCCGTTGCCCAAAAACACGGTGTGCCACTTGCGGTAGATAGTATTGGGGGTATGTTCGGCATCTATTTTGCCCAAGAGGTGCCCACCTCCTTTGCTGCTGTTACTCAATCAAACATCGAGCAATTTAAACAATTTTTTCATGCGATGCTGAATGAGGGGGTATATTTAGCGCCTTCGGCCTATGAGGCAGGCTTTACATCGATTGCCCATGACAACGCCATCATCGACAAAGTCTTGGTAGCTACTGAGCAGGCAATGCAAACGCTAAAATGAAACGCAGTAAAAAATACCTGTATTACATTTTTACCGGGTGATCAAAGCCATCGACGGTAAGCAAGTCTAACTTTGAGCCTCTACTGTTAATTTCAGCCGCAGTTAGTTTGCCCCCCCAGACGCAGCCGGTATCGAGACAAACAGTATTTTTACGAGCGAGTAAACCAAGCGTAGACCAGTGACCAAAAAAGATTTGCACATTCCGTGTTTTGCGGCTGGGTACATTAAACCAAGGCACACAACCTAAGGGTGGGGTAGCAACCCCTTCGCTACTATCAAATTCCATTTCTCCTTGTGGAGTACAAAAGCGAAGGCGGGTCAGGGCATTCGTCGTGACCCGTAAGCGGTCTACACCCTTGAGAGAGGATTTCCATTGATTCGGGGTATTGCCATACATATTCGCTAAAAAATCACGATTATTTTTTTTGCGCAGGGCTTTTTCTACTTCATTCGCACACTCTAGGGTTTGCTGTAAATCCCATTGGGGTAAAACACCAGCGTGCACAAATAAGGCCTTGCCATTACTCAGCGCCATTGGCCGATAGCGCAACCAATCAATTAACTCGGCGCGGTCGGGGGCGTTCAGAATGTCATCGAGGGTATCGAGTGCCTTAGGCCCACGCAAACCGGCATCACGGGCTAATAAATTCAGGTCATGGTTACCTAAAATGCACTCCACCTTGCCTGCCTCTTGCCATGATTTCAGCCGCCGTAAAGTACCCAGCGAATCGGGACCGCGATTAACCAAATCACCTAAGCAAATGAGCTTAGCCCCTTCCGGCAGAATACTCATTAGGTCATCTAGCTGAGCAGAACAGCCTTGTAAATCACCCACCGCATAAATTTTGGTCATAAGGGTATTCTAACGATTTCAAGTAAACATATTATGGGGCAACTTTTTTCACCACGCTATAACGGATTAAGGTATTTTTTCTAGCGACATCGTGATCGACGATCGGTTCTGGGTAATCGCGGCCAAGCAGAATTCCTGCGGCTTCAAGTTCAATATGACCAGCCAACCATGGCGCATGAATCGATTTATTGGAGAGTTTGCTTAAAGCAGGTATGTAGCGCCGAATAAAATTACCTTGTGCATCAAAACGCTCTGACTGAGTAATCGGGTTGAAAATTCTAAAATAGGGTTGAGAGTCACAGCCCGATGAAGACGCCCATTGCCAGCCCCCGTTATTGGAAGCCAATTCAAAATCAGTTAAATGGGCGGCAAAGTAAGCTTCGCCCCAGCGCCAATCGAGTCCTAAATCTTTGCTGAGAAAGCTGGCTACCACCATGCGTAAGCGATTATGCATATAACCACTTTGGTTGAGTTGGTGCATTGCTGCATCTACCAATGGGTAGCCGGTTTTGCCTTCGCACCAAGCAGTAAATAATTTCTTTGCTTGGGGGCCACTTTCCCAAACTATTTTGTCGTAATCAGGTTTAAAAGCAGCCCCATTGGCTAGGCGGGGGTGATTAGCCAGAATCATAAAATAAAAATCACGCCAAATCAGTTCACCAAGCCAGGTAGTTGCTCCTAAGCTCCCTGCCAACATGCGCCGATGGGCTTCACGTACTAGACCGCGGATGGAGAGCGTCCCAAAACGGAGATGGGTTGAAAGATAGCTCACTCCTTTTAGCGCTGGAAAATCACGCCCAATTTGGTATTGGTCAATGCGCTTTAAAAAATCATTTAAAAATAATTCTCCACCTTTACTACCTGCTGGCAAATACTGCTCGAGACCGGTGGGTAGAAAGCCCAAAGATGCTAATGAAGGCAGTCCTAAATCGAAAGCCTTGGGAAGACGGGCAAATTGACCGGCTTTTGGCAGGCAGTCATGCGGGGCTAAATCAATTTCACGCAAACTACGCAGCCAGTTATTTTTGTAGGGAGTAAAAACTGAAAATACCGTATTGGAATTCGTCAGAATTTCTTTTTTCTCAAAAATAACTTGGTCTTTAAATTCATAAAAGCCAATATCATTTTTAGCAAGCGTTTTAGCCATGCTTACATCACGTGCAATTGCAGATGGCTCGTAGTCACTATTAGCGTACACCGCGCTTACTCCCAACGCTGTAGCTAGCAGGGGTAATTCCTCAACAGCTTTACCGTGTCGAACAATTAAGCCACTACCTTGGTTGCGCAATTCAAGGTCGATTTCGGCAAGACTTTGCCAAATAAAATCAACGCGTCGATCAAACTTGAGCAGGGCAGATTTAGAAAGGCCGAGATTACTCTGTTGGCCCGGCAGCTGATCAAGAATATCGGTGTCAAAAATAAAGCAGAAATAGACCGCTTGACACTCGGCTAAAGCATGCTTAAGTGCTGCATGGTCATAGAGACGTAAATCACGGCGCAACCAAACGAGGCCTTTGCGGGAGGTTCCATTGCTCATAGCCACTATCTTAGAGCTAATTGGCTAATGGCGTGTATTCGGCACTGGCCAAGCTATATCCACTAAGATTAGGCTCATGGATACCTTATTTTTTATTGCTAGCAAAATTACCCAATTTTGCATTGAACCGCTCAATTTGATTTTGCTTAGCGTTTTATTTGCCTTGCTATTTTTGCTCTTAAGAAAATATGCACTTTGCAAACGCTTCCTGCAAATGACGCTGATCGGATTTTTTATTATTGGCTATTTACCCCTATCCGAATTACCTTTAAGAGCCCTTGAAAATGCCATTTCACCGATAGATTTAAAGACCCTCCAGCCCGATAAGGTGGGTGGCTTAATTATTTTAGGCGGGGCAATTGACGGCGATACTACTAGCGATCGCCAGCAGGTTTCCCTAGGTTCGGCTGCCGAGCGAGCAACCAAAGCATTTGAATTAATGCGTCTGTATCCCAATTTACCTTATATCTTTACGGGAAGTTCAGGCGACTTATCGCCGCAGGGCATGCCCGAAGCCGAGGCCTTTAAACAACTGATTCAAGAGCAAGGTTTAGGTGCTCATCGCGGTTATTTTGAGGGGCGTTCACGCAATACTTATGAAAATGCGGTGCTGCTAAAGCCGCTACTCATTGAAGCAGGTGGAGCTGACCAGCCCTGGATTTTATTGACTTCTGCCAGCCATATGCTGCGCTCAACCCAGATTTTTAAGCAGCAAGGCATTACTGTCTTACCTTTTCCAGTGGACTATCAAACTCGCAGTTATCTCGATTGGACGGGTTTTGACATCACTCATGGGGCGCAACAATGGGCCACTTTTTTACATGAAACTGTTGGTTTAGTGGGATATTGGCTTACCGGAAAGATTTAGGATTTGCTAAAATGAAAGTCAATGAGTACGTCTAATCAAGCTTTCTCAGCTTCAGACCCAGCGTCTACGGACTCCTATTCAGCCGAACATCTTGCTAATCAGTTCTTAATTGCGATGCCTGGCATGGTTGATGACAATTTTGCTGGTGCGGTTATTTATCTCTTTGAGCATACTGAAAGAGGGGCGATGGGCTTAGTGATCAATCGACCGACTGAAGTCGATTTAGCCAGTCTATTTGACAAAATTGAACTCAAGTTAGAAATTGCCCCTTTATTAGATCAGCCAGTTTATTTTGGTGGCCCAGTTCAAGTTGAGCGGGGTTTTGTCTTGCACGAGCCCGATGCTGATTTAGCCTACTCCTCCTCGATCTCGATTCCCGGTGGACTAACGATGACCACGTCAAAAGATGTTCTTGAAGCGGTCGCGCAAGGGCGTGGTCCCAAAAAGTTTATGCTGACCTTAGGTTACGCAGGCTGGAGCGCCGGTCAGCTCGAAGAAGAAATCGCTCTGAATGGTTGGATTAACGTGCCTCTACCCCGTGAGAGTATGGTTGATATTATTTTTGATACCCCTTCCGGAGAGCGTTATCAGCGCACCATGAAATCCTTAGGCTTTGATTTATCCCATTTATCGGGAGAGGCAGGGCATGCCTGAGGCCATTACGGTCATGGCCTTTGACTATGGAATTCGCCGCATTGGTGTTGCAATTGGAAACTCCCTCACGCAGACCAGTCAAGCTTTACCAGTAATTACCCAGACGCAAACAGGCCAAGGCTTTGAGGCGATTCAAAAGCTGTTAGTCGAGTGGCAACCAGCACGCTTAGCAGTTGGTTTACCAGTACATCCCGATGGCGCTGAGCATGCCATGACAGCAAAGGCACGCCGCTTTGGCCAACAATTGCAAGGGCGGTTTGCTCTGCCAGTCGCTTGGGTCGACGAGCGCTATACCTCGGCAGTGCTCGAAAATGAGCCAAATTTAGCGCCCCAGATCAAAGATCAATTAGACTCGCATGCAGCCTGTTTAATTCTTGAGCAATATTTTCAAGAAAACCCATTCCCTGTAAAGCAGAATAAAGCATGAAAGCTGAAGCGTTGTACCGCAAATTATTAAGCGAACTACAAGCGCGCTTAGCAGGCAAAAGCCTGATTTCAAGCACGAGCCAAGGCAATATGATTTATTTGGCTGGCCTAGCGGTTGGCGGAGCCTGGCTGGCCGAGCGTCTAGCAAAAGACTTAGCGCTGCCCCAGTTTGGCGTCATAAATGTCGCCTTTCATCGCGATGATTATGCTGAAAAAGGCTTAAGCGCAATGCGTAGCGCCAGCTCGATGCCAACCCATTTACCCTTTGAAGTGAATGGCGCGCATATTATTTTGATTGATGATGTGCTCTCAACGGGGCGCACCGTGCGCGCCGCTTTAAATGAACTATTTGATTTTGGGCGCCCAGCTCAAGTGGAATTGATGGTGTTAGCAGATCGGGGTAAACGCGAATTACCCATCGCTGCCGATTTTGCGGCCGAGTTTATTGACTTACCTGAGCAGCAAATTTTAGCGTTAGAAAAAGACGCTACTGGCCATTTTCATTTTCATATTGAAGAGCGTAGCGCCGTTGTAAGCACGGGAACAAAGTCATGAGCAATGATATGAAGCCCATCATCAATCAAAATAACGCTGCAGGCGAGCTCACGCATTTACTAAGCTTGGAGGGAATGCCCAAAGAGCAAATTGTGCACATTCTCGATACTGCTCAGCAATTTGTGAGCGTTACCGACCCAGCTCGCGAAGTAAAAAAAGTGCCATTACTCCGTGGCAAGAGTGTCTTCAATCTTTTTTTTGAAAACTCGACCCGCACCCGTACGACTTTTGAAATTGCGGCTAATCGCTTATCGGCCGATGTCATCAATTTAGATATTTCAACCTCTTCAACAGCCAAGGGTGAAAGTCTCATCGACACCATCGATAACTTAATTGCCATGCAGGCCGATATCTTAGTCGTGCGCCACAATGTCTCGCGGGCACCTATGGAAATTGCCCAACATGTGCCATCTTTTGTGCATGTGATTAATGCGGGCGATGGCAGCCATCAGCATCCGACACAAGGTTTGCTCGATATGTACACCATGCGCCATTTTAAGCACGATTTTCGGAATTTAAAGGTCGCCATCATTGGCGATATTGTGCATAGTCGTGTAGCCAAATCGAATATCCACGCCTTAACTACCTTAGGTTGTCCTGAAATTCGCGTGATCGGACCTGAGAGTCTATTGCCCAGTGATTTAGATATGCTGGGTGTCAAAGTCTTTCATGAGATGGAAGCGGGCTTAAAAGGAGTGGATGTTGTCATGACCTTGCGCATTCAGAAAGAGCGCATGGAGGAGGGGCAGGTTCCAGAGGGGAATGCCTTCTTTAAGCAGTTTGGTCTCACGCAAGCGCGACTTGCTTTAGCTAAACCCGATGCTATCGTAATGCATCCTGGCCCCATGAATCGTGGCGTTGAAATTGAATCGGCGGTAGCCGATGGCCCACAGTCAGTCATTCTGCAGCAAGTCACGTTTGGCATTGCCGTCCGAATGGCCGTGATGTCGATGGTGGCTGGAAATTAATTTAATTTTTTATTCGTCTTAGCGTTAGCCCCGCCAATTTTTTTGGCTAAGTACTCGCCAACAAAGATATTTCCTTCATTGTGAAGGTGCCCATCATTCATCCAATACAGTTTTTCTGAGCGCAAACCCGACTCATGAAAGGGTTCAGTGAGATCAATGAAGCGAACGCCTTTACCTTCTAAATAATCATGCAAGCCACCGTAAAACTGCGTATTGCCATGATGCAGTTTCGGTGGAATTAAAACGAAAATAAGTTCATAGTGATGTGTTTTTGCATCTTCAATCCAACGCTCAATTGCAGCACGATTCTTTTTCGTGACATCGGCAGTTTCGTAGCCCTTATCCTTATAGTAACTAACCCCCTCGCTAATGGCATAAATCGTGCTCAGCGGCTGCGGTTTAGTTTTTTGAATACCAAATTGGATTAGGTTCCAAGAAAGAGAATATTTTTCTAACCAGGCATCGGTACGCACAATCCAGCTTTGCGATTTTGGATTGATCCCAGCTAAAATGACTTTGCGAACCGCTTCCATATCACGCGGCACTAATTGGAATCGATGCGGATCAAAGCGTAAAGTATCGACTTCATATCCTTCAATGACGGTGGTATGGGGGTAGGCAAAATCATTAGCTACATCATTTTCATAAAAACCGAGAATAACCCGCTTTGGGTAAGAGCCAATCAATTTAACAGTTCGCTGAAACTTCTCAAATTGATGTTGTTGGCCTGAATGAATAATGCCGCACTTAACCGAGAAACGCCCTGATTTTTTTTCATAAACCGCAGGAATGTTTTGCGCATAATTGCCATAGCCCCAGGTAAATGAATCACCAGCAAAATAATCATATGCTTTGGCGGCTTTAATTTCTGCGAGGCTATGATGGTCAAAGCAGCCAAGCTCGTTTGAAAAAATTTCAAAGCTACCGTCTGCCATATTGAACGCAACGGGCGTCGCATTTTTTTGAGTATCAAAGCCCATCACGGGGTCGGCTACGTTATACCCGCGGGGAAAATAATGAACAGCTTCATTCAGTTGTTCTTGAAACCGATTTTTTTTGTATTGGGGAAAAAAACTGAGGCCGTTTGCTGAAATAAACGCATAGCTTAAGCCATCAATGCTCACTAGCGCAATTAAGATTACTGCAATGACTAGAGCGCTATTTTTAAGAAAAACTTTCAGCACAAAAAGGACGGTAAATTAAGCCCGACCGTATTGGTCTTCAAAGCGCACGATATCATCTTCACCAAGGTAGTCACCCACTTGCGCCTCAATAATTACCAGCGGAGTAGTGCCAAGATTGCTTAAGCGATGTTGGGTTTCTTTAGGAATATAAGTCGATTGATTGGTTTTGAGAAGTAAGGTTTTATCGCCATTCACGACTTCCGCATTTCCAGAGATCACTACCCAATGTTCGTTACGATGATGGTGCATTTGCAGTGATAAGCGCGCCCCAGGGTGAACCACAATCCGCTTAATTTTGTAATCTGGCCCCTCTTCAATGATGGTGTAGGTGCCCCACGGACGATGCACCGTACTGTGATAAGTGCCACGCTCATCTTTGGCTTGATTGAGTTTTTCAACGACTTTTTTTACGGATTGCGAATGGCCTTTCGCAGTAACTAAGAGGGCATCGGGGGTATCCACAATGATCAGATTATCTAGGCCTACGGCAGCTATTAAGCGTTCACGTCCAAATACAAAGGTATTGTTAGAGTCAATAAAAATCGCCTTGCCTTCGCTTGCATTGCCTTGCTCATCTTCGGGAAAATGTTTGGCAAGGGCGTCCCAAGAACCAACATCATCCCAATCAAAACTCGCGTTCACTGAAACAACGTTTGGTGCTTTTTCCATAATGGCGTAATCGAGAGAGATATCCTCAATTGCTGCCATGGTTTTTTCATCGAGTAGGAGGGTTTTTTCAGTAATAGCGTTACCACTGCTGTCGGCATCATTTTTAGTAGTGGCTTGCCAGCAGGCTAGTACTTGCTTGCTAAGCGCTGGCGCAATTTGTTCAGCCACACTTAAGAAAGTCTCGGGCGTAAAGCAAAACATACCCGAGTTCCAGTGAAAGTTACCAGCTGCAACATATTGTTCAGCCAATGAGGCTGCCGGTTTTTCAACAAATTGGTCGACAACACGAGCCTCTGCATTACTAGAGGTACGGGCGGGCGAACCCAGTTTAAGGTAGCCATACCCCGTTTCCGCATGAGTCGGTGGAATGCCAAAAGTAACTAAATGGCCCGCATTAGCAAAATCAACCGCCTTACTAACGGCCATTTCAAAACCAACCTTATCGTGAATGACATGGTCAGCCGGCAAAATTAACATGGGAATTGCACCGCGACCAGCGGCTTTGGCTGCGAGGGCAGCAAACAGAACGGCAGGCGCAGTATTGCGTCGGAGAGGCTCGATTAAAGTGAGTTCAGCTGCTTGCCCAGCTTCTTTTAGATCGGCTAATACTTGAAAGCCGAGACTTTCAGAGGTGAGCACACAAAGCCAAGGATTGGCTGAGGCAATACGTTGCGCCGTTTCACTGAGGAGTGATTTTTGACTGGCCACTGGCATAAATACTTTGGGCCGGTTTTCACGAGAAACTGGCCATAAACGCGAGCCCGCGCCGCCACAAAGAATTACTGTTGAAAATTCAAGCTTCATGACTAAATTTTACTCACTTCAGTCCAGGGGCAATATGCTCTAAAAACCAGCTATAGGCATTCGCAATTCCCGGGCGCAGTTCAATTTGCGCTTTCCAGCCTAAGGCGTTGGCTTTACTGACATCGAGAAGTTTTTGTGGGGTGCCATCGGGCTTACTGCTATCAAGCTGTAAATCACCTTGAAAACCAATAACCTTAATAACTTCTTCGGCTAATTCGCGAATCGTTAAATCTGTACCAGTACCAATGTTGAGGAAAGGCCCGTTATAACCCTGCTCCATTAGCATCACGCAGGCTCTCGCCAAATCATCGACATGCATAAACTCACGACGGGGTCGACCCGAGCCCCAGACGACTAAGGCTTTTTCATTCCGCAATTTGGCTTCATGGGCTTTGCGAATTAAGGCGGGCAAGACATGGGAATTATTTAAATCGTAAGTATCGCCAGGTCCATACAAATTGGTCGGCATTAAACTCACATAATGGGTACCGTATTGGCGATTGTAATTTTCACATAACTTAATACCAGCAATTTTAGCGATCGCATAAGGTTCATTGGTTTGCTCTAGCGGCCCCGACAGTAAATATTCTTCCTTAATCGGTTGCGGACAATCGCGCGGATAAATACAACTTGATCCTAAAGACATGAGATGATTGATGCCAGCGGCATACGCCCCATGAATTAAATTACATTCAATCATTAGATTTTGATAAATGAAATCGGCGCGATACGTATTGTTCGATTGAATGCCACCTACTTTAGCTGCTGCAATAAATAGGTAATCTGGTTTTTCGGCTTGCAGAAAATCATGTACTGCCGCTTGATTGAGTAAATCGAGCTCTGCATGTGTGCGCGTAAGGATATTCTCAAAACCCTCAGAGCGTAAAAAGCGCACAATCGCGCTTCCCACCATGCCTCGATTACCTGCTACATAAATCTTTGCTGCTTTATTCATTGCGCTCCAGGGTGGTATAGCCATGTTTTTTCACGAGTTCGTCGCGTTCGGCGCCGCGAAGGTCTTCACGCACCATCTCTTTGACTAAATCGGCAAATGAGGTACGCGGTACCCAGCCCAGCTTTTCTTTGGCTTTAGTGGCATCACCCAAAAGGGTTTCGACTTCAGTGGGACGGAAATAACGGGGGTCTACGGCCACAATACATTTGCCCTTACTATCAAAGCCTTTTTCATTGACGCCCGTGCCTTGCCAGGTAATTTTCAGGCCTAACTCTGCGGCAGCTAAGTTAATGAACTCACGCACACTAAATTGCACGCCGGTTGCAATCACATAATCTTCAGCAACTTCTTGTTGCAACATTAGCCATTGCATTTCAACATAATCGCGGGCATGACCCCAGTCGCGTTTAGCATCAAGATTACCAAGGTATAAACATTCTTGTACGCCTAATTTAATACGCGCTAAGGCACGGGTAATTTTGCGGGTGACAAACGTTTCGCCGCGAATCGGGCTCTCATGATTAAAAAGAATGCCGTTACAGGCATACATGCCATAAGCCTCACGGTAGTTCACGGTAATCCAGTAGGCGTAGAGCTTAGCCACGGCATAGGGACTACGGGGATAAAAAGGCGTGGTTTCTTTTTGGGGAATTTCTTGTACTAAGCCATAGAGCTCGGAGGTTGAGGCTTGATAAAAGCGGGTTTTTTTCTCTAACTTCAAAATCCGAATTGCTTCTAATAAACGCAGGGCGCCTAAAGCATCTGAATTAGCGGTGTACTCTGGCTCTTCAAAAGAGACAGCGACATGCGACTGCGCGGCTAAGTTATAGAGCTCATCAGGCTGGGTTTGTTGAATAATGCGAATAAGGCACGATGAATCGGTGAGGTCACCATGGTGCAGGGTTAATTTAGAGCCCTCAATGTGGGGGTCGTGATAGAGGTGATCGATGCGGTCGGTATTAAAGAGCGAGGCACGGCGCTTAATGCCATGCACTTCATAACCCTTACGCAGTAAGAATTCAGCTAAATAAGCGCCATCTTGGCCTGTAATTCCAGTAATTAGGGCTACTTTTGATTTTGCCATGGGTTTTTCTTCAAAATAAGGGTTCGTTTCTGCTTAATTTCAGCTTAGTTTCTATGATGCCGTTGCAAGGGAGGTAAAGACACTATTGTAAATTGTTTTAAAAGGAGGCCTGAGCCTCTTCGCAACAAATACAATGGGGCCTCAAGGCGCAAGAAGAGCAAGGATGGCGGGTGTGAGCACAGCAGGCGACGGCGGCAGGAAAGGTCAGCAGATTCCAGCAGAGCGGGGAAAGGCTGTATTGCGTCGCCTAGACCGGTGGTTGGGGGTGCCCTTGCTTTATCTAATCGCCCTTTTTCGCCCTAAAAAGAGCCTCTTGGGCGCGCAATTGCTTTCCCCCTTATCAGCTGACCCATCGACTAGACTGACCGACGAAGTCACCATCAAGCGGATTGGGGTTTGCGTATTTGCTGCCGTTGGCGATGCCTTATTGGCATCAGCGATATTGGCTGATCTCAAGCAATTTCGCAATCAAATTCAAGCCAAAACTGGCGAGCAAATTAGTGTCACTGTTTTTTCAACTCCAGCCAATGCGGAGGTTTTTAAATTAATCAGCAATTTTGAGCGCATCGTACTTATTCCAATTACCTCTCCGTGGCATGCTTTACAAACCATGCGTGAATCGATTGCCGAATTTCCAGTAGACGTTTTAATTGATACTTCGCAATGGTCCAAAATTAGCGCGATCCTTTGTGCTCTCAGTGGCGCAAAATTAACGCTTGGTTTTAATACCCCGGGCCAATATCGGCACTTTGCCTATGATGTATTAGTTCCCCATAGCCGCACAGTGCATGAAATAGATAACTTTCGCGCTTTGCTCAAGCCTTTAAATATCTTAACTGGCGCGCTACCAGAACTTGATCTGATGAGTATTGAGCAAGTTCCTCAACATCCTATGAGCAAGCCTTATATTGTGTTGCATCCATGGGCGAGTGGGACGCAGTTTGCCATGCGCGAATGGCCCATTAATTCATGGCTTGAGCTCGGTCAGCGCCTAGTGAGTGCTGGTTATGCAATTATGATTACTGGCGGTCCCGACGATACAAAACGCGCCGCAGACTTAGTGCAAAAATTAAACGCCAGTCTCGCAAGCGCAAACCTCTCAGCGAGTGCATCTCGTAATGTAGTTGCGCCCCAGGTTAGCGCACAAATTATTTCTGTCGCAGGATCAGTAAATTGGCTTGAAACGGCACGCATAATTAATCAGGCTGAAGCAGTCGTGGCAGTCAATACAGGGACGATGCATTTAGCCGCAATTTTAGGTAGGCCTTTAGTTGCACTACATGGACCTACTAATCCAGCGCGTTGGGGCCCACTTGCGAGCGGCACGGCAATTCCTATGATCTTGGGCCCTGGCCTTAGCGAAGGGGGCGCTTATCTTCATTTGGGCTCTGAATATCCCAAAGAGCCGGCATACCTCATGGATCAAATTAGCCCAGATGCGGTCATTAGGGCATTAAAAAGCAATTTTGGCTTACAAATTGCATAGGCTTAGCACAAGTACTGCAAAATATCACCATGGCAGCCTCTTTTTTAATTAATTCCTATTTAATTCGTCTCTTCGATTTTGTGATGATTAATGTCGTGGGTTTAGTGACATTTTTTGTTTTGCAATATTTTAAAGACCCAGGTTTAGATTTACAGCGCTACACCGCTTTAATGGTGCTGGCCAGTCTGGCCTATTTAGTTTTGACTAATGGCGCCTATCGTTCATGGCGCGGTGGTAATTTATGGGCTTTATTCGGTCAAGTTGCCGCGGGCGTTTTAAAAACCTGGATTTTAATTTTGATCTGGTTGGTATTTAGCAAGTCAACGGAAATGTATTCTCGTTTGTGGTTATTGTCTTGGGCTATCGGTAGTTTGTTGGTGCTATGTAGTAGTCGTTTAGTGAGCTATATTTTGTTGCGTCAGTATCGTGCCAAAGGCGTAAATCTGCGCCACATTGCCATTATTGGATCTGGCTCAACCGCCGAAGAATTAGTCACTCGCATTGAATCTTCGAGATGGTCTGGCTATCGTATTCAAACCCATTTAAGAGAATTGAATCCGCAGCAGTTAACTGCGCTGGCTTTACAACCGCTGAATGAAATTTGGCTCGCCTTACCGATGGGCGATGGTAGTCAAATGCGCATGGTCATGGAGCATCTCAAATTAAGTACCGCGACCATTCGCTTTGTGCCCGATTGGTTTTCATTTCGCTTAATTAATCATGGCGTTAGTGAGGTGTTGGGGATGCAGATGATTGATTTATACGGCACCCCGATGGCTGGGGTAAATCTATTTATCAAAACAGTAGAAGATTACGTGTTGGCAACCCTGATTTTAATCTTGATCAGCCCCCTCATTTTAATTTTGGCTATCTGCGTCAAGGTCAGCTCACCAGGTCCAATTTTTTATCGCCAAGAACGCATTGGCTGGAATGGCGAAGTTTTTGAAATTCTGAAGTTTCGCAGCATGCCTACAAATCTAGAAGAAGAGCAGGTGCAGTGGGGTGGTTCAGCAAATAAATCCGTTACGGGTTTTTCAAAATGGATGCGCGCCACTAGCCTGGATGAATTGCCACAGTTTTTTAATGTCTTACAAGGCCAAATGTCGATTGTGGGCCCACGCCCCGAACGCCCGATTTTTGTTGAGCAATTTAAACAAGAAATTCCAGACTACATGAAGAAGCATTTAGTAAAAGCAGGAATCACGGGCTGGGCCCAAATCCATGGCTGGCGGGGGGATACCGATTTGCATGCCCGTATTGAGCACGATTTATATTACATTGAAAATTGGTCGCTCTGGCTCGACTTCAAGATTATTTTCTTAACGATCTTTCGCGGCTTTGTAAATAAGAACGCATATTAAAGTTAAGGCGCCAATGAACTCGACCATGAGCTCCACCATGGACGTCACCGAACTAGAGTACTTACCCAAACGTTGGTTAATTCTGGCGCATGGTTTTAATATGGATGGACGTGCCGCAAGTCAAACGATTACTGATAAGGTGCCTTATTTATTGGCTGCTGGTCTAGAGTTAACAGTCTTTAGTGCGGTTACTGGTTCTGCTGATCAACGCTTTACGCATCGGCAATTTTTCCCTTGGGGGCCTGCAGGTTTACGCTTTGATTTTCGCCATTGGCTTGCTATGCGGTGTGGACGAGGCTTTATTTATAAAGTCTTGACGGTTTCATTATCGGCATTGCTGGCGCCTTTTATTGCTCTCGAGCGACTCATTGCTGGTTATTCAAGTCAATGGTCATGGGCATTGCCAGCAGCCTGGCATGGTATTCAGTTAGCCCGCGCTGGCAAAATTGATCTGGTGTATTCCACTGGCGGAGCTTGGTCAGCTCATTTAGCAGCAATGTGGATTAAGCGCTATGCAGGCAAAAACGCGCAGCTAAAGTGGCTGGCAGAAATTCATGACCCCTTAGTCATGCGCAGTAATGAGCAGGATGATGGACTCAATGCCCCAAGTGAGCGTGAACCCCATTTTCGCTTTCAGCTAGAAAAGCAAATTTGTTTACATGCAGATCGGGTTTGGTGGTTTACACCAGGTGCTTTAAGTTATGCACAAAAGCGTAACCCTAACTTATTAGTGCCTGATGCGCGCGGCAAGTTAAAAGGCTTAGTTGTCTTGCCAGGGGCAAACCCACCAAGGACTGAGACTGCGCCGCTTGCCTGGAGGGCTAGTGGACAATTGCATTTGGCTCATTTTGGCTCTTTATCGCATACTCGCTCATTACAAGGACTGCTCAATGCATTGCCAGCGTTTTTTTCTCGGCATCCAGAGGCAAGAACGCATTTACGGATCGATATTTATGGCTCTGACTTAGATGCACTTTCAGCTCGCGCGATCCAAGATCATCGGCTAAGCGATATTGTGATCACACACGGGCGTTTAGAGTTTGATTCTGCTAGTCAACAATCGGGTCGCGAAAAAGTCAATCAACTGATGCGCGAAGCTGATGTATTGCTTTTGCTCCATGGTAATAGCGAGTGGTGTGCTGAATATATACCTTCAAAAGCCTATGAATATTTTTGGGCGCAGCGACCAATTTTGGCTTTAACCCACCGCAACCCCACCTTTAATCAGCTCTTGGTTGAGCATCAAGCTTATATTGCCGAGCAAAGTAATCCAAGTGCGATTATCGCCACGCTTGAGCAAATTTACGCCGCTTGGCAGCAGCAGCAAATGCCCGTCATTAGCGCAAAACCGCTGGGAGTTGATCAAGCTGTACAAACGATTTTGCATGCCGTTGGCGAGCTCAACTAAGTAGAATCGGTTGCTGGCAAAATCATTGCACTCAAGAGTGCAATACAGAAAAATAATATTTCAATTGAATGTTTACTGCTGACCTCAGCTACGGTAAAAGTAAGTAATAAACCAGATGCGACCCAAATCGCCATCAGTGCATTGGGCGAAGTGCTTGCACTTAGCTGCCTCAAGGCGCTGCCGATGATGCTAAGTAAAGCGCCCAGAGTTAATAGCAAACCAGGAATACCAAAAGCTAGCCCATAATCAATCCAAGCGCTGTGAGCTGATTTAATAGTGGCATTAGGATAAGATTGTTTAATGACTCTCTCTAATGAGTGCTCAAGCAAGCCAAAGCCCAAAGGATTTTTAGTAATCGAATCAATCCCTGCGGTCGCCCAGGCAGCGCGTTCGTAATTATTGGGATACACCATTTCACCGCTAGCAGTTTGAGGATAACCGAGCTGCTGCGTATTCTGCCATTGGGGGTAACGATCAATTTGCGTGGCAATGTGTAAATCTTCAAAAAAATGATTCCAACCCCGATTAATTTGTAGATGACCTTGAATAAAAAATAGTAAAACAAGCAAAGGCAGCGCTATAAGGAGTATTGATTTCCAATAACTTACATTGAAATTAGTGCCCAATCTATTTTTTATGCTGCGCAATTTAGCGAGCAAAATAATCATAATCCAGACAATTAATAGAATAGTAGCGATACCAATTCCATTGCGCGTATCAATAATGGTGGTGTAAGAAAATAAAATAAGCAGAACACCCGAAAGCCAAAAGGCAGATAAGCCCCAGTTGAGCTTCATTTTATTTAAACTGATTTGTTGATACTGAAAAGCAGCCGCGCCGCAAACTGCACTAATAAATAGGATGCCCATGATTACGGTATTAATCTTGTTACCAAAGGGGCTGACAAAATAATAACGGGGCATAAATACTTGTCCCGTTTGTGTAAAGGCGACTAAGTAGTCAACCAGTAAGAATAAGAAACTGGCATAGATGCCAAGCCACAGGAAGTTAGTTTGCTGCGGGCGCTGGCGCAGCACTAAGCCAGTTGCTCCACCGATGAGAAAGGCCAACAAGCTTCGCTTCCAAGTACTACCGAGCTCATGCAGTTGCAAAATAGGGTCTTGACTGAACAGCAAGAAATGCAATAAAACCCAAATGAACATGCCAATACTCAGACTGATGGGTAAAAAACGGATTAGGTTTTTGGTGCAAGAAAAACGCTTAAAGACGATTAGCGCCAATATAGTGCCAGCAATGAGCAATCCATTACGTAGGGCAATCGTATTACTGATGGGCCAAATCAACAATAAAATACTGCTTATGGCGATCAGGATAAAGTCCAAAATAGGGCTTGAGCTGTTGGCAGTGGACGACCTCATAAAAACAAATGATAAAGGGTAATCGGGGATAATAAGTAAATTACTAAATTGCTTAATGAAGGTATTGGTAAGACATGATTCTTTTAACAGGCGCAACGGGTTATATCGGCTCGCATACATGGCTTGAACTGCTGCTAGCAGGGCACGAGGTAATCGGGATCGATAATTTTGTGAATTCGAGCCCTCAAGTACTGCGGCGGCTTGAAGGACTCGCTAAACAAGTTCCTAATTTTATGGAAGGGGATGTTTGTGACCCCATTTTTATGGCAGCGCTGTTTAATCAATATCCTATTGAAGGGGTCATTCATTTTGCGGCACTAAAAGCGGTCGGCGAATCAGTCGCCAAACCCTTAGCCTATTACCAAAATAATTTGCTCGGCTTATTAACGGTTTTACAGGTAATGCAAGAGCACCATTGCAAGCGATTTGTATTTAGTTCTTCAGCAACAGTTTATGGCGATCCCGATGTCGTTCCCATTGATGAGCAGGCAGCATTACGGCCGACAAACCCCTATGGTCAAACCAAACTCATGAGTGAGCAAATTCTGCGTGATTTAGAAATTGCTGACCCAAGTTGGCATATTGCCTACTTGCGTTATTTCAACCCCATTGGTGCGCATGAGTCTGGTTTAATTGGTGAAGATCCACTGGGCATTCCGAATAATTTATCTCCCATTGTGGCGCAAGTAGCCATTGGTAAATTACCCGTACTCAATGTGTATGGTAACGATTGGCCTACACCCGATGGAACGGGGGTGCGCGATTACATCCATGTGGTTGACTTAGCTCAAGGACATGTGCGGGCAATCGATTATTTATTGGATGACAAGCCTTCCCTTACCGTCAATTTAGGCACTGGCTTGGGTTACAGCGTGATGGATGTATTACGTGCTTACGAGCAAGCAGTAGGGCGCGCAATACCTTATCAAGTAGTAGCTAGGCGTGCTGGCGATATTGCAAGTTGCTATGCAGACCCCCATTTAGCCGCACAACAGCTTGGCTGGAAAGCCTCTCGTGGTATTGAGCAAATGTGCGTTGATAGCTGGCGCTGGCAATCGCAAAATCCTCAAGGCTATAAAAATGAATAAGGTCTAGGCAGAATGACCCAAAGCATGGTGCTCTACTGTAAATCATACCGCCGCGATTTTCTGCGCGTTAAGCGCTTATTAATTTCCTTACAAAAACACAATCGCGACCAGTTACCGTTTTATATTTCTACACCTACAGCCGATCGTGAATTACTTTTAGAAGTGCTAGGCAAAGATGGGCAAAGCTTCAGTTTTACCTGGATCGCCGATGAAGCCATTATTGCGGCAAATCCGCGCGCTTCTAAAGATGTGCAGCTAGATATGCCTGGAGGCTTAAGCCAAGCAATCATTAAAGCCGAGTTCTGGCGTTTAGGTTTAGCCGATAACTATCTTTGTATTGATTCAGATAGTATTTTTATTCGTGATTTTGGCAAGACCGATTTTTTAGCTAGCGATGGCTATCCCTATACTGTTTTGCATCAAAACAAAGAATTATTTCAATTGGCTACCAACCGTGGCTATACCAAAGTGGAATCGAATTTACGTGAAGAGGCGATGCGGGTACAGCAATTATTTGGTCGGGAAGGCCCCCAATATTATTGTGCTCCTGCGCCATTTATCTGGTCGGCTAAAGTATGGCAATCACTCGATGAACAGTATTTGATGCCTAAAGGCATTACTTTATGGGATGCCGTTACACCCGAATACCCTGAAACTTTGTTCTATGGTGAGGCCTTACTGAATTTTCAGGCCATTCCCATACGCATGATTGAACCTTTATTTCGCATTTATCACTACGACTGGCAATACTATACGGCGCAACGTTTAGGCGAAACCGAAGCAAAATTAAAGCAGAATTTTTTAGGGGTAATTTATCAATCCAATTGGGAAGTCGAGCTCGATTATGGGGTAGGTAATAAATCATTACCCTCAAGATTGCTGAAATCGGTCAAACGATTTTTGCGCTACATTAAAAGCTATTTTTAAGCTGAATATGTATGGATGCAATTGAACTAAACAATTCATTTCTACAGGCCGCAGAGGATAAGCCAAGCGTTTTAGGCCCATTGGTAAGCGTTTCAATGCCAGCGTTTAATGCTGAACGCTATATTGGCGAAGCAATTGAAAGTATTCTTTCGCAAACTTACACCAATTTTGAACTGATTATTATCGATGATGGCTCTACCGATCAAACCCGCGAAATTATCAATCGCTATCACGATACGCGAATTGTCAAAATTTTTTCTGATCAAAATCTCGGATTAATTGCCACCCGTAATCATATTGCTCAATTAGCACGGGGGAAGTATTTAGCTTTATTAGACGCTGACGATCGGGCCTTTCCGAATCGCCTTGAACTACAAGTTAATTTTTTAGAACAAGGCATTGCTGATTTATGTGGCGCCGATCATTGGACCCTGAATCAGGGTAATGGCGCCATTAAGCCATCTAAACAGCGCCATAGTAATGCCGATATTCAAGCACTACTAACTGTTTGCAGTCCTATTTGCAATCCAGCAGTAATGGGTAAATTGGAAATTTTTCAACGTTTGCCCTACAAAAAAACGTCCTTACATGCAGAAGATTATTCTTTATGGACAGAAATTGCTTTAGCTGGATATCGTTTTGCAAATCTAAATAAGAAACTCATTATTTACCGTTTACACCCAACTCAAACCAGCATTAATCACATGGAAGCAGCAAAAAATGTGTTTAAGCAGTCACAATCACACTACCTTGAGTCACTAGGTATCCCCATTACATTTCTACCACGGGCTTTGCCCGTTAAAGAGCGCTTGGTTTTTGGTATTCGCTTTATGCGCATCTTAAATCAACGTATTCGTAATATATCAATTGGGGCAAACTATGAGCTTTATGCCCGCTTCCAATTTCGTCAAAATGGCTTGCTCACCCCGTTAACGCGCTTAGAGCGTTTACTAGTGGCAATTTCAGCCAGTTGGATTGGTCGACAAGAAACATAAATCAGCTGCATGTAGTTAACTGCACGTAATTTATGCGGGTAGTCTTTGCCAATTGGCTGGTAATAAATCACTTAGGTCTAGGCTTGTATCAGAAATCCAGCGATTTGGGGCGATCACCAAGCCGTCGATATTTTTTCTTAACCATGCGCCCCACCAGCTAAAAGAACTATTCGCAATAATAAAGTGCTGGCAATAAGTCATTAGATCTATTTCTTGAGCGTCTGCATCCGCCGCATCACTTCGGTCTATATATGTAATTTTAAAATCACGAGGGAAATTTTCTTTACACCATGGCAGGTCATCAGAAAATAAGAAGAACTGAGTATTGGGTTCACGCTCCAGAATTAAGCGCATGCCTGCAAGGTAGTAATGCAAAGATAGGGCACCGTGAAATTGCGCTGCAGCAGGTAAATGGATGTAATCACCACGCCGTACATGGACCATTGCCGCAGGGCTAGATTGCATTAATGAGCGATAGTATTGGTAGTGCTGATTAAGCCCAGCACGAGGCTGAAATTCAGCCTGTAACTGTGTGCGAATAGCCTCGATGTAGTTAAAGGCTTGCCAATAACCCGTAAAAAAGTGATTTTGCGTGTTAGCTGAGTTAAGCGTAAAAACGGCACGGTCGAAAAAAAACCCCTTTTTTTCACGATGAACGACTGGACCATTCGGTAAAAAAGATTGTAATAATTTTTTAAGCCGGGTTGATTTTATGAAGCTAAAAGCTTCCTTTTGCGGAGGGATGAATTGCGTATTACTAATTTTCAAGCACATTAAATCCATCTGCCTTGCGGTATCTGCAGCTGGTAGGCGTGCATACCAAGAATCGTCAAGTAGTAAATTGGTTTGATAATGTTGGGCTAGCGCTGTGCCAAAGGCATATTGAAACATTTGGTTGCCAAGGCCGCCAACAAGATGGATAGTTATGGTCATATCTCTATAATTAAAGCACTAAGTAAGGTGTTACAACAGTTTTATGCTTTATTAGCAAGGTAATTTTAGATTAATTTAAATAGAGCAACTCTTCATGCTAATTGGAAGTATTGTCGGGTGGGAGGTAGGTCAGGACGATCTATTTAACCCACAAAGCCCGCGCAATCGGGACGATTGCCTTGAGCCTTTCCGTGTATTAAAGGCGCAAGCATTAGCTTGTGGCATTGAATTACATACGCTGGATGTAATTCATAGTCAGGGTAAAGAGCCTGACTTCAATCTCTATATCGAGTCAATCCCCCTGATTACCCAAGGTCAAGGTAAAAATTATTTAATCCGTTTTGAGACTGAATTAACTGTACAAGCCAATGCAGACGCTGTGTATTTGCAGCAGTTTGATGGCATTTTTACTTGGGATAAAAATTTACTCGAAGCTAATCCACAGTCGCTAATCGGCTTAGGGCTTGCTAAAGCAAAATTACATGCAATGACGATACCAAATCCACTGCCTGCTGAATTTAGTCCACATCAAGTAGTTAATTTAGGCTTTAGTGCACGCCCTCAGTTTTGTATTTTAATTGCCAGTAATCGGCATGCTAATTGCAGGGATGAGCGGGAATTGTATTCAGAGCGAGTAAAAGCTATTCGCTGGTTTGAGACTAATGCACCAAGCGATTTTGTTTTGTATGGACACGGGTGGAAAGTACCCCAAAAGCGCTTTGGTATGCTAGGAAAGATGCGCTATCGTCTGGCTAAGGTGCCGCCCTTTCTCATGGGCAAAGCCGTTTTTCCAAGCTATGGTGGTCCGGTAAACAGTAAATTTACCGCCTTAAGTCAAGCTCGCTTTAGCATTTGCTTTGAAAATGCGCGTGATATCCGTGGCTACCTTACCGAAAAAATATTCGACTGTTTATTTGCGGGATGTGTACCGATTTATTGGGGTGACCCTGAGGTAGAAAAAGTCATTCCAAAAAATTGCTTTATTGATTTTCGTCAATTTCAATCCTACGGAGCACTCTATAGTTTTCTAAAGGATTTATCTGCAGAAGATTATCAGGCATACCAAATAGCGGGTCAGCAATTTTTAGCATCTCCCCAATTTCAAGGGTTTAGTTCAGCAGCATTTGCTCAAAAGATTATTGCTTCCATTCAACATGATTTTGCATTAACTTGAGTTTGGCAATGTCAAAGCGAAAGCCGATAGATCAAGCAGAAATATTAATTGCTGGCCCAGCGCGGAATATTGCCGCCCATATTAACCAAGAGCTCGATGCTTTGTATGAGGCCATGCGCGACTTCAAGTGTATTCATGGCTTAGTAGTAGAAAGCGATTCGGATGACGGCACCATCCAACAATTAGCGACATTAAAATTACGCTTACCAAATTTTGATTACATTAGCTTTGGTAGATTAATCAAGCAGATACCTATGCGTACGGCCCGTTTGGCATATGCGCGTAATTACATCGTGACAGAGGTGCAAAATAATCCCCGCTATGCCGGTGTAGATTTTATTGCGATGGCCGATTTAGATGGCATTAATCGGCATATTTCCGCGCAATCGATTGCGCAATGCTGGGAGGTAGCCGAAGAGTGGGATGTAATTACGGCCAATCAGTTGCATACTTATTATGATGTCTGGACCTTGCGCCACCCAGATTGGAGTCCAGTCGATTGTATGGTGCAGATGCATAAACTAGAGCCCATCCTAGGTGAGTCAGCGGCCCAAAATTTAGCAGTACAGGCTAAGCAGGTTCACTTAAACGCTAATCAAGGCATGATCGAAGTTGACTCTGCATTTGGTGGGCTGGGCATTTATCGCCGCGGGGCTTTTCTGGCTGGTCGATATAGTGGCGTTAATGCGGCAGAGCAAGAGGAGTCTGATCATATTGCTTTTCATGCTGATTTACGCAAACAAGGCTATCGAATTTATATTAATAGCGCCCTGATCAATAGCGCTAGTCACCTTGATCCGCCACCACCTCCCCTTGCTAAAAAACACACTTTTTGGACAATCGGCGTCATGCGATGGCTGGGCAGGTTACTATTTGGGCATAAACGGTTTAATAAGTATCTTGATCTTCTTAAATAAACTGAAATAAGATTTGGGCGTGTCATTATGATTGTAGTTACTGGTGGGGCAGGTTTTATTGGCAGTAATTTTGTCTTGGATTGGCTTGCCAACCCCAAGGCTGAAGGTATTATTAATTTAGACAAACTGACTTATGCAGGTAATTTAAGTACCTTAGCCCCGCTCGAAAAAGACCCCCGTCATATTTTTATTCAAGGCGATATTGGCGATAGCACTTTAGTGGCTAATCTTCTCCAAGAGCATCGCCCTCGTGCCATTATTAATTTTGCTGCCGAGAGCCATGTCGATCGGTCAATTCATGGGCCGGCTGATTTTATTCAAACGAATATTTTGGGCAGTTTTAATTTATTAGAATGTAGTCGTACGTATTGGAATTCATTACCGACTGAAGCGCAGCAGCAATTTCGCTTTTTACATGTATCTACTGATGAGGTATATGGTTCATTAGGAGCAAGCGCTGCGGCGTTTAAAGAAACTACGGCCTATGAACCCAATAGCCCCTACTCAGCTTCCAAGGCTGCCTCTGATCATTTAGTACGCGCCTGGTTTCATACCTATGGTTTACCTGTGCTCACCACCAATTGTTCAAATAATTATGGACCTTATCATTTTCCCGAGAAGCTGATTCCGCTAGTAATTTTGAATGCCTTAAACGGTCAGCCGCTACCAATTTATGGTGACGGCATGCAAGTGCGCGATTGGCTTTATGTGGGTGATCATTGCGCGGCAATTCGACGTGTACTTGAAAAAGGGACTCTGGGGGAAACCTATAACGTGGGTGGCTGGAATGAAAAAACGAACTTAGAGGTCGTCAACACGATTTGCTCGATTCTAGATGAGCTTAGACCCCGCTCAAGCGGCGGATCTTATGCTGAGCAAATTCGTTTTGTAACCGATCGGCCAGGGCATGATCGGCGCTATGCAATTGATGCGAGCAAGCTAGAGCGAGAACTTGGCTGGAAGCCAGCGGAAACTTTTGCTACAGGCATTCGGAAAACCGTAGAGTGGTATCTAGCTAATCCGGAATGGGTGGCTGGAGTGCAAAGCGGCTCTTACCGCGATTGGATTAATCAGCATTATGTCGCTTAGTCATTCATTTAGTAAGATTCTGGTTTTTGGAAAGAATGGGCAGTTAGGGCGCGCGTTTCAAAATGCCCTAAGTAATCATGTACAGCAAGATATTATTTTTATTGGGCGGGGCGTTGGCAGCAATGAGGAGCCCAACGCTTGTGATTTAGAAAATCCCTTAGCACTTGGACAGCTTTTAAAAAAACAGCAGCCTAAGCTCATTATTAACGCTGCGGCCTATACCGCAGTCGATCGGGCTGAAACCGACAAAGAACGCGCGTTTGCGATTAACGCTACTGCAGTGCAAATCATGGCCGAGTACGCCGCTAAAACGAATGCAACTTTATTACACTACTCAAGCGATTATGTTTTTGACGGTAAAAAAGAAGCCGCCTATCTAGAGACTGATTTACCAGCACCACTGAGCATTTATGGGGCAAGTAAAGCTGCTGGAGAAGCAGCAATCATTGCATTAGCACCCCACTATGCAATTTTTAGAACCAGTTGGGTCTATGGCGATGGCGCTAATTTTATTCGCACCATTTTACGTTTGGCGAAAGAACGTGAGCAACTAGCCATTGTGAGTGATCAATTTGGGGTGCCAACTAGCGCAGCTTGGTTAGCGCAAATAAGTTTAGACTTTATCGCTCAGCCATTTGCATCAGGTATTTATCATGCTGTACCTGATGGTGAAACGACCTGGTATCAATTGGCTTGTTTGGTGGTGCAAACTGCGCTAGACGCTGGCGCCACCCTAAAACTGCAAGTAGCAAATATCCGTCCCATTCCCACTAAAGATTACCCAACTCCAGCCCCGCGACCAAACAACTCTAAAATGGCTAATACGAAGCTAAAAGGGGTCTTTGCCGATCGATTAGCCGCGAGTGCCAATGGCGTTCCCGACTTTCCTCATTGGCAGCCAGCCGTGATTGATTATGTTCAGCAGTTAGTAAAGCAGGGTAAACAAGAGATGATGAAGTCAAATGAATAAGCGCAAGGGAATTATTTTAGCGGGGGGCTCGGGTACGCGTTTATACCCAGTAACCCAAGCTGTTTCAAAACAGCTGATGCCAATTTATGACAAGCCCATGGTGTATTACCCTTTAAGCACCTTAATGCTTGCGGGTATTCGGGAAGTTTTATTAATTTCTACTCCGCACGATACTCCTCGCTTTCAAGAGTTGCTGGGCGACGGCTCGCAATGGGGATTGCAAATTCAATATAAGGTGCAACCTTCGCCCGATGGCTTAGCCCAAGCATTTATTCTCGGGAAATCATTTATTGGCCAAGACCCTAGCGCATTAGTTTTGGGTGACAATATTTTTTACGGCCATGAATTAGTCAATCAATTACACCGTGCCGATCGGCAAACTACGGGAGCCACAGTCTTTGCCTATCATGTGCAAGATCCAGAACGGTATGGAGTAGTTGAATTTGATACGCAGTTCAAAGCCATTTCAATTGCCGAAAAGCCACTCAAGCCGCGTAGTAATTATGCGGTTACAGGCCTGTATTTTTATGACTCGCAAGTCTGTGAGATTGCCGCAGGAATTAAACCGAGCGCGCGTGGTGAATTAGAAATTACCGATGTGAATCGACATTATTTGCAGGCAGGTCAACTCAATGTTGAAATCATGGGCCGGGGTTTTGCGTGGCTAGATACAGGCACACACGATTCCTTATTAGATGCTGCAGGTTTTATTGCCACCTTACAAAAACGCCAAGGTTTAATGGTGGCTTGCCCAGAAGAAATTGCCTATCGGCAAGGATGGATTACAGCCGCAGGCGTTGAAAAAATCGCTAGCCAAATGATGAAAAGTGGCTACGGTCAATATCTGCAACGCATCTTGCAAGAAAAAGACTGAGGATGAGTGGCGCATGAGTAATTTATTGGTAACACCAACCCGTATTCCTGAGGTCTTAGTTTTAGAACCCAAAGTCTTTGGCGATGAGCGGGGCTGGTTTTATGAGTCGTTCAATGCAGCCCAGTTTCTTGCGGCAACGGGTATTCAGGCCGAGTTTGTCCAAGATAACCAATCTTTCTCGAAAAAGAACACGCTACGCGGCTTGCATTACCAAGTAGAAAAAACCCAAGGTAAATTGGTACGCGTTACTGCCGGCGCAGTCTTTGATGTCGCAGTTGATTTACGCCAGTCATCAGCCCACTTTGGGAAATGGGTCGGGGCAGAGTTAAGCGCGCAAAATCATCGGCAAATGTGGATTCCAGCAGGGTTTGCCCATGGTTTTTTTGTGCTCTCGGATGCTGCTGAGTTTCTGTATAAGACGACTGATTATTATTACCCCCAAGGTGAGCGTTGTTTAGCTTGGAATGATCCCACGGTAGGGGTTGTATGGCCCATTCCAGAGGGAATAGAGCCGACTATGAATGCCAAAGACTTAACTGGCTTTGCGTGGAATCAAGCGCCAAAATTCTAGTCTTTTAAAAAAGCAAGATAATTAGCGGTATGAGTTCAGCACACATCCGCATTTTGATCGTGAAGTTATCTTCTTTAGGAGATGTCTTACATAACCTACCCCTCGTTTGGGATTTGCGAGAACACCTTCCAGAGGCACAAATTGATTGGGTAGTTGAAGAGGCCTATCTTGATTTACTAGAGCCCTTGCGCTCGCGTAATGGCTTGCGAGGTATTGATCGCATTATCCCCATTGCGTTAAGGCGCTGGAGAAACAATATCTTCAGCTTAAAAACCTGGCAGGAATTTTTTGCTTTTCGTAAACACTTACAAGCGCAGACCTATGATGTAGTAATTGAAACCCAAGGACTTTTAAAGTCGGCTTTAGTTTGTGCCATGACTAAGAAAACCTCGACTACTGTCGTAGCAGGCCTCGCTAATGCCACCGAATACTCGGGTTATGAGCCAATTGCTCGGCGTTTTTATACGCAAGCCGTGCAAGTGCCTCGCCAATGTCATGCAGTTGATCGTTCGCGTTGGGTTATGAGTGCTGCTTTTGATTGGCCATTACTGAATCGCCAGCAACAACCCCCCTATTTTTATCCCCAAGCATGGGTCGAGGGTTTAATCTCCGCCACTCAAAATAGCATTAGCCAAAATTACGTGGTATTTTTTCATGCGACTGCTCGAGAGGCTAAACGCTGGCCCAATAAAAACTGGATTACTTTAGGTCAAGGGCTAGCCGAACAAGGCTTGCAGATCATTTTGCCGTGGGGCAGTGCAGCAGAAAAATTAACCAGTGAACTCATTGCCAAAGAAATTGATGGCGCTGTAGTACCAACCGCGTTTTCGATCAAAGAAGCTTTTGCTGTCGTCGTTGGCGCCCAATTAACCATTGGGGTGGACACGGGCTTAACGCATTTAGCCGCAGTCTTAGCTAGACCTACGATTGAACTATATTGTGATTCACCGAAATGGAAAACGGAGGGCTACTGGTCAGAAGCGATTTGCAATTTGGGTGATCTGAAAAACCCACCAGCGGCGAAAACAGTGCTCGCGGTTGCTGAGCGCTTATTGAAAGCAAGCCAAAGCGCTTTATCTAAGCAAGCCATTGATGCTAGTTAAGTCCGAATCCGTTAAGGTACCCGCATACGATTTTAATTTCAGCGCATTCATGATGGTGTTGTAACGAGCCTGATTTAAAGACAGCCGAGTGTTAATCAGGGCGTCAAATGCCAACAACACATCAATACTAATTAAGGTGCCAACCTCAAAACCCAGTTGGCTTGATTCAGCTGCAGAGGTAGTGGAGCGTTCAGCCGCCTCGTAGGCCTTGACACTCGCTAGACCGCCATAAAATCCAGTAAAAGCTTGGCGCGTATTTTGTGCTGCCGTACGCCGTAAATTGTCATAGTCCGACTTGGCTTTATCTACAAGCGCGGCATTTTGACGAATCAGCGAAGAGTTGTAGCCACCCGAGAAAATCGGAATATTTAAATTTAGTGCTACCGTATTGTTGTAGATATTTTGTGAAGCGGAAATATTACTAAAGGTCACACCATTATTACTGTTGTATGCAGCAGAACCAACAAAATTGAGGGTGGGGTAATTGGTTGCTAAAGCAGCGCGATAGTTACTTGAGGCAATATCCACATTGAGTAAGGCGCCCAAGACCCCAAAATTGGCGTTCTCAGCTTGATGAATCCAATCGTTCAAAGTTTGCCCGGGAGGTAATTGCGGGTTAATATTTTCGGATGGGGCTGGTAATGCCTCTGTCACTTTGGCGCGTGGATCCCTGACCACCCCGTCAATTTTGGCTTCCTTAGCTAGCGGCTTTAGCGCTGGTACGGGCCGCCCTACTAGCTGCTCTAAGATGCCCCGCTTCACTACTAAATCGGCTTGCGCAGTAATTTCTTGAGAGATTGCTAAGTCATAGCCTGCTTGAGCAATATTGACATCCACAATTGTTGCTAGGCCAGCCTCAAAGCGTGCTTTGGCAGCATTGAGCTGCTGTTTAATCAAGCCAATTTTCGATTTAAATAACGCCACATTATCTTGGCTATAGAGCACATCAAAATAAGCTTGCGACACGCGTAACACTAAATCTTGTTGGGCTTGGTAAAAACCCATATCAGCAACTTTAGTATTTAAGTCGCCCTGTCTAAATACTTCAAAAGCACTAGCATTGAATAAAGGCTGGGTCAAAGTGACCGCATAATTTCGTTGTCCGTAAACGCGACTATTACCTGTGAAGGTTTGCAGCGCTGAATTATTGGCAGCATGTTGGTAGTAGCGGGTTAATCCGGGAGAGGCAACAATTTGCGGCATGAGTACGGAGAGCCCCTGCCAAAATAATTCTTGTTTTGACTCATATAAAAAGCGGGCGCTATTTAAAACGGGATCGCTAAAAGCAGCCTCTTGGTAGAGCCCCATTAAATCAATTGCTTGTCCAGGGGCAATATTAAATGGGTTGGAACTTAATAAATTAGACGCGCTGGGTTGAGTTGGCACCCCCAAGTTTTGCCTCACCACCATATCGGGAGGAATTTGCAAGCCCGTTAAGTCAGCCGCTGTTAGTGGCTTAGGAATTCCTGAGCGGGGTTTTGTAATGGCTTCGGGTTGACCTTGAATGGTGACATTTGGAGAAGCTGGCTGCGCTCCGGTTTGCGCAAGGGCTGCAGTAATTACAAACGAGCCCACTAGACCTACCATGACAGTAGAGTAAATACACCTTAGCGGTAATCTCAGACGCAAATTCAAGGGGCAGGCAAACCAACTCATGTCAATCCAAGGCTTCTCAATATGACCTGAAGTTTAAGGCCAAATGCCAAAATGGGCCTTGCATCGCCATTTCTACAGGAATTTACGGGATAAGGCTTTAATATGCGGGCTATGGATCTCATTTTCTTAATTAAAGCAGTCATTTTGGGGGTAGTTGAAGGGCTCACAGAATTTTTGCCCATTTCCAGCACTGGGCACCTTATTCTAGTAGGCGATTTACTCCATTTTAATGATGGCCATGGCAAGGCTTTTGAAATCATCATTCAATTTGGCGCCATTTTGGCAGTTTGCTGGGAGTATCGGCAGAAATTATGGCAAGTGGTCATTTCTTTAGGTAGTCGTGCAAGCTCAAGACGGTTTATCCTCAATTTAGTCATTGCCACAATTCCTGCGGCGGTCCTTGGAATTCTTTTTGGAAAATATATCAAAAATTATTTATTTGCACCAATCCCCGTTGCACTGGCTTTTATTGCTGGCGCACTGATCATATTTTGGGCTGAAAAACGTCAAGCTCAAGCAGGCCCTCAACTGGGCTCCCAATCACGGTTGGGGCGCTCCATTCATTCGGTCGATGACCTCTCCCCTTTTGACGCTTTAAAGGTGGGCTTAGCGCAATGTGCGGCTTTAATACCGGGCACCTCACGTTCGGGCGCGACCATCATTGGCGGCATGCTGATGGGTTTGCCACGTACCGTTGCCACCGAGTTTTCTTTTTTCTTGGCCATACCAGTAATTGGAGGCGCGACCATCTATGAATTACTGAAGCTCTCTAAAGCACCCACTGCGCAACTATTAGTGAGTCCCGCCGACTTTACCTTGGCGTTAATTTTTGGCTTTGTGGCTGCCTTTATTGCCGCCTTTATATGTGTGCGTTGGTTAATTCACTATGTTGCTAGCCATACATTTATACCCTTTGCTTGGTACCGGATTATTTTTGGTGCCTTCATTTTAATTACCAGCTATACCGGCTTCATTGCCTGGACCCATTAGAGAGATTAGAAAGAACGCAATGGACTTGTCAATTACCAACGTTACCGCCAATATTCAACTGGCTTTGGCGCCCGTTTTCTTGCTAACTGCAATTGCAACTTTATTGTCAGCCATTACAGCTCGCTTAGCACGTAATGTTGATCGAATGCGCTTTGTCCAAAATGAACTTTACGGAGGTTCTACTATTTCGGTAGATTTACGCACGCATTATTTGGGTGAGCTTAAAGAATTTAAGATGCGCGGTCGCTTATGTACCGCGGGCATTTTTTTTGATGTGTTAAGTGGTTTTTTTATTTCTTGCACAATTCTAGAGCTCTTTTTTGTACAAGCGGGCGCTGCACAAGTTGTGCGTTCGGGCTTTGCCGTGGGCACATTCGTGCTGGGTATTGTCGCTTTTATGACGGCAATGGTTATGATTCTCATAGAGGTTATCGTGGCTTATCGCTCAGCGAGCTGGGATGTGCCACAAGATGGGGCTGAGCTCTAGGGGCTAAAATACCTTAACTCATTTTTTATTAGCAAATCACCTTTAGGTTCCACTCATTTAGGCTAATCATGGCAAGTAATGCAAGCAGTCAGCTGGGTAATAAAAAAATTCTCATCACTGGCGGTGCCGGTTTTTTAGGCTCACATCTGACCGAACGTTTATTGGAGCGTGGCGAAGAAGTTCTAGTCGTGGATAATTTTTTTACAGGTAGTAAACAAAACTTAGCGCATTTATTGGGTAACCCCCATTTAGAAGTCATGCGCCACGACGTTACCTTTCCGCTATATGTAGAAGTAAACCAAATTTATAATTTAGCTTGTCCAGCATCGCCAGTGCACTATCAACACGATCCTGTACAGACGACTAAAACCAGTGTGCATGGCGCAATCAATATGCTCGGCTTAGCCAAGCGTACGCGCGCGCGTATTTTGCAAGCGTCTACTAGCGAGGTTTATGGCGATCCCGAAGTGCATCCCCAACCTGAGGCCTATTGGGGCAGAGTCAACCCGATTGGGATTCGTAGTTGCTATGACGAAGGCAAGCGTTGCGCTGAAACTTTATTTTTTGATTACTATCGTCAACATGCATTAGAAATTAAGGTCGTGCGCATCTTTAACACGTATGGCCCCAGAATGCATCCCAACGATGGGCGCGTTGTTAGTAATTTTATTGTGCAGGCCTTACAGGGTAAAGACATTACTATTTATGGCGATGGCCAACAGACCCGCAGTTTTTGTTATGTCGATGATTTAATTGCCGCAATGATGTCGATGATGGATGCGCCAGCAGACTTTATCGGGCCAGTCAATATTGGCAATCCAGGTGAGTTCACCATGTTGGCTTTGGCCGAGGCGATCTTGAAATTATCGGGTAGTAAGTCGAAATTAGTCTTTGAGCCCTTACCCGCAGATGACCCCAAGCAACGGCAACCCGATATTGCCTTAGCGAAAGCCAAGTTGGGTTGGCAGCCGAAGGTGGCATTAGAAGATGGCCTAAAAGAAACCATTGCTTACTTTAGGCAATTGCTGGCTACTTAGTCTCTTCGCTTGAACACGCCTCGCAGTCACACCGGCCGTATTCGATCTTTTGTTTTACGCACTGGGCGAACTACTTCAGCGCAGCAGCGCGCTCTAGAGACACTGTCATCTGCACTGTTAATCCCTTTTCAGCCCATGCAGCTCGATTGGGCTCAGGCTTTTGGGTTAAGTTCGATTTCCTCAGATAAAAATGCGCCACGCATTGTAGAAATTGGTTTTGGCATGGGAGAAACCACCGCTAGTATTGCCGCAGCTCGACCCGAAGACCAATTTTTAGCACTTGATGTTCATTCGCCGGGCGTGGGTGCATTACTAAAACGGATCGATGAAATGGGTCTGACAAATGTGCGCGTCATGCGCCATGATGCAGTCGAGGTCTTAGAGCAAATGATTGCACCAAATACATTGGATGGAGTGCATATTTTTTTCCCCGACCCATGGCATAAAAAACGCCACCACAAGCGCCGTTTAATTCAAGCGCCTTTTATGAAGCTGCTGGCAGAGCGTTTAAAAGTCGGCGGCTATCTTCATTTGGCTACCGATTGGCAAGAATATGCCGAACAAATGTTAACAATAGGTAACGCTGAACATAGGCTGAGTAATACATCGCCAAATAAAACGTATGTACCTAGACCTACTTATCGTCCTGTTACCAAGTTTGAAAACCGTGGCCTTAATCTAGGCCACGGGGTCTGGGATTTGGTCTATCAAAAGCTAAGGTAGAAACGAGCCGCTTAGAGACCCACGCAAACATATTTCATTTCAAGGTATTCATCCATACCCCAAATGCTGCCTTCACGACCTAAGCCCGATTGTTTAACGCCACCAAATGGCGCTACTTCGTTCGACATAATGCCAGTGTTCACACCGACCATGCCATATTCCAAAGCCTCCGCGACTTTCCAGACACGACCAATATCACGACTATAAAAATAGGAAGCTAAACCATACTGACTGTTATTGGCCAACTTCACTACAGCTTCATCATTATCAAAAGGAATAATCGGCGCTACTGGCCCAAAGGTTTCTTCATACGTAATCAGCATATCGCTCGTCACGTTCGACAAAATGGTGGGCTCATAAAAATTGAGACCACTGGTATTGGCTTTACCACCTGTAACTAATGTGGCACCTTTACTAATAGCATCGGCCACATGTTTTTCAACTTTAGCAAAAGCAGCATCATCAATCAACGGACCCTGACTCACGCCTTCAGTCATTCCATTGCCGACTTTAATCGCTTGCGTGGCTTTAGCAAATTTTTCTACAAAGATAGCTTGCACTTTTTGATGTACATAAAACCGATTAGCACAGACACAGGTTTGCCCCGAGTTGCGGTATTTAGAAGCAATTGCGCCAGCAACAGCAGCATCAATATCGGCATCTTCAAACACGATGAAAGGCGCATGCCCACCTAATTCTAGGGCAACCTTTTTCACGGATGGTGCACATTGCGCCATCAAGATTCGGCCTACTTCAGTAGAGCCAGTAAAAGAAAGGTGCCGAATGGTGGGCGAGGCACAAACAACTTTACCAATAGCAATCGATTGATCTGCATCAGAAGGAATGATGTTGACCACTCCCGCAGGCATACCAGCGCGCTGCGCTAATTCTGCTAAAGCCAAAGCACATAAAGGAGTTTGCTCGGCTGGTTTGATAACCATGGTGCAGCCTGCCGCAATCGCTGGCGCAATTTTGCGCGTAATCATTGCAATCGGAAAATTCCACGGGGTGATAGCAACACAGACACCAATCGCTTGCTTTAATACCAGCATGCGTTTATCGCCCCAAGTGCTCTCAAGGATCGCGCCCGTTACTCGCTTTGATTCTTCCGCAAACCACTCTACAAATGAGGCGCCATAAGCGACTTCGCCGCGCGATTCTACGAGGGGCTTGCCTTGCTCAAGAGTCATCAAAATAGCCAAATCTTCGGTATTGGCAATAATCAGATCGAACCATTTACGCATTACTATGGCTCGGTCTTTGGCGGTCTTCGAGCGCCAACTGATAAGCGCTTGCTCGGCTGCAGTAATCGCCAACTCAGCGTCTGCGCCATTGAGGTTTGCTACATTGGCAATGATGTCGCCTGTTGCTGGGTTATTAACAGAAAAAGTAGTACCTGCTTTAGCCTTAACCCACTTGCCGTTAATAAAGGCATCTTCGCGGAATAAGCTAGGGTCTTTTAAGTGTGAGCGAATATCAATTTGCTGAAGTGAAGCATTCATAGTGACAGAGATCCAGTTAGGGTTTGCGAGAATACGTGTGCCCCATTTTAGGGGAGTTTGCACATGATAGTGAGTAACAAGCCAATCAAATAAGTCATGATTGATTGGTAATTATTATTAATTTGTAAATTTGTATAAAAACTATAGGTAGGTGTTGATACCCGTTTCAAGAACTAAATATAGGGTTTTCAGACCGATTTTTCGAGTAAAAAGGACAAAAATAAGCCTAAATTCAGTCTTTTTCATATAACAAAAAAGGTGGCCACTAACTTTTATAAACCATTGATATATATAGTTTTTATTTTGGAATGAGGGGGTCTGATTAGCCTTAGGGCAAGCTATACCTACAAAAAGTTATGTATATTGATTTCTATATGCTTGACATGATATATAAGAGTTCCTAAGATGCATCATGTCCATTATTTGCTGCATTGCAATATGCAAGCTAGCCCTGACCTATGAGAGTAGTAAAAAAAATTAGCCCAGCCAACTATTTGAGTCCTCTTTTACAGAGTACCAAAGCATCGCTGCAGCGGGTAGCTAGCTCTTTACTCGGCTTGGGTGTCTTCATGGCAATTAGTTTATGGCTGGCTGGGCCAGGTACCAATGCGGGCCCCTTTGATTTTGCACGTCTTTTAGTGCCTGGTATAGCGCGTGATCTGTTGTATAGCCCTCAAGGTCTCGACGGGTCACAAGCTTGGTTTACCAGCTACAAAGACCAAGTTGGTCAGCGTGACGATACTCAGGCAGAGGCCCATTTATCGCCCGCAAGCTATCCTGCGGCCACAGAGACTCCATCAATAGCTGGTCTAGCAGCAGCTATTCCCAGTCATTTAGTGGATATCGAAGCGGTTGATCGTCATTCGCTGAAGTCGGAACAAGAGCGCAAAGTCGTTTCACAATATTTAGTCGATAAGTACCGCATTACTCCAAGCGAGAGCCTCAGTTATATAAACGAGGCCCTGCAAGTAGCCAAAGAAGTGAATTTAGACCCCACTTTATTGCTCGCAGTGATGGCAATTGAATCTAGTTTTGATCCAAACGCTCAAAGTAAAGCGGGTGCACAAGGCCTGATGCAGGTGTTAACGAATCTTCATCAAGAAAAATTTGAGCCCTTTGGCGGTAAAGCAGCCGCCTTTCTTCCAGAAGCCAACATTCGTGTAGGCGCGTTAATCTTAAAAGCATGTATTGCTAAAGCTGGTTCACTCGAAGCGGGTTTACGTAGTTACTTGGGTAGTCCCAATGCTGCAAGTGGCGAATCGAGTTATACCGGACGAGTGCTGAGTGAGCGTGAGCAGTTACGCAACGCCGCACGCGGCAAACGCTACGCCAGTATTTAATTCAAACCTACCCAGTATTGGTTTTTAGACGGCTTGAGTTTCAGCACTGCGCAATGATTTTGCTAACAAGTCGAGCACACCATTCACATACTTATGTCCATCGGTACCACCAAAAATCTTGGCGAGCTCAACTGCCTCATTAATCGCAACTTTATACGGTACGCTTGGGTCATCCGCTAACTCATAAGTACCAATTAAAAGTGCGGCATGCTCAACTGGTGAGAGCTCATTAATCGGGCGATCGAGGGCAGGGGTAATGAGGCTTTCTAAGGCATCTACCCGCAGCAAAACGCCACGAAAAATCCCCTCAAATAAATCTAGGTTACAGCGTGTAAACGCGGGATCTTCAGCCAATTGCAAGGCAATGACTTGCACATCGGGCAGACTTCCAGCACGCCGCATTACCAGCGATTGGTAAATGCCCTGTAGGGCATACTCACGAGCCCGTCGTCTGGGCGTAAGTGAGCGCTTAATTACTTTCTGCTGCACAGCCATTATTTAGATTCTTCGAGGTGATGCATTTCAATATCTAAATCGGGCGTCAGGGCTAAGGCTAAATTGGCCATTTCGACTACTGCACGTGCACAGTCGGCCCCTTTGCTGGCCGTGCGTTGGGTGGCCTGATCATCGTTATCACAGGTGAGTACGCCGTTTGCAATTGGCAAACCAGATTCTAAGCAAACCCGACTAATACCTGCAGCTGATTCATTCGCGACTAATTCAAAGTGATAGGTTTCGCCGCGAATAACTGCGCCCAAAGCAACAAGGCCATCAAAGGTGTCTGTTTCAGCTAAACGTTGTAAAGCAAACGGAATTTCTAAGGCACCAGGCACAGTGACCAAATGAATATCTTGTTGATCAACCCCTAATTGCAATAGCTCACGAATACAAAATTCGGCGAGGGCTGCGCCATGTTCTTGATTAAAGCGCGCTTGCACGATGGCTATGCGCATCCCTTCGCCGTTCAGATCGGCCTCTAAAACCTGCACACCGGGAGCATGATTTGACATAGTTTTACCGATCCTGTAATTTATTCTACAAAGGGCGTATGCCCAGTAATTTCAAGCTTGTAGCCCGACAAACTCGGAGTAGGGCCGGGATTGCCTAATAAGCGCATTTTGCCAACTTGCAAGTCTTTTAAAATTTGCGCGCCAATACCATAGCTACGAAAGTCGGGTTTACGCTGCAGGGCTTTATTGGGTTGGGTATTCGTCAATTGAACAAAACGCGCCAGCCAACTCGCATCATTTGGCGCAGAAACACCCGCCACATTTAACAGTACTGCTACACCAACTGGGGCAGCCGCTAATTTTTCTAAGGCTTTAGCTAGGGGCCATGAATGGGTAGAAGCAACTGTATCCAGAAAGTCAAGCACGGTGGCTGGTTCATGAACGCGCACCAAGGTTTCTTGATCTTCAGTGGGAGTGCCCTTGACGAGTGCCAGGTGAATGGCTGAACTCGGCCGATCGCGATACACCACGCCATGAAAATTTCCCCACGGTGTATTAAATTCGCGACTTCCTTCGCGCACCACAATACTTTCATTTTGACTACGATACTGAATCAGGTCAGCAATACTGCCAATTTTTAGACCATGCTCATTGGCAAAGACCATTAAATCTGGCAGCCGCGCCATACTGCCATCATCTTTCATAATTTCGCAGATCACAGCGCTTGGCGAACCGCCAGCCAATAAGGCTAAATCACAACCCGCTTCGGTATGTCCTGAACGAATAAGGACGCCACCGGGTTGTGCCATGAGCGGAAAAATATGACCAGGCTGGACTAAGTCATCCGGTTTGGCATGCGGGGCTACCGCTACTTGAATCGTACGGGCCCGATCAGCTGCGGAAATACCGGTAGTTACACCAGAGGCGGCCTCAATCGAGATCGTGAAGTTAGTGCCAAGTGCCGTGCCATTGTCACGCACCATCAAGGGTAAATTGAGTTGCTGACAGCGCTCGCGCGTTAGGGTTAGACAAATCAAGCCACGCCCATGCTTGGCCATAAAGTTAATGGCTTCTGCACAAACATGGTCGGCAGCTAAAACTAAATCGCCTTCGTTTTCACGATCTTCTTCGTCCACCAAAATAATCATCTTGCCTGCCCGCAGATCGGCAATGATTTCTTGAATTGGGGCTAACGACTTCAGTTCTTTATCAGACATAGACAGCCATTTTAAGCTGAGGGACATTTTCGCGGCGCTTTACCCTGCCAATTCCAGCTTTTCCTACAGCGAAATGGCTTGCAACGGATAGTGCAGACCGCCTTAAGCGAGCACGATAGGGGACATGAAAAACCGCTCTAATCATGGATTTATTCTCTTTGAAGCCTTAATTGCCATGACCATCGTCGTGAGCAGTGGTCTTGGGTTGGTTGATATTTACCAGCGTTTACAGGGGCAGCACCTTCATTTGCAGGACAATAAAACCAAGCAATGGGCACAGGCTAGCGCATATGAAATGCAAATAAAGGCTAGTGCTAAACACCCAACCACCCCAATCAAGTCCTCAAGCAGTCAGCCAACAAGTCAGGCTAGCAGGGGGAGAAAAAACCCATGAATTTACTCGAATGTATCGTGGGCTTGGGCATTGGCACGATGGTCTTAGCGCCCATGCTCAAAATAACGAGTACGGTTTTAATCAAACAAAGTCAGCTAGAACGGGCCACACTCGAGCTAGCCGATCAAGACCGCATGTTTACTTTAATGGGCCGAGCCATCCGTATGGCCGGTTACCGCGACCCGCTTGCAGAACCCATTAAAAAATCTTCAGCTACAACCCTAAATCCCCTCACGATTCGTAAAGCGGTTGGGTTCAATACATCCGATGAATTGATCATCCATCATGGCTTGCAGCGCCACGCTTCTAAAAAAGCGGGCGCTGAAGTCGATTACGATTGCAGTGGCAATCCCTTAACTGGCGAACGCACTCAACAAGGCCTCGTTCGTTTAGGATTTTCATTAGATCGTCAAACTCAGAATAGCTCCTCTGCTAGCGGTCGTCATTCCCGATTTGCCGGTTCTTTGATGTGCGAGTCATTCGATCGCCAAGGGCGCGCTCAAAAAACTACCTTAATGACTGGGATAGAACAAATTCGCTTTCATGAAATTGCCCCACAGAAAATTCAGGTTGAGCTTACCTTGAATAAAAAAACGCTGGCACGTACTTTTGCGCGCCGCAATGCACCTTGATCATTGCAGCAATTTTAAGTCTTGTGTTGGTCTTAAGTTGGTCGATCGGCACGCTTGAGCGCTTATTAGCAATGGAGCTAAAGATAACGCAAACTGCCAGCTTACAACAGGCCGAGTTTATGGCGACAGAAGCTAGTCTGCAGGCCTGTGAGCAAGGGTTGTTCAGTGCAGAGGTAGGCATTACCGCAATTAATGCTGGCGAATCAATTGAAATTGAAGTGAGCCCCGGACGAGTTTGCGAGGCTTTAGTGCGGCAGCATATTACTGAGAAAAAGTCCTTGCAACCCAAAATCATCAGCACATGGGTTGAAGTAACTACCCTACCTTTCGAGGGTGTGCCAGCCGCCAAGTCAAACGTCAGCTTACAAACTACGGTGTTGTTAAAGCATGCTACAGCAGAAATTGAGCGCCACAATTGGCGCGAAATCTTTATTAATTAACTCATTAGGCGTAAACCAATGCAGAGTTTATTTACTCAACAGCAGGGTGCTAGTTTGCTCGAGATGATGGCAGTGGTGTTCATTGTGGCTATTGCCGCAACAATGGCTGTACCGCGGCTACAGGAACAGTTGTATCAACGCGAGCTCGATACCCTCGCAATGCGATTTATTCAGCATGCTCACTTTGCACGACAGCAAGCGCTTCATTCGGGAAGTGCAGTGCGCATTCGGCCACGCAATGAAGCGGATTGGAATGGCGGATGGCAAGTAGAGTCCGTATGTAAAGTCCAGGGTTGTAAAACACAAGTGTGGTTACAACAAGCTAGCCTTGATCCGGTAGTGATTCATTCACTCACGAATAAGACAGGGCAGCAATTTGCCGATCCACAAACGGGGCGTAAGCAAATCGTTTTTAATGCGGCGGGAGCGGCGCGAACCCAATCAGGGGGTTTTGTGGCTAACCGCTTAGTCATGACGCACCGCAAAGCCCCGACATTAGAAAAGCACCTAATTTTGGCTAGCGGCGGACGCTGGCGCCTTTGTAACCCCAAGCAAGACGCTCGCGGCTGTCACTAATTAGCTCCTTATTCACTGGCGAGGATGGCTTCAGTGGGGTGATAGCAAAAAGAGGGAAAATAGCACCATGTTATTTACCGCAGAAGATACCCAATTCATGCACCTTGCTATAGAGCAGGCGCAGCAGGCGCTGTATTTGTCTAACCCTAACCCAAGGGTGGGCTGCGTCATTGTTAAGGAAGGTCAGTGTATTGGCGTCGGTCATACCCAGGCGGTTGGGGGGCCACATGCAGAAATCGAGGCTTTAAAAGATGCACGTACCCAAGGCCATAATCCACAGGGGGCTACTGTCTACGTGACGCTTGAGCCTTGCAGCCATACGGGTAGAACAGCGCCCTGTGTCGAGGCTTTAATCGCTGCTAAGGTTGCCAAAGTCAGTATTGCTATGAGCGACCCTAATCCATTAGTTTCAGGTCAAGGAATTCAACAATTAAGGGCGGCTGGCATCGTTGTACAAATGGGCTTGCTTGAGGCAGAAGCACGAGCATTAAACCCGGGTTTTATTAGGCGTATGTGCCAAGGCCTGCCTTGGGTCCGCATGAAAATGGCCGCTAGTCTAGATGGTAAAACTGCTTTGCCTTCAGGGGAGAGTCAGTGGATCACAGGTCCCTTAGCTAGGGCAGATGGGCACCATTGGCGCGCCCAAGCATGCGCTATCTTGACTGGTGTAGGCACAGTAATCGAGGATGACCCGCGCCTCAATGTACGTGACGTGAACACGACTCGTCAACCCATAAAAATAATTATCGATTCCCATTTGGCCATACCGCTAAATGCACAAATCTTCACTACCGAGGCGAGCGGCGTCATGATCGTTTATGCCGCAGCCAACTCTCATGAACAACAGCAAAAAGCGGCTGAACTTACAGCGCGCGGTGTGGAGTTAATTGCCATACCCAACACAGGTGGAAAAGTTGATCTCACTAAATTATTTTCTATACTCGCGACTAAATATGCCATGAATGAGATTCATGTTGAGGCTGGCTTTAAGCTCAATGGCTCATTACTGCGCGAGGATTGTGTGAATGAGCTTCTGCTCTATTTAGCCCCACGCTTTTTAGGTGAGGGCCTAGGCATGGCGCAAGTCGATCCACCTACCCATTTATCTCAAGACCTAATGGGTAACGATTGGCGCATCATCGACCAAACCCTTTTTTATCCTGATTTACGTCTACGCCTGATGAAAATGAATTAATCTTACTTATGTTTACAGGAATTATTTCTGCTATTGGTCAAATTCAAACCATTACCCCGCAAGGCGATGGTTTGCAACTCGGCATTGCAACCCCACCAAATTATGTAGATGACGTCATCGTTGGCGATAGTATTGCCATTCAAGGTGCTTGCATGACGGTCACGCAAGTTAACCAAGCAGGTTTTATAGTCGATATTTCGCGTGAGTCATTGAATAAAACAGTTGGCTTAGCAACAGTTGGTTCGGTTAATTTAGAAAAAGCCTTGCGCTTAAGCGACCGCTTAGGTGGTCACCTCGTAAGCGGCCATGTTGATGGCTTTGGGCGAGTGATTCACTTTGCTGAAGCAGGAAGCAAAGATACCTCTTGGTTATTACGTATTGCCGCGCCTGCCGAGCTGGCACAATTTTTAGCTTACAAAGGGTCTATCGTGGTCAACGGTGTTTCACTCACTGTTAATAGCGTCAGTGAAGCAACAAGCGCAGACTTAATAGAAGTTAAGCAAGCAGTATGCATATTTGAGATCAATATTATTCCGCATACTTTGCAAAATACCACTTTAGCAGCGCTAAAAGTTGGTGATCAAGTCAATCTTGAAGTCGATTTAATTGCGCGCTATGTGGCGCGTATTCTGAGTCAGAAGTCGCCAAGCACTTAAATGGAATAGCGCGTTGGGTCAACAACCCCAGCTTGAGCGAAACCGATTTTCCGTAAACGGCATGACTCGCAAACTCCGCAGGCTTCACCATCACTATTAGCTTGATAACACGAGACGGTTTTAGCGTAATCAATACCCAACGATAAACCAAGGCTAATGATCTCCGCTTTACTTAAATGAATAATGGGCGCATGCACTCGAAAACGGGTTGCTGCAGTGTGCGACTCAACCCCCGCCTTGGTGGCTAAATTAGCCATGAGTTCAAACGATTGAACATACTCTGGACGGCAATCGGGGTAGCCCGAGTAGTCAACTGAATTAGCCCCATAAAAAATATCCAGACCGCCTAAGGCTTCTGCCCAACCGAGCGCCAAGGAAAGCAAAATGGTATTGCGGGCTGGCACATAGGTAATGGGAATTTCATTCGCAGGACCTGGGGTAGTGGGAACCGCTAAGTTGTGATCAGTTAACGCCGAGCCGCCAAAGCGCGTGAGGTTAATGTCGATGACCTCATGGCGTTCCACCCCCATTTCAACTGCAATGCGTTTAGCCGCATGAATTTCAGAGGAATGTTTTTGTCCATACGTAACGGATAAAGCATACGGTGCATAACCTAATTCTTTAGCTAAGGCTAGCAAGGTGGTGGAGTCGAGGCCACCAGAAAATAAGATGACCGCTGGCGCAAGCTTGCTTCGAGGCGGTAAATAGGATGCAGGAAATCTCATGACAGCAACTTAAAAAATACAGCGAACTTATTTTACTGCGCCAAGCGATTTTTGCGCCTGATTCGCTGCGTCACTATCAGGATAGTTAGCGATGATCTCATTCAAGGTTTTGCGGGCTGCAGCCTTATTGCCACTTTCTGCTTGGCAGTTAGCAATGGTTAGCATTGCAGCAGGAACCCGCGACTGTTTTGGAAAACGTTTCACAAAAGCTTGTAATTGCGCAATTGCGCCAGGGTAATCTTGCAAAGCATATTTGGTATTACCCAACCAAAACAGGGTTAAAGGTGAATAGGGGCTAGCAGGATATTTGCGAATAAAGGCATTAAACTCAGCATCGGCTTTTTTGAGTTGACCACCCTGAAAGGCTTTTAAGGCGTCCTCGTACTGTTTCTTTTCGCCAGGCTGTACAGTGCCAGTAATGCCTTCCACTTCAACTGTGCGGGGTTCAAAATGACCTAAGCGCGAATCTAAATCTTGATAATAAGTTTTTTGTTTAGTTAGCAACTCTTCTGTTTGTTTTTCAAGTGTCTCTAGCCGGCCCCGCAATTGGGCATTATCGGCCTTCACTTTTTCTAGTTGATTTTGTAGTTCTGCCGTCGCGCTTTGGGTCGCGGTAAGTGTTTTCCGTAAATCGAGAATTGCCTTACGCGCATCATCATCTTCAAACAAAGCCCAAGCACTCGGCATAAAACTAGTAGTGCCGATTGCAGTTAGCGCAAGCGCGCTCAGAAAAACTACTTTCCTGAGCGCTTTAGCGATGTGTAACTCACTTCGTGATGTAGACAATATCAGCACGGCGATTTTCTGCCCAAGCAGCTTCATTATTGCCATCGGCCTTCGGCTTTTCTTTACCAAAGCTCACGGCTTCCATTTGGCCATCGCCTACACCCAATAAAGCGAGTTGTTTGCGAACCGCATCTGAGCGACGTTGGCCTAAAGCCAGGTTGTACTCTGTAGTGCCACGATCATCGGTATTACCCTGAATAATAATTTTTTGGGCAGTATTTTGTTTAAGGTAATTTGCATGTGCCATCAGCATTTTTTGATATTTGCTCGGGGAAACGTTGTACTCATCAAAGTCAAAGTAAACGCTTTTCTCAAAGAGAGGGCTCTTAGGATCATTCCAAGGTTGCGATCCAAAGGAGCTGGTATCTTTTGCGCCATCGACATCGTCAAGCTTTACACCTGAAGAACAGGCTGCAAGTAGGGCTGCCAAACCAAATAAAGCCAAGCCAACTGCGCGGCGATTAAAAATGGAGAGTAGTTGCATGTTGAATTCCTTATTAAATCGAGAAGAGGTAATAGTACGTAACTTTATTAATTTGATAACAATATTATGCCTTGCTCCCGCCTCAGCCTCGCTTTTAGTCCATGAAGGGTCCCCAAGAGGGTTGGCGGACATCGGCACCGGGAATACTTAAGATTTGCTTGGAGTTACCATCAATCGATACTGCAGCCAGAACTCGGCGAGCACCTACCCGCGTGGAATACAGCACATAACGGCCATTGGCAGCAAAGGAGGGTGATTCATCGTTGACGGTATCGGTGAGCGCCACCGTTTCGCCAGTCGCCAAATTCATGAGATGTACTTTAAAGCCGCTACCACCATTGGCAATGAACACCAGGTTTTTACCATCAGGAGAAATGCGTGGCGAAGTCACAAAAGCCTGCTTAAAACTAATTCGCTTGGCTCCTTCAGACCCTTCACCCTCAGCACTCATGCGATAAATCTGCGGATTACCGCCACGATCGCTGGTGAAATAGATAAAGCGACCATCGGGTGAAAATTGTGGTTCCGTATCAATCGTGCTACCCCGCGTCAGGCGACGTAAGCCAGAGCCATCAGCATTGATGAGATAAATTTGGGTATTGCCATCCCGCGATAAAGCGAGCGCAACTTTTTTGCCATCAGGCGACCAAGCGGGGGCACTGTTATTGCCCTTTTGGTTCGAGAGAGAAATACGCTTGCCGGTAGCCAACTCATGAATGTAAATCACGGGTTTGCGATCTTCAAAGGACACATACGCAACCCGCTTACCATCAGGCGACCACGCTGGCGAGATGATCGGCTCTGCACTATTGAGCGCATTACGAATATTTTGTCCATCCGCATCGGAAATGACCAAGCGATAGCGTTTGCCATCTTTAATCACATAAGAAAGGTTGGTAGAAAAAATGCCGCGTTCACCGAGTAATTTAAAAATAATATCATCGGCAATTTTGTGCGCTACTTGCCGTAAATTATCGGTACTAGCAGTGAGCACTAAGCCATTGAGGCTTTGCGATTTACGAATATCAAATAATTTATAACGGATTTCAAAATTAGTAGCACTTTTTTGTTCAACCGAACCAACTACTAAAGCATCAGCGCCACGTGCTGCCCAAGTTTTGTAATTGGGCGTGCCTTCGTCGCTTTCAGTTGCATTGCCGTTCTCGGTATTTTTAAAATAACCACTTCGAGCTAAATCTTGCCGAATAATATCGGTCACGCTAGTTGGTAACTTAGCCTCATTTTGAAAACGCATCACGGCAATGGGATAGAGCGCTTGACCAACCCCAGTAATTTCAATATTCATTTGCGCAGAAGCAATTGAGCTCAAGCTTAGCGTGCATGTAACTAAGAAGAATGAAACTAAAACGCGGCATGAATATAAATGAAGTTGCAAGTAAGACATTAATTTAATCCTTGGGTTTAAAGGTTAATTTCAATTGGCGCATTGGTATTAAACCATTGTCATCCTTTGGCAGGCTTTGGGCGCGATCGAGGGCAAGTAAAACCGCACGGTCCCAATTGGTATCACCGCTCGATGAGGCAATATTACGATTTAAAATCGCACCGTCAGGAGCGAGTTCAATCTCAATCACCACCGCAGGGTTACCCACCACCACTTCTGGATTAAACACAATGAAGGGCTTCACTTTGCGCCGTACCTTATCCGCATAGCCCGCAGGCGCATTACCTCCAGCGCCAACGCCACTGCCGACTTTACCGCCGCTACCGCCTTCGGCGCCAGCAGCCGCTTTCAAGCGCGCTAATTGATCAGCGCGGGCTTTGTCAGTAGCGGGATTGGCTTTAGCTGCAGGTGGGGGTGGAGCCGGTGCAGGCTTTGCGGCCTTAGGCGTCTCTTTAGGCGCCTCTTTAGCCTTTGGAGGCAAGGGTGGCGCAGGTTTCACCACTTTGGGCTCCACCTTTGGTGGAATCACTTTATTTTTCTTGAGGGCAATATCTGCATTGTCAATTTTTAGATCGAGTTTAGGGGCAGGCTCGTCAATTACTGGGGTAGGTAAAGTGGCATCCCATAATTCAACTTCAACGCCAGCAGGAGTGCTACTCCGCCAACTAATGCCAAAGGTTAGTAAGGCCAATAAAGCTAAATGCACAATTAATGAGAGGGTAATTGCGCTCCCCGATTTTTCTTTGGGAATTTTCTTGGGCCGTGATTCTGGCGAACCATGAAAGGGAAACCGTGGCGCAGTCCAATTTTGCGTGCTACTCATTAGGCGTCCATGAATTCATGATTGCATTCATCTGGCTTAGGTTTATTGGCTCTTTACAGCTAGACCAACTCGCTTCACACCATTTTCTTTTAGCTTAGCCATGACATCCATTACCACTTCATATTTAACCGATTTATCTGCTGCAAGTACAACAGCTTGGTCAACTGATTTTTCTGCTTGAGTGCGAGCAAAAGTGCCAAGCTCAAGTGCTGTTAGTGATTGAGTGGGTGAGCCCTCGGAGCGCACGGTAATATTTTCTTTGGCATCAATATTTAAAAAGATCGGTGGTAAGGGTTGGGTTTTAGCCCCCCCTACCGTTGGTAAATTCACAATGCCTGGATTGACGGCTGAAGCAGTCACCATAAAAATAACCAACAAGACCAGCATCACGTCGATGTAAGGCACGACATTAATTTCCGACATCACCCGCCGACGGGAAGAGCGAAAAGAAGAGCGGGTTGATTGCGCCATCGTGATTGATCGCCTAATTAATCTTAACGACCTGCTTGGCGCTGCAAAATATTAGTGAACTCTTCAATGAAAGTTTCAAAATGAATTGAGAGACGATCGATATCAGTGGCATTGCTGTTGTAGGCAATGACCGCAGGAATGGCTGCAAATAGACCTATTGCAGTTGCCACTAAGGCTTCAGCAATTCCAGGGGCCACAGCTGCCAAGGTGGCTTGTTGCACATTAGCTAAGCCCCGGAAAGCATGCATGATGCCCCAAACTGTGCCAAACAAGCCAATATAGGGTGAAACTGAGCCGACTGAAGCTAAGAAGGGTAAATTGGCCTCCAGACGGTCCATTTCACGTTGGTAGGCGGCTTTCATGGCACGACGTGCAGCATCAATTTCACGGGCTTTCAAGAACTCTTGCATTCCTGCCGCAAAAATACGCTCAAGAACAGCAGCGCTATGGGTGGTTCTCTGGGCAGACTCAAGGAGGGTATTGAGATCGCCGCCAGACCAAAAATCCCGTTCAAAGCGTTCAGTATCTTTGCGCACAGCGCGCAAAATCGAACTTTTCTTAAAAATGATGGCCCAAGACGCAATTGACATCACCATTAATAAGGCCATAACGCACTGCACCAGCAGGCTGGCATTAAGGACGAGAGAGAGAATCGAGAGGTCTTGAGCTGAATTCATAGGCTTTTTGTATGATGTAGGGTGATTTTATCGCTAAAACCAAATGCCACTAAATGCTATGCATAATAAGTTAGGTGAGAAGTCAGTAGAATAAATCAGCAGAATAAATAAGCCCAAAAATACGATAGGAGCTGTACATGTTTGACCGTCAAAATACTTTAGCCAAAACCGACCCCGAATTATGGGCTAGCATTGAAAATGAAAATCGCCGTCAGGAAGAGCATATTGAATTAATCGCCTCGGAAAATTACACATCTCCAGCAGTAATGCAGGCACAAGGTTCGCAGTTAACGAACAAGTATGCCGAGGGCTATCCCGGCAAACGTTATTACGGCGGATGTGAATTTGTCGATGTGGCCGAGCAATTAGCCATCGATCGTGTAAAAGCTTTATTTGGTGCAGAGGCTGCTAACGTGCAACCGCATTGTGGTGCTTCGGCGAATCAAGCGGTATTTTTAGCTTTCTTAAAACCTGGCGATACCTTTATGGGTATGAGTTTGGCAGAAGGTGGGCACTTAACCCATGGCATGGCTTTAAATTTAAGTGGTAAATGGTTTAACCCAATAGCTTATGGTTTAGATAAAAACGAAGTTATCGACTATGAGCAAATGGAGCGGTTAGCGCGCGAGCATAAACCGAAGTTAATTATTGCTGGTGCTTCTGCTTATTCACTCAAAATTGATTTTGCCCGCTTTGCAAAAATAGCCAAAGAAATTGGCGCAATATTTATGGTTGATATGGCGCACTATGCGGGCTTAATCGCCGCCGGTGAATATCCAAATCCTGTGCCGCATGCAGATGTGGTTACTTCAACTACCCATAAAAGCTTACGTGGCCCCCGTGGTGGCATTATTTTAATGAAGGCTGAGCATGAGAAGGCCATTAACTCCGCGGTCTTTCCAGGCCTACAGGGCGGCCCCTTAATGCACGTCATTGCTGGCAAAGCAACGGCTTTCAAAGAGGCGCTTGAGCCGAGTTTCAAACAGTATCAAAAGCAAGTGATTGCGAATGCCAAAGCCTTGGCTGCTGCCTTAACCGAGCGCGGTCTGCGCATTGTTTCTGGTGGCACAGAAGCACACGTGATGTTGGTTGATTTACGTGCTAAGAAAATGACCGGTAAAGAGGCTGAGCGTATTTTGGGCGAAGCCCACATTACCGTCAATAAAAATGGCATACCAAACGATCCTGAAAAACCTATGGTGACGAGTGGTATTCGCTTAGGTTCTCCAGCGATGACAACCCGCGGTTTTAAAGAGGCTGAAGCCAAACAAGTAGGCTATATGATTGCGGATTTATTGGATAACCCCAATGATCCAGCCAACATTGCGAAAGTGAAGGCTCAAGTAAGCGAGTTGACTAAGCGCTTTCCGGTTTACAGCTAAAAACAGAAATCCAGCGTGCGCTGTCCATTCTGTCATGGTGACGATACTCAGGTAATGGATACGCGTGAGTCCGACGAGGGCGATTCGATTCGCCGCCGTCGGCGTTGCGCTTCTTGCGATAAACGTTTTACAACCTATGAGCGTGCTGAGCTAACTCTGCCCGCAATTGTGAAGAAAAATGGTAGTCGAGTTGAATATAGCCACGATAAATTAATTAGCTCGATTCGTTTAGCCTTACGTAAGCGCCCTGTTTCGGCCGACGCAGTCGATGAGGCAGTGGGTCGTATTGAAGAAAAACTCTTAAGCTTAGGTGAAAAAGAAATTCCGAGTGAGCGCGTCGGTGAGTTGGTGATGCGCGAACTTAAACGCCTTGATAAGGTGGCCTATATTCGGTTTGCTTCGGTATATCGCAGTTTTGCCGATATTGAGTCGTTTGAAAGCGCCTTAAAAGAGCTTAAATAGGCTCTTTACTACTGTTGCTATAAATAAGCTTGGGCTGGTTTTTGCTACCTTTGTTTGAAAAAGGCAAGTAATAAGCCAAGTATTTCCTTTACTCGAAAAAGCCTTCGGAACTTTTTCTTTAGCAAAGGAAATACCTAGCTTTTATGGCATTGTTCTTTTACTAAGAGTAGTTAAGCGGCCGCAAGGGAGGGTTTCGGTGCTTAGCTGTATTTAACGATGCAGTAAATTGCTCTTACACCATCGCGCCAGCCAATTTTCTTACCCTCATCATAAGTGCGTCCGTAGTAAGAAATGCCGACTTCAAAAATTCGGCATTTTAACTTTGCTACTTTAGCGGTAATTTCAGGCTCAAAACCAAAGCGATTTTCTTCGATCTTGATGCTTTGAATAATTTCGCGGCGAAACACTTTGTAGCAGGTTTCCATATCCGTTAAATTCAAATTGGTAAACATATTTGACATTAGGGTTAGGAAACCATTGCCAACGCGATGCCAAAAATACAGTACGCGGTGCGCATCGCCACCTAAAAAACGAGAACCAAATACCACGTCGGCCCGATTTGTTAAGATTGGTTCAACCAGTCTTGGATATTCATTAGGGTCATATTCCATATCTGCATCTTGAATGATGACTAAATCACCTGTTGCCGCTTGTATTCCACTACGTAAAGCAGCGCCTTTACCTTGATTCACAGCGTGATAAAGCACTTTGCTAACTCGACCCGAATTTTCTATTTCCTGTTTTAATTTATCGCGTGTGCCATCAGTGGAGCAATCGTCCACGATGATAATTTCTTTATCAGGATAAGGTGCAGCATTGACGGCATCAATGATGGTATCAATTGTATTGAGCTCGTTGTAGCAAGGAATAATGACAGATAGGCGCATTGAGAACAATAAGAATTAAATCAATTTACCTTGACGCAGGTTGAAGGGGGTATTTGAATAATATGAGTCATTAATTCATTCGTAGACGCTTCAGTTAGATGGTGAAATTTACCATAGTCTTGCACTCGGGCCATATAAGGAATACATGAATTTGGGGATTGATGGTCATGCCCAGGCGGAAATTTTCCCGAATAACCATTAATGGTTGGTATGCCCAAATCTTGTGCCAGAACCATGGCATCAACTTCGGCAAAATACCACGTTTCCTTACCGCTGTTATCGACAAATAAAACACTCCCTGCTGGAATGGGCTTAGGCAAAAGGACGGATAGTCTATTTAAGCGCTCAGTCCAAATTGCATTTGGTGTTTTAACATGATCAAAAAAGATAACTTCTAGACTCAGTAGCGCTGCCACAATAGCAATGCCAGCTGCACGCCAAAAATAATTATTTTTATTAAGACTGCTGATTAAAGTTTCGCAAGCTAAAGCCACCAGAATAGCGATGGGTAAGCCTTGAACCAGAATCAATCTAGTGACAGCTCTAATTGATAAGATTCCTGGAATAGAGAATAAGTACTCGTAAGGGCTTGTTAGTTGCCCACCACCAACGCCATACTGCAGGGTTGATAAAAAAAGAATTAATAATGAAAAAAATGCCAGCTTACCAATTGCATTTTGATCCTTAGCATAAGGCCTATTGATGCCAAAGTAATTAAACCAAGGAATACAACAGCCGATAAAAAATATCAGTGCAACCCCAATACCAATGAATAATTGATGCTCATGTCGATAGAGGGGAATTTGATTAAACCAGCTTCCAACAAATGAGCTGAAGCTTGAGTTATCAGCAATCAGATAACTTTCTAATCTGGGCAGCATATGCTTTACTTCCACTACATTACCTGTAAATCCATATAACGAAGCTACTTGCTGATATTTTTCAAGCAATAAAATAAAGCTGATGGAGCTGGCAATCGCTAAGGCGCTAAGGAAAATTTTGCGGGGCTTGGTTAAATCAAGCCATGAGCGTTTTAAGTCCTTGAATAAATTTTTGTGTTGAAGAATAAGCGCGGCAATAGAAGCGGCAAGAAGGAGATAAACCAGAAATACACCCAAATAAATCGAACAATAAAATTGCACGCAGATCCAAAGAAATAATAGCCCTAAGGCACTAATCTGGCGCTTGTAAATGAAATTCCACAATGCATAAAATGCTAGCGGTATCGCAAAGCGATAGGTTAATTGCGCATGACCCGCCTGAATGATTGCTGGTAGAAAATAAGCAAAAACAAAAGCCCCAGCACTCGCTGCAAATACCGAGAAATGCAGTTTTCTCAGCACAATGTAGGTCACTAGAAAATTCAGCAAGCAGCCGCTGACATACCAAGCACTAAATGCGACTTCTCGTGATAAACCTAAAATACGCAGCAGCGCATAAATAAAGGCATTCCCAAAATGATTATCACTAAAAGCCAGCACATCCAAATTGGGATAAAAGAAGCTTGGACTCCATAGGTCTTGTTGACGGCCGGTAATCCAGTGATAAAAATGCTCTAGGATGACGCTATTAAATCTTCCATCGATTAAGTCACCAGGCGTTGCGGTAAACCAATTGATGGATGGCATTAAGTAGCCAAAAAATCCCAGGCCAGCAAACACAAAGAATGGGTAATACTTACCCAATAAAATTTTAGATTGGGTGAATATGTTCAAACCGATAAAGGCGCGAAAAAATTATTGAAGCGCTTTAAAAATTTCTTTTGTAATAGTGTCAACACTTCCCGTGCCGCTGACTTTGCGGTAGGCTGGCGCCTTTACTTTAGCTTGAGGGTCGGGGGTATTTGACCAGTTGAAATAGTAATCGACGAGGGGCCGAGTTTGGTCGTTATACACCTGCAGACGTTTGCGCACGGTTTCTTCTTGATCATCATCCCGCTGAATTAGCGGCTCGCCAGTGACATCGTCTTTACCAGCAATCTTGGGTGGATTAAATGTGAGGTGATAAGTGCGCCCCGAAGCAGGATGCACACGCCGACCGCTCATTCGTTCAATAATGGCTGCAAAAGGCACATCAATTTCTAATACATAGTCGATGGGAACGCCCGCGTCTTTCATCGCTTGGGCTTGGGGAATGGTGCGCGGAAAACCATCGAATAAATAGCCCTGTGAACAATCGGGCTGAGTTAAGCGATCTTTTACTAGACCAATAATGATGTCATCCGAAACAAGGCCACCGGAGTCCATAATTTTTTTAGCAGCTATACCTAGTTCCGTGCCTGCCTTGACAGCAGCGCGCAACATATCACCCGTTGAAATTTGTGGAATGGCAAATTGCTTGCAAATGAATTGGGCTTGAGTGCCTTTGCCAGCGCCTGGCGCGCCCAACAGTATTAAACGCATTGTTATTCCCCTCAAACCGACAAAAATGGATATAAAACGTGATTGTCCTGTATTTTTTCCTGCTTAACGCTGGGCTGAGCTAAGGATTTTCCCGATATTGTCCTTAAATTAGGGTTGTGGGCGGTCGTGGTGTTGCGCCTATTGCCAGATGGCCCTCACCAGCTCGAGATCTTCGGGGGTATCAACGCCAGCGGGCGGGGCTTCATTAGCAATACAGACTTGTATTGGATAGCCATGCCATAAAGCCCGTAGCTGCTCAAGTGATTCAGCTATTTCAGGGGGGGCAGCGCTTAATTGCGCATAAGCCAAAAGAAAGTTGGCCCGATAGGCGTAGATGCCTAAGTGGCGGTGGTAAGTTGGCTTGGGGGAAGCTAGTTTAGCGCTCTCTGCTGAGACATCACGGCAAAATGGGATGGCTGAGCGTGAAAAATACAGAGCCTCACCAGCCTGATTCAGCACCACCTTAACAACATGAGGACTGGCAATTTCATTAGCGTCTGCAATTGCCACTGCAGCAGTCGCAATTGCAGCGTGTGAATGCGTTAGGAGAGTGAGCGCTACTTGATTAATTAATGCAGGCGGAATTAAAGGTTCATCGCCTTGTACATTCACCACCACATCATTGGGTTTCAGTGCAAGCAATTGGGCCACCTCGGCTAAGCGATCGGTGCCAGTTAAATGATCTGCTCGCGTCATCACACACTCAATTTGATGTAAGGCGCAGGCTGCTTGTATTTCTGTAGAGTCAGTGGCAACGATAACTTTTTTGGCTAGCGATTTTCTGGCTTGCTCTGCCACTCTTACCACCATGGGCTTACCTGCAATATCAGCTAGTGGTTTACGCGGCAAGCGGGTTGAATCAAGACGAGCTGGAATGAGCACAATGAATTCATTTAATGGGGCAGTTGAACTCATCTTGTGTTCAGGGCGAAGAAGTAAAGAGTAATTAAGAAAAGATTTCGTCAGGCGTCAGGCTGCGCGCTTCATCGACTAGCATCACGGGAATGTCATCTCGAATTGGGTAGGCTAATTTATCGACCTTACAAATCAACTCTTTTTTACTGGCATCGAAATGCAGTGGACCTTTGCACAAGGGGCAAACCAAAACATCTAATAAGCGTTTATCCATTATGTCTTTTCCTTATCCAGTTACACATTCATATTAAGTTAATAGTGATGTTATTTCAGGCGCGGATCAGGACGAGAAATAATCGAGATGACCCAGGTCATAAAATCAGTTGACAGGGTAACTTTCATCGGCACCACCCAAATGCGTTCATCAACAATATGTCGACATTTTACGGCATCCTTTTCAGTAATTAAAATACACTCGGCCTTTATTTCAGCAAAAAACTCACTCGAGTAACTACTGTGATCAGGTAAGGCAATGCACCGTGGTTCAAGACCATGTTCATTTAAGCAAGCAAAAAAGCGACTGGGGTTACCGAGGGCAGCTATAGCAACGATCGTTGTGGGAGCAAACATTTGCGCAATTTCTGCCAATGAATATTGCAAAGAATGATCATTCAAACTATAAGCTAAGCCTATTTCAGGCGAGAGATAAACCGCCCGCTGTTCTAAAAAATAATTAGGGTCAGTAGCGCTATCAATTTCGACACTAGTCATGAGCGTGGCATCGCGTTCACGCAGAGCAGATTCGCGCAGTGGGCCCGCGGGTAATAAAAAACCATTCCCTTCGCCACGGCTATCACGCACCACTAATTCAATATCTCGACCGCCTTCACGGGCAGGCCAACGCGGGAGGCCAAAATTCTGCAGGCCATCATCACTAATGATCACATTGACCTGAGGATTTTTATTGAGCAATGCGGCAATACTTTTACGCCGATTTGCCTGAACCCAAAGGGGAATGGTGCCATGGGTTTTTTGCGCAATCAAAACCGGTTCATCGCCAACTATTGCAGGATCAGAGCGTGGCGTTACTTCGATCGCTTCCCGCAATTTTGTGGCATGGTAGTGGGTAGACTTTTTCTTACTGTCGGCACTTAAATATCCCCGACTAATAATCCCGGGGTGCCAGCCCAGCGCCTTCAGTTGTAGCGCAAGCGCAATCACAATTGGGGTTTTGCCTGTGCCACCCACCCGAAGATTACCAACGATGATGATTGGCACCGGCGCAGCTTTAGCAAAATTGAAATCTTGAGCTACGTTGCGTAAACTTAAGAACCAACCGTAGATGAGCGCTAGTGGCCAGAGCGCATAACTCAGCAAGCGGCTGAATAAATTGCGGTTATCCCAAAATTGTGGCGCCGTTAGCATATGGTCAGCATATCTTAGGCAGCATCTACTTATTTGGTTTGGCTAGTAAAAACAATATTACTTAAATTGGCATCACGGGCAGCTTCTAGCGCTGTCATCACGGCCTGATGAGATGCACGGGCATCAGCATCAATGCTTACTTGCAGGGCTGACTTAGTATCGCTAGAGTTAGTACCAGCAGGCTTAGCAATGGCCAGCTGCGCTAAAGCGTTGCTGAGCTGCTCAGTACTAACGATGCGCCCATTTAGCGCATAGCGTCCATCGCGACTTACTGCTAAATGAATTTGCTGACTTTGATTTGCAGAATCAGTAGTACTTGCGTTTGGTAAGGCGATGGCCAATTCTTGAAAGCGTGTAAAAGTCGTCGAGATCATTAAGAAAATTAAAATAACCAGTAAGACATCAATAAATGGAATTAAATTAATTTCTGGGGGTGTAGTGGCGCCAGCAGAAGTCCGACTAAGAAACAGGCCGTGATTTTTTCTTAAAGAAAAACGTCCAACGCTAGCTTGATTTTTATTCATCATTAGCGGCGGGGTAGAGTTTTTTAAATAATTGGCGGGTAAATTCTTCACACTCGCGTTGGCGTTGATCGGCCATTGAGCGTAAGAGCCGCCAAGCAGCTAAAGCGGGAATGGCAATTAATAAACCAAAGGCAGTGTTGTAAAGTGCCACCGAAATACCATGCGCTAGTTGTAATGGGTTACCAACAGCACTTCCTTGACTGCCAAAGATTTCAATCATGCCCACGACTGTGCCAAATAAGCCGAGCAAGGGTGCTACGGTGGCGATGGTTGCGAGTGCACCTAAGTAACGGTCTAGCTTCAGCCAAACTGCCTCAGCGGTGGCCTGAAGCTCTTCTAGGGCATCGTTAGCGGGCTGACCCGCCATCTTTTCTGCCAGAGCGCACGCCAAGAGCGAACCTACAGGTGAAGAATTTGCAATTGCGCGAATCAAATCGGCGAAATGGGGATTTGATTGCTTGCCAGCGACACTCTGGTTTACCTGCAAACCTAGTTCGAAGGCTTCCTGCAAAACCCGCGGCGGCAAAACCCGTTTTTTACGTAAATACCAGCTTCGCTCAATCAGAATGGCTAGGCCAAAAATAGAGACTGCTAAAAGAGGCCAAATGGGCCAACCGGCTGCAAGTAAGATGGTATACATAGACTTTCAGTACTTTAGCAAACTAAACGGAAAGTACGAGTCAAGCCTGTGGATAACTCTGTGCAAAACTTTTTTAAGGGGCCAAGCTAAGTGATTGATTTTTCGGTAAAGTGATTAATTTATCAATTTTCAGTAAGGTAAAAATAGCAATATTTATTGAATTAAATCAATGAGTTACAAAAAATATGTCTGTTTTATGCCACGCTTTGGGTAAGTTAGTGTTTACTTTCAATACTTGGCAGTAAGAAATTTTCCACCTGTGGATATGTATTACAAAAGAAGCACAAAAAATCACCCTAGAAGCCCCATTTTGATTGAATAGAATAATAAATATGTCGGAAATATCAAGGTCAGTACTCACCGTTGGCGAGCTTAACCGCGCAATTGCTGAATCCTTACAAGAGCATTTCGATACAGTATGGGTTAGCGGGGAGATATCCAATTTCAAGGCATATGACAGCGGGCATTGGTACTTCTCATTAAAGGATGAAGAGGGTCAAATTCGTTGTGTGATGTTTCGGGGACGCAATGGTCAAGTGGGCTTTATGCCCCAATCTGGTGATTTGGTTGAAGTGGGTGCCAGCTTAGGTTTGTATGTTCCACGAGGTGATGTGCAACTGACTGTGCAAGTGATGCGCAAAGCAGGCTTAGGTGGTCTTTACGAAGCTTTTCTTAAATTAAAAGAAAAATTGGCGAAAGCAGGTTTATTTGCCGAAGAAGCTAAACAAGCAATTCCGACTCATCCCCGCGCCATTGGCATCATCACTTCACCACAAGCAGCGGCACTAAAAGATGTGCTCAGTACTTTAGCGCGGCGTGCACCGCATATTCCCATTGTGATTTATCCCACTCTTGTGCAGGGGCCCGAAGCCCCCGCTGGAATCATTGCCGCCTTAAAAGCGGCCAATGTAGAAGCTGAAGTTGATGTTATTTTGTTAGTGCGGGGCGGCGGTAGCATCGAAGATCTTTGGGCTTTTAATGACGAGCAATTGGCCTATGCGCTTGCCGACTCCACCATTCCCGTAGTGAGTGGGGTTGGTCACGAAACCGATTTCACTATCGCAGATTTTGTTGCAGATGTTCGGGCGCCAACACCCACTGGCGCCGCCGAGCTAGCCGCGCCTCGCCGCGATCAATTACTCAGCGAGTTAGCCAGTTTTCAGCAAGCCTTACTGCAAAGGCTGACCTTGCGGCTTGAGCGCGAAGCACAAACCTTAGATCAATTGGCCTTACGTTTGAATCATGCCTTGCCTAACCCTGAACGGATGCGCGAGCAATTAACGTTTTTACGGCAACGCTTAAGTCAATCGTGGTTAGTGCGAATAGAAAGTTGGCAACAGGGCCAAACCCATTTGGGCGCCCAGCTAGAAGCGCTTAACCCCCAGCGCACGCTTGAGCGGGGCTATGCGGTCATCATGCGGGGGATGGGTGAGCAAACTCATGCGGTGCGTAATCCAGATGAATTAAGGCCCCAAGAAACGCTTCAAGTGCGACTTGCTGAAGGCGAGGCAGAAATTGTCTTGGGGGCCGTGAAGCCGCTCTAAGGTTTAAAAAAAGACGGTTGCTGGCACGGCAAAACGTTTTGATAGAGCCCGAATTTGTCTTATATTAGGATTGCGGGCACCAGAAAGCAGCATTGATATCACGCTTTGATTGCCAACCTCGGGAAGATCGGCTTGTGAGAGCCCATGCTCTTTCATCAAAAGAGTCAATACAGCCCGTGGACTTGCATTAGGTACAGCGAAATGTTCGGCATCATAAACACGGATCAGTTCAGCAATAATTTCTAATAAATCAATTAGCGGATGTTTTTTTGTATGACCAATGACATCGGTGAGAAGGTCAGCCAACTGAACCATCTTTGCGTATTGTTTTCGATTGTGAATAGGGGCAAGCGCAACCGATTTATTCAATTGTTCCCAGGCTATTTGTAGTTTCATTAAATTCAACTTTAGTGCTGTCTCTAGTGTGGTGCAAAACACGAACAATTTTGAGTAAGCGGTGGTCAAATAAGTAAAAGAAAATATATTTTGTTTCAGATGGCCAACTGCGAATACCATCTTTAATATCTGGCCTCAGCCTACCCATGAATGGAAATACACGCAAGGTTTGCGTTTCACGAGCAATAATTTCAAGCGCCTTATTTGCCACAGATAAATTTTTTTTAGCGAGGTAGATCCAGAGTTCAACCAAATCAACATCTGCGCTAACAGTAAAGCAAACTTCTCTCGTCAAACAGAGCCTTTAGCTTTTAATGCGGCGCGACCCCTAGCTTTAATACTTTGAATATCTAGGCTCACAACTCTATTTGCTTCAACATCAGCCAAGCCTTTTGCTAAATCAAGCTTGAGCGCCTCTAGTTTAAGTTGTTGCGTAGACTGCAGGGATTCAAATAAGCGCAACGCCTCTCTAATTACTTCGCTTGCGGAGCTGTACATACCTGAGGCAACATGATCTCGCACGCGGTTCTCAAGCTCAATAGGAAGTGAAATATTCAGGGTCATTTTAATAAAATAAATGGCAATATATGCCATATTATGCCATATTTAAATATCTAGCAAGCTGGGTTGAAAGAGGCAATACTGATTTATTCGATCCACTTCCCCCAACTACATTCGAACAGGCTCAATCTCCAGCAAAACGCCAAAGCGATCTTGCACTGCTGATTGAATCTCGCTTGCTAGGGTTAGGAGCTCTGTAGCAGTGCCCTTACCGAGATTAACTAGAACCAAGGCTTGTTTCTCGAAGACGCCAACAGCGCCCCTCTGTGCCCCCTTAAAACCGCACTGCTCAATCAACCATCCCGCCGCGAGTTTATGCGAGCCATTGCTCTGCGGATAAGCAATCATCTTAGGGAAAGTATTAAATAATTGGGTCAATTGAGTTTGGCTAACTGTGGGGTTTTTAAAGAAGCTGCCCACATTACCAATTACTTTTGGGTCAGGTAATTTTTTTTGCCGAATAGTGCAGACGGCGTCAAAAATTGCAGTCGGGCTTGGCAGATTTTTTTGTGAAGAAAAGAAATTCGTTAAATCGGCATACTGCAATTGTGGCGCCCACGCGTTGGGTAATGAAAAGGTTACCGCAGAAATAATGTAACGCTGTGGATGACGTTTAAAAAGACTATCGCGATAAGCAAACTGACAAGCCGCAGGCGTAAGCTCAACAACTTGTTGGGCAGTGCAGTCAAAGGCAGTGATCGATTGAATCAAGTCGCTAACTTCAACCCCATAAGCGCCAATATTTTGGATCGGTGCAGCACCCGTTGTGCCTGGAATTAATGCGAGGTTTTCTAGTCCTGGTAAACCTTGCTCTACAGACCAAGTAACAAATTCATGCCAATTCACACCCGCACCGACCCGAATTTGGGTCGTAGTCTGATCGTTGGAAATAAGCGCTTGGCCACTAATCTCCATCAAGAGGGTTATGCCCGGTAAATGTGCAGGTAAGACCACATTGCTGCCTCCTCCCAAAACCCGCCAAGGCATGCTAGTTGATAGAACAGTACTCATCAGCAGGGGAATTTGCTCGGCAGAGCGAATAACACAACTCAATTCAGCAGTGGCAGCAAAACCAAGGGAATTTCGCTCCCTCAATTGGGTATTGCGCAGTATGGGTAAGCCGGCATCCCAGTTTAGGCCGGTAGTTTGAGTCGAGTTCATGCCACAATCTTATTCGTTAACAGAATTATTTAAAAATTTTGCCAAATAAAGGAGTTAGTCATGCCCTCATTTGATGTTGTTTGTGAACCCGATATGGTTGAGCTCAAAAATGCCCTCGAGCAAGCCAATAAAGAAATTACCAACCGCTTCGATTTTAAGGGCTCTGATTCACGGGTAGAGCAAAAGGAAGAACAAATTGTGCTGTACGCCGATGATGACTTTAAGTTGGGCCAAGTACGTGATGTCTTGTACGGAAAAATGGCTAAACGGAATGTCGATGTCCGTTACCTCAAAGATGACAAACTCGAAACCATTGGCAGTGATAAGCGTAAGCAAACCATGAAAATTCAAAAGGGCATTGCCGCCGAGTTAGCCAAGAAAGTAGTACGTATTATTAAAGACAGTAAGATTAAAGTGCAGGCTAGTATTCAGGGCGATGCAGTGCGTGTCACGGGCGGCAAGCGTGATGATTTGCAAGAGGTGATGGCCATGCTGCGCAAAGATGTACCTGAATCACCTTTAGGCTTTAATAACTTTCGCGATTAACTTCGAAGATGAACTTCGCAGATGAACTGCAGTGAATAATTCGGGCGCGTTGGTTCCCAGTAATACGGAAGCAATAGAACGCTTCTGTGATGCTTGTTGGTTAGAAGATGGTTTAGCAGCAAATAGTTTAGCCGCCTATCGCCGGGATTTATTACTCTTGGCACAATGGTTGCAAGCGCATTCATCGACCGATTTATACGCAGCGAGCGAACAAGAACTCACCGCCTATATTGCCCATCGGCGCGCTGATAAAGCGACCACTGCAAATCGCCGCCTTACGGTGTTTAAGCGCTTTTATCGCCATGCTTTGCGCCTCAATCTGGTGAAGAGCGACCCATGCATGAAGTTGCGTGCAGCTAAGCAGGCCCAGCGCTTTCCAAAAACTTTAAGTGAAGCGCAGATTGTGGCCTTGCTCAACGCACCGAATGTTGACACCCCCTTGGGCTTACGCGATCGCACCATGCTTGAATTGATGTATGCCAGCGGTTTACGCGTATCAGAAATCGTCACACTCAAAACGATTGCATTGGGCTTAAATGAGGGCGTGGTACGCATTGTGAATGGCAAGGGCGGTAAAGAACGCTTGGTGCCATTTGGTGCAGAGGCTGGTTTATGGCTTAAACGTTATCTCGCCGAAGCGCGCGTGCCTTTGTTGGAAGGTAAAAACTGTAATGAAGTCTTTGTCGGGCGCCATACTGGAAGCGGCCTGACCCGCCAAGCCTTTTGGGCCCTAATTAAGCGTTATGCGCTGATTGCCAATATTCCCATTGCCTTATCACCACATACTTTGCGTCATGCGTTTGCGACTCACTTACTGAACCATGGAGCCGATTTACGGGTCGTACAACTTTTACTGGGCCATGCTGACATCTCAACTACGCAGATTTACACCCATGTAGCTCGAGAGCGCCTCAAATCGATCCATCAACAGCATCATCCTCGGGGTTAGCCTAATTCACTTCATCGCCAGCAGTTTTGAGCTTAAAAGCAGAAAAACTTCGGTACGGTTTTTCACTTTTAAGCTCAAAACGTGCCTCTTGTTTAAGATAGCGGTATGTTAATTTCCTTTTTATTGATTCTGGGCGCTTATTTATTGGGCTCCATCTCCTTTGCGGTGGTGGTGAGTAAGTGCATGGCTTTGCCCGATCCCTATACCTATGGATCAAAAAATCCTGGTGCAACCAATGTGTTGCGTACGGGCAATAAAAAAGCGGCTTTTTTTACTTTGCTCGGCGATGCCTTAAAGGGTTGGTTGGCGGTTGTGATTGCGCGGATGGTCATGAGCGCAGCACCTGCGGATTCGCAAGAGTGGGTTTTATGTGCTGTCATCATCGCGGTTTTCTTGGGACATTTATTCCCCCTCTTTCATGGCTTTAGGGGTGGTAAGGGCGTAGCCACAGCCTGCGGTATCTTATTTGGTATTCATTTCTTCTTAGGTTTGGCTACCTTAAGTACTTGGCTAATCGTGGCTTTCTTCACCCGATATTCTTCATTAGCAGCTATTGCTGCCGCATTATTTGCACCGTTCTACTATGTTTTCCTATTTGGTTTTCATCCCGTAGCGCTAGCCCTGGTAATCCTGTGTGGCCTATTAATTTGGCGCCATCGCAGCAATATTCAGAACTTAATGAATGGCAGTGAAACTCGCATTGGTAAGAAAAAATAAACCTAAAAAAATAAAAAGGAGATGAAGCAATGACCATTGCATTTGCATGTATTTTATTTATGGGAATTCTGCCCATCGTTTGTGCTGGAATTGCCAAAAAAGGCTTCGATGGTTACGACAATAGCCGCCCGCGCGAATGGCTGGCTAAACAAACCGGATTTCGGGCGCGTGCTAATGCAGCTCAAGCCAATACCTTTGAATCCTTGCCCCTATTTTTTGCTGCAGTCATCATCGCGTCCTTTACCCATGCGCCTCAAGGCAGAATTGATCTTTTCGCTGTAGCATTTGTCATTGCCCGTTGTTTGTATGTGCTGTGTTACTTGGCCGATTGGCCAACCCTGAGAACCGTTGCGTGGACTTTAGGATTGATGAGTATATTGGCAATATTTTTGCAGATTTAAATCGTTCCAAAAAAGAGGGCGCAAACAAAAACAGAATTAGTTTAGAGATAAAAATAGAAACCAGAAAGAAGTGATGCCGATTAAAAAGACTCTCGTAGCAAAGAAAGTACCTTCCCTAAAGAAAGCCACTAGTGAAGATGGCATACCTTTATCAACAGTAATACGGCGCCGTATCCAAGCGCAAAAAGCGCGTTTTCATGCGAACGACAATATTGCGGAATTTATTAAGCCAGGCGATCTCGAGGGTTTAGTAGATGAAGTGGCGCAGAAGATGCAAGGCGTACTCGAGAGTTTAGTGATCGATACTGAAAGTGATCACAATACGCGTAATACGAGCTTTCGAGTGGCAAAGATGTTTGTCAATGAAGTTTTCAATGGCCGCTATGTCAGCCAACCCGAGCTCACCAAGTTTCCCAATATTACCCATCTCAATGAGTTAATGATCATTGGCCCTATTACCGTTCGGAGTGCATGCTCACATCATTTATGTCCCATCATGGGCAAAATTTGGATTGGCGTTTTGCCCGATAAAGATAGTGCCCTCATTGGCCTCTCAAAATACTCACGCATTACTGAATGGGTCATGTGCCGACCCCAAATTCAGGAAGAGGCGGTAGTAGAGTTAGCCGACCTTCTAGAAAAGAAAATTAAGCCCACGGGCTTAGCAGTAGTGATGGAAGCCGATCATTTCTGTATGCAGTGGCGCGGAGTAAAAGATCCCGATTCCAAAATGATTAATAGCGTTATGCGCGGCTCATTTCTAAAAGACTCCAACCTCCGTCGTGAATTCTTAGCCTTAGTGCAACGTAAGTCGTAAGTTAAGTCAGCGATAGAAATTGAATTGAGAACCGTTCTCAAGAAAATAGTGAATTAAATCAATAAGATGGAAGCTTCATTTAGGATGAGCAACTTGTGATTTATGATCACGGTTGAAATTCTTAACCCAATGGAGCTCGCATGAAAACCAATCGTCGTCAATTTATGATTTTGTCCGCAGCAGGCGCTGCTAGCTTGGCATTAAGCAATGGTGTTCAAGCGCAAGCCATGGTTTCGCCAACCGATCCCCAAGCAGTTGCACTCGGCTATGTTGAAGATGCTGCCAAGGTAGACAAGGCTAAGTTTCCTAAGTTTGTCGCCGGCCAAAATTGTGCTAACTGTGCCCTGTATCAAGGTAAAGCTGGTGCTGCAGCAGGTGGCTGTACTTTATTTGCTGGTAAGCAAGTAACAGCCAAAGGCTGGTGTAGCGCACACGCCAAGAAGGCTTAATTAAGAGGGCCCTTGCGGCCTTGTTTGATAGTTCATTAGCGTAATAAAAAGGCTTCACTTTTAAGTGGGGCCTTTTTTATTGGGGGTTGGCGGAGTATATCAATACACCTTTTATAAAAGTGTGTATAGTGTGTATTTATAATTTGCTAATGAAGAGCAAAGAATTAATTAAGCAGTTAATTGAAAATGGCTGGGTCTTAAGGGGAATTAAAGGATCTCATCATATTTTTATTCACCCATGTAAATGGGGGCACATCAGTGTGCCACACCCAAAAAAAGATCTTGGTATGGGATTAGTGCAAAAGCTGTTGAAGCAAGCAAGCTTGAAATGATAGGAGTACTAAAAATGAAATATCCAATTGCAATAGAGGCGGGGGATAAAAAAACTGCATGGGGTGTAGTAGTGCCCGATCTGCCTGGTTGTTTTTCGGCTGCCGACTCAGGGGTTGATGAAGCAATTGAAAATACTAAAGAGGCTATCGAGCTCTGGATCGAGTGTGCGCTTGATGCTGGCCAAGCAATTCCCAACCCAAGCTCTATTACTGAGCTGCAAAAGAAAAAAGAATTTAAGGGGTGGATTTGGGCTATAGCAGAAATTGACCCAGCGCTACTTTCAGATGAAATTGAACGAATCAATATAACCTTGCCCAAAAGAGTATTAGCAAGGTTAGACGCAAAAGCCAAATCTGCAGGCGAAAGTCGCTCTGGCTTTATTGCTCATTTAGCAATAGCTGCTTAATTAGTTGGGGTCACGGTCTAGACAGCAGCAATTCCAGCAAGGTGAATTGATTAATTTTACAAGCCTTAGAGTAGAAATAAAAAAGCCGCCCAAGCAAGACCTCAGGCGGCTGGTAATGCGTGTAACAAAAAACTAAAGCAAATTAGGCGTTTGCTAAATGGGCTTCTAAGGTCTTAGCGAACTTATTAGCGTGGCTACGTTCAGCTTTAGCTAAAGTTTCAAACCAGTCAGCAATTTCATCAAAGCCTTCTTCACGAGCTGTTTTAGCCATGCCTGGGTACATATCAGTGTACTCATGGGTTTCGCCTGCAACCGCTGCTTTAAGAACATCTTCAACCGTTTTAGCGGGCATGCCAGTACCTGGGTCACCAGCGCCACCATCGATCAAATATTCCATGTGACCATGGGCATGACCAGTTTCACCTTCTGCAGTCGAACGAAATACTGCAGCAACATCATTTGCTCCAGCAATGTCAGACATGTTTGCGAAATACAAATAACGGCGGTTTGCTTGCGATTCGCCAGCAAATGCTTCTTTTAAAGACTGTTCTGTCTTAGTGCCTTTTACAGTTTTAGCCATCGTATTACTCCTAAAAAATAAACAATTAATTTCTGGGGTTAAGTCCAAAACCCTCAATTGCTGAAGGTATTTTGGTATTACCAGACGTTCATTATGGAGATATTCTGAGGTAGTGAAATCGTATTTTTGTATGGTCTTGATAGTTAAAATTAACTAACTTCTAAATAGCTATTAAGTAAATCAAACAGACATAAATCAATAAGTCATTGATTTTAATAAGTAATTATTTAATCTAAGTCCTTTTAAATAGTAAAAAAGACAAAAATTGAGGTAAAAGCAGATTAATACCGTAGTTTATTCAAATACAGCAGTTGTTAACCCGATGCCTAAGTCACGGTGGTCAGCATTGTTGTAACCAAGCACAGCGGGTTTGACTGGATTTGAAACTCTAAACTCAATCGATAAGTATTTTTCTGAGTGCATGGCTTTATTTAAATCAAGTTTGAGTAGGTTATCTTCAAATTGAGAGATTCTATATTTTTGAAACCATTTTTCATTAATAAATACATCAAAATCAAGCTGGGGATGCGTAATAGGGTTAACAAATGCTTTGTAATGCAAGGTCAAGGACTTGCTAGTAGCAGACGGTATCAATAAATTTAACACCGCTTTTTTTCCATTGGACCAAACACCCCATTCCTCTGGCAAAGCCCAGCCGCTTCTTAAATAATATGGAGCTCGAGAATTTTTTTCTGAGAAAGTAAAGGGCCTGCCATTCAGTTCTAGAAATTGTGATTTGGTTAATATTTCAGCGGGGGGTAGCGCTTGACAAAAGTGACAAGAGACCCAGTTAGGCGCAAGTACATTAAAACCATTTACTTTGGCCAGCAGATTATTCCCACCTAAATTGCCAAGCGCCGAGATGACAACATTATTTTGCAGAATGTAAAGCGAATCTTTTGAAAAATTACCAGAGTTAAGTACACGTTCTAAATTTAGATTACTTACTCTTTCTTTATGCTGATCAATACGTGCAGCATGGATAGAATTGGTACCAAGATGATAGCGAGCTGCTAAGGCTGCAAATTGCTCCCAATGTGGGGGTAAATTCATCGCCGGAACAACAATAATATTTTGATAAAAATGGGCTGCATCTTGCCAAAATTGGCTTTGTAATTTTGGCGAGGCTAGCTCTTGAGAAAAATTTTCATTAATTTGTGCCCGGTTTACAAGCCAAGCCTTGCTCGTATCGCCAAGTTGGATGAAAAAGAAAAGGGCGAAAAAAATAGTAGACCATTTTTTTGGATACGCCTTACCAATTAATGTAAGGGCACCTAAAACAATTAAATAATGCACTGGCCACATCAAACGTGCTGCTGAACGCAGGTTATTCAATACGCTAATGACCCGCTCTGGTATTGACAAAATAATCAATTGTCCACCTAAGTGGATACGATGAGTAATTGCTATCAGGATAAAAAGGCACATTAAAGCAATTAAAAAACGGTGCCTTTGGAGGAATGTGAGCGCCCGATTGCGAAATGACCAAAGTTTGTGCATGCAGGAAAGTAGTAGCAGAATAATTCCTAAGCCAAGAAATGAAAATCCTTCGCCCCAGTCATTTTTTGGGCTTAGATTAGGCAATACATAAGACCAGCCATTAGGGTCGATTAAGCCTAGAACATTCATGGCAAAAAAGCCATAGCCACGCTCACTATTCAAGGAGGCGCCAATGGAAAAATACCCAACCAGCCAGCTAAGCGCTCCAACCAATAGGAGAGCACAAGTAATTTCAAAAAAGCATTTCAGCTTACGTTGTGCAAATTGGCTATGCAATCGATCTAAATAGTCTGCACTCCACAGTAGGCCAACTATCACAAACAAATAAAAATGCGTTAACAATGATCCGCAAAGTAATAACAGCCAATACCTATAGCAATTTTTAGTTTCATTACTAAGTAAAAGATACAAGCTAGCCAAAATAAAAAAGTGTGCCAGTAAAGAGGCGTGCATTCCTGCGGGGGTATTAATTCGCCAAAGAAAAGAGGGGCATAAAAATAATAAGCCGGTAGCAAAAAAATGAAGCGCGGGATTTTCTTGGGCTATTTTTCCTAGGGTTAACTCAATTAATTTCCAACAGACCCAAGCCTGCAAAACAAAGCAGACCAAAGCCCATAAACCAAAATATTGAAATGGGCTCGGCAGAAAAGATGCAAAGACTTTAAAAGGTATTGCAAATAAAGGAATCGAATCGGAATAAACGATAGCGCTACTGATGTCTAGACCAAAGCTTGGATTTAGTCCAAGTGGAAGAGCCCAAGGAGAATTTCTAAAAAAATCCCAGCCTAAAAAGTGCTGCGCTGGATCGAGTTTATTTAATAACCAGCCAATATTACTTGGGATTAGTGCATTTAGTCCTACCATGAGGCCGAACAAAATGAGGCCCAGTAAAATGGGTAAAAAAACAGATTTGAGTGATTTGGAGCTACTATCCGACATTTTCATCCAAGATAAAACTGCTGATAAATAATTGAATTTAACCTTGCTCCCGTATTAAATATCAGCCAAAATCTTCAGAAAAGCGCTCTGCCCGTGATCAATTTTGTCAGTCCACTCTTTTCCTGCAGAGGCATTTGCGTCATCAGTAATGTATTTAAAAGCCCGCCAAGGAATTTCTTGGTCATAAGCCGCTGAGGCGATGCCAAAAAGCTCCATATCAACCAAATCAATTTTTTGCTCAAATAACCAGGGATCTGGGCTTGTTACAAAGCTATCACCGGTGCCACACATTGCAAAACCATGTTGAGAAGAAAAAATGAAGGGTTGAGATGACAGGGGAATGCGACCCCTTGGCGCCAGGGGCTCTGCCATCATATCGCGCTGAACTACATGGGCAATTTCTACTAAACCAGAAAGCTCGGCATTTTGTAAATTGATCTTTCCAGCAGTTCCAAAGTTAATAATCAATTTGGGCTTAAAAGTTTGAATTGCTTTAAAGGTGCCTAATGCGGCATTAATTTTGCCCGCACCAGTATGGGCTATATGAAAACGCTTTGGCACTAGTAAGGGGTCGAGCTCATTTTCTAAAGCTGTAATAATCAAGATATTGGTATGCGTCATTTACAGTTCTCAAAAGGTAAAAAATGAATTTAGATTGACTTCAATATCATATGATAATAGAGAAGACTAAATCAATTTTACATAAAGAAATAAATATCGCTTAAGGCTTTATAAATTTTTAAAATAAGCAATTTGTTCATGAAAATCAACTATAAATTACTATCTTCAAAAAATTATCCAATTTATTTTTTTATTTTTTTTATTTTTATTGGATCACTTATTTACAGAGATTACGGAATTTCTGTTGACGAGCCACAGCAAAGGGAAATTGGTAAAACCTCATTAAATTATATTGCCCATTTATTTAAAATACCCGAATTTATAGACCCTCAAAACAGGCATATTAAAGCAGAAGATGTTTTTCAGGGACAGAAAGATAGAGATTACGGAGTAGCATTTGAATTGCCTGTTGAATTCCTGGTAAAAATTCTGGGAATACAAGATGAAAAAATATATTATTTTCGGCATTATATTAATTTTATTTTATTTGGCATATGCTTAATTTTTTTTTATAAGATACTTTTCTTTCGCTATCAAGATTCATCCATTGCATTACTTGGAACATTGTTTCTCATAGTTTCTCCAAGAATTTTCGGAGATGCATTTCATAACACAAAAGATTTGGCGTTCCTGTCATTTGTTGTTATTGCATCGTACACATTGATTCGCTATATTTTTCAGCCAAATACTTTAAATTGTATATGGCACTCTATTGCAACAGCATGTGCTGTCGATCTGAGGATAATGGGAATTATACTTATTGGCTTAACCACGGCAGGATTAATATTGCAGTTAAATGCAAAGAGTAAAAATCTATCACTAATTTTTACGAAATTGATAAGCTATTTAACTTTAACTTGTATTTGAACTGCTGTCAATTTAGGTCCACTACTTGAGAGAGTTTTTCCATAGTAAATCATTGCAGTAAAATGGGTTGAGTTTGGATGATTTTGGGTATTTGCACTTGGGGTGCTGGTGGCCTGTAACCTAA
>NZ_JAJVCS010000016.1 GCF_021395205.1 Polynucleobacter sp. IMCC 30228 | reverse complement strand
GCTAGGCCGTCATTAAACCTAAGCACCAAATCCTCATAGATGACTAGTGCCTCAACATATAAGCCATTCATATAGAGATCAAATGCTTTCTTGGTAAAGATGCAAAGCTCTTTTTCAATCTCTGTTGGGGCGGTTTCAGCATCGCCATCCTGAATCCCCATTAATTCATAAATAATTAACTCGCCCTTACGGCCTTTGACGGTAATTTGGTCAATTGGCCTAACCCATAATCTTTCACCGGCCTCCTTAAAGAGGGAGTGGCTAATACATATGTCAGTATTAAATTCTTTATTGATACCCTCTAGGCGTGCTGCTATATTGACTCCATCGCCCATGACGGTATAGCTTAAGCGCTCAGCTGAGCCAATATTACCCACCAAAACCGCATCAGAATGAATACCAATGCGCACGACTAAGGGGGGGTTTTCTTCTGCGACTAGTTTTTCATTTAAGAAAACCATGCGTCTTTTGGTCTTAAAAGCAGCTACGCAGGCATGGTAGGCGTGATTTTGATCCAATAAAGGGGCGCCCCAAAAGGCCATGACTGAATCGCCAATAAATTTATCAATTGTTCCGCCCTCTTCCTTAATGGCATACGTCATTAACTCTAAATACGAGGAAACTCGTAATAGTAGCTCTCTGGAAGGTGTGATTTCAGATAGCGTGGAGAAGTCTTTTAAATCTGAGAATAAAACAGTGAGATAACGACTCTCACCACCTAGCTCAATAGCTTTGCCTGAACTTA
>NZ_JAJVCS010000015.1 GCF_021395205.1 Polynucleobacter sp. IMCC 30228 | reverse complement strand
CGATCATCGATGACATAGCCACCGCCACCACTACTGGCCGACACAATACGATAGGTTGCCTGACGTGCTGAAATAGATCCTGCTGCACTGATCTTGCGGGTCGGGTCATTCTGATTAGCAGCAGCAACCGCAGACGCTGCAGTAGATGTGCCCGAACTCACACTAAACGATTTTAAATTACCTAAGGCACTAATCTCTGCAGGGCTTAATTTTGTGCCTAGTTCATATTTACTTTGAGCAAAAACCAAGCCAGAAAAACTCAAACCAATTGCAGTAGCGATTATTATTATTTTGTGCATGATATTAAATTCCCGAATTATTCTGCGTTATAGATACGATATTCCATAGCAAGCTGTGGATTGGGTGCGCATTCGGAATCTGCTAATGGTGTGCCGCTCACTGCGTACACCGTCCAATCGCCTTTAGGGTTTTCGCCATAAAACGCATATGAGCCTAAAGCATAAGCAGTCTGTGAGCTAATCTTGCCACCGTCCCGCTTATCTTTTGGATCGCCTGTGTCGTCATAAAACATGTTGTAGGGTGTGCTTAGAATAGAGACGGTACCTTGAGGCGACTTTAAGAAAATACCAGCGCTGCCCATACAAACCTCCGCGCTTCCTACTGCTTGCATCTGAAGCTGAACCATATCGATGGCGCCTTCTGTTGATGTCCTAAATTGCCCCAACTTTTTGACTTTTCCGTACTCCACTGCACTAATAATCTCAACACTTTTCCATTCTGGTTGAACTAAGGCGGAAGACTTGTAGTTTGTATAACTCCTAGCCATTTCAACCGCTGCCCTAGCATCAGCAAGTCCAAATCCATACCAATTCGAATAGTAAATTCCGGCTTGGTTCTTTTGCCAACCATAGTCAATTCTGGCTGAGGTTTGTCCATCAACCAATTCCTTACTGGTTTGATTTGAAATCGTCGGGTTTAATGT
>NZ_JAJVCS010000014.1 GCF_021395205.1 Polynucleobacter sp. IMCC 30228 | reverse complement strand
TTGCTGCTGCTAATCAGAATGACCCGACCCGCAAGATCAGTGCAGCAGGATCTATTTCAGCACGTCAGGCAACCTATCGTATTGTGTCGGCCAGTAGTGGTGGCGGTGGCTATGTCATCGATGATCGTGGGCAGGTTGGCAAATGCGATGGAGTAGTGCTTATTTCAGGTATTGCTACTGATCTAGCCAAGAAAGCTTTCGATCCGTATCAAGCTTCAATTGTTTCAGTTAAAGTTTATGACAACTTAAAGATTGTCTCAGCCACATTTTCTAATTTAGCTGAAGCTGCAAATGCGAGAAACGAATTAGCAACTAAGCTTACAGGTGCTACAGTAAGATTGCCAGTTATTTTTGACGTGCCTAAGGTGCAATAGTTTAGATTTAAAACTGAACTTCTTGACTAACAAAAAGCGAGCCCCGTAACCTTGGCTCCTCGACGTGGGATCGAACCACGGACCAACAGATTAACAGTCTGCTGCTCTACCGCTGAGCTATCGAGGAATAGGCAAGATTCTAGCAGATGTTTGCATTAATCATGGGCATAAGCCTTGCTGCCATGAGTGCGGGGGTGGTGGTAACCTTCGATTTGGCCGAATTAGCCCATAAATGATTTGACATTAAACAATATAAGATGCAATCTGCTAGGTGGAGCTCTTCGATCTGCCTTAGTATCTCGCTAAGCCTATCACCCAAGATTTTGAACATCAAATTAATCGTGGAGCAAGAACATGAGATGCCTTTTCTTTATACCTCTTGTAATTTTTACTACCACTCAAATAATTAGCTGTAGCGAGGGGAGCAGCTCAAGCACTTCAAGCAGAATTTCTGTTGATCCAACCATCGTCGCTACAGAAGTTGGATGTATGAAGCAATATGCTGCCGATCCATCAAACAATTATGTGAACTATGCACCTGCTATAGGGGCTCCAGAGCATACTGACTCGATTCACAGTGGCGTGCAACCATGTGCTACTTTTACTGGTTCTTTTA
>NZ_JAJVCS010000013.1 GCF_021395205.1 Polynucleobacter sp. IMCC 30228 | reverse complement strand
AGAAATATTCGGATTAAGGTATTGAGAAATTAATATCCTTTGGTTAGCTGGGCCAACTAAAGAAAAATAATCTGTCGTGCGCCAATCGGGTCGATTCCAAACAGTAGTCATTACGCCTGTTGTTTGATTTAAGCTAAGTCCCACTACTCCTTCATAAGTATCTTGTGCGTAAACCATATTATTTTCTGGATCCACTCCAAAACTACCCAGTGACGCACTCCAACCCCCCGTTGGACTGACTGTTGGGAGGGTTGTTCCCCAAGGGGTGGCGCGTACAGAAGTAACAGACCCATCCAAATTAATATCTTGACTTACCGCAAAAGGAGTAATGGGTACTAATGCAGACCCCCCGCCATTTTGGTTTGCAATAATCCAGTTTCCTAGAACTGCAGGAGCATCCCCCGCAGTTTGCCCAGGTAGTAAATAGGATGCAGGAACCCACGCTGTATCAACAGTTAATTGACTCGTGAGTGGATTAACAATAATGCGCTCTAAATTACTTAATCCAGCTAGATACCAATAAATTCTATTATTGTGCTTTGTCACAACTCCACGCGTTCCCACCATCTGATTAAGCACAATAGAATCAATCAGTTGCAGGGAGTTGGAATCAAGTGCAACTGCTGTTGTATTTGGTGGTAGCCCATACTGCGCTTGACATGAGGTCATCGCCAGATTTCCCTGAGTGGGACAGCCAATGGGTCGATTCTGGCTTTTTAATAAAATGACACCAGCTGCATTTGGGGCAATCAATAAGCCGTCAAAATTTGCGTTAATTGGACTTGAGAGAGTGGGTGATACCCCCAATTGAACTGACTTTAATATTGACCCCGTTAATGGATCGAGCTTAACAATCGTTGTGCCCGCTGCAGCAATAATTGTTCCATCGGCAATCACTCCCATGCTACCAAAAGCATTCCACTGCCCAGCAGGTAGTGGATTGACAGCATTAATATAGGTAAGCCAAATTTGTTGCCCAGTTAGGGGATTAAATTTTGCAACATATTGACCAGTTGTTTCAGATGCTAAACCTCCACCCATAATATAGCTACCCGTGGGGCCATCATTCACAATAAACTGAATCGATCCCCATGTACTGGCCGATGTCATCTGGATTGCCCGATTTGAACCACTAAAAGAACCAGTAAAAGTAGCACATGGTTGCACGCCACTGTGAATCGAGTCAGTATGCTCTGGAGCCCCTATAGCAGGTGCATAGTTCACATAATTGTTTGATGGATCGGCAGCATATTGCTTCAT
>NZ_JAJVCS010000012.1 GCF_021395205.1 Polynucleobacter sp. IMCC 30228 | reverse complement strand
TGAACTGACCTGATTTTTAGTACCACTCCAAAAGAGAGGATTTTTGATAATCTTCACCCTAAAGGAGTGCTAATCATGGCTAAAGGTCAACGTCTTAAACCCGAACAAATTGTCACCCTGTTACGCCAAATCGATGTATTAACCAGTAATGGCAAAACCCTCGCCCAAGCCTGTAAAGAAATAGGCACGGTTGAGCAAAGCTACTATCGCTGGAGAAAAATGTACGGCGGCATGAAGGTAGATCAAGCTAAAAAATACAAAGAGCTAGAACAGGAAAATACCCGACTTAAGAAACTCGTAGCGGACCTATCCCTACGAGAAGTGATGCTCAAGGAAGTCATTAAGGGAAACTTCTAAGCCCTACTAGGCGTAAAAACGCAGCGCAGCTGCTCATGGATCGGTATTGCATCTCTGAGCGGACTGCCTGCAGTTTAGTGGGGCTATCGAGAGCAGCGTATCGCTATATGCCATTGCCCAGAGATGATGAAGAGCCACTACGAGCTGAAGTCATCCGTATGGCCGGCACCTACGGTAGATACGGTTATCGGTTTATTGCCAGCATGATGCGCAGCGCTGGTTGGGGCCAAGCTACCACTGCCAAGGTGGCTCGTATCTGGCGGCAAGAAGGCCTGAAGATCCCACAAAAGCAGCCTCCTAGAGGCAGGCTCTGGCTAAACGATGGAAGCTGCATGCGCCTGCGAGCGACTCACCCCAACCATGTGTGGAGTTATGACTTTGTCTTCATTAGAGACGCTTATGGTCGCAAGATCCGCATGCTGACTATGATTGATGAGTTCAGTAGAAAATGCCTGACCATCCATTGCGCTAGAAGAATTGGCTCGATCCAAGTGATTGAACAGTTAGCCAATGCCATGATTACTCACGGCATCCCAGAGCACATACGCTCAGATAATGGGCCAGAATTTATTGCCAAAGAGTTGCGTAAATGGTTATCTGGCATTGGAGTGAAGACTGCTTACATTACTCCAGGCAGTCCTTGGGAGAATGGTTTTTGTGAGAGCTTTAACGGGACTTTTAGAGATAACTTGCTGGATGGAGAAATCTTTTACAGCCTACAAGAAGCTAAGGTAGTGGTTGGGGAATGGGTCAAGCATTACAACCATGAACGGCCCCATAGCTCATTAGGTTACAGGCCACCAGCACCCCAAGTGCAAATACCCAAAATCATCCAAACTCAACCCATTTTACTGCAATGATTTACTATGGAAAAACTCTCTCAAGTAGTGGACCTAAATTGACAGCAGTTCA
>NZ_JAJVCS010000011.1 GCF_021395205.1 Polynucleobacter sp. IMCC 30228 | reverse complement strand
GGGGGTGTACTAAATTTTGTGTAAACGGTCTAATAATGGGTAAAAGCCCACTCCATAGGAGTAATGATGATGACCGAAGCAGCAAAACGAGCAGTACCCCAAGAACTCATTGATAGCCTGCTGGCAGACTATCAAAAGCCAGAAGACCTCATTGGCGAAAATGGCCTACTTAAGCAATTAACCAAGCTACTAGTAGAAAAAGCCTTAGAGGCCGAGATGAACACCCATCTGGGCCATGATAAAAATCAGCCCATCCAAAATACTACCGGCAATGCTCGTAATGGCAAGAGTCGTAAAACGTTAACGGGTGAGTTTGGCCAACTACCCATTGAGATCCCCAGAGATCGCCAGGGTAGTTTTGAGCCCCAACTCATTCCCAAGCACCAAACCCGCTGGGCCGGTTTTGATGAGAAGATTTTGTCCTTATACGCTAGGGGCATGACCGTTCGAGAAATCCAAAGCCACTTAGAGGAGATGTATGGAGCTGAGGTCTCGCCTACCCTCATCTCAGCTGTCACTGAGGCTGTAGTCGAAGAAGTTAAAGCGTGGCAAGCTAGACCTTTAGATACGCTTTACCCCATCATTTACCTAGACTGTATCCATGTCAAAGTCAGAGACTCGGGTGTGGTTAAAGCCAAAGCGGTCTACCTAGCGATTGGCATTACGATGACCGGCCAAAAAGACGTACTGGGTTTATGGATTGCACAAACCGAAGGGGCGAAGTTCTGGCTACAAGTGGTTACCGAACTCAAGAACCGGGGCGTACAAGATATCTTCATCGCCTGCGTTGATGGCTTAAAAGGGTTTCCAGAGGCAATTGAGGCTATCTATCCATACACCACCGTACAACTGTGTATTGTGCATATGGTGCGCTATAGCCTGAACTATGTCTCTTGGAAGTTCCGTAAAGATGTCGCTACTGACCTCAAGGCCATTTATGCCAGCGGCACAGTAGAGCAAGCAGAGCAGCAGTTAAGGGAGTTTGAACTCAAATGGGACAAAGACTATCCTTCCATTGGTCAAAGCTGGAGAAGAAACTGGCAGCGCCTCACCCCCTTCTTTGACTACTCGCCCGAGATCCGTAAAGTGATTTACACCACCAACGCCATTGAGTCAGTCAATATGAGTTTACGGAAAATTACCAAGAACCGGGGATCATTCCCCAGTGATGAAGCTTTAATGAAATTGTTTTATCTGGCCCTACGCAATATCAGCCAAAAGTGGAGTATGCCCATCAGAGATTGGAAGGGTGCATTAAATCAGTTTAGTATTAAGTATGAGGAGAGAATCCCTCTGTAGTAAACGAACCCCGTTTACACAAAATATGGGACACCCTC
>NZ_JAJVCS010000010.1 GCF_021395205.1 Polynucleobacter sp. IMCC 30228 | reverse complement strand
GAAACTCGTAATAGTAGCTCTCTGGAAGGTGTGATTTCAGATAGCGTGGAGAAGTCTTTTAAATCTGAGAATAAAACAGTGAGATAACGACTCTCACCACCTAGCTCAATAGCTTTGCCTGAACTTAGAAGATCATTGACGAGGTCCCGAGGTACATAAGAGGTAAAGGCGGAAATTGTGCTTTTTAGTTTCGTGATTGCATTTGCCAGGGTATTAATTTCAGTAATATTTTCGCGAATCTTAAATTTCTCATGGGTTTTAAAATTAATTAGGGCTTCAATCTCCCTTGTTAAAAGCTCTAAAGGTCTAGAAATATAATTAGCTAAAAAATAAATTACCCCAATCTGAAATAAAACCGCAAGAATACCCAATAAAAGAATGAGATTATTATTTTCTCTTAGCGGCCCAGCAAAATCATTTAAAGGCGTCACAATCAAGATGAGCCATTTTTTTACAAATTCCTTAGGTAAGCTAGTGATGATGCCCACGAATTCTTCTTGTGATGTGGGATCTTTAAAAATAAAGGGGGCCAAGACATTGTCTGGCTTAAGAGTCATGGCGATTGATGGAACTTTTGAAGTCATTGAATAAATCTGATTCATATTCAATACTCCACCAATTTCCTTAGCTGCGTCCTTCTGGTTTGAACTCGCAACTATTAACCCATGCTCATCAAGCAATAGATTGAAGCCATTTTTACTAATTAATTGCTCATTTAAAAATTTGCCTATCGAATCAAGAGATAAATCAATTGCAACTACCCCAGTAATATTTTTATCTACGTAAAATGGACTTGCGATAGAAAGGCCCGAAGCACCAGATTTTTTAATATAAGGCTCAGAAATAATCAGCTTTCCAGCTTTTGCAGCCTCCTTATACCAATCACGCGTCTTAGGAATGTAGGGCTCATCACTTGAAGAAGATCCTACTTCCTGATTTTTATCATCAAAGTAAACATACTTATATACATTTGGCTCTTTGGAGCGCTTATCAATCCATCGTAAAGCATATTTTGCTGTTGGCGGAACAGGCTTACCTTGTAATTTATCATCAGCTTTAACCCTCCGAACAGAGCGAAATGAGCCATCCTCAAAGCCAACGTCAACACTCAAGATATTAGGCGAAGAATTTAAATGACTTAATAAATAATTCCACGATTTAGGTGCCCCGAAAAAAGCGGGGTCGGCTGAGGCTAATTGACTTGTAGAAATAACCAATAGCTCTACCGGCCCAAATAGCTCTTTAATTTTTAAATTAGTAATAATTTGTAGATTAGAAATATGCTTAGTAGCAGTTTCTCTAATCATTTTTTCATTCGAGGCATAAGTAAACCAAATCATCGAAATAAATATCGGGACTACTAATAGGATGAATAAAAAGACGATACTGGGCCTTAAGCGAACCTTGAGATGCCTAGTTTTTTTAAAAAATAATGTCATCGTATTAGTGCCGCGCTATCCAAGGCGGCCCCATTTTGCAAATACTTAATCGCAATAAATTTTCCTGCATATTTGAGAGGATAAACCATTACCTTAGAAGTGCTTTAAAAGAACAAACCCTCACTATCGCTAGTGAGGGCTTTTTATGGTGGCCCACCAGGACTTGAACCTGGGACCAAAGGATTCCGGTTTGTGTTAGTTTCCTAACTCCCTGGACTATGCCTTCACCATATGCTCGCGCACTTAGGTGGGTGCCGTCTAGTCGCCTGTAGGTAAAATTTCAAAATGTTTGACATCCACCAGGCCAATTAAACATTCAGATAACCTTATTAGGTTACTGGAGTCATTAGTTCTAATCGTCATTTTGTATTGAAATAATGACCCATCGCCAATTAACTGGTAACTAATTCCTTCAACCTTAAAGCCATGTTTAGAAAGCAATTCTTTCACCACAATTTGGCTGGGTGTTTTATCCCTTGAATAGGTGATTGTATTATTTACATAGTGATGTGATGGAATCTTTGCCTCAATCCATCTAAATAATGACAAGGTAACAAGTGCCAAGACAGTTGCGATAATTGCAGGGAAATAAAATCCAATCCCAAAAAGAATACCAATTGCAGCCGTTATCCAAATGGAAGCTGCTGTTGTTAAGCCCCTAACATTTAAGCCCTTCTTAAATATAACACCCGCCCCTAAAAAGCCAATACCCGTCATAATTCCCTGAGCCATACGGGTTGGATCGGTCCTAAATAGCTCGCTGTTATCTACAGTTATCCAAATGCTTTGAAATGCGGTCACCGACATTAGCAAACTAGATGCAAGGCAAACTAGGGCATGCGTTCTAAATCCTGCCGGGCGACCATGGAGACTTCTTTCCATGCCGATAATTCCTCCGGCAATCAAAGAGGTAAGAAGGTTTGTTGTGATTAGGAGCGAGGTTTGATCCATTGCCACCCTTTAAACAAATATGTATTCACTTACATTGGCCATTGAAGTCTGCTGACTAAACTCCATTTAATACATAATCAAATATTTCATAACTTTTCAACGTTCCAGATGCGGCTTTTAACTTATAGGCCTCATTCATTGGCTTATTGATAATGATGGGAACCTTAGCCTCCGAAGTGCCACCATGTGTTCTTAGGCGATGGCCTTCTAAGCCCTTTAAGTCATGATTTGCAGCAGATGAACCTATGCAGACATCTGCTCTTGAAATCACAACAACATCTGCCTCACGATCAGCGGGCAATTCAAAAAGCTTACAAGCACTATCTTTATTCAATACCTGTTCAATGCCGTCTATACCTGCAATGACTTCAATGATCTCTTTTGGGGTTGCTTTGCCCCTACACCAAACACGCACAAATCCACCTAATGCGCCGTGATGACCAACATATGCATCCGTAATTGGGCATATAACCTGAGCATCACCTTTGCCAAACTTAGCATCCAAAATATCCTGAAGCCAGATAACGTTTGGCTTTCCAGCAGAATTTGACTTGTCATTCATGCCGTGGTCTGCAGTCAGCGCAATAGTCGCCCCCAATGTATCCAACTCTCCAAAGCATTTATCTAGTTCTTGATAGAAGATGCGAGCACCATCTTCATTTGGCGCAAACTTATGCTGCACCCAATCAGTTAGTGATAGATACATTAAATCAGGCCGGTCACGCTTTAAGATTTGAATGCCAGCCTTTAGCACAAACAAAGAAAGCTCCATTGAATAAATGTCTGGCTGAGGCATTCCAGCCAGATCTAATACATTCTCAATGCCATTCTCAGCCATGGTGCAACTACCAGAAAACTCTGAAGAAAAAGAAATGCTACCGTTACTCAAATCTAAATTCTTTCCAAGTTGCTTTCTAAGTTTATCTTTAGCGGTAATTGAAACAACCTTAGCTCCAGCTTTTGCAAATCCAGAAAGAATAGTGTCACCACGCAATAAATCTGGTCCAGTCATGACAACCGGCTCCCATGTCTTGGTATCTAAATAGTAGTTTCCTGAAATGCCATGTGCAGACGCAGGCGTTCCTGTGATGATGGACATATTATTTGGGCACGTAAAGCTAGGCATAGTGCCGTCAGCAATCACACTAAAACCCTCTTTAATAAATTTTGCAATATTAGGAATTGATCCATCCGCAAGAAATTGTTTCAAATACGCTGGATCGCCTCCATCTATACATACCACGACTGCTGGCGATATAGGCCAGGCATATTTTTTTTGATTAACCTCTACCTGAGTCTTCTTGGAGTCTTGATTCATAGTCATTTCTTCCTACCTATTTAAATTAAGCGCTTCATATAAACGCTTTTTACTATCCATTACATGATCAAAGAGCAACTTTTCTGATAAATCTACATCACCGGATTCAATAGCCTTCACTATTTGTTCATGATTTTTGGTTGAGATCTGAATATTGGAAACATTTTTTTCAAATGTCGCTCTACGAAATAGAGTTAATTCATTCGTTACACGGCGGTAGTTCATTACCAATGCAGGATTGTGGGCTGCTAACGCAAGATGTTCATGAAAGGCTATATTCAATGGAAAGTAAGCAACAAAATCATTTTGTGCTGCCGCTACTTTCATCTCCTTAATGAGCTCTTTGAGTTTCTTTAATTGCGCCTTTGTAATTCGCTCGGCAGCCAGCCTACCAATTAACCCATCTAAAGCTGCGCGAACCTCGTAAATATGTCCAACTTCATCAAGCGAGATTTGCCTTACCGACATTCCGCGATTTTTCTCATTAACAACCAAGCCAGCCTGCTCCAATGAGCGTAATGCTTCGCGTACTGGGCCTCTAGATATTCGCAACTGATTTGCTATTCCCGCCTCTGTCAGTTTTTCGCCAGAAGTTAACTCCCCGGAAATAATCTGACGCTCAATCTCTCTTTCAACTAGATTACTTAAGGAATGCTCACGCAATAGCTCAAATGCGCTATTTTGAATACTTAAGCCAATCTTCTCTTCAGTGCGATTCATTTCATTCCCGCCGTATTAGTTGTGTCATTAGATCAGTTTTATGGTATATTGTCAACAATATACAGTAAAAGTATCATAAAATTGAAATAAATGATTGTTAGGCTATGAGGCCAAGGAGACCATCAATGAACCTAGTACTAGTTTCAAAGCACGTAATACGCCTAATCACTTTAGTGATTGTCATGTTGACAGTTACACAGCCAGCGCTTGCCCAGTCGGATTGGCCTAATAAATCAATCAAACTTATAGTGCCCTTTCCACCTGGTGGTGGCACTGATACTTTCGCCAGACCTTTAGCAGCGCAATTGTCAAAAGAGTTGGGGCAGCAAGTTGTTGTTGAAAACAAGGGGGGAGCCGGCGGAACCATTGGGGCTGCAATAGCGGCTAAATCTCCATCAGATGGCTACACCATTTTTATGGGTGCCGTTCACCATACTGTTGCCGAGAGTATTTACAAAAATCTACCGTACAACCTAGAAAAGGATCTCATTCCAATAAGAGGAGTTGCTTTTGTTCCAGATGTCCTTGTTGTTAACAATAAGCTGCCAATTCAAAGTGTAAAAGAATTAATTCAATACTCTAAAAGTAATCCTGGCAAAGTCAACTACGGCTCCTCTGGCAACGGCACCACGAGACATCTTGCTGGTGAGATTTTTAATAAATTGACAGGTACTTCGCTTGTACATGTGCCCTATAAGGGATCCGGCCCTGCAATGGTTGCCCTCATGAGTGGTGAAGTTGATCTAATCTTTGAGGGTCTGGGTAGCGCAGCAACCTATATCCGCGCGGGTACCATTCGTCCATTGGCAGTTACGTCACCACAAAGATCTCCAGCATTTCCAGAAATACCCACAATGGCTGAAGCCGGCGTACTCGGATTTGAATCAATATCTTGGTATGGATTTTGGGTTCCAGCTAGCACACCCCAAACCATTCAAGATAAGCTCTTCGTCGCAACAACTAAAGCCCTCAACTCTCCTGAGATTAAAACTCTCTGGGCCAACCAAGGGGCTGATACTGGGCCCAGCACACAAAAACTTTTTATTCAGTATGTTAAAGATGAGACTGATAAGTGGGGTAAGGTTGCAAAGTCAGCTAACGTAACCATTGACTAACTAAGCGTCACTTAAAGTAACGCTCAAAAAACCGAACCCCCACTATCGCTAGTGAGGGTTTTTATATTAGTGGGCCGACCAGGACTTGAACCAAAACTATTATTTTTGTCGGGTCAAACCGACACTAAACGACCAGGGTCAAAATTCTACCTAGCTCGTGCCAGTCGCAGGGTTGCCCATAGTCGGCTGGATTAGGCACGCTAGCCGAGCTCACCCATGATTGACTCAATAGATCACAATTGACCAGGCTGAAACCGTATTAAATAGTGAGATTTGGCCTGCCCAGCACGTTTCGAACGTGCGACCTTATACCCTTAAAGTTAATTACTTAAGGCTGCAGCCTGATAGAAATAAATTGACCCCGTATTCCCCATCATATAAATTAATCCTCCATATCCAAGATTTGGTAGAGATCCTAGAGCAGTTGATGGCGTATATGCGCTAGGTGGCGGCCTAAGAATAGTCGTACCTGTGCTTGCATTGGCCCACTCTACAGTTTCGGTATAGTTGCCACTATAGAGCGCAGCTTGCAGAACACTTGTCGAAGAAGAAATATTCGGATTAAGGTATTGAGAAATTAATATCCTTTGGTTAGCTGGGCCAACTAAAGAAAAATAATCTGTCGTGCGCCAATCGGGTCGATTCCAAACAGTAGTCATTACGCCTGTTGTTTGA